>NZ_LR699554.1:0-1200000 GCF_902459535.1 Paraburkholderia dioscoreae
AGCGCTCGCCGGGCGGCGTGTCCCGGTAACGCTCGAAGAAACGCGCATGCGACGCTTCATCGATCGAAACGGGATGCGAGGTGACACCGGCCGGATGCTTCTCGAGTTGAGCGCGTGTGCGAATCGGCCGACGCTGGAAATTGCCGCCGCAATTCGGACACACGTTGCGCAGCCTGGTGAGCGCGCACACTTCACAGAAGGTGCACTCGTACGTGCAGATCATGGCGTCGGATGCGTTTGGCGGCAGTGACTTGCCGCATCCTTCGCAGGACGGTCTCAGTTCAAGCATGGTGGCTCCGCGTTTTCAGGGAAGCGAGGTGCGCAACCGCCTCTCGCCTGTCGGCCAGTGTAAGTGGCGTCGGCTGCCCGGAATTGACAGCGAGACGTCAATTCCTGCCAACGCGGCGCACGCCTATTCCACCGTCACGTCAGCACTGTCCATAACACGAGCGTGAGCGCAAGGCCGACGACGGACACGATCGTCTGCAAAACCGACCAGACCATCACCGTCTGTTTCAATTGCAAACCGAAATACTCGCGGACCATCCAGAAACCGGCGTCGTTCACGTGGCAGAAGAACACGGAGCCCGCGCCGATGGCGAGCGCCATCAGCGAATTGTGCGTCGTGCTGAGACCCGCGACGACCGGCGCGACGATACCCGCCGTAGTGGTGGTGGCAACCGTCGCCGAACCCGTCGCCTGACGCAGCGCGACCGCGATCAGCCAGGCCAGCAGAATCAGCGGCATGTGCGCGCCGACCGCGACCTTGCCGATCGTCGTGCTGATGCCGGCTACCACCAGCGCCTGCTTGAGGCCGCCGCCGGCGCCGATGGTCAGCAGCAGCGCAGCGATCGGCGGCAGGCTCTTGCGCAGAATGCCGCCCACGCGCTCGCGCGCCATGCCCCGTGACCAACCCAATGCCACCACCGCGAACAGCACGGTGAGGCCGAGCGCAACCAGCGGCTCACCCAGGAAATTCAGCGTGTTGAACAGAAACGTTTCGGGCTGAAGCAGCAGCTTGGCGACCGTGCGCCCCAGCATCAACACAACGGGCAAAAGGATCGTGATGAGGGAGATCGCGAAACCCGGCGGCTCGCCGGTGTCTTGCTTTGCGCTGAAGAGCTTGCCCATTTCCTCCGGCTCGACCACGTGCATGCGCCTGGACAACCAGATGCCGTAGAGCGGTCCCGCGAGAATCACCGCGGGAATCGCGACGATCAGACCGAGCCCGAGCGTCAGGCCGAGATCGGCGTGCAGCGCGCTCACCGCGATCAGCGGACCCGGGTGCGGCGGCAGAAGCGCGTGCAGCGTGGTCATGCCGGCCAGCGCCGGAATCGCGATACGCAGGATCGGTTGCTGCGAACGGCGCGCCATCACGAAGATGATCGGCACCATCATCACGAGGCCAACTTCGAAAAAGAGCGGCAAGCCGATGATCAGTGCGACCACCGCCATCATCCACGGCAGCGTGCGCGGCGTGGAGTGCTTGAGAATGGTCGAGACCAGCCGGTCGGCGGCGCCGGATTCGGCCATGAGCGCACCGAGCATGGCGCCGAGCGCAATGATGATGCCGACGTCGCCGAGCAGCGCGCCCGCTCCTTTACTGAATGCACTGGCAACGGCTTCGAGCGGCAGGCCCGCCGAAAAACCCGCTGCGAACGTGCCGACCAGAATCGACAGGAACGGCGCGAGCTTCAGCGCGCTGATGAAAACGATGATCAGTACGAGCCCGAGCGCGCACGAGAGAATCAGTTGGGTGTCGTGGGATGACCACGGCGCGAGTGTTGTTGTCAAATGCACGGTGTCCCTTTTGGTCGAGAGAGTGACGCATCCGCGGGCCGCCCGCGGATGACGAATTGTAGCGGCGGGCGGCGATTCGACGCAGAAGGCGCCAGATCGGGAGCCCTACGAGCTTCGCTAGCTCGCGTGATTTGCTTATGTGAATTTATCGGTTCGTCCAGGCTTGCAGACGAATTATTGTCGGGGCCAATCGGTCCGTTTTGCGTCCGTCTTTTTAACGAACATTTTTATGTCACGTCATCCGCTGCTCACGCGCCGCGCGTTCATTGCAGGTGTGGGCGCCACGCTCGCCGCCGCCACGTTGCCCGTCGTCTCCACGTCCGTTTTTGCCGCCGATGCGCACGCGAGGGAATTTCGCATCGGCTACCAGAAGGCAGCCAATACGCTCGTGTTGCTGAAGTCGCACGGCACGCTCGAAAAACGGCTCGCGCCACTCGGCATCACCGTCAAATGGACCGAGTTTCCCGCGGGGCCGCAGTTGCTCGAAGGATTGAATGTCGGCGCCATCGACTTCGGCTACGTTGGGGAAGCACCGCCCGTGTTCGCGCAAGCCGCCGGCGCAAACTTCGTCTACGTCGCCTATGAAATCCCGACGCCGCATGCCGAAGGGATCCTGGTGCATCAGGACGCACCGATCAAAACGCTGGCCGATCTGAAGGGCAAGAAAATCGCCTTCAACAAAGGCTCGGATGTTCACTGGTTTCTGGTCGCCGCCCTGCAGAAGAGCGGCGTGAAGTACAGCGAGATTCAGCCTGTCTACCTGGCGCCCGCCGATGCCCGCGCGGCCTTCGAGCGCGGCGCGATCGATGCGTGGGCGATCTGGGATCCTTTCCTCGAAGCGGCGAAGCGGCAGTCGAATGCGCGCTTGCTCGCGGATGGCGAAGGCATCGTGAGCCATCATCAGTTCTTCCTCAGTGCCCGGTCGTTCGCTCAACAGAACGCCGATGTGCTCGCGATCACGATGGACGAAGTCGGCAAAGAAGGAGCGTGGGTGCGGGGGCATTACAGCGAAGCGGCCGCACAGCTCGCGCCCATTCAAGGGCTCGACGCAGGCGTGATCGAAGCGGGCTTGCGACACTATGCGCACATCTACAAACCCGTCGATGCGAGTGTGCTCGCGGAACAACAGCATATCGCCGACACGTTCGCCGAATTGCACATTATCCCTACGCGGATCGTGACTAAAGATGCGGCGTTGCCTGCGAGCAAGGTCTAGTCCGCTGGCCTGACATACAGTCTCTATTTGCTCGCGCTGTGTCGCCATTCAAGCGCAATCAGGCGCATTCAGTCGAATAGCGCGGCGACTTTTTCGGGGGGGCGGCCGATCACGGCCCGCCCGTTTCGCACGACGATTGGCCGTTGCAGAAGGATGGGATGTTTCGCCAATGCTTCGTATAACTGAGTGTCAGTCAGCGTGGCATCGGAGAGCTGGAGTTCTTTGTACTCGGCTTCCGTGTCGCGGATCATTTCGCGGACTGCGCAGCCTAGCTGCGCGTTGAGTTGCTTGAGCTGATCGACCGTGAGTGGATGCTTGAGGTATTCGATGATTTCCGTTGCTTCGTTTGCGCTGTTGTAGGTGTCGGCGATTAGTTCGCATGCGGCGCGTGATTTTGAGCAACGGGGGTTGTGGTAGATCGTGATCATGGTTTCGGGTGATGGTGAATGGGGTTGCGGACTGCGCATGCGCAACGGGAGGTTGGGTGGTTTATGTGAGGATTTTACCGGTTGGGAGGTGCGCCGCCGCGGCAGCTCTATATGTTTGTGGACGCAAGGGTTTGTGGAGATACCTAGTCCGAAGGGGCCCGGACACTTTGGCGGCGCTGCGCGAGGGATTGGATGATAGGTTAAGAATGTGGTTTGCCGTTTTTGAATATTTCCCAATTTATTGCGTGTATTTGAAATGACACTCGGTGTGGCGGGTGGATGAGGCATCTAGGCCATACAGAGACCACACGGGTTGCCCATGCGAGAAAGCTGTCTCGCAACCTCGCACTAAATAGAGCGCCATTCCGTGCGAGGTTTTTTCGGCGGCCCATGTCGCAGCGTGGACCGGGCGTCGTTGACTACTGAACGAGGAATCCTATTTGTGGCGGAAAGGGTTTGCGCTTTATGCGCATAAAGCGTGGAGGCTAGCGCGCCCGCCGCCTCCTCCGAGCCGCCGCCGTTCGCGTATTTCGCGCTATGCGAGACGCCTTCATAAAGGACGGACCGATACTCTCGGCTCTCGACCAGCTTGCCGATGCGTCAAGGGGTGGCCCCCAACCTCCCTTAGCTAAGTAACGGCCACCGCGGATCCTCCCGGTGGCGACTTTATGCGCATAAATCTTGGACCAACACCAGCACGTCCACCGCGCCCTCCGCACTAGGGCATATCGCCAGACTCGGGGGAGCGCGCGCTGATAAAGACAATCACGCGGGCGCAGGCCCCAACTCGTCCGATTCAGCACAGCGCGGGCAAAACCGCCCGAACCTTCCAAACAACACTCGATGGACTATCAGCCTAGGGCCGCTTGCCGTCTACAGACGCCGCATCGACCAGACCGGGCATCGAAGTATCAGAAGAGCGGCTCTCCCTCGACTGGCCAACGACCACGTCGCTGCGTCCGAGCGTTTATGCGCATAAACCTATCCCGAATGGCTAATCATTCTCGCGTTTACACAAAAACGATTGAAATACAAAATCATCCAGGTAAAATCCATCTGCGTCTAAAAAGAGGAGGTGAAGTTTGGCAGCAGAAATCATCGCGGTAACTCAGCAGAAGGGCGGGGTCGGGAAGAGCACCATCGCGATGCACCTCGGCGCTGCGTTTCATGAGAAAGGCAAGCGCGTCCTCGTTGTAGACGCAGATGGTCAAAACACACTGATCCATTGGGCCAGTGCGTCATCAGACGGCGATACGGGTATCCCCTTTCCGGTCGTCAATCTTTCCGAAGCCGGTAGCCAGATCCACCGCGAGATCAAGAAGTTCGTGGCCGACTATGACATCATCGTCGTCGACTGCCCGCCCTCTATCACTGAGAAAGTCTCAGGCGTGGTCCTGCTCGCTGCCAGCGTCGCCGTGATCCCGACATCGTCATCGCCTGCCGACTATTGGTCGAGTATCGGGTTGGTGAAACTTGTCCAGCAGGCGCAGCTCATGAACGAGGATCTGCGCGCGGTCTTCCTCCTCAATAAAACCGAAGAAAAACGGATGCTGACGCGCGAACTGAAACGCGCGTTGGAAGAGCTCGGGTTCCCGTTGCTCAAGACACAGATCCCGACTCGCGAGGCCTATAAGCAGGCTATGGCGTTAGGGCAAACAGTGCTCCAGATGAATGATCGCGGCGCCAAGCTTGCCGCCATTGAAGTACGAGCGTGTGCGAATGAGATCGCCGCCTTGCTCCCGTGAAATTTATGCGCATAAAGGACCATGAATGAAACCCTCCCAATTCGCCAAAGGCTTTCAAGCACGTCCTGATTCGACCAGCAGCGAAAAGCGGACCGCTCTCGATCGCCTGAACGCAATCGACGGTATCGTCAAGAACGACCCCAGGAATAGCGAGGCGGCGGGGCGCATCATCGCGCCCGGCACGCCGTCGCAGAACGTCGCCGAAGTCGATGCCGTTGATGCAGCCAATGAATCAGCGGCCTACCGCACATGGCGGCTCGAGCACGGCTACCGGCCTGGTCAGGTCATCGAGCTGGCGCTCAAAACGATCAAGCCGAGCCCGTTCAACCCGCGGCATTTCTATCTGAAGTCGTCGATTGCCGAACTCGCGGTCAACCTGGCTAAGCAGGGGCAGCAGCAGGCAATTCACGTTATTCCTGATTACGACAACCCCGGCAGCTACTTCGTCAGCGATGGCGGACGGCGCGTGCGAGCACTGAAAGAAGCGAACAAGGAATCGGTGAAGGCCATCGTCATCGATCTGCCGATCGGTATTCAGAGCTACAAGCTTGGTTACGACCTCAACGTCCAACGTGATTCACAGACCGTCTTCGACAACGCGGTCGTATGGAGACGCTTTCTCGACGACCGGCACTTCCAGAGCCAGAAAGAACTCGCCGAACACCTCGGGCTGGACGAGTCGACCGTTGCAGTCGCCTTGTCAATTTCCAAATTGCCCGAGGTCGTCATGCATGAGATGGTCGCGAGACCCGATCGCTTCGGCTCCAACATGGCCTATCAGGTCGGTCGTTACCACACTGCCCGCGGCGCCGATGCGACGCTGCGTCTGATCAACAAGATCCTCTCGGACGATCTGAGCACCCGGCAGGTTGCTGACATCGTTAAGGGAAGGGCAAGCGGCCAGGAAAGCGCCAAACCGGCGGGACGGCAACGCTACGCGCAGCGTCTGGAAATCAAACTCGACGGGGTGTCGGTAGGCGATCTTAAGTCGTACGGAGACGATCGAATCGAACTGCGTCTGAAGGGCCTCACGCGTGAAAAGCGCGACGACATCCTTCGACAGATTGAAAAGATGCTGAAGTAAGAAGGGCTTGTCCAGAGGTGGGCAGCGCTGCGGTCAACCGCGGCGCCCCATCCGATCATTACGCCGCGCGCGACTGGCTCAGCGTGAAGGCAAGCAGGTCACCGTCGGTTGGCTCACCCCAGGTCTTGCGAGCCAGCCAATCGAAGAATGCCGTTTCAACGATCTTCGAATCCAGCCCACGACGACGCCAGTCGTCGCGCATGTGCGTGCCGAGTCCGGGCAGTTCATCTTCTTCAAATGACTGCCGCGCGATCTCCCGCTCGGACTCACCCTGCTCGTCGTACAGCTCGCGCGCTTCCTTGCGGCGATATGCCGAGTACTCGCCAAGCAGCCGGGCCTTGAGATCGTCCGCCGGCGCAGCCATCGCAGCCTTGCCGCCACCGCTCGACGGCAGTGCTTCGACAGGCGGCGCATAACCCTTCTTCAAGGCGTCCTTGAACAGCGCTGGCGCGCTGCGCACCGGCGGCAACGACGTGCTGCGCATGCGTTGTTCAGTCATCTGAAGCGCGGCGCGAATGCGATTTTCTTCGCTATCGGCGTACAGCGTTTGTGCTTCTTTCAGCGGAATGCCGATCTTCACCATCCGGTCGACCAGCGTGCTGTCGAACACGTTTGGATGTTCGTCGAGTGCAAGCATAGGCTGCTTGCGCTCGGTCACGCGGAACTGGATCTCGGCCACGCGGCGTCCTTCCCGGTGCTCGATCAGTTCGACGAAGATGTTGGTGACCGCGTTGACCTCGGCGATGGCCGGGCGCAGGTAATCACGCTTGAAGTACTTGTACTCGCGCTTCGCCTCATCGCCCGCTTCCGTGTCTGGCGTGCCGGAAAGGATAGGGCGCCACCATTCCCACGTTTCCCGCATCGTCAGATGGCTCGGGTTGGTCAGGTAGCGCACGCAAATCTCGTAAAGCGCGAGACCCGCGCTACTGCGAAGTTGGCTTTGGAACTGGAGACTCAGACGCGCGTACTGAACCGGGTCGAGCAGCTTCTTCTTGATCTTGGGCGCAAACGAGAATTCCACCCAGACGCGGCGGGTGGTGGGATCTTCGAGAATTTCGGCGTCGGCGATCAGCGTGGAAATGCCCCATTTCCGACCTGGTTTCTGACTGGACGTCCCGGTGCTCCATTCCACCTGCACTGAAACCATGCGCCGCAAGTGCTCCTTGACGAGCGCGGTATCGTTGGAATCAAACGCGGAGTTCGCGACGATGTCGGACAGCAAGGCCCGATACGTGTCACCGGATTCGTCCGCTTGCTGGGCGACGGCGAGGAGCACGTTGAACAGCTTGCGGGTAAGGAGCGTGATTTTGCCGCTTTTCGGCTGAATCGCGATCGCCTCGACGGCTTTGCGCAATTCGGCCGAGCTCGGGCTGACTACATCGGTCTTCTTCGCGCGCTTCGTGGCCATGCGTCTGGTCGAGGAGGGATTTGGCGAGAGCATACCGGCTGCGGTGATACGCGTCTATAGCGCACATCTCACCGTTCGCGGTGAAGTGAGTTTACGAGCAGCAACTCACCTCCAGCAACTCCCGAAAACCCTCACCTCAGCCGTTTCGCCCTAGGTTCGGCCGGTCCTTGCAGGTCGCGGGCCTGGCAAATTCGAACCATTTCCGCTGCGCGGACCAACGCACGTGGTCCGATCCCGAATCTTCTCACCTCAAAAAATTTTCATGGATTTTTGACGAGGTGCGCACGCAGACCTGAAGCATTCGCGAGCCGGCCAAGTCGTGAAGAAGGTTCGGGCAATCACGGTCCCGTAGCAGAGGCGCGTGGCAGTACAAATGTGGAGGCCGACGAGTGTGCTGTCGAATGCGCATCGCCGAAGCCAGCCACACTTCAAATGCGTGCCCGGCGCAGCCAAACGGCCGCGACCACAGCCACAAGCCTCCACAGCGTTCATCGGACCGGCCCGTATGCCACCCACGCGCGTTCATGCCATATAGCCCCTCAGGCCAGTTCTCCACAGGCGTCGCAAGCTTTCCAATAATGCGCCGAGCCAGGATCGCCAGTACTGGCCTTTCACGCGAGCCGCCAGCTGTAACTCGTGCAAACGGCTATGGACAAAACTTGAGGGGGGTGCCCGACCCGCGGTTTGCGCGCCTCTTCCCTATGCCCCCGAAAAAGCTCACCTTAACGTTGCCGGAGAGCTCGGAATGACGCGGCCTCCCGACCTGTTGAGCCCAGAAAGCAGCGAAAAACTATCCCGAAAAACCTCACCATTGACCACTCCAGGAGCTCTCGCTCATCCTGAAAGAGCGCCCCCGAAAACCCTCACCTTTGCGAATCACCGAGCCAATACTCAACAATTTCAATGACTTACACTTCAAGCTATGGCAACACCGTCTACGAGCGCTCCCGTAAAATCTCACCTTAGAGCTAATTTAGGTGGATTCCAGCATGACTGATCGCGGCCGCCACGGCCCCGAAAATCCTCACCGTTCAAATTCCCCGACTGTTAGCCGAAAACGCCCTCAACAACGTCTACAGGGCTTTTCAGCGATGTGGAAGCCATTTTCCCTCCTGTATTTCCTCACCTTATGGATCGGTCGGCACAGAAACGACTCCTGAAAAGTCTCACCTTTGTGGCGAACGACGCATATTTCACAGACGGCTCACCGCACAAAACCCTACCTCCCGAATTTCCTCACCTTCGTCATACAGAGGATCGACGGCCTCACAGCGTCGATGCTTCGCATCGCGCCGAAACACCTCCTCACTCCCGAAAACCCTCACCTCAGATATGTGGACGCACAGAAATGAGGCAAAAACGCCCCTCGTGCCCCGTAAACCCTCACCTCCGGTTCGCGTTTTCTCCCGACTTGACTCACCAATGGGGTTAACCGGCTCAAAATAAGGTCCAAATTGGCCACGGCAGAGCATCCCGAAGGCACTCACCTTAGCCTTGGCCAGACTGCAAACCGACTTTTGAGCGCTGCCGGGTAATCTGTGGCGTTCAGCTCCCGCAAAATCTCACCTTTGGTCATACTGCACTTTTAGGGTCCCTCCTGAACCCCCTCACGTTCTGTCCCGCACCGGCTCACCGAGTCCCCCGAACCTCATCACCCGACATTCCCGCAAGACCTCACCACATCTCCCGCAAAGCCTCACCTTGTCGGGCTGAAACCCCTGCCAGATAAGGCTTTGCCGTGGCGTTAACGTTTTTAACATGGGTTCAAAGGTGTTTACTTTTATTACTCTCTAGACTTTCCCCGTGCGTCCTTCGGACAAAGCCTCCTCGAACCATGTTGGCATAACGACACGGTCGTGAAACAGTATGCAATCGCTGTAAAACCTTTAAAAGCTCTTTCTTTACAAGACCTTATTAGCTATTCTTCGTTTTGTTTCACGGAAAAATCCGGCCGGTACGAATCCATCGACCCAACCACGCACCCAAGTAACGCCTTTTTGCTAATCCACGTTCCTTAACGACAAATACGTAGCAAAAAATACGTAAATTGTTATGATCTATCCAATTCGAGCGACGTCGAGGGACATATGAATCTGGATCAGGAACGGCAAGCCATTCGGAATGAGCTTGAAACGCTTCGAGCTAACGGGGCTCGGCGGCAAGATCTTTCGCTCCACGCATGCAAGCGACTTTTTTTTGATCTAGGCATCCGGCCATCTATGGCCACCGTTCGCGATCTCACGCAAACCGGCAGTGCGAGCGACATCCCCAAAGACATCGATCACTTCTGGGAACGCATCCGGGATGTGTCGCGCATGAAAGTTGGTGCCGGCGCTATCCCAAAGGCACTTGAAGAGCGTGCCGGCGAACTGCTCGGCGCACTTTTTGAAGAGGCCGTCACACACGCACGTGCGACGCTCGATGACGAGCGCGAGGAAATGCATACGCAGATCGCCGCCGCCGACCAGCGCGCCCGAGATGCGGAAATTCGCCAGCAAGCATCGGAAGACGCGATCAAGCGCAGCGAACTGCGAGCGGAGGCGGGCTGGGAACGCGTTCGCGCGCTGGAAGCAGAATTGTCGAGCGCGACCACGCACGGTAATACTCACCAGGAAGGGCTGCAGGCAACAGTGCGCCGTCTCGATCAGGAAAACGAGGCGCTTCGGCAACGCCTTGACACCGAATTTGCGACCAATGCGACGTTACGGGACCGGATCGACGCGTTGCACGTCGAATTGCGCCAAAGCACCGAGCACTATGCGCAACAGATTAAAGACGCAATTGCCGAAGCCGAGCGCCGCGTCAAACCGATGTTGGTCGAACTCGATTCTTTGCGCAGCATGGCGGCGACCTATCAGTCCGGCCTACGCGACGCAAGCCGCAAAGAGTTTGAGTTTATTCAGCAAATCGCCGCGGCCAAGGCGCGCGGCGACCGACTCGACGCCCAACTGCGCGAGCAATCCGACGAATTGGATGCGTTGACGAAAGAAGTCGCCGTCCTGCGCAGCCAGCAGGGCGTCGATCCTGCAATTGCCACCCTGCTCTGTTCGCTGGTCGAAGCCGGCCGGCTGACAGAACACGAATTGAAAGCGATCGGCACCGCCGTGGATGGCCACGTGGCCTTACCGCTACGGTGCCCAAAATGTGAGGAAGGTGAGCCGGAACTGTCGCAAGTGGATCACCGCTTCGAGCTGCAATGTCCGGAGTGCGATCACTCGTCAGGTCTCGGTGAGTCAAGGCTGGAGGCGGTTAGCCGGTTTCAGTCGAGCAGTTCGGTTGCGGCATCGGCATGAGGTTTGGCGCGTTGCGATAACGGACAAAGTGGCAAAGGTGAGGAAATTCGGGACCAGAAAGGTGAGGAAATTCAGGACTCGCTGGCTCCCCTTTTCCTCGTCGAACGCCCGTCGCGCCTAGGCGCGGGCAATGGCGGAATAGCCGGATCCGGCACGTCCGCGGCAGGGGAATCCTGCTGATCCGTCCAGTTTTGCCACGCGCGATACAAACGGTTGGCCGACACCGCCTGCACAAATCCCAGCCATTGCCCGACCAGTTCCGCCTCGACCCCGCTCTCGAACAGATCCGCGGCAAACGTGTTGCGCAATGTTTGCGGACTGGCTCGCGACGTCCGCGACGCGGCGATTCCCGCTCCGCCGATCAATGCATCGACGGCGCGCAGCATGGTGGCTTTATGCATCGGGCGTCCGGAGGGGGATGCGGGGAAAACCAGATTCCCGGCTAATTCCGCAAGCTGTCTCTCGGCGAGCCAGGCGTCCAGAATGGCTGCGGCGAACGGCGCAAGACGGGTACGCCGTGTGAGCATCGGATTAGCCGCCTCGATCGTCACCCAGGGTGAGCCGGCATTCACGCAAC
Source organism: Paraburkholderia dioscoreae (assembly GCF_902459535.1). Lineage (NCBI taxonomy): Bacteria > Pseudomonadati > Pseudomonadota > Betaproteobacteria > Burkholderiales > Burkholderiaceae > Paraburkholderia > Paraburkholderia dioscoreae. Next base: position 11,552 of record NZ_LR699554.1, read on the forward strand.
TAACCGAAAGCGCGGCGGCTTCACCGGTTTTCAATCCACCGCCTAAAAACACCGCAATCAACGCACGGTCGCGCCGCTCCCGCCAACGCTGAGCCGCTGACAGATCCGCTAACGGCGAAAACAGATGCGCGGTCAGCGCAGTTCGTTCGGCATGACTGAGAAAGCCGGTCGGCTCGTTATCACGCGCGTTGCGCCAGGCTGCCTCGCCGTCCTGAGCAATGAAACGCGCTGGATTGGTCGAAGCAGATTCGATTTCGCGCACGTGATCGAGCACTCGCTCGATTAGCCGTAAATACCGCATGCGCTGGGTTTTCCGGACATCGAGCCCGGCAACGAATTCGGCGATCGTGCGAGCGTCGACCGTGACCAGACTCTTCTGGCGCATGCCCAACCAGTCGAGAAAGAGCCCCCACTGTGCCTGGTAGACTTCAGCGGAAGAACGCCGGAAATGCTGTTTCGCAAGCCATGCGTCGAAAGCGATTTGTGGGTCGCGACGCCAGTCCTCACGCTGTTGATCGAAGAGGTCCGTGGATGGCGCCGGGCGCGGGACCGGGTCGGTCAGATTAGGGGGTGACATGGACTCACAGTTCCGTTAGTTGCACCTATTGTAGGTGGCAACCGCTCGAAACGCAGCCTTCAGTCACCCCACGCGCGTGCGCGTTTGAGAGGAGCATTCTGCGACGAAGGGGGGACAGCACGGCGTGCCGCCTCTTCATAGGCGCTGACCGCAAACGCGAAAACCGCCGGCAACGCCGTGGAGGTGCCGAAGTCCACGGCCTCGTCCGTTTCCGGATACGGCAGATCGGACGGCCGTTGAAAGAGTCCCAGCATCAGCGCGTCGTGCCGGCTGGCGAAGCCGAGATCTGCAAGCGCCTCGGCTTCGACGGCGTGCAGCAAACGCCATGTGAGCGGCACTTCCTGCACGATATAGCGCGCAGCGATATTGCGCACGATGCGTTCGAGATCACGCGCCGCGGTTTGATAGCGCAGCGCGGCCAGAGCGTGGTCGGTCGAGTCGGTTATCAGGTCGTTCATGATCGGCTCCAGTCGATACCCTGTACTGTACAAATATACAGTATTCGGCGCAACCTCGTCCGAAGCGCCGATTCCGCCAACCGCTAGCCACGGTGCGCCGAAATGTCAGCCATGAATCACCACTAGTAGCGCTTTCGCCTCGCCCTTGCCGGCGTTGCGGATCGCGTGCGGCTCGTCAGCGACATAACGCGCGGTGTCCGCCGCCTTGAGCCGTTTTGTCGTGCCGGCTGCCTCGATTTCGATCGATCCGTGCAACACGGTCAGATGCTCGCGCGTGCCGGGTTCGTGGGCGTTCGACGCCAACACTCCGCCCGGCTGCAGCGTCAATTCATACCACTCGAACTTGCCGGCCAGTTCGATCGGCCCCCACACACGTAACTGATACCTGGCGTCGTGCCCGCTCAAAGTGGGAATCTCGTGCGGACCGGAGACGGCGATCGCTTCCGGCGTCTTCTGTGGCGCGAACAGCGAATCGAGACTGACACCGAGCGCATTAGTCAGACGCCAGGCGACCGCAATGGTTGGATTGGCCTTGTCGCGTTCGATTTCCGAGAGCATCGATTTGGACACACCGGCCGCGCGCGACAGGTCGTCGAGCGTCATGCGCCGTTCCGCGCGCAAGCGCTGAATCTGCTCGCCGACGCGCGGCGGCGCCGCAACTGCCGGCACCGATGTTGCGCCCGAAGTAGGTGCCGCGTTGGCCGCGGCGCGGCGGATACCCGAACTTGCCATTTCCTGACCCATCGTTTAGAGTTGTTCGACATACCGGATTTTAGTTCGGAAAAACGAAAATATCCGATAAAACTGACAGCCGACTATAACAGGCCGCCTCGTGGTCGCACATGCCGAACACGCTGACACGGGCGCTTTCACCCCTTTCAGGAGTCTGGTTCATGCGTGACCTATACCTCGCCCATTTGCGCGACACCCTCGAGCAGATTCGCGCTGACGGCTTTTACAAGAACGAGCGCGTGATCGCCAGCCCGCAATCGGCTGACATTCGTCTCGCCGATGGCTCGGCCGTGCTGAACTTCTGTGCGAACAACTATCTGGGACTCGCCGACGACGCACGCGTGATCGACGCGGCAAAGCAGGGTCTGGATAGCGACGGCTTCGGCATGGCGTCGGTGCGCTTCATTTGCGGCACGCAAACGGTACATAAGAAGCTGGAAAAAGCGCTCGCCGCGTTTCTGCAAACCGACGATTGCATTCTCTACTCCAGCTGTTTCGACGCAAACGGCGGGCTGTTCGAAACCTTGCTCGACGAGAATGACGCGATCATCAGCGACGAACTGAACCACGCGAGCATCATCGACGGGGTGCGGCTTTCCAAGGCGAAGCGCTTTCGCTACAAGAATAACGATCTCGCCGATCTCGAAGCCAGACTGATCGAAGCGCAAGCCGCCGGCGCACGCTTCAAACTGATCGCCACCGACGGCGTGTTCTCCATGGACGGCATCATCGCCGACCTCGCCGGCATCTGCGATCTGGCCGACCGTTACGGTGCGCTCGTGATGGTCGACGACTCGCATGCGGTGGGTTTTGTCGGCGAACACGGACGCGGCACGCCGGAACATTGCGGCGTGCTGTCGCGCGTCGACATCATCACCGGCACGCTGGGTAAGGCACTCGGTGGCGCATCGGGCGGCTACGTGGCCGCGCGCAAGGAAATCGTGGAGTTGCTCCGGCAACGCTCACGTCCCTATCTGTTTTCGAACACGCTGACGCCGAGTATTGCCGCCGCCTCGCTGAAGGTGCTTGAACTGCTGGCCAGCGAGGAAGGCGCGCAACTGCGCGCACGCGTGCGCGAAAACGGCGCTCACTTCCGCAGCAAGATGAGCGCGCTCGGCTTCACGCTAGTGCCCGGCGAGCATCCGATCATTCCGGTCATGCTCGGCGACGCGCAACTCGCATCGAAAATGGCCGATGCGCTCCTGAAGGAAGGCGTCTACGTGATCGGCTTCTCGTTCCCGGTGGTGCCGAAAGGCCGCGCGCGCATTCGCACGCAGATGAGCGCCGCGCATACGCCCGAGCAGATCGACCGCGCGGTGGATGCTTTCGCGCGCGTCGGCCGCGAACTTGGCGTCATCTGATACGGAGGCGCACATGAAAGCATTGGCAAAACTCGAACGCGCTCCGGGCCTCACGCTTACGGACGTCAAGAAACCCGAAGTCGGTCACAACGACGTGATGATCCGCATCACGCGTACCGCGATTTGCGGCACGGACATTCACATCTGGAAGTGGGACGACTGGGCGCAGAAAACGATTCCTGTGCCGATGCATGTCGGCCACGAATACGTGGGTGAAATCGTTGAAATGGGCCAGGAAGTGCGCGGCTTTGCGATCGGCGACCGTGTGTCCGGCGAAGGACATATCACGTGCGGCTTCTGTCGCAATTGTCGCGCGGGCCGCAGGCATTTGTGCCGCAATACGGTGGGCGTCGGCGTGAATCGGGAAGGCGCGTTCGCCGAGTATCTGGTGATTCCGGCCTTCAACGCATTCAAGATTCCGCCCGAGATTTCCGACGACCTCGCCGCTATTTTCGATCCGTTCGGCAACGCCACGCATACTGCGCTGTCGTTCAATCTGGTCGGCGAAGACGTGTTGATTACCGGCGCCGGACCCATCGGCATCATGGCGGTGGCGATCGCGAAACACGTCGGCGCGCGCAACGTGGTGATTACCGACGTCAACGACTATCGCCTCGACCTCGCGCGCAAGATGGGCGCCACGCGTGCGGTCAACGTCTCGCGCGAATCGTTGCGCGACGTGATGGCGGACCTGCACATGACGGAAGGTTTCGACGTCGGGCTGGAAATGTCCGGTGTGCCGAGCGCGTTCACCGGCATGCTCGACGCGATGAACCACGGCGGCAAGATCGCGCTGCTCGGCATTCCGCCCGCGCAGACCGCGATCGACTGGACTCAGGTGATCTTCAAAGGCCTCGAAATCAAGGGCATTTATGGGCGCGAGATGTTCGAGACCTGGTACAAGATGGTGGCGATGCTGCAAAGCGGGCTGGACCTGTCGCCGATCCTCACGCACCATTTCAAGGTCGACGACTATCGGGAAGCGTTCGCCACGATGCTCTCAGGCGAGAGCGGCAAAGTGATTCTCGACTGGACCGCCGCGTGAGTTAGCACGCTAGTATCCGCATTACCGCGTGTAGCAATGCCCGCGGCCCATAACGCCCGCACCGCGCTCACCCGCCTGCGGGCGTTTTAACGAACTCGGCCTGAATGCGCACATGAATATCGTCGCCGACGGCCGGATACCACGTAGCCAGTCCAAACCTGGCGCGACTGAAATGACCCTCGGCAGAAAAGCCGAGCGTGTCTTTTTTCGTGAGCGGATCAGGCGCAAAACCGTTGAAGGTGACATCAAGCGTGACCGGTTGCGTGACGCCGTGAATCGTCAGATCGCCGGTCAACGTGCCGCGCGACTCGCCGGTGCGCTCAAACCGCGTGCTGACGAAGCGGATCTCCGGATAGCGCTCCACGTCGAGCATGCTGCCGCTCTTCACCATTTTGTCGAGTAGCGGCACATTCGTGTCGATGCTCGCGGCGTCGATCGTTACCGACGTCGTGCTCTTGTCCAGACCGCCTTCATTCCAGTCGAGCTGTCCCTTCTTGCGATCGAAGCGCGCCGTAAAGCGCGAATACTTGAAGTGATCGATGTCGAAGGTGATGCTGCAGTGATCCGGATCGATTTCGTAGCGGCCCGGCGGCACACGCGCTTCGTTTTGACTGACCGAATGCGTGAGCACTTGCAAAGGCGTGCAGGCCACCGCCGTCAGTAGCATTGCGCTCAGGAAGGCGCGCACAAACGTGGCGCGGAGAGTCAGAGTGCTCATGAAGTTCGTTCCCGTTGACCGATTCCGCTCAAGATAACAGGTCGCACACCCAACCCGCAAAAACGCAAAAGACTTGACGAGGGAGAATGATCGTTCTACCCTTCGTCTCATGGATACCGAAACTCACATTGAATCAGTGCCGCCGGGCAGCGCCCGCGAGCGGTTGCTGAATGCGGCGGAAGCGTTGATCTACGCCGGCGGCATTCATGCAACCGGCGTGGACGCGATCGTCAAGCAGTCGGGCACGGCGCGCAAAAGCTTTTACACGCATTTCGGATCGAAAGACGCACTCGTGGCGGCTGCGCTCGACCGGCGCGACGAACGCTGGATGAACTGGTTCATCGCAGGCACGCAACGGCACGGTAAGACGGCGCGCAAACGTCTGCTCGGCATGTTCGAGGTGCTGCGCGAATGGTTTGCGTCGAAAGATTTTCATGGTTGCGCGTTTCTGAATGCGTCCGGTGAGATCGCTTCCGCGGACGATCCGATCCGGATCGTCGCGCGCAAACACAAGGAACGCCTGCTGGCGTTCGTGCGAACCGAATGCGACGAGTTGGCTGCGGAGTCGGGTATGGATGCCCGCCGCGCCGCGCGTCTGTCGCGTCAATGGTTGATCCTGCTCGACGGCGCGATTGCCGTCGCGCTGGTGAGCGGCGAGCCCGATGCGGCGCTCGACGCGCAAGCTGCAGCCCAAGTCCTGCTCGACGCGGAGTGTGCGAGCGAGTCAGGCACACCGCCACGCAAACGACCGCCGTCCCGGCGGACCGCAACCTGACTGAGGAACCATCATGACCGATCCGATCGAAACCCGTCCGCCGCTGCCGCCGTTCACACGCGAAACCGCCATCCAGAAAGTGCGCGCCGCGGAAGATGGCTGGAATACCCGCGACCCCGAGCGCGTGTCGCTCGCCTACACAAAAGACAGCGTATGGCGCAACCGTGCCGAGTTCACGAACGGTCGCGCGGAGATCGTCGGCCTGTTGCGCCGCAAATGGGCGAAGGAGCTCGACTATCGTCTGATCAAGGAACTGTGGGCGTTCACCGATAACCGCATTGCGGTGCGCTTTGCCTACGAATGGCACGACGATTCGAACAACTGGTTCCGCTCGTACGGCAACGAGAACTGGGAATTCGACGAGCATGGACTGATGGCGCACCGTCATGCCAGCATCAACGATATGCCGATCCGCGAAGCCGACCGCCTTTTCCACTGGCCGCTCGGCCGCCGTCCTGACGACCATCCGGGCCTGTCCGATCTCGGTCTCTGACCTGCACGGCGAACGCCTGCTGCGCGTTCACCGCTCCGACATCGGTTCTCCGTTATTGTTGCGTCTGCGCTTGCGGGCACGTCATGTGCCCGCGCGCCCGAGCGTGTCCTCAACATCGTGCTGACGGGTTGAGGTACAGTGCGCGACGGACGGCACGCAAGCATACCCAGAACACAGATGACGCCGGCGCTCGACCGGCGGCGGAGAGTACATGCATTTTCGGCAGATCAACAAGAACATCCGACGCGCGGCACTTGCGCTTGTTGCCAGCCTGGCCGCGGCCTCCGCCGCGCATGCAGGCAACTGGTGCGAAGGCGGCGTATGGGTCGACGCCATGCTGGGTTCGTATCACATCAACCCCGACCCGAACACCCATTTCGAACAGTTCAACCCGGGACTCGGCGTCGAATGCTGGCTCAATAACCAATGGGCGCTGACTGCCGGTGGCTTTCGTAATTCGTTGCGCCGGCCTTCGTATTACGGCGGCGGTGTGTGGGCGCCGGAGTTCGCGCATTGGGGCATCGTGCGGATCGCGGCGATCGGCGGGATCATCTCGGGATATAACTACGGCAACTGGGGTTTGGGCCGCAATCATACGATCGGCCCGGTGGTCGCGCCGATCGTCATGGTCGAATATAAGCGGGTGGGTGCGAACTTCATTGTGATTCCGCCGATCCCATCGGATGATCTTCCGTTTACGATCGGGTTTCAGTTGAAGGTCAAGTTCTAGTCCATTGTCGTGATGCGCCTCTATAGGTGAGCGATTCCAGGATGGTGAGGAATTCCAGGAGATGACCTCATCCAGATCAACGGTGAAGCTTTCCAGGAGACCGATCGAGTTCGCTCAAAGGTGAGTCGTTCCAGGAGCTGAACAGCACTTCAATCGCTTATGAAGATACGTAAGGTGAGGAGTTCCAGGAGATCGTCCGAAAAGGTGAGCGGTTCCAGGAGGTGAGCGATCGGCGCATTGAATCCGCACCTGCGATAAGGTGAGGATTTCCAGGGAGTTGTCTTCATCGCCATGAATGACGAGCCAGTTGTCTGTGATCGCAAAGCGTAAGGCCGCGCTCCTGCTATAGGTGAGAATATTCGGGAGCCGGCGAGGTGAGAATATGGCCACCTGTGTGCGCACTTCAAATGCAAAGGTGAGGGAATTCGGGAGCACAACTCCAAGCCCTCGTCTGTCTGATTTTCGATGAGCTTGACATTGGTTTCCTAGGAAACTAATATCCGGTCAACGCTCTCCGCTACTCCGTTTACCCCATGCAAGGTTCTCGTCAGAAAGACAACGCCAATACGCCGGCTCGCAAGAAGCCCGCGGCGGACCGAAAGAAACCCGTTAGCGGTCTCGAATCGCACGTCGGTTACTGGCTGCGCTTCGTGTCGAATCACGTATCGCATGGGTTCCAGATGAAAGTCGAAGCCCACGGCGTAACCGTGTCCGAGTGGGTGTTGCTGCGGGAGATTTACGGCTCGGGCCCCACGTCTGCTACGGCGCTGGCCGCACGCACCGGCATGAGTAAGGGCACGGTGTCGAAACTGCTGGCGCGTATTGAAGCCAAGGCGCTGCTGGAACGCGAGACGGTCGAAGAAGACCGCCGCAATCACGTCGTCGCGTTGAGCGCGTCGGGACTGAAGCTCGTTCCCGAGCTGGCGCGGCTGGCCGATCAGAACGACGAAGAGTTCTTCGGCCACCTGCCCGCTTCGGTCAAAACGGCGATTGTCGACGCCATGAAAAACGTGGTTGCCGTCCACGGTCTGAAAGCGGTGCCCATCGAATAAACGCGCAATCGTGCCGGAGATAGTCATGTCTGCAAAGCTCAATGAAGCAAGCCGTCGCGCCGCCGAAAACTGTGCGCATCAATCCCACAACGGTACGATCGACTTCGGCTCGGTGGTGCGCGCGCTCGGTGAGGCCGGTATTGAATCGTATTTCACCGATTACCGTCGCGGCGAGCATACGTACTACGCGCCCGGCGGCGAGACGCACGTGATCGCTTTGCCGCTGCCCGACGTCGCCATTGCGAACGCATTCGACGCCGATGCCGTGACCCAGGCCGTGCGCGGCGCGCAAAGCGGCGCAGTCAAATACGCGGAGTTCGTGAGCCGAACTCTGGCGGCAGGATGCGTCGGCTATTTCGTCTGGATCACGGGACGCCAGGTGCAGTATTTCGGCCGGCGCGGCGAAGTTCACGTCGAGCGCTTTCCCCAATGACGCCTGACGCTTTCGCGAGGGAAATCAAGGCCGCGCTCGCCCCGCACGCTGACGCGGAGCGCGCACTCGCGATGCGCGCCTACATGCGCCACCACTTCGAGTTCATCGGCGTGCCGACGCCGCTGCGGCGGCAAGCAGTTTTGCCGGTACTAAAGGCGCTGCAGGTGGAGAACGCCGATCATCTGCTGGTATACGCCAATGTCCTATGGACCATGCCGGCGCGCGAGTACCAGTATGTCGCCACGGATCTGCTGGCGCGCAAATGGAAGACGCTCGCGCTGGGTGACATCGCGCGTCTGCTGACGATCGCGCAGCATGCTTCGTGGTGGGATTCGGTCGATCCGCTCGCGGCCGTGGTAGGCGGCGTGCTGAAAGCGGCGCGAGTCGAGGCGCCGCAGGCGCAGGCCGCGATGGACACCGCGCTTCAGCACGAATCGTTATGGGTGCGGCGCATTGCAATGATTCATCAACTCGGCTGGCGCGGGCATACCGACGAAGACCGGTTGTTCGGGTACGCGCGTGCGCTGGCCGCGGAAAGCGACTTCTTTATCCGCAAAGCGATCGGCTGGGCCTTGCGGGACTACGCGCGGCACGCGCCCGACGTGGTGAGCGGCTTTCTGTCGGCCTCGCGAGACCTCATATCACCGCTCACTCTGCGCGAAGCATCAAAGCATCTGCCGCCGATCCGCTGAATTCGCCTGTACGCTGAACGCACAACTTTCGAAGTGCGAACGTCAATCGCCGCCGTGCGCCAGCGCGACACGCGCCTTGTCTTCCGGACTATCGGCGATGAAATACTTCTTCGCCCATGACCCATCCGGCGCCAGCATCAAACGCTCATGCGTATCGTCGTTCTTCTTCTGCCGTATGGCCAACGCGCGCGCCCGATAGTGCTCATAGAGCCGCAGAAACTCCGCGAGATACGTGCCGGCAATGCGGCGGTCGCGAATCTCCAGCAGATTCTCGTCGTTGAAATGTTCGGAGTTGTTGCTCATGTTTGCCGAACCCGTGTAGACGACCGGATTCGTGCCCTCTGCGTCGATCACCAGGAACTTGTGGTGAATGATGACGGGTGCGTACTCCGGCGGGTGCTCGCCTGGAAAAAGGCGTAGCTCGGGTTCGAAGCCTGCCGGCACGGTCGCCGGTGAAAAATACTCCGCGTCGATCACGTCGCGCTTGTCGCGGCCGCGGTGATACAGCTCCATGTTGGCGAGCGCCGTCGTCGAGACGATCTGCCCGTTTTTCTCCGCCTCCTCCGCAGCTTCGGCCGACTTTGGGCTGATGTGATTGACGAGGCCGAACATCATCAGGCCTTTGTCGCCGGCCGCGAAACAGGCCTCGCGCAGTGGCGCATCGGTCGGCATGAAGAGGCAGAACACCACGGAGTGCTTCGCTTTGCTGATCGCATCGACGATCGTGTCGATCTGCAAACGCGAGTCTTTCTCTTCCGGTGAAAAACAGACCCGCACTTGCGCGCTGCCGATCCGAATCGAGTCCGACCAGCCCGGCGTGAGCTTCGCGGTCGCGGCAATGGTCGGATTGCCGGCGAGCGCCTTGGCGCGGTCGCTATAGAGCGTGGCCAGTTCCGGCGAATCGAACAGATGCAGCACGTTCGCCTGCTCCGTGATGCCCTCGGTGGTGAAATTGGCCGAACCTGTCAGCACGCGCGCCGGTGATGCCGCGCCGTTGCCGTTGTTCACCACGATGAACTTGTCATGCATGATGTGCGTCTTGTCGCGCGGCGCGAAGGTGGCGACATCTCCGAGTTCGTCGACGGCAGGCTGATTCGGCGACGGTGCGGGCGGTTTGCCCTTCTGCGACACTTTGTGCGAGTCGTACACAACAGCGAGCGACGCTTTGCCCTGCTTCTTGCCGAACGCTTCGAAAGCCGGTATCGCCCAAAGCGGATCGGTCAGGTGGTACACCGCCGACGCCGCGCGCTGCGCATGATCGAGTGTGAGCGCGAAGGCTTCCTGCAAGTCGTTCGCAAGCCATGTGCGCAGCCGCAATGCCTGTTCCGTCGACGGCGCCGCGTGCGGCGCGAGATGAAGCGCGGCGACTTTGCGCGCGAAAGCCTGTGAGCTGACCACGGCGCGATTGAACCATGAGCCGATGCTCTCCTCCATATGCGCGGGCAAACTCAACTTGCATTCGCCCTTTTGCGCGTGGAGCAATTGCGGCGCCTCTGGATTGCCGATTACCGGATAGACGAGATAGGTGAACGACTTCTCGCGATCCGCTTCGTCGATTCGCGCATCCCACCACATGAATTTCTGAATGGGCGCCTCATTCGACGGCGCGTCTTTCTGCGTATCCGGCACCGCGCCTTTAAAGGTCAACCGGTTGGGTAGCCAACTGCTGGCTTCGCGCTCCTGTCCATCGGTCGCGAGGAACCCCGGCGTCCGTTTGATGGCGAAACCGAGGAAGTCTTCACGCGTGCCGCCTTCGGGCCAGTCGAAAGCCAGCAGGACGAGTGTCGGGGACAGATAACTGCGGACGCTGACATTCATCAGTTGCTCCACGGTGTCGAATGGAGCTTTAGTCTGGACGCACAGTTTGTTGGAATGGTGACAAGATACAAATTAAAAAGACGCTAGTTAACGGCGCGTTATTCGAAAACTTGAGAGATAAATTTAATACTTAAATGTGTTCCAGAATTCTGTAGTCATCGCTTAGTAATATGCGTGCGTAATACTCCGCAGCGCTGCAAGTCAGAGCATATTTCGCATAAAACGCGCTGCTCCCCATGAGGGCTGACGCGAAGGCCAGACCCCGGGGGGTTAACATGACTATTCGTCATCGCATCACGCTATTGGTTGTTCTGATGTTCGTCGCCTTATCGGCAATCGGCGGCTACGCTGTCTACCAGACGCGCGGCAGCGCAGGCGAGGTGCGCAAGGTCACGGAAGGCGTCGTGCCCAGCGCGCTTGCTTCCGCCGATCTCGTGTCGCAAGTCAAGGACGTGCAACTCGCCACGATGACGCTGGTCTACGCGCCCGACGCCAACATGGTCGCCCAGGCGCAGGACGAACTGAACAAGAAGCGAGCTTCGCTGCAACAGGCGCTGGCGTTGCAGGACAAAGATGCCGCGAGCCACGCGCAGAAGGGGCTCGTTTCGCAGGCCAACGACAGTCTCCAGAACTATTTCTCCGCGATTGCCGAGACGGCCAAAATGAAGGCCGAGGGCAAGAACGAACTCGCGCAGGCCTATCTGTTTGCCAATGTCGCGCAATATCGCGACGAACTCGAAGGGATCGTCGAGACCTTGCGCGTCGAGAAGAATCGCGAGAAAGACGAGGCGATTACCACGCTGAACGCCACACTCGCCACGACAACCACGGCGATCGCCGCAGTCACGGGTATCGCGATCATTCTGCTGACTTTCATCGGCGCGCTGCTTTACCGCCAGATCACGCGTCCGCTCAGCCGCATGCAGGCCATGATGAGCGAAATCGCGTCGAGCCAGGATTTCACGCGGCGCGTTCCGGTCGGCCGGCTGGATGAGATCGGTCATTCGATCGTCGCCTTCAACGGCATGATCGAGAAGATTCAGGAAAGCTCGGCGCAACTCAAGCAGAAAACCGCTGACATTCAGGCGATGTTGCAGAACATGCAGCAGGGCATTCTGACAGTGATCGACGGCGCCGTGATCCACGCGGAGTACTCGGCCTATCTGGAAGACATCTTCGAAACGAAGGATATTGCCGGGCGCGGTTTGATGGATCTGGTGTTCGCGGACACCGACATCGGTTCGGACGCGCTCTCGCAAGTCGATGCGGCCGTGCATGCCTGCCTCGGCGAAGACTGCATCAACTTCGCGTTCAATCAGCATCTGCTGGTCGGCGAGATTTCCAAACGCATGCCCGACGGCCGCGTGAAGATTCTCGACCTGAGCTGGTCGGCGATTACCGACGAAAACGACGTGATCGTGCGCCTGATGCTTTGCGTGCGCGACGTTACCGAACTGCGCAAGCTCGCGGCGGAGGCCAGCGAACAGCGCCGCCGTCTGGACATGATCGGCGAAATTCTCGCGGTGAGTGAAGAGAAGTTCCATCACTTCATTGAGAGCTCGGCCGGTTTTATCAGCGAGAACGAGCGGATCATCCGCAAGCACTCGGCGGCGGATCACGCGGCGATTGCCGAGCTGTTCCGCAACATGCACACCATCAAGGGCAATGCGCGCACCTACAACCTGCAGCATCTGACCAACGTCGTGCACGAAACCGAACAGAGCTATCACGAGCTGCGCCAACCGGATGCGGGCCGTTCGTGGGATCAGGAGCATCTGATGCGTGAATTGACGCGCGTTCGCGAGGCTATCGAGAGCTACGCGAAGATCAACGAACAGAGTCTTGGTCGCAAGGGCAAAGGCCAGGCCAACGAGGCCGGCAACTCGGGCCATTACGTGATGGTCGCCAGGGAACATATCCAGCACACGCTTAGCATGCTGGAACAGACCAACGCCGGCGAACTGCAGGAACTTCAGTCCATGCGTGATGCGCTGCGCCGCACGCTGCGGGCACTGGGTAGCGAAAGCGTGCGAGACGCGCTATCCGGCGTGCTGGATTCGCTGCCTTCGCTCGCGAGCGAGCTGGGCAAGCCCGCGCCGAGCGTGCGTGTCGACGACAACGGCTACCGTCTGCGTGGCGAGGCGGGCGGCACGCTGAACAACGTGTTCATGCATCTGCTGCGCAATTCGATGGACCACGGCATCGAAACCGCAGAGACACGCAGCGCGCACGGCAAGGCGCCTGCCGGCTCGATCCGTATCGAAGTCGGCCTGGATAGCGGCGCGTTGCAGATCACGCTCAGCGACGACGGCCGCGGCCTCGCGCTCGAACGCATTCGCGGTATCGCAACGGAGCGCGGCTGGATTGGCCCTGACGACACGCTGAGCGACGAAGCGATCGCCGATTTCATTTTCCGGCCGGGCTTCTCGACCGCGGAAACGGTGACGGAGTTGTCGGGGCGCGGCGTCGGTATGGACGCGGTGCGCGATTTTCTCAAGCGCGCGAACGGCAGCATCGAACTGCGCTTTACCGATGATCAGAAGGGCGCGGCGTACCGTCAGTTCCAGACGATCGTCTGTCTGCCGGATAGCATCGCTGTCGATACGCTCGGCGTAGAAGCGCGCGGCGAAGCCGGCGCACTGCAACTCGACGCGATGGCGGACTGAGCGCCGCATCGGCGTACGTCGCGGCGGCATTTGAAGGAAACGGTTGTGATTCAACAGTATGTATTGGCGGTAGCAGCCAGCAGCGCGGTCACCGCGCTGCTGGCATTTGCCGCGCACAAGCTGCACAGCGCAAAGCTGACGGCACGGCTGCACGCGAAAGCGCAAGCGCGGATCGACACACTCGAGGCCGCCCAGGCCGGGCATGGCGCAGCGATTGCGGAGCGCGAGCGGGCGGAACAGGAACTGCAAGCGCTGACCACGCAGTTGCGCGACGAACTCGCGCTCCAGACGGCAAACGCCGAAGAACTGCGCGCCGCGCTGAAAGCGGCCACCGAGGACAAAGACCAACTGGCACATCAGGCCCAGAAGATCGCCGGCGAGGCCGAGCGTCTGAAGAGTCTCGGCGCGACGTTCGAGCGCTGGCACGAGCAGATGATTTCGCTCATGACGCAAAACAACGACATGCACGCGAAGAATCAGGAACTGTCGTCGATTGTGCGGCATGTGGTGATCGTGTCGCTGAACGCGTCGATCGAAGCCGCGCGGGCGGGTCCGGCCGGTCGCGGCTTCGCGGTGGTGGCGAGCGAAGTGCGCGCGCTTGCCGCGCGGTCCGAAGAGTTGTCGAAGAGCTATCGCGACAGCCTGCACCGCAACGACCTGACCACGACTTCCACGTTTCAGGACATTCAGGCGGGTGGCAAGATGATCGCGGCGTCGCTCGCCAGCGTCGAGTCGCTGGCCAATCAGTTTCATTCGAAGCTGCATGAGGTGGCGGTGTGATTTCGGTCCACGCCAAGGACAGCTTCGACCGCATTTTCCGCAAGGCCGCCCAGGCGCGTTTGCCGCTGGATGCCGGCGATCTGTGCGAGATCGCGCCGATTGCCGACGCCAGCGTTGGAGTATCCAAAGACACGCAAGTGGTCGTGTTGACCATTTCGTCGATCGTGTTCAGGTTGTTGCTGATTCTTCATTTCGACGAAGACGAGAGCACGCGCGCTTACTACCTCAAAGACGCCGCCGACGAGCGGCCGTTCCAGGAAGTCTTTCTGGAAATCTGCAATCTGTGTTGCGGGGCGATGAATCAGGAGTTGTTGCGCTACTTTCCGGACCTCGGCATGTCGACGCCTTACGTGCTGAACGCGCGTTGCCTGCCGCATCTGCATGAATTGAAGCCGGGTTTGCTGTCGTCGTATTCGGTCACGCTGAACGGCACCGTGCGGCTTGCCGCGACGGTATGCGTATGCGCCTATGCGCCGATCGACTTCGTCGCCGACACGAGCGCGCTCGAAGAAACCGGCGGCGAGCTGGAATTGTTTTGATTGGGCAAGCCATTGCCGCTGTGAGCAGGAACGCGAGATGAACATGAACAAACCGGTCAGCAAAGTGCTGGTGCTGGACGATTGCCCGGCTCACAAAGAAGCGCTGAAGCGCTTCTGCGACGAGAACAACCTGGTCGGCGTGAAAGTCGCCAAAAACCGCCTGCAGTCGGTCCTGCGCTCGAATATCGATCTGGGCGCGGTGTTGTTCTCCGAGCGTTACGGCGGTTCGCCGGAAGCCAGCGCCGAAATCGCGATCAGGATCAACGCGGTGCGCCCCGAGTTGCCGATCATCATGCGTCGGGATAACGACCCAGGCATGGACGACTTGCCGGAGGGCTTGCGACGCGTGGTGTGCGCCGCGTATGTCGCCCACGATATGGCGCCGCTGCGCCAGGTGATCGACGAGTACATCTTCAGCCTGGATTATCCGAACGCGCTGGTGCGTGGCATTGCCGACATGACACAAGCCATTCTCGGCGACGTGTTCAAGGATCTGACCATCACGTGCGACACGCCGCATATCGTGCGCGACCGCATTATCTTCGGCGAGGTGTTCAGCCTGATTCCGCTGGAAAGCGCATGGTGCCGCGGCTACATGATGATGCAGGCCGAAGAGACGCCGATCCTCGAACTGCTCGATCGTCACCAGATGATCGACAACACGCAGCGCGGCGAGGCGGATTTCCGCGATCTCAACAGCGTGCTCGGCGAGGTGACGAATCTGATCTGGGGTTCCTTCCGGAACCGCTATGTAGGCGATGCGGATGCCTGGGCACGCAGCCAGGTCCAGGTGCCGCTGCTGGTGAATCACAAGCACAAGTACATCTCGTTTGGCAGCGGCAATCCGCAACTGTGCTTCACGTACTGGTTGAAAGACCCGAAGTCGACCCGGGCGGTCAAGTTGCATCAACGTTTTGTGTTCAGCCTGAGCTGGTCGCCGGAGGACTTCAAGGAAGTCGCGGACGACGTCGGCGCAATGGTCGAGGCAGGCGAACTGGATCTGTTCTGAGTGTGGTCATAGGAAAAAACATGTCGAAAATTCTGGTGGTGGATGATTCGAGCACGGTGCGCGACGAAGTGGCCGGCTTTCTCAAGAAAAACGGTCTGGACGTCGACACGGCGGTGGACGGCAAGGACGGCCTCGCCAAGCTGAAGGCCAGCCCCGGCATCAAGCTGGTGATCAGCGACGTCAACATGCCGAATATGGACGGCCTGACGATGGTCGAGAAGATTCGCGGTGAGCTCGCGAACAAGACCGTCAACGTCATCATGCTGACGACCGAGAGCAGCCCGGCGATGAAGGAGCGCGGCAAGGCGGCAGGCGTCAAGGGATGGATCGTCAAGCCGTTCAAGGGCGACGCAGTGCTGGAAACGTTTCGCAAACTGGCGAGCTAGACGCGGCTGCGCAGTCCTCGCACGCAAAGGTGAGTGTTTTCGGGAGCCGTGTGCGCGCGTGGTTTTGACTCTGTTGCGCAGTCACTGCGGCGGCCGAAACACGCTATATAAGCGAATAAACCGGCCGGTCTGGCGATCGAGGCGATGCCTTTGGATCCGTTCGCCTGTTCAAAGGTGAGAATATTCGGGATCTTTCGAGTATCCATGTGACGGCGGCCAGAAAGCGTCGTTCACATTGAGGCATGCGTGATGCACGCGTGCGCTATCTATCAAGCCTCGGATTGAAAACGGTGAGCGGCAAGGTTGATCTGCACTCACCAGGCCGCTCTGTTTCAGCACGATGGTGTCGATGACCGGCACACTTCGATCACAATATCCGTCCCACGCGCGAGTCGCGCCTCTCCAGCGGCTGTAAAGCTGCGCGCACACGGCCGCTTACCTGGGTATGCAAATTAGTCCGCCGGATTTAAAGGTGAGGGTTTGCGGGAGTGGCCTGTTCCGGAGCACCCGTGCCACGCCCAGCATGCTGTTGCGGCCTGCCCCCAAGCTCGAAAGGTGAGCGTTTTCGGGAGCAGTTCAACGCGCACTTCACGCAGGATCCCAAGCGCTCCATGCCAAAGGTGAGTGTTTTCGGGAGCACGCGGGCAACGCGTACGGTGCGCCACACGCGCCGCCGCGTATCACGTTCCGCGTTGAAAGAGTTGGGAAGAAACTGGCAACCTTGGGGGCTGTTCCGCGTTTTGAGAATACCCGCATGCAGAGAAGATTGGCGACGCGGACGACAGCGGGCGCGGATTGACTATATCCGCACGCCAGGTGCCTGTCTCTGAAAAACGATCGTCTCCTGGAATCAGTTGGATGAGTCAGCATATTCTCTTCGTGGGCGCCGATGCCGGCTTGACTGCGGTGGTGGGCGAATCATTGCGCGGGCAGGGCTGCGGCGTGTCTGCACGTCCGCCTGGCGCGGGGCTCAAGCACGTGGTCGAGATGGAACGGCCTTCACTACTGGTCCTCGACATCTCGGCGCCGCATGGCGATGGCCTCGCTGTGCTGCGCGACTTGCGCATGGGCGGCAACGACGTACCCGTGATTCTGCTGTCGGCAAGCAGCAAGGCGATTGATCGCGTGATAGGTCTCGAGCTCGGTGCAGATGACTTCATGAGCAAACCCGCCGACCCGGCCGAACTGCTCGCCCGCATTCGCGTGTTGCTACGCCGCCGCGGCGCGGTTGCGCCAGGCGCTCCTGAGACCCGGCCGCCTTATCGTTTCGGCCGCTGCGAACTGAACTTCTCCGCTCGCGAATTGCGCCGCGACAACGAGCACTTCGCATTGCGCAGTTCCGAGTTTGCGTTACTGAAGATCTTCGTCAATCACGCGATGACCGTGCTCACGCGCATGCAGCTCAACGAGAAGCTGCGTGGCAACAGCGTATTGCATCAAGGGCGCAGCCTCGACGTGTCGATCTGGCGGCTGCGTCGTCTGATCGAGATCGATCCTTCGGAGCCGCGCTACGTGCAGACTGTGTGGGGACGCGGCTATGTGTTCGTGCCGCACGGCGAACTCGGCGCGGCCGAGCGCACCGTAATGGTCGCGCCCGGCGCGTAAATCAGCGGCGAGTCAGGGCAAAGGTGAGAGTTTTCGGGAGCACTTGATCCGCTCCGATGTTACTGCGTTTTTTGCTCATTACGCCGGTCTGGCGATCTCGCGAATGTCGGCAACCGGCGTTTGTCCGAATGCATCGCTCAATGCGTAATCGAGCAACTGGGTGGCGCATTGTTCGGGCGTCGCGAGTTGGCCGTTGCGTTTGAGGTCTTCGAATTTCTCGCGCATCGGGAACTGTTCGACTCCGCTACCGCGAATCTCCGCCTGCATATTCGTATCGATCACGCCGGGCGCCAGGCTGCAGATGCGCAACGCACGGTTCGCGTCGAGCGAGACGGCACGCGCGTGGTGATCGAGCGCGGCCTTGGTCGCGCAGTAGATGCTCCAGCCGGCGTACGCATTGCGTGCCGCGCCGCTGGAAATATGCACGATGCGCCGGTCGGTGGCGTCGACGGCGGCTGCGGCGAGCGCGCTGGCGAGCATCAACGGCGTGGCGACATTGAGGCTCACCGCGTTCGCGATGGCCGCCGCGTCTTGTCCTTCAATCGGGCCAATCGGCTGCACCATCCCCGCGTTGTTGATCAGCAGAACGGTTTGCGCGCCGCTGGCGAATGCGCGTAGCGCATCGGTCGCGATCCATTGCGTGACGCGCGCGGTGTCGGCCAGTTCCAGTTCGATTTCTTCGAGCAGCGCCGGGAAGCGTGCCTTGAGCGTGGCGTGACGCGAGCGGGACAAACCCAGCACCGCGATTCCGCGAGCAAGGAGTTGTTCGGCGAGCGCCGCGCCCAGACCGCGGGTGTGGCCGGTGACGATCGCACGGATCGGAGAAGAGGTGGTCATGTCGGTCCTTGGGATCAATGGCTTGAGCGAGGCGGCCATTTTCTCACGCAAGATTTTCTTGCGCTCAGTGTCCAGCGTCATACGCTGACGGCCGGGCGCGTTGCCTCGGCCTCAGGGCGACCGGAAGCGTTCGCGGTATTGCATGGGCGTCGCGCCGATGCGCTTGGTGAAGACAATGCGCATGCGGTCCGCCGTGCCGAACCCGCAGTCGTACGCGATTGCCTTCAGCGCCGCGCCGCTGCTCTCAAGCAGCTTGCGCGCGGCATCCACACGGGCACGTTCGACGAATTCATGCGGCGTTACCCCGGTCTCCTGCACGAACACCCTCGCGAAGTTGCGCGCGCTCATACCTGCGACATCAGCCAGTTGCTTCACCGTGAAGCTCTCGCGAATCCGTTCCATGGCGTGTGCCTGGACTTTGGCGACCGGCGACGTCTCGTCGGCAGGTGCGGTCAGATAAGGGCTGAATTGCGATTGACCGCCTTGCCGCTGCGCGAACACCACGAGGCGTTTGGCGACCGCGAGCGCGATCTGCGGCCCATGATCTTCGGCGACCAAAGCAAGCGATAGATCGATGCCGGCCGTCACGCCCGCTGACGTCACGAGTGGTCCATCGCGCAGATAGATACGATCGAAATCGACGCGTGCGTTGGGGAATTGCGCCGCCAGTTGCGCCGCATGCTGCCAGTGTGTGGTGACGTTGTGGCCATCGAGCAAGCCCGCGTGGCCGAGCGCGAATGCGCCGGTGCAGATGGAACCGTAACGGCCGCACTGGCTGGCGACGTTCGCTAGCCAATCCAGTACGCGCGCATCCGGCGCGTGATCGGGCAGCGCCGGGCCGCCCGCGACCAGCGCGAGATCGAACGCGTGACGTGCTTCGCTGAAAGTAGCGTCGGCGACCAGCGTCATGCCATTGGACGCACGCAATGGCGCGGATTCCGCGCCAAGCAGCGTCACCTCGTAACGATCGTCGGGCGCGATGAACCGGTTGGCTTCGGAAAACACGTCGACGGGACCGGCGACGTCGAGCGCCTGCACCCCGGGAAAGATGGCGATCGCAACGGTGGGCATCGAAAACTTCCTTTGACGACGGACGGACTCCGCATGCCGCGGCAGTCAACGCGGTGCGTTTGGCAGTGTTCAACGGTCCACGGCGATTGTTTGCGACGATGCGTTGACCAATACTGGATTTCATCGGACGCGGCGCTTGAATGGTTGAAAAAAGCGCCGCGGACCAGCATACCAAACGCGCATTCAAATCACCAAGAACGCGCGTCCCGTTCATTCGAATCCATCACGGAGTTCATCACATGACCACGATCGCAGGCATTCAGATTCCCGACAGCATGATGGCGCGCGAAGCCACTCAACTCGTGCGCGATACCGAAACCGAGCTGCTGTACCACCATTCGCGGCGCGTCTTCCTGTTCGGCTCGCTGGCCGGCGCGCGCAAACAGCTGAAGTACGATGCCGAACTGCTGTACATCGGCGCGATGTTTCATGACATGGGACTGGTTGCGCCGTATAGCAGCGAGCACGACCGCTTCGAGGTGGACGGCGCGAACGCGGCGCGTGATTTCCTGCGGCGCTACGGCATTGGTGAGGACGACATCGATCAGGTGTGGAACTCGATCGCGCTGCACACCACGCCAGGCATTCCGCAGCATATGAAGCCGGTGATCGCGCTAGTCACGGCGGGCGTGGAAATGGACGTGCTGGGCCTCACCTACGATGAATTCTCCGAGCACCAGCGCCACGAGGTCATTCACGCGCATCCGCGGGGCGCACATTTCAAGGAAGGCATTATCGACGCATTCGCGCAGGGCACGATTCACAAACCGGAGACTACCTTCGGCAACGTGAAAGCGGACGTGCTGGCGGTGAAGGATCCGCATTATCATCGCGAGAATTTCTGCACGATGATCCTGGGTTCGGCCTGGAAGGACTGAGTTGAGTCTGTGCCGCGGGCAAAGAGTCCGACGCAGCCGCTTGGCGAGCAGTTCGAGACCGATGATTGCGACGAGCGACAGCGGGGCGACTTTGACGCCCGTGACGGACGGCATGCGCGGCCTCGGTGCTTGACTGGAGAACCACTCTTGTCACAGGGAAGCCGCGTTGCCTGTGGCTGCACCGACACAGGATAGGCCCGTTGCATCAATCACTTGGGTGGGCTGTGCGCAGGTTGTCCACAGCCTTGCAAACAATTTGTGGGGATAAGTTCAGGGGACGGCTGGAGGCGGGGATATGGCGCCTTCAGCGTCGACATAGCATGTACGTCCGCACCGAAGGCAAAACCGATCCCGTGCCTTAAGTCTTCAGCGGCGACGCAGCCGCCGCTTCCTGCGACTGCACCTGCAAAACCGCATCACGCTTATCGAGCAGGTGTTGCCGGAGAATCGCGCTCAGCTTCTTACCGTCACGCGCCTCAAGCGCCTTCAGCATCTCGTCGTGATCGTGAATCGCGCGATCCCATTTGGGAACCTGGAAATTCGACCGGAACCTGAGCGCTTGCAGGCGCCGGTTGACCGCCATATAAGTCTGCCTCAATGCCGAATTTCTGGCAGCCTCATTGATCTTGTCGTGAATCGCCTGATTGCGGCTGTAGTATCCAGGTAGATCGTTTTGCGTACGGCACGCGAGCATGGCGTAATGCAGCGCCTTGATCTCGCTGAGTTCTGCCGCCGTCATGCGCTCCGCGGCCAGTTCGCCGGAAAAAGCCTCGAGACCACTCATCAATTCGAAGGTCTCGCGCAACTCGGCCTCCGACATTTTCGATACCGACGCGCCGCGATTCGGCGAAATTTCGATCAGCCCTTCAGCAGCCAGAACCTTCAGCGCTTCACGCAATGGCGTGCGTGAAATGCCGAGCGTCTCGCACAGTTCGCGCTCGTTCAGTTTCTTGCCCGCTTCGAGCGCGCCTTCGACGATGAAGCGACGGATGTGCTCCACCACCGTGTCATGCAGACGCTGCCGCTCGACCTTCGGCATCAGCGGCGAAGGAGCGATGCCCGTCTCAAAACCAGAATTTTGCATACAAAAGCCCTCAACCTCTCATAGCGCGATTTTATAGGAAACTCAAGGATTAGTTAATAGCACGGGTAAACACGGGTGCCAGAAAGTGACGTTCGTCTTGGGTACGTCATCGTTCATCTGATATAGTTTTTTGAATGCAAAATTCAAATCGGAGGAGCCCAATGCTCAAGCTAGATTTTCACCCCGCCGGCCGTCATTTCCTGCAGATTCCCGGTCCGAGCCCCGTGCCCGACCGTATCCTCCGGGCAATGAGCTACCCCACCATCGACCACCGCGGGCCGGAGTTCGGCGAGCTCGGTCTGACGGTGCTCGACGGCATCAAGAAAATCTTCAAGACGCAGCAGCCCGTGGTGATTTATCCAGCCTCGGGCACGGGCGCCTGGGAAGCGGCGCTGTCGAACACGTTGAGCCCTGGCGACCACGTGCTGATGTTCGAAACGGGCCACTTCGCCACGCTGTGGAAAAAGATGGCGGACAGCCTCGGGCTGAAGCCGGAATTCCTCGGTCTGCCGGGCATTGAAGGCTGGCGCCGCGGCGTGCAGCCCCAAATGATCGAGGAGCGCCTGCGTGCCGACCCGCAACACGCGATCAAGGCCGTGTGCGTGGTGCACAACGAAACGTCGACGGGCGTGACCTCCGATATCGCCGCCGTGCGCCACGCAATCGACGCCGCTGGCCATCCGGCGTTGCTGCTGGTCGACACGATCTCGGGCCTTGCGTGCGCCGACTACCGTCATGATGAATGGGGCGTCGACGTCACGGTCTCGGGTTCGCAAAAAGGATTGATGCTGCCGCCCGGCATCAGCTTCAACGCGATCTCTCCGAAAGCCGTGGCGGCCAGCAAGCAGGCAAGCCTGCCGCGCAGTTTCTGGGACTGGGCTGAAATCGTCGAGATGAACAAGACCGGCTACTGGCCGTATACGCCGAACACGAACCTGCTTTACGGCCTCTCGGAAGCGCTGGAAATGATTCTCGGCGAAGGGCTCGACAATGTGTTCGCCCGTCACGAACGTCTCGCCGAAGCGGCCCGCCGCGCGGTGCGCGCGTGGGGCCTGGAGATTCAGTGCGCCGATCCTGCCGTATACAGCCCGGTGCTCACTGGCGTGATGATGCCTGACGGTGTCGACGCCGACGCGGTGCGCAAGGTCATTTACGAACGCTTCGACATGTCGCTCGGCACGGGCCTCGGCAAGATGAAGGGGCGTATGTTCCGCATCGGCCACCTGGGCGACTGCAACGATCTGATGCTGCTCGCCACGCTGGCTGGCTGCGAAATGGGTCTGCGGCTCGCGGGCGTGCCGCTCAAGGAAAGCGGCTTGCCTGCCGCGATGGAATGGTTGAGCCAGGCGGCCACGGCCTTGGGGTTGAAAGTGGCGGCCTGAGCACGTGCCGATCTGCGTTCAGGCCTGAAAGTGGCGGCCTGAGCACGCGCCGACCTGCGTTCAGGCCGCAAGTGCCTGCCGGTACGCGGTCGGCGCCACGCCGACGCTCTCGCGGAAGCGGTGGCTGAAATGGCTGGCGTTCGCGTAGCCGCATTGCTCGGCGACCTGCGCGAGCGGTAGCGTCGTAGTCCGTAACAACGTGCGGGCGCGTTCGAGCCGCTGCTGCGCGATCCACGCGGCGGGCGGCAGTCCGAACGAAGTACGGAACATGCGCGCGAGATGAAATTCCGACAACGCCGCTACGCCGGCCAGCTCACCAAGCGTAAGCGTCTGCGAAAGATGGCTTTCGATATAGTCGCGCAGCCGCCGGCGAGTCGCGACCGACAGACCGCCTTTGAGCGACGCGTCCGTGCGGCGCACGCCTTGGGCGCGCAACAGCAGACTCAGCACCTGATGCGCGGTCTCGTTGGTGCGCAGCAAGCCGTCGGGGTTCTCCCAGTCTTCATTCGCAAGCGATTGGCACAGACTGGCGATGCGGGCGTCTTCGAAATACGTGCGATCCGCGAGCGTCAGTTCGCGCGGCTCGCGGTCGAGTTCCTGAACGGCGCGCTGTGTGAAATGCTCGGGCAGGAAGTACAGATGCATGAAATGCATGTGCCCGCGTACCCACCAGCGTGATTCGTGATCGCCGGGCAGCGCGCAGAGCCGCGACGGCGCGCCGTAATGCCCCGGCATTTTCTGGCGCTCGGTGCGATAGCCGCCGTCCAGATAGCACGACAGCGTGTGATGGCCGGGCCGTTCATAGACGGTCTCGGCTTCTTCCGTGTCGCGCGTCCAGACGGCGATGGCCAGCCGGTCGCCGAGCCACGCGAACCGGTCCAGATTGGCGTTCGCGCTGCTCAGCGTGTGACACACCGACTGAAGGCCGAACGGCGTTTCAGTGGAGTGGGTCGCGGGAGCGGGCGGTCTGGTGTTCACGAAGCGTGCGAATACTTGTCATGACTGAATGAGCGCCAGTATACGATGGCCCGCGTGGGCGGCGTGCGGCTACTGAAATGTGCGCAATCCTGGACAAGTGCGGCCAGCCAGGCTGCGGCATAGTGAGCTCCCCATATTCGCTGTTGCAGGCCTGGCCATGAATCTGTCGCTGTATATCTCCACCGTTCTGATCTGGGGCACCACGTGGATTGCCATCAAATGGCAACTGGGGGACGTGCCGCCGCCGGTGTCGATTGCCTGGCGCTTCTGGATCGCGGCACTGGTGCTGTTCGCGTTGCTACGTATCATGCGCCGGCCGATCTGGCCGCCGCGCGCCGCATGGCGATTCCTGGTTGCGCAAGGGTTGGCGCTCTTCTGCCTTAATTTCCTGTGCTTCTACTACGCAGAGCAGGTCGTGCCGAGCGGCCTCGTGGCGGTGGTGTTTTCCACGGCGCCGCTGCTGAATTCGATCAACGGCCGCCTGTTCATGGGCCGGCCTTTGCAACCCACGGCGATCGCCGGGGCGTTGCTCGGGCTCGTCGGCATCGTGTGCCTGTTCGTTCAGCAGATGGCGGGACATCTCGGCGATCACGCCGCCTGGTTCGGTCTGGGAATCGCGTTTCTCGGAACCTTGTGCTTTTCGGCTGGCAATCTGTTGTCGAGCCGGATGCAGTCGATGGGTTTGCACCCGTTCGCCACGAATAGCTGGGCGATGCTGATCGGCGCCGGCGTCCTGACGGTAGGCAGCGCATTGGCAGGCTTTTCGTTCGCCGTCGAGCCGTCCGCGCGTTATCTCGGCGCGCTCGCCTATCTCGCGATTTTCGGCTCGGTGATCGGCTTTACGGCCTATCTGATGCTGGTCGGGCGCATCGGACCCGAGCGCGCCGCTTACTGCACGGTGTTGTTTCCGATCGTGGCGCTGGCGGTATCGACGGTATTCGAGGGCTATCAGTGGTCCGCGCTGGCCGTGGTCGGCCTGTTGCTGGTGGTGGCCGGCAATCTGGTGGCTTTCGATCTCACGCGGCGTATCTTTGTGCGGCGCGTGCGCACTTCCTGACGGGCATTGTTCCGCGCAAGGCGGCGCGCTAATCCGCGCCTATCCACTCGGGCCGCTTTCCGAGGCTGTCGAACACTTCGAGGATCGTCGCCTTCACCTTCTGCACGGCGTTGCTTAGCAATGCCGTGTCGTGCCAGCACAGCGACAGGTCGCGCGAAAACAGCGGGTGGTCGACCTTGGCGAGCTTGAGCTTGTGTTCATCGAGTTCGACGTGCGCCGCCGTCCACGGCAAGATCGTTACGCCGAGCTTTGCCATCACCGCGGCAAACAGCAGTGCGGTGGAACTGGCCTCGAACAGAATCTCGCAGGGCTGCCCGGCCTCGCGCAGCGCCCACTCCACGCGGCTGCGAATCGTATTCGGTGCGCTCGGCAGGATCAGCGGCATGCGCGCCAGTTCGGCGATCGGCACGGGCTCCTGCGGCATCGCAAATTCCGGCCACGCAATCAGATAGAGCGCTTCCGTCAGCAGCTTCTGCGAGGCGACGCCGCGTGTCTCGACGGCGTCGACGACCACGGCCAACTCCACCCGTCCGCCGCCGATCAATTTGGCGAGGTCCGCACTCGGCGCTTCGATCAACTCCAGCGCGATCCCCGGATAACGATCGCGAATCGTGCGCGCGAGGGGGATGGCGACCATGCGCGTCGTGCTCGACGGCATGGCGACCGACACTCTCCCTTGCGGCAACTCCGCGTCCTGACGCAACAGTTCACGCGTGCCGTCGGCTTGCCGTAGCAATTCGACGGCGTGCCGGTACAGCGTCTGCCCCGCCGCCGTGGGCGCGACGCCATGCACGCTGCGCTCAAGCAGTTGCATGCCCAGATCGGTTTCCAGATTGCGCATCTGCTGGCTGATCGCGGGCTGTGCGATATGCAACGCCTCGCTCGCGCGCGTGACGTTGCCGCACTCCACCACCTTCACGAAATACCGTAGTTGCCGCAGGTCCATGCGCGTCGCTCGCTCCTTCATTCCATAACGAAATCCGATCGAGCTAGAGAAATATCATATTTTTCGATTATCGAGCGCGTTCTTATACTCAACTCACAAAAAACCGAAGCGTGCCCGCTCTGAACGGTGCGGCGCCGCTTCAGAACGGCCGGCTCACGCCGGCCAGGAGACAGGCATGGCCAAAGTAATCGCTGCATCGACGCCGGCGCTCAAGCCCCGGCGCACGCCCCTGACCCGCGAGCAGATCGGCGGCTTCTGGGCGGTCTACTCCGGCTGGGTGATGGACGGCGTGGATTCGGTGATCTACGCGCTGGTGCTGGTCCCGGCGCTTGCCGAATTGCTGCCCGCTTCGGGGATTGCCGCCACGCCCGGCAACCTCGGCATGTACGGCTCGATCCTGTTTGCGCTGTTTCTGATCGGCTGGGGACTGTCGTTCATCTGGGGACCGCTCGCGGACCGCTTCGGACGGGTCAAGACGCTGGCCGCGAGCATCCTGATCTACTCGGTATTCACCGGCGCAGCGGCGTTTGCGCACAACGTCTGGGAGCTGGCCGCGTTCCGGCTGATTGCCGGCATCGGCGTGGGCGGCGAATGGGCGCTGGCCGGTACCTATGTGGCCGAAAGCTGGCCGGAGGATCGCCGCAAGATGGGCGCCGGTTATCTGCAGACGGGCTACTACCTGGGGTTCTTCCTCGCTGCTTTGCTGAACTACACCATTGGCGCGACATACGGCTGGCGCGCGATGTTTCTGTGCGGCCTCGCGCCGGCATTGCTCGCGATTTTCACGGTGCTCAAGGTGAAGGAGCCGGGGCAGTGGCGCAAGGCCACGCACGGCATCGGGCAGACGAGCGCGCCGCCCGTGCGGGCTCGCCGGCCGTTGCTGGAAATCTTCGCGCCGGCGTATCGGCGTCGCACGCTGACTAGCGCGAGTCTCGTCGGCGTCGCGATCATCGGTCTGTGGGCGGGTTCGGTCTACGAAGCGAGCGCGGTCGTGACACTGGCGACGCGCGCCGGCATCGGCCGCGTCGGGGCCGTGCATCTCGCGTCGATCGGGGCGGCGGTGCTGTCCGTGGGGACGATACTCGGCTGCCTTGCCGCGCCCTGGCTGGCGGAACGGCTCGGCCGCCGGCTCGCGCTCGGCGCTTACTTTGCCGGCATGGCCGTGTCGATCGTGTTCGCGTTCGGCTGGGTTTTCTATCTGCCGAACGGACTCAACCTGTTCATGGTGTCGCTGCTGTTTCTTGGGTTTTTCGGCGGCAACTTCGCGATCTTCTCGTTGTGGCTACCCGAGCAATACCCGACGCGAATTCGCGCCACCGCGTTCGCCTTCAATGCGTCGGTGGGCCGCCTGCTCGGTGCCGGCGTCAACTTTCTGCTGGCCGCCGCGATTCACTGGCAAGGCTCGCTCGGCTTGCCGGTGGCGTGGACTGCGGCGGCCTTCGTGATCGGGCTGCTGATTCTGCCGTTCGCTATCGAGACGCGTCATCAGACGTTGCCGGAATAGCACACCTCTTATCTGTCGTCGTCAATTCGCTGGAGAGTCGGATGCAAGCGTTACAAGGAATCAAGGTCGTCGAGTTGAGCCGTGCGCTGTCAGGGCCGTTCTGTTCGATGGTGCTCGCCGATCTCGGCGCGGACGTCATCAAGGTCGAGCCGGGTCAGGGCGGCGATATGAGCCGGACCTGGGGACCGTTCGACCGCGGCGTGAGTACGTATTATCTGTCCTGCAACCGCAACAAGCGTGGAGTGTGCATCGACTTTCGCCATCCTGAAGGACTGGCCGCGATTCACCGTCTGATCGACGGCGCCGACGTGGTGATCGAAAACTTCAAGCCAGGCACCATCGACAGCATGGGGCTCGGCTACGACGTGCTGAGCGCGCGCAATCCGGGTCTTGTGATGGGCAGCATCAACGCGTTCGGCGCGGAAGGTCCGATGAGCGGCTGGCCGGGTTTCGATCAGATCGCACAGGGCTATTCCGGCCTGATGAGCCTGACCGGTTTCGCCGATGGCGACCCCACGCGCACGGGCACCGCGATCGGCGATCTGAGTTCGGGCATGTGGCTCGCTATGGCGATTCTGGCCGCGCTGCTCGAACGTGAGCGGACCGGGCGCGGCCAGCATGTGAGCACGTCGTTGCTCGCGAGTCTGGTTGGGCTCTTGAGCGTGCATGGTCAGCGTTACCTGAGCCTTGGCGACGTGCCGCGCCGCACCGGCAATGCGCACGCGGTGATCGCGCCATACGGCGTGTTCGAGACCGCTGACGGTCCGCTCAACCTCGCGCCGATCACGTCCGATATGTGGCTGCGGTTGTGCCAGTTGCTCGATCTGCCTGGATTGCCGGACGATCCGCGCTTCGTGACCAATGAAGCGCGTGTCGCGCATCGTGACGAATTGAAGGCCGTGCTCGAAGCGCGTTTGAAGACCCGAGGAAAGCGGGAGTGGACCGGGATGTTCATCGACGCGGGGCTGCCGGCCGGACCGATCAATACGCTCGACGAAGTGTTCAGCGACCCGCAGGTGCAGTATTGCCGACTCGTCGAGACGCTCGACCATCCGACGCTCGGCGCGTTGCGCCAGGTTGTGACGCCCGTGTCGGGTTCCGCTGCTTCGGACGGCGCGGCGCGGCACACGAGTCGTCATGCGCCGCCGCGCCTCGGCGAACATACCGTCGACGTGTTGCGCGAGGCGGGTTTCGACGCCGCGCAGATCGACGCGTTGCTTGCCGCAAAGGTCGTGCATCAGCTGGGCGGCTATCATTCGCTGGAGAAAGCCTCGGAACGCGCTGCGGGAGTCACACAATGAGTACGACGCACCCTTCACCATTTACCGTCACAATCGATATCGTCGATGAACGGATCGCCCGCCTGACGTTCAGTCATCCTACGCGAAGGAATGCGCTCAGCGCCGAGTTGCTGCAGGCGCTCGACACGCGCCTCGTCGAACTCGCTGCGCGGCGCATACCCGTCGTGATACTGGGCAGCGGCGTCGGACAGGACGTCTGGAGCGCGGGTCACGATCTCGGCGAACTGGCGCACGACCGCGATCCGATCGCCTACGGCAAGCCGCTCGAACAGGCGTTGCGCCGCGTGCGTGCGTATCCGGGCGTGGTGATCGCGATGGTGTCGGGTTCGGCGTGGGGCGGCGCGGTGGATCTGGCAATGAGTTGCGATCTCGTCGTCGCCGACGAGACCGCCCGTTTCGCAATGACCCCGGCGAACATCGGCTTGCCCTATACGACGAGCGGCTTGCTGCGGTTCTTCAACAACGTACCGATTCACGTGCTGAAGGAGATGTTCTTCACCGCGCAGCCGCTCGATGCGGCGCGTGCCGAGCGGTTCGGCGTGGTCAACCGGCTGGTCGGCAGCGACAGGCTGGAGGCAACGGCGCTCGACATGGCGCGTGGGATTGCCGGCAAGGCTCCGCTTGCGATTCAGGCGGTGAAGGAGCAATTGCGGATACTCGAGGACTTGCAGCCGCTGCCTGTGCAGGCGATGGAGCAGATCGCGGAGCTGCGGCGGCAGGCGTGCGAAAGTGCTGACTTCAGCGAAGGGTTGGCGGCGTTTTCGGAGAGACGGGCGGCAGTGTTCGGGGGAACGTGACATCGTTTGCCGATGCGCCGGTTGATTAAAAGGTGATGAATCAGATTGGCACGGCCGCACTGGTGGCCGTTTGAGGTGAGTATTTTCGGGAGCTAAAAAAGCGGTAGAGGACGCCACAGCAAGACGACGCTCGACCAGAACCCGCAACTCGCGCCGCAACTGAACGCATTGTCCGATGCGCTGAACAACGACACGATGCTTGAGATGAACAAGCAGGTCGACGTCGACGGCAAGCCGGTGCGCGAAGTCGCGGCGGAATTCCCGCGCACGCACAAGCTGCCCTGAGCGGAGATTTTCACAATGACTGTATTCGACTATCTATCGGCTAACTGGCCTGAATTGCTGCAACTCACGGCGCAACATGTATGGCTGGTGGGCATCGCGGTGGGCTGTGCGATTCTCGTCGGCGTACCCCTTGGTATCCTGATCAATTGGCATGAATGGCTTGCCGCGCCGCTGCTGAGCATTGCAACGGTGGTGCTGACCTTGCCTTCCATCGCGCTGTTCGGCTTGATGATTCCGGTGTTCTCGCGCTTCGGCCAGGGCATTGGCGCGGTGCCGGCGATTACCGCCGTGTTCCTCTATTCGCTGCTGCCCATCATGCGCAACACCTACCTCGCGCTGCGCAGCGTCGACGCCGGCATCAAGGAAGCGGGCATCGGCATCGGCATGACGGTGTGGCAACGGCTGCGCCTCGTCGATTTGCCGCTTGCCGTGCCGGTGATTCTCGGCGGCGTGCGTACTGCGGTGGTGATGAACATTGGCGTGATGACGATCGCCGCGGTAATCGGCGCCGGCGGTCTCGGCACGCTGATCATCCGCGCGATCGGCCAGAGCAGCATGATGAAACTGTTGGTGGGCGCCGTGCTCGTGAGCGTGCTCGCGATTGTTGCGGACCTGCTGCTGCAAGCGCTGCAACGCTTGCTGACCCCGAGGGGAGTACAAAAGACATGATCGAACTCGACAAACTGACCAAGACGTTTACTCAAAAAGACGGCCAGCAGGTGAAGGCCGTCGACTCGGTGAGCCACCACGGTGGGCGAAGGCGAAATCTGCGTATTTCTCGGCCCCTCGGGCTGCGGCAAGACCACCACGCTGAAGATGATCAACCGTCTGATCGCGCCGACCTCAGGCCGCGTGCTGATCAATGGTGAAGACACGTCGGGTCTGAACGAAGTCGAATTGCGCCGTCACATCGGCTACGTGATCCAGCAGATCGGCCTGTTCCCGAATATGACGATCGAAGAGAACAGCACGGTTGTGCCGCGCCTGCTCGGCTGGGACAGGAAGCGTTGCCGCGAACGGGCCACGGAGTTGATGTCGATGGTCGCGCTCGAGCCGAAGCAGTATCTGAAGCGTTATCCGCGCGAACTGTCGGGTGGCCAGCAACAGCGCATCGGCGTGATTCGCGCGTTGGCCGCCGATCCGCCGGTCCTGTTGATGGACGAGCCGTTCGGCGCGGTCGACCCGATCAATCGCGAGTCGATTCAGAACGAGTTCTTCCAGATGCAGCGTCAACTGAACAAGACGGTGATCATGGTGAGCCACGACATCGACGAGGCGATCAAGCTCGGCGATCGTGTGGCCGTGTTCCGCCGTGGCCAACTGGTGCAATACGATCATCCGGATACGCTGCTCGCGCATCCGCGCGACGAGTTCGTCGGCGCGTTCGTCGGTCAGGACAGCACGTTAAAGCGCCTCTTGCTGGTGAAGGCCGGCGACGCCGCCACGCACCCGGACACCGCCCGCGCCGATACGCCGGTGGCGCGCGCATTCCAGATGATGGACGACAGCGACAGCCGCTATCTGACCATTGTCGACGAGAAGCAGCAGGCGCTCGGCTATGTGACGCGCCGCGCGGCGCGCACGGGCGAAGGCGTGTGCGGTGATCATCTGAGCGCGTTCAAGGCGACGGTCAGCGCGGACGAGAATCTGCGCATCGTGCTGTCGAAGATGTACCAGTTCAATTCGTCATGGATGCCGGTGCTGGACGGCGACGGCCGTTATGTCGGCGAAGTCACGCAGGATTCGATTGCGGACTATCTGAGCTCAGGCCGTTCGCGCAGGCAGACCGGTCAGCCTGCGATCGTCTCGCCCGCCGTCGCCGCAGCGGAGGCAGCCGCTGCGCAGGTTGCAACGGCTGATCACGCGTGAAATCGGCGGGTGGGTCGAAGTGCGTGAGTACGCCGCCTCGCCTGAAGACGACGCCCGTGAGAAAATTCTGAGTTATCGATGGGCGCCTAACGTCGCTCGCGTTCGCCCCGATCACGAATAGACGGCAACGCACGATCGGTATATAACGACGTGAAAGGACGGCTTGTTCACCAATGCATCAACAGGAGCGAAGTTTCATCATGACGCAAGACGTAACGCCCAAACCGCCCACCGGCGACCGGCCCGAGTTGGAGCACCTCGACGCAGCGCTCAGCCATGTGGATCAGCAGGTATCTTCAGGCAGCATTGCAACCGGTGCCGCGAAGGGCATTCTATATAGCCTGATCGAAACGCTCGGCACGTTTGTCGGCGACCCCGATCTGCCAGAGCACGCGCGCTCGGGTTACGAGGGATTGCTGGAAGCCGCTCGCGAATTACGCGCGAAGCTGGACCACTAAAGGCGATGGCGCGCCGCTGGTGTGGCTTGTGGGTGGCGCGATTCGTCTTGGCATGCTTGCCGATGTGGCAAGGCCGCTGCCATTGCATGGCGTGACGGCAAAGCGGCGGCGAATTGTCGTTGCGACTCACCGCCGTCTTTAGCTGCTTCTAGCCACTTCTAGCCGCTGCATTTCGGCGGCACCCTGTCTATGATAAAAAGGCGCACTGTCTCCAACATTGCGCCTTTTTTATGCTCTCAGCGTCTGCTATCGCGTTGCTGGCCCTCGGCATTGTCGTCGTGCTGATTACGCCCGGGCCTACCAATACGCTGCTTGCCGCAGCCGGCTTGCGCCAAGGCGTGCGGCGCTCGCTGCCGTTGATCGCCGCCGAACTGGGTGGTTATTTCATCTCGATCTCGGTGTGGGGGCATTTCCTCGTCAAGGCGGCGCATGCGCTGCCCTGGTTGCCCTCGCTGGTACGCGTGGCGGCCGGTTTATATATCGCCTATCTCGCCGTCGACATGTGGCGCGCGGCAGTCGCGTTGCCTGACTCGGCGCAGCAGGCGAGCGGCATGCGCACGTTGTTCGTGGCGACGCTGCTCAATCCGAAAGGCTTGCTGTTCGCCGGCACGATCTTTCCGGCTATTGCCTTCGCGCAACTGCCGGCCTACGTGTTCGCAATGCTGATGTTCGCGTGCCTGGTGGTGCCGATCGCGCTCGCGTGGATCACGTTCGGTGCGGCGCTCGGCAGCGGCAGGCTCACCTGGCTGAATCCCGTGAAGGTGCAGCGCGGCGCTTCCATTGTGCTCGGCGTGTTTTCCCTGTCGCTGGCGTGGGCGGCGCTGCATTGAGCGCGGCGATAATTCCGCATTCAGGCAGCCACGCCGGCGCGCAAGCGGACTTCATTCGAGACGTCGTCTACGCTTAGCGCGTCGAGCCATTCCGGCGGCGCGGCGGTGATTTCCAGTTGCGGTGTGCCGTGCCAATCCGCGCAGCGTTGCAACGCGCGGCGCAGATCGCCGGCAAGACGGGCGCTTAGTCGCACGCCCGGTTCGATGTGCAGCGACTTCAGTTCGAACACACCTTGGGTTCGATGCGCTTTCGCATCCACGCGGCCGACCAGACGCCCACGGCTCAGCAGCGGCAACACGAAGTAACCGTATTTGCGCTTCGCAGCGGGCGTATAGCATTCGATCGCATAGTCGAAGTCGAAGAGCGCAGCGGCGCGCTTGCGGTCCCACACCACCGGATCGAACGGCGACAACACCGTGGTCACCGTCGAGGTGAGCTTGCCGCTCGCGGCATCGTCGAGTATTGCGGCGAAGTCCTCGTGGACGAACGTGTCCTGCTTCCAGCCCTCCACGCGCACCGGAATCAGTTCGCCCTGGTCGGCGAGCGCATGCAGTTCGTCGCGGTACGGCCGGCGCGGCAAGCGGTAGTAGTCTGCGACCCAATCGGCGCGCGCGACACCGAGCGCGCGGCAGGTGCGGCGCAACACTTCTTCGGTTACGGTGTGCGCAGGCGGCAGATCGCGTGCGTCGTCCCAATCCGGTAGCACGCGTTCGGTCAGATCGTAGACGCGGTGAAAATTGCGTCGCTCGGCCACCATCAATTGTCCGATCGCGAACAGCACTTCCAGATGGCGTTTCTCCGGCTTCCAGTCCCACCAGCCGTTGCCTTTGCCCGCCTCGCGGGCGAAATCCGCCGAGCGTACCGGACCGGTCGCGCGAATGTGCGCGAGCAGTTTCTCGATGTCCTTGCGATGCTTCTTGTGCCACTCGGCCGCATATTTCCAGCCCATGCCGCTCGGATCGAGCATGCGATGGCGCAGCAGCCCGTAGTCTTCGGTCGGCACGAAACAGGCTTCGTGCGACCAGTACTCGAACAGCTTGCCTTCGGCGAGATGCTCGTCGAGCCATTGCTGCGGATAAGCGCCGAGCCGGCTGAACAACACGAGGTAAGGGCTGCGCGCGACCACATGGATCGTGTCGATCTGCAATTGCGCCATGCGGCCGATCGCGTCGAGCACGTCGGTCTTGACGGCTTTGCGGCGCGGCGGTGTCAGCAAACCTTGCGCGGCCAGATGCAGGGTTCGGGCGGCGGAAAGCGGAAGAGTCTTCACGCGAATGTGGATCAGTAAGTGACTGCGATGGGAGCGGACACAAGGACAAGGTCCGGCCTGGATCAGCAGCCGTTACTGTAGCGTGAAGCCGCCAGACATGCCGTTACCACCCGCGGCCGTGATGCCGGTCCCAGCCGCGATGACGGCCATGATCGTGATGCCAGCGGCGGCCGCGATAGTAATCGTCCCGGTAGCCGTAACCGTAGGCCGGTCGCGGCGCGTATACGACTGGCGGAGGCGCATAGACCGGCGGCGCGGCGTACACCGGCCCCGGCGTGTTGACGAATACGCCGACGTCCACCTTGGCCGAGGCGGCAGTCGAGGCGCAGGCGGCGGCAAGGCCGATGGCGGCGAGAACGATCGCGCGTTGGAACATGCTTGTCTCCTGTCGAATGGCTGACATCAATATTACGAGACAGAAAGCAAGACAGGTGCAACGAGTTGAAGGCTTGTGTAACGGCAGGTTACCCGCCCTTACGGCCACCGGACGCCGGCCGCAAGGGCGGTCGCGGCGGTTTAGCGGACGTTCGTTCAGGCGTCGAGCGGGACTGCATCGCCCGCGGCAACCGCCAGCAGCTGATGGATCTGGGCAACCACGGCAGCGCCTTCTCCGACGGCCGCCGCCACCCGCTTGGTCGAGCCGGCGCGCGCGTCGCCGATCGCGTACACGCCTTCGACCGTGGTGGCGAGATCGCAGACCGACGCGCCTTCGGCGCTCGTGCCGGTCAGCACGAAGCCCTTGGCATCGAGTTCCACGCCGCAGGTGCGCAGCCAGTCGGTATTCGGGTCCGCGCCGGTGAAGAGGAACAGATGACGCGTGTCGAAATGATCGGTGCCGTCGGGCAACGGTTTTTTCAGGCTGACCGATGACAAACCGGTTTCGTCGGCGTCCAGCCTGCCGATCTCCGAATTCGGATGGACGAACACGTTCGGCAACGAGCGGATCCGGTCGATCAGATAGCGCGACATGGTGGCTTCAAAGCCGCTGCGCCGGATCAGCACGTGGACCTTGGCCGCATGCGTCGCCAGATAGACGATCGCCTGACCCGCCGAGTTGCCGCCGCCTACCAGCACCACTTCCTGGCGCTTGCACAGCTTCGCTTCGACGGGCGACGCCCAGTAGTAGACGCCGCGCCCCTCGAAACGGTCGAGCCCTTCGAGCGCCGGGCGCCGGTAGACCGCGCCGCTCGCGATCACAATGGCGCGCGCCGTGATGTGTCCACCGCACTTCAGTTCCAGCCGATGCGGCCGCTCCGCGCAATGCAGCGCCTTCACGTTGACCGGAATCGCGACGTGCGCGCCGAATTTCTGCGCCTGTACGAAGGCGCGGCCTGCCAGCGCCTGGCCGGAAATGCCGGTCGGAAAGCCGAGATAATTTTCGATCCGCGCACTCGCGCCGGCCTGGCCGCCCGGCGCGCGGCTGTCCAGCACGATCACCGACAGACCTTCGGAGGCCGCGTACACCGCGGTGGCAAGCCCGGCGGGCCCGGCACCGACGATCGCGACGTCGTACACATGCGCATCGTCGAGATCGGGCAGCAGGCCGAGGCACGTGGCGAGTTCAGGCATGCTCGGATGACGCAGCACCGAGCCGTCCGGGCAGATCACCAGCGGCATGTCTTCTTTTTGCGCGGCGAATTGCTCGATCAGACGCAGCGCGTCTTCGTCGCGTTCGTCGATCACGGAATGGGGATGGCCGTTGCGCGACAGAAAGCCTTGCAGCATGACGAGCCGCGCATCGTTACTGTTGCCGATCAGGATCGGGCCGCCGGCGCCCTTTTCGATCAGCGACACGCGCCGCAGGATCAGCGCGCGCATGATGCGCTCGCCGAGTTCCGCTTCAGCGACGATCAGCGCACGCAGTCCTTCCGGCGGAATCAGCAACGCCTCCACCGAACTGAGCGCCATGCCGTTGACCAGCGCCGGTCGTCCCGACAACTGACCGACTTCGGCGAGAAAATGCCCTGCGCCATGCTCGCCGATCAGGACTTCACGCCCGATGCCGTCGCGCTGATACACCTTCACGCGTCCTTCGAGTAACACGAACATGCCGGGACCGGTGTAACCGGTTTCGAACAGCAGTTCACCGGCTTTCCATTGACCGATCTCGCCGAACCGCCGCAGGCGATCGATCTCCGCGCAGGTCAGCGCGGGGAACATCTGATGCATGCGCGTGGAGAGAGATGAAAACGGCGCGTCGGCGACGACGGCTTGCTGTTGCACTTCCCCTTGTTGTCCTTCAGCTTCTTGAGTCGAAAGCATTGAACCGCTCCTTCGGTGTTCATTGACGGATCGAACGGGAGGCGAAGCGGCGCGGCGCCCAATGGCGCGAATGCAAGTGCGCTGCTTGCGCTACACAGCCTTCGGCGCGACGTCTTCGACCGCCACTTCGGGCGGCGGCATGTCGGGCAGCGATTCCACCGGCTTGCCCGAGTCGCGCCAGGCTTCCATGCCGCCGCGCAGCGGCAGCACGTCTGAAAAGCCGGCTTCGTTCAATTGCTTGGCCATCCATGCCGCGGAAATCTCATTCGGGCAGGAACAGTAGATCACCAACTTCTGATCGCGCGGATAGCTCGCGACGATCTCGTCGAGTTGCCGCTCGTCGGCGAATTGCGAGCCCGGAATCACGAATGGATCGAGCTTGCGCTTCTCGTGCGAGCGGATGTCGAACAGCACCGGCGTGTTGCCGGCTTTAACCAGCGCGGCCAGTTCGTCGACTTCGATGCGCGCGGACGCGAGCTTCGCGATCAACTGGCGCCGGCGTATCCAGCGATAAGCCGCATACGCCAGCAGCAGCGCGACGGCGACCAGCGCGGCTGTGCGGCCGAGGCGCCCGGCCAGGGCGAACAGCATGTCGATCTGCCGCGCGAACAACGCACCGATAATCAGGCCCGTGCCGGACCACAACGCGGCGCCGATGCTGTCGTAGGTGAGAAACGTGCGGTAGCGCGTGCCCATTGCGCCGGCCATTGGAATCGACACGATCGACAGGCCCGGCACGAACTTGGCCACGGCCAGCACGCGCACGCCCCAGCGGCCGAAAAAGCGTTCGGTCTTCTTCACACAGGTGTCGCGCGAGAGCGACAGGCGGCAAATCGCTTTCAGCGTATTGCCGCCGTACATGCGGCCGGCGAAATACCACGCGCTGTCGCCGATCAGCGTGGCGAAGATCGACAGGATGAGCACCGGCGCCAACTGTGTGCCCACGGAACCGGGATGCATGGCCGCCATCGCCCCGAACAGCACGAGCGACGGCATCGCCGGAACCGGCAGCCCGATCGAGGCGGCGAGGACGTTCACGAAGACGAGCGCCGGCCCATATTGCTCGACGAGATCATGTAGCATCGGCTTACATCCGCAGCCCTTTCGGGCGCGGCGCAGGTAGGGAATGCAAAGGAGAATGCAAGGATTATGGACGCATTTTCGAGACGTGCAAACGCCTTGAAAAGACGCCCGTTATTCGGCCGTTGGAAGCGCTATTGCGGGCACAATGAACCGCTCGAAAAGCGCATCAGGAGCGCAATTCGAACAACGCGAAAAGGTTTGAAATCCGAGCCGCATGCTAATGCGGAAATAATGCCCGATTGACGTCCCCTAGACGCCCTCTCGGCAAGCAACTAAAGACCGGCGATGCTCACACGCGGCATTCGCACTCAAGTGCGAATGCCGCGTGACCTCTGTTATTGACGGTGGTTGTGCTGTTCGCCCGGCAGTTCGGCGCCGTGCGCGCGAATCGCGGCAATCAGTTCGGCTGGCGTGATTTCGTAGCGCACTTCGCGGTGTATGCCTGGCTTGCGCTCATCGACTTCGATCAAAAGAATGCCTTTGCCGTCTTCTGTCGATTCGAGGCGCAGCGAGCGGAGTTCGCGCGCCGTTGCGTCGTCGTATTCGGTGAGCAGGGCCATTGACCCGGAGGACCCGGTAGTGCGCATCGAAGTTGTCCTTGTTCCGTTGTTGATCGAACCATTGTACGGGCAGGATAGTGCGGCGTCTGTCGCACCGCAGTCACGCTTTACGCATTTGCCCGTTCACTTGCCGGCGTGCCGTACGCGGCCAGGCGCGTTGACTGGCGCGGCTCGCCGGGCAATGCGCGGCGTGACGTCCCGCCGTGACAACCAGTTTAACGCGACTCCCGGCAACGACGGATGCATTTTTCGTGCCCCGTGGCGGTGCGCATCTTCTCCATGACTGTCATGCTGTTGACGCGTGCGGCGATTAAAGGAAGCACGCGAGCCGTGGCTCGTCGCTCCGCATTTGTGCATCCCGCAGCCAGGCTGCGCGTGGACAGGGCAATTCGTTGCCGAAAATGGTGAGCGCGTCGTTGCAGCGGGTCAGCGCGTCGAAGGCGTAGCGGTTCGACCCGGCTCGACAGTCATGCAACCAACTGCGTCCGCAAAAAAATAGCCCGTCCGTGAGAAGGACGGGCTGCTAAACGCCGTTGTTACTTGGGTCAGCCTGCCCTTGCAACCAACTGGGCGCTGACGGGTTCCATCCTGCTGCGCCAATAGCGGGCTGTCGAGGTGGGAGTAACGCCGATCTATCAGATCATTGTGGCTTCGTCATGCTCCAGATCGCGTGCGACGGCCGGCACATTGCGTCGCTTGATGTCGGCGGTTTGCGCGGCATCGGACGTGAGCGCCTGAGGGCGCGTCGCGCTGGCGCGTTGCGCGGGCGCGGCGTGCGCGACGCTGAACAGACGCACCGCCTCATCCAGCACATCGGCCTGTTCCGCGAGACGCTGCGCGGTGGCCGCCGCCTGTTCGACGAGCGCGGCGTTCTGCTGCGTGGCGCCATCCAGATGCGAGACCGCCTGATTGACCTGACGAATCCCTTCCGCCTGTTCGCTGCTGGCATTCGCCACGTCCACGATGATCGACGACACGCGGCCCACCGCTTCGTCGATCACACGCATTTGCGAGGTGGTGCGCGCGACCAGTTCGGTGCCTGCGGCGACTTCGGTCGCACTCGCTTCGACCACCGACTTGATTTCCTTCGACGACGCCGCGCAGCGTTGCGCGAGCATTCGCACTTCGCTCGCGACCACGGCGAACGAACGGCCTGCTTCGCCTGCTCGCGCCGCTTCGACGGCCGCATTCAGCGCAAGGATGTTGGTCTGGAACGCGATGCCGTCGATCACGCTGGTAATGTCCGCGATACGCTGCGACGCCGCCGTGATGCCGGCCATGGTCTGCTCGACCTGGCCCGCGATCTTGCCGCCGACCGCGGCCGCCGCCTGCGCGTCTCTCGCCAGATCGAGCGCGCGCACGGTCGCGTCGGCATTAGCCTGCACGGTGGTGGTCAGTTGTTCCATGGTGGCGGCGGTTTCCTCGAGCGATGCCGCCTGCAACTCCGTGCGCCGCGCGAGATCGACATTGCCGCTGGAAATTTCGCGCGCGTTGTCGAGCATGCCGGTGATTTGCGCACGCACGTCGTAGACGATTGCCGCGAGATTCGCCTTCAACTGATTCAGTGCCTGGAGCACTTCGCCGAGGTCGTCGTGGCGCGCGATGTGCAGATCGGCGGTCAGATCGCCCGCGGCGAGACGCGTGGCGAACCCGGACATCTCGCGGATCGGCGCGGCGAGTTGCCGCTTCAACAGTTGCCAGGATACGAGGCCGACTGCGGTGGTCACGCCGAACGCAATCCAGAACTGCGCAGGCGGCGCGCCTTGCCATGCCGCGAGTCCGGTCAGCAGCAGCGCGAGCGACGTGATCGCGTAGCCGGCTGCCGCGCGCGTGGCGACAGGAAGGCGCATGAGCGCCTGCAGACGCCCCAGCAGGCCGGTGCGCACCACCACGCCGCGGCGCAGCTTGATGCCGCGCGCCTCGCCCGTTCGCATGCGCGCGTACAGCGCCTCGGCGGCGCGTACCGTGTCACGCTCCGGTTTCACGCGCACGCTCAGATAGCCGACAACGGCGCCTCTCTCGACCACCGGCGTGACGTTGGCATGCACCCAGTAGTGGTCGCCATTCTTGCGGCGGTTCTTCACGAGCGCGGTCCACGGACGGCCGTCGCGGATCGTCGCCCACATGTCAGCGAATGCCTCGCGCGGCATATCCGGATGACGGATGAGGTTGTGCGGCTGGCCGATCAGTTCGTCGCGCGTAAAACCCGAGACGGCGATGAAGGCGGGATTGCAGTACTGGATGCGGCCGGTCAGGTCGGTCGCGGAAACAAGCATCTGTAACGAAGGGTACT
The DNA here is from genome assembly GCF_902459535.1 of Paraburkholderia dioscoreae. Classification (NCBI taxonomy): domain Bacteria; kingdom Pseudomonadati; phylum Pseudomonadota; class Betaproteobacteria; order Burkholderiales; family Burkholderiaceae; genus Paraburkholderia; species Paraburkholderia dioscoreae. The sequence continues at coordinate 52,167 of NZ_LR699554.1, forward strand.
CGTACTCGTGCCCGGTGACAGGCTGGTTGTTGCGCATGGCTTTCCTTGCTGATGCAGACGCGCACGTGCGCGCAATGCTTACTTGGTCGCAAGGATTAACGGCATTTAAGCCCTCCGGCTTGAGGGTTTCCCAGTAAACAATTCAGGTTTAAGGGGCTCTGGGCCCTTAACGCAAGGTTGTCTGATATGTGCCGGGGCGGCCCCGCGAAACGGTGCCGGATGCGTCGCGCGATACCTTCAAAAGGGCTACACTGCGCCCGTATAAGGCCTGCAGACGTAGTTCGTCCCTCGATTCCGCAGTGGTCTGCCTGCACGAATCCGCTACACACGCGAGCTGATGCAGAAGATCCTCGACCGTACACAAGAGTCCCTGGCGCTCGCTTTCGCCACGCTCGCGCAGAACGCAAAGCGTCAGCAGCGGGCTTATCTGGCGACAATCGGTTCGCTCATGCTGATCGTGGCGATCTTCGCACTCGTGCTGGCTGTCGTTGCCGGGCTCGCGCAACTCGACTATCGCCGCACCTTCGCTTCGCAGAATGCAACCGACATCTCCCTTCTCCTGCACCAGGAGGAGTCGTTTTCGCGACGCGTCGAGCTCACGTTCGATTATTACTACACCGCTCCCCAGGTGCGCAGCGCGCCGGATGCCGTTCAGCAGTCGATCCGCCGGACCGGCGCCGTGCGCGGCAAGGTGGACAGGATCGATGCCGGCTTCGACTTGCTGGTCGGCGAAGCCACCACCGCGGCCTGGGGGCCGCAACTCGGCGAGAAGCTTGGCCGTTTGTACGAAGCGTCGCAGTCGACGCTTGCGACCCAGCAGGCGTTCGAGTTGCAGCAACGGGCCACGCTGGTCGGGCTGAAGGAAGACTATGCCGTGATCCTGCCTTCGCTCGCGCAACCGGTGGCGGGAAAGGCCGCCGCCGCGAACCTGTCCGCTGTGCCCCAGCGGCAACGGGCTCTCATCCGGACGCTGCGCGAAACGCTCGAACGCCAGCTCGAAGCGCAAACCGGCAGGCGTCTGCCCGGCAAAGGCGAGCGCGTCTGGCTTGGGCCCTATCTCGATCCGCTGGAGAACGTGCCGGTGATTTCGGCTGTGAGCGTCTATTACGACGGCGGCACGCCCACTACGCTCATCAGCATGAATATTCGGCTCGACGTGCTCGCGAGGCGCATCGCGCCGCCGGGCGACGAGGGCACGATACTGCTGATGGCCGCGGATCGTCGCATTATCGCGTCCTCGAAGCCGCTCGGCGCGCAGACCGGCACAATGCTGCAACAGACAGTGGCCTCGACGCCGTCTCACGTGTTTCATTACGGACGTGAAGGCGTGATCTTTCATGAGCCGCTGGGGCCGGGGTTCGGCTTCCTGGTCGGCTATTTGCCGTGGGGGGCGCTCGCCGTCGCGCTTGGCTGGCAACTCGCGGTGATCGCCGCTCTCACGGCGTTGATCCTGCTGGCGGTTGCGCTGACGGCGCGCTATTTCGGCTTTCGGCTGTTGCGCAATGCGTTTGCCGAAACCTCTCGCTCACTGGAAAGTGAAACCATCAATCACGTGCTGGTCAGTGCGACGCCGGTCGGTCTGTGCGTCGTCCGCCAAAGCGACTATTCCATTCTGACCGCCAACGCGCTGGCCGCAGAGTTGCTGAGTATCGAGCCGGGCAGCAACCGGTTGCCGCCGCATATCGTGGGCGAGTTCCTCGCGCAGACGCCCGGCAAACCTTCGGCCGCGACGATTGCACGGATCGCCGTTTTCGTTGTGGCCGCACGGCCGCAGTCGCAGGCTTCGCCACCGCCGGAAGAAAGCGGCACGCCCGCGCGGTTTTTGCAGTTTACCTATGCACCCGCGCGCTACGCGGGTGAGAACGTGCTGTTCTGCGCAATTCTCGACGTCACCGCCCAGACGTTACTCGAACAGCAATTGCGGCACGCACAGCAGACTTCGGACGCCATGATGCGTGCGCGGACGAATTTCTTCGCGGCGATGAGCCACGAAATCCGCACGCCGTTGAACGCGTTGCTCGGCAATCTCGAACTGTTCGCGCGCACGCCCGGTCTCGAGGCGCATTCGCAGCGGCTTGCGACCCTGGGTGTCGCGTCCGACGCGCTGCGCCGCGTCGTCAACGACATTCTCGACTTCTCCAAGATCGATGCGGGCGAGATGCTGCTGGCCAACGAGCCCTTCCGGCCCATCGACGAATTTGAAAATATCGCGTTCTCTCAAGCGCCGTTGTGCGGGGACCGCGCGGTCCGTTTCTATGCACTGCTTTCGCCGACGCTCGACTGCACCCTGATCGGCGATCGCATGCGCATCGCGCAAGTCGTCAACAACCTGCTGAGCAACGCGTTCAAATTTACGTCCTCCGGCAAGATCACGCTGTATGCGGAAGTGAAGGACGATCCGCAAGGCCGCCCGACGCTCATCTGCAGGATTTCGGACTCCGGCGCCGGCATGAGCGAGGAGCTGCTGGCACGTCTGTTCAAGCCGTTCGTGCAAGGGGCGCTGGGTACGTCGCGCGGAACGGGCGGGACCGGTCTGGGGCTCGTGATCTGCGCGCGGCTATGCGAATTGATGGGCGGCCGGATCTCCGCCGAAAGCGTACCCGGCGTGGGCAGCGTGTTTCATGTATCGATCCCGCTCGTCGCGGTGCCGGGCGATCAGCGCACGCCGGTCACGATCCCCGCGTGGCGCGGGACGGCGCTCGTGCTCTGCACGGAGCGGCAGGCGGGCGAGTTTCTGGACGGCTGGCTTCAGCGAGCGGGCTGGTCGAGCCATACGGTGACGTCGCTGGCCGGCGCAGAGGCGTGGTTGAAAGCGAATCGCCCAGTGGTGTTGATTGTGTCCGGTGAATACGATCTTGAGGCGATTGTCCGCTTGCGCGCGTTGCAGGCGGTCGGGGCGGTGTGGATCACGAGCGGTGGCCCGACCCGGCCAGAGGCGCGCGCTCAGGGTGTACTCGAAGTGAGTGAATTCAGCCGGACCGCGTGTCTGACGGCAATCGAGCTGGCCGTCGAGGGCGCCTCCGCCGCGACGGAGGAAGCGCCCGCGGCCGTCTCCGCCTTGACGCCTGCTGTCGAGATCGATCCCGCGTTACTGGGTCTTGCGGTCCTCGTCGCGGAAGACAATCCGCTGATCCAGAACCTGATCGCCGAGCAACTGGTCGAGCTCGGTTGCGTGCCCACGATTGCCGCGGATGGCAAGCACGCGCTGGCACTCTTCGAACGGGCGCCGTTCGAGGTGGTGCTGACCGACATCCATATGCCGGTGATGGATGGCCATGAGCTGCTGACGGTATTGCGCGAGCGGCATGCTGAGCTGCCGGTGCTGGCCTTTAGCGCCGCAGCCGAAGAGCAGCAGGTTCAAAGCTGGCGCGAGCGCGGCTTTAGCGGGTACGTTTCCAAGCCGGCGTCTTTGAGTGAACTACAGGCGGCTTTGCTGGCGGTGGTGCCCGCGCCGGCGCGAGCGGTTCGCGCCAAGGCGGCATCGACGTCGGCATCGGCCGACTCCGTGGCGCCTGTTGCCAACGTAGCGAGCATGCTCAGCTCGGACGACAAGGCGCGCTACACCGCGATGCTCAGGGAGCATTTGCGGAAAGATCTGCCCAGGTTACTCGCCATCGTCGAGGAAGAAGACGTGCGGGCATTGGCCGGCTGGGCGCATAGCGCGAGCGGTGCGTTCGTGGTCGTGCGGGAGCCGGAGTTTTTCGACCAATGCCGGCAATTGCAAAGGCTATGCGCCGACAACAGCGAGTGGACAACCGAGATGGACGAACGCGCCATCTCGCTGCACGAAGCCTTATCCGATCACTACGGACTCGACGAGCAACCGGCGCGTTGAGCCGCCGCCCGCCACGGCGGGATCAAACCGGCCGTTTGACGACGAAATCGATTTCAACCAGCGCATCGCGCGCCAGCCCGGTGACGCCGATGCAGGTCCGAGCGGGCAGCGCGTCGGCCGGGAAGTAGGCGCGGTAGATTTCGTTCATCGGCGCGTAATCGCGCTTGAACTCGGTCAGGAAGATGCGCGTGGCAACCACGTGTTGCAGGCCGAGGCCCAAGCCCTGGAGAACCAGCACGAGATTGTCCATCACGCGCTTGGTCTGGGCGACGACACCCTCGGGAAGCGGCGCGGCGTCGTCCGTGGGGGAGGTCGGCATCTGGCCGGTCAGGAAGACCCAACCGTCGGCTTCGGCAGCGTGCGAAAACGGGCCGACCGGCGTGGGTGCCGAGGGGATCATCCAGAAAGAAGGGGTTGAGCTCATGGGTGGGTGCAATGGGCAAGTTCGAATGTCGGGATGACAAGGTAACCGATCAAAACTCGGCACGGCGTTTGCCCATCTCTCTCGGAGCGTATTCAGTCGTCGGTCAGGAAGTTCGGATGACTGTTGCGGATCTGATCGACCTGGTTCAGCGTACCCGAGAGATGCTTGCGCAGCGCCGCCTGCGCTGCCTCGACATCGCCCTTTTCGATTGCCTCGACGATCTCGGTGTGATCGCGCACCAACGCCATCGTCTTGCCCTCCACCGGCAGGTGCAGGCGACGCAGCCGGTCGATGTGGCCGCTCAGCCTGCGCACCAGATCCCAGAGTTGCGGCACGCCCGCCGCCTCGTACATCTGCCGATGAAAGGCCTGGTCGAGCACGGAGAACTGCTCATAGTTCTTGAGGTCGCGCAGTTCCATCTGCCGGGCAATCGTGGCGCGCAACTGACCCGTCAGTGCAGCATCGCGTTGTTCCGCGAGCGTGCGCACGACTTCCAGTTCGATCGAACGGCGCAGAAAGTGCGCCTGCAACGCTGAAGTCACGTTGATCTGGCTAACCACCGTGGCGTGCTGCGGAAAGATGTCGACGAGACCTTCCTCGCCGAGCTTCATCAGCGCGTCGCGCACGGGCGTCTGGCTCAGCCCGTACTGAGTCGCCAGATCGGCGCGCGAAAGCACCGTGCCGGGCGCCAGTTCGAGCGACAGGATCATTTCGCGCAGCCGTTCGAATACCTGCGGCGCGGCATGGCGGGACCGGTCGAGCCGGGTCGCCGTCGACGGGGAAGCATGGGTTTTCATGGCAGGGAAACAGAAGCGTGAGCGCAGGCGGAACCTCCGCTCCAACCCGCTGAAATATTAATACTATAGCCGACGCCCATACGCTTTCAGTCATCGTGCAGCCGTTTTGCATGCCTGCGGTTCTGGGTATTTTCCCCACTAACGCACTAATACATTAGTGCTTTACCATGCGCCCATCGACTTCAACACGTTTAATTGCCGGATTGCCACCATGACTCGTGACATCACCGTCACCCAAGTGCGAATTACTCCGATCGCTTTCCGCGACGGCCCGTTGCTCAACGCCGCCGGCATCCACGAACCGTGGGCGTTGCGCGCCATCGTCGAACTGGAGACGAGCGATGGCCGCGTAGGCATCTCCGAGACATACGGCGATGAACCGATGCTGCGCGTGCTCGAGCAGGCCAAGGCGCTGGTGATCGGCCTGTCCCCGTTCGACCTCAACCGGATGGAAAAGCGCGTGCTAGCCGCGATCAAGCCGGGCTCCGGCGCGGTCGAATTCGAGCTTGCGCCCGGCTCGCACTCGGCAAAGAACGCGCCGAAAGTCATCAGCACGCTCGAAGTCGCGATGCTCGACTTGCAGGGGCAAATAGTCGGCGCGCCGATCGTCGATTTGCTCGGCGGCAAGGTTCGCGACGCCGTGCCCTACAGCGCCTACCTCTTCTTCAAGTACGCCGAGCATATCGACAGGCCTTACGCGCCCGACGCTTGGGGCGAAGGCCTGAGCGCCACGCAGATCGTCGCGCAGGCGCGCCGCATGATCGACCTGTACGGCTTCCAGAGCATCAAGCTCAAGGGCGGCGTGTTCGAGCCGGCGCACGAGATCGCATGCATGCGCGCGCTGCATCAAGCGTTCCCCGGCGTGCCGCTGCGTCTCGATCCGAACGCCAACTGGACGCTCGAAACGAGCATCAAGGCAGCCCCCGAACTCGACGAACTGCTCGAATACTACGAAGACCCGTGTCCGGGGCTCGCGGGCATGGCCGAACTGGCGAAGCACACCCGATTGCCGCTCGCGACCAACATGGTGATCACGACCATGGACGATTTCCGCCGCGGCGCCGAGATGGGTTCGGTGAAGGTATTGCTTTCGGACCATCACTACTGGGGCGGCCTGCGCGTGACCCAGACGCTCGCGCGCATGTGCAAGCTGTGGGATCTGGGCATGTCGATGCACTCCAACTCGCACCTCGGCATCAGCCTGATGGCGATGACGCATGTCGCGGCGAGCATCCCCAATCTGACCTACGCGTGCGATACGCACTACCCGTGGCAGGAGGAAGAGGTCATCAAGGGCGGCCGCGTAACTTTCGACAACGGCGCGGTACGCGTGCCCACCACACCGGGTCTCGGCGTCGAACTCGATCGCGACCGGCTGGCCGAACTGCATGCCCAGTATCTCTCGTGCGGCGTGCGCAATCGCGACGACCTGAAGCAGATGCAGAAGTACGACCCGAGCTTCAGCGGCAAGAACCCGCGCTTCTGACCAGCGCGGACGGCGGCATGCGACGCGCATTGCCGCCCAAGGAGACAACCCCATGAGCAGATCCATCCCGGCCGCAGCCCGCCCGGAGCGAGCCGACGCGCTGGCGAGTGCCGTGCGCAAGATCAAGTGGCACGTGCTGCCGCTCTTCGTCGCGATGTTCATCGTCAACTATATCGACCGCGTGAACATCGGTTTCGTCCGCCAGCACCTGAGCGCCGATCTGGGCATCGGCGCCGCGGCCTACGGCCTCGGCGCGGGGCTCTTCTTTATCAGCTACGCGGTCTTCGAGGTGCCATCGAACATGCTGATGCAGCGCTTCGGCGCGAAGATGTGGCTCACGCGCATCATGTTCACGTGGGGTCTGGCCGCTGTCGGCATGGCGTTCGTTCGAGGCGAGATGTCGTTCTACGCAATGCGGCTGCTGCTCGGCGCGGCCGAGGCCGGCTTCTTTCCCGGCGTGCTCTTCTATTTCACCAAATGGCTGCCGCGCGACGAGCGAGGCAAGGCGATGGCGATCTTCCTCAGCGGCTCGGCGCTCGCTTCGGTGCTCTCCGGGCCGATCTCCGGCGCGCTGATGCAGATCAGCGGCGGGGGCCTGCACGGCTGGCAGTGGATGTTCGTGATCGAAGGCATGGCCTCTGTGGTGCTGGCCGGCTTCATCTGGTTCTGGCTCGACTCGGCGCCGCGCGACGCCAGATGGTTGAACCGCGCCGAGCAGGACGCGGTGATCGGCGAGATAGAGGAAGAGCAGCGCTTGCGCGATGCAGTGCATGCCGTCAAGCCGTCGGTGTGGAGTCTGCTGCGCGACCCGCAGATCCTGATCTTCTGCCTGATCTATTTCTCGGTTTCGCTGACGATCTACGGCGCGACTTTCTGGCTGCCGAGCATCATCCGCAAGATGGGCCACTTCAACGATTTCCAGGTCGGGCTCTTCAATTCGATCCCGTGGCTGATCTCGATCGCGGCGATGTACTTCTTCGCCATGCTCGCGGCGCGCTTCAAGTTCCAGCAGGCATGGGTGGCGTCCGTGCTGCTGATCGCCGCGCTCGGCATGTATGCGGCCGGCAAGGGCAGCCCGATTTTTTCGTTCGTCGCGATCTGCTTCGCGGCGATCGGTTTCAAAGCCGCGTCGGCCTTGTTCTGGCCCATTCCTCAAGGCTACCTGGACGCGCGCATTTCCGCGGCGGTGTTGGCCCTGATCAATTCGATCGGCAACCTCGGCGGCTTCGTCGCGCCGGCGGCCTTCGGCCTGCTTGAGCAGAAGACCGGCTCGATTGAAGGCGGGCTTACCGGGTTGGCCGTGATGTCCGTGGTGGCCGCCGGGATCGTCTTCTTTTCCCGGATGAAGCCTCGTGAGGAGCGATCCGCCCTCGCGCTATAGACGGGGCGATGACAGCGATATCACTTCAACTAATGACATCGCTCGATTCATACAAACTTTGCGGAGACACGATGAAAATGTTGGGAACCCATTCCGTCGCCGATCAAACGGCCGTCGGACGATACAGGTGGACCATCTGTGCGCTGATTTTTTTCGCCACGACGATCAACTACATGGATCGTCAGATGCTCGGGCTGCTCGCGCCGCTGCTGCAAAAAGACATTGGCTGGAATCAGGTGCAGTACGCGCAGACGGTGATGGTGTTCACGGTCGCCTATGCAGTGGGTCTCGCGACGTTCGGCCGGATCGCGGACCGGATCAGCACCAAAGTGGTCTACGGCAGTGCCATGGCAATGTGGAGCCTGGCCGCGATGCTGCACGCGGTGGCGGCGACCGTGCCCGGCTTCGCGGCCGTGCGCGGTTTGCTCGGATTCGGCGAAGCGGCCAATTTCCCTGTCGCCATCCGCACCACAGCCACATGGTTCCCGAAGAAGGAGCGCGCGCTGGCCACGGGTCTGTGGAACATGGGCGCAACCATCGGCGGGATCGTGGCGCCCGCATTCGTGCCGATTGCCGCCGTCATGTGGGGCTGGCGTGCCACGTTCGTGGCGGGAGGGGCGACCGGTTTCGTGTGGCTGGCGGTGTGGCTGCTGGTGTACCGTCCTCCCGCGGAGCATCCATCGGTATCGAAGGGCGAACTGGATTACATCAATTCGGACCGGGACGAAAGCGTTGAGCAGTCCGTAAGCTGGCTTTCAGTGCTGAAGTACCGCGAAACGTGGGCGTTCATTTTCGGCAAACTGCTGACCGACCCGGTGTGGTGGTTCTACCTGTTCTGGCTGCCCAAATGGCTCAATGAGTCGAGGCACATCGATATCGGCAATCTGGGTCTGCCGTTGATTGTCATCTATACGATGGCATCCGTCGGCAGTGTGGCGGGAGGATGGCTGTCGTCCCGGCTGATGCAGCGTTCACACAAACCCAATGTCGCACGCAAGGTCGCGATGGGTGTCTGCGCGGTGTGCGTGCTTCCCATTGCCACGCTTTCGCATTTTCAGAGCCTCTGGTACGCAGTCTTTGCTGTCGGCCTTGCCGCGGCGGCTCACCAGGGATGGTCGGCGAATCTTGTCACCACTGTCGGCGACGTGTTTCCGCGCCGGATGGTCGGTACGGTGATCGGTATCGGCGGCGTGGCGGGGATGATCGGCTCGTTCTTCTACTCGGGCGTCATCGGCGAGACGTTGCAGCGTACCGGCGAATATTGGGTGCTCTTTGCTGTGGGTGCATCGGCTTATCTGGTCGCGCTCGGCATCATTCATCTGTTAATGCCACGCATGACGCCTGTGAAGCTGCACGAGCAATAGAGTCTTCCCGGCTGAAGTTCTCGCGAAAGGAATGGACGCCGGCGAAAACTTACTGTGCAAGGGCAGTGGGTGGAACACCGGGATCAGATTTTTCAAACCTGAACGCCGGTGTTCTCGCCACTCCGCCGGATCAGACCAGGCCGGTCGCGTAATAGACAGCGATCACAAAGAAGACCGCCATTGTCTTGATCACGGTAACCGCGAAAATGTCGCGATACGACTGGCGATGCGTCAAGCCCGTGACCGCCAGCAGCGTAATCACCGCGCCGTTGTGCGGCAGCGTATCCATACCGCCGCTCGCCATTGCGACCACACGGTGCAGCACTTCCATCGGGATATGCGCGGCTTCCGCACCCTTGATGAACACGTCCGACATGGCCGCGAGCGCGATGCTCATGCCGCCCGACGCCGAACCTGTGATACCGGCCAGCGAACTCACCGAAACGGCTGCATTGACGAGCGGATTAGGAATGCTCTTCAGCGCGTTGCTGACCACCAGAAAGCCCGGCAACGCCGCGATCACACCACCGAAGCCATATTCCGACGCCGTATTCAGCGAAGCCAGCAGTGCGCCGGCCACCGCAGCCTTGGTGCCGATCGCGAAGCGTTCGCGCACGCGGTTGAACGCCGTGATGACGACCATGACGATACCGAGGAGCAGTGCGCCTTCCACGGCCCAGATTGCGACTACGGCCTTGATGGTCGTGGTGACCGGTGCGTGGATGCCCGGCAGGATGTCCGGCGCAATGGTGTACGACGCGCCGTACCAGTTCGGAATCCAGCGGGTCAGCAGGAAGTTCGCGACGCCGACCAGAACCAGCGGCGCAACCGCCAGCAACGGATGCGGCAGTTGCTTCGATTCCACGCGCTCCGGCTCGTTGACCAGATCCGTGCCGTAACCTTCGCCGGTCGCCATCGCCGAGCGGCGGCGCCATTCCAGGTACGTAAGTCCGACCACGATGATGAACAGCGAGCCGATCACGCCGAGCGCGGGCGCGGCCCACGAGGTCGTCTTGAAGAAGGTGGTCGGGATGATGTTCTGGATCTGCGGCGTGCCGGGCAGCGAATCCATTGTGAACGAGAACGCACCGAGAGCGATTGCGCCGGGCATCAGGCGCTTCGGAATATTGCTTTGACGGTACAGCTCGGCCGCGAACGGATAGACCGCGAACACCACCACGAACAGCGAGACGCCGCCGTAGGTGAGCAGCGCGCACACCGCAACGATCACCGCATTGGCACGCGAGCGGCCGATATAGCGGATCGCGGCGGCCACGATCGATTCCGAGAAGCCCGACAGTTCGATGACCTTGCCGAACACGGCGCCTAACAGGAACACCGGGAAATAGAGCTTCACGAAGCCGACCATCTTATCCATGAAGATGCCGGTGAAAACGGGCGCGACGGCGGCCGGATCGGTCAACAGAACGGCGCCGAGCGCGGCGACAGGCGCAAATAGAATGACGCTGTAGCCGCGGTATGCGGCAAACATCAGAAACGCCAGTGCGGCGAGGACGATGACAAAGGACATTGAGTCTCCAAAAGCTTGGTTGTTCTACATGGTCGCCGTCCCGAGGATGCGACGGCACGGCGCCGGCAAATGCAGGTTCCGTGCCACGCACGCGACAACGGCCGGCCGCCTGATTGCGCGGGCCCGAAGCTCGAAACGTGATGCGGCCGATTGTACCCAAACGTCTCCAGAACGGGACGTAAATCAGCTGAACATAGGCCAAACCAAGGTAAAACCCTTATGCCATAGGCTTGCTGGTGATCTCGCCGATGAGATAAGCTGTGTCTACGAAATGAGACAAACATAATAAAACGTAGCCGGAGACAGCGACAGCATGATGAACGACTGGGCGGGCCTGCCTGCCACTTACGGCGACGTATTGCGCCGGGCGATGGATTCGCTCTTCCGCACATTCGAAAATTTCAGCGAAGGCACGTTTATCGTCGACGCCGACGCGCGCGTGGTCTGGATCAACAAGCGCTATGCGGCGCGCTTCGGTTTTTCGGACCCGGAGCAGGCCATTGGCCGCGATTGCGAGGCCGTGATTCCCAACAGCCTGATGCGCGAGGTCGTGAAGACCGGCAAACCGATTCTGCTCGATATTCTGGAAACGGACCGCGAACCGCTCGTCGTGACGCGTCTGCCGCTGAAGGACGACGCGGGCGCCACGGTCGGCGCCGTCGGGTTCGCGCTCTTCGATGAATTGAAGGCGCTCACGCCGCTCTTTTCCCACTACTCGCGCGTGCAGGAAGAGTTGATTGCGACGCGCCAGTCGCTCGCGCAGGCGCGGCGGGCCAAATATACGTTCGGCAGTTTTGTCGGCACGAGCGCGGCCAGTCTCGAAGTGAAGCGCCAGGCGCGCCGCGCGGCGCAACTCGAATCGCCGGTGCTGCTGCTCGGCGAAACCGGCACCGGCAAGGAGCTGCTCGCGCATGCCATCCACGGCGGCTCGGCGCGCGCGAATCAGCCGCTGGTGACGGTCAACGTCGCGGCGATTCCCGATACCTTGCTCGAAGTCGAATTCTTCGGCGCCGCGCCCGGCGCGTACACAGGCGCGGACCGCAAAGGGCGCGTCGGCAAATTCGAACTTGCGAACGGCGGTACGCTGTTTCTCGACGAAATCGGCGACATGCCGCTGCCTTTGCAAGGCAAGCTGCTGCGGGTGCTGCAGGACAAGGAGTTCGAGCCGCTAGGCTCGAACCGGATCGTGCGCGCGGATGTGCGGATCATCGCGGCAACCTCGGCTGATCTGCCTGCGCTGGTCGCGGCGGGGCGCTTTCGCGCGGATCTGTTCTACCGGCTGAACGTGCTGGCTATTCACGCGCCCCCCTTGCGCGAGCGGACGTCCGATATCGAAGCGCTTGCCTATGCGATGCTCGAAGATCTGTCGACGCAGGCAAGTGGCGCCAGTCACTTCGAATTGCAGGACGACGCGTTGCGGCTGCTGTGTTCGTATGGGTGGCCGGGCAACGTGCGCGAATTGCGCAACACGCTGGAGCGCGCCGTGATGCTTTCCGACAGCGAGCGGATCGACGGGCGGGCACTGGCGCCGTTTATCGGCTCGGCGCATGGCGGCGGGCATCGTCGTCAGGCGGCACCCGATGTGCTATCCCCGGCGCGAGCCCCCGATGCGCAAGCCGGCGCGCCTGAACCAGCCTCGTGGAGCGACGCGATGGCGGCTTTCGAGAAGCGTTTCCTGACCGACGCCTTACGCGCCAACGGCGGTCGCGTGATCGAGACGGCCAGCCAGATCGGCATGGGCCGTGCCACCCTCTATAAGAAGATCGCGGCATACGGCATCGGCGTTTGACCCCGTTCGGCGACGTCGAGTGACGCAGCGTAATTGCCGCGTGGCACAATCGCGTGATCGAAAAACAAGATGTGATCGGGGTTTCAGATGAAACGCAGTCTTTCCTCCTTCGCGCGCCGGGCCTGCGCCACGCTGGCGATCGGCGCCGTGGTCGCGCTGGGCGCTTGCAGCAGTAGCGCGCCGTTGTTCCTGTCGGACGGCCGCGCCACGACGCTGGTGCAATGCCCGGCCGGTTCCGACTCCTGCTCGCAGCAGGCCAACGCGAGCTGCGGCGGCGCATTCGACGTCGTGCGCCAGTCGACCGAAAACGGCACGCTCAACCTGATTTACGCCTGCCGGGCGAAATAACGGGCTGCGCCGGCCGCGCAAGGCCGGCGCGTTATGCATCTCAGGCATTCCTTCGTTCAGCCCGCTGCTCGCTCGAATACGCTGGCGGGCGTCTCCATCACGCCGTCGATTTCACCCGCGACCGCCAAACGGGCTCATTCACGCTTCAAGGTCGGGTCGATAAACGCATGGCGGTCATAAAGATGTGCGTCTAATGCAGGTTTGGCTCCGAACTTTTATGCGTAATGAGTTTTAATGACGCGCTTCATATTATTTCCTGCGTGCGGGCATAATCGAAAACCTCCGCTTTTCACCATTAAGCGAAGTCGGTGCGGAACCTAACGGAACGCGAAGTTTGGTGGCAGTATGCTTTTCTCACGCGCTCGGGATTCAAGCGGCAAGCAGGTTTTGCCGGCTCAGAGTTTACGCAAAGGGAATTCAGGAAGGATTTTCCGTTTCAGATAAGAAAGAGACCGATGCGGCACGTTTCATGCTTCGATTTACGCATTGAAAATAGTTCAACGAGTAATACGGGGAAAGCAATGAATCATCACCAACTCGAAAAAGATATTGAACATCTTGAACACGTAATCTCGCATATCTCCGCTGAAGACCGCATCCCGCTGTCGTATTGGCGCAGCCGCATTGATTCCGTTTCCGGCGCGGTGCGGGTGCCGGCGCAGGCGAGCCGCGTCAAGCGGCTCAACGCCGCGCTTTCGGCGCTGGAGGAGCGGCAAAAAGGTTGAACGCCCGTGACGGTCGACGGCTGCGATGGTTTCTTCGATCGGGTAGCATGTGCAGCAAAATTCCACCGATCGGGACAAACATGCAACCAGCAGGACTCTCCGCGTCTGGGCTGACGGCGCTGACCAACGCCATGCAAGGCTACGTGGAGCGCGGTGAAGTTGCGGGGGTGGTCGCGATGGTCTGGCGGCGCGGCGAGATTGGCTACTTCGAGCCGCTTGGTTTGCGAGATGAAGCCGCGCAGTTGCCGATGGAGCGCGACACTCTGTTCCGCATTGCCTCCATGACCAAGCCGGTGACGAGCGCCGCGATCCTGATGCTGATCGAAGAGGATCGGCTCGCACTCGACACGCCGGTCTCCCTCTGGTTGCCGGAACTGTCCGCGCCGCGTGTGCTGCGCGATCCCACCGGCCCGCTGGACCAGACCGATCCGGCCAGAGCGTCGCTCACCGTGCTGGATCTGCTGACCCACCGCGCCGGTTTCGCCTATCATTTCACGGCGACCGGGCCGCTCTCGGAAGCTTACGCTGCTGCTTTCAACGGTTTCGAAGCGCATATGGACGGCAACGCCTGGCTCGCCCGCATCGCGGATTTGCCGCTGATGTTTCAGCCCGGCTCCCGCTGGCACTACGGCATCGCGACCGATGTGCTCGGCGTGCTGATCGAACGCGTGAGCGGCATGCCGCTCGGCGAGTTTTTCCGGACCCGGATTTTCGAGCCGCTTGGTATGCGCGACACCGCTTTCTGGGTGCCCGACGCACAACTTACCCGACTGGCCACCGCCTATGGCGTGGAACCGGGCACGCGGCGGCGGGTGGTCGAAGATCACCCGTCGTCGAGCCGATGGGCGAATCCGGACCGATTCCAGAGCGGCGGCGGCGGCCTGATTTCGACCGCGCAGGACTATCTGCAATTCGCGCAACTGCTGCTCGGGCGCGGGCGGGTCGGCGTGACGCGTTTGCTGTCGCATCGCTCCGTCGACCTGATGCGCTCCAATTTTCTGACGCGCGACCAACGCCGCGTGCCGGCCTTCGGGCATGTGCAGTGGGCAGGGCAGGGGTTCGGCCTCGGCTTGTCCATCGTCGACGACCCGGCGCAGCAGTTGCCGCTCGGCTATCGCTCGGTGGGTTCGTTCGGCTGGCCGGGCGCATATGGCACGAGCTGGTTCGCCGATCCTGTGGAAGACCTGATTGGCCTGATGCTGATTCAGCGGCGCTCCATCGAACCGTTTCCTATGGCAGTCGACTTCGAACGCCGCGTGTACGATGCAATTGACGATTGAGTGAACCGGCTGCGTCAGGGCAGGCGTCTTTTAGATGCGTTACCCGCGCGCGGTGTCGGGCCTCTCTATCCGGCAATTTATTCGTCTGATAGTGTCCGCACTTCAGTTTTATCGTCCAAACGATCGGAGCACCCGTCATGGCCTCGTACAAGCAGTTGACTGCCCAGCTCGAAAAACTCCACAAGGAAGTCGCGGCTGCGCGTGAGAAGGAAATTGCGCAGGCGATCGCCGAGATCAAACAGAAGGTTGCCGAATACGACCTGACTGCCGAAGAGCTGGGTTTTACGAGCAGGCGCACCGTGGGCCGTAAAACGGCTTCGGTTGCCAAGTATCGCAATCCGAAAACCGGCGAGACGTGGAGTGGCCGCGGCCGCTCGCCTGCATGGCTCGCGGGCAAGAATCGCGAGCGCTTTCTGATCGAAGTCTGAGGCGCGTCAGTGCACGCCTTGCCTGCCCGTCGTGCACCGGACTGTCTGAAGTGATGTCCCGTGCGGGTTTTCTCGCACCGTCGCACGGTTCCCGAAAACGCTCACCTTTCGCGTGAGCCTGGCCCGTGAGCTTGTGGGTCCGCATGCGCGAACTGCGGCGGGCCAGTTTGGTTCGGTGAGCCTGGTTTCGCCGGAACGCGTACCTTGCGGCTAGCTTGCCGCTGGCAGGCCGCAGTCACTGGCCCATTTCTCTGAAACCCTCGCCAGCCTTTGCTGGCGGGCATTCCCAGGCTCTGCGAAGAATCGCAGGGGCTAACGCTCGAGACTTTTCCGGTTGCGCCTGCCGTGTTGAGCGCTGTGCGGAATTTCACTGCGCAGGTGCGCGACCGATCGTCCGCAAGCTCACCTTTTGACGCAATTCAAGGGCGCATCGGCACGAGTCCCGAAAACCCTCACCTTTGTGCTCTCCCACACCTGCAGGCTACTGCGCTCGGGACTAACCGGGAGTTGAGTTCCCCTCATACCCCGGATCAAAACTCATCGATACATGGTCGCGGATGCCGAACGTCACAATCGGTCATCCCCTCAACCCCGACGGAAAGACCATGAGCGCATCGACGGCCAAACTACTCTTTATCGGCGAAGGATTCGAAGGCCCGGCGTTCACGTCCGCGCTGACGCAAGCGGTGCGCAAGTTGCGCGTGGCAACGCGTTGCAAGGCGAGGTCGAACAAGGTCCGCTGATCAATCAGGCTGCGCGGAAGAAAGTCGAAACGCATGTTGCCGACGCATTGC
Source organism: Paraburkholderia dioscoreae (assembly GCF_902459535.1). NCBI lineage: Bacteria > Pseudomonadati > Pseudomonadota > Betaproteobacteria > Burkholderiales > Burkholderiaceae > Paraburkholderia > Paraburkholderia dioscoreae. The sequence continues at coordinate 68,349 of NZ_LR699554.1, forward strand.
AAAGGGCGCGAGGATTTTGACCGGCGGCAAGCCGCGCACGGCCCCATTTCTCTCGACGACGTTCCGTTGAACGCGTTTCACGTCAAGATCGCCGGGCTGACGTTCGGTGCGCACCTTACCGAAGGTTTCGCGCTCGGCCCGATCGGTTACGCGTTCGTATCGATGGATCGGCAGTTCCGCGTTGCTGGGTATTTTCTTCGGCAGGGTGGTATTCGGCTGGCTATCGGATCGCTTGGGACGACAAAAGATCTTTCTGCTCTGTTTTCTGATCATCACCGCAGCCGCGTTAGCGCAGTTTTATGTGCGCTCGCCGCTGGAATTGTGCCTGCTGCGCTGTCGGGACTTTCCTGTTGCCGCCCGGCATCGTGCATCTCGGTTTCCCCATCACGATGATGGTGCTTGCAGCGGTGTTGCGGATCGGCATGTTGGTGTCGATCGCGTGAGCGCCTGAAACAAGTGTTTGACGCTTAACGAAGCTAGCGGCGCGCAGCGCGCTGGAACGCTACTGAACACTATAGAGACCTTGCTGCATTGGCAACGATACGGCAGATTTTTGTTTCGAACAGGCTGGTCGCTTTCGTGGACGCCGCATATTGCGCGGCGGATTGCCGCTCCCTGTTTATTTACCAAAAACCAGTTTGATCGATTCTGCGCGCGCTGATGGCTTACTCCACTGGGCTCACAGCGCGTCATCGGCCACCCGGCTTCCCCGTTCAATTCCTAAGAGAGGCGATTTGTCCCAGACAGTTTTTACCTGGGAAAATCTATGATTGGTTTTCTTTTGAGTGATATCAAGATCGCTAGTGAAAACATTGCATATCTGGCTTGCAATATCGAGGCACTCGAGGTGAACGACGGCCCCGCGTAACTCCGCGATCGCCGTTGAGTCTTTCAGTTTCGTCTTTAGGAATACAAGCAATGAAATCCATGATCTCCTCAATCCTGATAGCTACCGGCGGTGTGTTGAGTCTTGCGCCGGTTGGCGCCCATGCGGCTGACGGTACGATCAATTTCAGCGGCGCTGTGTTAGACACCACTTGCTCGATCAACGGCACGGCGAGTGGTACTTCCGCCAACCTGTCAGTCACGTTGCCGTCGGTTTCGGCCAGTGCGCTTACGACATCAGGCGCCGTGGCCGGTATATCGAACGCGGCGGATGTGAGACTTGTCTTGACGGGTTGCACTGGCGCGGCCACCAAGGCGATTGCGAACTTCGAGAATGGCCAGACGATCGACCAGTCAACGGGCCTTCTGGCGAACCAGGGCGGCACCGCGAAAAATGTGGAAGTTCAACTGCTCAACGAGCAAATGCAGCCGATCAATGTGCTGACGGGCACGAACAACGATATCGGCACGAACGGGGTGGCCATTGCCGGCGGGGCGGCAACGCTGCAGTATTACGCACGGTATTACGCGCTCGATGCCGCTCAGGCGGGTTCGGTCTATACGTCGATTCAATACACGATCCAATATCAGTAAACCCAGATAGAGGTGCTCCGCGCGGGTGTACTTTTTTGCTATCCGTTTGGAAATTGACGGGCGGAAGGCGTCTATTCAAACCGGCTCTGATCCGCCGCATAAATTTTCAATTGCGCGCTCTTCGTGTGTCTCGTCATTTCTTGCTTCGCGGTTTATACGTTTTTGCCGACCCTTCTGAAGGCGATGGATCTTAACAGCGATTCGGGCGCGGATTTTCTGCTGAATGGGTTTCTCGTACCTGGCGCGTCGATCGACATCTGGTTGACCATCAAATTGCCGCGTCGTGTATTCCTGATTAGTGCGTTCGCGATTTTCACGCTGAACATGTTGACGATCTCGAAGCTCGTCGGCGTGTCTCCACCAGAGCATGGACGTATTTCTCGCGTGGCAGATTGCCACATCTTGGAAAGAGGCGATTTGTCTCACGTAATTTGATGTGGGACAACTTAACATTGCATTGTCTTATCTCTGGTGGACAGGTCAAGCGTTTAGAGCAGGAAGAATCGTATTCCTTAACTGAATGATCGGCGCGCTTGACGTATGTGGCGATCCTTGTGCCAGACAGGGATCGTTTTTTGATTTGATCAGCTTTGCTTAGTTTATTGGACCAAACGTTATGAAGTTATCCCTCCCCGCAGTCGCGATCGCCGCCTGCAGTCTGTTCGGTCTCGTCCCCCTTGGCGCCCATGCGGCGGATGGCACGATCTCCTTCACGGGCACCGTGACGGATAGCACGTGTTCGATCAATGGCAACGCGAGCGGCACTCCCGCCGATAAATCGGTCACGTTGGCGCCGGTTTCGAGCGGTTCGCTTGCGTCGGCAGGCGCAGTAGCCGGTACGTCGAACCCCACGGATCTGCAATTGAATCTGACGGGCTGCAGCGGTACGGCCACCAAGGCGATTGCACGCTTTGAGAACGGTCCGTCGGTCGACCAATCGAATGGCTATCTCTCGAACATGGGCGGCACCGCGCAAAACGTGGAGGTTCGTCTCCTTAACGCACAGATGCAGCCGATCAACGTCGCGACGGGCGCGAACAACGATATCGCGACGAACGCGGCAACCATCACGGGCGACAAGGCAACCCTGCAGTACTTCGCGCAGTATTACGCGACGGGCGTTGCGGCTCCCGGCACGGTCAGCTCGTCCGTTCAATACACGATGGAGTATCAGTGAGCGAAGGCCCTTTTGCGCGCTTTTTCTGAAACACCGATAGACAGACCGCAATGAAGCTGCTCAGAAAATTGCCGATAGGAATCGGCTTTGTATGTGCGCTGCTGGCCGGCAGCATACATGCAAGCGTGACGATCGGCGGTACGCGCGTGGTGTATCCACTTGAGCAGCGTGAAGTGACGGTCAAGCTGGATAACGACAGCAACAAACCCTCGCTCGTGCAGGTCTGGATCGACGACGGCAAGCCGGATGCCAAACCCGGTGAAATCAAAGTGCCGTTCGTGATTACGCCGCCGATTTTCCGTATGGACGCGAAAAAGGCGCAGACGTTGCGCGTAATGTACACCGGCGAACCATTGCCCCAGGACCGCGAGTCGGTTTATTGGCTCAATGTTCTGGATATTCCACCGAAGGCAGGTGCTGTGCCGGACGCCAATACTTTGAGCCTGGCGTATCGCACCCGTATCAAGGTTTTCGCGCGGCCGGACAAGCTACCCGGCAAGCCTGAAGATGCGGCCGCGCAACTGCGTTGGAGTATTACTGCGTCGGCGGATGGCAAGGGGCAGGCGGTCAGCGTTTCGAATCCGACGCCTTACTACGTTTCGTTCAGTGAGATCGGCGTCGAAAGCGGTGGCCACACCTTCAGGAACGATCAGGGCGGAATGGTTGCGCCGCGCACTTCAGCGGCCCTGCCGATCGCGAAGATGAATGGTGTTGCCGCGGGCGCGAAGGTGCACTACATCGCAATCAACGACTACGGCGGCCCGATCGACGGCGACGCCGCTCTTGGCGACTAGCACCGCTACATCCTGCCAGGGGGCAGCCAACCCCCTTCTCCTACACGGCGTGCGTTGCACAGGCAACGTACAGAGGCGACGTACGCCCGTGGCGGGACATTGATTCCGATCACATCATGAAGGACTTACCCTGTTGCCGGTCGTCCGTTCGCAGCACTGAACTCGCTGGTGCGTTCAGACTCGACCCAGCCGCTGCTGTCGTCACGCTGGCATGCGCGGTCCTGGGCAGTGTTCAGCCGGTACGCGCACAGGCGTCCGAACCGGTTCAAGCGGGCGCAGCCGTGGAGTTCGACACAACATTTCTGCGCGTCGATTCGAATGCAACGGTGGACGTCACGCGGTTTGCGCATGGCAACGCGGTATCCGCAGGCGTTTATTCCGTCGACCTGTTTATCAACGGTATTCGTGTTGCGCGCCATGATGTGCGTTTTGTGGCCGCGAGCGAAAAGACTGCGGCGCGACCTTGCTTCAGCCGGCAAATGCTGGAAACGCTTGGCGTCGACTTTGCCAAGGTCGCTGCGAATAACGAGGCGAAGGCGGTAACCGACGCCGGCGCTACCGGCGAATGCATCGACCTCGCGGCAGCCGTGCCCGACGCTACGGCGGACTTCGACTTCGCGGAACAAAAGATTGCCCTTAACGTACCGCAAAAATATATGCGAAACGTTGCGCGCGGTTACGTGCCGCCCGAGATGTGGCAGAACGGAGTCAACGCAGCTTTCCTGAGCTACAACGCGAACGCTTACCACAGCGGCGGATCTGGAGTCGAATCGACCCAGAGCTATGTCGGTTTGAATGCCGGGGTGAACCTCGGCGCATGGCACTTTCGCCATCAGTCGTCGGTGACCCAGCAAGGTGGCGCCGCCACGCAATTCGACAACATTGCGACCTACCTTCAGCGTGACATCATCACGATGAAGTCGCAATTGACCGTCGGCGACGGCTATACGACCGGCGATGTTTTCGACAGCGTGCAATTTCGCGGCGCGCAGATCGCCACCGACGACCGCATGCTGCCAGAATCCCTGCGAGGCTACGCGCCGATCGTGCGTGGCACGGCTGAATCGAACGCACGCGTGACGGTTCGTCAGAACGGCCAGGTGATCTACGAAACCACCGTCTCGCCGGGTCCGTTCGAAATCAACGACCTTTACGCGACCGGCTATGGCGGCAACCTGGATGTCACCGTCACCGAAGCCAACGGCCGTACGAAAAGCTTCACTGTGCCTTACGCCTCGGTTGCCCAGTCGTTGCGGCCCGGCACCACACGGTTTTCAGTCACCGCCGGCGAGCTCCGCAATTCCACGCTGGAGACAAACCCGAATTTCGCGCAGTTCACGTTACAGCGGGGGCTAACCAATCTGGTCACGGTCTATGGTGGCGCCGTGGCTGCTAACGGTTATATGGCCGCCGACGTGGGCGCCGCACTGAACACGAAGTTCGGCGCGCTGTCAGCTGACGTGACAGGCGCTCAAACGCAGATTCCGGATCAGGGTATGTCGCGCGGCACCAGCTTGCGCATCGGATACAGCAAGTTCATCGATCCGACCAACACGAACATTGCACTCGCGGCGTATCGCTATTCGACGGCGGGGTACATGAACCTGTCGGATGCAGCGTCCGTGCGTGACCTCGCTATGCACGGCGGCGATCCGGATTCGGTGTACCGGCAGCGCAACCGTTTTCAGGTCACGCTCAATCAGAATTTCAAGGAATACGGGACGGTCTTTCTGAACGCTTCCGCTCAGCAATACTGGAATCGCAGCGGCAGCGATGTGTTCTACCAGGCTGGTTATAACAATCGTTTCAAGTACGGCACGTACAGTATCAGCGCAGGGCGCACACGCAACTCGAACGGGTCAATGTCGGACCAGATCATGTTGAGTACCACGTTGCCGCTCGGTCGTGACCAGTATTCGCCCCTGCTGTCGACGAACCTCGGCAGTTCGGGCGGAAACACCAACCTGCAGGCCAACGTGAGCGGCTCGCTGGGCGAGCGCAACCAGTATTCGTATAGCGCGTATGGGGCGTACGGCGACGGCTCGGGCGCCAGTACCGCGAGCGCGGGCGCGAGCGGCACCTATCGCGCGCCATACGCGCAGTTGACGGGATCGGCGAGCGGGGGAACCGGCTCGAGCCAGGTGTCGGCGGGTATCAGCGGGTCGATCGTCGCGCATCCGGGGGGTGTCACGTTCTCGCAGACGGTGGGCGACACGTTCGGCGTGATCGAAGCACCCGGCGCCGCAGGCGCGAGCGTGACCAGTTCCCCCGGCGTCAAGCTCAATGGACGCGGCTTTGCGGTCGTTCCGTACCTGACGCCATACGGCATCAACACCGTGGATATCGATCCGAAGGGCACGTCGACCGATGTGGAATTTGAGTCGACGTCGGAGCAGGCGGTGCCGCGATTGGGTTCGGTGGTGATGATCAAGTACAAGACGGTGACCGGCCGCGCGGCGTTGATTCGTGCACCGCAGCCTGGCGACAAGGCGCTGCCATTTGGCGCGGACGTGGTCGACGGCAACGGCAAGACCGTGGGTATCGTCGCGCAGGACAGCCGGATTTTCGCGCGCGGACTCGAGGACAAAGGCTCGCTGTTCGTGAAATGGGGCGCGTCGGCCTCCGGGCAATGTCGTATCGATTACATGTTGCCGCCGCAAACAGGTAAGGCAGGAGCGGCCTACACGTCTGTGGAAGGGCACTGCGTGGGTGAGACGCTAACCGAAAAGGCGAACCTTGCTTCCGGCAGTACCAGGCAAACAAATTCGAAGAGCAATTAAATGTCTGCGTTCAAGTTCTGTCCACAACGATCCGGTCGTCTTGACGGACAACACGGACCCGTTCAATCGGTCCAATGTTCTCACTCCGGCCGCGGACTCGACCGCAAAGGGGATTGGTCTTCAGATATTGAATAACAAAGGCGCGCTGGTGTCGTTCGGATCGGACTCATCGGAGCCCTTTACGACCAACCAATGGCTCATCGGTGCGTCACCTGACGGCCGGCTACAAGTGCCTTTGACCGTGCAATAGGTGCGAACGGGGGACGTGGAGGCTGGCTCGATCACAGCACTCGCCACTTTCACGATGTCGTATCAGTAAAGCTTTTGGGGTGGACCCGCCTGAAGCTTCTCCGCCGCACCAGCCCCTTTTCGATACGTCATTCCCTATGACGTGTATCATTCGTTCCCTGCGCTGTTCTGCGCTGGCGATTCCCGTATTGTCGAACGCTCGTTCGTGACCTGTTTCCAACGCGGTCGAGTTGCCGTTGTGACGCGGGCCGCCGGCCCAACTCCCGCAGCCCGACGCCGCCGCGCAAGGCGTGGCACACCGGTAGCCACAAGCCGCCGGGAACCGCCCGAACCCCTATCCGTGACCGCCAGACCCGATGTCAGTCTCCGAACTCAAACGCCGCCGCACGTTCGCGGTCATTTCCCACCCGGACGCGGGTAAGACCACGCTCACGGAAAAGCTGCTGCTGTTCTCGGGCGCGATTCAGATCGCGGGCACCGTGAAGGGCCGCAAGAGCAACCGCTACGCGACGTCCGACTGGATGGAGATCGAAAAGCAGCGGGGCATTTCGGTGGCGAGTTCGGTGATGCAGTTCGAGTACGGCGACGCCGTCATCAATCTGCTCGACACGCCGGGCCACGAAGACTTCTCTGAAGATACCTACCGCGTGCTCACCGCGGTCGACGCCGCCGTGATGGTGATCGACGGCGCGAACGGTGTCGAAGCGCAAACGCTCAAACTGCTCGAAGTCTGCCGCAGCCGCAAGACGCCGATCGTCACTTTCATCAACAAGCTCGACCGGGAAGTGCGCGAGCCGCTCGAACTGCTCGACGAAATCGAGCAGCACCTGGGTGTCGCCGCCGTGCCGTTCACATGGCCGATCGGCATGGGCAAGGATTTCCAGGGCGTCTACGACATCCAGCGCGATCAGGTGCGCCTGTTCCGCGCGGGGCAGGACAAGGCGGGCGGCGAGGTCGAAACGCTGCACGCGCTCAGCGACGAAGAAGGCGAACGCCGCTTCGGCCATGCCTGGGTCAAGGCGAAGGAAGAGATCGATCTGATCACCGGCGCGTCGCCGGATTTCGATCGCGAGCAGTTTCTCGCCGGTCAGCAATCGCCGGTGCTGTTCGGCTCGGCGATCAACAACTTCGGCGTGAAGGAAATTCTCGACGCGCTGGTCGATCTGGCGCCGCCGCCTTCCATGCGCATGACCGTGCAGCGGCCCGTGATGCCGGACGAACCGAAGTTCACCGGCGTCGTGTTCAAGGTGCAGGCGAACATGGATCTGGCCCACCGCGACCGCGTGGCATTCATCCGTGTGTGCTCGGGGCATTTCGAACGCGGCATGGCCGTGAAGGTGACGCGCACGAACAAGACGTTCCGCGCGAACAACGTGGTGACGTTCCTGTCGCAGCGTCGTGAGACGGTGAGCGAGGCCTATCCGGGCGACATCATCGGTATTCCGAATCATGGCACGCTGAGTCTCGGCGATACGCTGACCGAAGGCGAGCAACTGCAGTTCGTCGGCCTGCCGTTCTTCGCACCGGAAATTTTCCAGACGGTGGAAGTGGTCGATCCCATGCGCGCCAAGCAACTTGGCGAAGCGCTCAAGCAACTCGGCGAGGAAGGCGCGATCCAGGTGTTCCGTCCGGAAGTGGGCGGCTTGATGATTCTCGGCGCGGTCGGGCAACTGCAGTTCGAAGTGGTGTCGCACCGTTTGTCGACCGAATACAAGGTCGACGTGCGCATGGCGCCGGCGCGTTACCGCATGTCGCGCTGGGTGACTTGCGACGATGCCGCCGAACTGCGCCGCTTCACCGATTCATACGCGGCGCGGATTGCGCTCGACGCTTCGGATGCACCGACTTATCTCGCGTCGCACGTGTCGGAGATCGAAGTCGCGCAGAAGGCATGGCCGAAAATCGTGTTCAACGAATTGCGCGAGCATTCTGGCGCACCGTTCAAGAGGGCGATGTAAATCCGCAGCGACGGTAGTCGAACGCAAAGCAAGGCAAAGCAAGACAAGCAAATGGCCCCGCCAGAAACGGGGCCATTTGCGTTAACGGCGCTACGACGATTTGTATGCTGCGTCGGCCAGCCGCGCGTTGTCTCCCAAAGACACGCCCTTCCTGGTGCGGTGCCAACCGGCTGCCTGACGGAAGCGCCGCGCGAGCGCCCGACTTCGCCTATGCTGACGAAGACGCACGCCTGACCGCCAGGCGGCTTGCCTTCCCCAGTTTCCGGAGCGCCCGTGACCGTTCGCAATCTCGACGCCTTGTTTCGACCCAAATCCGTCGCCGTGATCGGCGCTTCCGAGCGGCCGGGCAGCACCGGCGCGATGGTGTGGACGCGCGTGCTGGACGGCGGCTTCGAAGGCCCGCTCTGGCCGGTCAACCCGAAGTACCCGACGCTCGGCGGCCATGCCGTGATCGGCGAGACCGGCGACTTGCCGGAAGCGCCCACGGTCGCCGTGATCTGCACGCCTCCGGCCACATGGCCGGGCATCATCCATAAGCTCGGCGGCTTGGGCACGCGCGCGGCGATCATCGTGGGCGAGGTGCGCAGCGATGACGACCGGCTCGCGTTGCGGCATGCGCTCTCGGCGGCACGGCCCAATCTGCTGCGGATCGTCGGGCCAGGCAGTCTCGGCGTGGTGTCGCCGGCGCTGCACGCGCATCTGGGTGCGCCGTCGTGCACGGTGAAGGCGGGCGGTGTCGCGTGGGTGTCGCAGTCGAATGCGCTGACCAATGCCGTGCTCGGCTGGGCACAGGCGCGCGGCCTCGGCTTTTCGCATGCCGTGGCGCTCGGCGCAGAGGCGGACGTGGACGCGGGCGACGTGCTCGACTATCTGGCCAGCGATCCCGGTACGCGCGCCATCCTGCTCGAACTGGACAGCGTGCGCGCGGCGCGCAAGTTCATGTCGGCGGCCCGCGCGGCGGCGCGCAACAAACCGGTTCTGGCGCTACGCTCCGGCCGCGCCGATCCCGCCGACGCGCTCTACACGGCCGCTTTCCGCCGCGCGGGCATGGTGCGGGTCGATTCGCTCGACGATCTGCTCGACGAAATCGAGACGCTGGGCGTGGGCCGCGTGGCGGCGGGCGCCACGGCCACGCTGATTACCAGCGACAGCGGCCTTGCCACGCTCGCCTGCGACGCCTTTGCCGCGGCCGGTGATACGCTCGCGCCGTGGCCCGACGAAGCGTCCGAGGCTCTGCGGCAGGCATTGCCGCATGCCGTCGGCGGCAATCCGCTGCGGCTTGGCGACGACGCGCGCCCCGAGCACTTCGGGACCGCCCTCGAACTGCTCGCGAACCAGCGCGGTTCGGGAACGGCGTTCGTCGTGCATGCGTCGACGCACAGTGCGCCGGTGGGCGAGGTGGCGCAGGCCTTGATCGCGAATCAGCGCTTCGCGTATCGCGGCTTGCTCGCGTGCTTTTTTGGCGGCGTGGATGCCGCCACGCGCGACGCGCTGCACGCTCAGGGCATTCCGGTTCACACGACGCCGCAGCGGCTCGCGCGCGCCTTCGCGCGGCTGGTCGACTATCGAATGGGGCGCGAACTGCTGATGCAAACGCCCGAGGGTTTGCCGGCGCAAATCCCCGCCGCGATCGATGCAGCTCAAGCACAGGCGCGCGAGGCGCTCGCGGAAGGTGGGCATCAACTAATCGGCGTAGCGGCGGCGCAGTTTCTTGAGCGTTTTGGCTTACAGGTGGAAACGGCCCCGCAGGCATTGGACGGCGCGGAAGCGAGCCCCGGTTCAACTGGCAAGCCCATCGTCGACATCGTCGTCGAGCTTCACGACGACGACAACTTCGGCCCCGTATTCCGTTTCACGGCACCAGCGGTCGACGGCATATCCGAACCGCTGCGCGTCTACGGTTTGCCGCCGCTCAATCCCATGCTCGCGCGCGACATCGTCGCGCGTTCGCGCTACGCGCAGCTGATTACGCCGGACCCGGCATTGGCTGCGCTGACGGCGCTCTCGCAAGCGGTGTGCGATGTAAGGGAAATCGTCGGTCTCAGGCTGACACTGCGGGTGTATCGCGATCGCGTGACGGTCGTCGGTCCTTCATTGAGCGTTGCGGCAACGCGCAGCCGTCTCGCGATCGTGCCCTATCCGCGCCGCTTCGAAGAGACGCTGGACTGGCAAGGCTTGCGGGTAACGGTGCGGCCGATCCGTCCGGAAGACGAGACCGCGCACCATGACTTTGTCGAAGCCATGACGCCTGAAGATTTGCGCCTGCGATTCTTCGGCGCGGTGGGCAGTTTCGACCACTCGCAACTCGCGCGAATGACGCAGATCGACTACGACCGCGAAATGGCGCTGATCGCCACCGTGCAAAGCGAAGAAGGTTTCACGCGGACGCTGGGCGTGGTGCGGGCGGTCGCCGATCCCGACAACGAAACAGCCGAATTCGCGGTGGCGGTGCGCTCGGACCAGAAAGGCCGGCGCCTCGGCCAGTTGCTGATGGACCGGATTATCAGATACGCGCGGGCGCGCGGCATCCATTGGCTGATCGGCGAAGCGCTGCGCGAGAACGTCGCGATGATCGCGCTCGCCAAAGCTAGCGGCTTCACGATGACGCGAACGGAAGATCCGGGTGTCGTCGGCTTTCGTATGGCGCTGGATGAACCGGCCGAACCGGGCACGGGGAGCGCGGCGCCAACCGCGCCGGGTTGAACGGATCACTGTTGCGTTGCCTTTACAGCAGGCTGCGCAAACGGCCAAGATAGTTGCTGCGGCGGTGATCGAAGCAGCGAGAGGCGCTGAAGGCCTCTCGCCACAAGAAGCGTGAAGGAAGGGAGCACCTTCTTCAGGCCGGCAGTTTGGCAGCGGCTTCGTCGACTTGCGTGCGCGTTACCGACAGTTCTTCGAGCCATGCGTCGCCATACACCGCACCGGTTTCGCGCTCCAGGCGCGCGATGGTCGCCGCGCAACGGTTCGCATCCTTCGGCGTCGCGATGAACGACTTGACCGAGTCACCGGCTTTGAACGCGTCGAACAAGGGCACGCGAATATCGTCGGGCAGCGGACGGGTCGTCCACTGATACGGTTTGCCGTTAAACGTGAATTGCGGCGGCAGCACGCGTTCTTTCTTCGCGGCCGGAATCAGACCGAAGGTGCGCGCGGCGTCGCCGATCTGCTCGGCCGAAAACAGCTCGTCCGGGCTGATGTCGAATTGCTGGATGAAGGTCTCGATGCTCTGCATCGCCGCCGCGCGATCATCACGGCGCTTTTGCGCATGAGCGACGATGTCGCGCAGTTCGTCGGCTTCTTCAGGCGTGATCGTGAAGCTCGACTGCTTCTGCTGGAGTTCGGAAAAACGCTGGAATTCGGAATCGGTCAGAAGTTTCGCCATTGCTTATTGATGAGCGCGCATGAGCGAACCCATGCGGCGTGATTTTTGAGAGGGTCGCCATTCTAAACCATGTGTGCGAGCGGCCGGTTTTCCAGTCCGGGTGCTGGCTTATTGATAGCTCAACGTAAAGGTCATCCGCCCGCGTACCGTGCCTGATTCAACCTTGCCGGTCGAGATATATTGGGCCGTGAGCGGGATGCCAGTCGTGTTCGCCGACGGGCCGACTAGCCATTGATTTGTCGTACCCGGTGCCGCCGAGTCTGGTCCGAAGCTGACCGGCGATCCGCTACTGTCCAGCACACGCAGGCTTATTCCCGAGGCGGTCGAATCGCCTGTGAGCGTTAGATTGCTGGTTGTGTTGCCCGAATCAGTAGCGTCGGTCAGCGTAACGAAAACGTTGGAGCCGGCCTGGCAGGATAGGTCGATGGTGAAATTCGTATTGCCGGCCGTCGCACCCCGCACGGGGAATGCATTGATTGCAACCGGCGGTAGTGGGACGCCCAAAGACGGAGTCGTCACGTCGCAGGTACTAGCGGCGATTGTCGCTGTACCGATCGAAAGCGTATTTAGCACGGCGGAATCGACATTGTGAGCAATGTCGTGACTTTTCAGCAACGCCAAGGGAAAGTTAAGGATCTGTCCGCTGCTTGCTTCGGCAGAGGTTTTCACAAATTGATATGTGAAAACATAGTCGGCGTTATACGTTGTCCCAGATGCGACAGCCGGCCCAAAATCCCCCGACCTTGTCTTCGACAAAACTGAATTGTTATAAGTGACGTCGGTGACCCGGATTCCGATGCCCGTCAGGTTCGTATCCCACACATCATGCACGGTTGCGTCCACTCCTGCATAGGCGTCGAACTTGAGATAATAGCCGTTGCCTCCAGCATTAACATTATTCGGACAACTTACCCTCAATGTGGTGGACATAGGCGGACCAATCGACGTACCGACTTGAGCGTCGTGCGGCACGGTCACCGTGCCAAAGTCGACTGACCCGTTGCCCGTGATTGAGCATTGGGGAAACGCAGCATCAGCAGGCGCGCTAACTGTCAGTGCGGCGAGAGCTGCGACGCCCAGAGCGGCAAGGGTGAAATATCGATAACGCGCAGTTCGGGGAAGCTTCTCGTGCATGGCAGAGTTTCATGTGCGAGTGAACTCGCAGTTGCGTGGGGGAATCCCAGCAGCCTCGCATAGTAGTTGCTAACCCTGGTGAACACACGCGACGGTTCGTCACGCTACGCGGCGTCCTCATGAAACATCGACAGCGCCTCTACCGTCTCGCGCAGCAGCGCGGTGGCGGCTTCCAGCGTCGGCGCGACGTATTCGTCGATACGCCGCAGATACGGACAGGTGAGCGCGGCAATCGCCTGGCCGGACGGACCCTGGATCGGAAACGTCACGTCGGTCACGCCGAACGTCTGCTGGCTGTCCTTCTGCGAAAAACCCGCCGCGCGAATCCGCTCGCAGGCCTGTTCGAGCGCGTCACGATCGATCGTGACCTCGCCCTTCACCTTGGTGTGTTCGGCCAGCATCTGTTCACGCTGCTCGATGCTTTGAAACGCCAGCATCACGCGGCCCGAACCCGTATCGATCAGCCCGACGCGCGAACCGAGCCGCACCGACATGCCCCACGTACCCGGCCCATCCACCTGCGCGATCACCAGCAGATTGCCGCGGTCGTACACCACGAGGTGACACGATTGTTCGGCAGCATCGGCAAAGCGCTGCATGAGCGGCAGCGCTTCGGAGATCAGCCGGTTCATCGGCGGATGACGATGGGCGAGCGCGTACAGCTTGAGACTGAGCGAATAGCGGTCGCCCGCCGCCGAGCGCACCACGTACTGACGCGCGACCAGCCGTTCGAGCATGCGATACATCTCGCTGGCGTTGCGTCCCAGCAGCTTGGTGATTTCGGCGCGCGTCAGCCCTTCCTTCTGCTCGGCGAGCAGTTCGAGGATGTCGAGGCCTTTGTCCAGCGCCGGGGCGCGATAACGGTCGGCGTCGTCTTTGTCTTCTGCGTCCATCGTGAGCGAGGTTTTGTGTGCTGTTCTCATTATCTGGCGCGTGAGTGTACGTGCGTGACGAATCTCATGCGAGATGTCACCGGTCCAGGGAAAACACGGACGGTTGGTGCAGTGCACATTGCTTGACTTCGAAAAGTCCGTATATGAATAATACGTTCATTGGTGAATGAACGCACGCCAATACTAGATAACAAGCGCAGGACGAAGTGCCGGCATCCCACGTGCCGGTTCACGCAAGTTCAACAACGCATATCAGGAGACAACCATGTCGTTCGCGAAAGAGCCGCACGCGGCTCGCCGTTTGTTCCGCAGTTCGCTATCCGCCGCGGCGGCCGCCGTGTGTTTCGCCGGCCTCGGCGTGACAGGCGCCGCGCAAGCCGCCGAAACAGGCAAGATCGGCCTCGATCTGCCGCTGCTGACGTCGCCGTTCTGGCAGTCGTACAACAACTATCTGCCCAAATACGCGAAGGACATGGGCCTCGACATTCTTGCGCCGGTCAATTCGAACGGCGATCCCGCGCAGCAGATCACGGACATGAACAACCTGCTGAACCTAGGTGCGAAGGGCATCGTGGTCGGCCCGCTGGATTCGGCGGCGATCAGCCGGGCGCTCGACGCCGCCGCGGCGAAGAACGTGCCCGTGGTCGCCGTGGACGTCGCGCCGACGCAAGGCAAGGTCGCGATGGTGGTGCGCGCCGACAATCGCGCGTATGGCGAGAAGGCCTGCAAGTACATTGGCGATCACGTGAAGTCGGGCAAGGTCGTGCAGATCATGGGCGACCTCGCCTCGGTCAACGGACGCGACCGGTCCGAAGCGTTCCGCTCATGCATGAAAGGCTATCCTGGCGTGTCGGTGCTGGAGATCCCTGCGGCCTGGAAAGGCGACGTCGCGGCGACCGCGCTCGACAGCCTGCTGACCGCGAATCCCGACGTGAAAGGCATCTACATGCAGGCTGGCGGCGTCTATCTGTCGCCGACGCTGCAAACCTTGCGCCGCAAGCAGATGCTCTTTCCGGCCGGCGACCCGAAGCACGTGGTGATCGTCAGCAACGACGGCATTCCTCAGGAGTTCGACGCAATCCGCCGTGGCGATATCGACGCGACCGTGTCGCAGCCCGCCGATTCGTACGCGAAATATGGGCTGTTCTATATCAAGGCGGCGTTGGCAGGGCAGACTTTCAAGCCGGGCCCGACCGATCACGGCAGCAACATCATCCAGTTGGCGCCGGGCGTTCTGGAAGACCAGTTGCCCGCACCGCTCGTGACGAAGTCGAACGTCGACGACAAGGCTTTGTGGGGTAACACGGTCAAATGAGCGAACTCACGCCCTCCGCGCCCGTTGTCGAAGCGTTCGAGATCACCAAACGCTTCGGCTCGACGGCTGCGCTGAAAGACGTGAGCATCCGCGTGATGCCCGGCGAGTCGCATGCGCTCGTCGGGCGCAACGGCGCGGGTAAATCGACGCTGGTGTCGATCCTCACCGGCCTGCGCAAGCCCGACACCGGCGAGGTGCGTTTCAGCGGCGTGGCCGCGCCGTCGATCGCGGATCGCGACGCGTGGCGCGAACGTGTGGCGTGCGTCTATCAGCATTCAACGATCATCCGCGACCTGAGCGTGGCGGAGAATCTGTTTATCAACCGGCAGCCGTTGCGCGGCGGCATGATCGATTGGCAGGCCATGCGGCGCGACGCGCGCACGTTACTCGATCACTGGAAGATCGACGTGCGCGAAGATGCTCGCGCCGGCGATCTGACGGTAGAGGCACGGCAACTGGTGGAAATTGCGCGCGCGCTGTCGTATGGCGCGCGCTTCATCATTCTCGACGAACCGACTGCGCAGCTAGACGGCGACGAAATCAAGCGCCTGTTCCGGCGCATCAGCGAGTTGCAGCGCGAAGGCGTGACCTTCCTGTTCATCTCGCACCATCTTCAGGAAGTCTACGAGATTTGCCAGGCCGTGACGGTGCTGCGCGACGCGCGGCATATCGTCAGCGCGCCGGTTTCCGCGCTGCCGCGCGAGCAGTTGATCGAAGCGATGACCGGCGAGCGCGGCGGTCTCGCCGTCGCCGATGCGGCGGCGCGCGACGCGTTGCCCGCCGACACGGCGACCGCGTTGCAAGTCGAAGGCCTCGCGGGTTCCGATTACGAAGGCGTGTCGTTCACCGTCAAGCGCGGCGAAGTGGTCGGCTTGACCGGCGCGACGAGCAGCGGCCGCACGAGCGTGGCCGAAGCGATTGCCGGCCTGCGTGCCGCCAAACGCGGCACGATCCGCGTGGACGGCAAAACCTTGCCGCCCGGCGATGTGCCCGCGGCACTCGCGCACGGCATCGGTTGCGTGCCGAAGGATCGCCACCACGAAGGCCTCGTGCTCACGCAATCGGTTGCGGAAAACGCTTCGATGACGATCGCGCGTTTGCTCGGCAAATTCGGCATCGCGCCGCCCGCGAAGAAGAACGCCTTCGGCCAGAAGATGATCGACGCGCTCGGCATCGTCGCGCAGGGTCCGGAGCATGTGGTGTCCGGTCTGTCGGGCGGCAATCAGCAAAAGGTGGTGATGGCGCGCGCGCTCGCCACTAATCCCAATGTGCTCGTGCTGATCGACCCCACGGCGGGCGTCGACGTGAAATCGAAAGAAGCGCTGCTCTCCGTCGTGGACCGTGTGCGCGAAGACGGCAAGGCCGTGCTGGTCGTGTCCGGCGAACTCGACGATCTGCGCACCTGTGACCGCGTGCTGGTCATGTTCCGTGGCCGTGTCGCGGCCGAATTTTCCGCGGGTTGGCAGGACCACGACCTGATCGCATCCGTTGAAGGAGTCAGTCTCCATGAAGAATAGTGTGCCCAGTCCCGCCTTCGGCACCGCGCAAGCTCAGGCCCAGCCGCTCGCGCAGGCTACGCGCGGCAAACGCGCTCGCTCCGAACTTGCGCGTTTGCGCGAACTGGCGTTGCTGCCCGCGCTCGCGTTGCTGATCGTGATCGGCGCGTTTGTCAGTCCCAGTTTTCTGACCAAAGCGAATCTCATCAGCGTGCTGGGTGCTTCGGCGGCGCTGGCGCTGGTCGTGCTCGCCGAATCGCTGATCGTGTTGACCGGCAAGTTCGACCTGTCGCTCGAATCGACGGTCGGCATTGCGCCTGCCGTGGGCGCGATGCTGGTGATGCCGGCGGCGTCCGCGGGCTTCGGCATGCAATGGCCGGCGGCGGCCGGCTTGCTCGCCATCGTGGCGGTGGGCGCGGTGATCGGTTTTATCAACGGCTTTCTCGTGGTGCGTTTGCGGCTGAACGCGTTCATCGTCACGCTGGCCATGCTGATCGTGCTGCGCGGCATGCTGGTCGGCGCGACCAAGGGCGGCACGCTGTTCGATATGCCGCCGTCGTTTTTCACGCTCGCGACCACCATCGTGTTGGGCTTGCCGTTGTCCGTGTGGCTCGCCGCGGTGGCGTTCGCGATCGCGGCCTTCGTGTTGCGCTATCACCGGCTGGGTCGCGCGCTGTACGCGATCGGCGGCAACCCGGAAGCAGCACGCGCTGCGGGCATTCGTGTGGAGCGCATCACGTGGGGCGTGTTCGTGCTCGGCAGCATGCTCGCCTCGCTGGGCGGTTTGATCGTCACCGGCTATGTCGGCGCGATCAACGCGAACCAGGGCAACGGGATGATTTTCACGGTGTTCGCGGCCGCGGTGATCGGCGGCATTTCGCTCGACGGCGGCAAGGGCACCATGTTCGGTGCGCTCACCGGCGTGCTGCTGCTCGGCGTGGTGCAAAACCTGCTGACGCTTGCCCAGGTGCCGTCTTTCTGGATCCAGGCGATCTACGGCGCGATCATTCTCGGCTCGCTGATGGTGGCGCGCCTCGCAAGCGGCGAAGGCCAGAACTGATGCGCACGCATTCCGGAGAACTTACTTGACCAGCCGCCCATTGCAAACGGACCAAACGGACCAAACGGACCCACGCCTGATCCTCCTCAGCCCCGCCGACAATTGCCTGATCGCGGCGGCGCGCCTGGACGGCGGCACGCAGGTCGAGATCGAAGGCGAGCGCGTGACGCTGGCCAAAACCATCGAACTCGGACACAAGGTGGCGCGCCGTGAACTCGCGAAAGACGACAAGGTGCTGCGCTATGGCGCGGTGATCGGTCACGTGACGGAGGCGGTGGCGCGCGGTGCGCATCTGCATACGCACAATCTCGAAAGCGATTACCTGCCGACGTACACGCACGACGCGGGCCACGAGTTCGTCCATCACTGATGTGAGCACAATCGTGGCCTTCGCGCCGCGCTGGAACGATCATGACTGACACTTCCGTAGCATCTCCATCCGCCGCATCGCAGCAGCCCACGCTGCAAGGTTACCTGCGCCGCGACGGCCGCAAGGGCATCCGCAATGTGGTCGCGGTGGCGTACCTGGTCGAGTGCGCGCATCACGTCGCGCGCGAGATCGTCACGCAGTTTCGCGAACCGCTGGATGCGTTCGACGATCCTTCCGCCGAGCGCGAACCGCCCGTGCATCTGATCGGTTTCCCCGGCTGCTATCCGAACAGCTACGCCGAGAAAATGCTCGAGCGGCTCACCACGCATCCCAATGTGGGCGCGGTGCTGTTCGTGTCGCTCGGTTGCGAGAGCATGAACAAGCACTATCTGGTGGACGTGGTGCGCGCGAGTGGCCGTCCCGTCGAAGTGCTGACCATCCAGGAAAAGGGCGGTACGCGCAGCACGATTCAATACGGCGTGGACTGGATTCGCGAGGCGCGCGGGCAACTCGCCGCACAAGAAAAAGTGCCGATGGCGCTGAGCGAACTGGTGATCGGTACGATTTGCGGCGGCTCGGACGGCACGAGCGGCATCACCGCGAACCCGGCCGTGGGCCGCGCGTTCGATCATCTGATCGACGCGGGCGCGACGTGTATTTTCGAAGAAACCGGCGAGTTGGTGGGCTGCGAATTCCATATGAAAACGCGCGCGGCGCGGCCCGAACTCGGCGAGGAGATCGTGGCTTGCGTCGCGAAGGCGGCTCGCTATTACTCGATTCTCGGCCACGGCAGTTTTGCGGTCGGCAACGCGGACGGCGGTCTCACCACGCAGGAAGAAAAATCGCTGGGCGCGTATGCCAAGAGCGGGGCGTCGCCGATTGTCGGCATCGTCAAACCCGGCGACATTCCGCCGACCGGCGGCCTGTATCTGCTCGACGTGGTGCCGGACGGCGAACCGCGCTTCGGCTTTCCGAACATCAGCGACAACGCGGAGATCGGCGAACTGATCGCGTGCGGTGCGCATGTGATTCTGTTCACGACCGGACGCGGCTCGGTGGTGGGCTCGGCGATCTCGCCGGTCATCAAGGTGTGCGCGAATCCGGCGACGTATCGCAATCTCGCCGGCGATATGGATGTCGATGCAGGCCGTATTCTCGAAGGCCGCGGCACGCTCGACGAAGTGGGCCGCGAAGTGTTCGAGCAAACGGTGGCGGTGTCGCGTGGCGCGGCCTCGAAGTCGGAAACGCTGGGTCACCAGGAGTTCATTCTGACCTACAAGACTTTCGAGCCGGTGGGGCCGGCTTGCTTGCCGTCGAGTGCCGCGCCGCAGCACCGGGTGGTCGCGATCGAGCCGCAGTGAGTCGTACCGGGGGGCACCCGGTGGCTTGTTCGCGGGCGTGGCAGCAAGCGGCTGATATACGCTGCGGACAAGTCCCGCTCGTGCATGGTAAAAGATGAATGGGATTGGCGTAAGGAGACGCGCTCAATGACGGCAACGATCGCATCGAAGATCGGGCAACGGCGCCGCATCGGCCGCACGGCGTTGCAGGTGACAGGACTGGCACTCGGTACGGCGCCTCTCGGCGGCCTCTACCGCGATCTGTCCGACGAGGAGGCTCACGCCACCATCGCCGCCGCGTGGGACGCAGGCGTGCGCTATTTCGACACCGCGCCGCACTACGGCAACACGAAGGCCGAGCATAGGCTGGGCGACGTTTTGCGGCGTTATCCGCGCGGCGACTATGTGTTGTCCACCAAAGTGGGACGCCGGTTCGTGCCGCGCACCACGCCTTTCGACGACAGGGAAGGCTGGCAAAACCCGCTGCCTTTCGAAGCAATCTACGACTACACGCACGACGGCATTCTGCGCTCGTTCGAAGACAGCCAGCAGCGGCTCGGCATTGTCGATATCGACATTCTGCTGGTGCACGATATCGGCCGCATTACGCACGGCGACAACCATCCGCACTACTGGCGGCAACTCACCGAAGGCGGCGGTTTTCGCGCGCTGGACGGGTTGCGCTCGGCGGGCGCGATCAAGGCCGTCGGACTCGGGGTCAACGAGGGCGCGGTCATTCTCGACGCGATGGCCGAGTTCGATATCGATTGCGCGTTGCTCGCGGGCCGTTATACGCTCCTCGAACAGAGTACGCTCAACGACCTGTTGCCGGCCTGTGAAAAGCGCGGCGTCAGCATCCTGTTAGGCGGCGCGTTCAACTCGGGCATTCTGGCGCGCGGCGTCGAAGGTGATCTGAAGTTCAATTACGGCGAGGCGCCGCGCAAAGTGATCGAGCGCGTCGCGCGGCTCGAAGCGGTGTGCCGTGCGCACGGTGTGCCGCTGGCGGCCGCCGCCTTGCAGTTTCCGTACGCGCATCCGGCGGTCGCTACCGTGTTGACCGGCGCGCGCAGTGCCGACGAATTGCGCGAGAACGCCGCGTCGTTCGGGCAGCCGATCCCTGCGGGCTTGTGGTCCGCGTTGCGTGACGAAGGCTTGCTCGACAGCCGCGCGCCCGTGCCGGAGGATTGAGTTGACGATGCATATCGATGCCCACCAGCACTACTGGGATCCTGATCGTGGCGATTACGAGTGGCTCACGCCGGAGTTGAAGATCCTGTACCGTGCGTTTGGCCCGGCGGATCTCAAACCGTTGCGCGAGCGCGCGGGCATCGAACGGACGGTGGTGGTGCAGGCCGCGTCGACCATCGACGAAACACGTTATTTGCTGGACATTGCGCGGCATGAGCCGTCGATCGCGGGCGTGGTCGGCTGGGTACCGTTGCTGCTGCCCACGGCACCGGCGGTAATCGAAGCACTGGCGCATGAGCCGAAGTTCAAGGGCGTGCGGCCGATGCTGCAGGATTTGCCGGACGATACATGGATCGCGAACCCCGATCTCGCGCCGGCGATCGAAGCGCTGATCGCGCACGACCTCGCGTTCGACGCGTTGATTTACGCGCGCCACGCCGAGCCCTTCGAAATCTTCGCAACGCGGTTTCCGGCGCTGCGCATCGTGGTCGATCATGGCGCGAAGCCGCCCATCCGCTACGGACGCGCGGGCTATCAAAGCTGGGCCGACGCGATCACACGTCTCGCGCAACTGCCGCACGTGCATTGCAAGCTGTCGGGCCTCGCCACCGAGGCTTCGCCCGGCTGGACCGAGGCAACGCTGCAGCCGTATGCTGACCATCTGCTGAAGTCATTCGGCCCGGCGCGTTTGATGTGGGGCAGCGACTGGCCGGTGCTCGATCTGAACGGAGACTATCTGCTCTGGCATTCGGTGGCGAACACCTTGCTCATCTCCTTGAGCGACGGCGAGCGCGAAGCGGTGTTCGGCGGCAACGCCGCCGCGTTTTATCGACTGTGAATTGCGAAAAGAGACAAGCAACAGCCCATTCAACTGGAGTCGTAGATGACACAAAGATTGGCCGGCAAGACGGCCCTGATCACGGCGGCAGGACAAGGCATCGGACTCGCCACCGCCGAACTCTTCGCACGCGAAGGCGCGCGTGTGATCGCCACTGACATCCGCATCGACGAACTTGCCGGCAAGCCGGTCGACGCCCGCAAGCTCGATGTGCGTGACAACGCGGCGATCAAGGCGCTGGCCGCCGAACTGGGCGCGATCGACGTGCTGTTCAACTGCGCGGGTTTCGTGCATGCGGGCAACATTCTCGAATGCAGCGAAGAGGATTGGGACTTCGCGTTCGACCTGAACGCGAAGGCGATGTACCGCACGATCCGCGCGTTTCTGCCCGCCATGCTGGACAACGGCGGCGGTTCGATCATCAATATGTCGTCGGCGGCGTCTAGCGTGAAGGGCGTGCCGAACCGCTTCGCGTACAGCGCCTCCAAGGCCGCGGTGATCGGGCTGACCAAATCCGTTGCTGCCGACTTCATCACGCGTGGTGTACGCTGTAACGCGATCTGCCCGGGCACGGTGGCTTCGCCGTCGCTCGAACAGCGGATCGTCGACCAGGCTCAGGCACAGGGCGCGACGCTGGACGCCGTGCAGGCGGCTTTTGTCGCCCGTCAGCCGATGGGCCGTATCGGCAAGCCGGAAGAGATCGCCGCATTGGCGCTGTATCTCGCGTCCGACGAATCGTCGTTCACCACGGGCCACGCGCATGTGATCGACGGCGGCTGGTCGAACTGACGCAGGTTCATGCGCGCCGAACTACGAACCGAATACCACTGAAAGGAAGTGTCAGGATGAAACTGCTTCGTTATGGGCCGAAAGGCCAGGAAAAGCCGGGCTTGCTCGACGCACAAGGCAAGATTCGTGATCTGTCGAAAGTGGTCGCCGATATCGACGGCGCCGCGCTGACCGACGAAGGTCTCGCCAAACTGCGCGCGCTCGATCCGGCCTCGCTGCCGCTGGTCGAAGGCAATCCACGCATCGGCCCGTGTGTCGGCAAGATCGGCAAGTTCATCTGCATCGGCTTGAATTACGCGGATCACGCGGCGGAATCGAATCTGCCGGTGCCGGCCGAGCCGGTCATCTTCAACAAGTGGACGAGCGCGATCAGCGGCCCGAACGACGACGTGGAAATTCCGCGCGGCTCGAAGAAAACGGATTGGGAAGTCGAACTCGGCGTGGTGATCGGTAAGCCTGCGAAATATATCGACGAAACCAACGCGCTCGATTACGTCGCCGGTTACTGCGTGATCAACGACGTGTCGGAACGCGAATGGCAGATCGAAAAGGGCGGCACGTGGGACAAGGGCAAGGGCTTTGACACGTTCGGCCCGATCGGTCCGTGGGTGGTCACGCGCGACGAAGTCGCCGATCCGCAGAATCTGAGCCTGTGGCTCGAAGTGGACGGCCATCGCTATCAGAACGGCAGCACGAAGACGATGGTGTTCGGCGTCGCGAAACTGGTCTCGTACGTGTCGCAGTGCATGAGCCTGCAACCGGGCGACGTGATTTCGACCGGCACGCCGCCGGGCGTCGGCATGGGCGTGAAACCGAATCCGGTGTTCCTGAAGCCGGGCCAGACGATCCGTCTGGGGATCGAAGGTCTGGGCGAGCAAACGCAGAAGACTTACGCGGCGGAGTAAATTTCGCTCGCGAGCTTTGCTGCATGAAGAAAGGCGATTTCTGCATCTACAGGCAGGAACCGCCTTTTTTGTGCGCCGCTGCAGATCAGCCGCGCTGTTCCGCGAGCAGTCGCGCAAGCAACGCCACCAATTGATCGACGTGCTTGTCCTCAGTGCGCCACGACGACACGCTGATCCGAAACGCCGGCCGGCCTTGCCAGACAGTCTGGCCGAACCACGTTTCGCCCGACGCCTGCGCGGCTTCGCGAATCGCGACCGTCTGCGCGTCGGTGTTCGCCCGCACCAGTACCTGGTTCAGCACGACGCGGTTCACCACCTCGAAGCCCGCGGCGCGCAGACCTTCGGCAATCCGCGACGCCTGCGCGCAATGCCGGTCGACCATCTCCTGCACGCCGCTGCGCCCGAGCGAACGCAGCGCCGCCCAGATCGGAATGCCGCGCGCACGGCGCGAGAATTCGAGGTTCAGATTCTTCTGCGCGTCATGCGCGCCGCTCAGATAGACCGCGTCGCTGTTCATCGCCGTCGAGAGCGCCTGGGCGTCGCGACAGATCGCCATCGCGCCGTCATAGGGCGTATTGAGCCATTTGTGGCCGTCGGTGGTCCAGCTGTCGGCACCGTCGATGCCCTCGGTCAGCGCCCGTTGCGACGACGCGCGCGCCCACAGGCCGAACGCGCCATCCACATGAACCCACGCACCGGCGGCTTTGGCGCGAGGAATCAGATCCGCGAACGGATCGAATTCGCCGGTGTTCACTTCGCCGGCTTGCACGCAGAAGATCGTCATGTCGTCGAGCGGCGGCAACTGCGCGGGATCGATACGGCCATGCTCATCCACGGGCGCGCTGATCACGCGCTTCATGCCGAAGCCGAGCACACGCAGCGCTTTCTTCACCGTGATATGGGCCATCTCCGAGATCACGACCCGCACCGGTGGCGCACCGTCCAGACCGTCGTTGTCGAAATCCCAGCCCTTGCGTGCGAGCAGCGCGCGCCGCGCGGCCGCAATGCAAACGAGCGTGCACGCCGTTGCGCTGGTGCCGAAGCCGATCGCCGCTTGGCGCGGCAGATCGAGCGCGTCGAGTACCCAGCGCGCGGCGATTTTCTCGAGCGTGGCCGCGACCGGCGAGTTGTCGAAGGTCGACGCGCACTGATCCCACGCGCCCATCAGACGCTCGGCCGCGGCGGCGGCCGGCAGCACCGCGCCGATCACGAAGCCGTAATAGCGCGGATCGTTCGAGGCGACCGTGGCAGGCGTTCCGCTTTCGTCGAGCAGGCGCAGCACGTCGGCGGGCGCGTGGCCGTGTTGCGGGAAGGCCTCGTCGAAGGCGGCGAGTTGCGCGAGCGCGGCCGCGTCCGGAAACACCCGGCGCTTACCGATGCCGGCAAGGTAAGCGTGCGCGCGCCGGTCAGCGTCGGCGGCAAGTGCGAGTTCGTCCATAGGGCTCCCTGAATCAATCAAGTATCGAAAGGTGGCGGCGTGATCTCGTGAAGACCCTGCGCCTAGAGATTGGCGAGGTCGCGGCCGAGCTTCTGCAATTCGGCGTCGATCCGCTTGTAATAGGTGAATTTGCCCATCCGCTGCGCGCGCACGAGTCCCGCGTCGGCGAGGATGCGCATGTGACGCGTGGTCGTGGCAGGCGCGATGCCGAGCTTCTCCGTGATGAACGTGCAGCACACGCCGACCGTTTCGATATCGGCGTGATCCTGATAGGGGAAATGCAGCGTCGGCTCCTTCAGCCAGCGCATGACGGCGAGCCGGCTGGCGTTCGCAAGCGCGTTGATGCGGGTGAGGTCGTCTTTCATGAAGCGGCGCGCCCAACGGAGCCATGAGTCGATAACGTTTCGTATATTAGCTAAATGATGAAACGTGGACAAGCGGCTGCACGATGGCGCGAAGTGCTTCGGAAAGAGGCGAAGGCGTCAGTTCCCGTGTTCGTGCTCGCCGCTCTCGCTGATCCGGTTGACGGTGCCTTGCGCGACGGCAATCAGCTTTTCGCGATTGCCTTCCATGACAAACACGTTGCATTGGCAGGTTGCTTGATGCTGACCCGCATAGACCACCTTTGCGCGCGCGATCAGCATGCCGTTGACGGCCGGGCGCAGATAATTGATCTTGTATTCCCCGGTCACGACCTTCGGCCCCAGCAGCAGCGCGCCGGCGAACGTCAGCGCATTGTCGACGAGATAGCCGATCACGCCGCCATGCACGAAGCCGTGCTGTTGCCGCAACTCGTCGCGGATCGGCAGGCTCAGCGTGAGTTCATTGGTGCCCGTGTGCATCAACTCTGCGCCCAACAGCATGCTGAACGGCTGGGCATGCAGTGCGCCGCGCGCCCGGTCGAGGAGGTCGGTCATTGTGATTCCTTCGGGCGTGGCCCGCGGTGGCAATCTGCACTGGCCTGCGTTGTGCAGTCCCTACCCACTCTAGGAAGCGCGCACGCACCGCGTCAAGGTGAATCGGCAATCTGCGCCCTGCATTGTTGTGCGAAACGATTGCAGTAGTGAAGTTGGCCGATGAAAAGGGGATGTAAGACGATCTTTGATGGAATTGGCCTCAAGGGCGGCTCGCCTATGCCGTTAACCCTGACGTAGCTCCCGTTATTCTTTGTCTTCAGGTATTCACGATGTTCAGCAAGATCAAGGTCGCATCCGGCCTGCTGTGTGTTCTGGCCGCGTTCTGTGTTTTCCAGCTTGTCACGATCGGTTTGGGGTTCTGGTCGCTCACGCACACTCATAACGACGTGAACGATCTGTCGAACATCGCCTTGAAGCAGGTGAACGCGGTCAACGAAACGACCCAGCGTCTGATGGACGCGCGCATCAACCTCTCGCGGGCCGGGACGCGCATGGTGCGCGGCGGCTCGGAGCCGACCGACATCGTGCAGCACGCCCGCGAACAGTTGACGGCCGCTGACCAGTCGTTCGCTGCCTTCATGAGCGCGCCCAAGACCGGCGACGAAAACGGCGCCCGCGCCGCCGCGCTTGCCGAGCGCTACAAGAAGCTGCACGATGCGCTCGCGGAACTGGTGCAGTTTCTCGACTCGAACAATATTCAGGCTTTCCTCGATCAGCCGACCCAGTCGTTCCAGGACGCGTACCTCGGCGAGTCGCATAACTTCGTGCAGTTCGGCACCGCCGCGAGCCAGGCATCGCTCGATTCGATCGATACGCGCATGGCGACGTTTCGCGCGGTCAGCATCGTGATTCTCGCGGCGCTGGTGGCCGGCACGTTCGCCGTGCACACGGCGTTGCGCCGGGGCGTGGTGGCGCCGCTGGAAGAAGCGGGCCGTCACTTCGACCGTATCGCGCAAGGCCGGTTGGACCAGCCGATCGCCGCGCACGGCACCAATGAAATCGGCCGCCTGTTCTCGGGCCTCGCCAAAATGCAGGCGAGCGTGGCGCGTACCGTGCAAACCGTGCGCGAATCCGCGGACTCGATCCACCTCGGCGCCGACGAAATCGCGACCGGCAACGCCGATCTGTCGGCGCGCACGGAAAACCAGGCGGCGTCGCTCGAAGAAACCGCGTCGAGCATGGAGGAGCTGACCGCCACCGTGCGCCAGAACGCCGATCACGCCCGTGAGGCCAACGCACTCGCCGGGACCGCGCTCGAAGCGACCTCGCGCGGCAGCGAGGTGGTCAACCAGGTGGTGGAGAAGATGCGCGGCATCGCGCAGAGTTCGGACAAAATCGCCGAGATCATTTCGGTGATCGACGGTATCGCGTTCCAGACCAATATTCTCGCGTTGAACGCGGCCGTCGAAGCGGCGCGCGCGGGCGAGCAGGGGCGCGGTTTCGCCGTGGTGGCGGGCGAAGTGCGGGGCCTCGCGCAGCGCAGCGCGCAATCGGCGAAGGAAATCAAAACGTTGATCAGCGAATCGGTGGCCGAGATCCGGGGCGGTTCGACGCTGGTCGAGCATGCCGGAGAAGCGATGAGCAACGTGTCGACATCAATTTCGCGCGTCACGCAGATGATGGCGGAAATCAGCGCATCGTCGCTCGAACAGAGCACGGGTATCGAGCAGGTCAACCAGGCGGTGGTGCAGATGGATGAGATGACGCAGCAGAACGCGGCGCTCGTTGAACAGGCAGCAGCGGCGGCGGCTTCGCTGCATCAGCAGACGCAGCAGTTGAAGCAGGCTGTTTCCGTGTTCGAAATTTCTGAATCTGTGTTGCGCACGCAACAAATCGACGAAGCACGGGGCCGACCGGTCGATTTCGCGTTGTCGGGCATGCGCGCAATTTAAGCTCGCGCACGCTCAGGAAGGGCCGGCTGGGAAAAGAAAATGGCCCGCCAAAGCGGGCCATTTTGCATCAGACGCAAGCGCCTAAGGGTGCCTCAACGTACCTGACGGTACTTAGGCCGGCTGGATGTTCGCAGCTTGCTTGCCCTTCGGGCCTTGCTTAACTTCAAACGTCACCTTCTGGTTTTCCTGCAGGGACTTGAAGCCGCTGCCTTGAACTTCCGAAAAGTGCGCGAACAGGTCTTCGCCGCCGTCGTCCGGCGTGATGAAGCCAAAGCCCTTTGCATCGTTAAACCACTTCACAGTACCTGTTGCCATTTTTAATCCAGTAAATGTTGTGTGTTGCATTCGCGACCGCTATTTCTCAACGCGAGATCGAGCGCGAAGTAGGAGTTGTATCACGTCTTTATGATGGACGCCAACCAACCAGTATTCGGGTATTCCCCGGCATCGGCCTTTTTTCGGCCTGGCGAGCAATTGGAAGGGTGCTCCGTCCGGTAGGGTAAACTGCTTGTATTACTCTTCCAGGAAAAACATTGACACATTATTTGCAAGAAGAACTTACCTCGTTCTGGAGTCGTTTGACCCCCTATCTGGCGATATTGGAGTCTAAATCCCCTCAAGAAGGCGCCCCTGACCCGGTCGGCCGTATTACTGTCGATACCGTAGACCGCCAGGCTTTCGCCCTTCATACAACCGATCAGAAGCCGGACGGCGACGCATCGGATATCCCCACCGGGCAGAGCGCAACTTATATGCGTTTTAAATCTGCCGGCTCCGACTGGAGCCCCTGGCAGCGCGAAGAGTATTGATCGGGCGGCCGGTTCTCGCGGCCGCGCGGTGGCCGCGCCCGTTGCGTGGCTTGCCGGTGGTGTCAGGCCGGCAACGCTTCATAGGCAGTCGCGAGGTGATAGGGCGTGGTCGACGGCATGTCGGCGCGCGCCACCTCACCCGCCGGCGTCTTGCATTCGAACCAGCCCTGCGGACGCAGGAAACGTTGCTGGAACAGTTCGATTTGCCGTGGCAGCGCGGCGAGCGCGGTTGGCTCGTCGTAGCTTGCCAGCGCGCGCAGATATTCCGTTTGCGCCCAGATCCGCTGGGTCGCGTCCTTGACCCGCCCGGTTTCGTCGAGCGAGGCGCACACGCCGCCTGTCTCCCGGTCCACCCCGTTTTGCTGCGCGAAACTGAACGCACGCGGCATGGCTTCGGCAAGACCGGAGCCTTCGAACACGGCGCCCGCCTGCCTGACCAGCCAGAACCACTCGAACTGGTGACCGGGTTCCAGACGGTTATCGTCCGCACCAATCGGCAATTCGGCGATACAACCCGTAGGCGCATGGATGAAGTGACGGGCGACCGCGCCGGCGAGGCGCCGCAACGCGGCGTCGAAAGCGTTGTCGTGCGTGGCTTCGCGAGCGGCCAGCCAGGCTTCGGTCAGGTGCATCAACGGATTCTGGATCGGCGTGCCCGTTACGCTGGCGAAATCCGCGCTCAGCGCGGCGTTGAACAGATCGCCTTCAGCGGCGAAGTTCGACTGGATCAGCGCCGACGTGCGATGCACGATTTCCAGCGCGTCGCGATTGCCGGAGCGCCGGCCATATTCCGCGCAAGCAAACACGACGAACGCGTGCGTGTACAGATCCTTCGTGGTGTCGAGCGGTGCGCCTTGCGGATCGACGCTGTAGAACCATCCGCCGTGGCGGGTGTCCTGAAAGGTATGCGTCAACGAGTCGAACAGCACTCGCGCATGCGCTTCGTCGCCCGCTTGCGAGAACACGAACAGTTGCCGCGCGCAGGCCATAGCCCGGTAACGCGCGGGAGGTAACGGCTGATGGTCCTCGGCGCTGAGCGCTTCGTAGGGCAGCTTCAGTGCGGTATTAAAACCCGGGCCGCGCCACATGGGCAGCACTACGCCTGTGAAGTGATCGCGCAGCCGGGTAGCGAGCGCGATGGTGGAAGCGGCGGGAGGGTTCATGCTCTGCATAGTCAAATTGATTCAGCTCGTATTTCGAAGCGCCCACGGACTCATGCCGTAGCCTGAGTTGCTGCGCGGCGCGGTTACCGGCAAGCCTGTTGGTGAGCGCGGATGCTACCTGCTTTACGGGCCAGCAGCAGCACGACGACTTGCCGCGCGACCCGCTTAACCGCCTGGCGGCGTGCGGCTTAGCATAAAGCAAACGGATCCCGCTGGCACTCCGGCGCCGACGCGGAAAACACTTCAAATAATTGCCGACAAGGAGGAACAACAATGTTGGGGAATCTCGAACTCATCGCCCGTCTGGTGCTGGCCGCGGCGCTCGGCAGCGTCATCGGCTTCGAGCGGGAACGGCTTTCATGGGCCGCGGGTTTGCGTACGCACATGCTGGTGTGCGTCGGTTCGACGCTCATCATGATCGTATCGGCCTATGGCTTTGCGGAAGTGCTGAGCGGCGAGCACGTGGTGCTCGATCCGTCGCGGATGGCCGCGCAGGTGGTGTCGGGCATCGGCTTTCTCGGTGCGGGCTCGATCCTGCTGCGCGGCGAGATCGTGCGCGGGCTGACCACGGCGGCGAGCCTGTGGTCGGTGGCCGCCATCGGTCTGGCGGTTGGCGGCGGACTGTATACGGCGTCGATCGCGGCGACCATCATCATTCTGATCATCCTTGCCGGCATCAAGCCGCTGGAGCGCCGCTTCATCACCGTCAAGCAACGGCGCCAACTGACGATGATCGTCGAGCGCGGCGCCATGACGTTCCACTCGCTGCACGACGAGCTCGGCGCCGCGAGCCCGCGCGTCAAACAGTTCGTGATGCAGCAAAGCGAGGACGCGCCCGAGTGCGACGAGGTGGTGATCACCTTGCATCGTGTGTCGAATACGGAATATGAGGCGATCTGCAGCCGCTTGCGTCAGTTGCATGGCGTCAAGCAGTTCCGGCAGGACGACGCGACTTCGTAAAAACGGAAAATCCTCGGCGAATGGCTTCGGCGGGCGCGGGCGGCCATGCGACAATGCGGTCTCGAAAAATTCCAACGGCATTGACGAGCGGTGTCCGGCGCCCGCTTTCCGGCGACGACCGCTTTTTTCTCTATGGCAGATTCCGTAGCATCCACGCAGTCCCGGCCTTCGCGCGCAGCTTCGAAGAAGCGGCGTCAGGCCACCGTCTCGACCGAAACTGAAAACAAGCTGGCGCGCGCCGCGCGCTCGGCACAACGTCTCGCGCAATTGAGCGACGCCTCTCGCGACGACGCCACGCTCGATCTATTTCCCGACGATCCCACCCGCGCGACGCTGGAAGCGATGAATATCGATATCCGGCAAGGCACGCTGCATGGTTTCGAATTACCCGATGTGGTGCTGGCCGCGGTCGGCGCGGTCGATACGGGCGACAGCGCGTCGCTTGAGGCGCGCGCGGCTCGCCGCGCGCCGCGTGCCCCGAAGTCCGATGAGCCGGTGCCGGTCAATGCGCAACTGAGTGGGCTCGAAATCGAGCCGGTGGCGGCAATGGTTCCGCCGGCTGGCGAACCGGCTCTGGGTGACACGAAACCGGCAACGGACGCTAACGCCGAAGAGAAACCGGCGGTGTCGGCGCCGCTGACGCCGGCTATGGCGGCTGCAACCGTGGCGCGCAGCGTGACCGCGCTGCGGCAGGCGTCCGAGCCGGGCGCGACCACTGATACCGCAATTGCATCGACCTCGGGCGTCGGCAAGGCGCCGCAACGTTTCGCCGCGACTTTCGCCAAGGCGGCATCGGCTTCGGCATCGGCATCGGCATCGCGGGAAGCGCCTACGGCTGAAACGGCAAGCGCGGTGGATGAACCCGCTCCGGCCGAATCAGACGCTGCGCCCACCGAGTCGAAGCCCGGCACGGAGACACTGGTGAATTCATCGGTATCTGCTCAGGCGAGCGCCGAGTTCGCCGCTCCGTGGCGCGAAGCCCGGCGCGCCGAGGCGGCTGCGGCCGCGTTGCGCGCCGCGCCGGAACTTGATCGCGCGCGGGCAACCGCCTTCGCCGATACCGTCGATGCGCTGTATGGTGTGATCGCCGATCAGCGCCGCGCCGCGACCGATCATTCGCGACGCATGAAGTGGATGCTATCGATCGTGGTGGGCGCGTTGTTGGCCACGGTCGCCATCGGCATCACGCAAACCGTGCTGCTGATGCGCCTGACGCGTGAGACCACCGCGCAGCAGCACCGTATGGAACAGATGATGCAGAACCAGCAGGCGGCCATGACCAGCTTACTCGACACCCACTTGGCGATGGCGAACGCAACCGCTGCGAATGCTGCTTCCGACGCGGCCACGGCCGCGCCCGCTGCACCTCAGCAAGCCACCGCCCCGTCGGCGCACACGAGGCGCACCGCACGGGCGCAGCATCCGCACAAGCCGAAAGCGGCCAGCCCGCATTGACGGTCAGCGACCGCCGCGCCGGCGACCAAGCCGGCTGCGGCATTCCGCTCGACGACCGCCTACCAGCGGTTCCTCAGTTCCTCTCTCGCGAAAACCGGCGGCGACATAGCACCGGGTTAGATCACTCGGCAATAAGCCATTCCTTCCGGCCCTGAAATCTAAAAAACGGGGACGTTGTCATGATGCAACGCACCATGCGCGGAAAACCCGCGTCCACGGACCGCGCCCAAAAAATTGCTGCATTGCACTAGCATTTAACTAGGGAAAACCCTATAATTATTCTTAAGGGAAAACCCTAGCAAATGCAGTCACCAACCGGGAGTCGCCATGAGCTTCATCTTTGCATTGTTCCAAAAGGTCAGCGACCTCTTTGCGTCGCCCCATCTGCCGCTGGATGCGGATTACTCGTACAAGGCACGCAGCCGCGAAGCAGAGCGCGTGCGCCGCTCACAGGCTACGTTGTTCGGCATCAAGCTGAGCGACTAAAGCCGGGCTGTACCGGCCCGAAGTGCGGACAATCGCGCGCGGGCTCGCATTACGGGTGCGCATCGCATTAATTATTGAAGCCACAGTTCGCGAAACGCGTACTGTGGCTTTTGTTTTTGGACCGCCTCCCCGCTCGGTCTTTCTGTCCGAATATTTCCATACCGAAATGAATGTAACGGCGCCTGACACTGCGCCGCTTCGCCGCAGGGCCGAACCATCGCGCATGGCTTGATACGTCGGCGTTAGAGGCTGAAACGGCCACCGCTCATCCGTCCCTAACATTGAAATGAGCGCTTACAAGTGCTCACGTCTTCCCGTAGTTCGCGCCGCTAAAGTTGCCCTCAAGCGTACGGCGTCCGATTCGAGCCTGAGATTGCAGGTCGAGGCCAATCGAGCACGGACGCTGGCTCGATACAAAACTTTTGACGGGAGGTCAGTATGAAAACCTTTAACAAGACATCGCGTTCGCTCATTGCAACCCTGCTTGCGGGCGGCGCGCTGCTCGCAGCGGGCAGCGCATTCGCCCAGGAACGGGTGGTGGAGAACGGTCCGGGACCGGCGGTCTACGGTCAGCCGCATATGATGCCGGTTGGCGTGTCGATCAACATCGGCTGGCATGGCGATCGTTACTACGACGGCCATCGCTACTGGGCTCATGACGACTGGATGCGCCATCATCCGCACGACTACGATCCGCATCATCACGGCGACCATCGTCCGCCGCAGCATTACTGATCCGCGCGTGACGCCGCCGCGTAACGCGGCGTGAAGCCGGCACCAGCAAGCAGGCACCAAGCAGGCGTGAAGCAAACAAGGCCGGTCCTTCCTCGCGGAAGACCGGCCTTGTCACGTTCAGCCTTGCAAATCCGCGCGCTGCGCTATGCTTCAAAGCTTTCGACGGCAGCAGGAGAGCGGCGTGGACAAGGCAGTGATAGGCGTAGTGGGCACGGGATTGATGGGCGTCGGTATTGCGACGCAAAGTGCATTGCACGGACACAGGACGCTCGTCCACGACGTGGATCCGGCGCGTCTGGCGAGCGTCGCGTCGAAAGCGCAAGCCGTGCTCGACGAACTGATCGATGTCGGGCGTATCGACCGGGCGGCGAGCCAGGCAGCGCTGGCTCGCATCGAAACCCATGCGCAACTTGACGTGATGGCGTCGGCGCAATTCGTGATCGAGGCAATTCCCGAAGTACTCGAACTGAAGCATCGCCTGTATGCGGCGCTGACCGGGTTGCTGACTGACGACGCAATTCTCGCGAGCAACACCAGCGGCTTCCCGCCCGATCAACTGGTCGCGCCGTTGCGCGCGAAAGAGCGCTTCGTGATCGCGCATTTCTGGAACCCGCCGCACATGATTCCGCTCGTCGAAGTCGTGCCGGGCACTGCGACCGCGCCGGAAGTGACGCAGCAGACCGCCGCGTTGATGAGCGCGATCGGCATGGAGCCGGTGGTGCTGGCGAAGGCGATTCCGGGTTTCGTCGGCAACCGGTTGCAGTTCGCGGTACTGCGGGAGGCGTTGAATATCGTCCGCTCCGGCGCGGCGACGCCCGACGTGGTCGATCGGGTGATGAAGGCGTCGCTCGGCCGTCGCTGGGGGATCGTCGGACCGTTCGAGGGCGCGGACATGGGCGGCCTCGACACCTTCCTCGATATCTCCTCGCATCTGATGCCGGAACTGGCCAAAGACGAAGGTGTGCTCGACTTGTTACGCGAGCAGGTCGATGCAGGGCGGGTCGGCGTGCGCAGCGGCGCCGGCTTTTACGAATGGGACGATGCGCATCTGGCGCAGGTGAAGGAAGGGCGCAGGCGCGTGATCAGTCGCGGTTAATGAGCGATCGCGGCGAAGGCGGCTGATATGACCGACGCGGACGAGGCTTCATGTGCAACGACACGAGGAAATGCTTCGCGGTCAGTGCAAGCAGAGCGGCGGCCGCCGCTCTGCGGTATAAATGCCATCTAGCCAAAATCCGCAAAGCCAACCCATCTCCATGTCCCACTACTTCTACGATCCCGCCACCGGCCACGGCCTTGCGCACGATCCGTTCAAAGCCATCGTCGCCCCGCGTCTGATCGGCTGGATTTCGTCGCGCGATACCGAAGGCACCTTGAACCTCGCGCCGTACAGTTTCTTCGGCGCGTTCGCCACCTTCCCGCCGATCATCGGTTTTTGCAGCGAAGGTCATAAGGACAGCGTCACCAACATCGAAGCCACCGGCGAATTTGTCTGGAACCTCGCCACCAAACCGCTCGCCGAGCAGATGAATCGTTCGTCGGCGCCGGTCCCGCCGTCTGTCGATGAGTTCGAACTCGCCGGCCTCACGCCTGCGCCGGGCCGCAACGTTGCCGTGCCGCACGTCGCCGAATCGCCGGCCGCGCTCGAATGCAAACTGCTGCAAGTGGTGCGTCTGCACACGCTCGACGGCACGCCGATGGATAACTACCTGTCGCTCGGCCAGGTGGTCGGCGTCCACATCAACGAGGCGTATCTGAAAGACGGCCTGTTCGACACTCACGCCGCGCAGCCGATCATGCGCGCCGGGTACCGCGCTGACTACGCGGAAATCGGCGACATGTTCCAGATGTTCCGCCCGAGCGTATAAGCGCCGCCGCGTTTGAAAACACGTCGCGCCGTGCAAGGCGGCGCGGCGTTCACCGCATCGCCGCTGAATCGCGCGAAACCGCAGCCCGCACACTGGCCCGCTTGATGCTTGCAACCGACGCTCCAACGCGTCGTTTTCAACTGCCGGCTCACTTCCAGGAGCGCGATCATGTCCACCGAATTCGCCACGCAATTCAGCCATGTCCGTCCGCAAGACACGTCCTACGAGGATCAGGGCTTACGCGACTTTTTTCTCTATCGTGATTTAGGCATTGCGCAGGCGACCGGCGGCAAGGTGCTCGCGCAACTCGTCAAGGCGAATCACGCACCAGAGCAAGGCACTGGTTGGCACCGTCATGAGGCCGATTTCCACATTGTGATCATGCTGAAGGGCTGGGCGCGTTTCATGTACGGCGACAAGGAGACGCTCGTCGCCGCCGGTGACTGCGTGCACCAGGCGCCGGGCATCGTCCACTATCTGTTCGATTACTCGGACGATATGGAGTACATCGAAATTGTCTCGCCGGCGGACTTCAAATCGATCGAAGTCGAAGGGCCATGTGACGTACCCGCGGTGACGCCGTGGAAGGGCGTCACCGCTTAGCGCAAGCAGCGCGTCTGCGTGCGCGCGCAGCGCGAACATCACGCACGCCCCACGCACGCGGCCGTTTCGCTGGAAGGCGCTGAGCCGCCCCCGCGCGCGTTATGTCGCCGGTGGTCGCCTGCGCGGAGCGCGCGACGTCTGCGGTTTGATGGCAGCAGTTGAACCCGCACCCGACGCGGCGTCAGATTCGTTCGAACCGGCCGCCATCGCCGCATCCACTTCCACGTCGACCACCGCCGCCGCAGCGGGCGCTGCCGCCGTGACCGCGGCGGCCGTTGCCGCGGGCACCGGCCGGATCGTGTGCGCCCGCGAGCCCACCAGTACTGCGCGCGGTTCGTTGTCGTAAATCACGGCCCGCACGCGCGGATAGACCTGCCGTTCCCAGCGGTGTCCGTTGAATACCCCGTAATGCCCGACGCCGGTCTGCACGTGGTGCGTCTTCAGATACGGCCGCAACTTGTCGCACATATCCTGTGCCGCAAGCGTCTGCCCGACGGCGCAGATATCGTCCTTCTCGCCTTCCACCGTGAGCAACGCGGTGCGGCGAATCCTGGACGGCTCGACGAGGCGGCCCTTCACTTCGAGGGCATGCAACGGCAGCGCATGCCGCTGAAAAACCGTATCGACGGTCTCCAGATAGAAGTCGGCCGTCAGATCCATTGTCGCGAAGTATTCTTCGTAGAACGTGTGAATCGTGTCGGCCTTTGCCGGATCGCCTTTGGCGCGCTCGTAATACATCGTCTCAAACGAGTCGAGATGGCGGTTGAGATTCATCGCCATGAACGCGGTCAATTGCACGAAGCCCGGATACACGCGCCGGTGCGCACCCGCAAAACCGAACGGCACCGCGCTGATCAGATTCTGCTCGAACCACTCGATCGGCTTGCTCTTGGCGAGGTCGTTGACGCGCGTCGGGTTGATGCGAGTGTCGAGCGGGCCGGCCATCAGCGTCATGCTCGCCGGCTGCGCGGGATGATCGTCGGCGGCCATGAGCGCGACCGCGGCCAGCGCGGCGACGGTCGGCTGGCACACGGCCAGCAGATGCGCGCCGGGCCCCATCGTCTCGGTGAAGTCGATCACGTGCTGCACGAATTCGTCGAAGCCGAAGCGGCCCTGGCTCAAGGGCACGTCGCGCGGGTTATGCCAATCGGTGATGTAGACGTCGTGTTCGGCCAGCATCGTGCGCACAGTGCCACGCAGCAGCGTCGCAAAGTGGCCGGACATGGGCGCGATCACCAGCACGCGGGGCTGCGGCACCGACGGCTGGGTCTCCTTACGGAAATGCAGCAGCGAACAGAACGGCGTGTGCGCGGCAACTTCCTCGACGATCGCGACGGATTTGCCTTCCGTCACTACACTGTCGATGCCGAACGGCGGTCGCACGGGCGTGAGACCGGCGAGCGTCAACAACTCACAGGCGGCGCGGATCGAGCGTCCATGCGGTGTTTCGCCGAACGCGGGCCAGGCGTCGAGCGAGTGATTCATGAGAGCCGCACCGTGCCGCATCGGCAGCATCATGTCGGCGAAAGCCTGATATGTGGGATATGCGAACAGGTTCATAACCTTCGCACGAATGCTGAAGAGGAAGGAACCCAAATAGAGGCAAGTCATGTGCCAATCATGCATACGCACAGGCGCGGCCCTGACTGCACGTTGGCATAGCATTTGCGCGAGTGAAGTCAACGGGCCGAAATTGCCGCGCTTTGGTGCGCGCGCGCACGGCAACGTGCACGCACGGCGTCAGGCGTCGACCGAACGCCTCATCTGGAGGAGAATCGTATGGCGAATACCACGCTCACCATCAGCAGCAAGAATTATTCGTCGTGGTCGTTGCGCGGCTGGCTGTTGACCAAGTTCAGCGGCTTGCCTTTCGAAGAGATCGTCATGCCGATCGACGATCCCGCCGCACGCGCTGAACTGCTGTTGCTGTCACCGTCGATACTGGTGCCGTGTCTGTTTCACGACGGCATCAAGATCTGGGACACGCTGGCGATTGCGGAATATCTGAACGAACTGAAGCCGGACGCGAAACTGCTGCCCAGGGATATTCGCGCACGCGCGCATTGCCGCTCGATATGCGGCGAGATGCATTCGGGTTTCGGCTCCCTGCGCTCGGCCTTGCCGATGAACCTCAAAGCGCATTTCCCAGGCTTCAAGGTGTGGGCGCGTGCTCAATCGGACATTGATCGGATCGTGGCGATCTGGAGCGATTGCCTGAAGCAGTACGGCGGCCCGTTTCTGTTTGGCGAGCGGACCACGGCGGACGCGATGTATGCGCCGGTGGTGACGCGTTTCGTCACCTACGACGTCAAACTCGATCCGGAAATTGTCGAATACGGACAGCGGATCATGGCGCTGCCCGAGATGCAGGAATGGATCGCCGACGCGCAACAGGAAGTGGAAGAGATCGACGAACTGGACGTCGAGTTCTGAAGCGGGCGCGTTGAACAAGCGCGGCGTGCAGACGGCTGGCGGCGGTGCGCGCCGCGCCAAGCAGCACCGCGCCCGCAATGGCCGTTAGCCATTAATCAAACTCAATCGCGCCCGCTTTCCAGCTTGAACACACTGACCACCTGTGCGAGACGCGCGGCCTGATCGCGTAACTCCGCTGCCGCCAGTTCCGCCTCGCCGACAATCGTAGCGTTCTGCTGCGTTGCTTCGCCGATCTGCGTGACGGCGAGATTGACCTGTTCGATGCCGCCCGACTGCTCGCGCGAGGCGACGCTAATTTCGCCCATGATCGCGCGCACCTGGCCGACCTGTTGAACGATGCCCTGCATCGTCGAGCTGGCTTCTTCGGCGATCCGGAAACCGCTTTGCACGGTCGCCGTGGAAGTCGCGATCAGGCTTTCGATCTCCTTGACTGAGGCCGCGCTGCGTTGCGCCAGCGCGCGCACTTCCGATGCCACCACCGCGAAGCCCTTGCCGTGTTCGCCGGCCCGCGCCGCTTCCACGGCGGCGTTCAGCGCAAGGATATTGGTCTGGAAGGCGATGCCTTCGATCACGGACGTGATCTCCGCGATCTTCTGCGACGAGCGGCTGATCTCGCCCATTGTCGAGACCACACGTTCGACCGCACGGCCGCCTTCGAGCGCGGCGTCGGCGGCGCGTGTGACGAGCGTGTTGGCTTGCGCGGCGTGGTCGGCGTTCTGCTGCACGGTCGAGGTGATCTCTTCCATGCTGGCCGCCGTTTCCTCGAGGCTGCTCGCCTGCGTGGCGATCCGCGCGGCGATATTGCCGCTGCCGGTGGCGATCTTCTCGGTGCCGTGGGACATATCCGCCGACGCGTTGCGCACTTGCGAAACAATGCGCGCGAGTCCTTCGCCGATGCCGTCGATCGACTGCATCAGGCGGCCGATTTCATCGGCGCGCGCGTTTGTGCCGTTTGCCACGCGCACGCTCAGATCGCCCGAGGCGAAACGCTCGGACGCCTTGGCGGCTTCCTCGAGCGGTCGGCTCACGAGGCGCCGCACCGCAATCAGGAACACCACCGCGAACACGCCGACGAGGATGAAGCCGAGCAGCAGGAATTCATTGCGGGTGGCAACGACGTCGGCCATCACTTCGTCGCGCGGCGCGACACCGCCAACCAGCCATTGCCATTCCGGCACGGTAACGAACGAGACGAACTTGTCGCGCGCGCCGCGTTCGCCGAGGGTGGCGTCGGCCGAGCTGTATTCGAGCTGGCCGTCTTTCATGTCGAGCATCTGTTGATAAGGTGCGTTCGCGTTGTCGGCGTTCTGACCGGCCGCTGCCGGATGCACGATCAGCTTGCCGCGATCCGCGCCCTTCGACGCGTCGACGACGAAGTAGTAGCCGCTGTCACCGATCTTCAGATTGCGAATGCCGTCTTCGACCGACTGGATTTCCTCGTCCACATTGACGCCGACGAACAGCGCGCCGATCACGCGGCCGCTCGCGTCGGTGATCGGCCGGTATTGCGTGATCAAACGTTTGCCAAAGAGCGCGGCAAGTCCCGTATAGGATCTGTTCGCGAGGAGCAGCGCATAGGCCGGTGCCTTGCGATCGAGCAACGTGCCGATGGCGCGCGAGCCGTCCTGTTTCTTCAGCGAAGTCGTGACGCGCACGAAGTCGTCGCCGTTGCGCGCGAAGACGGTGGCGACCGCGCCGCTGCGTTCGAGAAACAGATCGGGAATGGAAAAGTCCATGTTCAGGACTTTGTCGCCCGCCTTGATGGTCGGCGTGGCGACACCGCCGATGTCGACCTTCTGGGTCTCGTCGAGCGTATAGCCGGTGGGCAGGAAACTCGCAAACAGCGACATCGAGCGGTCGACTTCGTTCGACAAAGCCTTGTCGAACAGTTTGATCATCGCGGCGATCGAACGGTCTTTATCCGCGATGCGTTCGAGCACCTGGCCGCTGATCTGCGTGCCGGCGGTGCGGGTGAGTGCCCACGTGAACGCGGCGAAGATCAACGCCACCAGCACGCACGAAAGAATGGCGAGCCGCGCGCCGACGCTGGCGCGGCGCAAAGAGAGAAATTCCATGGGCGATTGCGGAGTAAGAGAGCACGAGCGGGATGCATGGGCCATGCGTGGGCATGGCCGGCATCGATGGCTGGTTTACGGCTGCTGCGTCCGTCTTCTTTAGCAATCTGAAAGCATTTCGTAATGACCGTGCCGTCCGCGGGGTGTTTCCGCGCGCACTCGCTTAGCGTCCCGGACCATTCTGCGCACCGCGCCAGGTGCGCAGCAGCAGCGCATTGGTGACCACGCTGACGCTCGAAAAAGCCATCGCCGCGCCGGCGAGCATCGGGTTTAGCAAGCCGAAGGCGGCCAGCGGAATGCCGATCAGGTTGTAGACGAAGGCCCAGAACAGGTTCTGCCGGATCTTGCGCCATGTTCTGCGCGAGATGTCGATGGCGTCGGCCACCAGCGCCGGATCGCCGCGCATCAGCGTGATGCCGGCCGCGTGCATGGCGACGTCGGTGCCGGTCGCCATCGCGATGCCGATGTCGGCGGCGGCGAGCGCGGGAGCGTCGTTGATGCCGTCGCCCGCCATTGCCACAATGCCGGCGCTGCGAATTTTCAGGTCGCGGATGACGCGGGCTTTGTCTTCGGGCAGCACTTCCGCATGGAATTCGTCGATGCCGAGCGCCCGGGCGACGCTCGCCGCGCTGCCGCGGTTGTCGCCGGTGACCAGCACGCTCGTAACGCCCATTTGCGCCAGCCGCTCGACGGCCGCGCGCGCTGTCGGTTTGACGGTGTCGCCGAAAGCGATCAATGCCAGTGCTGCCGGCGCTTGCGGGGCGCGCTGCATGAGCCAGGAAACCGTGTTGCCGGCGGCTTCGAGCTCGCGGGCCCGCGCGGCGAATTCGGGCGGCAATTCAATGCCGAGTTCGCCGAGCCAGCGTCCGCTGCCCAACGCGAGGGTGCGGCCGTCGACGTCCGCTTCGACGCCCCGGCCCGCCACGGCGCGCGCGGCGCTGGCGTGCAGCGCACGCGTTTGAGTGGGCGAGGCAACGGTTTCGCCAATTGCCGCAGGCATGTCGGCGGCCTCTGTCGCTGCCGCTTCGTACGCCTTGACCACCGCGCGCGCCAGCGGGTGCTCGCTGTTGCGCTGCACCGCCGCGGCAAGTTCCAGCGCCTCGTCGCGGCTGATGCCGCCGATCGGCTCGAACGCCGTCACCGACGGCTGGCCGAGCGTCAGCGTGCCGGTCTTGTCGAACGCGACTATCGTCACCCGATGGGCGGTTTCCAATGCCTCGGCGTCCTTGATCAGCACACCGCGCCGCGCGGCGACGCCGGTGCCGGCCATGATGGCCGCCGGCGTGGCCAGTCCGAGCGCGCATGGGCAGGCGATCACCAGCACGGCGACCGCGTTCAGAATCGCCGTTTCACCGCCCGCGCCGGCGATCAGCCAGCCGACCAGCGTGAGCGCGGCGATGGCGAGGATCGCCGGCACGAAGATTTCGCTGACCCGGTCCACCAGGCGCTGGATCGGCGCCTTCTCGGCCTGCGCGCTTTCCACGAGGCGGATGATGCGCGCAAGTGTCGTCTCCGCGCCGATCGCCGTGGTCGTCACGGCAATCGCGCCTTCGCCGTTGATCGAGCCGGCGGTGACTGCGTCGGCTACCTGCTTCGGCACCGGCAGGCTTTCGCCGGTGATCAGGGATTCGTCGATATGCGTGCGGCCTTCGAGCACCGCGCCGTCGACCGGCACGCGCTCGCCGGGGCGCACGATCACGATCGTGCCGACCCGCACTTGCGCGAGCGGCACGTCGCGTTCGTCCGCGCCGACCCGAATGCGCGCGCGGTCGGGGCGCAGCGCGTTGAGGGCACGGATGGCGTCCGTGGTCTGGCGCTTGGCGCGCGCTTCGAGCCACTTGCCGAAGCGCACCAGCGTGATCACGACCGCCGACGCTTCGAAATACAGATGCATCATGTCGCCGGGATGGGTCGCCAGTTCGTAGACGCTGATGCCATACGCCGCCGACGTGCCGAGCGCCACTAGCAAGTCCATGTTGCCGGCGCCGGCTCGCACGGCGCGAAAGGCCGCGCGATAGAAGCGCGCGCCGAATACGAACTGCACGACCGAAGCGAGCGCGAATTGCAGCCAGGGCGACAGCATTGCGTGGAAACCGAACCATTCGCCGACCATTGGGCCGATGAGCGGCAGCGTCAGCACGGCGGAGGCGAGCACGGCTGCCAGTTCGCGGCGGGTCTGGTCGCGCTTGCGGTTGGCGGGGGCCGACTCGGCGTCGGCAGCGGCGGGTGTGTCCGGCGGCGCGACCAGGGTCGCTTCATAGCCCGCTTTCCTGACGGCGGCGATCAGCGCGTCCGGGCCGGCGGCCGCGCCGTCCAGATCGACGGTCGCCGTTTCGGTCGCGAGATTCACCGACGCGCTCACGACGCCCGGCACTTTGGAGAGCGCCTTTTCGACGCGCATCGCGCACGAGGCGCAAGTCATGCCGCCGATGTCGAGTTCGGCGGTGTGGGCGGAAGTGTCGGCGGCGTCCGCGGGGCGCAGGGCGGTGGCAAGTTCGGTCATGGCAGGCAGGGCTCGTCGCGGCAGCAGGCCGCATCATGAGGCCAGTATTGACCTTCCCATGATGGGAAGGTCAAGAGTGAATTGCAGGATTGCCTCAAAGCGACCGATGCATGGGCAAAGTGCCGCTCAGAAAGCCGGCGGCGCGTCCAGCATGGCCTGGCCGACGGCCTGCTGTTCATCACCCGGGCGCGCCAGCAAGGTTTCCGCCGCGCCGCGACGGTCGGCCGCAGCCTTGTTCTGGCCGAGCTTCCACTTTCCGACCAGCCGCGTCACCTCGATCTCGATGCCGACGATCGCGCCGAGCATCTGCGCGATGAAGTCGGCGGGCGCATCGCCCATCTTCCACGGCACCGGTTCGCCGGCTTCCATCTTGCGGGTCAGGCGCGCGACGAGGCCGCGCACGAACGACTCGTCGTCGCGCACGACGATCCGGCCGTGCGCATGCACCACCATATAGTTATAAGTCGGCACCTGCCGATGCGCTTCATGCTTGCCCGGATACCAGTTCGGCGAGATATACGCGGACGGGCCCTGGAAGATCACGAGCGCTTCGGGGTTCGCTCCGGCTTCCTGCCATACCGGGTTGGCGCGGGCGACGTGAGCGCGCAGGATGCCGTGAGTCTCACCCGAGGCCGCATCGGACTTGTCCCCCGCAGGCGGCACTTCGAATTCGAACGGCAAATGATTCGCATCGAGCCCGTTCGGCCCGTTGGTAATCAGTGCGCCGAAAGGCTGCTCGGCGATCAGGCGGTGGAGAACCTCTGGACGGTTCTCTTCGAAATGGGCGGGCATGTACATGAAACGCTCCGGATACGAGAGGACGAAAGAGCAGCGATGAAAAATCGCCCAAGGCGTGGGGCGCCGGGCCGGATGTAATAAAAAAACGTCAACCGTACCGCGAAAAGGCCGTGCGCGCGCCCGAACCGGCGCTATTGCTGCCTTTGCGCTTGCCTGGTGAGCAAGGATACGATACAACCCGATGTTGTCGGCATCGCGAACCGCGGACTGGATGCGTTGGGCTTTGGGAGGCCGCGCAAGCAGGGTTCGTAGCGCACCGGCGTCTCCCTTAGGACCGCACGTTCCGCCACCTGAACGAATGATAAAAAATCGCCGAGAGTTGTTTTCGATTCACTGGACCTGCGCATCGCTCGCAGGCCTCGCATTTCTGGCCGGTTGCGCGTCGACTCCCACCGCGTCGCAGAAATCCACCGGCTGGATCAAGGATGAAGTCGCCGATTCGTATGTGTTCGGTTATCCGCTGGTGCTGATGGGCGTTGCGCGCGACGCGGCGGTCGGCACCGATCCGGGCCAGGCGCCACTCAATACGCTGCGCCACGCGCAGGCATTGCCGCCGATCGGCGCGGCCAATCCGATGCAGCCTAGTCTCGATACGTTCGATTCGACCGGCTGGCTGGACCTCGGCAGTGAACCGGTGATCGTATCTTTGCCCGATTCGCATGGCCGCTACGTCGACGCTCGCGTGCTCGACATGTGGACTAACGTGGTCTGGTCGACCAGTTCGCAGTTCGCCACTCGCGCGGCAGGCATCAAGGCGCAGACGATCGCCTTCGCGGGTCCGGGCTGGCAGGGAGAGTTGCCCAAGGGTGTGAAGCGCGTCGACGTGCCGACCCGCAACGCATGGGTGAGCGTGCGTATCCAGTCGAACGGCACGCGCGATCTGACAGCGGTCCGCAAGCTGCAGCGCGCCATTCGTGTCGCGCCGCTGAGCGTCTACGCGGGTGACACCCGTTCCGCGACGATCGCGCCGCCGCGCAGCAACGCCGCCGACGCCGCCGCGGCAGCAGCCGCTTCCGGCACGCCGGCCGCGCAAGTCGCGGCGCTCGACGCGAACGATTTCTTCAGCCGGCTCGCGCAGGCCTTGCCCGACAATCCGCCGACGCCGGCCGATCCGCATGCGCTCAAATTCCTCTCGGACCTCGGCGTGACGCCCGGCGAACCGGTCAAGCTGCCGAAGGCGCCGGAAGCCATTACGGCGGGCCTTGCCGATGGCCATGATCGCGTGGTCACGCCGCCGTCCAATCTGCTGACCGGCAACGGCTGGAGCTGGTTCGGCGACGGCGTGGGCACCTACGGTCCCGACTACGCGCTGCGCGCCTA
Source organism: Paraburkholderia dioscoreae (assembly GCF_902459535.1). Lineage (NCBI taxonomy): Bacteria > Pseudomonadati > Pseudomonadota > Betaproteobacteria > Burkholderiales > Burkholderiaceae > Paraburkholderia > Paraburkholderia dioscoreae. The sequence goes on from NZ_LR699554.1 coordinate 112,951, forward strand.
TGCGGCTTACGCGCAACCGGGCATCGGCACGAAAGACGACGAAGTTCGCGCGGTCGTCACCCAGGACAGCGACGGTCATGCGCTCAACGGCGCAAACCGTTACGTGATCCACTTCGCGCCGAATCAGTTGCCGCCGGTGCGCGGCTTCTGGTCGATCACCGCGTACACGAAAGACGGCGCCTTGGGCGAGAGCGCGCCGGCGCGTCTGGCGGTCGGCGACCGCAATGGCGCACGCCGCAATCGCGACGGCTCGCTCGACGTGACCGTGTCGTCCACTCGCAGCAAGAGCGGCAACTGGCTGCCGGCGCCGCGTGCCGATCTGAAACTCGTGCTGCGTCTGTACGCCCCCAAGCCGCAAGCCACCGACGGCAGCTGGCAACCGCCGGCCGTCGTGCGTCAGTGATTGCTGCGTGTCGCTGACATGACAGCGGTGCTTCAGTAACGACCCGGAAACGAATCGGGCAAAAGTATCGGGCAAACATCGGGCAAAGCATGTCCGCCACTTCATCGCGGCGGACATGCGGCGCTATCGCGCAGGGGAATGTGTAAGCCTCGCCTTACATTTATATCCCGCGAAAGATTCACGACTTATACTGCCGCTTGCGGGATTTTCGTTTTCGCGGCGGGCTTGCCGCCGCATTACCCAATACCGAGCATGGCAAGCCTCAATAAAGCATCACTAGCCTCGTCCATGCAGACCGTGCGCGATGTCGCGCAGTCACGCCGCACCCGGCGTGTCATCACCGGCCTGCTGATCTTCCTTGTAGTGTTCGGTCTACTCGGCTTCTTTGCGGCGCCGCCGCTGATTCGCCACGTTGCCGAGCAACAGCTCAGCAAACAGCTCGACCGCCCTGCCACGATTGGCCGCATTGCGCTCAATCCGTACACGCTCCGGCTCGAAGCCGACCGTGTGCATATCGGCGAGCGCGGCGGCGCGGGCGACTTCGTGGACATTTCGCGGCTCATCGTGCAGCCGTCATGGAGTTCGCTGTTTCGCGCGGCACCGATCATCGATCAGGTGCAGCTCGATTCGCCGCGCTTTCATATTGTTCGCTACGATGCGCAACGCTTCAATTTCACGGACCTGATCGAGAAATTCTCGAAGCAGCCGGCCAAGCCGGATAGCAAGCCGACGCTGTTCTCCGTATCGAATATTCGCGTTGAAAACGGCCAGATCACGTTCGACGACAAGCTACTCGGCGCCACGCACGTGATCGATCAATGGAAGCTCGGCATTCCGTTCATTGCCACGCTGCCTTCGAAAACCAATATCTTCGTCGAGCCGCTGCTGCGTGCGCGGATCGACGGCAGTCCGCTTGCCATCGATGGCAAGACCAAGCCGTTTGCCGCGTCGCGCGAGTCGGAAGTGTCGTTGCGCTTCGACGGGCTCGATGTGCCGCGTCTCATGTCCTACGTGCCGACCAAACTGCCGGTGATCGTGCAGTCCGGCAAACTGTCCACGGATCTCAAGCTCAACTTCGTGGTCTCCAACGACGCGCCTTCGCTGCGCGTGGCGGGCACCGTCGATCTGAACGACGTGGACGTGCAGGATCAAGGCAAGACGCCGTTCTTCGCGGCGCGCGCGGTGCATGTGGCCGCCGCCACGCTCGAACCGTTCAGGAACCTCTATCACTTCGACGAGATCCGTATCGACGCGCCGACCGCCAATCTCGCGCGCGATAAAGACGGCGTGCTGAGCGTCGAGAAGATGTTCGCGCCCGGGCCGGCCGCGGCGCAACCGGCTGCGAGCGCGCCGGTTGCCGCATCAGCCGCCAATGCCGCGGCAAAGGCGGCGCCGCCGCTGGACCCTCGCGATCAAACGCTTCGTGCTCAATGACGGCACCGTCAATGTTCGCGACAACGCCGCCTCGCGGCCTGTCGATGCCGGCCTGCAAAAACTGGCCGTGACGCTGACCGATTTTTCGACGCTTGCCGCGGCACCCGCGCACTACACGCTGAACACCGATCTCAAGGACAGCGGAGGGTCACTCGGTGTGGCCGGCGCGTTCGGCCTGGCTGCGAAGACGGCGAGCGCGAAGCTCGATCTGAAGTCGGTGAAGTTGCCGTTGCTGCAACCCTATATCGACACCGCGACCGTGGCGCAAGTCACGGACGGCGCGCTTTCCGCCACCGCCAATGTCGGTGCGAACTGGTCGAAGTCGCCGGTAGCGGTGATGGTCACTGATTCGCAACTGGACCTGCAATCGCTGAAGGTCGCGACGCGCAGCAGCAAGGATCCGCTGATCTCGCTCGCGCAAGGCAGCGTGAAGCTCAAGCAGGTGGACGTGGCGGCGCGCAGCGCCGAGATCGCCAGCATCGACACGACCGGCCTCGCGATCGACGCCCAACGCTTGAAAGACGGCAGCATCAACCTCGCGGCGCTCGGCGGGCAGCACGAGGTCGCACCGCAGCGTACGGCGATCCACGCGGTGAAGAAGGCGCAGGCTGAAGGGCCCGCGTGGCACTACAAGATCGGCGAACTGGTCCTGAAAGATGCCACCGCCAACTTCACGGACAACACCACGCCGCAGCCGGTGAAGCTGAACATCACGCCGCTGCAACTGAAGGTGCAGAACATCAGCGACGACCTGAGCCGTCCGCTGCCCGTCGACCTGCAGGCCACGCTGAACAGGAAGGGCACGCTCGGCGTCAAGGGCGACGTGACGGCGACGCCGCTCAAGGTGGCCGTCAAGGTGAATGCCAACCGGCTCGACGCGGCGGCTTTCGAACCGTACTTCGGCGGCAAGCTGAATGCGGTGATCGCGAGCGCGCTGCTCAATGCGAACGGCGACCTCGCGCTGAGCCAGGCCAAGTCGCTGAAAGCAACGTATCGCGGCGACATGGCGCTCGTCGATGTCCGCATGCTCGACAAGGCGACCTCGGATCCGTTCGCGGGTTGGGGTTCGCTCGCGTTGTCCAACCTGAAGGCCGATTACGACGAGCATGGCACGGTGGTCGATGCGGGCCGCGTCACGTTCACGAAGTTCTATGGGCGCGTGTTGCTCGACGCGCAGGGCAAGCTCAACCTGAACGATGTGGTCGCGCACGAAACCGGTGCCGCGCAATCGCTGACGCGCGACAAGAGCGGTGCGGACCCCGTGTCGCTGACGCCGCAGTCGGCATCCACGGTCGCCGCCGCATCCGCACCCGTGCCGGCGTCGGCCTCCGCCGCCACGGTTACGGCTGCCACGGCGCCGCAAAGCCCGGTCAAGCTGCACTTCGGTCAACTGGTGCTGCAACAGGGTCGCGTGACGTACACGGACAATTTCATCAAGCCGAACTACACGGCGAACCTGGTCGGCATTCAGGGCACCGTCGGTGCGTTCGGCACGCAATCCACCACCGCCGCGCCGGTCGACATTGCCGCTAAACTGGCCGCCAACGGTCCGCTGTCGATTCGCGGCACGATCAATCCGCTGATTGCGAAGCCGGCGCTCGATCTCACGGCGGTCGCGCACGATATCGAACTGACCAATCTCACGCCGTATTCGGCGAAATATGCCGGCTATCCGATCACCAAGGGCAAGCTGAACGTCGATCTGCACTACACGCTCGAAAACGATCAACTGAACGCGAACAATCACATTTTCATCGATCAGCTCACGTTCGGCGATCACGTCGAAAACGATACGGCGACCAAGCTGCCCGTGCGCCTCGCGATCTCGCTGCTGAAGAATTCGCGTGGTGAAATCGATGTGAACCTGCCGGTGTCGGGCTCGCTGTCGAATCCCGAGTTCAGTATTGGCGGCCTGATCTGGCATGCAGTGCTCAATCTGCTGCAGAAGGCGGTGACCGCGCCGTTCTCGCTGATCGCCAACGCATTCGGCGGCAGTGGCGAGGAACTGGGTTATGTGGAGTTCGAGCCAGGCTCGGCGAAACTCACGGACGCCGACACCCGGAAGCTCGACACGATCGTGAAGGCGTTGGCCGACAAACCGTCGATCCGCATGGACCTGATTGGCCGTGTCGATCCAGCCGTCGACGAGCCCGCCTTGCGCACCGGCTATGTCGAGCGCCTCGTCAAGCAGCAGAAGATCAAGGACGTGGTGGGCAATGGCGAGAGCGTCGATCTGTCGACCGTCACGGTTGATCCAAAGGAGTACGACAAGTATCTGAGCAAGGCCTACAAGTCGGCGGACTTCAAGAAGCCGCGCAATTTTGTCGGCTTGACGAAGAGCTTGCCGGACGACGAGATGAAGAGTGCGCTCGCCGCCAACGCACCGATCGACGACGCCAGTCTGCGCCAGCTCGCACAACAGCGCGCGCAGAGCGTGCAGCAGTATCTGGACGGCAAGATCGACAGCAGCCGCGTGTTTATCGTCGCACCGAAACTGAATGCCGACGGCATCAAGGACAAGGGTGCAACGACGCGTGTGGACTTCGGGTTGAAGTGAGCGACCCGGAAGTCGAGCGCGTAGTCGCCGGTCGCCGCTATTCGCGGCGGTGGCGCTCAAGCGGCGCGTGTCGGCGCCTTCAGTGCGGTTTGCTCGATCACGCGCGCGAGTGTGTCGAACGCGGGACCGATCTTGTCGTTCGGCACGCACGCATAGCCGAGCAGCAGTCCGCGCCGCGCGGGCGTATCGCTGCTGTAGTAGCTCGCGAGCGGGCGCACGATCACGCCGGCATCGTAAGCGGCGGCCGTCACCGCGCGATCGTTCGCGTGATCCGGCAGGCCGAGCACGAGATGCAGGCCGGCTTCGTCGCCCATCACCGGCAACTCGGTGCCGAAACGCGCGGTGATGGCGTCGATCAGAATCTGCCGGCGTTCGCCGTACAGCGCGCGCATGCGCCGCACGTGCGAGGTGAGATGGCCGTCCATGATGAAGTCGGTCATCACCGCTTGCTGCATCAACTGACCCTCACGGTATAACTCGGCAACGCCCGTGCGGAACGTGTCGACCAGATGTTCCGGCGCGATCATGTAGCCGATCCGCAAACCCGGAAACAGCATCTTCCCCAGGCTGCCGACGTAGATCACCTGGCCGGCGTCGTCGAGTCCTTGCAGCGAGGCGAGCGGACGGCTGCCGTAACGGAACTCGCTATCGTAGTCGTCCTCAATGATCCACACGTTGTGCTGGCGCGCGTATTCGAGCAGCGTGCGGCGGCGCGCGAGGCTCATCACCATGCCGAGCGGATATTGATGCGACGGCGTGACGAGCGCGAGCCGTGGCGGCTGTTGCAGATCCTGTTCGCGCGGATTCAGGCCTTCGTCGTCCACCGGCACCGGCACCAGGGTGATCCCGGACGATTGCAGCACACTGCGCGCGCCCCAATAGCAGGGTTCTTCGACCCACGCACGGTCGCCGACATCGGTCAACAAACGCACGGCGAGATCGATGGATTGGTGAATACCCGTGGTGATGATGATCTGATCCGGCGTGCAATTCACCGAGCGCGCCACGCGCAAATAATCCGACAACGCCCGCCGCAATGGCCGATAGCCGCCGCCGGGTGCGTAGGTGAGCAGGTCGGGATTGGCTTCCTTCCACAAACGCGCCTGCAGGCGGCTCCACGTGCGCGCCGGGAATTCCGCGACGTCGGGCACGCCCGGCATGAATGCGCCCCATTGCTTGGCGGAAACGCCGGCGGTATCGATCAGACGGCGTCCGCGAGTCGAGAGGTCGCCCAGATCGCGTTTCGGCCGCCTGGTGGTTTCAATGGCCGCGTCGGCATCTGTTTCGACGCCGCCCACCACCACTGGCTTCTTGCGCGCATTCACGGCGGCCGTGTCCGGCCGCGTGTCGGCGACATAAGTGCCGCTGCCGGTGGTCGAAATGACGTAGCCTTCAGCGGTCAACTGGTCGTAGACGTGCAGCACCGTGTTGCGCGCAATGCCGAGGTCTTCGGCGAGCGTGCGCGAACTGGGCAGCTTGGTGCCCGGCGGCAGCTGGCCGGTCAGGATGGCCTGCTGCATGAGCCGCAACGTCTGTCTGTAGACCGGTTCAGCGGCCGAGCGATCGAGCCGCGCGGCAAGCCAATCCGACAAGATCACGGTGTCCAAGTGGTTCTATCCGGAATAATGAAATGGTTCCATATTGTAGAACCGTAACGGTCTATAGTGGTCCACGCAATGGATGCAATCCCGCTGCTTTGCACGGGAGTTAGCCGGACCGCAGAGGAGACCTGGACGATGAAAACCGATGACGTGATCGTCAGCTTTCGAGGTGTGCGCAAGACGTACGACGGAGAAACGCTGGTCGTCAAACAACTTGATCTGGATATATACCAGGGCGAATTTCTGACGCTACTCGGGCCGTCCGGATCAGGGAAAACCACCTGTCTGATGATGCTGGCGGGTTTTGAGTTTCCCACCGGCGGAGAGATCTGGCTGGACGGCACGTTGCTCAACACCGTGCCCCCGCATAAGCGCAACATCGGCATGGTGTTTCAGAACTATGCGCTGTTTCCGCATCTGACGGTTGAGCAGAACGTTGCTTATCCGTTGACCGTGCGCAAGATTTCGGCGCAGGAGCGCGCGCATCGCACCAACAACGCGCTGAAGATGGTGCGTATGGAGAGCTTCGCGAAGCGCTATCCGGCGCAGCTTTCCGGCGGGCAGCAGCAGCGTATCGCGCTCGCCCGTGCGCTGGTGTTCGAGCCGAAGCTCGTGCTGATGGACGAGCCGCTCGGCGCGCTGGACAAACAGTTGCGCGAACACATGCAGTACGAACTTACATCATTGCACGAGAAACTCGGCGTGACGTTCGTGTACGTCACGCACGATCAGGGCGAGGCGCTGACCATGTCCGATCGCGTGGCCGTGTTCGACAAAGGCATCGTGCAGCAACTCGATACCGTGGATCGTCTATACGAATCGCCGTGCAATGAGTTCGTGGCGAACTTTATCGGGGACAGCAACAGGCTGCGCGGCACGATCGCGAATGTCGACGGTGAGTATTGCGAATTTCGTCTGAGCGACGGCACGCGTCTCACTGGGCGCAACATCGGCGGTGCGCGGGCGGGCACGCCGGCGGTCGCGTGCATTCGCCCCGAGCGCATGAAGCTCGCCAACGGCCTGTCGCGGCCCGGCGCCAATGCGCTCGCCGGTGAAGCGCGCGGGCTGATCTATTTCGGCGACCACGTGCGCATGCGCTGTGGTTTGCCGGAACAGGACGAGTGCTTCGTCAAGGTGCCGCTCGGCACCGACGCGCTCGAAACCTTCGCGCCTGGCGCACCGGTCGCGCTGGAGTTCGCACCCGAGCATCTGCGGGTATTCGCAGGGGCGTGAATGCGCCGGACACGCAATGTGTTCGACGCAGGCAGGTCGGATCAGGCAGTACATAACAAAGTCGCACTGTATTGAGCTGGAAGCACACCACCAAAGGAGAGCAACACACCATGAGCAAGATCGGGAAATCGCGCTGCGCCATCGCTGTCGGTGCTGTGGCGCTCGCGCTGGGCGCCGCGCAAGTCAATGCCGCCGAATTGACGGTCGTCAATTTCGGCGGTGCAAACGGCGATGCGCAAAAGGTCGCATTCAACCAGCCGTTCGAAAAGGAGACCGGCAATAAAGTCACCGCCGTCGAATACAACGGTGAGCAGGCCAAAGTGAAAGCGATGGTCGAAGCCAAGCACGTGAACTGGGACGTGGTGGAAGTCGAATCGGGCGACATCGGCCGTGGCTGTGATGAAGGGCTGTACGAGAAACTCGATTGGTCGAAGATCGGCAAGAAGTCGGATCTGATTCCTGACGCACCGCAAACCTGCGGCGTGGGCTTCTTCGTGTGGTCGACGGCACTCGCGTACAACGCCGACAAGCTGAAAACGGCGCCGGCCGGCTGGGCCGATTTCTGGGACGTCAAGAAATTCCCGGGCAAGCGCGCAATGCGCAAGGGCGCGCGCTACAACCTCGAATTCGCATTGATGGCCGACGGCGTGCCGCCGAAGGACGTCTACAAGGTGCTCGCCACCAAGGCAGGCCAGGACCGCGCGTTCAAGAAGCTCGACGAACTGAAGCCGAACATTCAGTGGTGGGAAGCGGGCGCGCAGCCGCCGCAATTCCTCGTTGCGGGCGACGTGGTGATGTCCACCGCGTACAACGGCCGGATCGACGCCGCGCAGAAGGAAGGCAAGAACCTGAAGGTGGTGTGGAACGGCAGCATCTACGACCTCGACTACTGGGCGATTCCGAAGGGCACGCCGAACAAGGCGCTGGCCGAGAAGTACATCGCCTATTCGATTTCGTCGAAGCCGCAGCAGGATTACGCGCACAACATCGCGTACGGCCCGGTGAACGTGGCGGCCATCAAGGCGCTCGATCCGAAGACGCTCGCCAATCTGCCGAACTCGCCGGCTAACGGCAAGAACGCGGTGCTGCAGAACCTCGCGTTCTGGACCGATCACGGCGACGAACTGGAGCAGCGTTTTTCGTCGTGGGCTTCGAAGTAACGAGCCTGGTGTGAGAAGGCGCGGCTTGAGCTTCGGCGAAGCCGCGCTGTGTTGATGTGATGGAACGCGCGGGCCGGGGCGAAGGGTGAACCGCTTGTCCCGGAACGGCAGCTTTGCATGGGACCAGAGCAAGCGCTAAAGCGCTCTGGTCGACAAAGGAGAACGGGTGTGACTACGATGACCATCGCTGCCGATTCGACGCCTGAATCAAGCGGCCGGCTCAAGCGCGAGTTGAGAGCCGCGGAGTCCAGAAAGCGGGCCGTGGCCCTGCTGCTGATCGCACCGCTCGCCATCTTTCTGCTACTGATTTTCGTCGTGCCGATCGGCGCGCTGCTCACGCGCGCCGCGCAGAATCCCGAAGTCGTCAACGCGCTGCCGCATACGCTGACGGCATTGAGCGCGTGGGACCGCAAGACCCCGCCTCCGGACGCCGCGTATGTCGCCCTCGCTACCGACCTCGCCGCGGTCGCCGACAGCGATGGCATGGGCGCACTTGCGCGCCGCCTGAACGTCGAGATTCCGGGTTATCGCTCGCTGATCGCCAAGTCCGCGCGCGCCATGCCGTTCGCCGACGACAACAGCAAACCCTTGCAACTGACGCCCGCCCAGCTCCGCGCCAAATTCGTCGAGCTGGACGAACGCTGGAACGACATCGCCTACTGGCAAGCCATTGCAAAAAATTCGAGCGCGTATTCGCCGTTCTATCTGCTCGCTTCGCTGGATCACAAGCAGGACGCGTTCGGCCACGTCATTCCGACCGATCCCGAGCAACAGATCTATCTCGCCGTATTCAGCCGCACCTTTGTGATCGGCGCGGCGGTGACCCTCTTCGCGCTGCTGCTCGGCTACCCGCTCGCATACTGGATTTCGACGCTGCCGGAACGTCGCGCGAATCTGGTGATGATTCTCGTGCTGATTCCATTCTGGACCTCGATTCTCGTGCGCGTGGCGGCGTGGATCGTGATTCTGCAAAGCGAAGGGCTGGTGAACAAGGCGTTGGTCGGCAGCGGGCTGCTGCATGATCCGCTGTCGCTGCTGTTCAACCGTACCGGTGTCTACATCTCGATGACGCATATTCTGCTGCCGTTCATGATCCTGCCGCTCTATAGCGTGATGAAGTCGATCCCGCCGACCTATCAGCGCGCCGCGGTTTCGCTCGGCAGCCATCCGTTCGCTGCGTTCTGGCGCGTGTATGTGCCGCAAACCTATCCGGGCATCGGCGCGGGCGCGTTGCTGGTGTTCATTCTGGCGATCGGCTACTACATCACGCCGGCGTTGCTGGGCGGACCGAACGATCAGATGGTCAGCTACTACGTGGCGTACTACACCAACGTGACGATCAACTGGGGCATGGCGTGCGCGCTCGGCGGCTTGCTGCTCGCCGCGACGCTCGTGCTGTACGTCATTTACGGGCGCTTCACGCGTTCGTCACTGAGCCTCGGCTGAACGGAGTCATTGCGATGAAACTTGCCAAGCCATTGTTCGCGCCGCATACGTCGTGGGTCGAGCGCGTCTGGTATTTCGCGCTGCGCGGTCTCGCCGTGCTGACGTTGCTGTATCTCATCTTGCCGGTGCTGGCGATCGTACCGTTGTCGTTTTCGTCGAGCACGTTCCTGGTGTATCCGATTCCGGGCTGGTCGCTGCGCTGGTATCAGAACCTGATTGCATCCGACGAATGGCGCATGGCCGCCAAGAACAGCTTTATCGTCGCGCCCTCGGCGACGGTGGTCGCAACCGTGCTCGGCACGCTGGCGGCGATCGGCCTGACCAAGGCGAACTTCCGCGGCAAGGGGCTGCTCATGGCGATCCTGATCTCGCCGATGATCGTGCCGGTGGTGGTGGTCGGCGTGGGCATGTATCTGTTCTTCGCGCCGCTCGGGCTGGCCAATACGTATATCGGCCTGATTCTCGCGCATGCGTCGCTCGGTGTGCCGTTTGTCGTGACCACGGTTGCGGCGACGTTGCAGGGTTTCAACTACAACCTGGTGCGCGCGAGTTTGTCGCTGGGTGCGAATCCGGTGAAGACGTTTTTCCGCATCACGTTGCCGGTGATCGCGCCGGGCGTGATCTCGGGCGCGCTGTTCGCGTTCGCGACTTCATTCGATGAAGTCGTCGTGACCCTGTTCCTCGCGGGCGCGGATCAGACTACGCTGCCCCGGCAGATGTTCACCGGCATTCGGGAAAACATCAGCCCGACCATCGCCGCGCTGGCGACAATTCTGATTATCTTTTCGACCAGCCTGTTGCTGGCGCTCGAGTGGCTGCGTGGGCGAAATGCTGCACGGGCGGTCAAGGCTTGAGTGCAGTGCAATCGGAAGGCCGCCTTTATTCGAGATGCATCATAAATAGCAAATTGTCGGCGTTATTCTAAGATTGTTCCCATTCCCTGCGTATCTGCGTCTCTTCATACTCGTAGCCGTCGATAAGAAGATGCGCTCGTCGCAGAGAATCAATGAAACACCAGCTAACGGTGCTTGTGTGCGCGCTGGCCTTGACAGCCTGCGCGGACCACGCCGCGCGTGAACGACTCGGCATCGAAGATGCCACATTGCTGAAAACCGGTTTCGGCGCCACCCAGGACGAAGCCGCAGGCGCGGTCAACGCGCAATGGGTCAGCACCTACGCACCCATCGCAAGCGGCAATACGGCGCTGGCCAGCCTGCAGACGCGGCTCGACCGTTTGCCGGGCGATAAGAACGGCTATTTTCACGCCAAAGCACAATGCTGGATCAATGCCGCCCAACAGGCGCGTCAAGCTAACGACCAGTGGGGCTTCGTCCAGGAAGCGATCGGCCAGGCGGCCACCATCACGATGGGCCTCGAGAACGGCACGCCGTTATCCGCCGCCAATCCCGCGTTGCGCACTGTGTCCACGGTGCGCCCCGATCTGTGGAAAATCGTCAATACCATCAAGGCGGATCCCGCGGTTGTTCAATGCCCGCAGGCGCAGCAGCCGCTCGCCTGCGCCGAAGTCGAACTCGCACAAGCCGGACATGATGCATGGCGCCGCAGCTTCACCAACGCCGAAAAGCGCTTGCCCGAGGTGCAGGACAACTTGCGGCAGTCGGCGCAAAGAGCGCTGCAATGCACGCCGGCGGTGCAAGCGCCCGCATCCACGTCCGCACCGGTGCCGGTTCCTGCTGCCAGGCCGCAGCAAAAGATCACGCTGAAGGCCGATTCTCTTTTTCGTTTCAACGGCGGCGACGAAGCCGCCGTGCTGCCGGCCGGCAAGCGCCAGCTTGACGATGTGGCAACAGGTCTGAAGAACGCTCCTGCGCTGCATGAGTTGAAGATCACCGGCTATGCCGACCGCCTCGGCGACAAGTCATACAACCTCGATTTGTCCATGCAACGTGCGCGGACGGTCGAGCGATATCTGCGAGCGCATGGCGTGAGCTTGCCGATGACTGCGCAAGGCAGAGGCAGCGCGAATCCTCTGGTCGACTGCCGGCGAACGAAGCGCGATGCCTTGATGCAATGCCTCGCGCCGAATCGCCGCGTCGAGATCGAACCTGTCGCGGCGCGTTCCTAGTGTGTTCTTGCATCTAACACGATCCTGCGTTCCGGCGCGCGAACAACAGCGCGCAGAAGGTCGATCGTTTCGACGAGTCCGTGTCGTACCACCATTCGCCACGGGCCATTGTGCCGCACACATTCGTGCGTCCTCAAGCTTGGCGCTGACATCCATCGGCGCTGCAACGCGTGCGTTCAGAAGGAAAAAAATATGTCAACTATTCTGGTTATCGATGACCATCCGGCGTTCCGAATGGTCATCAAAATGCAGCTCATGCAATTGCTTGGCGTGGAAGAAGTGATCGAAGCCGATAATGGCCAGACGGCTGTGGAGATGGCCCGGCTGCACACCCCGGAACTCGCCATACTGGATCTCGACATTCCGCGCATTAGTGGACTCGATGTGATTCCCCGTCTCAGGCTCGTTCACCCTCCTATTCGAGTGATGGTGTTGTCGGGCCACGACCCGGCCACGTTCGCGCCGCGCGCGATGCGCTCGGGTGTCCACGGCTTCGTCGGCAAGTCACAGGAGATGAGAGAGATCATGCGCGGCGTGGAGGCGGTACTGGCCGGCTATACCGTATTCCCTGTGACGGCCAATGGCGCCGGCATCGTAGCCGCTGCCGGCGCGGGAGGAGAAGAGCAAAGGATTGGACTGCTGTCGGATAAAGAACTCGTGATTCTGCAGATGTTGTCAAAAGGCATGTCCAACAAGGCAATTGGAGATGCCCTGTTCATCAGCAATAAAACAGTCAGCAGCCACAAAACCCGCATCATGCAAAAGCTTGCCGTCAAATCGCTTGTTGAGCTAATCGACCTGGCGAGGCGTTGCCGGATCGCCTCAGTGCAATGAAGGCCGTTGGTGCGATGAACCAGGCCAGGCCTTTCGGCGACCCTCATCTGCTCCGGCAGAAAGCGCTGGAACTGGCCGGTGGCGACCACGTCACCGCCCGGCATCTACTCGAGATGATTGCGCAGACCGATCGAACCGCGCTCGCCGCGTTGCGCGACAGTTTCAAGGCTGCTTCATGGGATAGCGTGGGCAGCGCGGCCCATCGGATCGCGGGATCGGCGCGCATGCTCGAATGTCACGAGATGCTTGCGCTGTTGACGCGACTGGAAGCGGCCGCGCGCGCACGCGATGTCGCACTCGCAGCCGCGCTTCTGCCGCGCGTGGCCGACGCGCTCGGGGAACTGAATATATCGATCGGGGAAGCGCTGACCAATCCCGGCTAGCTCGGGCTCGGGAGCGTGTCATCGCCGGGTTATATTCAGTTCGTGCCGCCGGGCCCGATTAGCAGAAAACGTCCTCGCACGTCGTGCGGGACTGTTTGCACCGATACCGTATCCGCGGAAAACGAGGCATCCTGATACCACCGGTATCGTGCGATGACTTTGGGCACATAGCTCATGGTTTCCGCATACGGGGGTATCCGACCACCGTATTTTTGCACGGCACCTTCACCGGCGTTATAGGCCGCCAGGGCAAGTGGAAGTTCGCCGAACTGGCGCATGAGCTCTTTCAGATAGCGGGCGCCCGCCGCGATGTTCTGGCGCGGATCGAACAGATTCGACGCGCCGTGCCGCGCGCCCGTGCCGGGCATCAACTGCATGAGGCCTGTCGCCCCTTTAGGCGACACGGCTTGCGGATCGCCCCCAGACTCCACGTCGATCACCGCCATCAGCAGCGCGCTGTCCACGTTGACGACGCGGGCAGCCTCGTCGATGATCGGCGAAAGCGCCCTGACACGCAATGCGACCAAAGCAGACGTTTGCCGTATCGCGCCGTTCAATGCCGGACTGCCTGGCTGGATTACGACAGACTGCCGGCCGGCGTCGCCGGCCGCCGCAAGGGGCGCCACCGACACCGCACGCGCCGGCAGCATGCCGGTATCGCCATCGCTTGTCATTCCTCCAATCATCATAACCACGCCCGACGAATGGCGTTCGCGCGCGCTGGCGACGTCGACGGCACGAGCACCGAGCGGCACGCAGGCAATTGCGGCGCTCAGGACGCCGCGCAGCAGCGTTCGGCGACACCGCTTTGCCGCAGCGCTTCGCGGCACAGACACCTTGTCTTTGACGCGATGCAGCATCAGTTGCCTGTGGGGTTCGGCGAGTCGTTCAAGGCGGATGCCCTGAGCGGCGACTGCATACGCACCATCGCCTCCGAATCCAGTGAGATCGGCCACCGGCCGGTCGCGATGCCGTCCGCGAGTTTGACCCTGCAGAGGTAGTCACCGTTTTGAGGATCGCCGTACGGATCCTGATTCACGTTGGCCGGCTCGCGAGTCAGAATGCCCCCTGCACCGATAGTGCCGATCACGTTGGCGGCGTAATAGATCACTTTATTCACTAGAGGCACATACATGTTGTAGCAATAGTGCACGTGAATTTTCAGCAGATTGGCGTCCTGGATGTTCATGTGCGACGTTGCGCCCGGTGGCACGGAGGGATCGCGATACATCAGCGAATCGTTGGGTATCTCCGAATAGGTCGCCGCCTGGTCCGCATAGTAGCGGGGTCGCGAATAGTCCTGAATGGCCGCCGGGGTGGGGTTGAGGACAGTGATGCTGCTGAAATTGGCGGCGTCTGTCTGCCCGCTCGCGAGTGCCGCAGCGACGCCCTCGGCGTTTGCCTGATGCGCGTAAATGGGCGCAAGTCCGCGTGCGAGGCCGCTGCGCATAGACTGCATCGAGCCGTGGTTGACTGCGCCTTCGCGCGCGGCCTCCAGAACGGCCGCATCAAGCGTCGATTTCGCCTGATAGAGCAACACGAACTGCAGGATGCCAAAACAGACGAACAGCAGCACAGGCGCGACGATGATGAACTCTGTCATCGACTGTCCGGACTGCATGCTTTTGCGTGCGTTGCCGGTCAGTCTCGTGCGGCGGCTCGCAATCCGCCGCGATTTCAAATGTGGAGGGTTCACGAGGTCGCCTCGAAAACAAGGGAGTCGCCGATAGCCAGTTCATACCGGCGCGCCGAATGGGCCGGCATCTCCAGGGTGTGGGTTGCGCGCAGGCTGAACAACATGCGCCCTTTGGGCACGTCGTGATGGATCGCGACGACGCGTTGGTGCCGGTCGAGAAACAGCACGTCGATGGCAAAGCGCATGCCGAATGTGTGGACCGACCCGCAGCGATCGAGCAGCAGTGCTTCGCCGTACGCCAGCGCGGCGCGGCCGAGCAGGCCACGCATGCGCTCCCGCGCGGTCCCGGTGATCGACACTTCCACGCCGATGTCGTGTCCGCGAACGTGAAGGCGTGCTGACTTCACAGCAAACCCTCCTGAACGAACTTCATCACGATTGGAAATCCCAGCACGATAAAGGTAATTGGGAAGATGAACATCAGAAGCGGGAACACGAGTTTCACCGGTGCTTCCATCGCCTGCTTCTCGGCCCTCTGGAAACGTTCCGAGCGGCGCTGTTCGGACTGGAAGCGCAACGACTTCGCCAGTCCTGAACCCATTCGTTCTGCCTGCACGACGGTGCCCACCAGATTCGTGACTTCCTTGATGCGCAAACGGTCGTCGAGGCGGCGCAGTGCTTCCGTGCGGTTCAGGCCGGACTTGAGATCGCGCAGCACGTGTTCGAGCTCCCGGCGCAACGGACCCTCCGGGCCTTTTTCAACGGACTTCTGAATCGCACCGTTGATATTCAAGCCGGCTTCGACAGCGAGCGTCAGAAAGTCGAGATAGATCGGCAGATGTCTGAGAATCTGGCCGACGCGACGGCGGCGCACATCGCGTGTCCAGATGCGCGGATAAATATAGCCGAGTGCTGCGACAAGAATCAGCACCAGCACCGAAAACATGCCGAGTGCCAGCATGAGCACCAACACGACGAGCGATGCCAGAACCGAAGCGATGATGGACAACGCGATGAACTGACGCGCGTTCATCAGGAACGTGAGCGAGGTGAGTCGCAATTGCAGATCGGTTTTTTCCACCAGCTTCGCGCTAAACGAGTTGCCGAAATGGTGAACCACGAAATTGACGAGCGGCCACAGCGGCCGGAGCGACTTCGGCAAAGGGTCGAGGAAAAGGCGATCCTCCTCGGGCACTGCACCGGCCAGGCCGTTGAGCGACCTGTAGCCGACGGCGATAAATGCGATCACGCCGAAGCTGACCACAAAAGCAATGAATAGCAGCATAGTTCACACGTCGATGTTGGTGATCTTGGTAATCCAGACGTAGCCTAGGAACTCCATTACGCCGATGACCGCCAACGTGGCCCAGCCGACCGGCTCGTTGAAGAGCGGCGCCATCGCCTTGGGTTCCATGAACCGGAGCACCAGCATCAGAAAGAGCGGCAGACAGGTCATTACGATGCCCTGCATGCGGCCTTGCGATGTCAACGCCCTGATCTTGCCTTCCATCTGCAGCTTTTCGCGCAAGGTGCGCGCAACGGACTCCAGCGCTTCGGCCAGATTGCCGCCCACTTCACGCGCGATCGTGACGGCCGCGGTCATCATCAGCAAGTCGGGGATCGGAATGCGTTTTTCGACGTTGCGCATGGCGATGTCGAGATCGATGCCGAGACGGATTTCCCGCATCAACAGGTCGAATTCCTGTGAAATGGGCGGCGTCGTCTCGTGGACGACGGCTTCGAGCGCGGAGGGAAAGCTCGCGCCGGCGCGCAGCGCGCCGGACATCATCAGCAACGCGTCCGGCAGCTGTTTCTCTAGCGCTTCGATGCGTTTCTTGCGCATGCGCTTGAGGTACTTCTTTGGCAGCATCATGGCGATCGGCACCGCTGCCAGCGCGAACAGAATGCTGTGGCTGAGCAGAAAGACAATGACCGGCAAGCCGACCATGACGACCATGCTCCACGCCGCGGCCTTCTGGCGGTTGACGAACACGAAGGCGTCGGCGAGCGATGACTCGATTTCGCCCGCCATCTGGCGCGAGCCGGCCCTGAGCGTGGACGTGCCCATGCGCGAGAGCAGAAAGATCAGGAACAGGCTGCCGAGGAACGCCAGCGCAAGAATGATGGGAAGACTCATGACCGGCCTCTCTCATTCGACGCGCGTGAAGATGTCGGTATTCACCGGGATGCGCCGGCGAATCAACTCCTGATAGAAATCGGGCACATATGCCGTGGGGACGAACTTGCCCTGAATCTTGCCGTGCTCGCTGAAGCCTTCTTCCTTGAAGACGAAAACGTCTTGCAGCGTGATCACGCCCGATTCCATGCCGCTCACTTCGGTGACGTGCGTGACGCGGCGCGAGCCGCAGGAAAAACGCGACTGCTGCACGATGATGTCGACAGCGGAGCAGATCTGTTCGCGAATGGCCTGCACCGGAAGATCGAGGCCCGCCATGAGCGTCATCACTTCGAGGCGCGCGATACAGTCGCGCGGCGTGTTGGCGTGCGCGGTGGTGAGCGAACCGTCGTGGCCCGTGTTCATGGCCTGCAGCATGTCTAGCGCTTCGCCGCCGCGGCATTCGCCGATCACGATCCGGTCCGGCCGCATCCGCAGGCAGTTCTTTACCAGGTCGCGTATGTGGATGGCGCCTTTGCCCTCCATGTTCGCGGGGCGCGCTTCGAGCGAGACGAGGTTCGGCTGCGACAGTTGAAGTTCCGCGGCGTCTTCTACGGTGACGATGCGCTCGTCGTCGGGAATGTAGCTCGACAGCACGTTCAGCAAGGTGGTCTTGCCCGAGCCTGTACCTCCTGAAATGACGATGTTGGCCCCTTCCTTGACTGCCGTGTGCAGGAACTCCAGCATGTCGGCCGACATCGAGCCGAACCTGATCAGGTCTTCCCCGCCCAGTTTCTGCCTGGAGAACTTCCGGATCGTGATGCTGGGGCCTTTCAACGCGAGTGGGGGAATCACGGCGTTCACCCGCGAGCCGTCGGACAGACGGGCGTCGACCATAGGCGAGCTTTCGTCGATACGGCGGCCGATAGGCGCAACGATTCGTTCAATGGCACCGAGCACCGCACGGTCGTCGGTGAAGATCACGGGCGAACGGGTGAGCTGTCCGTTTTGCTCGATGAAAATCTCGTTGTGGCAATTGACCATGATTTCCGACACCGTCGGATCCGCGATCAACTCTTCGAGCGGTCCGAGTCCGATGATTTCATCGAACACGCTTTTTTTCAGGGCGCTAAGCGGAATGTCGGCGGTCTGGAAGCTGACGTCATGATTCAGAATGTCGTCGAGCGCGGCGCCGACAGTCTTACGGAGTTCGTCTTCCTCCATGCGCGCAACATTCAGACGACGCAGATCGAGTGCCGAGATCACTTTCATGTGCGCCTGTTTGCGCAGTTCGATACCGAGCGGGCTGTTGATTGGCGCAACAGGCAGCGCCGCGGCGGCGGTTTTCTTCACCTGAGCGGCTTGTATGCGCAGCGGGGCTTCGGCCGCGCGCTGATCCGGCGTGGCCATGCTCTCTCGCCGTACAGGCGTGTATTGGTCGGCGGACGCTGCATCGGGCGCGACGGCGTGCGGATAGGATGGCTCGGACGATGACGGCACCTGAGCCGCAACGGCAAACGAGGGCTCGATTTGCGCCGACGCCTGAGCTTGCAGCGGTGGCCGGTCTGGCAGTGCTTCGTGGCCGCCGTGAGCGGCTACAAGCGACGGCTGAGCGAACTGTTGCCCATGCTGAACGGCTTGATGCGCCGGCTGGATCGCGGCCGCGGCACGAACGATCCTGATCGTCGTCACGCCGATTTCAATCTGGTCCGCCTCGGTCAACGGGCCATAACGGGTGATCGGCGAACCGTTGACGAGCGTGGCCGCGATGCCGCCCTGGTCTTCGATGTAATAGGCGTTGTGTTCCCTGACAATGCGCGCCTGTAGCTTGCCGATCAGCAGCCCCTTGACGATCACGTCGCAGCTCGCGTCTTTGCCGATCGTACAGCCCTGTTCGACCTGAAGCGCGCGAACGGGCGCATTGCGCGCGTGTACCTGAAGATTGAGCATGGTGCTTCTCCGAAGTCCGTTCAGTTGTTCGACGTGCCGAGCACGCCGATTTGCTGCTGCGGCACCTTGCCGTTCGAAGCGGGTTGCATTGCGTCGCGCGCCGGCGCGGCTTGCGCATGCTGGGTGTCGGTCAGCATGCGCAGCGCCTCGGCGACGCCTGCCGGCGGCGTGCTGGCAGGCGGCTGCGGCGGCCGTGGTGACGGCACTTGAGCCGGCGTGTCGGCGGCCTGTGTCGGGGCAGGGGCTTGAGCGGAGATTTGTGCCGTTGCGTGGGCCGGGATCTGAGACGGAACACGCGCTGGCGTTTGAGGTGACAGCGGAAGTGGAACCTGTGCCGGGCTTTCAGCGCTAGCCGCAACCGATGCGCTCACCTGCGGCACCGCCTGCACTTGTGGCGTGCTGCGGATAGGAGCGGGAAGAAGCGCAGGCGTCGTCAGGATCGGCTGACGCGGCGTGGTGACGTGCTTCGCCTTGTCCTCGTCTGCAACAAGAGGGTCGGTGTTGCCATACTCTTTGCGGAAGTTCTCATCGAGCTTGTCGGCGCGTGCGAGCAAATCCGTATTGGGCGAAAGTTCAGGATCCGAAATGACCGGTGTCACGAAAATCACGAGATCGCTTTTCTTCGCACGGAAGCTGTCCGAGCGGAACAACTGTCCGATGATCGGCACCTGGCTGAGAAACGGCATGCCGTTGGAACCGTTGGCCGCATCCGCGCTGACCAGCCCGGAAATGGCCAGCGTCTCGCCGGCTCGCATGGAGATGTCCGAACTGGTGTTGCGGGTCAGGAAGCCTGGCATGCCTGCGTACGTCACCGATGGATCGATCTGACTGATTTCCGTGGTCAGATGCGCGGAGATGATGTTGTTCGCGTCGACAACCGGAACGATGCTCAGCTTGATGCCGTAGTCCTTGTATTCGATGCTGGTCGTGCCGAGCGCACCCGATTGCGGAATCGGCACCTGGCCACCCGCCAGAAAGCTTGCGGTGCCCCCGCTCTTCGTATTGAGTTCGGGCGCGGCGAGCACATACGCGTCGCCGTTCTCCACCGCGAAGTTGATTTGCGAGGTGATGTTCGAAGCAATGCCGGCGAGAAAGTAACTCGTGCCCGCCGTGACGGCTTTGGCCGCGCCCGTGGCGACGCTTGCAGCGCCGCCGATCTGCGGACCCTTGAAGGCGCTGTCCCAGGCAATGCCGAGATTGCGCTGGCCGGTGCGTGTGACTTCCATGATCTGCACCTTGAAGTGGACGGTCTTGCGCAGCGCGTCACCTTCGTCGACCGTGGTGGTGTCCACCACATTCTTCATGTCTTGCGTAGCCGCCTTCACGATGCCCGCCATGTCGCGGTGGATGACACCGGACAGCACGATACTCGAACCAATTGCGTCGATGCGCAGCCCCGCGACAGACTTGAGGACGGCCCGCAACTGTTCCAGCGAAGCATTGACTTCCGCTTTGGCGATGCGCACCGTGGTTTGCAGCGCGATGCCCTTGTCGTTCCACACCACGAGCGACGTGATGCCGTCCTGTTCGCCGAGCAGCATCAGGCTGCCGTCGACCACATTCGCCGTGAGCAGCTTGCCGTTGCCGATGGCGATGCGCTTGATCGTGCCGGGAATGTGCAGGATGCGGACTTCGCCACGGAACATTTCGAGCACACGGGTGCCCGCTGACAGGCTGTCCGTGGCTGCGGCTTGAGCGAGCGCTGCCGGCACGGCCTCGCACAACAACATGCCGACGAGGACAGACGGCAGGATCCGGCGACGCAATGGCGCCGCATTGTTTTTGACTTTCATGGTGTGAAACCTGGGCTCAGTACTTTAGTTCTGCTTCGACGTGCTGGGCGCAGCGGCCTTCTGCAGTTGTTGGGCGATGGCGTTGGCCTGCTCATACAGGCTCGGTTGACGCTGCGGCAAAGCAGACGCCGATTGAGCCGCGTCTGTGGGGGCGGGAGCGGGCGCCTGCGGTTCCTGGGCCGGCGCGCTCGACGGGCCTTGAGAGATGAGGACGTTGGTGTTATTTGCGCCGCCGCCCGAAATCACTTCGACAGTTTGGGGCGCAGGGCCGGTGCCGCTGGTGACATGACCGCGAGCCGGGTCGATGAACACGTCGCTTTCCTGAGCCAGGGACGGGCCGTCTGCCCCTTTGTCTTCAGAGTTGCGCAAGATCAGCCGCAGACCGCCGATCTTCTGTGCCAGGGCGATGCGCGCGACGTCGTCCACCGGAACTTCCAGCGTGACGGTGGTGTAGCCCATGCCTGTCTGCCGGCTCATGGCGCTGCTGTTGGCATTGGCCTGATCCTGCTGGGCGGCCTCGCCCGCATCGCGCGGGCGCATGTCCTCGCCGGTAGCGAGAACCAGCACGTTCGGCATGACCAGTTGCGCTACTTTCTTTTCGTCGGAGGTGCGGTTCTCATGGAACACCTTGCCGACCCAATACACGTCGACGCGATTACCCGGACGGAGCAGCAGGGCCGTGGAGTTGACCGTGTCGATTTCCACGGTGAGCGCTCGCGTGCCGGGCCGCAGGATGTCCGAAAAGTCGCGGCCACGTAGCGCGTCGATGTCGCCGGCGCGCAGAGGCAGGCCGCGGCGCACCGGTTTCACGAGATGTGACGAGCGATATTGTTCGAAGCCGTCCGCGCGGATCATGTCGTCGTAGACCAGATCGCCTGCAATCTCGCGGGCGACGAAGTTGCCGCTGGACAGGGGTGTGCCGACAGGAGCGTCCTGTGCGGGCACGACGACCGTCACGCCCGCGCGCACGCGATGCGCGTCCAGGTCTGCCTTGAGCTTCTTCTCGCGATCGTTGAGATACTTGTAGAGGAGGAATGTCAGGCCACCTGCAACCAGTACGGCGAGGAACAGCAGTACCCATGAATTCGCGAGTAGCGAGCGGAATTTTATTTTCTTAAGCATGACAGATTGACCGTTGCGGGTCAGGGAAGCGAAAGGGTGAAGCTGTAGGCGCTGAAGAACGACTTGAAGCTCGAGAGGAGCGCGGCGAACGGCGCTATGGCGTCGCTATCCGCCACGACTAACGCACCGGCGAGAACAGTCGTGACCACGAGATACTCTGCGTAGGCCTGGCCGCGCTGCCGGCTGCGTCGCGCCGCAAAGGAAGAAAGAGGTTCTGCTTTTGACATTTCAACGATTCCTGATTGCATTGACGACTGCGGCCGTCCTGCCGCCGCGATCCGAAAAACTGGCATCCACACTGTCCGCGCCGTGTTGCATGGCGAATGCGGTTCCTTGCGCGGCGCGGTTGCCGGTGGACTGATAATCCGGTTGGCGGCCGACGTTCACCCAACCTTGCGCGGCGAGACTGTTGCGATATCGCTGTGCATTCCATTGCGGCTTCCCCGGCATGTCGAGGAGCCAGGTACGGCCCGTCTGGCCGGGATCGTGGCTTTCGACGTCCGAGAGGATCGCGCTTTCCTCAGGCAGTGGAATGGCGGAATCGGGAATCCGGTGGTCGGCCTGATCGCTGCCGATGCGGACCACGCTCATGAGCCCACGCGTGTGATCGCCCTCGGGCTGGGGCGGGATACTGAGTATGTACAGGCAGTGATCGTCCAGCGCGCTGAGCAGCAGTCCGGAGGAACTGGTCCGGCCTTTCGCCGGGACGTCTTCGCGAATCCAGAAATCACGAAACGCCCTGGATACGTCTTCCGTCGTTCCGGGGAACTGCATGCCCACCACCGACGTGGGCACGCCGTTCACGATCATGTCGCGCCCGATAGCCTGGATGCTTTGCGGCTGCACGGGTGTTTTGTTGCATGCATTGGCTGCCGAGGCGTTGCCGGCAAAAAGCAGCGCGCTGCCGAAACACGCGCCGCGCGCCAGGTGATAGGCATATTTCATTGTTTCAGACGGTTTGCAGGTACGACGTCTTGCTGAATGCGGCCAAACTGGAGCGACGTGATCTCCGGCGCGTACTTCTGCAAACTTTGGTAGCCGCTTGATGGAACGAGTACGGCATTCGCGGCCGGCACTGCCTGACTGAACAGAGCCTTGTTGCTGGCGGAGCCGTCCGGCACCCAACTGTTGGTCATCAACACATTGGTGTCGGAGAACGTAAGGCCGCCGAACGCCGGCAGAGGATCGTCTTTCGGCCAGAGCCGCTTGAGCACGTCGCTGTTCCCGCCGACGGAAATGCTGAGCGTGCCGGATCGCATCGTGCTCGTCGGCAAGCTCAGGTGGGCGAGATACCGGCCGCCGGTTGCAGTGGGTACGGCCCACTGGGAGAGGGCCGTGCCGTTCAGGCTGCTCGCGGGATCGGCGGCCACGCCGGTGCTGACCGCGATATCGGACGACGAGGCGAGCAAGGGATTACCGCCATAGTCGTTCCACATGGCCGGCCGGGAAGCGGGCAGTTCATTCTGTTTGAGATCGGTGCTCGAAATGGGCGAACCGTCATTCGCCATCAGGCGCTGCATGAGTTCGCCCTTGAGTTCGGTATCCAGCTTGCTTGCCGTCAGCGCGGCGCCGCCGTACGTGCTTGACCAGCCTTCCGTGGTGCCCGGATCGCTCGCGAGATTTTTCGTGGCGTCGCCATCCGACCACACGGTGCGTTCCCATGCGAGGTAACGCGAAGCCATCAGGGTCCGGTTGCGGATGTCGTTGAACTTGCCGAGCATCACGATGGCGAGCAACAGTACGCTCATGACCATGGTCATGGAAATGAGGAACTCAACCATAGCCTGACCGGACTGCGCCGTGGTTCTCATATCGATTCGCTTCATGGTGTCTGGACCTGCGTTGCGGCGGACATCTGGCTCGCCTGTGCGGCAGCGCGCTCACTGGCGCTGACCGGTGCAAGCCTCGCTTGCCAGTAAGGACTGAAGAGGCTCGGATATTCGGTGGCATGATCCGCGCGCGCCCATTGACTGCTGTTCAGCAAGCCGCCCATGAGCGAGCCGCCAACGGAGGTTTCATCGGGCCGCGCAAAATAGGCATTGGCGCTGGACAATGCGCGCATTGCGCCGCCGGCCGCATTGTCGGCAACTTCCATCCGGCCGCCGCCTTGCAGGCCGATGGTTTTCACCAGCGTGTTGCTATTGCGCGTGACTTCGACGGTGATGCGCGGCGCCTCGCTGGCAAGGGTTGCGCCGTTCACTTCCTGATACGGCAGCAGGCCGCCGTTGGTTGGGTCGAGCGAGGGGCCGGGGCCATTGCGAAATTGCTCCGCCATCGCTTCCGGCACTTGCCATCCCGGCGTCAGACTGCCCTGATAACCGAAATTGAAATAACCGCCATAGCCTTGCCAGTCTTGCCACGCGGCAAAGGGCGGGTTGGTCATGAAACTGGTGATGTCGCCGTTCGCGCTGCCGCCTGAGCCGGCGACGTCGCCCATGGTGCCGATACAACTCACGTTAAGCTGCGCGGTACTCGCGTCGATGGATTGCCAGCCGGATTTGTCGCTGCGTAGTTGGGTGCCGCCGGCATGCGTCACGTTGACGGTAAACGAGCTATTCGCACTGCCGCATATGCCGATTGCCGTGTCGGTCAATTGCTGGAAATTGGGCGCGACGCTGCGATTGGAGTCGCGGTTCTTGACGAAGCCGTCGAGGGTGGTCGGGGCCGTCACCACGTCGGCGAATTCGTCGGGGCCGAGCGTACCTGCGGGAATGACCGTGGCCGTATAGGAGGTCCACGCCGCGAGCTGGGACGCATTGCGTGAACTGTTGAAATATCCGCTTGTAACGTGCGTGTCGGGCTGATTGAGTTGCGCCACCGCATCCGCAGTGTCGGGTACGGTAGTTACGACCGCCGCGTGGTAGTTCGCCTGCGCAACGCTCAATGCCCGGTTGAGCGCGCCGATATTACGGCCCACGGTGGGCAGCAGTGCGTCCAGTGCCGCGCGTACCGGTGCGATGTCGGTTTTGCCGAGCTGTTTGGGCGTGCTCCATTGAGCCGGATGATCCGCCAGCAAATCGACCGCGTTGTCGAGTTCCGATAGCGAGTAGGTGGCGTCGAGTTCGTCGATCCACGACTTCAGTGCGACCACTTGTGCAGCGGTGACCTGGTTGGCGATCATTGCCCGGTTGGTGTACGCGGAGAAGTTGTAGTCGCGCGCCTGCAGCACGGCGGCGCTATAAGCGGCCGCGTCTGCAGTGTTCTGAAGTTTGATCCTGGCGCTCGTCATCTGGAACGAGTTGAATGCCACATAGAGACCGATACAGCCGGCCAGAAGAAAAATCAGTGCAGGGACCAGCGCCTGCCCGCTAGCGCCGGCGACCCTGGCCCTGCCCTTGCGGGCAGAGCGTTTCATCATGGATATCGCTAATCTGAAGAGATTAGTTGCCCGTGTTGTTGCTGTCGTTATACGTACCCATGTTCTTCGTGTGGTTCGCGTTGCTGGTCGCCATGTTCGCGTTGTCCTGCGCTGTTGAGATGTTGCTCTTGGCGTCCTTGCCGGACATTTCGATCGCGAGACCGGAGGTCTGGTTACGCAGCGTTTGACCGAACAGCGAATACACGCCGATTGCCGACACGGCGATCAGGGCCACGATGATGATGTATTCCGTCATGCCTTGACCGAGTTGCTTATTTTTGCGACAGATTTGAGAAATTTTCATAGTCTCTATTTTGAAAAAAAGTTAAGTGGACGATTTGGTAATGCCTGGACACGACTTTGCGACCTCTCGTGTCTTGAACAGAAATGAAAAATGGAACCCACCGTTCAAAACCCACGGGCAATGGTGTCGGGCGCAGTATAAGAATCTGTGGACTTATTAGGGTTGCGAAGTTTCTGAGGATCGATAGTGCAATTCCGCATACGATGCCGCGCCTCAGGAGGCGGATTTGAGCACGCATATCAGGTGCGCTCACCCGAAAACGCAACTCTTTATAGCCGCCTGTTTTGTCGCGGCGGCACCACAGAAATACCGCGAAATGGCTCGGCTTTCACGCAGCGCAGAGAGTGCAGATTCAAGCTGGCTGCGGTAATTAGACGGGCTATGACTTATCTTGTGTTAATTCGGAAAATTCCTACGCGCATTTCGTGTGCTCTGATTTTTAGGGATAGGGCTGACGGTTAGATTTGCACCGCATGAAAGAGCGGGGCTGGCCCGTTAGTCATATTGGGAAATCTATGAATAAGTCTTATATCAGCGTCTGGAACGACGCTTCAGGAACGTGGGTGGCTGCACCCGAGACTGCCAAGGTACATAGCGGTTCGGGCTCCGCGTCGTCTTGCACGATCTCGTCGGGTAGTGACGTGGCGAGCCGTCAGGCAGCCCCGTTGAAAACCGCGTTTATGCCGATTGCCATGGCAATCGGCGTGGCGATGCTGCCGGGTACGGCGGCCGCCCAGGCGGTCACAGGAAACGGTGGCCTCGAACTGTGTCCTGCCGGCGTGGGGGGCATCGGGTCTTCGTGGGGGCCGTTGTCGAGCGCCGTCGGATTGATGAACTGCGCCGCAAATGGCGCGGATACTAGCGGTGAAGGGATGGCGTTCTCGTTGAACAACGCGGCCGCCACCAATGGTGCATGGGGTTTCAACAGTGGTGAAATCACCGCCCGTGTAACCGGCTATCAGGACGGCCACCTCGAGCTCGCGGCCGCGACCGGCATCTACATGATCAACGATGTCAACATGAGCGGCAACAAGATTAGCGCGCTGGCGCCCGGCGACGTATCGTCGGCGAGCACGGACGCGGTGAACGGCGCTCAGGTCTATCAGTACACGCGTTACTTCAAGGCGAACTCGCCGTCGAACGACGCGTCTACGGACGCGCGGGCAGTCGGAACCAGCTCGGTTGCTTCCGGGCCGTCGTCGCTCGCGATCGGCAAAAATTCCAGTGCGTATGGTGCGAACACTTCTGCCATCGGCACCAATTCAGTTGCGCTGGGCGCTGGCTCGGTCGCCAGCCGCAATGACGCTGTGTCGGTGGGATACCTGTCCGCGGATGGCAATTCGCAGTACACGAGACAGCTCGTCAACGTGACCGCAGGTGCAGCCGGAACGGACGCGGTCAACGTCAACCAGTTGAATGCCGCGATCGCGAGCGTCAGCGGCGGTGGCGGCAGTCCCACGCCCAATGCCGTGACGTACGACACTTCTGCGTCGACCCTGATCACGCTCAAGGGAGCAAGCGGCACCAGAATCACGAACCTGACGGCTGGCGATATCTCGTCCGTCTGGAGCACGGACGCAGTGAATGGTTCGCAGTTGTACCAGACGAACCAGAACGTGACGAACGTCGTCAATAACGTTGCGAACATTTCAGGCAATCTTGCCAATGTGACGAACGTCGTCAACAACATCGTCAACAACGGTATTGCGGGTTCACCGCTCGTAGTGACCTACGACACGTCGGCTCGCGACAAAGTCACGTTCGGCGGCACGGACCACACGGCGACGGTCAAGCTCACCAACGTGGCGCCAGGCGATATCTCGTCGACCTCGAGCACAGACGCGGTGAACGGCGCGCAGTTGTATGCGACGAACCAGAACGTTAGCGCGTTGGCAAGCAATGTCGGTGACATTGTGGTGAATCTGTATAACCGTGGCGCCAAGTACTTCCATACGAATTCGTCGCTTCCCGACTCGTCGGCGGTCGGTACGGATGCGGTGGCGATCGGTGGCTCAGCGATCGCGACGGCAGACAATTCGGTGGCGCTGGGTGCCAACTCGTTGGCCGACCGTGCGAACACAGTGTCCGTGGGCGCATCCGGTTCTGAACGGCAGATCATCAACGTGGCGGCGGGCACGCAAAACACCGACGCGGTGAACGTGGCGCAGATGAACACGGCAATCGCCAATGCGTCGATGGGCGGTTCGCCCGACGCGGTTGTTTATGATTCGTCTTCGCACAAGATCCTTACGCTGGGTGGCGCCGCGGCTTCGGCCCCGGTTGTGTTGACGAATGTGGCGGCCGGCCAGATCGTGTCGGGCAGCTCCGACGCAGTGAACGGCGGTCAGTTGTATAACGTGTCCAACAGCGTGGCTGCTGCACTGGGCGCCGGCTCGACGGTCAACAAGGACGGCACGGTCTCGTCGCCGGGCTTCACGATCAGCGGCTCGACATACGGCAATGTGGGCGACGCGCTGAACGCGCTCAACACGGCTGCCGGCGATCTGGTCGGCGCGGCGAAATACGTCAAGGTGGTTTCATCGGCGGCTTCTGCGTCGGCAAGCGGTAGCGAATCCGTTGCTATCGGCGGCAATGCAATGGCGACTGGCACCAACTCGCTGGCGATCGGCGCAGGCGCGACCGCGAAGTACAGCAATTCGACGGCGATCGGCGTGAACGCCATCACGGATGCAGACAACACGGTGTCCGTTGGCGCTCGCGGCGCGGAAATGCGCATCACGCACGTAGCAAACGGTATCAACGACACCGACGCAGCCACGGTGGCCCAGCTCGATGCGCTCCAATCCAAACTTCTGCAGACCACGCAGCAAAGCGGCGGCGTGAAGTCGTTGCTGCTCGGCGCTGCGGTGCCGGTGACGAACTACATCGCAGTCAGCTCGAATGTGACTGGAGGCGGTAACACATCCGCTTCGTCCGACCTGAACGCCATGGCGATTGGTCCGGTAGCGGCCGCGACGGGCGTTGGCGCGCTGGCTGTAGGGTCGGGCTCTATCGCCGGTAGCGACGCTTCCACGGCGGTTGGCACGGGCGCGGGCGTGGCGTCGGTCAACTCGACTGCAATCGGCTATAGCGCAACAATCGGTGCCAATTCGGCGAACTCGCTGGCGATCGGTTACAACTCGCGCGCTCAGGCAACCAACTCGATGGCGCTAGGCTCCTTTGCTAGCGGCACGAGTGCCGGCTCGGTTGCGGTTGGTTACAACTCCTTCGTCAACCCGTCTGCTACAAATGGCATGGCACTGGGCTTGAATGCATCGGTCAGCGCCGTGAATGGCGTCGCGATCGGCTACAACTCGATTGCCGATCGTGCCAACGCCGTGTCGGTGGGTAGCTCGAGCAAGCAGAGCCAGATTACCTACGTGGCGGCCGGTACGAACGGCACCGACGCAGTGAACGTGAACCAGTTGTCGAGCGTGACTTCGATCATCGGCGGCGGCGCGGCTGTGAACCCGGACGGCACGATCAAGAAGCCGAGTTTCGCGATTGGCGGTCAGACCTACACCGACGTCGGTTCGGCGATCACCGCGGCAGTTTCGGGTGGTACGGCCAATGGCGTGCAATACGACACGTCGGCTCGAACCAAGGTGACGCTGGGTGGCACGAGTGCGACGAGCGCGGTAACGCTGTCGAACGTGGCTAACGGCGTGGCGAACAGTGATGCTGTCAACGTGGCGCAGCTCCAGGCCATGGGCGCGACGATCGGCACCAGCGGCGTGGTGACGAACAGCTTCGTGGCGTACGACGACACGACGCTCGGCAAGATTTCGCTGAAGGGCACGGGTGGCACGACGATCACGAACGTGAAGGCAGGGGCGTTGTCGTCGGCCAGCCTGGACGCGGTGAACGGCGCTCAGCTGTACCAGACGAACGCGAACGTGGCGAACGTGGCCGGCAATGTGGCAAACGTCGCGGGCAACGTGGCAAACGTGACCAACGTGGTGAACAACATCACGAACGGTGGCGGTATCAAGTACTTCCACGCCAGTTCGACGCTGGCCGACTCGTCGGCAACCGGTACGAACTCGGTGGCGATCGGCGGCGCGGCGAGCGCAACGGCGACCAACTCGGTGGCGCTGGGTGCGAACTCGGTGGCTGGCCGTGCGAACGCGGTATCGGTGGGTGCGGCCGGCTCGGAGCGCCAGATCATCAACGTGGCGAACGGTACCAACGGCACCGATGCGGTGAACCTGCAGCAGTTGCAGGCAATGGGTGCGAACATCAACAGCAGCGGCGTGGTGACGAACAGCTTCGTGGCGTATGACGACACGAGCAAGGGCAAGGTCACCCTTGGCGGCTCGGGTTCCACGAAGGCTGTGACGCTGACGAACGTGGCGAACGGCGTGGCGAACAGCGATGCGGTGAACATGGCCCAGCTTACGGCTATGGGCGGCACGATCGACAGCAGCGGCAACGTGACGAACGCATTCGTGGCGTACGACGACACGACGCTCGGCAAGATTTCGCTGAAGGGCACGGGTGGCACGACGATCACGAACGTGAAGGCAGGAGCGTTGTCGTCGGCCAGCCTGGACGCGGTGAACGGCAGCCAGCTGTACCAGACGAACGCGAACGTGGCGAACGTGGCCGGCAACTTGACGAACTTGACCAATGTGGTGAACAACATCGCCAGCGGTGGCGGCATCAAGTATTTCAACGCGAAATCGACGCTGGCCGATTCGTCGGCAACCGGTACGAACTCGGTGGCGATCGGCGGCGCGGCGAGCGCAACGGCGACCAACTCGGTGGCGCTGGGTGCGAACTCGGTGGCTGGCCGTGCGAATGCGGTGTCGGTGGGTGCGGCCGGTTCGGAGCGCCAGATCATCAACGTGGCGAACGGTACCAACGGCACCGATGCGGTGAACCTGCAGCAGTTGCAGGCAATGGGCGCGAACATCGACAGCAGCGGCGTGGTGACGAACAGCTTCGTGGCGTATGACGACACGAGCAAGGGCAAGGTCACCCTTGGCGGCTCGGGTTCCACGAAGGCTGTGACGCTGACGAACGTGGCGAACGGCGTGGCGAACAGCGATGCGGTGAACATGGCCCAGCTTACGGCTATGGGCGGCACGATCGACAGCAGCGGCAACGTGACGAACGCATTCGTGGCGTACGACGACACGACGCTCGGCAAGATCTCGCTGAAGGGCACGGGTGGCACGACGATCACGAACGTGAAGGCAGGGGCGTTGTCGTCGGCCAGCCTGGACGCGGTGAACGGCGCTCAGCTGTACCAGACGAACGCGAACGTGGCGAACGTGGCCGGCAATGTGGCAAACGTCGCGGGCAACGTGGCAAACGTGACCAACGTGGTGAACAACATCACGAACGGTGGCGGTATCAAGTACTTCCACGCCAGTTCGACGCTGGCCGACTCGTCGGCAACCGGTACGAACTCGGTGGCGATCGGCGGCGCGGCGAGCGCAACGGCGACCAACTCGGTGGCGCTGGGTGCGAACTCGGTGGCTGGCCGTGCGAACGCGGTATCGGTGGGTGCGGCCGGCTCGGAGCGCCAGATCGTCAACGTGGCGAACGGTACCAACGGCACCGATGCGGTGAACCTGCAGCAGTTGCAGGCAATGGGCGCGAACATCAACAGCAGCGGCGTGGTGACGAACAGCTTCGTGGCGTATGACGACACGAGCAAGGGCAAGGTCACCCTTGGCGGCTCGGGTTCCACGAAGGCTGTGACGCTGACGAACGTGGCCGCCGGCGTGGCGACTGCGGATGCAGTGAACGTAGGCCAGCTCAAGCAGATGGGCGTGACCGTCGACACCAGCGGCAACGTGACGAACGCATTCGTGGCGTACGACGACACGACGCTCGGCAAGATCTCGCTGAAGGGCACGGGTGGCACGACGATCACGAACGTGAAGGCAGGAACGTTGTCGTCGGCCAGCCTGGACGCGGTGAACGGCGCTCAGCTGTACCAGACGAACGCGAACGTGGCGAATGTGGCCGGCAACTTGACGAACTTGACCAACGTGGTGAACAACATCGCCAGCGGTGGCGGCATCAAGTATTTCAACGCGAAATCGACGCTGGCCGATTCGTCGGCAACCGGTACGAACTCGGTGGCGATCGGCGGTGCAGCGAATGCGTCTGCGACCAACTCGGTGGCGCTGGGTGCGAACTCGGTGGCTGGCCGTGCGAACGCGGTATCGGTGGGTGCGGCCGGTTCGGAGCGCCAGATCATCAACGTGGCGAACGGTACCAACGGCACCGATGCGGTGAACCTGCAGCAGTTGCAGGCAATGGGCGCGAACATCGACAGCAGCGGCGTGGTGACGAACAGCTTCGTGGCGTATGACGACACGAGCAAGGGCAAGGTGACGTTTGGCGGTTCGGGTTCGACGAACGCCGTAACGCTGACGAACCTCGCTGCCGGCGCGGTTACTTCGACGAGCAGCGATGCCATCAATGGCTCGCAGCTGTACCAGACGGCCGCCAGCGTGGCTGGCGCACTGGGCGGCGGCGCGGCGCTCGCCAAGGACGGCACGATCTCGGCGCCGGCCTATGAGATCACCGGCTCGACGTACAACAACGTTGGCGATGCACTGGCTGCCGTAGATAACCAGCTCGGCGATATCAACACGAACTTCTCGACTAACCTGAAGTACGTGAAGATCATTTCGCAGAGCGGTGCAGCGCAGGCAAGCGGTAGCGAGTCCATTGCAATCGGCGGCAATGCAATGGCGACTGGCGTCAATTCGGTCGCGATCGGTGCAGGCGCGACTTCGAAATACGACAATTCGACGGCGATTGGCGTGAACGCTTCTACGGACGCGCCGAACACGGTGTCGGTCGGTGCCCGCGGTGCGGAAATGCGTATCACGCACGTAGCAAATGGTATCAACGATACCGACGCGGCCACGGTGGCCCAGCTTGACGCGCTTCAATCCAAGCTTCTGCAGACCACGCAGCAGAGCGGTGTGAAGTCGCTGCTGTTGGGTGCGGTGCCGGTGACGAACTACATTGCCGTTAGCCAGACTATCACCCCAGGTCTGACCACGTCCGCTTCGAACGACCTGAACGCGATGGCGATCGGTCCGGGCGCGGCGGCGACTGGTGTCGGCGCGCTGGCTGTAGGCGCTGGTTCCATCGCCGGCAGCGATGCTTCCACGGCGGTGGGTACGGGCGCCGGCGTGGCGTCGGTGAATTCGACGGCAATCGGTTATAGCGCGTCGGTCGGTGCGAATTCGGCCAACTCGCTGGCGATCGGCTACAACTCGCGAGCCCAGGCACTCAACTCGCTGGCGATCGGCACGGAAGCGAGCGCCACCAGCGCAGGCTCCATCGCAATCGGCTACGGTGCGTTCCTCAATCCGTCTGCCACGAACAGCATGGCGCTGGGTTTGAACTCGTCGGTGAGCGCAGCGAATGCCGTCGCAATCGGCTACAACGCGGTTGCTGACCGTGCGAACGCTGTCTCGGTGGGTAGCAGCAAGCAGCAGAGCCAGATCATCAACGTCGCGGCCGGTACGGCGAATACCGACGCAGTGAACCTGGGTCAGATGAATGCTGCGATCAACTCGATTGCCGGCGGCGGCTCGCCTAACGCTGTCGTCTATGACACGTCGGCGCACACGTCGGTGACGCTGGGTGGCACAGGCGCGCCGGTGGTGAAGGTGTCGAACGTGGCCAACGGCGTGGCGAACAACGACGCGGTGAACGTGGCGCAGCTGCAGGCAATGGGCGGCACCATCAACAGCAGCGGCGTGGTGACGAACAGCTTCGTGGCGTACGACGACACGACCAAGGGGTCGATCACGCTGAAGGGCGCGAGCGGCACGACGATCACGAACGTGAAGGCGGGCGGCTTGACGGCCAACAGCACGGACGCGGTCAACGGTGGCCAGTTGTACCAGACCAATGCAAACGTCGCGAACCTGGCTGCCAACGTCGCAAACATCACGGGCAACGTGACCAACACGGTCAACAACATTGTCAACGGCGGCGGCATCAAGTACTTCCACGCCAGTTCGACGCTAGCCGATTCGTCGGCAACCGGCGCGGACTCGGTGGCGATCGGCGGTGCGGCTAACGCGACTGCGGCCAACTCGGTAGCGCTGGGTGCGAACTCGGTGGCTGGCCGTGCGAATGCGGTGTCGGTGGGTGCGGCCGGTTCGGAGCGCCAGATCATCAACGTGGCGAACGGTACCAACGGCACCGATGCGGTGAACCTGCAGCAGTTGCAGGCAATGGGCGCGAACGTCAACAGCAGCGGCGTGGTGACGAACAGCTTCGTGGCGTACGACGATTCGACCAGGGGTAAGGTCACATTGGGTGGTGTCGGGTCTTCCATCCCCGTTGCGTTGACCAACATTGCCGTGGGTCAGATCACGTCGGGCAGCAAGGACGCGATCAACGGTTCGCAGTTGTATGGCGCGATGACCAGCACGGCAGCCGCCTTGGGTGGTGGCTCGACGATGAGTTCCAACGGTCAGATTTCGAAGCCTACGTACACCGTTGCTGGCAATTCGTACAGCGGCGTCGACTCCGCGATTGGCGCTCTCAATGCGGCGATCGCCACGGGCGGCAATCCGGACGGCGTGATTTACGACACGACGGCGCACGACAAGCTGACCTTGGGCGGTGTGGGTTCCACCACGCCGGTGACGATCGCAAACGTTGCTGCCGCGACGAGCGACGATCAGGCAGTGAACCTTGCGCAATTGAAGGCCGCTGGTTTGAACGTCGATACGTCGGGCAACGTGACCAACTCGTTCGTCGCCTACGACAACACGACCCGGGGAACGGTAACGTTCAACGCGGGCGGCTCGCCGACCCAGTTGAAGAACGTGGCAATCGGCACGGATCTGACCGACGCGGTCAACTTCGGCCAGATGCAATCGTATGTCGCGCAGAACGGCGGCGGAAGCGGCAACGCGAACGGTGTTTCGTACGACGACTCATCGAAGGGCAAGGTGACACTGGGTGGCGTGGGTGCCGCGACGCCGGTGACGTTGACGAACGTGGCGGCCGGTTCGGCCGCGACAGACGCGGTCAACTACTCGCAGTTCTCGAGCCTCGAAAGTCAGGTGAAGAACATTGCGGGCGGCGGCTCGGGCAGCTCGACCTACGTCAACATCAACACCCCGGCTTCGGGCGGTACGGCAGCAGTCGCCTCCGGTTCGGACTCGATCGCGATCGGTAACGGTGCTTCGGCAACGGGTAGCGAATCGGTTGCAATCGGCAAGAACACGGCGACGACGGGTAACAACTCGGTCGCGATGGGCACCGGCGCTTCGGCTCCGAATGCCAACGCGGTTGCGCTGGGTGCGAACTCGACGACGGATCGCGACAACTCGGTGTCGGTGGGTTCCGCCGGTGCGGAGCGTCAGATTACCAACGTCGCAGCCGGTACGCAGGGCACCGACGCGGTCAACCTGAATCAGTTGAACAGTGCCATGGGCAATATGAACAACTCGATCAACAACGTTGACCGTAACGCAGCCAAGGGTATCGCTTCGGCATCGGCGCTGAATATCGTTACGCCGTATCTGCCGGGTCGTACCACGTTGAACGCGGGTGTTGCCAACTATCGCGGCTACCAGTCTGTTGGTCTGGGCGTGTCCCGCTGGAATGAGAAGGGCACGATCAACTACAACTTGGGCGTGTCCACCTCGGGCGGCAATAGCACCATCGTTCGCGCTGGTATCGGTATCGTCCTCGGCAACTAAGCAACGGCCGCAAGGCTTTGATTAGAAGCTCGAAACGTTAGCCGCCTGGGTCGCACGGGAAGTTTCCGTGCGACCCTCTTTCCATGAGAAACAGACATGAAGTATTCGTTAATTGCCATCGCGCTTGCCGCGATGCTCGCAGGATGTTCGTCGTCCCCGACGCGCGACCGGCTGCAGATTCAGGATCCCACGGTTTTGCAAAACGGGTTCAGCGCGACGCAGAGTCAGGCCGCTGGGGCCGTGACGCCACAGTGGATCGCAACGTACGGCGGCGTCAAGAACGGTGCGATGTTGAGCGCCGTGCAGACCCGTCTGAATGCACTGGGTGAGCGCAAGAACAACTATTTCGGCGACAAGGCGCAATGTTGGCTCAACGCCGCCGCGGATGAACGCTCCAGTCACGACGGCTGGGGTTTTGTCGAAGAAGCATTGACCCAGGCCAATAGCCTGACCACCGCGCTGGAAAGTGGCCAGGGTCTTTCCGCGGACAATCCGGAATTGCGGACCGCTTCAGTACTCCGGCCAGATTTGTGGAAGCAGGTTCTGGCGGTGAAGACGTCGCCGCTTTTCCCGCAATGCCAGGAAGCGCAACGTCTGACAGCATGTTCTGAAGTCGAGTTGATTCACGCCGGTCATGAGGCGTGGACGCGTGACTTCGATGAGAGCAAGCGTTTGGTCGATGGCGTCGAAAAGGGAATGCCTGGCGTCGCGGCCGCCCTCGAAGCCTGCACGCCGCCACCGGTCGCCGCGCCAGCTGCGCCGATTCCGCAGAAAATGACGCTGCAGGCCGACGCGACCTTCAGGTTCGATCGGGGCGACCTCGCCGGCATGCTGCCAGCCGGTAAAGCCAAGCTCGATGAATTGGTCCGCAACCTCAAGCAGGTTGATGACGTGACGAGCATCCGCATTGATGGTTACACGGACCGCCTCGGTAGCGACAGCTATAACCGTCAACTGTCGGCCAAGCGTGCTGAGACTGTAAAGCGTTACTTGCAGAGCGGCGGTGTTAGTGCACCCATCTCGGCACGCGGTCGCGGCAAGGAGGATCCGGTGGTGCAGTGTAACGACCGCAACCACGAGGCGCTGATCGCCTGTTTGGGACCGAACCGTCGCGTCGAACTGGACTTTTTGCGTGCAAGTGCCCGGACCTCGTCGCTGCCGCAATCCCAGCGGAAGCAAGATCAACCCGATCTGCAAGGTTGGCAGGAGCATTGAGGATAAAGAATGGCCCGGCTGTCATGGCCCGGTCGTTCTTGTGGGCGGTAGTGTTCGCAAGGGTTAATCTCGGGCGCGAACGGTGTTCGCGCTCTCTTTGACCCCGCGTTATCGCATCTCCGTTGCCGCGAGCGAAATTTGGCTTGGCAAACGTCGACGTGGCTTGCGGTGGCGGCCCGTGCACAGTGAATTCCAGTGATCCGCGAAAGAAAAATCCTCCGGACATTGCGGAAGGATCGTTGTGTTATCTCGAAGAAATGTTTCAGCAATATTGATAGTATTTGACTTAATTTTTGTTGGGCTGTGTCGATTCGATTTCGCGCCCGTTATTTAGTGTCAGAAAATGGAGCGGCTAATGAAAAGAATCGTGATTATTGACGATCACCCGATAATTAGAAGGACCATAGCCAGCGTGTTGCATGCTGACCCGGAGCTTGAGCTGGTCGGGACGTGTGGCGACGGCGAAGAGGGTCTGGTAATGGTGCTCGCGGAAAGTCCGGATCTGGTTATTATCGACCTCGACTTGCCGCGACTCGACGGACTATCGTTGATCCGCCGAATTCGAGAGAAAAATACTGAGATAAGTATTCTTGTTCTTTCTGCCAAGCCGGAACATATTATGGCCGGTTATACGCGCAGCGCGGGAGCAAATGGTTACGTCGGCAAAGGGCGGGAAATCAGTGAGCTGGTCACTGCGCTGAAAACAGTTCTGTTTGGCTACGACTGCTTCCCGGCTGACAGCGCCGACGCTGTGGCCGCGGCGAGCGGGTTGAGCGCCTTGTCCGCGCGAGAGGTGGAGGTGTTGCAACATCTGGCGCGCGGTGTGAGCAATCGGGATATTGCGGGCCGCCTGTCCCTGAGCGACAAAACCGTCAGCACGTATAAGAGCCGTATTCAGGAAAAACTCGGTCTTTCGTCGTTGGCAGGGCTGATTGAGTTCGCGGCTACGCACCGTTTGATCGACTAGGTTCTGCGGGCTATGAACACTGCCGGCCTGTCTCGTTCTTCTTCGCGTACATGGGGCCAAACGCTTGGCGATCTGCTGGACGCCTCGCCGCTGGAGGCTCGCGCTTTCGTCCTTGACGAGAGCGTGACGAACTTGCGTGAAGTCATCCACGGTGTTGCCGCACTGCTCACTCCGTTTGCGCGTTGTCGCGAGTTGCGCTTGCGCGCGCGCATCGATCAATCGGTGGCTGAAACGATTCTCGCCGACGGTGCCCGGTTAGGCCAGCTGGTTTTCCATTTGCTCAACCGAACGATCCAACTCTCCGCGCAGGGAGAGATTTCGCTTATCGTGCGGGCGCAGCCTTTGAATTCGGGTTCCCAGCGAATTTTTATCAGCGTAGTCGATGCGGTGGTAAAGTGCGCGCCCGACGCGTTGCCGCCACTTTTCGACCCAGCCATAGAGGATCCGTACGTGGCGAAATGGCTCGCCGACGCTGACGCCTGTTTGCCGCTCTGCCGAATACTGGCGCAGCGTATGCGCGGCGAGCTCTCCGTCACGAGCGGAACCGAGAAAGGCCCTCGAGCAATTTTCAACGCGCCGTTCGGCGTCGAACGATGGGCGCCCTCCGCGAAAACGGCTCGCGGCAGCGTACAGATGCCCTTTTTTTCCAGTGCAACGCAGTCAGGCGAAGTTTCCGCGAGTGCCTCCTTTGAGCCTTTTGACAGTCATTATCTGGACGCATTGTCTGAAGAGGGGGTCGATCTTCAAGCGTTTCTCAGCAATTGGCGCGACGCAATGAATGAGGATCTCGGGCGACTCAGTGGGTTGCTCCGTGAAGGTCAACACGATCATCTGCATGGTGTGCTGCACAGGTTGAGCGGAGCCGTGGGTCTTGTCGGTGCGAGCGGCTTGATGGAGGCGTTGCGGCGAGCGAGTAAATCTCCACACAAACGCGGCGCAACTTCAGTCGACACACTATTGGCGAGAGCGAAAATCCTCGTCGTGCAACTTGAAGCAGCAGCTCGCGCATACCGGAGCCCTTCGCGATGAACCGACCACTGGCCTTGATCGAAGGCGACCTGGCGCTTCCGAGCGCGCGGCCGTTCGATGCGTTGCCGCCGCCCTTCGGCTCCCGGCGCGGGCCCGCGCAGGCCGCGGCACCACGCGAACCGCGGCCCAAATCACGCACCGACGCGCAACGGGCAATTCAGAATGCCGTACAACCCCAGGCGTCGGCGATACGCCGTGGGACGTTCCCACCGGGCGTGAAGTTTCTTTTGTTCTATAAGTTGCCGCAACAACGCGACCATTCGCGTCGCTTTGACGAGCAGTTGGCCGAAGCCAGGCATTATCTGGAGATAGGAGGGGTACGTCCGCGCTCGACCCGTTCGGATCATGTCCTGGGAGCGGCGATCTTCGCGGGCTGCGGCATTGCGCTGGCCTGGTTGCTGACCACCTGTGCGACGCACGGCGCCGACAAGGCGGCCACGGCTGTGATAGGGCGGGTGGCGGTTCGTCCGCCGGTTGAATTTACCGGCACGGTTACGCAAAGCGGATCTTCGGCGGCTAATTCGACACCGAAGCCGG
The DNA here is from genome assembly GCF_902459535.1 of Paraburkholderia dioscoreae. Taxonomy (NCBI): domain Bacteria; kingdom Pseudomonadati; phylum Pseudomonadota; class Betaproteobacteria; order Burkholderiales; family Burkholderiaceae; genus Paraburkholderia; species Paraburkholderia dioscoreae. The sequence goes on from NZ_LR699554.1 coordinate 151,816, forward strand.
CGGCTTCCAAAGCGTCTGCGCCGGCCAATGCGACGCCGGGGGCGGCGTTTGGCAACGTCCCTACGTCAGAGTCACAACGTGTCGAACACCTCGTGAAACAGTGGGCCACGCGAGTGTCCGCGGATCAGGCAGCGCCGAGCCGGCCCGCAAAGGCCAATCGCCAGGTTTCCATCGCGCGTTTGAGCAAACTCCACGTCGACGGGCGTCTCGCATTGAGCCGCATCACCAACGCAGCCACACGGCCTTCCCCGTCGAAGTCGGGCGAATGGACCGCACGCTCCTCGTCCGTGAACGAAACAGCCGAGCGCGCAACACTATTCGACTGGGCCGCGCAGCAGCGGCGCGCTGCAATCACGACGCACGCCGGCGTGCCCACGCCGGGTGACACCGACTGGAACGCCCGCATGACCCAGCGCAGGGTCACTGACAACCCTGACGCCTTCAACACGAGCCGCAGCATGCAGTAGCAGCCCAAAAAAAAGCCCGACCAGTGGTCGGGCTTCAAAGTCGGCTGCGCCCTCCACAGGACGCAGCCCCTGCAAAACAGCCGTGCTGTTTGCGTTATCGCCAGCTTCAGGCAGCCAGCAGCGAACGCAGCACGAACGGCAGAATCCCGCCGTGCTTGTAGTAGTCGACTTCGATCGGCGTGTCGATACGCAGCAGCACCTGAACGCGCTTTTCCTTGCCGTCCTTGCCGCGAATCACTAGCGTCACTTCCTGTTGCGGCTTGAAGTCTGCGCCGAGGCCTTCGATGTCGTACGTTTCTTCGCCGGTGATACCGAGCGATTGCACGCTATCCGAGCCCTTGAACTGTAGCGGCAGAACGCCCATGCCGACCAGGTTCGAGCGGTGGATCCGCTCGAAGCTGCGTGCGACCACGGCCTTCACGCCCAGCAACTGCGTACCCTTCGCTGCCCAGTCGCGCGACGAGCCCGTGCCGTACTCTTCGCCCGCAAACACGATGGTCGGCGTGCCGGCGTCGATGTACTTCATGGCTGCGTCATAGATCGACAGTTGTTCGCCGCTCGGCTGATGAATCGTCAGGCCGCCTTCCACGCGCGAGCCGTCTGCCTTCGTCGGGATCATCAGGTTCTTGATCCGAACGTTCGCGAACGTGCCGCGCATCATCACGTCGTGGTTGCCGCGGCGCGAGCCGTAGCTGTTGAAGTCGGCCTTCTGCACGCCGTTTTCCTTCAGCCACTTGCCTGCCGGCGAGTCTTCCTTGATCGAGCCAGCCGGGCTGATGTGGTCGGTCGTGACCGAGTCACCGAAGATGCCCAGTGCGCGTGCGTTCGTCACGGCAGCGATGCTGTCGGCCGGCGTCATCGAGAAGTCCTTGCCGAAGAACGGCGGCTCAGCGATGTAGGTCGACTTCGGCCAGTCGTAGACTTGACCTTCTTCGCCTTCGATCTTGCTCCACAGGTCGCCCTTCTTGGTCAGCGACGAGTAGTTCTTGCGGAACGCTTCCGGATCCAGCGCGAACTTGAGCAGGTCGTTGACTTCTTCGCTGGTCGGCCAGATGTCGCCCAGGTAGATGTCCTTACCGCCCTTGCCCTTACCGACCGGTTCGGTCATCAGGTCGCGCGTGATGTTGCCGGCGATCGCGTAAGCGACGACCAGCGGCGGCGAGGCCAGGAAGTTGGCGCGAATGTTCGGGTGAATACGCGCTTCGAAGTTACGGTTGCCCGACAGAACCGCTGCCGCGACGATATCGTTCTTCGTGATCGCTTCGTTCAGTTCTGGCGTCAGATCGCCCGCGTTACCGATACAGGTCGTGCAACCGTAAGCGGCCAGCGTGAAACCGAGCTTGTCGAGGTACTTCATCAAGTCGGTCTTCGTCAGGTATTCTGTGACGATGCGCGATCCCGGCGCGAGCGACGTCTTGATGTGCGGAGCGACCGTCAGGCCGGCTTCCACGGCCTTCTTCGCCAGCAGGCCTGCGGCCAGCAGCACGCTCGGGTTCGACGTGTTCGTGCACGAGGTGATCGCGGCGATCAGCACGTCGCCGTTCTTCACGTCGACGCCGTTGCTCGTCGTGTATTGCGCTTCGAGATCTTCCGCCTTCTTGGCAAAGCCGTTTTCCGCAACCGGCTTCGAGAACAGGTCGCTGAACGTTGCCTTCACATTGCCGATTTCGATACGGTCCTGCGGGCGCTTCGGGCCTGCCAGCGACGGTGCCACCGAGCCGAGATCCAGCGTGACGACCTTGGTGTAGTCGATATCGCCTTCCTTCGGAATGCCGAACAGGTTCTGTGCCTTGAAGTAGTTCTGGAACGCCGCGATTTCTGCGTCCGTGCGGCCCGTGCCCTTGAAGTAGTCGATCGTCTTTTCGTCGACCGGGAAGAAGCCCATGGTCGCGCCGTATTCCGGCGCCATGTTGCCGATCGTAGCGCGGTCCGGCAGCGACAGCGAGCGCGTGCCTTCGCCGAAGAACTCGACGAACTTGCCGACAACCTTTTCCTTACGCAGCAGTTCGGTGATGGTCAGCACCAGGTCGGTTGCCGTCACGCCTTCGCGCAGCTTGCCCTTCAGGTTCACGCCGACCACGTCCGGCGTCAGGAAGTACACCGGCTGGCCGAGCATGCCGGCTTCCGCCTCGATACCGCCCACGCCCCAGCCCACCACGCCGATGCCGTTGATCATGGTGGTGTGGCTGTCGGTGCCGACCAGCGAATCCGGGTAGTACACCGTGTCCGCGCCTTCAGCCTTCTTGTGCACGCCGCGTGCGAGGTATTCCAGGTTCACCTGGTGAACGATACCGACGCCCGGCGGCACGACCTTGAACGTGTCGAATGCCTGCATGCCCCACTTCATGAACTGGTAGCGCTCGTTGTTGCGCTGGAATTCCAGTTTCATGTTCAGGTCGAGCGCATTCTTTTCGCGGAAGTGGTCGATCTGCACCGAGTGATCGACCACCAGATCGACCGGGACCAGCGGTTCGATCGACTTCGGATCCTTGCCCATGTGTTTCGCGACACCGCGCATGGCAGCGATGTCGGCGAGCAGCGGCACGCCGGTAAAGTCTTGCAGCACGACGCGCGACACGACGAACGGGATTTCATCGACGCGCGAAGCAGTTGGCTTCCAGTTGGCGAGTTGCTCGATGTGTTCTTCGGCGATTTTCTTGCCGTCGTAGTTACGCAGCACCGATTCCAGCACGATTCGGATCGAAACCGGCAGGCGGTCGATCTTGATGTCCAGTGCCTTGCCGAGTTGCGGCAGGGAGTAGAACTTGCCTTTGCCGGAACCGCTGTCGAATTCCTTGAGCGTTTTGTGGAGGTTGTGGGCCATGGTGTTTTCCTTGGTTTGATCGCGGAACTACGGTACTTGACTTGACTAGATGACGTACAGATCGACGTATTCATTGACCGGCATGGCTTCGAGCCTTGCCTGGTCCAGCGACACGTCGAGAATCGCCAGCTGTTGCTTGACCGGAAAGCGGCGCGCGAGGTTGGTCTTGAACTTCTCGACCAGCAACGGAATCCCGTCTTCGCGACGACGTTTATGACCGATCGGGTATTCGACTACGACTTCGTCGAATGTCGAACCGTCGTTGAATTCGATCGTCAGTGCATTGGCGATCGAACGCTTCTCGGGATCGTGGTAATCCTTCGTGAACTGCGGGTCTTCGACACATTCCATCTTTGCGCGCAGCACGTCGATGCGCGCGTCCTGTGCGGTCGAATCTTCATAATCGGCGGCCGTCAGGCGGCCGTGGATCAGCGGCACGGCGATCATGTACTGAATGCAATGATCGCGGTCGGCTGGATTGTTCAGCGGGCCTTTTTTATCGATGATGCGAATCGCAGCCTCGTGCGTGCGGATCGTGATCTTGCGAATGTCCTCTACACGCTTGCCGGCTGCGTTGAGTTGCGCATGCAGGTTCATTGCGGCTTCCGCCGCCGTTTGCGCGTGGAATTCCGCCGGGAACGAAATCTTGAACAGCACGTTCTCCATCACGTATGAACCATACGGGCGCTGGAACCTGAACGCGTTGCCCTTGAAGAGCACGTCGTAAAAGCCCCATGTTTTCGCGGTCAGCACCGAGGGGTAGCCCATCTCGCCGGTCTTCGCAATCAACGCGAGGCGCACTGCGCGCGATGTCGCGTCGCCCGCAGCCCATGACTTGCGCGAGCCGGTATTCGGCGCGTGGCGGTACGTGCGCAGCGCATGCCCATCGACAAACGCCTGCGAGACCGCATTGATCAGCTCGTCGCGAGTGAGACCGATCAACTGGCCGACCACCGCGGTCGACGCCAGTTTCACCAGCAGCACATGATCGAGCCCGACCTTGTTGAAGGAGTTTTCGAGCGCGATACAGCCTTGAATTTCGTGCGCCTTGATCATGGCGATCAACACGTCTTTCATCGCCAGCGGCTGTTTGCCGGCTGCGATGGCGCCGCGCGAGAGCCAGTCGGCCGTCGCGAGAATTCCGCCGAGATTGTCCGACGGGTGGCCCCATTCGGCGGCCAGCCATGTGTCGTTGAAGTCGAGCCAGCGGATCATGGCGCCGATGTTGAAGGCGGCCTGAACCGGATCCAGCTGGAACGACGTACCGGGCACCTTCGCGCCGTTGGGGACGATCGTGCCCGGCACAATCGGTCCCATCAGCTTGGTGCAGGCCGGGTAGGTGAGCGCCTCGAGTCCGCAGCCGAGCGTATCGATCAGGCAGTGACGCGCGGTTTCCAGCGCGAGCGTGCTGTCGATCGGATACTCCAGCACGTAATCGACGATATCGACCAGGACTTGGTCCGGGTCGGGTCGCACGTTGGTAATCGGAGCGGACATCGGGGTGTTTTCCTGATGAGGATAATTAGTTGCTGGTCTTGTTGATCGCGTTCGATTGCGTCGGAGCCGGCGCGCCTTCGATCATGGCTGCCGTCTTGCACTCGTCGGCCAGACGCGAACTGTCCTTGTCCGAGAACAACATGGCCTTCGTCGGGATCACGACGAGATCCATACCGGTTGCGGCGTCGTGGAAGCGGTCTGCACCCGTGGTGGTCGCTTCGCGCGGCAGATTGTAATTTTTGTTAGCCCAGTGAACCGTGACGATCTGGTCACGCTTCATGTCGCCCTTCAGTTCGAACGCCAGACCTTCGTTGCACGACCACTTTTCCGCGCCTTCCGGCACCGGATCGACCTTCGCTTCCTTGGCCGGGTTCGGTTTGCGCTTGATCAGGCGCTTCGGCTGCGGCTTTTTCGGCACAGCCTTGGTAGCCGGTTTCGTGGTGGTCGCCGGTTGCGCGGCGGCGTCAGTCGCGACCGACAGCATCGTCGTGGACAGGGCGCCAATCACGGCGGCGATCATCAGCTTTTTCATGGAGAAAACCTTTCTATCTAGTTTCAGTTAAACATTCCGCGGGCGACCGGTCCTGGCGACCGCGTGGTTGAACTGCACGCGCTTTGAAAGCGCACAGCGACCGCTATTTTCTCCTATTTAGCGGCAGGTACTTCAAATTCTCGGGCCCGGTGTAATTCGCGCTCGGACGGATGATCTTGTTGTCGATACGCTGCTCGATGATATGCGCGCTCCAGCCCGCCGTACGCGCGATCACGAAGAGCGGCGTGAACATGGCGGTGGGCACGCCCATCATGTGATACGAGACCGCGCTGAACCAGTCCAGATTCGGGAACATCTTCTTCGCGTCCCACATCACCGACTCCAGCCGCTCGGCAATGCTGAACAGCTTGGTGTTGCCCGCTTCCTTCGAGAGCGTCTTCGCGACTTCCTTGATGACCTTGTTGCGCGGGTCCGAAATCGTGTACACCGGGTGGCCGAAGCCGATCACTACTTCCTTGTTCTCGACGCGGCGGCGGATGTCCGCTTCGGCTTCGTCAGCGTTCTGGTAGCGCGACTGGATCTCGAACGCGACTTCATTCGCGCCGCCGTGCTTCGGTCCGCGCAGCGCGCCGATCGCACCGGTGATCGCCGAATAGATGTCCGATCCCGTGCCCGCGATCACGCGGCCCGTGAAGGTCGACGCGTTGAATTCATGCTCGGCGTACAGGTTCAGCGACACGTGCATCGCGTCGACCCATGCGCTCGACGGCTCCACGCCGTGCAGCAGATGCAGGAAGTGGCCGCCGATCGAATCGTCGTCGGTTTCCACCTCGATGCGCTTGCCGTTGTGCGAGTAGTGATACCAGTACAGCAGCATCGAACCGAGCGAGGCCATCAGCTTGTCGGCGATGTCGCGCGCGCCCGGCAGGTTGTGATCGTCTTTTTCCGGCAGCACGGTGCCGAGCACCGACACGCCGGTGCGCATCACGTCCATCGGATGCGCGGCGGCCGGAATCCATTCGAGGGCGGCCTTGACGTTGGCGGGCAGGCCGCGCAGCGCCTTGAGCTTGGTTTTGTACGCGGTGAGTTCGGCTTGCGTCGGCAGCTTTTCGTGAACCAGCAGGTACGCGATCTCTTCGAATTCGCAGGCGCTGGCGATATCGAGAATGTCGTAGCCGCGGTAATGCAGGTCGTTGCCGGTCTTGCCGACCGTACAAAGGGCCGTGTTGCCCGCCGTCACGCCCGACAGGGCGACGGATTTTTTCGGTTTGAAGCCGCTTTTGGGTTCGTTGCCGCCGGCTGCACCGGCGGTCTGCGTTGTCTCGCTCATCTCCCGCAATCTCCTTTGTGCCTGTTCATTGCTTCTGGTTGACCTACACGTTCGATGTGGCTGGCCCGCAGCGTTAGATGATTCAGTGCTTCGATTGCAGGACGATGTACAGATCCGCCGTTCAGCGCCGCCGTGCCGATTGCCGGATGCACGCCCATGTTCATGATGCGGTTTGCACGTTAGTACCCACTTTCGTGAAGAGCGGCGCCGCGTCTTGCGGGACGGCGCGGCCAGTGGCTTGCGCGCGGCGCAGCACCGACCAGTAATAGCGATAGCTCGCGCGGTCATGCAGCGTGTCGTGATGGCGCGTCGGACCCCATTGGGCGGACTGCGCGGCCAGCAGGATTTCGGTGGCGGTGGCGATCTCTTCATCGCGCGGTGCGAACGCGGCCACGATCGCCTCGATTTGCGCCGGGTGGATGCTCCACATGCGCGTGTAGCCGAATTCGTTGCGGGCGCGCGCGGCGTCGTTCGCCACCACGCTCATGTCGCGCACTTCCGTGCTGACATTGTGCGACGGCACTTTGCCGTACGCATGGCAGGCGGCGGAAATTTCCAGCTTTGCACGCCGCACCAACGGATGATCGAACTGGCCGGGCGAGCGCATGGCCGTATCGGGAATCGCGCCGTCGTGCGCGGAGACGAAATCCATCAAGCCGAAGCTCAGCGCTTCCACACCGGGCAGCGCGGCCAGATCGAACACGCGCGTCAGCGCGCCGTGTGTTTCGACCAGCAATTGCACCGGCACCGGTTGCGCGATGCCGAGCTCGCGGCGCGTCGCCTCGATGAACGCGACCATTTCGGCGGCATCGTGCCCGTTCCGGATCTTCGGCAGAGTGATGTAAGCGGGCGCTCGCTTCGCGGCACGCAGAATGAGACGGACGTCATCGCGCCAGTGCGCGTGATCGAAGTCGTGAATCCGCACGCCGACGCGGCCAAAGCGGTCATGCTCGCTGCCCAGCAGCGAGGCGACCAACTCCGCGTGCTGCGCCTCGCGACCGACCTGCGCGCCGTCTTCGCAATCGAGCGTGATATCGAACACGGGGCCCAGTTGTTGCTGCAAAGCGAGCGATTTCAGCATCAGCTTTTCACTGCCGGCGTAGTGATCGCAGGCAGGCAGCACAGCGGGCGGCACTTCGCCGTCAAACAGCACTTCGGCGGGCGTGAGGGCGCGCATCTTCGGCGTCAGGGCGTGGGTAGTGTTTGGAGAAATCGGATTCGGGCGCGCTCTGCCGGACCGTCGCGGCAACCGCGCAAAAAGCGCTCGAATCAGATGCGAACAACTGCATTCGCACGAAAAAAACCGGAACTCGCTGTGCGGACGTTGGGGGCGCCCCCCCAGATCTGCCGCTTCGCGCCAGACCGCCCGTGGGGGGAACCAGGGGTGGCCTGCCGCTTTCTCACGAGTTCCGGTTCGTCTTCATCAGGCGCTTAGCCGAGCAGGTGTTGAACGCCGTCGCGCTCTTCCAGCAGTTCCTGTAGCGTGCCGTCCATCTTTTCGCGCGAGAACGCGTCGATTTCCAGACCTTCGACGCGCTTGTACTCACCGTTTTCGCACGTGACCGGCACACCGTAGATGATGTCTTCCGGAATGCCGTACGAACCGTCCGACGGGATACCCATGGTGACCCACTTGCCGTTCGTGCCGAGCACCCAGTCGCGCACGTGGTCGATTGCAGCGTTAGCCGCCGACGCTGCCGACGACAGGCCGCGTGCTTCGATAATCGCTGCGCCGCGCTTGCCGACGGTCGGGATGAACGTGTTGCGGTTCCATTCTTCGTCGTTGATCAGCTTGGTCAGATCCTGACCTTCTGCCGTTGCAACGCGGAAGTCCGGGTACATGGTCGGCGAGTGGTTGCCCCACACAGCCAGCTTTTCGATCGATGCGACCGGCTTGCCCGACTTGGCCGCCAGTTGCGACAGCGCGCGGTTGTGGTCCAGCCGCAGCATGGCGGTGAAGTTCTTCTTCGGCAGATCCGGTGCCGACTTCATAGCGATGTACGCGTTCGTGTTGGCCGGGTTGCCGACCACCAGCACCTTCACGTCGCGGCTGGCGACTTCGTTCAGCGCCTTGCCCTGAACCGTGAAGATTTCGGCGTTGGCCGACAGCAGATCCTTACGCTCCATGCCTTTCGAACGCGGACGGGCGCCGACCAGCAGGGCGACGTCGGCGTCTTTGAATGCAACCTTGGGATCGTCGGTGATCACGACGCCCGACAGCAGCGGGAATGCGCAATCATCCAGTTCCATCACGACGCCTTTGACGGCGCCTTGCGCTTGCGGCAGGTCAAGCAGTTGCAGGATAACCGGCTGATCCTTGCCGAGCAGGTCGCCATTGGCGATGCGGAACAGCAGGGAGTAAGCAATTTGACCTGCGGCGCCGGTGACGGCAACGCGCTTTGCGGGCTTAGCCATTGAGAAATCTCCAGGACGATGCGTTAGACGCTAGGGAAAACGCCATTCTATATGCGCGTTCAGCGAAGCGTTATGAAACACGGCGGAAATCACTGTTCGCGGACTGCCTCGTAATCTGCCGAGGCCGAGCGGCGCGTCGCGGCAAGACCGCCATGCCGGAAGGAAACTTGTACAACTGTAGTATGGGAGCGGGAGGACGCATACGCGAGACGCCGGGTAGCCGCTGCACGGTGCGGGCTCCCGCAAACAGCGCGTTTCGGCAAGCGTCTGGCCAATGAATGGCGGCGAAATCGAAACCTGAACTGCGTGAGATCAGCATGGTGCAGAGTGGCTGCTGGTGCGTCGCGGCGCTGCATGAAACAGGCTCCGAAAAAACCCGCAAACCCTTGTTCGACAAAGAGTGTAGGAGTCGTCACAGACAAAGTCAACTTTATCTTATGTCTTATATAAGACATATCTGTTGCTGGGAAAACCCTAGACGCGGACTAGCCCTTTATGATGAAATGCGCGCATGAATTCGAACCCGGCGAACACCACGAATCCGAACGGCCAAGGCGCCGCAGGCGAGGGTGTACCCGCTGCTGCCGCCCCGGCCACGTCGCCCACTTTCAGCCCTTTGTATCAGCAGATCAAAGGGCTGATAACGCAGAGCCTCGAAAGCGGCGAGTGGAAACCCGGCGAGATCATTCCTAGTGAAGTCGAATTGGCGGCCAGATACAAGGTCAGTCAGGGAACGGTGCGCAAAGCGATCGACGAACTTGCCGCGGACAACCTGCTGGTGCGGCGTCAGGGCAAGGGCACGTTTGTTGCAACGCACAATGAAGATCGCGCCCAGTTTCGCTTTCTCAGATTGCTGGCCGATGACGGCGCGGAACACCCGCATGTCAGCCGCCTGCTCGAATGCCGGCGCTTGCGCGCTTCGGCGGACATTGCGCGGCAACTCGATCTGAAGCCGGCGGATCCAGTCGTATTGATCAAGCGGCTGCTGCAGTTCGACGGCGAAGTCACCGTACTCGACGAAATCTGGCTGCCCGGCGCCGTGTTTCGCGGCCTGACGCTAGAGCGGCTGTCGGAGTATAAGGGCCCCCTCTATGCAATGTTCGAGACGGAATTCGGCACACGCATGATCCGCGCAACGGAGAAGATCCGCGCGGTGGCGGCCGAGCCCGCCGTGGCCGATCTGCTGCATGTGCCGGCGGGTTTTCCGCTGCTCTCGGTCGAGCGCGTGTCCTATACGTATGGAGACCGGCCGGTCGAGGTGCGCCGTGGTTGGTATGTCACAACCGGGTATTACTATCAGAACGATCTAAGCTGAATCGGGCTGAACGAGGGCGACGCGTCCCACACGCGCGCCTGTTTGAAAGCGCCTTTATCGCGCGTGGTGTAACGGACCTGTGGTGGTTTTCGCTGCAGCGCGATATAAAAAGGCGCTAAAATTGCGGATTAGTGTGACTACATAGTAGGGGTCTAGCATGGCTGAAGCCGTAAAAAAACCGAGGCCGGAATTCCGGAACATCGGTATCGGGCAGATATTGACGGCATACCGTCTCCCTCTAGCGGGGCGAGTATCCATCTTGCACCGCTTGAGCGGTGGTCTGCTTTTTGTTTTTCTTCCGTTCCTGCTGTACCTCTTCGATCAGAGTCTGACTTCTGAACTCAGCTTCGAAGTCTTCAAAGGTTTTCTCTCCAACATCATCGTCAAGCTCATCACGCTCGTTCTCGCGTGGGCCTTCCTGTTTCACTTCTGCGCCGGCATCCGTCACCTGCTGATGGACACGAACCACAACGCAGTGACGAAGGAGAAGGGCAAATCGACTTCTGTCGTCGTTCTCGTCGTGTCGTCGCTGCTCACCATCGCGTTCGCAGCAAAACTGTTCGGAGCATTCTAAAAAATGTCAGCTAATAACCGAATCGGTTCGAAGCGTCTCGTTGTCGGCGCCCATTACGGTCTGCGCGACTGGCTGGCGCAGCGCATTACCGCCACCATCATGGCGGTCTACACGGTCATCCTGCTCGCCTGGTTTTTCGGCGCACGCGATTTCTCGTACGACGGCTGGGCGTCGATCTTCGCGACGCAATGGATGAAGCTGGCCACATTCGTCACGCTGCTTTCGCTGTTCTATCACGCGTGGGTTGGTATCCGCGACATCTGGATGGACTATGTGAAGCCCGTTGGCATCCGCCTGTTGCTTCAAGCGCTGACGATCGTCTGGCTGCTCGCGTGTGCGGGCTACGCTGCGCAGATTCTCTGGAGAGTGTAAAAGAATGGCTGCAATCAAGAATTCTCTGCCGCGTCGCAAGTTTGACGTGGTTATCGTCGGCGCAGGCGGCTCGGGGATGCGCGCTTCGCTGCAACTCGCGCGCGCCGGTCTGTCGGTCTGCGTGCTGTCCAAGGTGTTCCCGACGCGTTCGCACACGGTTGCTGCCCAAGGCGGCATCGGCGCTTCGCTCGGCAACATGAGCGAAGACAACTGGCACTATCACTTCTACGACACGATCAAGGGTTCCGACTGGCTCGGCGACCAGGACGCGATCGAGTACATGTGCCGCGAAGCCCCTAACGCGGTCTACGAACTCGAACACTTCGGCATGCCGTTCGACCGTAATGCAGACGGCACGATTTACCAGCGCCCGTTCGGCGGCCATACCGCGAATTACGGCGAAAAGCCGGTGCAACGCGCTTGCGCGGCCGCTGACCGTACCGGTCACGCGCTGCTGCACACGCTGTACCAGCAGAACGTTGCGGCCAAGACGCAGTTCTTCGTCGAATGGATGGCGCTGGACCTGATCCGCGACGCCGAAGGCGACGTGCTCGGCGTGACCGCAATGGAAATGGAAACCGGCGACGTCTACATTCTCGAAGGCAAGACCACGCTGTTCGCCACGGGCGGCGCGGGCCGTATTTTCGCGGCGTCCACGAATGCGTTCATCAACACCGGCGACGGCCTGGGCATGGCCGCGCGTTCGGGCATCGCACTGCAAGACATGGAATTCTGGCAATTCCACCCGACCGGCGTGGCCGGCGCGGGCGTGCTGATTACCGAAGGCGTGCGCGGCGAAGGCGGCATCCTGCGTAACTCGAACGGCGAGCGTTTCATGGAACGCTACGCGCCGACTTTGAAGGATCTGGCGCCGCGCGACTTCGTGTCGCGTTCGATGGACCAGGAAATCAAGGAAGGCCGCGGCGTGGGTCCGAACAAGGATCACGTGCTGCTCGACTTGTCGCACATCGGCGCCGAGACGATCATGAAGCGTCTGCCGTCGATCCGCGAAATCGCGCTGAAGTTCGCGAACGTCGATTGTATTAAAGAGCCGATCCCGGTCGTGCCGACCATCCACTATCAGATGGGCGGAATTCCTACGAACATTCACGGCCAGGTCGTGGGCACGTCGAAGGGCGCCGAAGACCCGGTCAACGGCTTCTACGCCGTGGGCGAATGCTCGTGCGTGTCGGTGCACGGTGCAAACCGTCTCGGCACGAACTCGCTGCTCGACCTGGTGGTGTTCGGCCGCGCGGCCGGCAACCACATTGTCAAGCACGTGAAGGAAATCAAGGAGCACAAGCCGCTGCCGGCCGACGCCGCCGATTTCGCGCTGTCGCGTCTGGCGAAGCTCGATAGCTCGTCCTCGGGCGAGTATGCGCAATCGGTCGCGAACGACATTCGCGGCACGATGCAGAAGCATGCCGGTGTGTTCCGTACTTCGGCGTTGCTGGCTGAAGGCGTCGAGCGCATCCGCGAAGTGGCTGACCGGGTCGACAACATCCATCTGAAAGACAAGTCGAAGGTGTTCAACACGGCACGTATCGAAGCGCTGGAAGTGGCGAACCTGATCGAAGTGGCACGCGCTACGATGGTTTCCGCCGAAGCGCGCAAGGAAAGCCGTGGCGCGCACGCGCAGGACGACTTCGAGCATCGCGACGACGAAAACTGGCTGCGCCATACGCTGTGGTTCAGCGAAGGCGATCGCCTCGACTACAAGCCGGTTCACATGCAACCGCTGACGGTCGAATCGGTTCCGCCGAAAGCGCGGACCTTCTAAGGCACAAGTCAAAGGAATTCAGAAATGGCAAAGCGTACATTTGAAATTTACCGCTACGACCCGGACAAGGACGCAGCGCCGCGCATGCAAACGTACGAGATCGAAATCGACTCGCACGAACGCATGCTGCTCGACGCGCTGCTGAAGTTGAAGGCAGTTGACGAGACTCTTTCGTTCCGCCGTTCGTGCCGTGAAGGCGTGTGCGGTTCGGACGCCATGAACATCAACGGCAAGAATGGTCTGGCCTGCCTGCAGAACATGAATGATCTGCCGCAGAAGATCGTGCTGCGTCCGCTGCCGGGCCTGCCTGTGGTGCGCGACCTGATCTGCGACTTCACGCAGTTCTTCAACCAGTATCATTCGATCAAGCCGTATCTGATCAACGACACGCCGCCGCCGGAAAAGGAGCGTCTGCAGTCGCCGGAAGAACGCGACGAGCTCGACGGCCTGTATGAATGTATTCTGTGCGCTAGCTGCTCGACTTCGTGCCCGAGCTTCTGGTGGAATCCAGACAAGTTCGTTGGCCCGGCCGGCCTGTTGCAAGCCTACCGTTTCATCGCGGATAGCCGCGACGAAGCAACGGGCGAACGCCTCGACAACCTGGAAGATCCGTACCGTCTGTTCCGTTGCCATACCATTATGAATTGCGTCGACGTTTGCCCGAAGGGCCTGAACCCGACCAAGGCGATTGGCAAGATCAAGGAATTGATGGTTCGCCGCGCTGTCTAGGATGAATAACCCGCACGCTCCCTATCGTTTGCTGCCTCAATGGGGCGGTCAGTACGCTTGGGGGGCGGCACGGCGCGTGCTGAAATGAACGACACATCGCATCAGTCCGACCCTCTCCGTCGCGCGCGTCTTCGCTGGCGCGCTCGGCGGGGCCTGCTGGAAAACGATCTGATTTTTGAACGTTTTTTTCGGCCGATATGAGCATGACCTCAGCGATGCCGACGTGGGCGCCCTCACGCGCCTGCTCGAGCTGAGCGATAACGACCTGATGGACTTGCTGCTCGCGCGCAAGGAACCGGAAGGCGACCTTGCCGACCCGGATGTAGTCCGGGTGCTGGAGTTGCTGCGGAATGCCTGAGCGGCGTGTGCGCCCGCTTGTCCGTTGTTCCAGGCGTGCAATTATCGAAACCCTGTTTCCATACTTCGATTGAGGATCTGCTATGACCCCGTCAGATGTTAAAGCCACGCTATCGTTCAGCGACAATTCGCCGAGCGTTGAAATGCCGATCTACAAGGGCACTCTCGGCCCGGACGTGATCGACATCCGCAAACTGTACGGCCAGACCGGCAAGTTCACGTACGACCCGGGCTTCATGTCGACGGCGGCGTGCAATTCGGCGATCACCTACATCGACGGCGATAAGGGCGAGTTGCTGTACCGCGGCTACCCGATCGACAACCTCGCGGAAAACGCAGACTTCCTCGAAACGTGCTATCTGCTGCTGAAGGGCGAACTGCCGAACGCACAGCAGAACGCCGAATTCGTGAAGACGGTCACGAACCATACGATGGTGCATGAACAAATGCACTTCTTCTTCCGCGGGTTCCGTCGCGACGCGCACCCGATGGCGATTCTGGTTGCCGCAGTCGGTGCGTTGTCGGCCTTCTATCACGACTCGCTCGACATCAACGATCCGCGTCACCGTGAAGTGTCGGCCATTCGCATGATCGCGAAGCTGCCGACGCTGGTGGCAATGGCGTACAAGTACAGCATCGGCCAGCCGTTCGCGTACCCGAAGAACGACCTGTCGTACAGCGCGAACTTCATGCACATGATGTTCTCGAACCCGTGCGAAGAGTACAAGGTCAACGACGTGCTGGTGCGCGCGCTCGACCGCATCCTGATCCTGCACGCCGACCATGAACAGAATGCCTCGACCTCGACCGTGCGTCTTGCCGGTTCGTCGGGTGCCAATCCGTTCGCGTGTATCGCGGCCGGTATCGCGTGTCTGTGGGGCCCGGCGCACGGTGGCGCGAACGAAGCCGCGCTGAACATGCTGGAAGAAATCGGCTCGGTCGACAACATTCCTGAGTTCATCAAGCAGGTGAAGGACAAGAACTCGGGCGTGAAGCTGATGGGCTTCGGTCACCGCGTCTATAAGAACTACGACCCGCGTGCGAAGCTGATGCGCGAAACCTGCCACGAAGTGCTGGAAGAACTTGGCCTGCACGACGACCCGCTGTTCAAGCTGGCAATGGCGCTGGAAAAGATCGCACTGGAAGACGAATACTTCGTGTCGCGCAAGCTGTACCCGAACGTCGACTTCTACTCGGGCATCGTGCAGCGCGCGCTGGGCATCCCGACCTCGATGTTCACGTGTATCTTCGCGATGGCACGTACGGTCGGCTGGATTGCACAGTGGAACGAAATGATCGCCGATCCGGAACAGAAGATTGGCCGTCCGCGTCAGTTGTTCATTGGCGACACGCAACGTGAAGCCAAGCCGATCGCGCAACGTTGATCGGTTTGAATCTGCGTTGCTCGTAGCGGCTGTTTTGCTGCGGGCTGGCGCGGAATCTGGTTGATAAGAAATGCCCCGATGGGTTCTTCCCGGCCGGGGCATTTTGTTTTCAGGTTCGATCTCGCGCGTTTGAGCGTGCAATTGCGCGGCGGTGCAGCAAGCCGCAACCGCCCGCAGGCTTACCGGGTAACGTCGATACAGGTATCGGCACTACCACCCAACTCCCTGTTTTTTATCGGTTTTCTTCCTGATTGAGCGGCCCAGACGGGACGCTGCGTGGCATAATCGACCGACACGGTCAGCCCGCAGTCATTACTACCCCCGCATACCATGGCACAGACTCTCTACGACAAATTGTGGAACACACACGTGGTCCACACGGAAGAAGACGGTACGACGATTCTCTACATCGACCGTCACCTGCTGCACGAAGTCACCAGCCCTCAGGCGTTTGAAGGCCTGAAGCTGGCTGAGCGTCCGGTGTGGCGCATTAGCGCGAACCTGGCGGTGTCGGACCACAACGTGCCGACCACGGACCGCAGCCACGGCATCGCCGATCCGATCTCCAAGCTGCAAGTCGACACGCTCGATTCGAACTGCGACGCCTACGGAATCACGCAGTTCAAGATGAACGATCTGCGTCAGGGCATCGTGCATATCATCGGGCCGGAGCAGGGCGCTACGCTGCCGGGCATGACGATCGTCTGCGGCGACTCGCACACGTCCACGCACGGCGCGTTCGGCGCGCTGGCCCACGGAATCGGCACGTCGGAAGTCGAGCACGTGCTGGCCACGCAAACGCTCCTGCAGAAGAAGAGCAAGAACATGCTGGTGAAGGTGGAAGGCGCGCTGCCGCGCGGCTGCACCGCCAAAGACATCGTGCTTGCCATCATCGGCAAGATCGGTACGGCGGGCGGCACGGGCTACGCGATCGAATTCGGCGGCTCGACCATCCGCGCGCTTTCCATGGAAGGCCGCATGACGGTCTGCAACATGGCGATTGAGGCGGGCGCGCGCGCCGGCATGGTTGCGGTCGACGACACCACCATTGAATATCTGAAGGGTCGCCCGTTCTCACCGGAAGGTGTGGAGTGGAACCACGCGGTCGAGTACTGGAAGCAGTTCAAGTCGGACGACGGCGCGCACTTTGATCGCGTGGTCGAACTGAACGCCGCCGAGATCGTGCCGCAAGTCACATGGGGCACGTCGCCGGAAATGGTCACGGCCGTAGACGGCCGCGTGCCGGATCCGGATCGCGAGAAAGACCCGGTCAAGCGCGACGCCATGGAGCGTGCGCTGAAATACATGGCGCTCGAACCGAATGCGCCGATCGAATCGATCAAGCCGGATAAAATCTTCATTGGGTCGTGTACCAACGCGCGTATTGAAGACATTCGCGCCGCGGCTTACGTCGTGAAGAAACTGGGCCGCCGCGTGGCGCCGAACATTCGTCTGGCGATGGTCGTGCCGGGTTCGGGGCTCGTGAAGGCGCAGGCGGAACGTGAGGGCCTCGACAAGGTCTTTACCGACGCCGGGTTCGAATGGCGTGAACCAGGTTGCTCGATGTGTCTTGCCATGAATGCCGACCGGCTGGAGCCGGGCGAGCGTTGCGCATCCACGTCGAATCGTAATTTCGAAGGTCGTCAGGGCGCCGGTGGCCGTACCCACCTCGTGAGCCCCGCGATGGCGGCGGCTGCGGCTATCGAAGGGCATTTCGTCGATATTCGCAAGCTTGGATAAACACGCATGATGAAGAACATCAATCGCACCACTCTATTG
The DNA here is from genome assembly GCF_902459535.1 of Paraburkholderia dioscoreae. Taxonomy (NCBI): domain Bacteria; kingdom Pseudomonadati; phylum Pseudomonadota; class Betaproteobacteria; order Burkholderiales; family Burkholderiaceae; genus Paraburkholderia; species Paraburkholderia dioscoreae. Next base: position 169,133 of record NZ_LR699554.1, read on the forward strand.
CGCCGCTTCGCGCTCGGTTCGCTGGCTGGGCTATTGCTCGGTCTGGCCGGTTGCAACACGGTGCACGGATTCGGCGAGGATATGTCGCACCTCGGCAATTCGATCAGCAATCACGCTGATAAATAAGCGGTTTTTGATTTTTGCCGGCCATGCGCCGAGCGGCTTTCCGGCCGCCGCGCGCATCGCCCGGTCTTGAAACAGGCGCAAGCGTCATGGATAAATTCATCGTACACACCGGCGTCGTGGCGCCGCTCGATCGTGAGAACGTCGACACGGACGCGATCATTCCGAAGCAATTCCTGAAGTCGATCAAGCGCACGGGTTTCGGTCCGAACGCGTTCGACGAATGGCGCTACCTCGACCACGGCGAGCCGGGTCAGGACAATTCGAAGCGTCCGCTGAATCCGGACTTCGTGCTGAACCAGCCGCGTTATCAAGGGGCTTCGGTGCTGCTGGCGCGCAAGAACTTCGGCTGCGGCAGTTCGCGTGAGCACGCGCCGTGGGCGTTGGAGCAATACGGCTTTCGCGCGCTGATCGCGCCGAGTTTCGCCGACATTTTCTATAACAATTGCTTCAAGAACGGCCTGCTGCCGATCGTGCTGACCGAACAGCAAGTCGATCACCTGTTCAACGAAACGTATGCGTTCAACGGCTTCAAGCTGACGGTGGATCTCGAAGCGCAAGTCGTGCGCACGTCGGACGGCGGCACCGAGTATCCGTTCGAAGTCGCGGCGTTCCGCAAGTACTGCCTGCTGAACGGCTTCGACGACATCGGCCTCACGCTGCGCCACGCGGACAAGATCCGGCAGTTCGAAGCAGAGCGGATCGCGAAACAGCCGTGGCTGGCTCACCGCATCGTCGGCTGAACGCGTAAGGGCGTGGAGCCCGCTCACTGATTCAAGTTCGCAGGAAAACGCTGGGCCGCCCCAAGTTTTCTTGCCCCCCTCGGGAGCCTGACGCGAAGCGACAGGTCTGGGGGGCACTCTCACTCTCGAAGAAAACCTCAAGGAATTCGCATGAAGATCGCAGTGTTGCCGGGCGACGGCATTGGTCCCGAAATCGTCAAGGAAGCCGTCAAGGTTCTGAACGTGCTCGGCGAAAAGTTCGAGCTCGAAGAAGCGCCGGTTGGCGGCGCGGGCTACGAAGCGAAGGGCCACCCGCTGCCTGATTCGACGCTGGCACTGGCGAAAGAGGCCGACGCGATTCTGTTCGGCGCGGTGGGCGACTGGAAGTACGACTCGCTCGAACGCGCGCTGCGCCCGGAGCAGGCCATTCTGGGTCTGCGCAAACACCTGCAACTGTTCGCGAACTTCCGTCCGGCGATCTGCTATCCGCAACTCACCGGCGCTTCGTCGTTGAAAGAAGAGATCGTGTCGGGCCTCGACATCCTGATCGTGCGCGAGCTGAATGGCGACATCTATTTCGGTTCGCCGCGCGGCGTGCGCGAAGCACCGGACGGTTTGTTCGCCGGTTCGAAGGAAGGCTTCGACACGATGCGTTATTCGGAGCCCGAAGTGCGTCGCATTGCGCACGTCGCGTTTCAGGCGGCGCAAAAACGTAGCAAGAAGCTGACGTCGGTGGATAAGGCCAACGTGCTCGAAACGTCGCAGTTCTGGAAAGACGTGATGATCGACGTCTCGAAGGAATACGCGGACGTCGAACTGTCGCACATGTATGTCGACAACGCAGCCATGCAACTGGTGAAGGCGCCGAAGTCGTTCGACGTGATCGTGACCGGCAACATGTTCGGCGACATTCTCTCCGACGAAGCGGCCATGCTCACGGGTTCGATCGGCATGCTGCCGTCGGCCTCGCTCGACAAGAACAACAAGGGTTTGTACGAGCCGTCGCACGGTTCGGCGCCGGACATCGCCGGCAAGGGCGTGGCGAATCCGCTCGCCACCATTCTGTCGGCGGCCATGATGTTGCGCTATTCGCTGAACAAGGCGGAGCAGGCGGACCGCATTGAAAATGCCGTAAAAAAGGTGCTCGAGCAGGGCTATCGCACCGGCGACATTCTCACGCCGGGTTGCAAGCAGGTCGGCACGGTTGCTATGGGCGACGCGGTCGTCGCAGCGCTGTAAAAAGCAGGCAAGGCAAGCAGCAGTCGGGTCGTCACACGGCCTTTAAAACGCGAATTGGCCTCCAATGAGGCCGATTCGCGCGTAATACGGGCGATAGCGGCGGACATTGACGTCGCCAGATTCCGGTTTTCGTGTATATTGTAGCGATGGCGCACACAGCTCAAATCTCCTCGATTTCGACACTGCACGGCAAAACGGCCCGTGTGGTTGAGCTCGCCATTACTGCCAAAGCTTCCATTAAAACGATTACCCCGAAAACGATCACGAAACGCTGATCGTCCGTCGTGCCCGCTCATCTTCCCCGCGCGGTCACTGCGGGCAAAGATGCGGGGAAGTTTCCATTCGAAGGGTATGAAGTCATGAACGTAGGTCTCGTAGGTTGGCGCGGCATGGTCGGCAGCGTCCTGATGCAACGCATGCAGCAGGAAGGCGATTTCGATCTTATCGAACCGGTGTTTTTCAGCACCAGCAACGCGGGCGGCAACGCGCCGTCGTTCGCCAAAAACGAGACCAAGCTCAAAGATGCGACAAGCATCGAAGACCTGAAGAAGTGCGAAGCGATCATCTCGTGCCAGGGCGGCGACTACACGAACGAAGTGTTCCCGAAGCTGCGCGCGGCGGGCTGGAACGGCTACTGGATCGACGCGGCCTCGTCGCTGCGCATGAAGGACGACGCGGTCATCATTCTCGATCCGGTCAACCTCGACGTGATCAAGAACGCGCTGGTCAAGGGCCAGAAGAATTTCATTGGCGGCAATTGCACGGTCAGCCTGATGCTGATGGCGCTCGGCGGCCTGTTCCGCGAAAACCTCGTCGACTGGATGACGGCCATGACGTATCAGGCCGCTTCGGGCGCGGGCGCGCAAAACATGCGCGAACTGCTGCAGCAAATGGGCACGCTGTACGGTGCCGCCAAAGAAGATCTGGCTGATCCGTCGTCGGCGATTCTCGACATCGACCGCCGCGTGCTCTCCGCGATGAACAGCGACCGCATGCCGACCGGCAACTTCGGCGTGCCGCTCGCCGGCTCGCTGATTCCGTGGATCGACAAGGATCTCGGCAACGGCATGTCGAAAGAAGAGTGGAAGGGCGGCGCTGAAACCAACAAGATTCTCGGCAAGCCGGCTATGGGCACGCAGGGTTCGATTCCGGTGGACGGCCTGTGCGTGCGGATCGGCGCAATGCGCTGCCACTCGCAGGCGTTGACCATCAAGCTGAACAAGGACGTTCCGCTGGACGAGGTGAACAGCATCCTCGCCTCGGGCAACGACTGGGTCAAGGTCGTGCCGAACGAGCGGGAAGCGTCGATGCGCGACCTGTCCCCGGCGGTCGTGACGGGTACGTTGACGGTGCCGGTCGGCCGTGTGCGCAAACTGGCGATGGGCGGCGAATATCTGTCGGCTTTCACGGTTGGCGATCAGTTGCTGTGGGGCGCTGCGGAGCCGCTGCGTCGCATGCTTCGCATTGTGCTCGACAAGTAAAGTAAACTACGCGCTCACGACGCGTAGAAAACTCAAGAAGCGTCGCGCTTGCGCGGCGCTTTTTTCATTGTGTGCTCCGATTATCTTGTCTCTCTCCAACCGCAAAAAAGGGCTGCGCGCTGACGCGCCAGGAGTCCCGATGAACCTTCGACTCTCATCCCTTCGGGCTATGTTCGTTCATCAAGGTGCAGGCCGGTTGATGGCCGCCGCCGCTTTGGCCTTCGCGCTGGCCGGCGCCGGCCTGGGTAACGCGGTCGCCGCGCCAGGCGACGCCGCAAGCGCGCCGGACGCTGCCCCCGTTTCGTACGCGAACGGTGGTCAATTCACGGTGCGCGCCGGGCAGTCGCTGAACGACGTGGCGATTGCCGTCACGCAGTCGCACGACCGGGCGACGCTCGCACGCGCCTCGCGCGCATTGTTCGAGGCGAACCCGAACGCCTTCATGAGTCATGACCCGAGCCGGATGCGCGTGGGTGCGGTGTTGACGGTGCCGGTGCTGGATGCGTCGGGTGCTTTGGCTGCGTCGTCGGCGGGTGTTGCGTCCGCCGTTTCCGCGACGGCGGCTTCCGCGCCGGGCACGGCGGTGGCGAGTGGCCCGGCAAGTGGCGTGGCGCAGGTCAATGCCGCGGCGGCCAGTGCAGCGAGTGCGGCGGCTCGGGCCGCGACGCCTGCCGCGCCTGCCGTCTCGGCGACGGCCAGTGTAGCTGCCGAGGCCAGCTCGCCAGCGTCGGCCACCGTGGTTTCTTCTACGCCGGTCGCGGGATCGCAGCCGGCGGCATTGCCGGCCAGCGGTGCCCATGAATGGGCCGGATCGATTCAACCCTCGGCTAGCGAGCCTGTTGAAGGCGCTTCGGCGCCGGGTGCCGCAATTGCGGGGACGAGCGCTGCACAGCCGGCATCGCAGCCGCGTGCGCAGGTGTCGAGCCTGCAGCAATTGCTTGCGCTGAAAAACCGCGTGTTGATGGAGCTGCAGAAGCATGGCATCGGCGGTACACCGGCTGCGACGGGCGCCGCCCAGACCAACGTCGCGCAGCCGGCGCCCGGCGCGTCCTCGGCAGCAGCTGTGTCGGGTCATGTCGCTGCGCCGGTAGCCTCGACGTCGAAAGATGTCGGCCTGTCGCAGACGGAACTGAGTGTGGCGGCTGCGGTTGGCGCGGCGCTGGTTGTGCTGCTTGCGGCTTTGCGTATGGGGCGTCGTAAGCGCGAGCGTGTCGCGGCGGCTGAAGCTGTGTCGACGGAAGGCAATGCGGCAGGGTCCGCGCGGGCAACGAGCCAGCAGGGCATCGTTTCGACGCGCGAGGAGATTTCGGTGCACGAAGCGCCGGACGCGGCCGCCGAAGCCGACGTGCGAAATGGGGCAGCGCTGGCGGCTGCCGAACGCGAAGCTGCGGAAGGCGACGCGGCGGCGCGAGAGATGGCGGAACGCGTGGCGGCGGAGCGCGACGCGGAAATTCGCCGGGCGGCGGCGCGAGAGGCAGAGGAACAAGCGGCGGCGGAGCGTGCGGCCGAAGAGCGGGCCGCGGCAGAGCGTGCAGCCGGAGAACAGGCCGCAGCCGAACGCGCGGCGGCTGAGCAGGCCGCGGCAGAACGCGTAGCCGAAGAACAGGCCGCGGCAGAGCGAGCAGCCGAAGAACAGACTGCAGCGGAACGCGCAACGGCAGAGCAGGCCGCAGCAGAACGCGCGGAAGCAGAGCAGGAAGCGGCCGGACATATGTCGGCAGAGCCGGCGGCAGAACGCGCCGCAACCCAACAAGCGGCATCCGGCCACGAAGCCACCGCTCACGCAACCTCCCCCGCGCAAGATCCCGCCGCGCCCCCGCGCGTCTGGCAAGAGCGCGACGTCACATCTGCATCTGTCGAACCCGCGCAAGTCGATCCGAACATTGCGCCGTCCGCTCAGAGCGATTTCACGCCCGAACCTCTTCCCGCGCCGCCCCTCGATCACTTCGACGACGCGACCCTGGCCGCGAGCCTCGCCGCCGCCGCGGAACTCGGCGCCGAGGCCTTGCCGCTGGCGCCGCCCGAGCCTCTCGACGGAGCCTTTCCGCATGAGGAACCCGTTCATCGTCTGCAATGGGACGATGAGCCGGCCGCACCGCAGGAACCGCTGCCCGAAGCGGCACCGCTGGCGCAATCCCAACCCGCGCCCGCCGTGCCGACCGAGTTTCCGCGCGACGCCGTCGATGCCTTCGGCAGCCTCGACATGCCGCTGCCACCGCGCGTCGAGTCGTCCGCCGACCACGTGCATGTGCCCGCTTCGCTGTCGACGCAGCCGGTATCGTCACAGGAAGCCACGGCGAAACAATCCGCGGCCGAACACCACCCGGACGACACGCCGCACATCGCCGACGAGATCGACGCCGGCACAGCAGGCCACGCGGCCGTCGCCGGGCTGGGTGCCGGCTTGGGTACGGGTTTGGGCGCGGGCCTCGGTGCGCCCGGCTTCGGCGCGTTGAAGCTCGATTTCGACCTCGAGCTGCCGCCCGGCCCAGCCGAGCCGTTGCCGACGTTCACGCAGGCCGATCTCATCCGCATTGCCCGCAACAAGCTCGATCTGGCTGCCGAGTACATCGAACTCGGCGATCTGTCCGGCGCGCGCGCGCTCATCAACGAAGTGATCGAGACGAACGATCCGGGTACGCGCACCGAGGCCCGCGCGCTGCTCTCGACGCTCGCCCCGTTGTCGTGAAGCGTATTGCTTTAGGCGTCCAGTACGACGGCTCAGCATTCTGCGGCTGGCAGTCGCAACCGCACGGCAACACCGTGCAGGACGAGCTCGAACGGGCGCTGCGCGAATTCGCGCAAACGCCAGTGCAAACCATCGTCGCGGGCCGCACGGATACAGGGGTGCACGGTCTCGGCCAGGTCGTGCATTTCGATACCGAAATCGATCGCGCAGATGTTTCCTGGGTTCGCGGCACCAATTCATTTTTGCCGAAGACGATCTCGGTGCAATGGGCCAAGCCGATGCCCGACGAATTCCATGCCCGTTTCTCGGCGTTCGAACGCACGTATTACTACGTGCTGTACGTCCATCCGGTGCGCTCGCCGATGCTGGCGACGCGCGCCGGCTGGGTGCATACGGCGCTCGACGTCGACGCGATGCAGGCGGCGGCCGCTCATCTGATCGGCGAGCATGACTTTTCGGCTTTTCGTTCGTCGCAATGCCAGTCGAAAACGCCGATCAAACATCTGCACCAGATCGACGTGCGGCAGCACGGCGACTTCGTTCATTTCCGTTTTCGGGCGAATGCGTTCCTGCACCACATGGTGCGCAACCTGATGGGCTGTCTGGTCTACATCGGCCGTGGTCGTCGGCCGGTCGAATGGATGGCCGAAGTGCTCGCGAGCCGTGATCGCGACTTCGCCGCGCCAACCTTCATGCCCGACGGCCTATATCTGGCGCAGGTGGGCTATCCTGAGCAATTCGCCGTGCCCGCGCCGCAGACAGGCAGCGTGCCGTGGAGTACCGTATGGACCGAGCAGGCGCAAACATGAAATCAACCGAAAACCTCGCGAGAGAATCCAACACTGACGTGGAGCAGCAGGCCGTGCCGCATCGCACGCGCATCAAGCTGTGCGGGCTGTCGAAGCCCGAAGACGTGGCCCACGCGATCAACCTCGGCGCGGATGCGATCGGCCTCGTGTTCTACCCGCCGAGCCCGCGTTCGGTCAGCATCGCACAGGCGGTCGAACTGGTGCACGACGTGCCGCCGTTCGTCTCGGTGGTCGGGCTGTTCGTCAATGCCACGCCGGACTGGATCCGCGAAGTAGTGAGCAACGTCGGGCTCACGCTGTTGCAATTTCACGGCGACGAGACCGCGGAGCAGTGCGAATCGCTCGCCGGCGTTGCGGGTTTGCCTTGGTTGCGCGCGTTGCGCGTTGCGGCGGATACTCAGCCGGCCGATTTGGTAAAATCGGCTCTCAGCTATTCAGCAGCCAGCGGCCTTCTGTTCGACACGCATGTCGAAGGGTACGGCGGCGGCGGGAAGGTCTTCGATTGGTCACTTATTCCAGCAGGGCTCGCGCGTCGGGCCGTTTTGAGTGGTGGGTTGAGCGCGCAAAACGTCAGTGATGCGATCCATCGCGTGCGCCCGTACGCGGTCGATGTCTCGAGCGGCATCGAATCCCCGGGCGCCAAGGGCGTGAAAGATCACGCCCGGATGGCGGCGTTCGTACGCGCGGTGCGCGCAGCGGACGCCGAATGATTCCGGCGCCGCGGTGCTCTCGCACGAGAGCCGCGCGCCACACTGAGAAGAGTGATCGCAATGTATAACTTGCCTGACGAAAGAGGCCATTTCGGCCAGTTTGGCGGCACGTTCGTCGCCGAAACGCTGGTTCATGCGCTCGACGAGTTGCGTGCAGCGTACGAAAAATATCAGAAAGACCCGGAATTCGTCGCTGAATATGAGCGCGAATTGAAGTATTTCGTCGGCCGTCCGTCGCCGATTTATCACGCACAGCGCTGGAGCGAAATGCTCGGCGGCGCGCAAATTTTCCTCAAACGCGAGGATCTGAATCACACCGGCGCACACAAGATCAACAACGTCATCGGCCAGGCGCTGCTCGCGAGGCGCATGGGCAAACCGCGCGTGATCGCGGAAACCGGCGCCGGCCAGCACGGCGTGGCCACGGCCACCATCGCCGCGCGTTTCGGCATGGAGTGCGTGGTCTACATGGGCGCCGAAGACGTGCGCCGCCAGGCCGCCAACGTGTACCGCATGAAGTTGCTGGGCGCGACTGTCGTGCCGGTCGAGTCGGGCTCGCGTACGCTGAAAGACGCGTTGAATGAAGCCATGCGCGATTGGGTTACTAACGTGGAAGATACGTTCTACATCATCGGCACAGTGGCGGGACCGCATCCCTACCCAATGATGGTGCGCGACTTCCAGCGTGTAATCGGCGACGAATGCAAGGTGCAGATGCCGGAGCTGGTCGGTCGTCAGCCGGATGCAGTGATCGCGTGCGTTGGGGGCGGTTCGAACGCAATGGGGATCTTTTACCCCTATATTGACGACGCTTCGGTGAAATTGATCGGCGTCGAAGCGGCCGGCGACGGCATCGAAACCGGCCGTCATGCCGCTTCGCTGATCGGCGGAAGCCCCGGCGTGCTGCATGGGAACCGCACCTACCTGCTTCAGGACGAAAACGGCCAGATTATCGAAACCCATTCGGTGTCGGCGGGCCTCGATTATCCGGGCGTCGGTCCTGAGCATGCGTGGCTAAAAGAGAGCAAACGCGCGGAATATGTCGGCATCACCGACGAAGAAGCGCTCAAGGCGTTTCACGACTGCTGCCGTATCGAGGGCATTATTCCGGCACTGGAATCCAGCCACGCGCTGGCCTATGCCGCGAAGCTCGCACCGACGCTGCCGAAGGACAAATACCTTCTGGTCAATCTGTCGGGCCGCGGCGACAAGGACATGCATACGGTCGCCGAGCGATCGGGCATTCAGTTCTGAGCGCCGCGACGATGCGCGACGAGTTCGACGAGCCGCAGCCGGCAATTGAAAGCACGCCGGTCGCCAACGCACCGGCGGCCGGCACGCCTGCAACGCTGTTACCGCAGGTGCCCACCGGCATCCAGCTGTTGAACCGCGATTTTCTGTCCGATGTAGCGAACATTCCCGACGGGTCGATTGACCTCATCTTGTGCGATCCGCCCTACGGGCTGGGCAAGGATTACGGCAACGACTCCGACATGCGCACGGGCGACGATTTTCTCGCCTGGACGCGTGGCTGGCTCGAACTGGCTATCCCGAAGCTCAAGCCGTCGGGTTCGCTGTACATTTTCTGCACATGGCAGTACGCGCCGGAAATCTTCAGCTTCCTGAAGACAAAACTCACGATGATCAACGAAATCATCTGGGACCGGCGTGTGCCGAGCATGGGCGGTACGGTGCGCCGTTTTACTTCGGTGCACGACAACATCGGCTTTTTCGCGGTATCGAAAGATTACTTTTTCGATCTCGATCCCGTCCGCATCCCGTACGATGCCGCCACGAAGAAGGCGCGTTCGCGTAAATTGTTCGAAGGCAGTAAGTGGCTCGAGGTTGGCTATAATCCAAAAGATGTCTGGTCGGTATCGCGGCTGCATCGGCAACACGCCGAGCGCGTCGCGCACCCCACCCAGAAGCCTCTGGAAATCGTCGAGCGGATGGTGCTGGCAAGTTGTCCGAAGGGCGGGCGCGTGCTCGACCCTTTCATGGGCAGTGGCACCACCGCAGTCGCTTGCGCCCGTCAGCAGCGCGAATTCGTCGGCTATGAGATTAATGAAAGTTACTGCGCGATCGCGCGTGAACGCGTCAGCGCTGCTGCCGCGCCGCCGGTAGCGCGCCGGGTCAAAGCCAAAACTCAACGGCAGACCGAAGTGCAATGACCGGCGTGCATGAGCACGTTGCGCGGTAACTCAATCCGAGAATATTCCATGTCCCGTATCAAGAACACGTTTGCTGCGCTGTCCGCCCAAGGCAAGAAAGGCCTGATTCCGTTCATGACGGCCGGTGACCCGGACCCAGCCCGTACCGTCGAATTCATGCATGCACTCGCCGCCGGCGGCGCCGATGTGATCGAGCTCGGTGTACCGTTTTCCGACCCTATGGCCGACGGCCCGGTCATCCAGCAGTCGTCGGAGCGCGCGTTGGCGCAAGGCATGTCGCTGCGCCATGTGATCGCCGACGTCAAGCGCTTCCGCGAAACCAACGACACGACGCCCGTAGTACTGATGGGCTACGCAAATCCGATCGAGCGCATGGGCACCGAGGCCTTCGCCAAGGCCGCAAAGGAGGCCGGCGTGGACGGCGTGCTGGTTGTCGACTATCCGCCGGAAGAGTGCGCTAATTTCGCCGAACAGATGCGATCTGCGGGCATCGACCCGATTTTCCTGCTTGCGCCCACGTCGACCGACGAACGCATCGCGGAAGTCGGCAAAATCGCCCGCGGCTACGTCTATTACGTGTCGTTAAAAGGCGTGACCGGAGCGGCAAATCTGGACGTTTCCAGCATCGCGAGTAAAATCCCGGCCATCAAGTCGCGCGTCCCCCTGCCGGTGGGCGTCGGTTTCGGTATCCGTGACGCGCAGACGGCGCGTGCGGTGGCCGAAGTGTCCGATGCTGTTGTAATTGGCAGCCGTATCGTGCAATTGCTGGAACAGGCGGCGCCCGAAAGCGCTGCCGCGACGCTTACGCGTTTCGTCGCAGAAGTGCGCGAGGCGCTGGATAGCGTCGCTACTGTCCGATAACAGTTAATTTTTGTCTTCTGTAGTGTGAGCGGCGGGCTTGGGCCCGCCGTTTGCGCGATCGTAGACCCCAGAAGGATTCAATATGAGCTGGCTCGATAAACTGCTGCCGCCGAAAATCAAACAAACCGACCCGAAGAACCGCAAGGGGATTCCGGAAGGCCTGTGGATCAAGTGCCCGTCGTGCGAAGCCGTGCTGTACCGCAACGACGTCGAGGCCAATCTGCATGTTTGCCCGAAGTGCGACCACCACATGCGCATCGGCGCGCGTGAGCGGCTCGATGGCCTGCTCGATCCGGAAGGCCGCTACGAAATCGGCCAGGAAATCGTCCCGGTCGACGCGCTCAAGTTCAAAGACAGCCGCAAGTACCCGGACCGTCTGAAAGAAGCGATGGACGACACCGACGAAACCGACGCGATGGTCGTCATGGGCGGTGCGATCCATACGCTGCCGGTGGTGGTGGCCTGCTTCGAGTTCTCGTTCATGGGCGGCTCGATGGGCTCCGTGGTCGGCGAGCGTTTCGTGCGCGGCGCGCAGAACGCGCTCGAACAGAAAGTGCCGTTCATCTGTTTTACCGCTTCGGGCGGCGCGCGGATGCAGGAAAGCTTGCTCTCGCTGATGCAAATGGCGAAGACCACGGCCATGCTGACGAAGCTCGCTGAAGCCAAGCTGCCGTTCATCTCCGTGCTGACCGACCCGACCATGGGCGGCGTATCGGCCAGTTTCGCGTTCCTCGGCGACGTGGTGATCGCGGAACCGAAGGCGCTGATCGGCTTTGCCGGCCCGCGCGTGATCGAGCAAACCGTGCGCGAGAAACTGCCGGAAGGCTTCCAGCGCGCCGAGTTCCTGTTGACGAAGGGCGCGATCGACATGATCGTCGACCGTCGCAAGCTGCGTGAAGAGATCGCCCAGTTGATGGCGCTCCTGAGCCATCAGCCGGCTGACGCGGTGGCGTAAGCCGGCGTCACGGTGAATCGTCGCTGCGCTTCTCAAGCGTGAGCACCGCCGGAAAAGCAGTAAAAACAGCGCGCCGCGTGAGTGATCAAGCGGCGCGCTGTCATTTCCGGGATAATCACGGTCTCGCAACGCAGCGCCGGCTGCAAACGACGGCCAGCGCGGGCAGCCTCCGGTTTCCGCGCATAAACCCGCCCGGCAGACCCGGCTCTGGCCGCAGCCGCAGCCGACCGGCGCACATTCGCAACACTGCCAAACCGATTCACTCGCGATTCATCCGATGACCACATTCCCCACCCTCGACGCGTGGCTCACGCACCTTGAATCCGCGCATCCGGTCGGCATCGACATGGGTCTCACCCGCATCACCCAGGTGCGTGACGCGCTGCAACTGTCGTTCGCATGTCCGGTCATCACCGTCGGCGGCACCAACGGCAAGGGTTCGACGTGTGCGATCCTCGAATCCATTCTGCTGCGCGCGGGTTACACGGTGGGCTGCCATACGTCGCCGCACCTGCTGTCGTTCAACGAGCGAGCGCGGGTGAATGGCGAAATGGCGAGCGACGCGGATCTGCTGCCGCATTTCGAAGCCGTCGAAGCCGCGCGCCTGAGCCTCGCCGAGCCGGTCACGCTGACCTACTTCGAATTCACGACGCTGGCGATCATGAGCCTGTTCGCTTCGCGCGGACTCGACGCGGTGATTTTCGAAGTCGGTCTTGGCGGCCGCCTCGATGCGGTGAATATCCTCGATACGGATTGCGCGATCATCACCAGCATCGATATCGATCACACGGACTATCTGGGCGACACGCGCGAGAAAATCGCGTTCGAAAAAGCCGGCATTTTCCGTCCAGGCAAGCCGGCGATCTGTGCGGACCCGGTGCCGCCGCAATCGCTGATCGATTACGCGGAAAAAATCGGCGCGCAATTGTGGCTGTTCGGCCGCGATTTCCGCTATGAAGGGCAGGCCGGCAGCGAGCGCCAGCAATGGAGCTACATCGGCCCGACCATGCGGCGTTCGGCGCTGGCCTATCCGGCGCTGCGCGGCGCGAATCAACTGATCAACACGTCGGCGGCGCTCGCCGGTCTCGAAGCGTTGCGCGACCGCTTGCCGGTGTCGGCGCAGGACATCCGCCTCGGCCTCGCCAACGTTGAACTGCCGGGGCGTTTCCAGGTGCTGCCGGGCAAGCCGGCCATCGTGCTGGATGTCGGCCACAATCCGCACGCCGCGGCTGTGCTGACGCAAAACCTCGGCAACATGGGTTTTTTCCCGTACACCTACGCGGTGTTCGGCGCGATGCGCGATAAGGACATTGCCGGCCTGTTGTCGCATCTGAAGGGCGAAATCGACCACTGGTGCGTGACCGATCTGCCAACGCCGCGGGCGGCTTCAGCGGAAGAGCTCGAAGCGGCCTTGCGCGAGCAGGGCGTGGGCGAGAGCGCCGACAGCAGCGTGACGCGCTACGCAACGCCGGCCGAGGCTTTCCAAGACGCGCTAAAACGAGCGTCAGAGAATGATAGAATCGTGGTTTTCGGCAGTTTCTATACGGTAGCGGGCGTCATGGCCTACCGTAAATCGCAGCAACACTGAACGGGCGCCAGCCTCGAACCAAGCGATTCATGGGAATTTTCTCGTTCGGCAAGAAAGACGACGCGCCCACCCGGCGCGGCGCAAACACCAGTTCCACCCGCGCCGCCCGTGGCGAGCGCGTGGAGCGGCGGACCCGCCGCACGGAGCGCACCGTCGACGCCGATGCGATGCTGCTCGACCCTACGTTGCCGGAAAAGCAGCGAGCGCGTCGCCGCCTCGTTGGCGCTATCGCGATGGTCGTGGCCGCGGTCGTCATCTTGCCAATGGTGCTGGACTCGCATCCCAAGCCCGTTACAGACGACATTTCCATCGACATTCCAAGCCGCCCCGCGCCGAAACTCGCCAAAGCCGAGGAAGACACGCAGGCCGGTGTAGCACCCGACAATCCCACGCCGGACGCGGCACTTGCCGCGTCCGGCCTTGCACCGGCTACGGCAGCGAAACAGGGCCAGTCCGGCGCCACGAAGCAGCCGGGCGCGGAAACGAACGCAACGGCAGCGTCCGCGGCCAGGCCGGTGGTGAAACCGCAGGCGCCGTCCGTCGCTGCCAACACCACGCCAGCGGCGCCCGCTGCGGCCGCCAAGCCGGCCAAACCGCCGGTCACGCATAACGCCGCGACCGCTCCCGCCACTCCGGCGCCGACCGCTCAGGCCCCGCACTCCGACGACACCAACACGGCCGCCGGCGCGGACGCGAATTCCGGCACGCCGGCTTCGCCGCCGGGCAGCCGTTTCGCCGTGCAACTCGGCGCGTTTGCAAACGACACCAACGCGCGTAGTTGGGCAGCCAAGTTGAAAGCGGCGGGCGTGCCCGCATATACCGAACATCGGAAGCAGGCTGACGGCTCCACGCTCACGTTGCTGCGAGCCGGGCCGTTCGCCGACCGTGCGGCGGCAAGCGCCGCCATTGCAAAGGTGCGCGAGGCCGGCTTGATGTCGGGCGCGACCAGCGGCGCTACACAGTAAGCCGGCGATGTTCACTGCCTTCGACTACGCTGTAATGGCGGTGATCGGTTTGTCGGCGCTGCGCGGCACATGGCGCGGGTTTTTGTCGGAGATATTCGGGCTGATCGGCTGGATTGCGGCGTTTTTCATTGCTTGCCGCTTTGTGGGTTACGTCGTGCCGTTGATCCCGTCCAACTGGCCGGGCGGCGCGTTGACCCAGTGGCTGCTGGCCTTCGCGCTGGTGGTGATCGGTGTGGTGCTGGTGGCGAGCGTGTTGAATGCCCTTCTGAGCCGCATCGTGCAGGCAACCGGCTTGAGCGGCGTGGACCGCTCGCTCGGTTTGATGTTCGGCCTCGTGCGCGGGGTCATTCTGGTGCTGATTCTGGTCGCCCTGGCTGGCTTGACCGAACTGCCCCAACAGGAATTCTGGCGCAACGCCTTGCTTCGGCCCTATGCGGTCGAGGGCGTGCACGTAATGAAACCGCTGCTTCCCGAGACGCTGGCTGCTTACGTCCGAGTGTGACGATCAGGCGAGTGGTTAGGGAACCGCAGCAGGACTCCGGCGCAAACCGGCTGCCTTTACGTTCGGTCGCGTAGCTTTGCGAACGCCCCGAAGGGCGTTCCTCGGGACGCCATCGCAGGCAGCGGCCGCCATGACGAATTTCGTACCTTTGAAGGACATGCCATGTGCGGCATCGTAGGCGTAGTTTCCCACTCTCCGGTCAATCAGCTGATCTATGACAGCCTGCTGCTTCTGCAGCACCGCGGTCAGGACGCCGCCGGCATCGCGACGGCGAACGGCAGCAATTTCCACATGCACAAGGCGAACGGCATGGTGCGCGACGTGTTCCGCACGCGCAACATGCGCAGCCTGCCCGGCACGACCGGTATCGGCCAGGTCCGCTATCCGACCGCTGGTTCCGCGTCGAGCGAGGAAGAAGCCCAGCCGTTCTACGTGAACGCGCCGTTCGGCATTATCCTTGCGCACAACGGCAATCTGACCAACTGGCAGCAACTGAAAGATGAGATGTTCCGCATCGATCGCCGCCACATCAATACCAACTCCGACACCGAAGTGATGCTCAACGTGCTCGCGCACGAATTGCAGCTCTCCAGCTCGGGCCTGCAACTCGATCCGGCCGCGCTGTTCAACGCCGTGTCGGGCGTGCATCGCCGGGTGCGCGGTTCGTACGCGATCGTGTCGCTGATCGCCGGTTACGGCCTGCTGGGCTTCCGCGACCCGTTCGGCATCCGCCCGCTGTGCCTCGGCAAGCAGGAAACGGCCGAAGGCGTCGAGTGGATCCTCGCGTCGGAGTCGGTGGCGATCGAAGGTATCGGCTTCGAATTCGTGCGCGACGTGGCGCCGGGCGAAGCGATTTTCATCGACCTCGAAGGCAATCTGCACTCGCAGCAATGCGCGACGAACCCAAGCCTGAACCCCTGCATTTTCGAACTCGTGTATCTCGCGCGTCCGGATTCGGTGCTCGACGGCGTGCCGGTGTACAACGTGCGTCTGCGCATGGGCGACTACCTCGCCGAGAAGATCAGGCGCGAGTTGCCCGACGTCGCGATCGACGTCGTGATGCCGATTCCCGATTCGTCCCGTCCGGCCGCCATGCAGGTCGCGAAAAAGCTGGGCGTGGAATACCGCGAAGGTTTCTTCAAGAACCGTTACGTCGGCCGCACCTTCATCATGCCCGGTCAGGCCGTGCGTAAGAAGTCGGTGCGCCAGAAGCTGAACGCGATGGGCATCGAGTTCAAGGGCAAGAACGTGCTGATCGTCGACGACTCGATCGTGCGCGGCACCACGTCGCATGAAATCGTGCAGATGGCGCGCGATGCCGGCGCGAACAAGGTGATCTTCGCTTCGGCGGCGCCGCCGGTGAAGTTCCCGAACGTCTACGGTATCGACATGCCCACGCGCGGCGAACTCGTCGCCCACGGCCGCTCGGACGACGAAGTTGCGCGCATGATCGGCGCGGACCATCTCGTTTATCAGGATGTCGACGCGCTCAAGCAGGCCGTGCGCGATATCAACCCGGCGCTGAAGGAATTCGAAGCGTCGTGTTTCGACGGTAACTACGTGACCGGCGACGTCACCACCGAGTACCTGGACCGCATCGAAACCGCGCGTCTCGCACCGTCCTCGCAATCGGACCGCGACGCCGCAAGCGAAGCGCTCGACGGCGGCGGCCCGGCCCGTTCGCAACTGCATCTGCAACTGTCGGTAGGTTGAGCGCGGGCTGAACGGTTCCGCTTCCGGTGCGGCACGCTGCACGCCACGCCGGGAGCGTGTTAGCATGACGGCTTGCGTCGATTTGATCTCAGCTTGCGGACGCGGGGCAACCCGAAACAGCTAAAGCGAAGGGTGGAAAAGCCACACTCATCCGCCTCCGCTCCAGCTTTCCCCCGCACATGAAGCCCGCTTATGCCGACGCAAAAGCGGGCTTTTTTGTTGCTGCCGTTCGGCCTGTACGCTCGATTCATTGCATCTGAGCCGCACACGCCGAACGCAGCCACATGGAACATTGGAAACCAGAACCAACATGGACGACTCCCTGAACTTCGATACGCTGGCAGTCCGCTCGGGCACGGTGCGCAGCGACTTCAACGAACATTCGGAAGCGATTTTCCTGACCTCGAGTTTCGTGTTCGCGAGTGCCGCGGACGCCGCCGAGAAATTCAAGAACTCCGAAGACAACTACACCTATTCGCGCTTCACGAACCCGACCGTTTCGATGTTCCAGGATCGCCTGGCCGCGCTCGAAGGCGGCGAAGCCTGCATGGCGACGGCCTCGGGCATGGCCGCGATCATGTCGGTGGTGATGTCGGCGTTGCAGGCGGGCGACCATCTGGTGAGCTCGCAGGCACTGTTCGGCTCGACGCTCGGCATGTTCTCGCAGATCTTCAGCAAGTTCGGCATCACGACGACGTTCGTCGATCCGACCGATCTGGACGCGTGGAAGAATGCCGTGCGCCCGGAGACGAGGATGTTCTTCCTCGAAACGCCGTCGAATCCACTGACCGAAGTCGCCGATATCGAAGCGATCGGCAAGATCGCCAAGGCATCGAACGCGCTGTTCGTGGTCGACAACTGCTTCTGCAGCCCGGCCTTGCAACAGCCGCTGAAGCTCGGCGCGGACGTCGTGATGCATTCGGCCACCAAGTTCCTCGACGGTCAGGGCCGCGTGCTGGGCGGCGCGCTGGTCGGTTCGAAGCAGTTCATCATGGAGAAGGTGTTCCCGTTCGTGCGCAGCGCCGGGCCGACGCTGTCCGCCTTCAACGCGTGGGTGCTGCTCAAGGGCATGGAAACGCTATCGCTGCGCGTTGAAAAGCAGTCGGCGAATGCGCTTGAAATCGCGCGCTGGCTGGAAACGCATCCGGCCGTGAATCGCGTGTTCTATCCGGGGCTGGAATCGCATCCGCAGCATGCGCTGGCCATGCGCCAGCAGAAAGCGGGCGGCGCGATCCTGTCGTTCGAGTTGAAGGGCGACACGCCCGAGCAGATGCGCGCGAATGCATGGCGCGTGATCGACAACACGAAGATCTGCTCGATCACCGGCAATCTCGGCGATACGCGCACCACTATCACGCACCCGGCCACGACCACGCATGGTCGCGTGACGCCGGAAGCGCGCGCGGCGGCGGGCATCAGCGAAGGCTTGATCCGTCTTGCTGTGGGTCTGGAGAACGCCGGCGATATCCGCGGCGATCTGGAGCGCGGACTGGCGGGTTGAGTGAAGGTCAGAGCGAAAGCTCGATGCAGGGCAAGCGGGCCGCGCTGTCAGGCGGCTCGCGCAATAACACCCAGAGCAGTAAGACTGCGGCGCAGCAAAAACACAGCGTAGTAAAGACTCAGCGAAGCAAAAACACAGCGCAGTGAAAACTCAGTGGCGCAGCGCGCGCCACTGACCGGGCGCCAGCCTGAAACGCCGCGTGAACGCGTGCGTATAGGCGCTCTGATCGCCAAAGCCGATGTCCAGCGCGATATCGGTCAACGAAAGCCGCGGGTCAGCCAGCAACGCGAGCGACGTATCGAGCCGCAGACGCTGCAGATAGCGATGCGGTGTCTCGCCGAAAGCCTCGATAAAAAGCTGATGAAAGCGCCGCATGCCGAACCCGCAATGGGCGGCGAGGTCGGCGATCCGCACGGGCTCCGACAAATGCGCGCGCAGCCAGCGGTCGATGCGCGCAAAGTCGAGACCGGCGCCTGCTGCCTGCGCGCCGGCCGTCGTGCCCGCGTCGGCCACCAACGCCGCGCCGAGCCGCGCGGCTGCGTCCCAATGAAAACGCCGTGCGTCCAGATCATTGCCTTGAGCGCCGCCGGCAGCGTGCGCCGCGATGCGATGCACGAGTTGCGTCAGCGAGCCGTCGACCGCGACCGCCCGCGCACGGTCGAAAAGCCGTTCCGGCACGGCCAGCGACGAAGCCGGCAAGTCCAGCACCAGCTGCCGGTTCTCGCCGACGCCCGCGTAATCGTGCCGTGCGCCCGCCGGAATGAGCCACGCGGAGCCGGCGTCGATCTGATGCGCGACGCCGTGTACCGTCATGACCATCGCGCCGTCGAGCCCGAGCACGACCTGGTGAAAGTCGTGCACGTCCGAGGCCTCGATCGCGCCGTAGCGGCGCAGGGAAACGCTAGGCGCGGTGACGGCGGCGTGACTCATCGGCGATACGCGGTAACAGGGAACAGCGAAAACTCAGACGCCGAGCAATTCGACTTCGAACACGAGCGTCGCATTCGGCGGAATCACGCCGCCCGCGCCGCGCACGCCGTAGCCGAGTTGCGGCGGGATGGTCAGTTTGCGGGTGCCACCAACCTTCATGCCTTGCACGCCTTCGTCCCAGCCCTTGATGACCATGCCGCCGCCCAGCACGAAAGCGAACGGATCATTGCGGTCCTTGCTGGAGTCGAACTTCTGGCCGTCGGTCAGCCAGCCGGTGTAGTGGACGCTGACGGTCTTGCCGGCCACTGCCTCGGCGCCCGTGCCTTCAACGATGTCTTCGTATTTCAAACCGGATTCGGTAGTCACAGACATGTGTCGCTCCTCAGATCAAAAACGTAAAAACCGACATTGTAGGCGTGTTGACGCCGCGTCGCCGAGGATTGCCGCGTGGCACGCGGATTGCGTGAATGCGGGTCGCCCGGCAAGGCTGGTCGCGCTGGATGGCATGCCTATAATGGGGCTTCTTTCAATCATCATGCACCGCCTGAGAGGGCTCGATCGTGACAACGTCTTCAACCGGAACTGCTGGCGAAAAGCCGGTGCCTTCCGGCTTCGCCGTATCCGAACGCACCGCGCTTCTGCGCGCGGAAACCGCGCTGTTCATGCGTGATTATGTGCTGTCGCTGGTGTCGCACGACCTGCGTGGTCCGTTGAACGCCATTCATAGCTGGGCGTACGTGCTGGAGCGCAAGCTCGACGCGAACGACCCCAACGCGCAGCGCGCCGTTACTGGCATTCGCAATGGCGTGGATCAGCAGGTCAAGCTGCTCGAAACGATCGTCGACGCCACGCGCGCCGAGACCAAATCATTGGCGCTTGCCTACGCGCAGTTTTCCCTGCATCCGTTAATCGAAGAAACGGTAGAAGAAATCCGCTCGGGTCTGGGTCGCGCGCGCGGCGTGGAAGTCACGGTCGACTCGCAACTGGCCACCGAGCAACTCAACGGCGACCGGGAGCGCCTTGCCGCCGCGCTATGGCTGATGCTCATGTTCGCGGTCGAAACGAGCGCGGAAGGCGCGACGATCACCCTGGTCACGAAAGCGGATACGAATGCATGGCACGCTAGCGTCAAGTACGAGGCCAACAGCACCGCGTTGGAGGATCCCGCCTTGCCGCATGTGCTCGAAGCGTTTGCCCGCAAGCAGGCGCGCGAGCCGCGCGAAGCGAAGCGGATCGCGTGGGTGCTGGCGCTGTGCAAGCGCGTTGCCGAAGCGCACGGCGGCAGTTTCGAGCAAGGCGACGCAACAGGCAGCGACACAGCCGCGCTCGCTCTGCGCGTGCCGCTGAGCGCAACGGCGCCGAAATGAACGGTTCGACTCAGCCGCGTACTCCGCGCGATTAGTTTTCACAGAGCTTTCACCCTCTATACTGACAACTTTTGTTGCCGGAGCTTGCCGCTTTGATTCAGGTCGTCGCCCTTATTGGTGCGTTGTTTCTCGTCGCCCTCAACGGCTTCTTTGTGGCCGCTGAATTCGGTCTGGTCAAACTGCGGCAGACGCGCGTGCAAAGCCTTGCCGCCGCGCATGGCATGCGCGGACGTCTGCTCGGCAAGGTGCACGGACGCCTCGACGCCTATCTCTCCGCGTGCCAGTTGGGCATTACGCTGGCGTCGCTCGGGCTTGGCTGGATCGGCGAGCCCGCGTTCGCGGAACTGCTCACGCCGGTCTTCAGCCTGCTCGGCGTCGAATCGGAGAAACTGATCCACGGTATCTCGCTCTTCTTCGCGTTCTCGTGCATATCGTTTCTGCACATCGTGGTGGGCGAACTCGCGCCCAAGTCGCTGGCGATTCGCGAGGCGGAGAAAGTCTCGCTATGGGCCGCCACGCCGCTGTATGGCTTCTACTGGGCAATGTATCCGGCGATCTGGGTGCTCAATACGAGCGCCAACGCTGTGCTCAAGCTAGCCCGGCTCGACGCGGACCACGGCCACGACTCGCACTACTCGACCGACGAACTCAAGCTGATCCTGCGCGGCCGCCGCGCCAACGTCGCCACGGAGCTGGGTTCGCCGGAGGGAGCCTACAGCCAGGATGAGTGGAACACGATCGCGCACTCGCTGGACTTTTCGCGCATGACCGTGTCGGACCTCATGCGTCCGGCCTACGAAATGGTCGGCCTGCGGCGTGATCTGCCGTTGCGGGAAAACATGCAGGTGGTGGCGCAGCACCGCTTCAGCCGCTATCCGCTGTTCGAAGACGCATCCGGCGAACGCGTGGCCGGCATGATCCATTTGAAGGACTTGCTGCTGGCCCGCCACGCGGGCAGCACGCTCGAGGATCTTTCCAAATACGCGCGCCCGGTGCAGTACGTCATGCCGGATCTGCCGGCGCTGGAACTGTTTCGCCGCTTCCGCAAGGGCGCGCCGCACTTCGCGCTGGTCGGCCACAAGCGGGAGAAGCCGATCGGTTTCCTGACGCTCGACAATCTGCTCGGCGCACTGGTCGGCCAGATCCACGACGAATTCCGTCAGGGCGACGCCGACTGGACCCGCATGGACGACGGCACCTTGATGGGCAAGGGCAGTTTGCCGGTGGTCTCGCTGGAACGCGCGTTGGGGATCGATATCGACGAAGGCAAGGCCGAATCGGTTGGCGGCCTCGTCATTCAGGCGCTCAACGATTTGCCGACCGAAGGCCAGCGAGTCGAGTTCGATCGCTTCGACGTGGTGGTCAAGAAAATGAAAGGGCCGCGCATCGTGCTCGTGCGGGTTTATCCGAAAGCTTTCGACGACGAAGGTGGTTAGAGCGCGATAGAGCCGTGCCGGATTCCACTTTGCGCTGAATCCGGCAGAGCGCGCAGCAGCATCGCGCAGGTAGAATTGGCCTCCACACCATTGGGGGCGACATGGGATATCTGCTGGTGCTGTGCGTGGGATTACTGGCCGGCATGTTGAGCGGCGTGGTCGGCACCGGCTCGTCGATGATGCTGATGCCCGTCCTCGTGATGCTGTTCGGTCCGCAAGAGGCGGTGCCGATCATGGCGATCGCCGCAATCATGGGCAACTTCGGCAAGGTTCTCGCGTGGTGGCGCGAGATCGACTGGCGGGCGTGCGGCGCCTACTGCGCGACCGCAGTGCCGGGCGCGGCGCTGGGCGTGCGAACGCTGCTCGCATTGCCGCCTCATGCCGTCGAAATTGCATTGGGACTCTTCTTTGTCGCGATGGTGCCCACGCGGCGGTGGCTCGCGCGGCGGGCCATCAGGTTCTCGCTCTGGCAGCTTTCGATGATTGGCGGCGTGGTGGGTTTTCTCACCGGAATCGTCGTCTCCACCGGGCCGATCACGGTGCCCGTGTTCATGTCCTATGGCCTCGTGAAAGGCGCTTTTCTCGCCACCGAAGCGGCGGGCTCACTGACCGTCTACGCCTCCAAAGTCGCGGTTTTCAACCATTTCGGCGCTTTGCCTTTGCACGTGGTGATCGACGGCTTGATCACCGGCTCCGCGCTGATGGTTGGGTCGTTTGCCGCGCGGATAATCGTGGTCCGGATGAGTCCCGCCACCTTCAAACTGGTCGTCGACGGTTTGATGCTGTCGTCGGGGCTTTCGTTACTGTGGGCCGCGGGCCGCTAGCTTGAACGATCGGCCTGGACGACTGAGGCCTCAAACACTCACCGAAAATCGCGCCCGCTTCCGGACCCGCCAATCTCGCAGATCAACTGCGCGGCACGCCGTCCTCTACCAACACCGCAATCGGCATGGCGGCCAGCGCATCGCGCAGATACAACAGCCCCTTCTCGTCGACCTTCGGCGCGGCGGGACTCAGCCAGTCGAACAGCGCTCTCGCGGACAGATCGGATGGCATCTCCACCGCCGTGTCCTCCCATTTCGCGGGATCGACCATTGGCAGATCGCCTTGCTCGCCGAGCAAACCGGCAGCGAGCCGGCTCGCCACCACCACGGCCCATGCATTGCCGTGGCGGCGCGCAAACGCGATCACACTCGACGCGTGCTTGCCGCGCGCGGCGAGCGGCAGATATTCGCTCTGACTCAACAACTCCGGCAAATGCGCCCGCAACGCGAGCACGCGTTGCACTACCGCGAGCTTCACGCGTCCATCATGCCAGCCCGGTAGGAATTCCGATGGCGGCGTTTGGGCGAGCCACGCCTCGCGTTTGGCGAAATCGACGGGCCGGCGATTGTCCGGATCGACCAGGCTGAAGTCCCACAACTCGGTGCCCTGATAAAGATCGGGAATCCCAGGCGATGCCAGTCGCAATACCGTCTGCTGCAAACTATTGAGCGCACCCGCGCGCCCAATTCGCGCGACGAAGGCGGACAATTCCTTCAGGAATCCATCGCGCCGCTGCGGTGCGAGAATGTCGAACAGGAAGTCACGGCAACCGGCCTCGTACGCTTCGTCGGGCGCGAGCCAGTTGGTTTGCAGCTTGGCTTCGCGCAACGCCTTCAACTGCCATTGCGCGACGCGTTCGGCCAGTTCCTTTACGCCGGCTTCGTCGTCCGGTTGCAGATCCGGTGGCCAGCAACCCACCAGCGTTTGATACAGCATGGCTTCGGCGGCGGGGCCGGGCGCCCAGTCGTAGCTCGTGTCCTGGCCAACACTGCTGACCGGCTTGCCGTCCAGCGCACGACGATGCGGCGCATTCAGCGTGGACCATGCGCGTAGCGTCGCGCTCCACTCGTGGGCAATCTCGCTCAGCACAGCGAGCCGCGCGCGCACGTCTTCGCCACGTTTGTGATCGTGGGTGGCCGTCGCGAGCATGGCGTGAGGGAAGCGCTGCGACCGTTCGAGATTCGCCGCGTGAAACCGTTCGACCGACAACGCGAACTCGCCCGGGTCCGAGCCGACTTCGTTGCGCGACAACAGCCGGCCATAGCGATAGCACGCTGTGTCCTCCACTGCTTTCGCCGCGACCGGCGCGGTCAACTGCGCAAACAGCGTCTGCGCGGTGCGTCGCGCGGAACCGGCATGGCTCGGCGGCACGCCATTCTGACCGGGTTGCGTCGGCAGGCCGCTTCGTCCGGTGGGCGCTTCTTCGGCGCTGCCGCCGAGCCACGCATTCACGCGTTCGAGCGTGACATGGTCCGCGCGCGAAAGCGACCGTCGCGCGCCCTCCAGAGCCTGCTCGAAGTAGACGTTATCCGCCGTGCTGCGCAGACCGTTCTGCGGATAGATTCGATACACCGGAAAATGCACGACCAGTTCGATCAGCACACGACGCAGCGTGGTGAAGGTGAAGTCGCGCGTGGTTAGCGAATCGCGGGCAATGCGATGCAATGCCCGCGCTGCGCGGTCGAGTTCCGCCGCGAGGTTTTCGGCGAGGATCTGGCGGCGCGCGGCGAGCGCTTCGTCTGCGAAAAGACCGCTGCGGCCGGTCAGTTCGGTCCACGTCTGCGCGAGCGGCGCGGCACCGGCCGGATCGTGCAGCAGCGCGCCGACGTCGCTCATGAAGTCGTAGCCGGTCGTGCCGTCTACCGGCCAATCGTCGCGCAGCGGTTCGCCACGACCGAGAATTTTTTCGACTACCACATACGGCGCGGTATCACGCAGTTCCGTGAGACGCTGCCGCAAACGCTGACAGTATTCACGCGGCTCGGCGAGGCCGTCCACGTGGTCGATTCGCAAGCCGTCCACCACGCCTTCCTGATACAGCCGGAAAGGCAGCGCATGTACCGCCTCGAACACCTCGGGCCGTTCCACACGCACCCCGGCAAGTGTGGAGATGTCGAAGAAACGCCGCCAGTTGACCTCGTCGGACGCGGTGCGCCACCACGCAAGACGGAAGTGTTGCCGCTCGATCAGCCGATGCAGGCGGTCGCGCGTTACCGGGTCGTCCGGAGAATACGTTTCGAGTACGAACTCGATCGCCGAGCCGCCGTTCTGCACGACGAATTCGCGCAGCATGTCGCGGCCTTCGGCGGCGCGCGGATGATCGGTGGGCTGGGTGGTCAGTCCGTGGAAGCGCTCGGCGAGCGCGGTGAGATCGGGACGGTCGGCGCTTTGCAGGATCGACGCGTAGTCGATTGGGCACACCGGAAACACGTGTGGTCCATAGCCGATATAAAAACGCCCTATGTCGGCCGCGAAATGCAG
Organism: Paraburkholderia dioscoreae; assembly: GCF_902459535.1. Lineage (NCBI taxonomy): Bacteria > Pseudomonadati > Pseudomonadota > Betaproteobacteria > Burkholderiales > Burkholderiaceae > Paraburkholderia > Paraburkholderia dioscoreae. The sequence continues at coordinate 194,201 of NZ_LR699554.1, forward strand.
CGCAATGCGGCCGGCGGCCAGTTCCTCGCCGTACGGCGCACCGAGCGTGGGCAGCAGCACCTTGCCGCGCAACGCCGGATCGGGCGAATGCCAGTCCACGTCGAAATGGCGGGCATAAGCGCTGTGACGGCCCCATTCGAGGATGTCGAGCCACCAGGCATTGCTGGCGCCGCCGACGCCCATATGGTTCGGCACCGTGTCGATGATCAGCCCCATGTCGCGCGCGCGCAGTTTGTCGACGAGGCGCTTTAGAGCCGCCTCGCCGCCGCATTCGGCGCTGACCTGGGTGTAGTCGACGGTGTCGTAGCCGTGCATGGAGCCCGGCTCGGCGGTCGTGACGGGCGACGCGTATACGTGACTGATGCCGAGCTCGGCGAAGTAGTCGACATGCTTGGCGGCGTCGTCGAAGGTGAAGCCTCGATGGAACTGGAGTCGAAGCGTGGAGCGCGGGACGGTCATGGCGTATCAGGCTCCGAAGAAGCGTTGGAAGAAGGAACCGAGGCGGCCGCGGCGCGGCGCTCGCGATCGACCGCGAGCAGGCGGTCGCAGAAGGTGTCGTTCTGGAACAGTTCGTCGACCGGCAGCGTGACGCGGCGGCGCCAGTTCGGATGCTCGTCGATCGAGCCGGGCAAATTAGGCTGCTCGACCTGCGCGAGCAGATCCTCTAGCGGAAACGTCACTAGCGGGCCGGGCGTGGCGGCCACGAAAGCGAGCGCTTCGTCCACCGGCGCGCTGTCGGGCGGCGGCGCAGGGACGTCGTGCGCGGCCACGCCGGCCTGCTGGAACGCGTGCCACAGCAATGCGCGATCTTTCGCGCGCTCTTCCTGGGCGGCTTCCTCTGGATCGCGGCCGTCGGCGCGCGCCATTGTCTGGCCGATCCGGTTGCGCCACGTGATGTCGCTGCCGCGCCACCAGCCGGCGACCGTCGGCAGATCGTGCGTGGTCGTGGTGCCGACCGCATTGCGGTCCCAGGCTTGGGGCGGCTTGAACCCCTTGCCGTCGTGCGCGCTTTCGAACCACAGCACGCGAATGCCGGCAATGCCGTGCTCTTCGAGCCGCTCGCGAAAACCGGGCGGCACGGTGCCGAGATCTTCGCCGATCACGATTGCGCGGTGCCGCCACGATTCGAGCGCGATCAGACGCAGCAGGTCTTCGAGCGGATAGCGGAGATACGCGCCGTTACGTGCGCTTTCGCCTTCCGGCACGAGCCACAGCCGCCGCAAGCCGAGAATGTGATCGATGCGGATGCCGCCGGCATGCGCGAAGGCCGCGCGCAGCATGTCGATGAAGGCGGAGAAGCCCTGCATGCGCATGGCGCGCGGCGAGAACGTGGTAAGCCCCCATGCCTGGCCGGCCTGGTTGAACAGATCCGGTGGCGCGCCGACCGACACGCCTTGCAGCATGTCGTCGCGATACGACCATGCATGACTGCCGGCGCTATCGCAGCCGACCGCGAGGTCGGCGATCAGGCCGACCGCCATGCCGGCTTCGCGCGCCGCGTGCTGCGCGTGCGACAACCCCTTGGCGGCGAGCCATTGCAGAAACAGATGGAAATCGACCTCGTGACGATTGGCCTCGGCAAAAGCTTCGACTTCCGGGCTGCGCGGATCGCTCAGCGCTTCGGACCAGTTACGCCAATGTCCATTGCCGCCTTCTTGCGAGAGTTGCGCCGCCTGCAGCGCTTCGAAGCGCGCGTGATCTTCGAGCGCGCGTCCGGCCCGTTCGCAGAAGCCGTGAAATTCCAGCGCGCGCGGCGTGTTCTGCGCGCGTTCGTCCACACAGAACCGCTCGTACAGCGCGCGCAAAACCTTCAGCTTCAGGACGACCGCGCTCGGCCAGTCGATCAACGGCAGGTCTTCGAGTTTCGACCAGGCGTCGCCGGCCTGCGCGGCTTCGAGCGCGGCCTGGGCCACGTCCGTGCCGAACACGGCGGCGGGATCGATATGCGTGACGTTCAGCCACAAACGCGACGACGGCGAATATGGACTGAAGCGGTTCGGTTCCGCGCTGAACATCGCGTGAGTCGGGCTGACGGCGAGCGCGTGCGCGCCACGCTTCGCGCTTTCGACGGCGATCTGCGCAAGCGCCGAATAGTCGCCGATGCCGCCGTCGCCGATGCGGCGCAAGCCGTACAACTGTGCGGCGATGCCCCACAGTGGCGGCGCGGCTTTGTCGCGGCCGGCGTCGTCATCTTGCAGCGTGCGCCACGCGTCGGCGGCGGTGTAGCAGCGCGGCGGCGCGACGGCGAGCGTCACGCGTTGCTCGTTGATCACGAGCGTGTGATAGCCGGGCTCGTCGATCGGTGCAAGCAGGGCTTCCTCGCCTTTGGGCGCCGTGAACCGGCCGTCGATGATCGAGCCGCTTTCGAGCTCGATCCGGTAATGGCTGCCCGATCTGATCGCCGCAGCGGGCAGGGCGATGCCGCGGCCGACCTCCGCGGTCATCAGCGGCGGCAGTTTGCGGCCCGATAGTTCGGCCTCCAGCACGGCCGAACTCTGGCGGATTTGCGTCGCGTTACCGCACGGCAAACCCATCCGCTCGAGCAGCACGGCTAGCGTGTTCTCGGGCACATGTTGCGTCGTATGGTGCGCGTCCTGCCACTCCACCTCGAAACCGGCGCGCGCGGCAAGATTGACGATGGTGTCGGTATGGCGTCGGGTAATCACGCGTGGCGCTCCTGTTGGCTGGCAATGCGCGCATCGTGGTGGATGGCATAGTCGCTGACGTCGCCGGTCAGCCACGCGACGAACGCGTGCGCGGGCAACACCTTGACGTCGACCTGTTCGCGCACGCGCGGCGGCGTTTCGAAAATCACTTTGCCGGCCGGCAGGTCGGCCAGCGCGACGTTTTCTTTCGAGAGATTCAGCGCGATCGACAACGTCTCGCCGTCGGCAAGTTTCCAGCGGGCGATCAGCGCATTGGCATCGCCCCCGTTCGCGGCGCTCAGCACGGTTACGCCGCATGCCTTGCTGTGTTTCAGGCGCGGTGTGATCAGCTTCGCGCGTACGGTCAGCGCGGATTTGTAGAAGTGCATCCAGTCGAGTCGGTCTTTTGCTTCGTCGTCGGTGTGCTGCGACGTTTCATCCGGCGCGGGCGGCGACGATGTCGCGAAGGTTTTCACGTCGTTCGGATCGGGAATCTGTGCGCGCCGTTTCTCGTCGCTGAACGATGAAAAACGCGCGAATTCACGGCGCCGGCCTTCGCGGACCGCGTCGGCGAGATCGCCCGTGTAGTCGGTGAAAAACAGGAACGGCTGCGTGGAGCCGTATTCCTCGCCCATGAAGAGCAGCGGGATTTGCGGCGACAGCAGAAGCAAACCGGTGGCGGCGCGCAGCGCTTCGTCCGAGGTCAGTTTGCGCAGGCGCTCGCCGAATGCGCGGTTGCCGATCTGGTCGTGGTTCTGCAGGAACATCACGAAAGAAGTCGGCGGTAAATGTGTGCTCGCTTCGCCGCGCGGCTTGCCGTCATGAATCGGCGACGGGTCGCCCTGATAGGCGAAGCCTTCCGATAGCACACGCGCGAGCCGGCGGATCGGCTGGTCCTCATATGCGTGGTAATAACCTTCCGTTTCGCCGGTCAGCAGCACGTGCAAGGTGTTGTGCGCGTCGTCGTTCCACTGCGCGTCGAAATGGGTTTCCAGCAGGTTCGCGCTGTTGTGTTCGTTTTCCAGCACCAGATGCACATGCCGGCCGTGCTGCACTTTGGCGCGGATATGATCGGACAATTCGCGCAGCCAGGCATGATTGTCGATGGCGTGCACCGCGTCGAAACGCAGTCCGTCGATACGATATTCGTTGATCCAGTAAACCGCGTTGTCGGTAAAGAAATCGCTCACTTCACTGCGCTCGAAATCGATGGCTGGCCCCCACGGCGTATGCGTGCCTTCGCGGAAAAACGAGCGGGCGTACTCGTGCAGATAATTGCCGTCCGGTCCGAAGTGGTTATAGACCACGTCGAGAAATACCATGAGACCGAGACCATGCGCGGCGTCGATCAGCGCTTTCAGGTCTTCGGGGCGGCCGTACGCTGAGTCAGGCGCATACGGCAATACGCCGTCGTAGCCCCAATTGTGCGTGCCGGAAAAGTCGTTCAGCGGCATCAGTTCGATCGCGGTGACGCCGAGCGCGGCGAGCTCGGACAGGCGCTTCTGCACGCCCGCATAACCGCCCAAGGTGCCGACGTGCAATTCGTACAACACCGTTTCTTCCCACGGCCGGCCATGCCAGTTCGTCTGTTCCCAACGGTACGCGCGCGGATCGATGACTTCGCTCGGCCCGTGCACGTCCTGTGGCTGGAAGCGCGACGCCGGGTCGGGCACCGCACGCTCGCCATCCAGCCGGAAGCGATATAGCGTGCCCGCGCCGCTGTCGACGCTGGCTTCGAACCAGCCATTGCCGGCCGGCGTCATGTCGTGCGTGCCTTGCGCGGGTCCGTTCTCGATTTCCACCTGAACGTGCTTGCAGGACGGCGCCCAGAAGCGAAACCGCGTGCGCGGTTTCGCGGCCGTCGCGCCGATCAGTTGCGCGCCGAACGGCAAACAGTGCGCGTGATGATGCGCATGGGGATCAATTGGACTTTCGGACATGATTCGTCACCATTCAGTTTTACTTTCGAGCCGCCTTTAACGCGCCGATCGCACCTGTGATACCTCGCGCGTAACCGGGCGGCCGCCCTGACTGTTCCCGCTTCTCGGCGCCGCCGCCGTCTAGGTGGTCGGCGACGCGTCGCTCGTGGGCGCATGCGCACCCGGATCGGGCGGAAGCGCCGTCAGGAGCCGCGGCCCATGCTGTGGGCCGGGCTTCCAGCCTGCCTGCCAGTCTGCTTCGCCTACCGGCCGCGCGGCCAGCATCACGAGGCTGTGCGCGGCCACTTCGATCTCCGCGACCGCCAGCCGATGCGGTGCGTTCTCCGGTTCAGCAGTGTCTAACAGCACATGCCATTCCAGATGCGGTGCGGGAGGCGTAAACCGCAGTGTTTTCTCGTTGGCGTTGAGCATCATCAACAATACTTCTGTTTCGCCGTTCAAGCCTGGGCCGGCGCGGCGCAATGTGAACGCACGGCCTTCGGGATCCTGCCAGGCTTCGATGGTGAGCGGGTCGCCCCGTTCGTCGAACCAGCCCACATCGAACAGGCCGGGCAACACTTCACGATCGCCGAACAGAAAACGCGTTTCGCGCAGCAGCGGATGTTGCTTGCGCAACGCGATCACACGCGCGACGAATTCGGTCATCTGCCGACCGTCCGGCGATTCCGCGCGCTCCCAGTCGAGCCACGACAGTTCGTTGTCCTGGCAGTACGCATTGTTGTTGCCGTGCTGCGTGCGCAGCGATTCGTCGCCGGCCAGCACCATCGGCGTGCCGAGCGCCATCAGCAGCGTGGCGATCAGCGAGCGGGCCACGCGTTTACGGGTGGCGAGAATCGCCGGGTCGTCGCTCTCGCCTTCGGCGCCCCAGTTGCGGCTGCAGTTTTCGTTGTGGCCGTCGTTGTTGTCTTCGCGATTGGCTTCGTTGTGCTTCTGCTCGTAGGCGGTGACGTCGGCCAACGTGAAACCGTCATGCGACGTGACAAAATTGACCGATGCCCACGGCTTTCTGAAGCGGCGGTTGAACAGATCGGCCGAGCCGGTCAGACGCGCGGCGAGATCGGGCCGCAAGCCGGCGTCGCCGCGCCAGAAACGGCGCACGGTGTCGCGGAAACGGTCGTTCCATTCGCCGAAGCCCGGCGGATGATTGCCGAGCTGATAACCACCCGGCCCGATATCCCACGGCTCGGAAATCAGCTTGCGTTGCGACAGGATCGGATCCTGGCGCAACGCGTCGAAGAAACCGGAGCCGGGATCGAAGCCGTGTTGCTCGCGACCGAGCGTGACGCCGAGATCGAAACGGAAGCCGTCGATATTGAATGCCGTCGACCAGTAGCGTAGCGAATCCATCACCATTTGCAGCACGCGTGGATGCGGCAGATTCACGGTGTTGCCGCAACCGGTGTCGTTGATATGGTGACGTTCGTCGCCGGGAATCAGGCGGTAATAGCTGGCGTTGTCAAGGCCGCGCCACGACACCGTCGGGCCCATCTCGTTGCCTTCGCAGGTGTGGTTGTAGACCACGTCGAGAATGACCTCGATGCCGGCCGCGTGCAACTGGCGCACGGCAATGCGCATTTCGTCGAGCCGGTGCGTGCTGAGGTAGGACGGTTCCGGCGCGAAAAATGCCGCCGAGTTGTAGCCCCAGTAGTTGCGCAGGCCACGCTCCACCAGAAAGCGATCGTTGAGAAACGCGTGCACGGGCAGCAATTCGACCGCGGTCACGCCGAGTTTCAGCAGATGGTCGATGAATTCCGGCGAAGCCAGCGCCGCGAACGTGCCGCGTTCGTGCTGGCGCAAATCGGCGCGCAACATCGAGGCGCCGCGCACATGCGTTTCGTAGACGATGGTTTCGCCCCACGGCACATTCGGCCGCTTGTCGTGCGACCAGTCGAACGCTTCGTCGATCACCACGCATTTCGGCATGGCGGGCGCCGAATCGCGCCGGTCGACGGAAAGGTCCGCGCGATTCGAATGCACGCGGTAACCGAATAGCGCATCCGACCAGCGAAACTGTCCGACCAGCTTGCGCGCGTAGGGATCGAGCAGCAGCTTGTGCGGATTGAAGCGATGCCCATGCTGCGGCTGATACGGCCCGTGCGCGCGAAACCCGTAGGCAGTGCCGGGATGCGCGTTGGGCAGGTAGCCGTGCCAGACTTCGTCGGTGCATTCGGGCAGCGTGTAACGGCGCAACTCCTTGCGCCCGGTGGGATCGAACAGGCAAAGCTCGATTTTTTGCGCGTTCGCCGAGAACACCGCAAAGTTGACGCCGAGGCCATCCCAACTGGCGCCGAGCGGATAGGGCGAGCCGGCAAGAAGCCGGTCGGGCATTGCATGCGACATGATTCCCCTTCCTGTTCTGATTGTTGAACGCTATCGTGGGTCTTCATGCAACGAGCGCGCGGCGCGAAAATGACGCACGCCGCGCGCTCGCCTTACTGCACCTGCGTCAGTCCGCGCGCAATACGATCGTCGCGAGCGGCGGCAGCGTCAGCGCCGCGGAATGCGGCCAGCCGTGGCTCGATTGGGAGTCGGTATGGATCAGCCCGCCGTTGCCCATATTCGAGCCGCCGTAGACGCCGGCGTCCGTGTTGAGTACTTCTACCCAACGTCCGCCGCGCGGCATGCCGATCCGGTAGCCGAGCCGCGGCACCGGCGTCATGTTGCAGACTACGACGAGTTCGCGGCCGGCGCCGTCGGTGCGGCGATAGGCGAAGACGCTGTTGCCGCTGTCGTCGCCGATCAGCCATTCGAAGCCGCCCGGCTCGCAATCGAGCAGATACAGCGCGGGCTCGTCGCTATACAGACGGTTCAGGTCGCGCACCAGCATTTGCACGCCGTGGTGATTCGAATCGTCGAGCAGATGCCAATGCGGCGACGTGTCGTGATTGAATTCCGCCATCTGGCCGAATTCGCCGCCCATGAACAGCAGCTTCTTGCCCGGATGCGTCCACATGAAACCGAAGTACGCGCGCAGATTGGCGAACTTCTGCCACCTGTCGCCGGGCATCTTGCCGAGCAGCGAGCCTTTGCCGTGCACGACCTCGTCGTGCGAGAGCGGCAGCACGAAGCGCTCCGAATACGCGTACACCATGCCGAACGTCATGTTGTGGTGATGGTATTGGCGGTAGACCGGATCTTCTTCCATGTAGTGCAGCGTGTCGTGCATCCAGCCCATGTTCCACTTGAACTGGAAACCGAGGCCGCCGTCTTCGACGCGCGCCGTCACGCCAGGCCACGCGGTCGATTCCTCGGCGATCGTGATCGCGCCCGGCACGCCCGGCACATAGCCCACTTCATGATTCAGGCGCTTGAGGAACGCGATAGATTCGAGATTCTCGCGGCCGCCGTAAATGTTCGGCACCCACTGGTCGGCGGCGCGCGAATAGTCGCGATACAGCATTGACGCGACAGCATCCACGCGCAAACCGTCGACGTGATAGCGCTTCAACCAGGCCAGCCCGGAGGCGATCAGGAACGCGCTCACCTCGTTGCGGCCGAGGTTGTAGATCATCGTGTTCCAGTCCTGGTGATAGCCTTCGCGCGGGTCGGCGTGCTCGTAGAGCGGCGTGCCGTCGAAGTCGATCAGACCATGCGCGTCGTTTGGAAAGTGCGCGGGCACCCAGTCGAGGATCACGCCGAGTCCGGCTTCGTGCGCCTTGTCGACGAACCTCGCGAACTGTTCGGGTTTGCCGAAGCGCGCGGACGGCGCGAACTGCCCGAGCGGCTGATAGCCCCACGATCCGCCGAACGGATGCTCCGCAATCGGCATGAACTCCACATGCGTGAAGCCCATGCTTTTCACGTACGGAATCATCCGTTCCGCGAGCTCTTCCCAATCGAGCCCGCGCTGACCTTCTTCCGCAACGCGCAGCCAGGATTCGGCGTGCACTTCGTAGATCGAAATGGGCGAGCGCGCGGTCTGTTTGTCGGCACGCGACTGGATCCACTCGTGATCGCTCCACGGAAACTGCTCGACTTCGTCGACATGCGCAACGATGGAGGCCGTACCCGGCGGCTTCTCGGTTTGCATCGCGCACGGATCGGCCTTCAAGGGCAGCGGATGGCCGTCGCGCGATAGCAACTCGTATTTGTAGCGCGTACCCGGCCCGACCCGTGGCACGAACAGTTCCCACACACCCGCCTGATGCCGCAGCCGCATCGGATGACGGCGGCCGTCCCATGCATTGAAGTCGCCCACCACCGAGACGCGCCGCGCGTTCGGCGCCCACACGGCGAAGCGCACACCCGGCACGCCGTCCACTTCCATCGGGCGGGCGCCGAGACATTCGAGCACCGCGTAAGGATCGCCGCCTGCGAGCCGGCCGAGCGGCTCGTCGCCGAGAACGGGGCCGAACGAATAGGTATCCTCGATTTCCTGCACGACGCCATGCCAGTCGATGCGCAAACGGTACGGCGCCGCGGACGTGATGCGGCCGGCAAAGAGCCCCGGGCGCAACTGTTCGAGCTCGCCGAGCGCGGAACCGTCGGCGCGCGAAATCACGCTGACGTGCGCGGCGTTCGGCAACAGCGCGCGCACCACCGGACCTGCTTCAGCGTGATGCAGCCCGAGCTGCGAAAAAGGATCGGGGTGGCGCGCTTCGACAAGCGCGTCGATATCGAGCGGTTGGAGGCCTGCGGCCGGATCATGCTCACTCATAGTCGCCCTCGGCCGGATTAGGCGGTGTGGCGGCGCCTGGCGCCTGGTTTGAGGTGTCGTGGCCCGGCGCACCGGTGTCGCCGAGCAGGCGGCTGGTGAGCGCGGCGAGGCCGCGTACCGGCAGGCTGAGCCACGTCGGGCGGTTGGCCGCTTCGTAACGGATTTCGTAGGCCGCTTTTTCGATCAGGAACAGATCGAGCAACGCCTGTTCGGCTTCGGGCGCCACGAGCGGCGTTGCCGCTTCCGCGGCGGCCGCGCGATATTCGTTGAGGAACTTGTCGGCGGCATGGGCGCGGAAACGGTCGAACAGCGCGCGCTTGCGATCGGCGGTCTGTTGCGGCGCGGCTTCCGTGGTGGATTGCGCCGCTGCGCTTGCATACGAGAGCGAGCGAAGCAGGCCGGCCACATCGCGCAACGGGCTCGATTTCTGACGACGTTGTTCGAGCGTCCGTGCCGGCTCGCCTTCAAAGTCGATCAGATACGCGTCGCCCTGCGCGACCAGCACCTGGCCGAGGTGGAAGTCGCCGTGAATGCGAATGCGCAGCGCGCCCGCGTTGGCGGAAACCAGCGAGTCGACAGCGGCAACCAGCGCCGCACGACGGTCTATCAGGCTCTGCGCCAGTGCCCTGGTTTCCGGATCGCTCATCTGCTCGATACGCGGCGCGAGCAGATCCAGCGCGCTCGCGAGCATTGCCTGCGTGCCGTCGACCCACGCCTTCACCTGCTCCGCGCTGGCGGGTTCCGGCGCGAATGCCGGGTCGTCCGTCGGCGAGGCGAGCGCCACGTGCAGTTCGCCCAGGCGTCTGCCTATGATGCCGGCCAACGTGCTGTAGCCTTCCACCAGAATCGCCTCGTTGGACCGGTCCGGCACCGACTGCGTTTCGGTATCGACGGCGATGGCGAGTTCGTCGACCGAGCGGCGCAGATAGTCGAGCGACCAGTTCCACGCGTCACCCTGATTGTCGATATAGCCTTGCAGAATGCAGAGGGTGTGCGGCACGCCTTCCGGGTCCACACGCACCACTTCGCCATACAGCGGCGCGGTGTTCGCATAGCCCAATTGCGTCAGGTAGCGGCTGATTTCGGCTTCCGGATGAATGCCGCTCACGAGACGGCGCACCAGTTTCAGCACCGCGGCGTCCGCGATGATCAGCGAACTGTTGCTCTGCTCTGCCGCGAGCCACCGGATCTCCGGCCGTTCGCCGAGTCCTTCGAGTTCGGCGAAACGTTCGGTTGGCAGGAACTTGATTTCGCTCTTCTGCACGGTCGGCACCACGGCGCGTTCGCGCAGCTTGCGCATTACACCATGAGCGAAGATCGGCAGGGCGAACGCGTCCGTCAGATGACCGACATTGCGGCCGCGCCGCACGCGCGCCAACGCCAGTTGCTTGAACAGCGGGAAAGTGGTTTCGCCGCCCCACGTAATCGCGATCGGCACCACGTAGCGTTCCGTATGCTTGCCCACGTCCGCTTCGATTTCGGTGAACGCAAAGCCGCCGTTCGGAATCGTGGTCAATGCCGCGAGCCGCACCGCATTGAGCTTCTGATCCTTCGACGCAAACCAGCGGCGCCGGCTCAGCCATGAAGGCAGCACTTCCGATTCGAGCAGGCGCACGTTCTCCGGCGTCGGACCGACCTGGCCTTCGCGAATCACGATCGTGACGAATTCCGGCAGCGGTTCCGAAGGCGCTTGCGCCCAGGTAGGACGTTGGCCGCCGGGGCACAACATGAACCACAGGAAGCCGTACGGCGGGAACGTCAGCAGATACGTCAGCTGGCCGATCGGCGGGAACACGGAGTCCGCAGTCATTTCGATCGGCACGGAACCGTCGAATTCGGACAGATCGAGCTCCACCGCTTGCGGCGCACGCGAGAGGTTCGCCACGCAGAGAATCGGCGGCTCACCCGGCATCTCGCGCAGGTACGCGAGAATTTTGCGGTTTTCCGGCTTCAGAAAGCGGATCGTGCCACGCCCGAAAGTCTGTTTTGCGCGCCGCGTGGCGAGCATGCGCCGGGTCCAGTTCAGCAGCGAATGCGGATCGCGGCTTTGCGCTTCCACATTCACCGCGTCGAAACCATAGAGCGAGCCCATGACCGGCGGCAGCACCAGTTGCTCAGGGTCGGCGCGCGAGAAACCGCCGTTGCGATCCGATGACCATTGCATCGGCGTGCGCACGCCGTCGCGGTCGCCGAGGTGAATGTTGTCGCCCATGCCGAGCTCGTCGCCGTAATAGATCACGGGCGTGCCGGGCATGGAAAGCAGCAGCGAATTGATCAGCTCGATACGGCGGCGGTCGCGCTCCATCAGCGGCGCGAGACGGCGGCGAATGCCGAGATTCAGGCGCGCGCGGCGATCACTTGCGTAGGTGTTCCATAGATAGTCACGCTCGGAATCCGTGACCATTTCCAGCGTCAGCTCGTCGTGATTGCGCAGGAAAATCGCCCACTGGTTCGTTTCGGCGAGGTCCGGCGTTTGCCGCATGATGTCGGTGATCGGGAAGCGGTCTTCGCTCGCAATCGACATGTAGATGCGCGGCATCAGCGGGAAGTGGAAGGCCATGTGGCATTCGTCTTCGTCGCCGAAATATTCCTTCACGTCTTCCGGCCACTGGTTGGCTTCGGCGAGCAGCATCCGGTTCGGATATTCGGCGTCGATGGTGGCGCGGATCTTCTTGAGCACCGCGTGCGTTTCCGGCAGGTTCTCGTTGTTCGTGCCTTCACGTTCCACCAGATACGGCACCGCGTCCAGCCGTAACCCGTCGATGCCCATATCGAGCCAGAAGCGCATGACCTGCAGCACCTCCTTCAAAACGGCCGGATTGTCGAAATTCAGATCGGGCTGATGCGAGTAGAAGCGGTGCCAGTAATACGCGCCCGCCACCGGATCGTGCGTCCAGTTGGACGGCTCCGAATCGATAAAGATGATCCGCGTTTCCAGGTACTTCTGATCGGTGTTGGACCACACGTAGTAGTTACGGTGGTTCGAACCCGGTTTCGCACGGCGCGCGCGCTGAAACCACGGGTGCTGGTCCGACGTGTGGTTGATCACCAGTTCGGTAATCACACGAATGCCGCGTGCGTGCGCTTCCTGAATGAAGCGCCTCACATCGGACAGGTTGCCGTAGTCCGGATGCACGTTGCGGTAATCGGCGATGTCGTAACCGTCGTCGCGTCGTGGCGACGGATAGAACGGCAGCAGCCAGATCGCGTTCACACCGAGTTCGGCGATGTAGTCGAGCTTCGCGATCAGGCCGGGAAAGTCGCCGACGCCGTCGTTGTTCGCGTCGAAGAACGACTTGATGTGCACCTGATAAATGATCGCGTCTTTGTACCAGAGCGGATCGTCGCTCAAGGCCGCGGGTTTGCCGCGCCGATGCGTACGCGCTTTCGCGACGCCGCCGGTGGCGGCACTCGTGTGGGCTTGCGACGTGGTTTGGGCTGGATCGTCACGCTTCATGTCGCACCTTCCGTGGGGGTTGGGTTGCCAGCGTCTGCGTGATAGTCGCTGTCGGCTTCATCCGGCCGTTCGGCGGGCAAGCCGCCGAACGGCGCGATGCGCCAGATCGAGAACGGCTGGCCCGACCCTAGCTGGACATGCTGCCAGCGGCCGTGCCATTCGAAGCGCGCGCCGGTCATCTGATCGGTGACTTCCAGCGGGCCATGATCGTGCAGATTCCATTTCTGGAAAGTCTCCCACGACAATTCGATATCCGCGCCCTGTTCGTTGAACGGGTCGAGATTGATCGCGACGACGATCACGTTGTCGCGCGATTCGGTCGCCTTCTCGAAGCACAGGATGTTGTCGTTGTGCGCGGGCAGGAACGTCAGGCCGAGATGCGTTTGCAGCGCCGGGTTCGCACGGCGGATCCGGTTCAGCGCACTGATTTCGCCGACAATGTTGCCGGGCCGGTTCCAGTCCCACGCGCGCAACTGGTACTTCTCGGAGTCGAGATATTCCTCGCTGTTCGGCAGCGCGGCGGCTTCGCATAGCTCGAAACCGCAATACACACCCCACAAACCGGCCAGCGTGGAAGCGAGTGCCGCGCGAATCAGAAAGCCCGTGCGTCCCTGCGATTGCAAATGCCGCGGGTTGATATCCGGTGTATTGACGAAGAAATTCGGCCGGTACGAATCACGCGCACCGGTTTGCGTGAGCTCGGTCATGTACTCGATGAAATCGCGCTTGGATTCCCGCCACGTGAAGTACGTGTACGACTGCGAGAAGCCGATCTTGCCGAGCCGGTTCATCATGCGCGGCCGCGTGAAGGCTTCGGCGAGGAAGATCGTGTCGGGATAGCGCGCGCGCACGTCGCCGATCACCCACTCCCAGAACGGCAGCGGTTTGGTGTGCGGGTTGTCGATGCGGAAAATATGTACGCCCGCTTCGATCCAGAACAGGAACACGTCGCGCAACGCGAGCCATAAATCCGGCTTGGCGTCGTGCGCATAGAAGTCCGGGTTGACGATGTCCTGATACTTCTTCGGCGGATTTTCCGCGTAACGCAGTGTGCCGTCGGGGCGCCATGCGAACCACGTCGGGTGCTCCTTGAGCCACGGGTGATCCGGCGAGCATTGCACCGCGAAGTCGAGCGCGATTTCGAGGCCGTGCTCATGCGCGGCGGCGAGCATCGCCTTGAAGTCGTCTAACGTGCCCAACTGCGGATGCACGGCCGTGTGGCCGCCTTCCACTCCGCCGATCGCATACGGGCTGCCGACGTCGCCCGGCTGCGCGTTCAGCGTGTTGTTGCGGCCTTTGCGATTCGCCACACCGATCGGGTGAATCGGCGGGAAATACAGCACGTCGAAACCCATGTCGCGAATGCGCGGCAGTTTCTTCATAACATCGGCGAAGGTACCATGGCGCGATTCGTCGTCGCTCATGGAACGCGGGAAGATCTCGTACCAGCTCGCGAAGCGCGCCGCGGTGCGGTCCGCATCGATCTTGTAGATGACCGGGTCGCGGCTGAGGAACGGCCGGTGGCGCGCGGCGGTCATCGCCTTGGCCGTGGTCGGCGCGAGCAGCAGCGCGAGCTTCGTTTCAGCGTCCGCCTTGGTGAATTCCTTGACGATATGTTCGAGCGGCGCGGTGACCGCGCCTTCCGAGGTTTCCACTTCGGCGAGCACCAGCGCGAACAGATGCGCGGCTTCGTCGAGTTCGAGTTCGACGGTTTGTCCCGCCTTCAGCTTCTTCTGAATATGTTCGACCAGCGAAGCGAAGTCGTCGCGCCATGCGATCACCGTGAATTCGTGACGGCCCAGGCGTTCGAGCGGAATGCGCGCTTTCCAGATATCGAGGCCGGCGGGTTGGGCCGGCGTCATCGGCACTTCGTGCCAGGCGGTTTCGTCGGCGGCGCGCCAGATTACTGCGGCGGCAATCTTGTCGTGACCTTCGGCGAAAATCGCGGCGGTGATTTCAGCGCGTTCGCCCACGGTGCGCTTGGCGGCGAAGCGGCCGTTGTCGACCGAGGGCGTCACGCTCTCGATCGCCACGCGCGGCGCGTTGATCGCTTCGAGCACGGTCTTGCGGCCGCTGCGCTTGCTGTTCGCTTTGTCGATGGGCGGGGCGAGACGGATCGGCTTCTCCGTGACCGCGCGGAACAGGCGGACCGCGCCCGGCGCGAGCGTGAACGGCGTGAGCGTGGCGGGCGAAGCGCTGGCGGGCGCGTCGAGCGGCACAAAGCGCGTGAAGTTACCCGGCACGCCTGCGAGGAAGCGCGCGGGATCGACGCGCAGCGGCGCCCCGAGTTCGGGATTGATCGCGATCAGGATCGACTCATCGGCGTCGCGCAGGTCGGGCTGGTCGGCGCGCAGCAATATCGCCGCCGGTGCGCCGGGCCCGCTCAGCGGACGCAATTCGCCGTTGGCGTGCAGCGTTTTGGTATTGCGCGCCACGTGGTTCGCGTGCGTGATGCGTTCCGATAGATCGAATTGTTTGGCCTGGGCAGCGACGGCGAACTGCGAAGCATCGCCGCGCGTTTGCGACATCGGCTCGGTGATGCCGTATTCAAAGCCCATCGGCATCATCCAGCCGGTGCCGATCGCCACCGACGCGAACAGCGCGCGCCGGTAAGCCCGCTCGACGATGGCCGCGTCGTGCGCATCGCTCAACTCAGCGGCGAGGCGCGTGCCGTAGGGCGCTTCGGGAAACGCGACGGGCGCGCCGATGCGCGCGAGCGCGGCGTGTTCCTCCACCATCCAGCTCGAGCGGAAGTCCCACCAGCGCACCGACGAAAACACACTGTCGAAACCCGCGCCTTCGAGGCCGCGCAGATCCTCGCGGGCCAGGCCGGGCGTGGCGGCGAGAAAACGCACCTCGGGATGCTTCGCGCGAACCGCATCGCCCAATTGGCGCCAGACGGCGCCCGGCACGCGATGCGGTGAATCGAACCGGAAGCCGCCCACGCCGGCGTCGGCGAGCGCCAGCAACTGCTGCGTCCACCAGCCGACCAATGCAGCGCTGCTGCCGGGGTCGTTGAAGTTCGCATACGCGACGTTGTCCTCGCGATGCACATGGCGCGGGTCGAGCCGCGCCTCTTCAGACTCGAACGGGTGGAACCAGTCGGCATGTTCGGCGTATAGCGCGCCATCGGCGGCCATCCGGTCGATCACCAGATCGGCCAGCAAGGTCAGGCCGTTCTGGGCGGCGGCGTTCGCGAGCGTGCGAATCGCCTCGGTGGCGGGCTGTTGGGCCTCGAATACCGGATGCAGACGCGCGTGGTTGCCCACCACCTGTCCGTGGCCGGCCTGTCCAGGCTCGAAGAGGCTGCCGATCAACGCATGATCGAAGCCCAGCGCGGCTGCATGTGCGAACTGCGCAGGCCACGCATCGAGCGGCCCAACCAGAAGTGAATGAAAAAAGTAGATCCGCGGCGCGTACCCGTTCGGAGATTCCATCGGTCGTTTCCAGATTCGTCCTGCTGCGGTGTGGATGCAATTGGCATGCGATCACAGCGCTCATTGGGCTTCCAGAGCCGGATACCGCGCGATGCATGAAGCGAAGGCGCGTACTGGTCAATGTAGTGCAAAGATCGTCACGCCGCTGGCCAGTAAGAGGTGCTTTGACGCCAGGCGTCGATTGCACGGGCCGGCCAGATCGATTCGGAAGAGGCAGCAAACGCTGTGCCAGTGAGGCGCGGAAACAGCGATGGACGGGGTGGGAGAGCGTCGTGCAGTACGCTTGGCAGGAAGATGCGACGGCAGGCGCGAGCGGCTGGCGCGCGGCCGTGAACGGTCGCTGTATGTAAAACGGGCGGCGCCGCCCGGGATTTACATGCGGTGCGTTACGGGCGGCGCGAGGACCGCAAAAGGCGGAGTTTTATACGGCAGCGGCGTCGGCAAGCAGCGCGCTCGTGCCGGCAGCTTTACGAGCCGAGCAGGCCCGCTGCAATGTTCACGCACAAGCCCAGTACGGCGACGTTGAAGTAGAACGACAGGACGGATTGCGCGAGTGTGGCGCGGCGAATCGAACGCGAGCGCAGCACGACGTCCGACGTCTGCGAGGCCACGGCAATGGTGAACGAGAAATACAGGAAGTCCCAGTAATCCGGCTGGAGCGCTTTGTCGGGAAACAGCAGCGGCGTCTCCGTTGCATCGGGATCGTAGTAAAGGCGCGCGTAGTGCTGCGTGAAGATGGTCGGGATGAGGAACCACGCGCCGAACATGGTGAGTCCCGTCAGCGCGTAGTGCCAGACCGTGGAAGCACCGGCTGTTCCCTTCGCCGACGCCAGTTCCAGCACGATGGCGGCAATACTCGCAATGGTGGCCACGCAGATCACCATGAGCACCACGCCCGCGTTCTCGTCGTCGCGACGAGCGGATTCGCGCACGCTGCCTTCATCGGCAACGGCCATGTACACCCAGATCATCGCCAGATAACTCCAGATGGCCGCGTCCCAGCCGGCCAGCACGCGAACCATCGGCCGCGGGTGTTCCGGCATGGCCAGCGCCGCGATGATACCGAGCGCAAGGCCGACCAGCATGCGTGGCCGATTGCGAAGAACCTGCGGAATATATTTGGTGAACATGAATGGAGTAGGGAAGGCTTTCGGTGTCGCGGATTCTACTCGTGCTTCGACCGGCATCCACGCCGTGTCGCCAAACTACGCACTCAGCGATAGTGACCGCGCAGATGGCGTGTTTCCGGTAAGGTCTGCCGCGAATTCGACAGTTTTGCGTCAATTTGCGTCGTTCTCGCTCGCCACGGCGCCAGGATACGATGGGCAGCGCGCATACACGTCACAGATGCCGCATTATCATAGGCTTATGGTTTCCGTACTCGTCAACTCCGTTGAACATCACCCGGCCAACCGGAGCGGTCGCGACTTCGTGGTCGGCGATCTGCATGGCTGCGTCGATGCATTGCGCTATCTGCTGCGCGTGATCACGTTCGACCCGGCGCGTGACCGGCTCTTTTCGGTCGGCGATCTGGTGGATCGCGGCGAGCATTCCGAACTCGCTTTGGCCCTGCTCGACAAGCCGTGGTTTTTCGCCGTGCTCGGCAATCACGAAGACATGCTGTGCGCCGTCGCCGATGGGCGCGTGCGGCGCCAGTGGTGGTATGGAATCGGCGGCCTATGGGCGGCGCAATTATCCGACGAACGCTTGCAGCACTACGCGGAGCTTTTGCGCGGTTTGCCGCTCGCGCGCGTGGTCGGCAGCGGCAAGGAGCGCTTCAACGTGCTGCACGCGGAATTCTTCGGCACGGACGCCGAACTCGACGCGGGGAATTTCTCCGCCGAAACCCGCCAGCAATTGCTGTGGGGACGCGAACTGGCGCTAGGCAATGGCGATCCGCAGCGGCAGCGCGGTCTCTCGCTGACCTATTGCGGCCACACGCCGATGCGCGACATCAAGCAGGTCGGCTCGCAGGTGTTCATCGATACCGGCGCGTTCGGGCCGGGCGGCAAGCTCACGATCGTGGAGCCGCTGGCGTTGCGCCGCTGGTCGATCTCGGTCGAAGAGGCCCGCGCGGAAGGGGCGGCAGCGTTGGCGCTACCTTGACGCTGTGTTGACGCCGCGTCGACGGTGGGCCTCGGCGCCGGGTTGTCAGCCTAGCCCACCTGGCTGAGCTCGAACACCATGTCCACCTGCTTGCCGTTCCAGTTGTATTCCAGATACGCGGCGTGATGGCAGTCGCGCAGGAGCGTGGTTTTGAACGCGGCGAGGCATTCGCCTTCGTCGTCCCGCACCGATGGATACACGATGCCCGGCGCACCTGCCTCGCGGATGGCTCGGCCGAGGGATTGCCCGGCCAGATAATCATCCGGCGACAGCACCGCGAGGCCCACCGACTCGTCTCCGCGAATGTCCACCACGTTGCCTCGCGCCACGACGGTGTAAAGGCGCATCTGTTGGCGCATGGGCGGCTCGGCCGTCGCCTCGAGAAATTTCCCCGTGTGATAGCGCGTTTCGGCGATTGCGGTGGCGCGCGAGCGGGCGCAATAGAACACGCCGTACGTGCCGTCGGAGAAGCGGCTGCCGAGCGGATTCAGGTGTGTCAGCGCGGCCATGATCGGCCCATAGCCCGGCCCGAAGCGGCGCTCTTCGCGCGGCACCAGATCGAGTTCGCCGATCTCGGTGCGCAGACGGTCGTTGGTCATGGCTTCGAGCGCGTAGAGCGCGTCGAAATCCTCCGGCGAGGCGACCCGGTCGAACAGATTGACGGCCGGGAAGCGCGTTGGAATCACGCGATATGCCGGTGCCCAGTCGAGCGGCGTGGTACGCCAGCGGTCCTGCCAATGCGGTTGTGTCACGCCCAGCCGCCTCGCATTGCGTCGAGATACTGGCGCACGGCCACGAGGTCGCTGATATTGCCCGCCAGCATGCGGTCCAGCGCGCGGCGGCCACCGAACGGCGGCGCGCTGTTGGGGCGTTTGATCCAGGTGTCGGCGGCGCTGGCTTGCGGCAGCAGGATTTGCAGCGCCTTGTAGATACCGAGCAGTAGCGACAGGCGTTCCAGCGTGTCGCGCCCGAGGCGGGCCGTTTCAGGCGCCGCCTTCCATTTGAAGTAGGTGGAGCGGCCCGGCGACCCTAGCAGCACGATCTGCTCTTCCGCGCTCAAGTCCCAGTCACGAGCGATATTGAAGAACGCGCGCAGACCCGCCGCGGACATTTCCGTTAGCGTGGGCGCGGAAGACGGCCGACGAATCGGCTCTTCGGGGTGGGTGGCACGAGCAGCGTGAGCCATGAGCGGGCAAGTCCTTATCTGTACTTGAAATTGATAATAGTCTAAATATGGATTTTTGCAAGAGAATATAATCCCCGGCTCGGTATGAAAGTCGAAATTCAGGAGAAGCGGGAGATGAGGGTTCGAGCAGCAGCAGGGGCGGCGCTTGCCGTGTGGTGTATGTCGGGTCCGGCCGTGGCCGCGGGCTACGCCGAGGTGTGGAATCCGCCCGAGGAAACCGGACACATCACGAAGCAGGCCGGGAAAAAGACCGGGACAGCCACCGGAGCCAAGTCTACTGCTGGCTCGAAAGGAGCTTCAAAGGCCGCTCCCAAACCTATGGCAGGCGCTGGGCACGCTGCACCGAGCGTTGCGTCGGCACATGGCAACAAGCCCTCGGCGCACGGAAGCATCAGGAAGGTGGCGGCCAGCGGCGTCACGAAGAGCAAGACCCAGGCAGCAGGCACGAACAAGACCCAAAGGAAAGCGGCCGGCATGACGCAGAGTAAAAAGCCGCACGCACAGGTCGTTCAGGCAAAACCGGGGCAGGGCAAAGTCGTGCACGCCAATCATCTGGTTCAACGCAGGACAGCTCATCCGCAGGCGGTCAAAGTCACGGCGAAATCCGATGCCGCAAAACCGGCTGCATCTCGCGTGAATGTGCCGGCTCCGTCGGCAAACCCGGTGGCATCCGCGAAAGTTGATGCCAATCCGGCGAATGCATCGAGCAATCCCGCTACGGCCAGCAGCGGCTCGCTGCCGCCGATCATCCACTGATTTCGAACTCAGGCTCGTCTCTGCGCTACGTCATGATGAGCCGCGTTGTGCTGCTGATGAATGCTTCACGCGCCACAGTATGGTCTCACGCAGCTAGGCAACAGCTGTTCATGAACAGATACCTCAAGCGCTCGCCAACCCATTAGTGACCAGCCGCAACGTTTCCGCCGACCGCTCGTCCCTGACCCGCGAATGCAGCGTGACGCGCGATTCCGGTAGCAGCGGCAAGCCCAGCCGCGGGCCGACATCGACCAGACCGCGCGGTGCGACCCGGCGCGCCAGCGGCGACACCGCGAGCCCCGCCGCGACGGCTGCGCCGACAGCCGCCACCCCGCCGCCAACGAACACCTCCTGCCACCCAATGCCGGCCTGCGCGAGCGTTCGCAGCGCCACATCGCGCACATTGCACGGCGGGCTCAACAGCGCCAGCGCCAACGGCTCGCCGACTCGCGGCAACCACGCCGGCGTGGCGAGCCAGCCGAGCGGTTCGGTAAATAGCGCCTGCGCGTCGGCGCGCGGCGGTTCGTCGGCGCCATAGCGGATGATCACCGCGTCGAGGCGCCGTTCGTCGAATTGTGCGAGCAGCGCGGCGGAGGTGCCCAGATGCAATTCGATCACCAGTCCCGGATCGTGCGCATTGAGCCTGCCGAGCAAAAGCGGCAAGTCCGGCCCCGCGACGTGCTCGCTGAGCCCCAGCGCGAGCCGCCGGCGCTCCACCGACAGCGAACCCAGCGCGCGTTCATGCGCGTTGAGCAGCTCGCGTGCGGCGCTCAGGAACGCGTTGCCGTCCGCGGAAAGGCGCACGGCCCGCGGCGTACGCTCCAGTAATTGCTTGCCGAGATGAGCCTCCAGCCGTTTGAGCTTCAGGCTGACGGCCGATTGCGTGGTGTCGAGCGCGTCTGCGGCACGCGTGAAGCTGTGCAGGTCGGCGACCAGAACGAACGCGCGGACGGCATCGAGATCGAGAACTTTCATTTCAAACCAATATAGATGAAATCATCAACGATGTCTGTTTATTATGATTGGGCGAGCCTAACCTGTGTTGACCCAATCAACGCAACCAAGGAGTTTTCATCATGCCGATCACCCGAATTGCATTGCGCGCAGGCAAGCCCGTCGAATACCGGAAGGCGCTGACGGAGAGCATCCAGCGTTCGCTGGTGGGAACATTCAACGTGCCGAAAGACGACATCTTCATGCTGATCACCGAGCATGAAGCCGGCAATTTTGTGTATGACAACCAGTACTTGAACGTCGAGCGAAGCGACGACCTCGTGATCATTCAGATCACCCTGAACAACACGCGCACGCTTGATCAGAAAAAGACGCTTTACAAGCGGATGGCGGACGAACTGGCGGAGTCGCCGGGGCTGCGACGAGAGGATGTTTTCATTAATCTCGTCGAGGTATTGAAGGAAAACTGGTCGTTCGGCAACGGGATTGCGCAGTACGCGCTGTGAGTGCCATGTCTGCCCGATAGCGCGAATGCCGGGTGCGCTATCGGGCGGCCATGCCGCCCGTCGTTCGTCAGAAACGTCAGAAACGCGGCACGGTTACGCGATGGTATCGATCACGCCGCCGTCCACGCGCAGCGCCGCGCCGGTGGTTGCCGAAGCCTGCGGCGAGCAGACGTAGACGACCATGTTGGCCACTTCCTCGGTGGTGGCCGCTCGCTGGATGATCGAACTGCTGCGATGCTCGCGCACGAACTCCGTGGCGACCTGTTCGACCGTTTTGCCCTGCTGTCTGGCCGTCTCTTCCACCATCGCCCGCAAGCCGTCGGACAGGGTCGGTCCGGGCAGCACGGCATTCACGGTCACGCCGCTGCCGGCGGCGTGCTTGGCGATGCCGCGCGCAATGCTCAACTGCGCGGTCTTCGAAAAGCCGTAAGCGAGCATGTCCGGCGGAATATTCAGCGCAGACTCGGACGAGATGAACACCACGCGGCCCCATTTGCGCTCCATCATTCCTTTGAGGTAGTGGCGCGTGAGCCGCACGCCCGACATCACGTTCACCTGGAAGTAGCGCTCCCAGTCGTCGTCTGCGGTGGAGAAGATGTCACCGGGGCCGAAGACGCCCAGGTTGTTCACGAGAATGTCCGCCTGCGGCACGGCTTTGATCAACGCGTCGCAGCCCTGCGGCGTGCCGAGGTCGCCCGCGAAACCTTGCAGATCCGCTTGCGGCGCGCTCTTGCGGATCGCCTTGATCGCGCGGTCCACCGCGTCCTGCTTGCGTCCGTTGATGATGGTCCGCGCACCCGATGCGGCAATGCCGGTGGCGATCGCAAAGCCGATGCCCGCCGTGGATGCACTGACGATCGCCGTCTTGCCCGATAGATCGATGTTCACTGTCTTGCTCCTCGTTGAAGTTGCGGCGAACCGGCCAAGGCCGGCCGAGCCGAAAAATGCAAAGGGACTGGTGTTCGAAGCGTCGAACGGAAAGTATCCCACCTATCCGCATGCGAGGTCGGCTGGGTGCGCGGCAGGAGCGCGGGTCTGCGTCGTTATAATGATTTGTCGTCATTTTCGCGGTCGCTGGCCGCTTCCCGCTATGACATTGCACCGCACCGATCCTTCCCGCGAAACCCTCGAACTCGGCGGCTCCGTGTGGTTTCAGGCGGGCGCGCAGACGCTCGGCGGCGCGTCGCGGATCGCGCTGCTCGCGGCGATCGGCAAGACCGGCTCGATCACCAGCGCGGCCAAAGCGGTCGGCATGAGCTACAAAGGCGCGTGGGATGCGATCGACACGATGAACAACCTCGCCGGCGAGCCTCTCGTGGTGCGCCTGACGGGCGGCAAAGGCGGTGGCGGCACCACCCTCACGCCACGCGCCGTGAAGCTGATCGAGACGTTTCGCGCGGTGGAACGCGAGCACCGGCGCTTTCTCGAACGCGCGGGCGCGGCGATCGAAGGGTTCGCGACCGACTGGGATCTGATCGGCCGCATCGGCGTGAAGACGAGCGCGCGCAATCAGCTTTATGGCACGGTGTCGGCAATCACGCGCGGCACCGTCAACGACGAAGTCACACTCGTGCTGCCCGGCGGCCATGCGATCGTCTCCGTCATCACGCATGAAAGCACCGAAACGCTCGGCCTCGTCGAGGGTGCGGCGGCGTTCGCGTTGATCAAGGCGTCGTGGGTCGTGCTGTTCGTCGACAACGAAAGCGGCCTGCCGCTCAAACTCTCGGCGCGCAATCAGTTGCGCGGCACGGTACAAAGCGTGAAGCGCGGCGCGGTCAATGCCGAGGTGTCGCTGGTGCTGGCGGGCGGCGCGGTGATCACCGCGGTCGTCACCAATGAAAGCGTCGACACGCTCGGATTCGTGGAAGGCGGCCGCGCCGTGGCCGCGTTCAAGGCGTCGAGTGTGATACTCGGTGTGAAGGACTGAGCGGGCGAGATGTTCGCGCCTTCTTTGAAGGATTGAGCGCGGCAAGCGCCCAGTTCGGCGTCAAGGGAACGGGTAGCGTCCGAAAGATCCGCGGTTGAAACTCAGGGCTCGCTGCGCGCGTAGCCGGCGAACGGCTGATTCTCGCGCACTTGGCCATTGTTGACCTGCACGACCTGATCGCCGAAGGCGGCGACATCGTCGGGATCGTGTGTGATCAGGACCATTGGGATATCGAGCCGCGTTTGCAGCTCGGACAGCTCGCGGCGCATGCGCTCACGCAGGGCGCTGTCGAGCGCCGAAAACGGCTCGTCCAGTAGCAGCAACCGAGGTTGCGCGACGAGCGCTCGCGCCAGCGCCACCCGCTGCTTTTGCCCACCGGAAAGCTGCGCCGGATGATTGCCGGCCACGCTCTTCAATTCCAGCGCATCCAGCCAGTAATCGATCTGCGGATGCGAGATCCGCGCACGCGGATTGAGCCAGCCGTGCTGCAAGCCGAAGCCGATGTTCTGCCGCACGTTCAGATGCGGAAATAGCGCGAAGTCCTGAAACAGATAGGCGACCTTGCGCGCTTGCGGCTTCAGATCGATGCCGCGCGCGCTGTCGAACAGCGCGTTGCCATGCAGCGTGATCGTGCCTTCGTCGGGGCGTAGCAGGCCCGCAATAGCCTGCAACGTCAGACTCTTGCCCGCGCCGGATGGTCCGAACAGCACGACGCGCTGCGAGGTGGCCTGGAACGCGACGTCGAGCGTGAAGCGGCGCTCGGCGCTCTGGAAGGTCTTGCGGATGTCGACGGCAAGCAGCATATCAACCGGACTTCAGGAGCGTGTGCTGCGGCACGAGGCGCCCCGCGAGCAACAGGATCACGACGCACGTCACCGAAGTCACGAGCACGAGGAAATTCGCGGTGCTGTCGTCGCCCGCCTGCACGGCTGAATAGACCGCCACGGAAAGCGTCTGCGTGCGTCCCGGCAGATTGCCCGCGATCATCAGCGTCGCGCCGAATTCACCGAGCGCCCGGGCGAACGCCAGCAGGCCGCCGGCGAGAATGCCGCGCGCGGCGAGCGGCAGCGTGACGCGAAAGAATACGGCCGTTTCGCTGACGCCGAGCGTGCGCGCCGCCTGTTCGAGTTGCGGATCGACGGCTTCGAAAGCGGCGCGCGCGGACTTCAGCACGAGCGGAAAGGCCACCACGGTCGACGCGATCACCGCGCCCTGCCAGGTGAACACCAACTGAATGTCGAAGCGGTCGAGCCAACTGCCGATCACGCCGCGCCGTCCGAGCAGGACCAGCAGGTAATAGCCGAGCACGGTGGGCGGCATGACGAGCGGGAGCATCAGCAGCGAATCGACCACGTCGCGCGCGCCGGAGCGCCAGCGCGACAGACCCAGGCCCGCCGCGACGCCGAACACCAGATTGAGCGCGGTCGCCCAGCCCGCCACTTTTAGCGACAGCAGGAGCGGGATCCAGGCCTGTTGCATGAGCGTGCGCCGTGTCGTGAAGTTAATGTGCGGGCTTGAAGCCGTATCTGGCGAGCACGGACTGTCCGGCCGGCGACAGCACGAAGTTGATGAACGCCTGTGCGTCCGCGGCGTGGTGGCTGCCTTCCACTTGCGCGATCGGATAGGTGACCGGCGTTTGCGTCGGCACGTTCATTGCGACCTTGACCTTGTCCGGCATGACGGCGGCGTCGGTGCTGAACACGAAGCCGGCGTCGACTTCGCCACGCGATACATAGTCGAGGCTTTGACGTACGTTCGACGCCAGCACGGCTTTCGCGCTCACGGCGTCCCATACGCCCGCAGCCTGCAGCGCGCCCTGTGCGTAACGGCCGATCGGCACGGAAGCCGGATCGCCGTACGCGACACGCTTAACGCTCGCCGATGTCAGATCGTTCAGGCTTGTCGGCGCAAAACGGCTGTCCGTCGGCACGATCAGCACCAGCGAATTGGCGGCGAAGTCCTTGCGTGAGGCCGGTACGATCACTTTTTCGGCGACGGCCTTGTCCATTGCCTTCTGGTCCGCGGATGCGAACACGTCGGCGGGCGCGCCTTTGACGATCTGCTGCATCAGCACGTCGGAGGCACCGAAGTTCAGCAGCACCTTGGTGCCCGGATGCTGCTGCTCGAACACTTCGCTGACCGCCTTGAACGCGTTGGTCAGGCTGGCGGCGGCGGAGACCACCAGTTCGTCGGCGCGCGCATTGACGCTGACGGCGACGGAGACGACGCTGGCGACGAACAGCGCTTGCTTTAAAAGGCGGCGGGCGAGTGTCATAAAGGTCAGGAGGTCCGGGGAAACCGGATCAGTGGGTTAAAATGCTATCGTAATATATGAAAGGTTATAACGGTGGCCCACGATCGTTATTCAGCCGCGCACCTCAGGCGGTTCGTTCTACAGCGGAAGAGGATTCAGGCGCGGGACGAATGCGGCGGCGCCAGCGTATTGAGTGTTTGCGACAACGGCGCCGTGGCCGGACGGACATCGCGCACGGCTTTCCACTTCGCGCGAATGAACGGCCGGTCGTGACCGGACACTTTCAGGGCGATATGCGTGACCCAGCGCTGCGTCGGCACGTGCACGCCGTGCATGACCAGCGCGAGCACCATCATGCTGGCAGCGACTGGCAGCGCCGACAGCCGGCCTGGCTCGGCATGCCACGCGAGACGGACGAACACCAGCGCCGCCAGCGCGCCGGTCAGACAGCCGGTAATGGCTTCCGACGGCGAATGCGCGCTCAGCACCACCCGCGACAACCCCACCGCGATTCCCGCGGCAAGGCCGAGCACCACGCCGATCAGGCGAATGGCCGGACGCGCCGGCAACAGCATGAGGAACAGCACGACCGGATAGACGGCAGTGGACAACATGGCGTGGCCGCTTACGCCGGTAAAGTCCAGTTCGCGTACGCCGACACCCCAGCCGAGAAACGCCAGCTTCGTTACGGTCACGATGCCAATGGCCGCGCCAAGCAGCAGCAGCCAGCCCGCGGCCATGCGCCAGGTATAGCCGACCGCCAGCCACAACGCGATGGCGAACGCGAGCGGCAGCGTGAGGCCGGCGCCGCCGAGGTTGGTGATCGAATACCAGAGGTGGGCAGGTAAATCGGGCATGGCAAAAAGCGCGACCCAGGCCGCGTAGAATCGGGTTGGTAATGAGATAACGCGCGAGAGTCGCAACTCGCCGACTTTGAACAAGCCCGCACGTCGGAGATTCAACCGCCAGTATAGACGGGTGCTGCAGCGCGGTCGCGCCGCGCGCGAGGCTTTTTGCTGTTGGGCGTGGGCTGCCGAACAAGCGGCAGCCGGGCGTTGCACAGGTTTGACGTCAGCTTTGCAGCAAGGTTCGCCGCGCGGCAATTTCGGTAGAGGGATGATGCGTCCGGGTTCCAGCATCGCATGAGGATTGGTGTTATTGTGCATTGCACAACGAAATTCTGTTCTACCGAACGGACCCTGTCCCTTTTTGCGAGGTTATCCGCCGATGGCAAAAAGTCTATCGAAAATCTGGCTGCGCGGTTTCAAGCGGCTGCTCGCGATTCAAACCGAGCACGCTCGCACAACCACCAAGCGCACCACGACGCGACCGGCCCGGGCCGCCGCCGCCAAGCCGTCCACCAAGGTTCGTCCGCTCAAGCCGGCAGCGGCGGTGCGTGCGCCCGCCAAGCGCGAAGCGCCGCGCGCCGCCGCTCGCGAATCGCGTGTGCGTCCGCGTGCGTCGGCGTGGGCGAGCGGCTCGTGGACGCGCTCGTTCCACTCCGCGCCTGCCGCACCCGGTCGGCTCGTCAATCATCTTCAGTACGGCTTGTATGTGCCGGCGGGCCACGCGCTCGAGGCCATGCCGCTGGTGGTGATGCTGCACGGCTGCACGCAGTCGATCGATGAATTCGCCGAAGGTACGCGGATGAACGTGCTGGCCGACCGTTTCGGCTTTGCCGTGGTTTATCCGGAACAGTCGAAGCATGTGCATTCGCATCGCTGCTGGCATTGGTACGACGCCGGCGAAAGCGCCGGCGGGGCCGAAGCGCGCGCAGTGGTTTCGCTGGTGGACGCGCTGGTCGCGCAGTACGGTTTCGACGGCGAGCGAGTGTACGTCGCTGGAATCTCTGCTGGCGCGGGACTGACGGCGCTGCTGGCCGTCAAGTACCCCGAGCGCTTCGCGGCGGTCGCGCTGCATTCCGGCCCCGCTTTCGGCGAGGCTCATTCCGGCATTACGGCGATGGACGTGATGCGGCGCGGTGCGCGCCGTGAGCCGGCCGAACTGGTCGACGAAGCCGCCAACGTTGCCAATTATCCGGGCATGCCTGCCATCATCATCCACGGCGACGCCGACCATGTGGTCGCACCGGTCAATGCGGACCAGTTGGCGGTGCAGTTTCTGCGCCTGAATCGCATCGTCGATGAAACCGGCGCGCGCAAATCCGGCGAAGTGCGCGAAGAGCGCAAGGGCGGCGTGGTCATGCGCGATTACGTGCGCGGCGGGCGGCGCATCGTGCGACTCTGTCGTGTGCAAGGGCTCGCTCATGCCTGGAGCGGCGGCGACGACGCGGTGCCGTTTCATTCCGCCAAAGGTCCGGATGCCAGCGCCATGGTGTGGGAGTTTTTCAGGCATCAGCGTCGCACGGGCGCCGGTCATATCGCGGAAGGCGCTACCACAGCCGCCACCGCAGGCGCGCGGTGACATGGGAACAACACTTCGGAAAATGAATGCTGGTGCGTAACTAGGGTTTTCCCTATAATACGGGTTATCCCTTAGGAGTTAACACCTAAATTCATTGTCGAGGTCGACCATGTATCTGCTTAGCCGCCTGTTTCTGTTTCTGACCAAGTCGCCCGATCAACTCGCGAAAGAACGCGCCGACGCATTCCTCGCTGAAGCAACCGATCTGTACGATCTGGAATTCCGCATGCGCAAGCTCGACCGCGAGGCAAATGTTCGCCAACCGTCGTGGATGAGCCAGCAGCACTAAACTGCGCAAGTTAAAAGCATCGGCGCGTATCGAGACGCCGGTGTTTCGGGGTGAAGCACCCAAGTTGTCGCAGATCGTCGCTAGCGCTCAGACAGCCGCATTCAATTGCCGCAACGCGTGGTTCAACACTGCGGCGAACACCACCCCAAGCTGAAAAAAACGTATCAACAAGTCCGCCTGCCCAACCGTTTGTTTAAGCAGGCGCGAGCAGCGCCGGCAATCGGCTCATCCTTGAGTCTTCTTCAGACGTGCCGACGCGAACAAAGCAAGGCGAAGCGACGTAAGCGGGCGCTCACTTGCCAAAGCGAGCCAGCGTGCGCGCCCTTGCTTCGGCGTGGTCCACGATCGGTGCCGGATAGTCTTTGCCCAACACCACACCGCATTCGGCGAGCCGTTCCGCGCCCGCCAGCCAGGGCGCATGAATCCACTTCGATGGCAGTTTCGCGAGTTGAGGCAAATAGCGCTTGATAAAGCGTCCTTCGGCGTCGAATTTTTCGGACTGCGTGACCGGATTGAAAATCCGGAAGTAGGGCTGCGCATCGCATCCCGTCGAAGCGGCCCATTGCCAGCCGCCGTTATTCGCCGAGAAATCGAAGTCGTTTAACTGTTCAGCGAAGTACCGCTCGCCGAGCCGCCAGTCCACGCCCAGATCCTTGACCAGAAAACTCGCCGTCACCATCCGCAGGCGGTTGTGCATGTAGCCCGTGCGGTTCAGTTGCAGCATGGCGGCGTCGACCAGCGGGTAGCCCGTGCGTCCATCGCACCATGCGGCGAACGCCTCGTCCGCTTCCGGGCCTTGCTCCCAGCGCAACCGGTCGTATTCCTCCTTGAACGACGCGCCGCGCGCCAGCCGCGGATGATGCGCGAGGATCATGAAGTAGAAGTCCCGCCAGATCAGCTCGGACAGCCACGTCGCCGAGCCTTGCCCGTCAGGTTGCAGCGACAATTCGTGGGCGAGGCGCGCGAGTGTGCGAATCGAGACTGTACCGAAGCGCAGATGTATCGACAGATAGCTCGGGCCCTTGGCGGCGGGAAAGTCGCGCCGGTCCGCGTAGCTGTCGATGCGGGTCATGAAGTCGTCGAGCAGACGCTGCGCGCCGCTCATGCCTGTGGGCAGGCTCAACTCGCCCAGGTTGCTCGGCGCGAAGCCGAGTTGTTCGAGCGTCGGCAACTGGCGATCGAGCCTCGACGGCAAGGCGGCCAGATGCTTCGCGTACGTTTCCACGGGATACGGCTTCAGATCGAAGGTACTCAGTTGCCTGAGCCATGCGTTCCTGTACGGTGTGAACACCGTGAACGGTTTGCTCTGGCCGGTCAGCACCTCGTCACGCTCGAAAATCACCTGATCCTTGAACGTCAGCCACTGGCGTCCGGCTTCGGCAAGCTGCTCCCGTACCGTCTCGTCGCGCTCGATTGCGACCGGCTCGTAGTCGTGATTCGCGAAAACCGCGTCCGCGCCGAGTTCATCGGCCAGCGTTGGCACCAGGTCGGCCGGATTGCCGTACAGCACGATCAGACCGCCGCCATCGGTGCGCAGTGCCTCGTCCAGTTCGCCAAGCGCCGCGAGAATGAACTCGATGCGCCGGTCCTGCGGCTGTGTGTCCGGATGACGGGCGTGCCAGGCGTCGACCAGCGGTTGCAGGATCGTCGTGTCGAACACGAATACGCACCACACGCGCTCGCAATGCTTGAGCGCGTAGTAGAGCGCGGCGTTGTCCGTGTTGCGCAGGTCGCGGCGAAGCCAGACCAGCCCGGTATCGAAGGTGTCGTTCAGTCGTCGGACGCGTGTCATCAGGGAGGTGGATCGTTGAAACAGGGCGGATGACTGCGCTTTGGCCAACCGCAAGCGCAGCGAGCAACGGCACGACCCCTGTTGCACATTGCATGCCGCGTCCGCAAATTAGCACAGCGCCCGCCCCTATTGTGCAGGGTGCGGGCGCTGTCTTTGGCAGGCGACGCGGTTTTCCGCGCCGCTTTAGCGATTCTTTAGCGCGGCATCGAGGCCGTAGCTTAGGCGATTTGCAGACGGACCGCGACGTTGTTGCGCGTGGCGTTCGAGTACGGGCAAACCTGATGCGCCGCGTCGACCAGTTCCTTTGCCGCGTTTGCGTCGAGACCCGGCAGCGAGACGCGCAGGTCGATATCAAGCGCGAAGCCGCCCTTGTCATTCGGACCAATGCCGACTTCCGCGGTGACTTGCGTGTCTACCGGCAAAGCCTGTTTGTGCTGGCCGGCGACAAACTTCATTGCGCTCAGGAAACACGCCGAGTAGCCAGCCGCGAACAGTTGTTCTGGATTCGTACCCGCCGCGCCGGTGCCGCCGAGTTCGCGCGGTGCCGCCAGTTTCACGTCCAATGCATTGTCCGACGACACCGCACGGCCGTCGCGGCCACCGGTGCTTGTTGCGCTTGCTTTGTAGAGGATGTTCATGATGCTGCTCCTTTGTCTGGGTTGTCAGGATCTGCGTGTTTGCCGCTCGTTGCTGGCCTGCCGTTCCGGCAGAGCGCCAATTGAGCGGGCATGTGACAAAGATAGTGTACAAATCATTTGTGTGCAAATGATTTTTCGCATCGTAGCGATAGCACGCGTTTTGGAGCCGCTGGGCTAGCGGTCCATGTAATCGGTGAGCGTGCCGCGCAGGCGCGTCAGGTCGTCACGCAAACGCAGCAGAAATTCGGGTGTCTGCTGGGTCGCGCAGAAGATTTCGGCAGGCACTTCGCGCGCCTGGCGCTTGAGTGCCGAACCGGCCTTGGTGAGCCGGATGTACACGAGACGCTCGTCCTCAACGCCGCGTACCCGCTCCACCAGACCCTGAGCTTCGAGCCGCTTGAGCAGTGGCGTGACCGTCGCCGAATCGAGGTTCAGGCGTGCCGCCATATCTTTGACCGTGACGTCGTCGCTCTCCCACAGCACCAGCATCGCGAGATATTGCGGATACGTCAGGCCGAGTCTGTCGAGCAGCGGCTTGTACGCCTTCGTCATGGCGAGCGAGGTCGAGTAGAGGGCGAAGCAGAGTTGCTCGTCGAGCGTGAAGGGCAAAGCCGGGCGCTGGGTCATGATGCATCTCGCAAAAAGTAGCGTGCAAATCGATTGCGCGCAAACTATTGTGCCGCAAATTGGCGCACGCTGACGAGTGCGGTGAGGTATTCCTGGAGCGGCGAGGGCAAGCGTCGCGATGGGGATCGGCGCCGGGGCGGCCGCTAGAATAGCGGCCGCCCCGGAACGGGAATCAAGCCGCTGGCGTGGTCGGCAGGTCCGGAGTCTCGGGTGTCTGCACGCCGAAGCAGCCGCGATAGGTTGCATAGAACGAGCAGTACAGCATGGTCGTGACGATCATCGTGGCGGGCATCAGGACCGCGAACGCGAAGTCGCCGGCACCCAGCGCCTGCATCAGCGCGGACAGGCCGAGCGACACCGTTATCGCCACCGCGAACCATAGCGCGCCGAACACGACGAACGCGCCGCGGTTGCGCCAGCAACTGACGATGCTGAAGAACATTGCCTTGACGGGCGGCACGTCATGCCATGCGGTGAGAATCGGCGAGAACCAGAAAATCATTGCGACCGGAATGTAGAGCGCCAAAGCCGTGAGTACCGCCAGCGGAATATTGCTGTTGGCGATCGCGTCCTGGTCCATCGTGGCGCCACCGAGCATTACCTTCAGCAGCATGCCGCCGTCGGCCAGCGCCGAACCGGCCAGCACCAGCGCCATAGCGACGACATAGAGCACACCGAGCACCAGCAGCCGTTTGGCGACCACCGGCCCATACGAGTGAAAACCGTCCACCAGAATGGTCGGAAAGACCGGCTTGCCGGCGATCGTGTTGCGGCACGCCGCCATGAAACCGACTGCAACGCCCGGTATGAACGCCAGCGGCAGCACGCCACCGATCACCGGAATCTGCGAGACGAGCGTCATCACCAGCAGATAGGTGAAGAACAGCGTCAGGAACGCGAGCGGGTTCTTACGGAACAGCCAGATACCCTGCCGGAACCACACATAGCCGGCTTTCGCGGGGACTTCGATCAATTGCATGAGGTATGAATGCCTGGAAGTGCAACGCCGGACAGGCGTTCGCGCAGGATGCGCTCGAAATGGCCGGGATCGTGCGGTTTGAGCAACTCGGCCGCGCGCGGCAAATGGAAATCATACAGGCGCGAGACCCAGAAACGGTACGCGCCCGCGCGCAGCATGTCGCCCCAATGGCGGTTTTCTCCAGCGGTGAACGGGCGCACGGTCTGGTAGGCGCGCAGCATCGCTTCGGTGCGCGCTTCGTCGAGTTTGCCGGTGGCGAGGTCGACGCACCAGTCGTTGACCGTCACCGCCACGTCGAACAGCCACTTGTCGCAGCCCGCGAAATAGAAGTCGAAAAAACCGCCCAGGCGCACCTCGTGGCCCGTGCCG
Organism: Paraburkholderia dioscoreae; assembly: GCF_902459535.1. NCBI lineage: Bacteria > Pseudomonadati > Pseudomonadota > Betaproteobacteria > Burkholderiales > Burkholderiaceae > Paraburkholderia > Paraburkholderia dioscoreae. Next base: position 227,144 of record NZ_LR699554.1, read on the forward strand.
GGCGCGGCGTGGGCGAACATGGCATTGTCGCGGAACAGGTCGGCGTGGCATGGGCCTTCAGGCAGTGCGGCGTAATCGGCCGAGGCGAAAAAAGCTTCCTGGTACGCCAGTTCGGACGACAGCAGCTCGCGTTGCCCGCCTTCCAGAAACGGCAGGATGGTCGGCACGGTTTCCTTCCACCACGGCAGGCTGCGCAGATTCGGTTGATAGGCCGGGTAGTCGCGTCCTGCCAGATGCATGCGCGCGAGCATCTGTCCGACCTCGATGCAGTGCTCGACGCCCGGCGCCAGCTCCGGTGCGCCTTCGAGCTTGGTCACGATGGCGGCGGGCTTGCCTTGCAACAGGCCGAACAGGGCGCCGTCTTCGCGTGGCATGGGGTCCGGCACCGGCACGCGGTGCGCGGCCAGATGCCGCATGAGATCGAGATAGAACGGCAGTTGTTCGGCCGTCAGCTTTTCGAAGATCGTGAGGACGTATTCGCCGCGCGTTGTCGTCAGAAAGAAGTTGCTGTTCTCAATACCGGAGGAGATGCCACGAAATTCGACGACGTCGCCGAGATCGTAATGGCGCATCCATTCTGCAAGTTGGGGTTCAGTGACAGCGGTGAAGACAGCCATGCGGGAAACGTCAGATCAGGTTGGTCGGGCTGGCGCGGTGCGGCCAGTGCGATGTGCGGCAAATGCGGTATTGAAAATGTGTTCTCAGGAGCCGTGAAGCGCTGCGGCATTTCAAAGCCGTACCGCCAGGGTGAAACTCGCCAGCCAGGCTGACGCCCGGGACGACGCCTTGCAGGCGCGTGAATCCGGGCGGCGGCTTACTCCGGGGCGCCGCCCCGGTACGCATCAATAGGTCAGGTGCACCGACGGCAAACGCGTGCTCGCGCGGCCGTTGTCGCGTACGGTGGGCGACGTGTCGAGCGGCGCGCTCATCTGGTAGCGCGTGCCGAGGTTCGAATGCACGTTGATTTCGACGGGCTTGCCTTTGTCGCGGTATTCGGTGATTTCGGTGCCGTTGGCACTGCGTTCGTAAAAGCTCGGCGTGCGCGGAACGTTGATTTCGACCTTCGAGCTGACCTCCGCGGCCGGACGATTGATCTTCTCCAGGTCGGGCAGACCGGCCCGTTCATTGGCGGACTGGGGCGCGCCGGGGGGCGGAGTGTCATCGACAGGCTGGGCAGCCATCGCGGCGTTGCCAAAGGCGAGAGCCAGTGCAACGGCGACGGGAAGGAGCGGCTTCATGGTGATTCTCCGATAGGGTGCCCCGATTCTAGCAAATCCAGCCTGGCCATCGGGCGCGATCGCCTTATTTTGCGCCGCTTTCGCGCGGCGTGCCCGCAATCTTGCGAGCCGTGTGCCGGGGTGTGTCGGCGCGCCGCCAGGTCATTTGGCGATCGCAAGTTCCGTGGTAATGTCGCCTCATCAATCGAGGCGAATGAAGATGAACAACGATACCAATCAACGCGCGGTGCAGACTCCCGCCAACAGCTTCCCAACCGAATCCTTCGAAGACGCCACCGAGGCCGTCACCCGCCTCTCGGCAATCTACGAAGCGAACACTTCGTTCCTGCGCGACGCCTTCGCGCGCTATCGCCGCAACGAACTGTTCCAGAGCCGCGTGCGCGCCTGCTATCCGTTCGTGCGGGTGTGTACCGAGGTCAACACGCATATCGATTCGCGCCGGTCGTATGGTTTCGTCGCGGGTCCGGGCGTGTTCGAGACGACCGTCACGCGGCCGGATCTGTTCGGCAACTACTATCGCGAGCAATTGCGCCTGCTGGCGAAGAACCATCACGTGCAGATCGAAGTCGGCGTATCGGATCAGCCGATTCCGATTCATTTCGCTTTCGCCGAAGGCATCCACCTCGAAGGCGATCTGGATCGCGAGCGCCTGTTCCTGATGCGCGACGTGTTCGACACGCCGGACCTCGCGCTGCTCGACGATCGCATCGTCAACGGCACGTATGAGCCGCTGCCGGGCGAGCCGCATCCGCTCGCGCTGTTCACGGCGGCGCGGGTCGATTTTTCGCTGCATCGGCTGAAGCACTATACGGCGACCTCGCCCACGCATTGCCAGAACTACGTGCTGTACACGAACTACCAGTTCTATATCGACGAGTTCGTCAAACTCGGCCGCACGATGATGGCCCATACCGACGACGAAGAACTGCGCGCCTATCGCAGCGAATACACGTCGTTCGTCGAGCCTGGAGATGTGGTCACGTACAACGAGAATCTCGGCGAGCAGGCGCAGGAAGGCACGGCTCCGCCGCGCTTGCCGCAAATGCCCGCGTATCACCTGAAACGTGCCGACGGCAGCGGCATCACGATGGTCAACATCGGCGTCGGGCCGTCGAATGCGAAGACCATTACGGATCACATCGCCGTGCTGCGTCCGCATGCGTGGATCATGCTCGGCCACTGCGCGGGCCTGCGCAATACGCAACGCCTCGGCGACTACGTGCTGGCGCACGGCTATGTGCGCGAGGATCACGTGCTCGACGACGACTTGCCGCTGTGGGTGCCGATTCCGGCGCTCGCCGAAGTACAGGTCGCGCTGGAACGCGCCGTCGCGCAGGTCACGCAACTGGACGGCGTCGAATTGAAGCGTGTGATGCGCACGGGCACGGTGGCGAGCGTGGACAATCGCAACTGGGAATTGCGCGATCATCGCGAGCCGGTGCAGCGGCTGTCGCAAAGCCGCGCGATTGCGCTCGACATGGAAAGTGCGACGATCGCCGCGAACGGCTTCCGTTTCCGCGTGCCTTACGGCACCTTGCTGTGCGTGTCGGACAAGCCGCTGCATGGCGAATTGAAGTTGCCGGGTATGGCGGACCAGTTCTATCGCGCGCAGGTCGATCAGCATCTGCAGATCGGTGTGAAAGCGATGGAGCTATTGCGAATGAACGGGCTGCATCGCTTGCATAGCCGCAAGCTGCGGAGCTTCGCTGAGGTCGCGTTCCAGTAGGAGTAAGCGGTTTTTAAGCACGCAAGGCGAGCGCAGGTTCGCCCTCGCTCACCAGGCTCGACTAAAGCTGTCCGATACCGGTCAGCCCGATCAGACTGCCGGCCGCCAGAAGCCATAGCGGATGAATGCGCGTCTTTATCGCCATGACAGCCGTGAACGCGGTGATCGCCCACGCAATCGCCGTTGGGTTCGACGCTTCGGCAATGAGTGCGGCGCTCGCCGCGACGACGCCGGCCGTCACCGGCACCAGTCCCAACTGCGCGTAGCGTCGCCACGGGCGGTCCTTGCACCGCTCCCAGGCATGCATTGCAAGTACCGTTACGAGCGACGACGGCCCGAACTTCGCCACCGACGTCACCAGCATGCCCGCCCAGCCGGCCACATGCCAGCCGACCAGCGTGACGACCATCAGGTTCGGCCCCGGCGCGGCTTGCGCGAGCGCGAACAGCGCGCTGAATTCGCTGGCCGGCATCCAGTGATGCACATCCACCACCTGACGCTGCATCTCCGGAAGAATCGTATTGCCGCCACCGAACGCGAGCAGCGAAAGCTGGCTGAAGATGACCGCGAGGGAAATGAGCGTGTCGTTCATCGTGCCTTCCTCGACGCGATATAGATGCTGAACGGCGTCAGTACCAGCATGGTGGGCAGAAGCGGCAGCCGCATGATCGCAATCGCGATGAAGCCGAGCGCGGCAATGAGCGCGGCCACCGGTTTGTGCCGCAGCGGCAGCAGGATTTTCACGGCCATCGAGATCAGCAGGCCGGCCGCCGCGGCGGCGAGCCCGGCAAACAGATGGCGAACGTGCGGGTCGTTCTGCGTGTGTTCGTATAGCACGCCAAGCCCGATCACAATCAGGGACGGTCCCGCGATCAGGCCGAGCAACCCGGCGAGCGCGCCCGGCACACCGCGAAAGCGCATGCCGACGGCCACCGAGAGATTGATCACGCTGCCGCCCGGCAAGAACTGGCAGAGGCCCAGCAGGTCGGTGAATTTTTCGGCGCTCAGCCAGCGGCGTTGTTCGACCAGTGCGCGCCGCGCCAGCGGCAGTGCGCCGCCGAAGGAAATCAGCCCGAGGCCGAGAAAGCCGCCGAAGATTTCCCATACGGTGGGCGGACGCGCCAGCGCGGGTTCGGGCGTGGTGAGGTCGTGATCCATATCGGTTAGCTTGCGGTTCAAGCTCAGGAGGTTAGCGCCGAACCGGCGTCGAGCAAAACGATTTTTACGCGCGCCCATGTGATCTGGAATCACAAGCCTGGCCCGTAACCCTCCTCCTTTTCCGGCGCTGCGCGCCTTCGAAGCCGCCGCGCGGCATCAAAGCTTCACCGCCGCGGCGAACGAGTTGCATGTGACGCACGGTGCAATCAGCCGCCAAGTCGCAGCTTTCGAAACTTGGCTCGGCGTGCAGGTGTTCCAGCGTCGCGGCAAGCGCGTGCGCCTGACCGACGGTGGGCGGCGCTACCTGTCCGCCTTGCAGGCCGCGGTAGATGGTCTTGGCGTCGCGCTCGGCCCGTTGCCGCTGCTCGCGGATGAATTGCTCTCGGGCCGGCTCGTCGTGCCGCTGGCGGGTCCGCGTATCGATGCGCGCGGCTACTGGTGGGTCGCGAGGCGCGAGGTCGCGCATGCGCCGCTAGTCGAGCAGTTCTGTGAATGGCAGCAGGCGCAAGGCGATCAAACCCAGGAAAACGAAACGGGTAGCGTCGAGGCTACCCGTTGATATCCGCATGTTATCGCGTGGCGTTGCACTCGCTTCGCGCCGCGGCGCGAGCAGCCTCACAGATAGAACATCCGGTCTTCGTCCGATTTGGTGGGTTGCGGCTCGGCTTCTTCGCGGTCTTCATAGAACTTCAGCACCGCTTCGAGCACCTGATCGGGATCGTCGATGACCTGCATGAGGTCCATGTCGGCCGGATTGATCAGGCCCATTGGCGTGAGCGAGTTCCTGAACCATGCAAGCAGGCCTTCCCAGAATTCGGCGCCCACCAGAATGATCGGCACATGACGCGACTTCTTGGTCTGGATCAGCGTGAGCACTTCGGCGAGTTCGTCCAGCGTGCCGAAGCCGCCGGGCATCACGATCACCGCGTCGGAGTTCTTCACGAACGTGACCTTGCGCGTGAAGAAATGGCGGAAGCGCAACGAGATGTCTTGCCACTGATTGCCCGATTGCTCGTGCGGTAATTCGATGTTCAGGCCGACCGAAGGCGCCTTGCCCGCATGGGCGCCCTTGTTGGCCGCCTCCATGATGCCCGGGCCGCCGCCCGAGATCACCGCAAAGCCCGCGTCCGACAACTTGCGCGCGATTTGCGTGGCAAGTTTGTAATAGGGCGAGTTCGGTTTCAGGCGCGCCGAACCATATATGCTGACAGCCGGGCGAATCTCCGAGAGGTACTCGGTCGCCTCGATAAACTCTGCCATAATCGTGAACATCTGCCACGATGCGCGTGCCTTTTTGGCCGTTGCGCGCTCTTGATCTGCGAGTGATCGCAGACTCGGAATCACTTTTCTCTTAGTCATAATGCCTGAAGAACGAAGCCTTGAAGGTAAGACCCTGCTATTGGTCGACGGTTCGAGTTATCTGTACCGGGCCTACCATGCGATGCCTGATCTGCGCGGCCCCGACGGTGGTCCGACAGGTGCGCTCTACGGGATGATCAACATGCTGCGGCGCATGCGCAAGGAAGTCACAGCAGAGTATAGCGCGTGCGTGTTCGACGCCAAGGGCAAAACGTTCCGCGACGACTGGTATGCCGACTATAAGGCGAACCGTCCGTCCATGCCGGACGATCTCTCGCGTCAGATCGAGCCGATTCATGTGGCCGTGCGCGCGCTCGGCTGGCCGCTGCTGATGATCGAAGGCGTCGAGGCCGACGACGTGATCGGCACGCTCAGCACCGAGGCGGAAAAACGCGGCATGAACGTGATCGTGTCGACTGGGGACAAGGATCTGGCGCAGCTCGTGTCGGATCATGTCACCCTCATCAATACGATGACCAACGAAAAACTCGACCGCGCCGGCGTGCTCGCCAAGTTCGGCGTGCCGCCGGAGCGCATCATCGACTACCTGTCGCTGGTTGGCGATACCGTCGACAACGTGCCGGGCGTCGAGAAATGCGGGCCGAAAACCGCGGTCAAATGGCTGACGCAATTCGACTCGCTGGATGGCATCGTCGCACATGCGGACGAAATCAAAGGTGCGGTAGGAGACAATCTGCGCCGTGCGCTCGATTTTCTGCCAATGGCGAAGAAACTCGTTACCGTTGAGCGCAATTGCGACTTGACCGACCATATCGTGTCGATCGAGGAAAGCCTGCAAAGCCAGCCGGAATCGCGCGCGGAACTGCGCGAGGTGTTCACGCGCCACGGCTTCAAGACATGGCTGCGCGAAGTGGAAATCGCGGACGCGGTGGAGGGTCCTGAAACCGACGTGCCGCCGGCTTTGTCCGTGGATCACGAGCGGCATTACGACACCGTGCAGACGTGGGAACAATTCGACGCGTGGTTGGAGACGATCAACGCGGCCGAACTCACTTCTTTCGATACCGAAACCACGTCGCTCGATCCCATGATCGCGCAGATCGTGGGGCTGTCGTTGTCGGTCGAGGCCGGCCGTGCGGCTTATGTGCCGCTCGCGCATCGCGGCCCGGACGCGCCCGTGCAATTGCCGCGCGACGAAGTTCTCGCGAGGCTCAAGCCGTGGCTGGAAAGCGTCGAGCACAAGAAGGTCGGTCAGCATCTCAAGTACGACGAGCAGGTGCTGGCGAACTACGGCATCGAAATGCGCGGTATCGAACACGACACGCTGCTGCAGTCGTACGTGGTCGAATCGCATCGCACGCACGACATGGACAGCCTCGCGCTGCGCCATCTCGGCGTGAAGACGATCAAGTACGAAGAGGTGGCGGGCAAGGGCGCGGGGCAGATCGGTTTCGACGAAGTCGCGCTGGACAAGGCCGCGGAATACGCAGCGGAAGACGCCGACATCACCTTGCGGCTGCATCAGGTGCTGTACCCGCAAGTGGCGGCGGAGAAGACGCTCCAGTACGTTTATCACGACATCGAGCTGCCCACCTCGCGCGTGCTGCGGAAAATGGAACGCACCGGTGTGCTGATCGATTCGGAGAAACTGCGTCAGCAAAGCAGCGAAATCGCCACGCGTCTGATCCAGTTGGAAAGCGAGGCGTATGTGCTGGCCGGCGGCGAATTCAATCTGGGCTCGCCCAAGCAGATCGGGCAGATCTTCTTCGAGAAGCTGGAATTGCCGGTGGTCAAGAAGACCCCGAGCGGCGCACCCTCCACCGACGAAGAAGTGCTGCAAAAGCTCGCCGAAGATTTTCCGCTGCCGAAGATTCTGCTCGAACACCGTGGCTTGTCAAAGCTGAAATCGACCTACACGGACAAGCTGCCGCGCATGGTCAACGCCACCACGGGCCGCGTGCACACGAACTATGCGCAGGCGGTGGCGGTCACGGGGCGCCTCGCCTCGAACGATCCGAACCTGCAGAACATTCCCGTGCGCACCGGCGAAGGCCGCCGTATTCGCGAAGCGTTTATTGCACCGCCCGGACACAAGCTGGTCTCCGCGGATTATTCGCAGATCGAATTGCGCATCATGGCGCACATTTCCGGCGACGAATCCTTGCTGCGCTCGTTCTCGCAAGGTGAAGACATTCACCGCGCCACCGCGGCGGAAATCTTCAGCGTGACGCCGCTCGAAGTGTCGAACGACCAACGGCGCGTGGCCAAGGTCATCAACTTTGGTCTGATCTACGGCATGAGTTCGTTCGGGCTCGCTTCGAACCTCGGTATCACGCGCGACGCCGCCAAGCTCTATATCGACCGCTATTTCGCACGTTACCCTGGCGTGGCGCGTTATATGGACGAAACGCGCGTGAGCGCGAAGGCCAAGGGTTACGTCGAAACGGTATTCGGCCGCCGCCTGTGGCTGCCCGAGATCAACGGCGGCAATGGTCCACGCCGCCAGGCCGCCGAGCGCGCCGCGATCAACGCGCCGATGCAAGGCACGGCGGCCGACCTGATCAAGCTCTCGATGATCGCGGTGCAGAAGTGGATCGAAGAGTCGAAGATCGGCACGCGCATGATCATGCAGGTGCATGACGAATTGATTCTCGAAGTACCGGACGCGGAATTGTCCGACGTGCGCAAGCGCTTGCCCGAGTTGATGTGCGGCGTCGCCGACCTGAAAGTGCCGCTGGTCGCCGAAGTCGGCGCCGGTCTGAACTGGGAAGAAGCGCATTGACGCGCGTATGACGGGGTGCGATATCGTCGTGCGCATGTCACACATGCGTATTGATGGCTTGTGACAACCCGTGTTGCTCGCGGACAATCGGTCAAAGACGGCGTGCCCGGGTGATATTCCGTGCGCGCCGCCGCGACGCATAACCCATCGGCAAACACGGAGAGTTCAATGCATCGTTTTATCGTCGTTGGCGGGGGCGCGGGGGGACTGGAGTTGGCGACACGCCTGGGCGATCGCTACGCACCCCATAAGAACAAGGGCGCAGTGCGCGCGCAGGTCACGCTCGTCGACCGCAATCCCACGCATATCTGGAAGCCGCTGTTGCATGAGGTGGCGGCGGGTAGCATGGACCCCTTCACGCAGGAACTCGAATATGCAGCGCAAGCGCGCTGGCATGGCTTCGAATTCCAGCAGGGCGAACTGACGGGCCTCGACCGTGCGAACCGGCGGCTCACGCTCGGCACCGTGCTCGACGACGACGGCGCCGAACTGCTGCCCGAACGCGAACTCGAATACGACACGCTGATCATCGCGATCGGCAGCACGACCGCATTCTTCGGCGTTAAAGGTGCGTCTGAATTCTCCCTCGCACTCGACACGGTCAGCCAGGCCGAGCGTTTCCGCAAGCGCTTGATCGCGGCCTGCATGCGCGCCGAGCATCAGGTGCACGAGCCCGTCGAGTCGGCGCCGGGCACGCCGTCCACGGACGAGCCGCGCATTCAGGTGGCGATTGTCGGCGGCGGCGCGACGGGGGTGGAGTTGTCGGCGGAATTGCGCAACACCGCGCAGGTGCTGTCCGCCTACGGCCTGCATAAGCTCGACCCGCGGCATGACGTCGGCATTGTGCTGATCGAAGCGGGGCCGCGCATTCTGCCGGCTTTGCAGGAACGGGTTTCGACCGCTACGGCCGAACTGCTCACCAAGCTCGGCGTGAAGCTGATGACCAGCGAAACCGTGGCCGAAGTCGCGCCCGGTGTGATCCGCACCGCGAGCGGTAAAACCGTGCGCGCCGATCTGACGGTGTGGGCGGCGGGCATTAAGGCGCCGGCGATCCTGAGCGAGCTCGACGGCCTGCCGGTCAATCGTCTGGGCCAGCTTGTCGTGCGCCGCACGCTGCAAACCGAAATCGACGACAACATTTTCGCGCTCGGCGATTGCGCCGCCTGTCCGTGGCCGGGCAATGAGCGCAACGTGCCGCCGCGCGCGCAGGCGGCTCACCAGCAGGCGAGCTTCCTGATGAAAGCGCTGACGGCGCGGCTCGACGGCAGGCCGCTGCCGGAATTTACCTATCGCGACTTCGGTTCGCTCGTGTCGCTCGGGCATTTCAGTGCCGTCGGCAATCTGATGGGCGGGGTGATCGGCGGCAACATGCTGATCGAAGGGCTGTTCGCGCGCTTCATGTACATGTCGCTGTACCGGCTGCATATCGCCGCGCTGCACGGCTATGCGCGCATGGTGCTCGATACTTTCGCGCACTGGTTGCGCCGCACCACGCTGCCGCGGGTCAAGCTGCACTGACGTGCGCTGATGCGCCCGGCCGGCGCCCGGGAACGTTGCCTCTGCAACAGGATGCGTGTCGGGCGTATCCTGTTGCCTCCAACGTTCAACCGAGGAGCGCCGCATGCTGAAACCCGAGATCGACAGCCTGGTCCCGCACGTCCCCTTCGACCGGCGTACTTTTATCAAGGCCGCGCTCGGCACCGGATTCGCCGCAGCCGTGCTGCCGGTGTCGGCGCAAACCATCCATACCGATAGCGACGGTCTCGAAGCCGGCGAAGTGGCCGTGCGCTCCGGCGACACGCTGGTGCCGGCGTATCGCGCACAGCCGAAGGGTAAAACGCACTTGCCCGTGATTATCGTCGTGCATGAGATTTTCGGCGTGCACGAGCATATCGCCGACGTGTGCCGGCGTTTCGCCAAACAAGGTTATCTCGCGATCGCGCCGAATCTGTATGAGCGGCAGGGCGATCCGACCGTTTATACGAGCATGCAGCAGCTCAACGAGCAACTGGTCAGCAAGGTGCCGGACGATCAGGTCATGGGCGATCTCGACGCGACCGTCGCGTGGGCCGGCGAGCATGGCGGCGATTTGAACCGCCTCGGCGTGAACGGGTTTTGCTGGGGCGGGCGCATTGCGTGGCTGTATGCCGAACATAATCCGCGACTGAAGGCGGGTGTCGCGTGGTATGGGCGAGTCACGGGCGCGAAGAACGCGATGACGCCGGCCAATCCGCTCGACGAGGTCGCGCAGCTTCACGCGCCGGTTCTGGGGCTCTATGGGTTGCAGGATCAGAGCATTCCGCAGGACACGCTCGAACAGATGAAGCAGGCCATCGCGCAGGGTCCGCAAGCAGGACGCGGCTCGCAGTTCGTCGTGTATGACGATGCCGGGCACGCGTTTTTCGCGGATTACCGGCCGAGCTATAAAAAGGCCGATGCGGAAGACGGCTGGCGCCGTGCGCTGGTGTGGTTCAAGCAGCATGGGGTGGCCTGAGGCTGCGGCTTGAGGCGGTTCGCGCTCCCCCGCTTGCGATAAAAAAGGCCGTTGCCGCTTTCGGGCGGTAACGGCCTTTTTTGCTAACCAGGTGCTGTGACGCTCGCTGGTGTACTCAAGGATTCGGGCCCGTAGCGACAGGGCGCTTCGGATCCGAACTCCATTCGCTCCACGATCCTGCGTACAACGCCGCGCCGTGCAGGCCGGCGACTTCCATCGCCAGCGCATTCACGCAGGCCGTCACGCCCGAGCCGCATTGCAGTATCACGTGTTCCGGCGGCGTGTCGGCGAGCAGCGCGTGGAATTCCTCGCGCAACGTGTGAGCCGGCTTGAAGCGGTTGTCGGCGGTGAGGTTGTCTTTGAAGAAGCGGTTGAGCGCTCCGGGAATGTGGCCGCCGACGCGATCAAGCGTCTCGTTCTCGCCGCGATAACGGTCGGCGGCGCGCGCGTCCACCACCACGCGTTCCTTCGAACCCAGATTGCGCTCGACCGTTTGCGCATCGACCGTGACGGACAGCGGCGCACCGGCTTTGAAGTCGCCGGTGTTCTGGGCGGGCGCGTCCTGCGTCAGCGGATAACCGCCGGCCTCCCATGCCTGCAGCCCGCCGTCGAGCAGCGCGACCGCGTCGTGACCGAGCCAGCGCAGCAGCCACCATGCGCGGGCGGCGTACATGCCGCCTTGCGCGTCATAGGCGACGACTTGCTGCCCTTGCTTCAGGCCGCGCGACTCCAGCGTCTCCACCAGCCGCGCACGATCCGGCAACGGATGGCGGCCGCTCTGGCCGTTCTTCGGCCCCGACAGATCGCGATCGAGATGCAGATAATGCGCGCCCGGCAGATGTCCGGCCAGATAGGCTTTTTCGCCCGCCTCCGGGTCGGCCAGATCGAAACGGCAATCGATGACGAACACGCTGCCCGGCGCGGCGGCGAGCCGCTCCGCGAGATTGGTCGCGGAGATCAGAGTGGTGTAATGAGTGTGGGGCATGACGTCTCCTGTCGACCAGAGTTGGCGCTTTAGCGCCTTACTCTGGTCCCATGCAAAGCGGTCGACCAGAGTTGGCGCTTTATTTGCCTTACTCTGGTCTCATGTAAAACCCGATACGGGCGATGGCGGCTCCGTCAGGCGGCTTTCCCGCCGACACCGGATGGCCGAGCTATCCCGTTAGTCTAAACAAAAAAAGACGGACCGAAGTCCGTCTTTCCATGCGTGGGTGCTGCCTGAGTTATCTGGCGAGGCGCCAATCAGATCGTGCCGAGCTCACGCCGCAAAAACTCGTGGAAGTGCTGCATGCCGTCTTCCATCGGGCTTTGATACGGGCCGACCTGCGATTCGCCGCGATTCATCAGCGCGCGGCGGCCGGCGTCCATGCGCTCGGCGATCTCGTCGTCTTCGCGGGCCGTTTCCATGTAGGCGGCGCGCTCGGCTTCGACGAACTCCCGCTCGAACAGCGCGATTTCCTCTGGGTAATAGAACTCCACCACGTTGGTGGTTTTCTGCGGGCCGCGCGGGATCAGCCACGACACCACCAGCACGTGCGGATACCACTCGATCATGATGCCCGGGTAGTACACCATCCAGATCGCGCCGAAGTCAGGCGGATTGCCGCCGCGAAAGCGCAGCACTTCGTCGTGCCACTTGCGGTAAGTCGGGCTGCCCGGCTGCTCCAGATCCTTGTGCACGCCAACCGTCTGGACGCTGTACCAGTCGCCGAACTCCCACGTCAGGTCGTCGCAATTGACGAAGCTGCCGAGGCCCGGATGGAACGGCGCGACGTGATAGTCCTCCAGATAGACCTCGATAAAGGTCTTCCAGTTGTAGTTGCACTCGTGCACTTCGACGTGATCGAACATGAAGCCCGAAAAATCGAAATGTTCCTTGGTGCCGAGGCGCGCCAGATCGCGCGCGACGTCGCGTCCCTGCGCTTCGAACAGCAGGCCTTGCCAGTTCTGCAGCGGCGTGGCGCCGAGATTCAGGCAGGGGTTATCCGCAAAATGAGGCGCACCGAGGAGCTGGCCGTTCAGGTCGTATGTCCAGCGATGCAAGGGGCAGACGATATTCTCCGTCTGGCCGCGGCCGTTGAGCATGATGGCTTGCCGGTGGCGGCACACGTTCGACAGCAGCTCGACTTGCGACTGCTGGTTACGGACGAGCACACGCCCTTCGCTCTCGCTCGGCAAAGCAAAATAATTCCCCGCCTCGGGCACCATGAGATCGTGGCCGATGTAGCGAGGACCTTTCTTGAAAAGGGTGTCGATCTCGCGCGTTAGAAGCGCTTCGTCAAAGTAAGCCGTGACTGGCAGCTGGCTGTGGACAGACCGCAACTGCAATGCATTGCTCAGATTGGACATTCCCACTCCCGTGAAGACGTGAAAGCAGTGAACAACCCAACCATCGAAGATTCGATTTAGGGAGCCAGCGATTATACCCGTTTCCCCTTTCCTGGGGCGTTTAAGTGCCTGATTTGGGTCAAAAATGTCAGGAAAGTTCGACTTTTTCGCCGCAGACTGATCACTTTTTTTCTGCGAGACTGCTAGGGCGGCGCGGAGTGAGAAGGCGGGCGTAGGCCGGCGAGCGGATCGGAAATGACGCTTTTGCCGTAGAATGTCCGACTTGTTTTAATTTTGCGACTATTCATGGCGAAGACCGCGTCGAAAGATACTGCAGCCACGCCAGCCGAAGGCGTCGACACCACACCGCTGCCCGAGAATTACGAGGCCGCTCAGGCGGAGCTGGAAGGGCTGGTTGCACGCATGGAAAGCGGCAATCTCAGCCTCGAGGAGTCGCTTACCGCCTATCGGCGCGGCGCCGCTCTCGTGGCGTTTTGCCAGCAGCAGCTCGAGAAGGTCGAGCAGCAGGTGCGCGTGCTCGACGGCGAGACGCTCAAGCCGTTGCCCATGAATACCGCAGGCACAGCCGCTACTGAAAGCGGGGACGACCTATGACATTCGAACAATGGATGCGCTCGGTGCTGGAGCGCGTCGAAACGGCACTAGAACATTACCTGCCGGGCGAGGCAACCGAGCCCGCCACGCTGCATGAAGCCATGCGCTACGCGGTGCTGGGCGGCGGCAAGCGGGTTCGCCCGCTGCTGTGCCACGCGGCCGGCGAGCTGACCGGCGCGCGCGCCGAATGCCTCGACGCGGCGGCCGCGGCGCTGGAAATGATCCACGTGTACTCGCTCGTCCACGACGACATGCCATGCATGGACGACGACGCGCTGCGTCGCGGCAAGCCCACGGTACACGTCAAGTATGACGAAGCCACGGCATTGCTGGTCGGCGATGCGCTGCAATCGCAGGCGTTTGTCGCGCTGACCTCGGAGGTGCTGGCCCCGGCGCAACAGGCCGCGCTCGTGCGCGAACTGGCGCTGGCGAGCGGCTCGATCGGTATGTGCGGCGGGCAGGCCATCGACCTGGCGAGCGTCGGCCACACGCTGACGCGCACGCAGCTCGAAACCATGCACCGCATGAAAACCGGGGCCTTGCTGCGCGCCGCGGTGCGCATGGGCGCGCTGGCTGGCGAAACGCCGGACGCGGACGCCATGCGCTCGCTCGACGCGTATTCGGCGGCTGTCGGCCTCGCATTTCAGGTCGTCGACGACATTCTCGACGTCACGACCGATTCCGCGACGCTCGGCAAAACCGCAGGTAAAGACGCGAAGGACGGCAAGCCGACCTACGTGTCGATTATTGGACTCGACGCGTCGCGTGCGCTCGCAGCGCAGCTGCGCAGCGACGCTCACGCCGCGCTGGCGCCGTTCGGCGCACGCGCGCAGCGTCTTGCCGAATTGGCCGACCTGGTGGTGAACCGGGTCAGCTGAACGCGAAAGCCCGCCGCCGCGCGCCTGCGTTGCGGGGCGCATGTATGAAGTGCGGGCGCGTAAGTTTTCCTACAATGGAACGACGATGTACGACTTGCTGAAAACCATTGACGACCCGGCGGCACTGCGCCGCCTCGATCGCCGCCAATTGCAACCGCTTGCCGACGAGTTGCGTGCCTTTGTGCTCGACAGCGTATCGCAGACGGGCGGCCATCTTTCGTCCAACCTCGGCACAGTCGAGTTGACCATTGCGCTGCACTATGTGTTCGACACGCCGCATGACCGGATCGTCTGGGACGTCGGCCATCAAACTTATCCGCACAAGATCCTGACGGGCCGCCGCGACCAGATGCATACGCTGCGTCAGTTGGGCGGCATCTCGGGCTTCCCGAAGCGTGACGAGTCGGAATACGACACCTTCGGCACGGCGCACTCCAGCACGTCGATCTCGGCCGCGCTCGGCATGGCGATCGCGAGCAAGCTGCAGGGCGACAACCGCATGGGCATCGCCGTGATCGGCGACGGCGCAATGACGGCCGGTATGGCCTTCGAGGCGTTGAACAACGCCGGCGTCGAAGACGACGTGCCGCTGCTGGTCATCCTGAACGACAACGACATGTCGATTTCGCCGCCGGTCGGCGCGCTGAATCGCCATCTGGCGCGCCTGATGTCGGGCCGCTTTTACGCGGCCGCGCGGGCCGGCGTCGAGCGCGTGCTGCGCGTCGCGCCGCCCATGCTCGATCTCGCCCGCAAGCTCGAAGAGCACGCGAAGGGCATGATCGTGCCGGCCACGCTGTTCGAAGAGTTCGGCTTCAACTACATCGGCCCGATCGACGGCCATGACCTCGATTCGCTGATTCCGACGCTGCAAAACATCAAGGAACTGCGCGGTCCGCAATTCCTGCACGTCGTGACGAAGAAGGGCCAAGGCTACAAGCTGGCCGAAGCCGATCCGGTGCTGTACCACGGCCCGGGCAAGTTCAATCCGGCCGAAGGCATCAAGCCGGCCACCACGCCGTCGAAGAAGACTTATACGCAGGTGTTCGGCGAATGGCTGTGCGACGCCGCCGAGCTGGATGCGCGGGTAATCGGCATCACGCCGGCCATGCGCGAAGGCTCGGGCATGGTGGAGTTCGAGAAGCGCTTCCCGGACCGTTATTTCGACGTCGGTATCGCCGAGCAACACGCGGTGACGTTCGCAGGCGGCCTGGCGGCGGAAGGCATGAAGCCGGTGGTCGCAATCTACTCGACCTTCCTGCAACGCGCGTACGACCAGCTGATTCACGACGTTGCACTGCAAAACCTGCCGGTGGTGTTCGCGATCGACCGCGCGGGGCTCGTCGGCGCGGACGGCGCGACGCACGCGGGTGCTTACGACCTCGCGTTCCTGCGCTGCATCCCGAACATGACGGTGATGGCTGCGTCGGATGAAAACGAATGCCGCCAGATGCTGTACACCGCATTGCAGCAACCGAACCCGACGGCGGTGCGCTACCCGCGCGGCTCCGGCACGGGCGTGGCGACCATCAAGCAGATGACGGCGCTGCCGCTCGGCAAGGGTGAGATTCGTCGCGAAACGTCGCAGCCGGCTGGCAAGCGCATTGCGATTCTGGCATTCGGCACGATGGTGGCGCCGTCGCTGGCGGCGGCCGAGCAACTGGACGCAACCGTTGCGAACATGCGTTTCGTGAAACCGCTGGACGCCGATCTGATCCGTCAGCTGGCCGAAACGCACGACGCCATCGTCACGGTCGAAGAAGGCTGCGTGATGGGCGGCGCGGGTTCGGCATGTGTGGAAGCCCTGCTTGCCAGTGGGGTTACTCGTCCGGTACTACAATTGGGCCTCCCCGACCGGTTCATCGATCATGGAGATCCGGCCAAGCTGCTCGCCGCGTGCGGTCTCGACGCCGTGGGCATCACCAAGTCGATCCGCGAGCGTTTTCTGTTGAGCGGGGCGGTCGGCGGCCAGTCGTCGGTGAAGCGCGTCGCATAAGCGCCGCTGCTCGCTACCCGGCCGCCGTGCAGGGCGGCCATAGTGGCCATAGCAATCTCCAACTTGAATCGATGGGCCTTCGGGCCCATCATCCAACGCCGGCAAGGGCCGGCGTTTGCCGTTGCGCGCCTTGATTCGCGCGGCCGCTGAGAGCCCCCAAACCTGTTGCTTTGCGACAGTTCCCGAGGGCGTAATCTCCCACGGAGACTTCCTCCGGGGCGGAAAACCTGGGGCGGCCCGGCGTTTCCTGAAAGGACAAGATAATGAATCAAATGAATCCCGCCTTTGTGATGCCCGACGTGCAAAGCACGCCCGACACCCGCCAGATCCCGATTCAACGGGTCGGCGTGAAGGCGGTGCGCCATCCGCTGACGGTGCGCACGCAAGGCGGCGAGGTGCAGCCGACGGTCGGCACGTGGAATCTGGACGTGCATTTGCCGGCTGACCAGAAAGGCACGCACATGTCGCGTTTCGTCGCGTTGCTCGAAGAGAACAAGGCGCCGCTTGAGCCCGCTACGTTCCGTACCATGCTCGCCGCAATGCTCGAAAAGCTCGAAGCAGAGGCCGGCCGCATCGAAGTATCGTTCCCGTACTTTGTGAACAAGACCGCGCCGGTGTCGGGTGTGCAAAGCCTGCTCGACTACGAAGTCACCTTGACGGGCGAGACCCGCAATGGCGCGACGCGTCTGTTCCTGCGGGTGCAGGTGCCGGTTACCAGTCTGTGCCCGTGTTCGAAGAAGATTTCGCAGTACGGCGCGCATAACCAGCGCTCGCACGTCACGATCAACGCCGAACTGGCTGGCGACGTGGCCGTGGAAGAACTGATCCGTATCGCCGAAGAAGAAGCCTCATGCGAACTGTGGGGCTTGCTCAAGCGCCCGGACGAGAAGTTCGTCACCGAGCGCGCCTATGAAAATCCGAAGTTTGTCGAAGACCTGGTGCGCGACGTTGCGCAGCGTCTGAATGCGGACGAGCGGATCGTCGCCTATGTGCTCGAAGCCGAGAACTTCGAGTCGATTCACAATCACAGCGCGTATGCGGTGATCGAGCGGGACAAGCGTGCGGGCTGATATGCGTGTTTGCTGACTGTATTGAAAAAGCCGCTTCTCGAAGCGGCTTTTTTTGCGCCTTACCGATGTACCGATGCAGGTTTCAGCGCGCGAGTGAGGTCAGATCCCAGCGCGGCTTCACCGTGAACGCGTAGTCTTTGCCCGACTGATCCGGCCAGCGTTGCAGCCGCAAAGCGCCGGCCAGCGCGATCATCGCACCGTTATCCGTGCACAGAGACAGGTCAGGGTAGTGCACGTAGAAATTGCGCTTCTTCGCTGCGGCGGAAAGCGCCTCGCGCAACTGCCGGTTCGCGCCGACGCCACCGGCGACGACCAGCCGGTTGAGCCCGCTTTTCTTGAGCGCGGCCAGCGACTTTGCCGCCAGGACTTCAACCGCCGCGTCGACGAAACCTCGTGCCAGATCGGCTTTCGCCTGCTCACAGATATTCGCGCCGCCGAGCTTTTTGGCGTTGGTGAGCACAGCGGTCTTCAAGCCGCTGAAGCTGAAATCGAGATCGCCGGAATGCAGCATCGGGCGCGGCAGCACCACTGCGCCGGGCGTGCCGAATTCCGCCATGCGCGAGACTTCCGGGCCGCCCGGATAACCGAGGCCGAGCAGCTTGGCGGTTTTGTCGAAGGCTTCGCCGGCGGCGTCGTCCAGGGTTTCGCCGAGCGTTTCGTAGACGCCCACGTCCGTCACGCGCATCAACTGCGTATGGCCGCCGGACACCAGCAGCGCGACAAACGGAAACGGCGGCGGCTCGTCCACCAGCAGCGGCGAGAGCAAATGCCCTTCGAGGTGATGGATGCCGATGGTCGGCTTGTCCCACGCCATAGCCAGCGCATTGGCGACGCTCGCGCCGACCAGCAGCGCGCCCGCAAGGCCCGGGCCCTGCGTATAGGCGATTGCGTCGATGTCGCCGCTAGCCGTGCCGGCGCGTTCCATCACCTCTTCCAGCAGCGGCAACGCGCGCCGGATGTGATCGCGCGACGCCAGCTCCGGCACCACGCCGCCGTATTCCCGGTGCATCGCAATCTGCGAATGCAACGCGTGCGCGAGCAGGCCGTGCTCCGTGTCGTAGAGCGCGAGACCGGTTTCGTCGCAGGAGCTTTCGATGCCGAGAACGAGCATGATGGATGGGCTTGGGCGGACGCACGAGCAATGACGCTCCGGCGCCCGAAAAGTGAAAAGGCAAGCCGTAAAGTATAGCAGTGCGGGCAGAGGGTCGCAGACGCACAGGTACAATGCGACCGCATGGAATCCTTCGATATCGCAGTGATCGGCGCAGGCGCGGCCGGCATGATGTGCGCGGCCGTGGCCGGGCAGCTCGGCCGCCGCGTGGTGCTGATCGACCATTCGCAGCGTCTCGCGGAGAAGATCCGCATCTCCGGTGGCGGCCGCTGCAACTTCACGAATCTGTATGCCGGGCCGGCCAACTACCTGTCGGCCAACCCGCATTTTTGCCGCTCGGCACTCGCGCGCTACACGCCGCGCGACTTCATGTCGTTGCTCAAGCGCCATCACGTGACGTGGCATGAGAAGCACAAAGGCCAGCTATTCTGCGACCAGTCGAGCGACGCGGTCATCAATGTGCTGAAGAGCGAGTGCGACGCGGGCCGCGTGGCATGGCGCACGCCGCTGTCCGTCGAACAGGTGCGCCAAGACGCGGAAGGGCGGTTCACGCTGGATACCCGGTCGGGGCCGATCGCTGCACGCGCGCTCGTGATCGCGACCGGGGGCCTTTCCATTCCCAAGATCGGTGCCACCGATTTCGCCTACCGACTTGCCAGGCAATTCGGTCACAAGCTGATCGATACGCGCCCGGCGCTGGTTCCGCTGACCTTCGCCGCAGCGGACTGGGAGCCGTTCTCGGCGCTGTCAGGCGTCTCGCTGGAAGTGCAACTCGCGACCGGCAACAAGAAGACCGGTGCTGAATTCAACGAAGATCTGCTGCTCACCCACCGCGGCCTTTCCGGTCCGGGGGTGTTGCAGATTTCGAGCTACTGGCAGCCCGGCGAGCCGATTCACATCAACCTGTTGCCCGAGCAGGACGCCACGACCGCGTTGCTGGAAGCCAAAACCGGCACGAAGCGCCAGATCGCCAACCTGTTGTCGGAATGGGTGCCGCAGCGGCTCGCTCATGTCTGGCTGGAAGCTCATCAGGTTCCGGCCGAAGCCCGCGTGGCTGACTTGCCGGACAAAACCCTGCACCGCGTCGGTGAGGCTCTGTCGCGCTGGACGCTCACCCCCAACGGCACGGAAGGCTATCGCAAGGCCGAAGTGACGCGCGGCGGCGTCGACACGCGCGAGCTGTCGTCATCGACGATGATGAGCGCGCGCGCCCCGGGCTTGTACTTCATTGGCGAGGCGGTGGACGTCACGGGCTGGCTGGGCGGCTACAATTTCCAGTGGGCGTGGGCATCCGGCGTGGCGGCCGGCCAGGCGGCCGCGGAGTATGTCCAGGGGGCTTGACGGCGCTCTGGCTTTGTGAGAAAGCTCTGCTATACTCCTGAACCTTTACAAAGTTCCGTTATTGAAAAATGACGACCATCCGCGTAAAAGACAACGAGCCGTTTGAAGTCGCCATGCGCCGTTTCAAGCGCACCATGGAGAAAACCGGTTTGTTGACGGAACTTCGCGCTCGCGAGTTTTACGAAAAGCCTACGGCCGAGCGCAAGCGCAAGAAGGCGGCTGCGGTGAAGCGTCATTTCAAGCGTCTGCGTGGCCAGATGCTGCCAAAGAAGTTCTACTGATTCTGGTGTTGTCGCGGTTCCCGTCGAACGGAGCAGCGGCATCCAACCGGTGAGGGCACGGCAGGTGCCATCACGGAAAACACGGCCCTTCGGGCCAGCCGGCAGGGTCGCACCCACCACGCACATTGTGCCAACCCGCTTGAGGAAGCAGTCCCAAGCGGGTATTCGTGTTGATGCGCGTGTTGATGCGCGTGTTGATGCGCGCGTCGAGGTGCCTGGCCTGGCCGGTTTTTCAAATTCTCCAACGCATTCAGGTGAGTGATGAGTCTCAAGGACCGGATCAACGACGATATGAAGGCCGCCATGCGGGCACGTGAAACCGAGCGTCTCGGCACGATCCGCCTGTTGCTCGCCGCGATCAAGCAGCGCGAAGTCGACGAGCGCATCACGCTCGACGACACCGCGATCACCGCTGTGATCGACAAGATGATCAAGCAGCGCAAAGACTCGATCAGCCAGTTCGAAGCGGCTGGCCGCACGGATCTGGCCGACAAGGAAAAGGCCGAACTGGCGATCCTGTCTGCCTATATGCCGGAGCAGATGTCCGAGGCGGAGATCGTTGCCGAAGTTCAGGCGGCGGTTGCGCAAACCGGCGCGGCCGGCCCGCAGGACATGGGCAAGGTGATGGGCGTGCTCAAGCCGAAGCTGGCCGGCCGCGCCGACATGACCGCTGTCTCGGCGCAGGTCAAAGCCGCGCTCGCGAAGTAACTTCCGTTTGTCCGGTCTGCGCGCGCCGTCGCTCGACGGGTGGCGTGTGCAGCCTTGAGCCTTTCAGGTAGCGTCATACAGTGATTCCTCCGTCATTCCTTCAGGATCTGCTCAACCGCGTCGATATCGTCGACGTGGTCGGCCGGTATGTGCAGTTGAAGAAGGGCGGCGCGAACTTCATGGGGCTGTGCCCGTTCCACAACGAGAAAAGCCCTTCGTTTACGGTTAGTCCGACTAAGCAGTTCTATCACTGCTTCGGCTGCGGTGCGCATGGTACGGCCATCGGTTTCCTGATGGAGCACGTCGGCTCCTCGTTTCCGGAGGCGGTCAACGAGCTGGCACAGTCCGTTGGGTTGACCGTGCCGAACGAGCCTTCGCCGGGATATGGCGGCGGCGGTTCCGGCGGCTATGCGCCGGCTGCCTCCAAGGCGGTCACCACGGCGCTTTCCGACGTCATGCAGACCGCCTGCGATTTCTACCGCAAACAACTGCGCAGCGCGCCGGTCGCGATCCAGTATTTGAAGAAACGCGGCTTGACGGGCGAGATCGCGGCCCGTTTCGGGCTCGGCTACGCCCCGGACGGCTGGCAGAACCTCGAAGCAGCATTTCCGAACTACCGCGACGATTCGCTGGTCGAATCGGGTTTGGTGATTGTCAGCGAAAAGTCCGACGCACAGGGTCAGAACCGCCGGTACGACCGCTTTCGCGAGCGGGTCATGTTCCCGATACGCAATGTGAAGGGGCAGGTGATCGGCTTCGGCGGCCGCGTGCTGGACGGTGGCGAGCCGAAATATTTGAATTCGCCCGAAACGCCTTTATTTAACAAGGGCAGCGAGCTGTATGGGCTGTTCGAGGCGCGTCTGGCGATTCGCGAACAGCACTATGTACTCGTCGTGGAAGGCTACATGGACGTGGTCGCGCTGGCCCAATTGGGGTTCCAGAACGCAGTTGCCACGCTCGGTACGGCCTGTACGCCGATTCACGTGCAGAAGCTGATGCGCCAGACCGACACGGTCATCTTCAGTTTCGACGGCGATTCGGCGGGCCGGCGCGCCGCTCGCCGCGCGCTCGATGCCTGTTTGCCGCATGCGGCGGACAACCGGACCATCCGGTTCCTTTTTTTGCCGGCCGAGCACGACCCGGACAGCTACGTGCGTGAATACGGCACCGAGGCGTTCGCCGAGCAGGTCGAGCGGGCCATGCCGCTGTCGCAGTTCATGCTGAACGAGGTGCTGACCGGCAAGGAGCTGGATCAGCCGGAAGGAAAGGCCCGTGCGCTGTTCGACGCCAAGCCTTTGCTGCAGGCGCTGCCGGCCAACGCGCTGCGTGCGCAGATCATGCATATGTTCGCCGACCGGCTCGACGTGCCGTTCGACGAGGTCGCCGCGCTGTGCGAGGTCGATTCGCGCATCGCCGCGGCGGCCCGCGCCGCGCCGGCCCGCAAAGACCGGCGCAGCGTGACCGGAATCGAGGAAAAAACGCTGCGCAATCTGGTGATGCATCCGCGCACGGTGGCGGTGCTGGACGAGGAGGCCGAGCAGGCGCTCCTCACGGTTACGCGGCACGGCGAACTGTTCGAAGAAGTGACGACGCACGCGCGTGCGCTGGGCGATTCGGCGGAGTTTCAGTTGTTGTCCGACCTATTGCGAAACGGCGCGAACGCCCCAACTTTCGAGGAAATCTTTCGCAAAATTCTAGACTATGATGAAAACGTCCGGGATTTGCTGCTGAAAGACCCGGAGGACGCGACCGTCATCGAGGAACGGCGCGAGCAGGAACGGATCGTTGGAGAGGAACTGAAGGCGGCGATCCTGAAGATGCGGTACGACGCTTACTGCGATCGTCTCGAGCAGCTTTCGCGGCAATCCCGGCACACACCGGAGGAGTTTGCGGAGCTGTCGGAACTGAACCGGAAGCGGGCTGACATGAAGCGCCGGCTCGGGCTGTAAGCGGAGCGGAGGAAGCCTGAGTGGTATAATAAAAGGTTTCCAGCAGTTTGTTTCTTAAAGGGTTTTCCTAGCAAAGGCGAAAAGGCGATGCGATGGCAAAGACTAAGGACGCAACTACGGGCGGGAAGAAAGCTACAGGCACGAACTCCAGTGAGTCGACCAGAAAGGTCACCGAGGCCAGGTTAGTTTCTTCCGCCAGAAAGACGTCTGCCGCCAGCATTGCACCCGTTGCCGGGAAGAAGTCCTCGACCGCTTCCGCTGCGCGAGCGGAGCCGGTCAGGGCGGCGAAAGCTGTAGCATTACCGGCCGCGAAGGGGTCGGGTGTCAGAAGCGCAAGGGAAGCGGCTGCCGCGCAGGACGATGCGGTAGTGCGCGAGGTTCCAGTATCCACGGTTCAACCGGCTGTTGTCCACCAGCCGCGAGTCGAGACTACAGCCGGTACGGCGAACTCCATGACGAAAAAGCTGAACGAAGTACCCGTCGATGACGACGCAACCCAAAGCGAGGAAAACCCTGCGGCTGTTCCAGCCAAGGTGGAAAAGGCCAAGGCTCGCGACCGTCGTGCAAAGGAAAAAGCGCTGCTGAAAGACGCTTTCGCGTCGTCGCAGCCGGGCACGGTCGAGGAACTCGAGGAGCGCCGCTCCAAACTGCGCGCGCTGATCAAGCTCGGCAAGGAGCGCGGCTTCCTCACGTACGCTGAAATCAACGACCACCTGCCGGACAACTTCACCGAGACCGAGGCGATCGAAGGCATCATCAGCACGTTCAACGACATGGGCGTGGCGGTGTACGAGCAGGCCCCGGACGCTGAGACGCTGCTGCTGAACGACAACGCGCCGGCGGCTTCTTCGGACGACGAAGTGGAAGAGGAAGCGGAAGTCGCGCTGTCCACCGTCGACTCGGAATTCGGCCGTACCACCGACCCGGTCCGCATGTACATGCGGGAAATGGGCACGGTCGAACTGCTCACGCGCGAAGGCGAAATCGAAATCGCGAAGCGGATCGAAGACGGCCTGAAGCACATGGTGATGGCCATCTCCGCATGCCCGACCACGATCGCCGACATTCTGGCCATGGCCGAGCGCGTCGCGAATGAGGAAATTCGCATCGACGAACTGGTCGACGGCCTGATCGACGCCAATGCGGAAGACGCGGACGGCTTCTCCGCGCAAGAGGCGGAAGCGATCGAGAGCGAAGACGAAGAAGTCGAAGAGGACGCCGAAGAAGACGAGGAAGAAGACGACGGCACGGCGCAGGCCACGGCTAACGCCGCGCAGATGGAAGCGCTCAAGCGTGCGTCGCTCGAAAAATTCGCGATGATCAGCGAATGGTTCGACAAGATGCGTCGCGCGTTCGAGAAGGAAGGCTACAAGTCCAAGTCGTATCTGAAGGCGCAGGAAACGATTCAGAACGAGCTCATGACGATCCGCTTTACTGCGCGTACTGTCGAGCGTTTGTGCGACACGCTGCGCGCGCAGGTGGACGAAGTGCGTCAGGTCGAGCGTCAGATTCTGCACACGGTAGTCGACAAGTGCGGCATGCCGCGAGCGGAATTTATCGCGCGTTTCCCGGGCAGCGAAACGGATCTCGAGTGGGCCGACAAGATCGTCGGTGAAGGTCACGCGTATAGCGCGATCCTCACGCGTAACATTCCGGCTATCCGCGAACAGCAGCAACGTCTGCTGGATCTGCAGGCGCGCGTCGTGCTGCCGCTGAAAGACCTGAAGGAAACCAACCGTCAGATGGCGGCGGGCGAACTGAAGGCGCGTCAGGCGAAGCGCGAAATGACCGAGGCGAACTTGCGTCTCGTGATCTCGATCGCGAAGAAGTACACAAACCGTGGTCTGCAGTTCCTCGACCTGATTCAGGAAGGCAACATCGGCCTGATGAAGGCGGTGGACAAGTTCGAATATCGTCGCGGCTACAAGTTCTCCACGTACGCAACGTGGTGGATCCGTCAGGCCATTACGCGTTCGATCGCCGACCAGGCGCGCACGATCCGGATTCCGGTTCACATGATCGAAACGATCAACAAGATGAACCGCATCTCGCGTCAGATCTTGCAGGAAACCGGTCTCGAGCCGGATCCGGCAACGCTGGCCGAGAAGATGGAAATGCCGGAAGACAAGATCCGCAAGATCATGAAGATCGCGAAGGAACCGATCTCCATGGAAACGCCGATCGGTGACGACGACGATTCCCACTTGGGCGACTTCATCGAAGACAACAACACGGTTGCGCCGGCCGACGCCGCTTTGCACGCCAGCATGCGCGATGTCGTGAAAGACGTGCTCGACTCGCTGACGCCGCGCGAAGCGAAGGTGCTGCGCATGCGTTTCGGTATCGAGATGAGCACCGATCACACGCTCGAAGAGGTCGGCAAGCAGTTCGACGTGACGCGCGAACGGATCCGTCAGATCGAGGCAAAGGCGCTGCGCAAGCTGCGTCACCCGAGCCGTTCGGACAAGCTGAAATCGTTCCTCGAAGGGAATTGATCGAGGCCGGCGTACGTTGCACTGATGTAGCGGTTTGAAGGAGCCTCGCGGTTGTTTCGGCGTATCGAAGCGGTTGCGAAGGCTCCTTTTTCGTGTAGTATGTCGGCCAATCAGCGAATAGGCCCGGCCTTCACGACCGGGTCTTTTTTCTTGGGCCGGACGCCGTGCTGGTTGCAGGCAGCGGACTCATAATCCGCCTCCGAAAGGACACCGTCGGTTCGACTCCGACCCGGCCCACCAAAATTATCCGCAAGTTTTGCCCACCGGCCTTTGCTCCGCCAAAGGCCAGTCTGCCTCGCAATTCACGTTCAGTCGCCCTAACCTGGCCCAACTTTCGCGCCGTGAAGGTCTCTGGCGTATTGCTCTGCATGGTGAGAGATTCACGGCCGAGCGGTTTCTGCGCCTGCCGGGTGTCTCCGTTCGAATCGGCCCTGTCTGTCCCCGCTTTATCCCCTAATTCATAACCGTGTCAAATAAGGCGGCAGCTCTTCGAGCGTCGCACTGGCTGCGCCTTCAAACCTCTGCAGCCAGCGGGCGTCCGCCTGCTTCAGATGGGCGTGCAGCGCGGCAGCGGCTTTCGCGGGCTTTTTCGCGAGCAGGAGGTCGTAGATGGTCCGGTGCTCGTTCAGCGCATCTTCGATCGATGTGAGCGGAATGCGCAGCACCGGATCGAACAGATAGCGCGTCGGCACGAACAGCATCCGCGTGCGCGCAAGCGCCTGCAGAATCTCCCCGTTCGGGCAGTGCGACAGCAACCGGATATGCAGGTCGTGTTCAACCACGTCGGTATCGAACCCTTCGCGCGGGAATCCGTCTAGCGCATCGACCACCGTTTCGCGCAACTGTTCGAGGTAGTCGGAACTCACGTGAGACGCCGCCTGCTGCAACGCCTCCGGCTCCAGCAGCCAGCGCAACTCGTAGAGATGATGCGTCTTGTCCGGTGTGATGCGGGTTGCGATCCAGCGGCCCATCGCGTCTTTCGCGACGAGCCCGACACTGTGCATCCGCGCGAGCACGTCACGTGCGACTGTGCGGCTCACGCCGAAGTGCTCGGCAAGCCGTTCCTCGACGATCCGCACCGACACGAACATCACGCGCGCGCATAGCTCTCGCTCCAGTTCGACGTAGATGCGCTCCCACTGCTGCACGGCGGCGATCTTCACTTCGTCGAGCACCGCGCGCTCGCGCGCGACACCGGGCTTCATCTTGCCGGCCACCTCGTAGCCGCGCCCGCTGGCTTCGTTGACGAGCCGCTCGTTGCACAGCGCCTGCAACGCATAACGCGCCGGCGAGCGGCTGATTCCGAAGGCTTTCGCGACCTGCGCTTCCAGCAGCTTCTGACCGGGTGCAAGCCGGCCATCCGCGATCATCGTTTTGAGCAGCGCATACGCGCGCTCCTGAACGGAATGCTTTTCAATGGTTTCTGACATGGTCTGAATAGGCGACGGCGCTGCTTGTCGGCAGACACCACGGTTCCTGCAAACGCTCTGAATTTGCCACACGTAATCGCGACCGGGCGGAGGTTGCGAAATGGTAGCCGATTTGCTCGCGATTCCGTGCGCGTCCCTTCCGGCCACGGAGACCACGTCGCGAAAACTTCTCTTGACACTGCATCGCCCGGTCGATTATCTTAAAAACGTACATTGCACACCAAGTACGTTATAGACAGAAAGAGACAGGAATCGAGATGAAACTGGTACGGTGGGGACAGCCCGGCGCGGAGAAGCCGGGCGTGCTGGATAACGAAGGGCGGGTACGCAGTCTGGTCGGCGTGATCGACGACTGGCACGGCGCGGCGCTCGCGGACGGAGCGCTCGCGCGCGTCGCGGCGCTCGATCCGCAAACGCTGCCGGCGGTCGCGCCGGGCGAACGGCTCGGCCCATGCGTCGGCGCGGTCGGCAAGTTCGTATGCGTCGGCCTGAACTACACAGACCATGCCGCTGAAGCGGGCATGGCGCTGCCGAAGGAGCCGATCCTGTTCCTCAAGGCGACGAGCGCGATCAACGGCCCGGCCGATCCGATCCGCATGCCGCGCGACGCGGCGAAGGTCGACTGGGAAGTCGAGTTGGGCATCGTGATCGGCAAGACCGCCAGCTACGTGACGAGAGACAACGCGCTTGCGCACGTTGCGGGCTATTGCGTGGTCAACGACGTATCCGAGCGCGCGTTCCAGCTGGAGCGCGGCGGGCAGTGGGACAAGGGCAAGGCGGCGGACACGTTCGGTCCGCTCGGCCCGTGGCTCGTCACCGCGGACGAGGTGCCGGACCCGCAGGCACTGCCGCTGTGGCTCGACGTGGACGGCGTGCGCCGCCAGGCTGGCAACACACGCGACATGATCTTCGGCGTCGCGGAACTGGTGTCGTACATCAGCGGCTTCATGAGCCTGCAACCGGGCGACGTGATCGCAACGGGCACGCCGGCCGGCGTCGGCATGGGCTTCAAGCCGCCGGTCTACCTGCAGGCCGGCCAGACCGTGCGTGCCGGGATCGCGGGCCTTGGCGAGCAGTCGTCGCCGGTGGTCGCGTTCCACGCGACAGCGCAGGCCTGACATGGCCGATACGATTACCTGTGTCGACGATCTGCAGCGGCTCGCGCGCCGGCGCGTGCCGAAGATTTTCTACGACTACGTGGACAGCGGCTCGTGGACCGAATCCACCTATCGGGCGAACGAAACGGACCTCGGCAGCCTGAGGTTCCGCCAGCGCGTCGGCTGCAACGTCGAGGCGATCCGCACCGCGTCGACGCTGCTCGGCCATGCATGCAGCCTGCCGCTCGCGCTTGCGCCGACCGGCCTCGCCGGCATGGTGCACGCGGACGGCGAGATCCTCGCCGCGCGGGCGGCCGCAAGGTTCGGCGTACCGTTCACGCTGTCGACGGTCAGCATCTGCTCGATCGAGGACGTGGCCGAGCAGGTCGCGCAGCCGTTCTGGTTCCAGCTATACATGATGAAGGACCGCGATTTCATCGTCCGGCTGATCGAGCGCGCGCGCGACGCGGGCTGTTCCGCGCTCGTGCTGACGCTCGATCTGCCGATCCAGGGGCAGCGCCACAAGGACGTGCGCAACGGCCTGTCGGTGCCGCCGAAACTGAACGTGCGAAATCTGTCCACCATGCTGTCGCGGCCCGCATGGTGCGCGCGCATGCTCGGCACGCGGCGGCGCACGTTCGGCAACATCGTCGGTCATGCGAAGGGCGTGTCGGATACGTTCGCGTTCGCGGAATGGGTGAGCCGGCAGTTCGACCGCAGCGTGACGTGGGACGACGTCCGCTGGATCAAGCGCCATTGGGGCGGACGGCTGATCGTGAAGGGCATTCTCGATGCCGACGACGCGCGCCTCGCGGTCGCGGCCGGCGCCGATGCGATCGTCGTGTCGAATCACGGCGGCCGGCAACTGGACGGCGCGCCCTCGTCGATCAGCGCGTTGCCGGCGATCGCAGCGGCAGTCGGCCGGCAGACCGAAGTACTGATGGACGGCGGCATCCGCAGCGGCCAGGACGTGCTGCGCGCGCTCGCATGGGGCGCGCACGGCGTGATGATCGGCCGTGCGTTTCTATACGGCCTCGGCGCGCTCGGTGAGGCGGGCGTCACGCGCACGCTCGAACTCATCCAGAAGGAACTCGAATCGACGATGGCGCTGTGCGGCATCACCGACGTCGCCGACGTCGGCCGCGACGCGATCGTCTCGCCGGCGCCCGGCGCCGCGCCCGCGTGGCCGGAACCGGTGGGCCGGCGTGTCGGCGAAAGCAATCTTCCGGTGCTCGCTTCGTGAGTACCTTCTCATTTCTTCAAGGAGACATTTGATGTTCGGTAACTACAAGATGCACGAAGGCAGCGGTGTGAACCCGCCTTACTCGCCCGCTTATCCCGTCGAGTGGGAGTGCCCGTTGCGCACGCTCGAAGTCGTCACGCGCGTCGATCAGGCCAAGGTGCGCGAGCTTCTGAAGGACACGCCGTTCGAACTGGTGAACGATCGCGTTGCATTCCGCTTCATGCTGTCGCCGGGCCACACCCTCGCGGTGCATGCGGGCCAGATGTTCGATCTGATGGTGACCGTGCCGGTGCGTTACGAAGACCTCGTCACGCAGACGCACATCTTCATGTACTGCAGCGACCCGATGGGCATTGCCGCGGGCCGCGAACTGTTCGGCTACACGAAGAAGGACACGGATTACGCGTTCGATGAAACGGCGGACGGCAAGATAAGCGGCTGGGTGCGCCGCCGCAAGGTGCCGCTCGCGGACTTCAGCTTCACGCCCGACCCGGATGCGCCGCTCGTGCTGCTGACCGACGAGGCCGAGCAGCCCGCTGGCGAGATTCATGTGCGACGTCTACCCGATCCGTCGAAGCTCGGCATCGCGTATTCGGATGTCGTCTATCGCCGCACGCCGTTGCGCTACACCGAGCCGGCGCGCGGCCGCATCGACTGGAAGCTGCATCACAGCGCGTTCGATCCGATCGCGGACCTCGAGCCCGAAGTGCTGAGCGCGCACTTCATGACGTCGGACGTGTACGGCGGCGGCTTCGAAGTCGAGGATCGCCGGCTGCTGAAGCGCCTTTATCCCTGAACGGAGTGGCGGGAACATGAGCACGGCCGACAGGAAAGTGGCGATCGTAACCGGCGCGGGCGGAGGCATTGGCGCGGCGGTATGTGCGCGGCTCGCGGCCGGCGGCTGGGCGATCGTGCTCGCGGACCGCAGTGCAGGTACGACCGCCGAAGCCGAGGCGCGCTGCCGCGCGCTCGACGCGCCGGCGGACACGTTCGCGGGCGACGTGACGGATGCGGACTACGTGCGTGAGCTGGTCGCGTTCGCGCTGCGCCGTCATGGGCGGCTCGACGCCTTCGTCGGCAACGCCGGGATCGCCGGACAGGTCAAGCCGCTCGCTGACTATCCGGACGACGCGTTCGATCTCGTGATGAAGGTGAACGTGCGCGGCATGTTCTTGTGCCTGAAGCATGCGATTCCGGCGTTGCGCGAGCGCAGCGGCAGCTTCGTCGCGACCGCGTCGACCTCGGCGATTCGCGGGCGCGCGAACCTGTCCGCGTATGTCGCGAGCAAGCATGCGGTGCTCGGGCTCGTGCGCAGCGCGGCGCTCGAATGCATGGGCAGTGGTGTGCGCGTGAACGCGGTACTGCCCGGCCCGATCCAGACGCCGATGATCGACGCGATCAACGACATGGCCGCGCAGCACGGCGGCGTCGCGCGCGCCGCTCACGCGGCTTACGGCCGCCCGGAAGACGTCGCGAACACGGTCGCGTTCCTGCTGTCGCCCGACGCGTCGCATATGAACGGCGCCGCGCTCGTGGTCGACGCGGGCAGCACCGTGGCCTGAACCCGAGCCGGCCAGGCCGTCCGAAGAGGACGCCGGCCACCCCGACAACCAATAACAAACAAATATGGAGACTTGCGTGATGGAATCGATCGCTCTCGCTGTGAACGAAACGCAGCGTGTCGCGCAGCACAAGAAGGCGCTCGTTGCCGCTTGTGTCGGCAACTTTATCGAGTACTACGACTTCGTGATCTACGGCTACTTTGCGTCCGTGATCGCGCGTCTGTTCTTCCCGGCCGACAACGAAGCAGCGAGCCTGCTGCTCACGTTCGCGGTGTTCGCCATCAGCTATGCATCGCGGCCCCTCGGCGGGCTGATCTTCGGGCACCTCGGCGACCGCTACGGCCGCAAGACGCCGCTTGCCGTCGCGGTGATGCTGATCGCGTGCTCGACTACGGTGATCGGCCTGTTGCCCACCTATAGCGCGATCGGGATCGCGTCGCCGATTATTCTCACCGCCGCGCGGCTGGTGCAGGGCATTTCCGTCGGCGGCGAGTATGGCGGCGCGACTTCGTTCATCGCCGAATATGCGCCGCCCGGCCGGCGCGGTTTCTATACCGGCTGGCAGACCTTCACGATCGGCCTTGCGTTGCTGGTGGGCGGCGCTGTGGCGTCGATCATCACCGGGGCGCTGTCGGCCGAAGACCTGCGCGCCTGGGGCTGGCGTCTGCCCTTTTTCGCGGGACTGCCGCTCGGTTTCGTCGGGCTCTACCTGCGGCTGAAGCTGGAAGAAACACCGCACTTCTCGTCGGTGCAACAGACTGCGGAGATCGAGCGCACGCCGCTCGTGACCGGATTGCGCAGAGAGTGGAAGGCGATTCTGATCGGAATGGGGCTCATCTCCGCGCCCTCGGCGTGCATCTACATCTACTATATCTATTCGCCGACTTATCTGTCCGCGGTGCTCGGCTTCAAGCTCGCGGACGCGCAGCGCGCCAACCTGTACAGCCTGATCTTCTATTGCGCTTTGCTGCCGGTCTTTGCGCACCTGAGCGATATTGTCGGCCGTCGTCCGTTGATGCTCGTGAGTTCGCTCGCCATCATGCTCGTGACGTACCCGGCGTTTCATCTGCTCGATCCGCATGACTTCGGCAAGACGGTCGCGGGGCTGTGCCTGATGAGCCTCGCGTTCGCGCCGCATTCGGCCACGGCGCTATGCGCGATGGCCGAGATCATGCCCACGAAGCTGCGATACACCGGGCTGTCGGTGAGCCTGAACATTCCGGTCACGCTGCTCGGCGGAACGGCGCCATTCATTGCGACATACCTCGTGTCGCGTACCGGCGATCTGTATTCGCCGGCGTGGTTCGTGATCGGCGCGGGCCTGTGCACGTTGGTGGCTGCGTATGCGTATAAGGAGACGCTGCATAGCGGATTGCGGTGAAGCGCCGGCGGCGTCAGCAGACCTGTGAGAAATTGCCCATAATTGCGCGCAGTCTTCGAGCAACCGTTGGGACGTTTGATGAAAACAGCTTCTGTGGCACCGCACTCGCCGATCGCATTTCTCGCTGTAGCGTTGGCGTTCGCCATCAACATGACGGGCACGACACTACCGACTGCAATCTATCGGTACTACCAACTGCAATTCGGCTTTACACCGACCGTCATTACGGTGATCTACGCCTCCTATGCAATCGGGGTGTTGAGTGCATTGCTGCTGATCGGCAACTGGTCCGATCAGCTAGGCCGCCGCCGCATGCTGCTCGCGGGGCTGTGTGCGTCCGCCGCGTCAGCGCTGACCTTCCTGCTGAGCGACGGATTGGCGCTGCTGATTCTGGGCCGCCTGTTGTCGGGCGTGTCGGCCGGCATATTCACGGGCACCGCAACTGTCGCC
Organism: Paraburkholderia dioscoreae; assembly: GCF_902459535.1. Classification (NCBI taxonomy): domain Bacteria; kingdom Pseudomonadati; phylum Pseudomonadota; class Betaproteobacteria; order Burkholderiales; family Burkholderiaceae; genus Paraburkholderia; species Paraburkholderia dioscoreae. The sequence goes on from NZ_LR699554.1 coordinate 259,794, forward strand.
GTGATCGAACTTGCGCCGCCTGCATGGCGCGGTAAGGCCATGCTCGCGGCTACTTCCTCCAATATGCTGGGGCTAGGCTGCGGCCCGTTGTTAAGCGGCTTTCTCGTCGAACGCTTTCCCTGGCCGATGCAATTGCCCTATGCGGTGCATCTGGCGCTCGTCGGTATCGCCGTGCTTGCTGTGGCCGGCGTGCCGGAGACCGCCGCGATCCCGGCGCGCGTCAAGCTCGGCATCCAGAAAATCTCGCTTCCCGCCGAGGTGCGGCGTGCCTTCATTCCCGCTGCCCTGGCAGGGTTCGCGGGTTTCGTCGTGGTCGGTTTCTTCGCGGCGGTCGCACCTCAATTGATCCGGGTGGTACTCGGCTTTCATAGCGGTATCGTGACCGGCTCGATCGTGTTCTTGCTGTTCGCATGCTCGGCGCTCGGTCAGATCGTCCAGACGCTCATGGTCGCCCGCTGGCGGCAAACGGCCGGCTGCATCGGACTCATTGTGGGACTGGTGTGTGTCGGCCTGTGCGTGCCCGAGCGCTCACTCGGCGCGCTTTTACTCGGCACCGCGCTGGCAGGAGTCGGGCAGGGCATCAGCTTTCGCGCCGGGTTGGGCGAGATCGCTGCCGCTGCGCCTATGCATCGGCGCGCGGAAGTGACATCGAGCTTTTTCGTCGTGCTTTATGTGGCGATCTCGCTACCTGTGATTGGCCTCGGCATCGCCGTGCAGCACGCCGACATTCAGCGCGCGACGCTGCTCTTCGTCGGTCTGACGATTGTTCTCGTGCTTGTCGCGCTGCTCCTGCTTCTGCTGATGCGCGAGCAAACGAGCCCGGGGCGCAACGCCGAAGCGACCGGGAAGTGAACACGAGAGTTCTCGCTGCCCGATCACGCTCGCGATAGCCAGAATCGAGGCCTCGGAGCTTTGAACACACACGCAAAAGCGATCGGATCGGTCCGATGGACGGCCGACTGGCCGACGGTCGCAGGTTGTGATGCCCCGTAAGCATATATGAAATGACATTCATGCTATTTGTGCAGAGCGATCAAGTCTTCACAATTCTCCTCAAGCGGTTCATGCCGCGTTCAACTGGAGAGCGAAATGTTTGCAATAACCGGTATCACAGGTCAGGTCGGGGGTGTGGTTGCCCGTGCGCTGCTGGCGGCTGGCAAGGACGTACGCGCCGTGGTTCGCAGCGCCACAAAGGGGGCTCAGTGGAAGGAGCAGGGTTGTGAAATCGCTGTCGCGGAGATGTCCGACACGCAGGCGCTGAGCACCGCGTTTTCCGGCGTCGATGGCGTGTTCATTCTGCTGCCGCCGAACTTCGATCCGTCGCCGGACTTTGCGGAATCGCGCCACCTGGTCGGCACGTTGCGTGAGGCATTGAAACAGGCGAGCCCGCCGAAAGTGGTGTGCCTGTCGACGATCGGCGCCCAGGCTGCCCAGCCGAACCTGTTGCAGCAACTGGGATACATGGAGCAGCAACTGGGTTCGCTGCCGATGCCGGTCGCCTTCCTGCGCGCAGGCTGGTTCATCGAAAACGCGGCGTGGGACGTGGAACCCGCGCGCACGGCGGGCGTCATCCCCAGCTTCCTGCAACCGCTCGATAAACCGGTTCCGATGGTGGCAACCGCCGATGTCGGCCGGGTCGCGGCCAGCATGTTGCAGCAGACGTGGACCGGCAAGCGGATCGTCGAACTTGAAGGCCCGCGGCGCGTCACCCCAAACGACGTGGCGAATACGTTCGCGCGTTTGCTTGGCAAGGACGTGCGCGTGGAAACCGTGCCGCGTGATACGTGGGAAGCGCTCTTCACGTCGCAGGGCATGAAAAATCCTACCCCGCGCATGCAGATGCTGCACGGCTTCAACGAGGGCTGGATCGAGTTCGAGAGGCCGGACCAGACGATAAAGGGCAGTGTGACGCTGGAAACGGTGTTGCAGTCGCTCATCGAACGGGTTGGCTGAGCACGCTTGGCCAAGCCGGCAAGATGACAAGACGGTAATCCAGACGACGGGGTCCGGTAACGGCGTGCGCGCTACGATCGGTCGCTCATCTTCATCGCGCTTGCGACGTGCTGGTGACGTATCAACCGGCGATGAGATGGGCCGACCAATCTACGCGCGTACAGCGACTCTGGAGCGTTTCCATGCAAATTCGTCATCCCGTCGCCAGCGTGGCTGCGACGATCGTTGCCACTCTCGTCCTGCTGGCAATCGGCGCGGTTCTATTCGGTTTTTCCGGCGTCTACGACGTATCCGCGAGCTCGAAAGACAACCCCGTCATCGCGTGGATGTTGCACTCCACTTACGAGGCGTCGCTGCATCGTCACGCAGGCAAAGACGTGCCGCCTGGCGATCTGATGTCGCTCAGGAATATCGAAGCCGGCGCGCGCTTCTACGATTCGACATGCGCCGCTTGCCACGGTGTGCCAGGAAAGCCGCTTAGCTTCGTTGGGCAGGGGATTCAACCGGCCGCACCCGCGCTGCTGGCCGCCAGCCGCCGCAACAACCCCAAGCTGATGTTCTGGGTCATCAAACATGGCGTGAACATGACCGCCATGCCGAGCTTCGGAAAGACGCAAACCGATCAAACCATTTGGCAAACGGCTGCATTTCTCTACGACGCGCGGGGCATCACCCCGCAGCGATACGAGACGCTTGCGCACGGTACGAAGTAGGGGCGTGGCGGAAAACGCTAGTTGGCGCCGTACTGCGTCGAACTCGCGACGAGTGCCGGCGTGGCAGCCACCTTGGCCAGTTCATCGCTCGACCATCCGCCGCCGAGCGCATGCAGCAACTGCACGTTCGCGCTGAGCTGGCGGGTCTGGATGTCGAGCAGGCTGCGCTGCGCGTCGAGCTGTACGGTTTGCGCCTGCACGACATCGAGGTAACCCACGGTGCCCTGGCGGTATTGACGTAGTGCAAGGTCCACCGAGTACTGCGCGGCGCTCGCGGCGTCGCGTTGTTCTCCCAGTGCCGTGCCGAGGTAGGACAGCAAGGCCAGATTGTCTTCAACCTGCTGGAAAGCGGACAACACCACGCCGCGGTAAAGTTCTCCAGCTTCCTCGGTGGCCGCTTTGGCGGCGTCGAGCTGAGCGCGACGGTAGCCTCCGTCGAACACGTATTGCACGAGTTGCGGACCAATGGCCCAGAACAGGTTGGGCGCGCTCACGAGCCCGGCATAGGCCGCGCTTTGCACGCCCCCTTGCAGGCTCAACGTGATGTCCGGGAAGTAAGCCGCCCGCGCCACGCCGATCTTCGCGTTGGCTTCCGCGACTCGCCGTTCCGCTGCCGCGACGTCGGGCCGGCGCTGCAGCAGTGTGGAAGGCAGGCCGGTCGGAATGGCCGGCAACGCAATGGCGGCGGTCTGCTGCGGCAGGCTGAATTCGGACGCGGAGGCGCCGACCAGTACGGCGATCGCATGTTCAATGAGCGCGCGTTGCGCCAGGTTCTGCGACAACTGCGACTTTGCCGACGACAACTGGGTCTGCGCGCGCGAGACGTCGAGGCCCGACACGATCCCGCCGTTGTGCAGGGTTTGCGTGAGTTGCAGTGCCTTCGCATAGGCCGCCACTGTTTCGTTCAACAGATCGGTTTGCTGGTCGAGGCCGCGTAAGCGGATATAACTGTCTGCCAGTGTGACCTGCAGGCTCAATTGCACGGAAGCCAGATCGGCCTTGGTCGCCTGCGCTTCGTCCTTGCCCGCAACAACGGAGTCGCGCACGCGGCCCCACAGATCGAGATCGTAGTTGACCTGGCCGCCGAGCGTGACGGAGTTGTAGTCGTTCGGGCCTCCCGCGCGCAAGGGGCGGTTGTCGGACTGGCGGTCGCGCTGCGGCACGGCGCTAGCGCTGACGGACGGGTACAGACCCGACTCGACCTGCGCCACGAACGCCTGGGCTTGCGCATAGTGCGCGTAAGCCGCGCGCAGATCGGTATTGTTTGCCAGCAGGCTGGTTTCGAGTGTGTCGAGCTGGGCGTCGCCATACATCTTCCACCAGCCGTTACGGTCTATCCGGTCCGCCGGTTGCGCGGTGGTCCACGGTCCAACGGTCTTGTATTGCGCGGCTACGGGTGTGGGCGGAACCTGGTATTGCGGCGCGAGCGAGCACGCTGACAATGCCGCCACACTCGCGAGAAGCGCTGGAAGTCGAACCTTAACCATGGGCGGCCGCCTTCCTGTCCGTGGCGGCCGCGGTCTGTACGCTGTCGCCGTCGGCGAGTCCGTCGGGCGGCGTGTCGATCAGGCGGTCGGTGGCGGCCAGTCCTGAAGAGATTTCCACGGAGTCGCCCAGATCGCGGCTGATCTTCACAGGCTTGAAGAGCACATGACCGTTGGCGGCCAAGGTGGCGACCACGGTTCCCCGGCTGTCGAACACAAGCGCGCTCGCCGGCACGCGTACGGAATGCGCGGCGGCGGGCAGCGTGAATTTCAGGCTCGCGAAACCGCCCGGCAGCAGCTTGCCATTGGAATTGTCGACCAGCAGCTGAACCAGTGTCGTACCAGAACTCGAATTGACGGAGTCCGCCGCGGCCACGACGCGTGCGGTGAACTGCTGGTCGGGATATTCGGGCACCGTCAGGGTGGCGGTCGTGCCGTCGTGGATCGCGGGCGCATAGTTTTGCGGCACCTGTACATAGACACGCAGCTGGTCGACTTTGGAGACGGCGAACAGCTCCTGACCGGCGCCGCCGCTGCCCGCGCTCACCAACGCGCCGACGTCCGTATCGCGGGCCGTCACCACGCCGTCGAACGGCGCGACGATCCGCGCGAACGCCTTGGTCGCGACGAGACGATCGACGTTGGCTTTCGCGGCGGCGACGATGGCCTCTTTCGCGGTGTAATCGGCGGTGCGTTGGTCGACATCCTGCTGCGCGACGGAATCCGTGCCACGTAGCGCTTCCCAGCGTTTCGCCGTCGTGCCCGCCACCACGGCGTTGGCCTGCGCGCTTTGCAGATCGGCGCGCGCTTGCAGTAACTGCTGGTCGAGTTCGGGCGTTTCGATCTCGGCGAGTACCTGGCCCGCTTTGACCGGCGCGCCGATGTCGACGCTCCATGATTTCAGATAGCCGCTGACCTGCGCGAAAATCGGCGCCCGCGTGAATGCTTCAAGGCGGCCGGGCAATTGCAGCGACGGGCCGTTGACATCGCGCACGGGCAGAATCAGAGTGACCGTTGGCACGGCCTGGGCATCGGTCCAACTCTTCAGCTTGCGGGCGTCTTCCGCTCGCAGCGTGACGCCGGCAATGACAACGCCGAGGACGACCAGCAGGCCAACAATGCCCGCGACGACAAGCGTGCGGCGCGACGGCGGGTGACTGGGCAACGTGGAATCAGACGACATGAGCGGGACCTCCCGAGACGGATGCCGGGGTAGCCGCGCGCCCGGGGCGCGCGTGGACGATACAGAAGATGACGGGGACGAGAAACAGCGAAGCCGTGGTGGCGAACAGCAGGCCGCCGATCACGGCGCGGCCGAGCGGCGCGTTCTGCTCGCCGCCTTCGCCGAGGGCCAGTGCCATCGGCGCCATACCGATGATCATCGACAACGCGGTCATCAGTACTGGGCGAAAACGCGTGAAGCCCGCTTCGAGCGCGGCCTTGAACGGGTCGCCATGTACGGCGAGACGTTCGCGGCAAAAGCTGACCACGAGAATCGAGTTGGCCGTCGCGACGCCCATGCACATGATCGCCCCCGTCAGTGCGGGCACCGAGAGCGTCGTATGGGTCGCGAACAGCATCCACACGATGCCTGCCAGCGCGGCCGGCAGTGCGGTCACGATCACGAACGGGTCGGCCCACGACTGGAAGTTGACGACGATCAGCAGATAGATCAGCACGACCGCGCCGAGCAGACCGAACAACATGCCGGCAAAGGCGCTGTTCATGGTCTGCACCTGGCCGAGCAGCGCGACCGTCGAGCCCTTGGGCAACGTGCCGGCGTTCTCGTGCACGATGCGCTGGATATCGGCGGATACGGCGCCCAGGTCGCGGTCCTGGGTGGTCGCGAAGATCTCGACCATCGGCTGGATGTTGTACTGGCTGACCACCTCGTTGCTGCTGGTGCGCTCGACCGTTGCGAGGCCGCCGAGGATCTGCGCGGCACCGCCGGTGCTGGCGGTGATCGGCAGGTTTTGCAGCGCGGAGAGCGAATCGAGGCTGTATTGCGGCGTTTGCATGACGATCGGATACGACACGCCGTTTGCGTTGTTCAACCAGAAGGTGGGCGCCACCTGGCTCGAACCCGCAAGGTTCACCACCATGCTGTTGGTCACGTCGCGCTCGGTGATGCCGAGCAATTGCGCGCGGGTACGATCCACGTCGACGTTGAAGGTCGGATTGGCGTGAGACTGCGCGATCCGCGCATCGACCACGCCCGGTACATCCCGAACCTCGCGCAGCAGCCGGTCTGCATAGGCGTAATTGGCATCCAGATTGTTGCCGCGAATCTGCAGGTCGATCGGCGCGGGCGAACCGAAGTTCAGGATCTGACTGATGATGTCGGCCGGCGGGAACGAGAACGTGACGCCCGGAAATTCGTGCGGCAAGCGCTCGCGCATGAGGCGCACATATTCGTCGGTCGGACGGTGGCCTTCGTTCAGCGCGATCTGGATATCGCCGTCCTGCGAGCCGACCGTGCCGGTGTTGTTGTACGCGGTGTTGATGCCGCTGACAGGCAGGCCCATATTGTCGACGACGGTGCCCAGATCTGCCGGCGGAATGATCCGGCGTATCGCGTCTTCGACGTCCGCGAAGATCTGCGCGGTTTTTTCGACGCGAACCCCGACGGGCGCGCGCACGTGCAACAGGATCTGGCCGGCATCCACCGCGGGAAAGAAATTGCGGCCGAGAAACGGCACGAGCGCGAACGAGAGGAGCACGAAGCAGAGAAAGCCGGCAACGAACCGGCGCCGGTGCGTCAGCGCGAGTTCCAGCAGGCCGTGATAGCGGGTGCGTATTTTTTCGAAGCGTGCTTCGAAGCCGCGCTGAAAACGTCCGAGCGGACCCGGGCGTTTCTCGTCGTGCTCGCCGTGCGCATGCGGCTTGAGCAGATACTTGGCCATGGTGGGCACGAGCGTACGCGACAGAAAGAATGACGAGATCATCGCGAAGATGACGGCCTCGGCCATCGGTACGAACAGGAATCGCGCGACGCCTTGCAGGAAGAACATCGGCACGAACACGATGCAGATACACAGCAGCGAGACGAACGCCGGCGTGACGATCTGGGCGGCGCCGTCGAGAATCGCCGTCTCGACCTCCTTGCCATGCTCGAGGTGCCAGTTGATGTTTTCGATTGTGACCGTCGCGTCGTCGACCAGAATCCCCACTGCCAGCGCAAGTCCGCCGAGCGTCATGATGTTCAGCGTTTCGCCGAGCGCCGACAGCGTGGCGATGGAGCCGAGAATGGCAAGCGGGATCGAGGTGGCGATGATGAGGGTCGAGCGCCAGCTGCCGAGGAACAGCAGGATCATCAGGCTCGTCAGCACAGCCGCGATCACTCCTTCGCGCGCCACGCCGGTGATGGCCGCCCGCACGAACAGCGACTGGTCGCCGATCGGATCGATCCGCAGGGCGTCGGGCCATGACGCCTTGCCGGCGGCGATCTGCTGTTTGACGCCGGCGATGATGCCGAGCGTGGACACGGAACCGTTCTTGAGCACGGACATCAGCACCGAACGGTGGCCGTCCACATGAACGATATTGGTTTGCGGCGGGCTGCCGTCGCGCACGTTGGCAATGTCGCGAATGTAGACAGTGGTGCCGTTGGCTGCCTTGACCGGCAGATCGCCCAAGGCCTTGATTTGCGACGGCGCGTTGTTCAGTTGCAGCGTGTACTCGTAGTCCCCGATCTTTTCGGTGCCGACCGGCGTGATCAGGTTCTGGCCGGCGAGTGCGTTAGCCACGTCCTGCGCAGACAAGCCGCGCGCCTGGAGCGCTGCAGGGTCGACGTCGATCTGTACCTGGCGCGTCTTGCCGCCGAACGGGTAGGGAATCGATGCGCCCGCAACCGTCGTGAGAACCGGGCGCACCGCGTTCAGACCAAGGTCGCCCAGACGCTGCTCCGAGAGTCCTTTGCCCGACAACGCCAACTGGATGATCGGCACGGTGGACGCGTTGTAGTTCAGGATCAGCGGCGGCGTCGTCCCGGGCGGCAACTGGCGCAATTGCGTCTGCGCGACCGACGTCACCTGCGCATTGGCCGTGCTGATATTCACGCCCGGCTGGAAGAAGATCTTGATGATCCCGAAGCCTGCGACCGATTCCGCCTCGGTGTGCTCGACGTCGTTCACGGTGGTCGTCAACGTGCGCTCGAACGGCGAGGTGATCCGGCCGACCATCTGGTCCGGCGGCAGCCCCGTGTACTGCCACACGACGCTGATCACCGGAATCCGGATGTCGGGAAAGATGTCGGTTGGCGTCTTCATCGCGGACAATGGTCCTATGATGAGGATGAAGATCGCCAGCACGACAAAAGTGTAAGGTCGCCTAAGGGCAATACGGACTAGGCCGAGCATGACAATTCCAAGGCAGGGTGAAAACGTGATTGCGGCTGTGAGGACGTCAGCGCGGCTTACGGCGATTGCAGGCCGCGCGCTCGTGCTCGATGTGCACGCAGAGTGCAACTGGGGTAACGGGCAATGGAAGCGTGACGGGATGCTGGCCAGGGTTTCGAATCATCTGCATTCTTGATAATCACAACACCGCTTAATATCGATCGACATAAGCTTGCGTGAATCTTTCAGCTGTCTCGCACCAAGAGAAGAAAGACCTGCGCAACGACGAAATGTCCGTTTGACCGCGTGCAAATGTTCCGCAGCGAAGTCCAAGCGCGAATGTACACAAAGGTAGAAATTGCTGCAGAACGTCAAAAGGCATTTCGGGTACTTGCAGGTGCCCAACAGGAAGAGTCGCCGGCGAGGCGCGGCGAGATAAAACGCAACGGGGACGCGCGTGGGGCCGATGAGGAGGACTCCTATTCCACGCGCTTTCGAACGCCGCTTCCATAAAAGAAACGTTTTGCACAAAACTGTCGTGTGAAAAACAGGTGGAGTGAGAGGCTGGAATAACGAGAGGTCTGAAGGCCGCGTCGACTTTTATCGCCCCGGTACGGACCGAGGCGAACGGAGGTGCCGTTTGAGTGACAGGAAAGATGTCGGCTTACGATTAGCAATCGTGCGGCTGACGCTTGCTGCCGCGGTACTCGGTGGGTGTTGCGCCCATGTGTTTGCGAAAGAGCTTGGCGAGCTGCGCGCCACCGCCAAATCCGCACCGCCGCGCGATCTTGTCCACCGGTAGCGCGGTTTCGACAAGAAGCCGGCAACTCATATCGAGCCGGACATAAAGCAGATAGCCGGATGGCGTCACGCCTATTTCCGCTTTGAAGCGGCGAAGAAAGTTGCGCTCGCTCATCGCGGCGATCCCTGCTGCTCTGTCGATGGAAATCGGCTGATCGCCGTTCGCTTCCAGCCACCGCGCCGAGGCGCCGATCTTGTCGCTTACGCTTCCCGATATGTTTCTATTCAACACCGATGTGAACTGTGTCGATGCTCGTGGCGCCAGGCACGCTGCGGCTTTGCACGTGATTTCCGTGCCGAGATCCGCCTCGATGACACTCAAGGCACTCTCAAGCGGACTTGATACTTCACGTTGCGTAGCCGGTTCCGGATCGCGGCGGGAATGATGGTGCGGCACGCGGCCACGAGCACTTCCCCTACCCGCTGAAGATGCGAACCCCGCAGCTTCGAGCAGGAACTGACCTTCAGCGATAGGAAGAACGTTTTCGCTGCGCAAGTGGGCGCAGCGCAGCCACGCCAGCAACCGTTCATCACGCCTGGCGTCGTGCACGCCCGTACCACCGGCAATGAACAAAGCGTGAAAGTGGCCCGCGTAGCCGCGCGCTTCAACACTGTCTGTCCACACGAAGACGTCCGATGAACTGGCGATCCTTCCGCCTGCTGCCGAAAGCAGCCGGACGTCGTAGTGCGGCGCGTCGCGTTGGCTATCTTGTGCAAATCTGTTCGCCGCCTGAAATGCTTCAACGATAGACACAGTGTCGAGGAGGGAAAAACCGTTGAAGACGGCTACGCCAATGTGTTTTACGGCGTGTCCGTCACGCGGAACGCGTCGTTGAACGACGGTGTTGTGTACGTCGATATGGCACGCCATCTGAAGGTTCTCCACGAAAATAACTTCTCTTTCAACTGTGTCGTAACCGGCGAAAAGTTAGAAACGGGCAGGTACGCAGAGGCGATACTGGCGAAGGGATTTCGCCGTGGTTTAAAGTTCGTTTCATTTTCATCGTTTCGACGCTGTCACGGCGACAAGATAGCGGTGCGATCAGACAACGGCTGTCTCGTTCAATTCTGGCCAGTCAGATTGAAACCGGGACACCATTTGTCTCATCGACGCGGTAGCCTGATTGCCGGGTACGTGCGTGTCTGAACGAGTAGACGGCGATCGCCGGGAAAGGAAATGGCGGATATATGGCGATGCGGGATATCGAGGTGATTCGAATGCAGGAAGAACGGCTACAGCAAGCGATCGCATGGCTGCGCGAAGCAGACGGGTTGCTGATTACCGCGGGAGCGGGGATGGGCGTCGACTCGGGCTTGCCTGATTTTCGGGGCAATGAAGGCTTGTGGCGCGCCTATCCGGCGCTAGCCGAAGCAGGGTGCGACTTCCAGTCCATTGCCAATCCGCGCGCCTTCATGGACGAGCCGGAACTCGCCTGGGGATTTTATGGACACCGCCTGAAGCTTTATCGCGAGGTCGAACCTCATCCGGGTTTTGCCATTCTCAGGCGCTGGGGCGAGCGCCTGCGTCACGGCACCTTTGTTTTCACGAGCAATGTGGATGGACAATTCCAACAGGCGGGGTTCCTGGAAAGCCGTATCGAGGAATGCCACGGCTCGATCCACTATCTGCAGTGCACGGAGCCGTGTTCCTCGGTGATCGAGCCTGCTGCAGACTTCCTGCCGCAGATTGACGAACGCGCGTGCCGACTCATGGGTCCACTGCCGCGTTGCAAACGCTGCGGCGCGATTTCGAGGCCGAATATCCTGATGTTCTGGGATTCGGCATGGCTGCCTTCGCGCGCCAATGCACAGGCCGAGCGCCTCGCCGGCTGGCTGGCATCGGTCGAACGGCCTGTTGTCGTCGAAGCACCGGCGCGACACTGGATGCGTATCACGAGCGCCTACTGCGATCCACTAACCCGACTGAACGATTACTCGGCACGGCGTCGATAGTTTTTTGGGGCTTCTATACATTCGGTCCGGCGTTTGCGGCTATCCGCGTTCACCGTCATCTTTTTGGTCGCGGTAATCAGCAGCCGACCCGTGCCGAGCAAATCGCGGATATCCTGGAAGAGGCCGATACTGCAATCAAGACGGGAAATCCAGGCGCGGCGCTCGGGATGTTCGCCGGAATCAACCAGTTGAGCCGCGCTTGTCAGTGTTACGCAGGGAAAGCAGTTTCCGTCGAGGCATTCTGTTGCGTCATGGAACATGACGGCTTGGGTGACAGGCAGCGTCGAGAGATATCAGGCCTACGGACCGGTTCTTCAACTGAAGAAATCCCGCCAATCTTTTGAGTATTTGCTTAAGATCCATTGCGCGCCGCCGTTAACCTCTGTGACGCAAAGCCTGCAACCATCCAAGTTCTGCTGCATGGACACTCTCGATAGCAAGATAATTAGCGTATTGCCTAACGCCGGCGGCAATGCCGAGTTTCTCAGCACCCCTGGTGTTCATAAGAAGCTGGAGGTCATCGAGTCCGACGTGCCGGTCATTAAAACGGTACAGCGGCGGTTGGAGAAACTGCATCTCGAGGGTCTTGTCGAGATGGAGAAGCGCGGGGCGGCATGGTTCTGGCGTAAAGGCGCCGGCGCGGGCGGTATGGCCGGGAAATCCGGTGCCATCATGACGCGAGAAGAGGCGCTCGCGCTGCATGTGCTGCGTAGCTTCACATCGCGACAAATCCCCACGCTGGTTGCCGAGGCGCTCTCCGATCTGTTCAAGGTGGCGGACAAGCGTCTGGAAACAGCGGTGACCGAAGACGAGCGTCGTTATCGCCGGTGGGCGGACAAGGTCGCAGTGGAGCACAGCGGTTTCGCCTTGCAGTATCCCCAGATCGATCCGGAGATATTCGCCGCGATTTCCCAAGCGCTGTTTCATGAGCGCAAGCTGGAAATTCTCTATCGTCCGCGCTCCAATGTGGCGAATGACAAGTGCAAGGTAATCTTGCCGCTCGGTCTGGTCGAAGTAGGCGGCCTCGTGTATCTGATAGGCGGCACCGAAGGACGCTCGAATCCGACCATGTACCGACTGGACCGCCTGGCGAGCGCGAATATGATGATGGAATCGTTTTCGTATCCGCGCTCTTTCAAGCTCGACGACTACGTAAAGCAGCAGCGCCAGTTCGACTTCATGGTGGAAGGTGAAGCGACGCTCAAAGTACGTTTTGTCAACGGAGCCGGCGATCATCTTCTCGAGACCCCTTTCGCGGCAGACCAGGAAACGTGGCACACGAGCACTGGTCTGGAGGTACAGGGGACTGTTTTGCTCAGTCAACGTTTGCGTTGGTGGTTGCGCTCGTTCGGCCCGCATGTGGAAGTAATGGAACCGGAGAAGCTGCGCGCAGAGCTGGCCGAGGAGGCGCACGCGCTTGCGGCGCTTTACCGGCGCTAAGCCCTGTCAAAATCGCCGCGACCAGAACGAAAAAAAGTCGCGGCGCAGATATCAAGAACCATCGCGGGGCTGCGTGGCCGTCTTCACATGGAACGGCCGAATGTAGTAATCCGCCAACATGTTAGCTTTTTCCGTCAGCAATCATTTTCGCTGCGGCGGACTATGTATGATGCACCGCAACCAGAAGATACTTCCCGACATCGCCGGTCATGGCGATCGTCTCTAGCAGACAGCACGGTATGCCGTACTAATGCAGCAAATATAAACATCGCATCTTCAATTTAATTTGGAGTGCATATTTATGCCTGATTGATTTGCGTGCCGCATTGCGACGATGAGTTTCGGTGACGACCGAGAAGGGATCCATTCACCGCCGGGCGCTTTGATACCAACAACTATAGACATGGGCGGAAATTTGTTTGGGCACGAACCGATAGGAGGCCGCAAGACGTTGGCGTTGGCTGCCGTGCTGGCGTTTTCGACTTCGGCGCACGCGGCGGATCCAGCGCTGAACGCGCTAGGTCAGGCCGGTGGTCTGGTTATTCCATATGGATTTGCCTTGCCGCAAGGCGTGGGTGAAGTGCAGTACAACGATTTCATCGACCCTCGTTACGGGAAGACGGCGACCGGATCACAGATTTACTGGGGAGCCGTTGGCCTGTTTCCGTACGTCGAATTGTCGGGCGGACTGGCAAACTATCCGGCGAATGTCGGAGCACCGCTGGCGCATGAGGAGCATGTCGTACTTCGTCACCTGATGGCTGACGTCAAGCTCGAAGTACCGAAGTTTTTCAAGTATCAGCCGAGTATCGCATTCGGCGTCGCGGACATCGGTGGTCAGACGCATTTTTTTCCGTTCGAAATACGGTGTGGTGTCGCAAGCATTCGGACCGGTGACGCTCACTGCGGGTTATGGACAGGGCGACCGCCTCGACGGTTTGTTCGGCGGCGCACAAGTCTCGCTGTGGAATACGGGATTGTCGCTGCTCGCAGAAGACGATTCGAAGACCCCCTATGCAGGCGTGCGCTATCAGTCTCCGCGGATTAGCTGGTTAGCCGATGCGAACGTGATCGGCACGTTCATGCGTTCGATCCGCTCAACGGATGGAGTCTCGCCGCGTACGTCGTTCTCGGTGGCCATTCAGATTCCACTTGGAAGACGTTTTAGCAGTACGCGTTGTGCAGATGGCTTGTGCGACGGCCCGCTGGTGCCGGCCATCCAGACCGCGAATGCCGACGATGACGGCTCTATCCGTCTCACCAGCCTGCGGCCGGTGGACACGCGCGCTGCTGCCGGTAATGGCAACGCATCAGCCGCAGCGCCTATTACCTATGTGCCGCCGCTGCAGTCGTATGCGTCTGTGATGTTGAGTGATGTGACGAGGACCAGATCGTCGGATGTGCAGTTTCCCGCGGTTCCAGAAGCGCTGGATGCCTTGGCGCTCGACGAAATCGCGGCGCAACTGTTTGCCGCCGGCCTCGAGCGTGTTCGTGTCGGGATGAGTGGCCGTGATCTGGTTGTCGAGTACGAAAACCATCGGTACAACCAGAACGAAGCGGACGCTCTCGGTATTGTGCTTGGCGTGGCGAGCATCAATGCGCCGCACGGCACCGACAGGATTCACGTTGTCATCAAGAAGGCCAACGAGCCGTTAGGCGAGGTCATTGTGGATCGTGACGCGTTTTCGCGGTTCGTCGAAGGCGGCGCGCCGACGGCTGCCAGTGCCTCTTTGACCATGCGTACGCGTCCGACCTATGACGCGGATTCGATTGCATGGCACGGTAACGAACACACACATGGTCTGACGCGAATTCAGATCGAGCCGGTCCTCAGTTACCTGTACGGCACCGAGTACGGCAATTTCGACATCTCGCTGGGCGCCAACATTGAGGGGTTCGTGCCGCTTTGGCGCGGCGCGGAGTTGTATGCGAGCTATATCGCGCCGATCTACAACACGAAGAACATGGACCAGGGCCGCGTGTTCAGCGACTACCGCTTGCGCGGCGGTCTGAATGCGGTGGCGCTTGCACAAAGCTTCTGGATCATGCCGCAAGTGTTCAACGTGGCATCGATCGGCAAGTTCGACTACTCGTATGTGGGTGTGCAAAACGAAACCACGGTGTTCGTGCCCGGACGTCCCGATCTGATCCGCCTGCGGCTCGCTTATTTGCACCACGAACCGGGCCATGACGAACTGCCGAGCGAAAAAAATGCCGAGTTGACTTACCGCTGGGTGCAGCCGTCCTGGAAGCTGTGGATCGAAGCGGGCGTCGCGCGCTTTGTCGGCGGCGACAAAGGTCCCGTTGCAACGATTACGCGCTGGTTCGACGACGTATCAGTGAGCGTGCATGGCGAGCATAGCGGGCAGGGCACGTTTGTGGGCGCCGCGATCAGCTTCCCGCTGACGTTGCGGCAGGGCATGAAGCCGGGAATCAGCCAGGTGTATGGCGCTGAACAGTTCGGGCTCGACTTCCGCACACGCGTGGGATCGACGAATTTCCTGTCGGCCAATGCGGCCGCGAATATGACCTTCCCGTATAGCACGGAGCAATACCTGTTGAATCAGGGCCGCTTTAGCGGCGAGTACTTCTCGACCCAGCTTTACCGGATGCGTGATGCGTATCTGCGTTACGGGCGCCCTGGAGGCGACGGAACGAGGCCGAAGCCGCAAGTGAGTGTGCCTGCTGTATCGACGGGCAGCGCGTTTTCGCGTGGCATCTGTGGACGCGATTTGCAGGGTGTGGACGATGGACGGGCGTTGGTGCCGGTCAATTGTGAATGACTTTCTCTGGAGGTAGGCGATGAAGCTTCTAAACGGTGCCGCGTTGCGCACGTTGCAGTTCGGATCGATGGTTCTGGCAACCAGCGCACTGGTTGCATGTGGCGGCGGCGGCGACTCGCCTGGCGCGACGGTGAGCGGCACGGCTGCCGTGGGCCAGCCAGTGGTAAACGCCAGCATTGTATTGACTTGCAAGAATGGTGCGAGCAGTGTGACGGCCAACGCAAGCGGCGTATATTCGGCGACCTTCCACTTTGACGGACCGTGTGCGATCACGGCGTCGAGCGGGGCCGTCGTGCTCCATTCGTTTGCTCCCGGCGCGGGCACTTACAACGTGACTCCGTTGACCGAATTGCTCTTGAGCTATCTGGCTGGCCAGCTTGGAACTACGGTGAGCGGGTTGCTGTCAGGAATCTCGAGTAACGCAACGTTTCAGAGCGCGCTGTCCAACAGCACGGTGATCGCGAACGCGCAGGCTGCTGTTGCGCAGTTGATCAAGACGCAGTACGGGTTCACGCTTTCGTCATCTTCGTTCTTGACGGTTTCGTTCACGCCTGGGCAGCCGCCGGATCTCGATCTGGACTATTTGCAGACAGCGGGCGCGATTACTGCGAGCGGTCAGCCGGCGTCGTCGTTGACAACCGCTGTGGTAGCTGCGGGTGCGGCCGCGCCGATCTCCGGCGGGGGCAACGGCGGAGGACCAACCGGTGGAACGGGCGGCACCGGTGGCACTTGAGCGCTTGCGAGTGCGCAAGCAGAGAATCGGGCTGCCGGACCGGTACAGGTCCACAAGGAACTGTACCGGCCGCTCACCGAAAGATCTTTCAAGGTTCAAGACGCGAAGAGCTTCTATTCGTAGCCGAGCCTGTGACTCAGAATAGGTGAGAAGAACAGTGCAATCGCGGAGCCCGCTACCTTACCTTCGAGCTCCGCGGCCGCGGCGGCAGCCTGCATTCCGTACGAGTGCGTGAACAGATCGAATAGCTGCGGTAGGCAGTAGAGTAAGGCTATTGCTATGCAATAGTCTTGCATGACCGACACACGCCAGCCTTTCCCGAAGGCGACAGCAGCGGCGACAATGCGCAGAACTCCGAATAACACAAGCGCGCCCACAGCCGCCTGTTCTCGGAGCAGATACTCTGGAATAAACTCGCCCATATCTTCCTGTTCACCTGATACGTTGATTTATCTCGACCACCCGAAATAGAAAGCCACTCATTCGGACGTTGCGATCGTATAGCCAGCTGCTCAACACAATTGCTCTGGATGACTGGGGATCGGGTCGACTGGTTTTGATACTACCGAAGCCGTACTCGTGCAATGAAAGCGCGGCTGAATGAACCACAATATTGGCCGATATCGTCAAGCGACAGGCTCGGCAGAGTGGGGCAGGCACTATCCGTGGGCGCCTTATCCCGTCAGGATCGGCGATAGCTTCTTTTCCGCCGCGCGTGACGGCAGCGCCCCAAAAAAAGAGCCTGCGCCCTGAAAGAGGCAGGCTTAATTCCGAGGTGATGATGGTCTCGCTTGCGCGAGCCCGTCAGATCATCTTGCGGATGACCCGAGTTAAGAATAGGAGAGCGAACTGGCGCCCGCAACGCGCTGGCGGAAGATGCCCCAATTTTGGCCAATGCGAATAAGGCCGGCTCGAGGCAGGTAATTCGACGTGCAAAAGCCCGGGTTCGTCACGAGTAGTACAACGCCGGCGGACAAGCACGGATCGGCAATGGCGTGCTCTCACGTCAAACGTCGACCCGCCGCCTGTACCCGCTGCTTTCTACTGCGCCATTTCGTTGCGCATCCGATAGTCCGTCGGCGTCGTCGCGAGATATTTCCTGAAAAGCTTCGACAACTGTCCGCCGCTGCCGATACCGCAGCGGCGTGCGATCTTGTCGATTGGCAGACGTGATTCGACAAGCATCCGGCAACTCATGTTCAAACGGGCCTGAAGCAGATAGTCGGAGGGCGTCATGCCGATCTCGCTCTTGAAGCGGCGCAGGAAATTGCGCTCGCTCATCGCGGCGACCTGCGCCGCATCGTCGATGGAGATGGGCCGATCGACGTTCGCTTCCAGCCAGCGTGCCGATGCCAGGATCTTTTCGCTAATCTGCGGCGCCGCGCCGGACGTAACCGACGAACTGAACGGTGTCTTGGGTTGCGGAGCGATCGACTCGGCAACCTGCTGTGCCAGTTCTGAGCCGAGATCCTCTTCAACGATGCGCAATGCTGTCGAGACAGCTCCCGGCGCTTCAGTCAGTGGTCGGGCCGATTGCAGACCGAGCGCTTCGCTGCCTGCATACAGAAGTGGGCAGTAACGGCTTGGCAGCCCGGCTGCTTGCAGCAGTTGCAGACCTTCCGCGATCGGATGCACGATTTCGCTGAATGGATGCCTGCGGCGCAACCAGTCGCTCAACCGCTCGTCGCGGCATGCCTGTTGTACGCCCGCGCCGCCGGCAATGAACAACAGGTGCGTGTCGTTCGTACCTCGATGCGACTGGACGTCGTCGGTCCAGACAAATACCGATGACGAACTCGCAATGCGCCCACCCGCGGCGGAAAGCAGCGACACGTCGTACCGTGTGCGGCCCGATCGCTGCGCTGCGACAAGCGAGTTCGCCTTCTGGAAAATTTCGATAATTGCTGCAACCGTAGGCAGTGCAAATCCATTGAACAGCGCGATGTCGACGCGAGTCAGAGCATTCGTGTGCATCGGCACGGCACTTTGCCGCGTGTTAAGCGGCAGAGTATGTACCAAGTCCATTTATTTTTCCCCGGAAATGTATGGTCTGCAGAGTCTTCTCCCCAAAGACTCTGTCTTTTTCTTAATGGAGAATGCTATACATTTGATTCTCTTGTCAGTAATTGATGGCCGAATTAGCCAACACATTGGCTGCTGACGACACTGGGCGGCGAGCTAGCTTGCCGCCATGCTGGGCTTCTGATTCGACCCTGGCAAATGGGTAAGATCTGGAAATTCACCTGTCCGTCTCCGTGAGTGGGACGGAATGTATAGCGAACCATCTTTATTCATTTAGATGCAATGCGGATAATTGGCTGTCAACATCGGTAAATTGAACCGGGCGCACGAAATATATCAAAAGAATACGTGTAGGGGTTGAATTGGAACAACACGACGAATTTGCTCTGCCGCAACATGCGTTGTCAAAAAAAATGCCGTTCGCGCCGGGAAAAACGATTGCCTCGAATTATTCGCAATGCGGTGCCTCGCCGCCTGGCCATCTCGGACAGAAGTTTTCTGATAACCGCCGTAAAATGGTTCACCACACCGGAAGAGGTAAAATTGCCCTCGGCCGCTGAGTGGGTGTCCGCTTGCGACTGGCCTGGTCGTCGAGGAAGGCGTTTTCGCTTTCCTTGAGCACGGGGTGGGCTCTGCATGATGCGAAGCGCAATGATCAGCTCGTTCACCGCACTGGCATTGTTGTAGGCGTGTGCGAGATGGATAAAATTTTTTAGCAAACGATTGCGCATGAGACTAAAAAAGCTCTGCACGCGACCGTTAACGGGTTCATGCACACACAAGACATTCAGACAATTGTTTCCGCAGCTCGCGAAACGGCCGATGCTATTGTCGGTGCCCGTCAGTGGAAGACGGCCGAAGATGCCAGCGCGATGCACGACGTGATCTTCTGGGACATGCTTGCCAAGCGATTGCCTGATGCGAACATCGCCGATCTGCTGTCCATGTTCGATTAGACCGCGGCATCAATAAGGTTTGCCCGGCTCGCAACATGCGTCGCAGCCGTCGCGCGGCGAGGGCGTTTTTCACCCTATTGCCGCTCGCGTGCTCTGTAGAGCGAAGTGTCTCGCGCGAAGCGATTGGCCGCGCGGCGCGATTGCGAGCGTATTCCACGCCTGTCAATTGGCGTTTCGTGCTTCGCGACGACTACTGCTCACCAAGACCGACCAGGGAAAAGATCTTGACTACGGACCCTTGCTTCGGTTGATGCTCACCCTGTTGCTGAATGAAAACCTGCATTGCGCGCGTCATCTCCTGGCCTGAGAGTTTGCGATAGGCGCAGATGTTGTATGTGACGCCGTGCTGGAAGTCCTTGATGAAGTTATCTACGTTCGGTAGCTGCATACCTGTCCTCGAAAGCGTCACGCGAATTCCCCCGCCGGAACTGATCGTCTTTCGCTCACGGCGATTCACAGCGCCGGGTACCTAAAACGTCCATGGAAAAAGAACCTGCCGCCCGAGGGAGCGGCAGGCAAAAAAATTCGAGGGGTGGGGTTTGCTTCAGAAAGCGCCCCTCGAAAGACCGGAATTGAGTTTAGTCGTTCGAAACAGGCGGCGGACGCAAGCGGCGGATGGGGTCACGCTCTTGACCGAACAAGACACAAGAAAGCGCGCTTCCGGACAAGGAGTTCAGAGAGTTGTTCGATTCGCAAAACCGTGACGTTTTCCTGATGGCGCTTGCTCCGTGGAGTGGCACGTCGTTTGCATAAGCTCGGCTTCCGGACTATAGCCATAACGAGAACTGTCATGCGACCCGACCATAGAGCGACTGATATTGCCCAGACTTCCTCCGTGCTGGCCACGCCGCTGGAAGGCGTCGGCGAGAGCGTGCCACAACGGCAAATCAGCGCGTTGGCACGAGTCGCCTTCTGCTTTGCATGGCTATTCGGGCTCGAGCCGTTCCTGACCGGTGCTGGCGGCGAGGTGTCTCGGTCCCGGTCAGATCGTCATTGATGTTCCATCGACGCACGAATGGACGTTGAAAGTTTGGTCGCGCATCAGGGCAATTTCTACATTCGGACATAACCCAGGCGAATCGAGACGCGCGCACGAATGCCGAGGCGCGCAGCGTGCGCCCGAAATCGGTCAGTTCGCGGCCGGGCGGATCTCTCCGGGATAAAGGGGCGCTCCGCCAGTCGCGGCACGAGTCACAACTCACAAGGCCGTGCTCGACGGTAATTAGGGAAACTCCGTGTAAAAAAAGGCACGGCCGTGCCGTTAAATCAATACGGACGGTTGTTCGACATTTACCGTTCGTTTTCAGCACGGGTTTTGTCACGCGGCGGTCGGCGCCGCATTTCACCTCCGGACAATGCCCGTGCTGAAGGCTTTTCTCTTCCGGCGCGGACAGCGGGAATTCAATTCCAGATGAATCACTCGCGCCGCTCTTAATGCGGGCGCGCTCGCAGAAACTGAGTGCTGTCCCGAACCTCAAGTGCTAGGGGGGCGCTGCATGGCCCGCCGGCTGCACGTCGCGCACCCCCACAGAACCGAATCATTGAATTCACGTTCTCTTGGCAAAAGAAGTCATCAATATCCGAGTTCAACGAAAACCGGTAATCGCATCGCGAAAAACGCGACTGTATTAACTAAACTAAGTTCCCGCATTTCCAAAATAAATTTACATATCCTGCATGCGCGCAGGGTATTGCCTAATTTTCGAGCAATTGGAATCGCTGATTTCCATTCGGTCCGACCCGATTACGTCAGGATTATTAAAACGCTGTTGCATACACACAACTGGCAATATTGAAAAGTTGCAAAATACTTATGACCAGAGTGGGTGCGACAGTCGCTATATTTGTTAATAAATGACGTAAAAACAAAGACTTAGTCTGTGCGGCAATTAGATTGTTGCGGATTCTGAAAAATCCTGTTGCGTGGATTGCGGACCTCCCTGTCAGGGTGTCCCCCTACACTCACGCTTCGTTTCAAGGGTGCCCGGCTGATCCGGAACGGGTCGGCGAACAGGGCGGCAGCGGGTGCATAGCACGCGCTGCCGAGGCAAGTCCCGCTCCCCGTGTAAATTTATCGAACAGGAGTCCCACGCATGAAAAAGAGTCTAATCGTCGTTGCGGTTGCCGCATCGTTCGCTTCCGTCGCTCACGCACAAAGCAGCGTGACCCTGTATGGTCTGCTGGACGCCGGCCTGACCTACACCAGCAACGTCAACCACAACTCCAAGTGGGCAGCCGGTAGCGGCGGCATCAACCAAAGCATGTTCGGTCTGCGCGGCTCGGAAGATCTGGGCGGCGGTCTGAAGGCAGTGTTCACGTTGGAAAGCGGCTTCAACATCAACAACGGCAAGTTCGCTAACAACAACGGCATGTTCAACCGTCAGGCGTTCGTCGGCCTGTCGAGCGCGCAATTCGGTACGGTTACGCTGGGCCGTCAATACGACGCAGCTCAAGACTACCTGGCACCGCTGACCGCAACGGGCAGCTGGGGCGGCACGTACTTCGCGCACCCGTTCAACAACGACAACCTGAACACGAACGGCGGCTACGCAGTCAACAACTCGATCAAGTACTCGAGCGCTAACTACGCTGGCTTCACGTTCGGCGGCACGTACGGCTTCTCGAACCAGGCTGGCGCATTCGCAAACAACCGCGAATACAGCGTCGGTGCTGCATACCAGTGGCAAGGTCTGCGTTTGGGCGCTGCTTACGCACAGCAGAACAACCCGGGCGCCGGCAACAACGGTGCTTCGGACAGCTCGTACGTCAACGCACTGGCAGGCAACGTCGGCAACTTCCGTCAGCGTGAATTCGGCGTTGCTGGTTCGTACGCATTCGGCCCGGCAACCGTCGGTCTGGCATGGACGCAATCGCGTTCGGACAACTTCACGGGCGGTCAGCAATCGCTGCGCGCTAACAACTACGAAGTCAACGGCAAGTACAACGTGACCCCGGCTCTGGGCCTGGGCGTTGCTTACACGTTCACGGACGGCAAGGGCTACGGCGTTGGCGCGAACGGTGGTTCGGAGTCGGTGCGTTACCACCAGATCGGCCTGCAGGCTGACTACTCGCTGTCGCGTCGTACGGACGTCTACGCTCAAGCCGTGTACCAGCACGCAATGGGCGACGGCGGTGTCGCTTCGATCTACAGCGGCGACATCACGCAACTGCCGTCGTCGTCGAAGAACCAGACGGCTGCTACGGTCGGTCTGCGTCACCGCTTCTAAGCTTCCACAGAAGCTCGTTGTGCAAAAAGGTGCCGTTCGCGGCACCTTTTTTTATGCGCGCGCGATTTGATGGCCGGCACCGGCGTAACCGTCCGATGCCGTACGCGTCGCGAAGCCGAAGCCTCCTCGTCCTGTTTTAGAAATCGTCCCGCATTCTCTGACGATTGCGCCTCGCCATCTGACAAGAATTAACCTTCGCGAAAGCGTGCCTGGGTTAGTCTCAAATTCATTGATGGATAGACCCTATTTCGTGACGGCGCCAGCACGTGTGCTGCGGCTGTGCCTTCTTACCGCATGAATACTTCCGCTTCAAAGTCGCGGCCTCATTCGCCGCCCAATAGCGATCTCACCGACGAGCAATGGCATCGCATCGTGCCCCTGCTGCCTGAGATGAAGGAGCATGGACCCCGGCGCGGCCGTCCCAGCATCGATATACGCTGGGTGGTGAATAGCGTCATGTGGGTGCTGCACGCACGCGCGCCCTGGAGCGCAATGCCAGAGCACTACCCTCCATATCAGACAGCGCATCGCTACTATCTGCGCTGGAAGAAATCGGGCGTGCTGGCCGACATCGTGCTCACGCTGTTCGGGTCCGATGCGATCATGGACCGGCCTGTCACACGCAGGAGCGCCGCTTAGTGCGCTGCGTGGGCCGCGGCTTCTCGATGGCAAACAAAAAGGCTGTCACCGGCATCCCGGTGACAGCCTTTTTCGATTGCAAGCGGTCTTCAGGCGCGGAAAACCACGACTCGATCACGCAGGCTGGCCGACCTTGAACACGGAGACGGCATGTCGCAGCCGGTCGGTTTGCTCATCGAGCGAACCGGCCGCGGCCGCAGCCTGCTCCACGAGTGCGGCATTGCGTTGCGTCACATCGTCCATCTGGCGGATCGCGAGATTGACTTCGCCGATACCTGAACTCTGTTCCTTCGAAGCCGCCGAGATCTCGTTCATGATGGCCGTCACGCGGCGCACCGCGTCGACCACCTCGCCGATCGTGCTGCCTGCTTTGCCCGCAAGTGTGGAACCTTCGCCGACTTGCGTGACGGACTGATCGATCAGCACCTTGATTTCCCTTGCCGCTGTCGCGCTGCGCTGAGCGAGATTGCGCACCTCGCCCGCGACCACCGCGAAGCCGCGGCCTTCTTCACCGGCACGCGCTGCTTCCACCGCGGCATTCAGCGCCAGGATATTGGTCTGGAACGCGATACCCTCGATCACGCTGATGATCTCGCCGATCTTGCGCGAACTGTCGGTGATCCCGGCCATTTTCTCGACCACGTCGTTGACCACCTGGCCGCCGCGCGCGGCAACGTCCGAAGCGTCGCGTGCCAGTTCGGATGCGGTCGCCGCATTGTCGGCGTTCTGCGTAACGGTCTTGGTGAGCTCGTCCATGCTGGCGGCGGTTTGCTGCAATGAAGCCGCCTGTTCCTCGGTACGGCTCGACAGGTCCAGATTGCCCGCGGCGATTTCCTTTGAAGCGATAGTGATCGTCTCCGCCGAGGTCTTGATCCGCGCGACGGTGGACGCGAGTTGATCGCGCATCTCACGCAGCGAGAACAGCAGGCTCGACGTGTCGTCGCGGCGCAAGTCGATGTGTGTGGCGAGATCGCCGCGCGCGATCTGCATGGCGATCGCGGCGGCCGTGGAAGGCTCGCCGCCAATCGAGCGCGACACGTTGCGCACCACGCGCGAAGCGACGAACGACACGATCACGCCCAGTACCACCAGCATGCCCGCCGAGCGCGTGAGCGTCGCGTAGAACTGTGCCTGGATGTCGTCCATGTAGGCGCCGGCAATGAAGTCCCAGCCCCACGGCCCGAAGCGCTTCACATAGCCGATCTTCTCGCTGGGCGTGGTTTCGCCGGGCTTCGGCCACCAGTAGCGCAGGTAGCCGGCGCCGGCCGCCGAGCCGCCGGCCTGGGCGATGTCGTGATACAGCGCGTTGCCTTTGGCGTCGCGGAAGGCGCTCATGTCCTTGCCGTTCAGCTTCGGGCTCATCGGGTGATCGATCATGACCGAATCGCTGCGCACGATCGTCACGTAGCCGGACGCGCCATAGCGTTGTGCGTTGACGCGGGCAATGGCCTGCTGTTTCGCTTCGTCGACGGAGAGCTTGCCGGCGTCGGCCTGTTTCGCGTAGTCCGCGACGATCGACGCCGCCATATCGGTGACGTCGGCCAGATCCGCGCGCCGTGCGTCCATTTGAGCGTTACGTGCCTCGTACGCGTTGACAACGGTGACGATCAGGAGCGCCGCCCAGCACAGCAGCAGCGGCACCCACAGTTTCTGTTTCAGTGTCAGACGGTTCATTATCGGATTCGACAATATGTGGAGCCAGGAGAGTGGAGAGGGCTGCAATCTGCGCTGCATAGTTCGCATAACGGCGCGGGCGGCACTTTCTTGATCCTGTTGCACAAAAAACAGGCTGACGGGTGGAGGCGGCCGCGCGGCGGCGTTCGGAATATGGCCGGGCCGAAGGGCCGGCCGGACGTGGCGTTAGATCTGTTCCCGGCCGAACGCGCTCAGGCGTTCCAGGTCGAGCACATGAATCTGGTTGTACGAGAGACGCAATATCTGCAGGCGTTCGAGGTTTTGCAGCGCCTGATTGATCCGCTGGCGCGAAACGCCCGCCAGCAGGCCGACTTCTTCCTGCGAAATGGCAAGCGCGCGGCCGGTATCGGGGTAGAGATCCGGGTTGAACAGTTGCGCGAGCGACTGTGCGACGCGTGCGTCGACATCGAGTAGCCGGCTATTCTGGATCGACGCGATGAATTCGCCCATGCGGTTGTTCAGTTGCCGGATCACGAAGCCGGTGAACGGCAGGCTCGACTCCAGCAGTGCATGGAATGTGTCCGACGGCACGAACATGACGAGCGAAGGTTGAATCGCCGCGACGTCGTATTTGCGCAGTTCGCGCTTGATCACGCTGCCCTCGCCGAACCAGCCGCCCGGCGGAACGCCGGACAGCGTGCAACTGCGTCCCGAAGCGTTGTAGATGGCCAGTTTGAGGAGGCCGGAATGCACGCCGATCCAGTAATCCGACGGCTCCTGGCGCCGGGCGATCCATGCGCCGCCTTCCATATGCTCCGCGTACGCGCTGGCGACCACCAGCGCCTGATGCTCTGCGGCGAGCGCCCGAAACCACGCGCAGGTGGCGAACAGGCCCGGCAGGTCGGCGCGCGCGACCCGCTCCTGCCTGTTCGGACGGGCGTCGGCGGGAGCGGTGAGCGGAGCGTCGTTCATGGCGGCTTGCGGGATAGATGGGCGATTTGAGCGAATCTGGGTTCGGAAGCGCCAGGGCGCGCCACTCTGTCATTTGAATGACAGACAGTTCACCATGACAGTTGTTAGCCTAGTCTATCAATCAGAATAGTTGACGGCGCGGCGAGCGCCTCAGGAGACAACGCGATGAAGCACATGTTCGAAGCAGGCCTTGAGCGCCGTGAGGCTAACTATATTCCCGTCACGCCGATCGATTTCATCGTGCGCGCGGCAGAAGTCTACGGTGAACGGCTGGCGGTCGTCCACGGGGAGATTCGCCGCAACTGGCGCGAAACCTACGAACGCTCCAGGCGTCTCGCCAGCGCATTGCAGCGGGCCGGTATTGAACGTGGCGACACGGTCGCGGCCTTGCTCCCCAACATTCCTCCGATGATAGAAGCGCACTTCGGCGTACCGATGGCCGGCGCCGTGCTCAATACGCTGAATACGCGGCTCGACATTTCGTCGCTGCTGTTCATGCTGCGCCACGGGGAGGCCAAGGCGCTGATCGTCGATACCGAATATGGCGAGTTTGCGCATCGCGCCTCGCTGGAATTCCCGGATTTGCGCGTGATCAGCGTAGCGGACGCGATGCCCGCCCACGCCGATCAATTTATCCGCGCAACAGACTATGAAGCGTTCCTGCAATCCGGCGACCCCGAATTCGCGTGGACCATGCCGGCCGACGAATGGGACGCCATTGCGCTGAACTACACCTCGGGCACGACCGGCGATCCGAAGGGCGTGGTGTACCACCATCGCGGCGCGTATCTGAATGCGGTGAGCAATATCCTCGAATGGGATATGCCCAAGCACGCGGTTTACCTCTGG
The DNA here is from genome assembly GCF_902459535.1 of Paraburkholderia dioscoreae. NCBI lineage: Bacteria > Pseudomonadati > Pseudomonadota > Betaproteobacteria > Burkholderiales > Burkholderiaceae > Paraburkholderia > Paraburkholderia dioscoreae. The sequence continues at coordinate 286,291 of NZ_LR699554.1, forward strand.
ACCTTGCCGCTCTTCCACTGCAACGGTTGGTGTTTTCCGTGGACGGTGGCCGCGCGTGCCGGCGTCAACGTCTGTCTGCGCAAATTCGACGCGAAGACGGTGTTCGATCTGATTCGCAATGAAGGCATCACGCATTACTGCGGCGCGCCGATCGTGCAGAGCGCGCTCGCGAATGCGCCGGCCGAATGGCGCGACGGCATCAACCATCGCGTGTCGACGATGGTGGCGGGCGCGGCGCCCGCGCCGGCGGTGATCGCGAAGATGAAGGAAATTGGTTTCGATCTCACGCACGTGTACGGACTCACCGAGACCTACGGGCCGGCCGCGGTCTGTGCGAAACAGGAGGCGTGGGAGACACTGGACGACAGCGCGCGCGCCGAACTGAATGCGCGCCAGGGCGTGCGCTACCACTTGCAGGCGGCTGTGACCGTGCTCGATCCGCAGACGTTGGCACTCGTGCCCAACGACGGCGAGACGATCGGCGAGATCATGTTCCGCGGCAACATCTGCATGAAGGGCTATCTGAAGAACGAGCGCGCGACGGAAGCGGCCTTCGAAGGCGGCTGGTTCCATACCGGCGATCTCGGCGTACGGATGCCCGACGGCTATATCCGCATTCGCGATCGCAGCAAGGACATCATCATCTCCGGCGGCGAGAACATCTCGAGTATCGAACTCGAAGACACGCTGTATCGTCACCCCGCGGTGGCTGTTGCCGCCGTGGTGGCGATGGCCGATCCGAAGTGGGGGGAGGTGCCGTGCGCCTTCGTCGAACTCAAGGAAGGCGCCCAGGTGAGCGCGGAAGAGATCATTGCGCACTGCCGGCTGTTTCTTGCGGGATACAAGTTGCCGAAAGCGGTGCGCTTCGGCGAATTGCCGAAAACATCGACGGGAAAAATTCAGAAGTTCGAACTACGCGCGCGCATCAAGACGGAAGAAAACCAATAATGCAGTTGCGCGTGTGATGGTGTGGCGTGCCGACTGGCACGCCGGTGCCGGTAGTTCATACCGCAAGACGAACGCACGGTTCATGTGCGCTTCATCGCGCGGGATCTCGTGCCGATCGCGAGCTTAGCCGCGCGTATCGACCCAATGACGTGCCCAGCTTGCCGAGTGCTGCAAGGCCTGTTCTTCGTTCGTGAAGTAATCGAGCGAATAGAACTGGTAGCGTCCTTCGGCACGCGCGCTGTCGGCGCGTTCGAGCAGCAGATTCGATGAAAAAGTGCCATCGGGCAAACGGTGCGCCGAAGGTTTGACGGCATAGCCGTTGTAATGATGAATATGTGTGTTTTGCATTTTATTTTTTAATAATGTTCGAGTGCGCGCCTTCCTTGCGGACCCTTGTACGAGTCGCACGAACGATCTGATTCAAGCTATTGCGGGCCGAATCCTGACGCAGTCGGAAAGCGAAAAATCGGGCGTTGAAGCCGGAGGGGACAATGAGGTGCAACGAGGCGTATGGCGCTCAGGCAAGCTGCTTGAATGACATGCAGCTCCAGGCGATCGCGCCAACTGTGGGAGACAAAGCTCCGCGAAGATGTCGCTGCAGCCCGATGTCCGTTGCCGGACACCGAGCCCTTCAAACTTACATCGGCTTGATGTTAGCCGCTTGCAGACCCTTCGGGCCTTGCTTCGTTTCGAAGCTCACTTTCTGATTCTCAGCCAGCGTCTTGAAGCCGTCGCCACTGATTTCGGAGAAGTGCGCGAACAGGTCGTCGCCGCCCTTGTCCGGGGTGATGAAGCCAAAGCCTTTGCTGTCGTTGAACCACTTAACGGTACCGGTATCCATAAAGAATCCTTGAAGTAAAAATAGAAGAATTTGCTCTGTGAAAGAGCGCGTGAAGCGTCAAGGAGGGAGAGGACAACGAATACCGCTGAGGAGCGAGACATTGATGAACAGCAATCGAACTTCTTGAACTTCGGACGCAACAGTAACCGCCGGGGGCGGCGGCGTCAACACTTAACTTGTAACTGTTTTGGTGGGCGCTGAGAATCGCTTGCGCCGCGCGCCTGTCGAAGAGACACCCGTTCCCGGCTGGCCGTGTCGCGCGACACGGCCAGCCGTTCGAGCGGTAGCGTGTGTCAGATGCCCACTTTGTGTGCCGCCAGGATCAGGCGTAATCCCAGCGCGGCGACAGCGCTCGCAGCGATGCGATCGACCCAGGCTTTCCATTGCAGATAGATTTCGCGCGGCCGCTTGCTCGAAAAGCACAACGCGACGATGGTGTACCAGCCGGCTTCGATGGCGAAGATCGCGGGCGGCAATGCAAAGTAGCACCACAGCGGCGGATGTTGCGGCAGCAGGGCCGCGAAGATACTGCCGTAATAGACGGCAGTCTTCGGATTGCTCAGTTGTGTGCTCAAGCCGATCCAGAACGATTTGCGGGCATTGGCCGGCACGGCTTGCGTCGTATCGAAGGCGAGCGGTTTGACGGCGCCGCGCCAGATTTTCGAGGCGAGATAAATCAGATAAAGACCGCCGGCCACTTTCAGGCCGACATAGAGCCATTCGACACTGGCCAGCAAAGTATAGAGGCCGAGCAGTGCGATGCCGCTGAAAAAGACGCCGCCGACGCCCATGCCGATCGCGGTGGCGAGACCGTCGCCGCGTGACAACCCTATCGCATTGCGGGCGACGATTACGAAGCTCGGTCCAGGACTCATCGCGCCTAGCAGGAGCGCGGCGAGAATGGTGATGATGGCGGTTGAAGCGGACATGGTCGAGTGTCTCCTATGCGCAGGCGTGTTAATCAGTGGAACATAGCATGAGAGAGGGGCGTGTTGTTTTTCACGATTGCCGCCGACTCCAACTCATTTCGGGTCAGTGAGTATCAGTGAGTATTACCGCTTGTCCTGTAGCGTCGATAAACCAGCCGGAATTGAAAAGCAACGCATCGCCGGGTCTCCAGTTCGTTGCTCGGGCCAAAGAAATTGGATGCTAGAATGACTTTCCATACGCTGAAGCAGCCTCGAACCACGAGGCGAGACAAGAGCGCAATTCGATCCGGTTGCCGACGAATTCCCCTAATGCAGGATTTATCGGGCATGATTTTCAGGTGCGGGTTTTAATGCACCGGAACAGGCATCGCGAGTTCGATTCGCACTCGATCCATTTGAATCACGCATAGGCTTCGCGTTGTTTAGCGAAGCCTTTGTTTTTTCTAACGCGAGCATTATTAGCCGCGCCACCGGTACGTTATGAAAGAGCGAGAAGAACAACGGCTGTTCGACCTCGACGGGAATGCGCGTGAGCGCCTGATCGTGTGGATCCGCCGACGCATGGACGAATACGGCATTACGATGGAAGCGCTCGCCGAGGCGATCGAAGCGGATGCGTCCGCAACGCGGGCCGTCATGTATCGCGACGCCTACGGCAATACCTGGGACGGTCACGGCGATAAGCCGGATTGGCTCGCACGCGCGATTTACGCCGGACAGAGCATGGATCATTTCCGTTGCTAATGGCAGTGCACGGAGTTCGCATGCCGGCTGACCGGGTCGTGCCAACGGCTTCAGTATCCAGAAATCAAAAAAAAGCCCGCGCAAGGCGGGCTCAACTACTCGGAGTTTCGCGATCCAGTCGCTAGAAGGATCATGCTCAGTGTATGTGAAAGCAATATGAAAGTGTAGGGAAAACCGCGTTACAGGTCGAAAAAGACGGTTTCCTTATCGCCCTGCATGTGAATATCAAAGCGGTAAACGTTCGCCACATTCGGCTCGCGGCGCGCAATCAGTGTGTCGCGGCGATCCGCGGGAACCGCGGCCAGCACTGGGTCTTTTTCATTCGCCGCGGTTTCGTCCTCGAAATAGACGCGCGTGAAGGTATGCAGCAGCATGCCGCGCATGGTCACGACCACATTCAGATGCGGCGCTGCATCCGGACCGACGCGGCCGGGTTTCACCGTTTCCACCACAAAGCGCTTGTGCGGATCGGTACCGGTGCCCACGCGCGCGAAGCCGCGAAAGCCCGTCTTCAGGATTTCTTCACGCGACTCCGGGAAGCGCCCGCTCGCGTCCACTTGCGACACTTCGAGCATGGCGTCGCCGATCACCTTGCCGTCGCCGTCGAACACCTGGCCGACAATCGTGATGTGCTCGCCGGCCGCTTCGCGATCAGCCACAACGGGCGTGAACAGGCTCTTGAAGTCGAAATCGTATTGCTGCGGACACAGGCCGTACGCGAAGTAAGGCCCGACCGTTTGCGAAGGCGTTTGCTTGAGGATGGTCATGGCTTAGCGCTCCATCGGAGTTTCGTTGCGGCCGCGCAGCACGATGTCGAAGTCGTAGCCGAGCGCATAGGCTTCCTGCGTGGTGTCGAGCGAAAAGTTCGCGATCAGACGGTCGCGGGCATGCTCGGGCGTGCCCTGGAAGATCGGGTCGAACGCCAGTAGCGGGTCGCCGGGAAAGTACATCTGCGTGACGAGGCGCGAGCCGAAATGGTCGCCGAACAGCGAGAAATGGATATGGTTCGGACGCCAGGCATTCGGATGGTTGCCCCACGGGTATGCGCCCGGCTTGATCGTCAGGAAACGGTAGCGGCCTTCGTTGTCCGTGATGCAGCGGCCCGCGCCGAGAAAATTCGGGTCGAGCGGCGCGTCGTGCTGATCGGCCTTGTGCACATAGCGGCCGGCGGCGTTGGCTTGCCAGATTTCGACCAGCGTATTGCGCACCGGGCGGTTGCCCTCGTCGAGCACGCGGCCCGTCACGATGATTCGCTCGCCGAGCGGCTCGCCGTTGCGCACGGCGTTGCGCGTCAGATCGTGATCGAGCGCGCCGAGGTCTTCGGTGCCGTAGACGGGCACATGCTGATCGCGCAGCTTTTCCTTCAGCGGAATCAGTGGACGCGTCGGGCCGCGTTTGACCGACGAACCGTAGCCGGGATAGATGTAAGAAGGATGCGACGTGAAATCACGCGCGGTGAGAAAGGACTCGTCCATCAGTGTCTCCTTCGAGGAATTGTGGGATACGGCGCGATGGAGGGACTTTATCCAAACTGGAAGGTTATGCAAAATGACGTTTTCACCCTTTTCGTATAACCTGCCGTTATGCAACGCAGCCTCGCGGACAGCCGCGTCAAATTCCGTCATCTTCAGTGCTTTCTGGCCGTCGCGCAGTTCGGCAGCGTCCAGCGGGCCGCCGGCAGCCTGTCGATCACCCAGCCCGCCGTTTCCAAGACGGTCGCGGAGCTCGAAGCGATTCTCGGGGTAAAGCTGTTCGAGCGCGGCCGTCACGGCGCGGTGCCGACCCGCGAGGGGCAACTCTTCATGCCGCACGCGAGCGCCTGCGTCAGCGCGCTGCGGCAGGGCGTCGATCTGCTCGCGCACGCGGAAGGCGCGGCCGCGGCCACGCTGGAAATCGGCATTCTGCCGACGGTCGCCGCGGTGTTGATACCGCCGGTGCTGAAGCGGTTCGCCGCGCTGTGGCCGCGCGTGATCGTGCGCCTCGCGACTGGCGCCAACCCGGAATTGCTCGAGCGTCTGAAAGCGGGCACGATCGAATTCGCGATCGGGCGTTTGGCCGATCCTGAGCGGATGGTCGGGCTCAGTTTCGAGCAACTGTTCAGCGAGCCGTTGATCGCGGTGGTGCGCGCCGGGCATCCGCTGGCGCTGGGAGCGGGTTTGCCGGCCACCTCGCTCGAAGATTTTCCCGTGGTGCTGCCGCCGTTCGGCACGTTGATCCGGCAATCGGCGGAAAGCCTGCTGAGTGCGTGGGGCGTGCCGCCGTTGTCCGCGTTCGTCGAAGTATTGTCGGTTTCCACGGGCCGTGCGTTGACGCTGGAGAACAGTGCGGTATGGTTCGTGCCGCTGAGCGCGGTCGAATATGAACTGGCGCACGGCATGCTGGTACGTTTGCCGTTGCCTTTTGCCGGCACCGGCGAGCCGGTCGGACTGATCCGGCGCTCGGACACGCAGCCGTCGCCGGCTGGGCGGGCGTTTATCGACGCGGTGCGCGAGGTCGCGCAGCAGCGCATGGCGGCCAGTGCGGTGAGTGCGGATAAGGCGGCGGGTGCGGCAACGGGACAAGGAGTGCGGAAACGGAGTCGCAAATAAGGCGTCCCGCGTCCGGTCATGATTTTGCGGGGCGGTGAGTGCGTCCCGAGTGTTGCGAGGCCGTCCGTCGGCCCGGTCGGACTACTACTCCACTTTGTGAACCATCTAGTACAAAATGAAGGTTGCGAATGGTTTGCCGGGCGGTGTACAAACACGGTGCAAAAAGCCGCCACGGGCCGCGTTGCCGCGGTACACCGTGGGTCGCCGGCGGCTCGCGTGAAACGTCATAATCGAACATCAGAAACGCCGGAAACGGCGTCGAAAGACTGTCAAGGAGATTGCCATGCCCAGCGACTTGCCCACTCCAGACGCCGCGCTGCGCGCCGTGTCGGCCCCTGAGCACAATCCGCTCGGCACGGCCGGCCTCGAATTCGTCGAATTCGCCGCGCGCGACCCGCGCGCGCTCGGTGAAACCTTCACCAAACTTGGCTTCAAGGCGATTGCGCGTCATATCAGCAAGGACGTCACGCTATATCGCCAGGGTGGGATGCAGTTCCTCATCAACGCCGAGCCGGATTCGTTTGCCGCGCGCTATGCCGAGGAATACGGCGCGGGCATTTGCGCGATCGGCATTCGCGTGGCCGACGCGCAACGCGCGTTCGACCGTGCGATCGAACTTGGCGCATGGGCGTTCGAAGGCGAGAAGATCGGCGCCGGCGAGCTGCTGATTCCGGCCATTCAGGGCATTGGCGACTCGCATATCTATTTCGTCGACCGTTGGCGCGGCCGCGGCGGCCAGCGTGGCGGCCTCGGCGACATCTCGATCTTCGATATCGACTTCCGGCCCATCCAGATCGACACGGCACAAGCCGACTTGAGCCACGCAGGCACCGGCCTCGTCGCGGTCGATCATCTGACGCAAACGGTCGGCGAGGGCCGGATGCAGGAATGGCTCGACTTCTATCACGACCTGCTCAATTTCCGCGAGATTCACGAGTTGCACGCCAACTGGCATGTATCGGCGGAATCGCGCGTGATGGTGTCGCCATGCGGCGCGATCCGTGTGCCCCTGTATGAGGAAGGGACGCGCCGGACCAACCTGATGCACGAGTTTCTGCCGGACCATCCGGGCGAAGGCGTGCAGCATATCGCGCTTGCAACCGACGACATTTTCACGTGCGTCGAGCTGTTGCTCGCGAACGGCGTGGAATTCGTCGAGCCTCCGGCGCGCTATTACGAGCTACTCGACGCGCGTCTGCCGGGCCACGGGCTCGACGTCGAGCGGCTCAAGCGCACGCACCTGCTGGTGGACGGCGAAATCGGCGCGGACGGGGTGCCGCTGCTTTTTTTCCAGACCTTCGTGCGCCGCCGCGCCGGCGAAATATTCTTCGAGATCGTGCAGCGCCAGGGACACCACGGTTTTGGCGAAGGCAATCTGAGCGCACTGGCGCAGGCGCGCGAACAAGCCGGCGCCTGAGGCCTAGCCGGTGCCTGGCTCAATGCCTGGTTTGACGCCTGATCCGAGGCCGGGTCAATCCGTATCGCGTGGACCGGCTAATTCGGGATTCACCGCGCTATAGGCTGCTGCTTCGTGCAACAGCCACTCGCGGAAACTCGCGAGCGGCTTGCCGTGACTCAACTCGGTCGGATAGACGAGGTAATACGCCGAGTCGGCGACTGCGGGCGCATCGAGCGGGACCACGAGCCCGAGCTGTTCGAGCTGCGCGTCGACAAAAAAACGCGGCACCAGCGCGATGCCGAGGCCGGCGGCGGCCGCGCTGATCAGCATGGTGTGGAGTTCGTAGCGCACGCCCTGCATGGTCCGGTTATCGTCGACGCCCATATTGGCGAACCAGGCTGCCCAGCCGTCCGGCCGCGTAGTGGAATGAACAAGCGGATAGTCCAGAAGATCGGCGGCGCTCTTAACGGGTCGCTTCAGCAGACTCGCCGCGCATATCGGCACGACTTCTTCGCTAAACAGAAAATCTGCCGACGTGCCCGGCCACGTGGGCTTGCCGTAATGAATCGCGGCCTCGAAATGGGTCTCGGCGAACGGGAACGTGCCGGTTCGCACGCCCATGTTCACGCGCACGTCCGGATATTGCGCATTGAATGCCGCGAGCCGCGGAATCAGCCATTGCGACGCGAAAGTCGGCAGAACCGCCAGTTCCAGATAACCGCCGCCGCTGCCATGCGCGATGATGGACAGCGTGTCGCGATCGAGCTGTTCCAGCGAGCGCCGCACCTGTGCGCTATAGACTTTGCCCGCTTTGGTCAGCATCACGCGCTGCTTGACGCGCACGAACAGCCGCACGCCAAGGTTGCTCTCCAGCGTATTGATCTGCCGCGACACCGCGCTCTCGGTCAGGAAGAGTTCGCGCGCCGCATGCGTGAAGCTTTCGTGCCGCGCGGCGGCTTCGAAAGCGAGCAGCGCGCCCATGTTGGGGATCTTGAACTTTCGCACGTTGATTCCAGAAACGCATCAAGTGGCGATTTTATCTCGCTTTACGGCGAGCCCGCCGATTTGAATAATCACGCCTTTGACCATGCCATCCTGTGCCTTGCGCGCGCACCGGCAGGTCGCTTCGAGCACATCAGCCAGCGCGCGTAGAGCCAAGTAGAGAACCGATATGCGAAACATCAAGAATGCGAATGTCGAACAACTGCTGTTGAAGTTCCTCGGCGCCGACAAAACCGCCCGGCTCTTCGCGACGCTGAATCATCCGCAGATCCTCAACGAATGGGAAGGCGGTATCGTCACGCGCGCCGAGCTCGCGCAGGCGATGAACATGGCGCTTTTCGAGGATCTGCTGGCGCGCTCGGCGAACGGCCGCCGGTACACGGAGGAGACGGTCGCGGCGGGCGGCAGCGTGTACTTCGACCACGGCGCGTTGCGCACGGTGCGCTGGCCGCACAGCGGCGCGCTGCCGACGGGCGAAGCCGCGTTTGCGCGCATTCTGCGTCCGCTCGGCTTCAGCATCAACGGCCGTTATCCGCTCGACCGCCTCGGCATGACCGGCCGCGCGTGGGCACACGACGACGCCCCGGATGAAATCGCGCAGTTTTTCGTCAGCGAATTGCATCCCGAGCGGTTCTCGGCGGAGTTTCAGCGGGCGGTGACCAATGTGATCGGCGAGTCGCGCGATCCGCTGACGCCGCGTGCCCTCGGCCAGTTGTGGGAGCTCGAGCGCGACGGTGTGTTGCCGCTCGACGCAGCGCATGAACTGCTGCCGGTCATTGTCGGCGCGTTTGCGCGCCAGCATGAGACGCCACGCGAAGCCGATTACGAAGTATTGTTGAAGGAATCGGCGGAAATGGCGTGGATCGCGACCGAAGGCAACGCGTTCAACCACGCCACCGATCGCGTCGCGGACGTCTTTCAACTGTCCGACGACGAGAAGGCCAAGGGTCGTCCGATGAAACCGGAAGTGGAGCGTTCGCGCTCAGGCCGCGTGTTCCAGACGGCGTATCGCGCCGACACCGTGCTGCGCGAGTTTCGGGCAGCCGACGCAAACATCGTGACGCGTGAAGTGCCGGGTTCGTTCTACGAGTTCATCACGCGTAAGCGGACTTTCGATCAGGACGCGCGTCGTTGGGAAACGGACCTGCGTTTCGACGCGGGCAACGCACAGGGCATCTTCAAGATGACCGCGAACCAGGCTGCGTGAGCGCAAGGCGGCAGCCCAGGCACGGGAGACGGGGAGCGCAGTGGGAACGTCATTTGATGAAGAACAGGGCGCGGGCCTCCATGAATTGGACGATGCCGGCCGTCGCGCGCTGAAAGATACGCCGCGCGTTGCCACGCCTTATGCGGGCAGCGCCGCTGTAATGCAGGCGCTCGAAGCCGATTTGCGCAGCCACGTGCGTGGCGAAGTGCGCTTCGATCAGGGCTCGAAAGCGTTGTATGCGGCGGATGCGTCGAACTATCGGCAAGTGCCGCTCGCTATTGTCGTGCCCGCGGATATCGACGATCTGGTGGCCACGCTCGCCGCCTGTCGTCGCAACGACGTGCCGTTTCTCGCGCGCGGCGGCGGCACGTCGCAGAACGGTCAATGTGTCAACGTGGCGGTGGTGGCCGACGCGAGCAAGTACGTGAACCGTGTCGTGTCGATCGATCCGGCCGCGCGCGTCGCGATCGTCGAGCCGGGCGTGGTCTGCGACACCTTGCGCGATGCCGCCGAACAGCACGGCCTCACCTTCGCGCCCGATCCGGCTACGCACAGCCGCTGCACGCTCGGCGGCATGATCGGCAACAACTCGTGCGGTGCGCATTCGGTGATGGCCGGCAAGACGGTCGAAAACGTCGAGGCGCTGGAAATCGCGACCTTCGACGGCGCGCGCTTCTGGGTCGGCCCGACATCGGAACATGAACTCGAACGCATCATCGCGGCAGGTGGCCGCCAGAGTGAAATCTACGCCGCACTGAAGCGGCTGCGCGACACCTACGCCGAACAGATTCGCGCGAAATTCCCGCAGATCAAGCGCCGCGTGTCGGGCTTCAATCTCGATCAACTGCTGCCGGAGAACGGTTTCAACGTGGCACGCGCGTTGGTCGGCACCGAGGGCACGTGCGCGGTTACATTGCAGGCGAAAGTGCGCCTCGTGAAGAGTCCTGCGAAACGCGTGATCGTGGTGGTCGGCTTCACGGATATCTATACGGCAGCGGATGCCGTGCCGCATTTCATGCGCTGCGATCCGATCGCTATCGAAGGACTCGACCGCGCGATCATTCGCGGCTTGCAGGTGCGTGGTTTGAAGAAGGACGAGATCGCGTTGCTGCCCGAAGGCGACGCGTGGGTCGTGCTCGAATTCGGCGCGGACACGCAGGAGGCGGTGATGCTGCAGGCGCAAGCCGCCGCCGCTTACTTCCGCGCGGGCGAAGCAGGGCCGAATGTCTCCGCGATGCTCGTCGAAGATCGCGCGTTACAGGCGAAGGTGTGGTCGATCCGCGAGACGGGCGCCTCGGCGGTGGCGTTGTCGGTCGATTCCGGCATGCCGGACCCGGTGGTCGGCTGGGAAGATGCGGCGGTCGATCCGCTGCGCCTCGGCGATTATTTGCGTGCGTTCCAGGCGCTGGTGGATCGCTACGGCTACGAGACGAGTCTCTACGGTCATTTCGGCGATGGCTGCGTGCACGCGCGCATTACTTTCGATCTGCGCAGCGCGGAAGGTGTCTCGACATGGCGCAAGTTTCTGCGCGAGGCGGCCGAACTCGTGGTCGAATTCGGCGGCTCGCTCTCGGGCGAACACGGCGACGGCCAGGCCAAGGCCGAATTTCTGCCGATCATGTACGGCCCTGAACTGATGCAGGCAATGGAGCAGTTCAAGGCGATCTGGGATCCGGCCAATCGCCTGAATCCGGGCAAGGTCGTGCATGCGTATCGCGCCGACGAAAACCTGCGCATGGGGCCCGCCTACAAGCCGGTCACGCTGCAAACGAAGCTCACGTTTGCCAGCCAGGAAGGCAACGGTTTTCAGCGCGAGATCGAGCGATGCATCGGCATGGGCAAATGCCGTTCGCTCGAAGGCGGCACCATGTGCCCGAGTTATCGCGCGACGCGTGAGGAGAAATATTCGACCCGTGGCCGCGCGCATCTGTTCTGGGAAATGCTGCAAGGCGGCGTGATCGAGAATGGCTGGCAAAGCCGCGAAGTGAAAGAAGCGCTCGACACGTGCCTCGCCTGCAAGGGCTGTAAATCCGATTGCCCCACACATACGGACATGGCTTCATACAAGGCGGAGTTTCTTTCGCATTACTACGAGACGAAGCGCCGGCCGCGCCAGGCGCTGTTCATGGGACGTATCGGCGGATGGGCGCCCTGGGCGGCGCGCTTTCCGCGTCTGACGAACTTCATGACGTCGGCGCCGGGTTTGGCCTCGTTCGGCAAATGGGTGGCGGGCGTGGCGCAAGCGCGCGAACTGCCGCGGTTCGCTCACGCCACCTACCGGCAGATCGCACGGCGTTCGCCGCAAACGGCGTCAGACGCTCGCGGTGAGGTGAAGAAAGTCATTCTATGGGTCGATACGTTCAACGACCACTTCACGCCCGAGATAGCTCAGGCCGCGGCCGATGTTTTAAAGCAGCTAGGCTGGCACGTCGTGTTGCCGAAGAACCGGTTGTGCTGCGGGCGTCCGCTGTATGACTTCGGTCTGCTCGAACGCGCGCGCGAACTGCTCACGCATATTCTCGATGATCTCGCGGACGATATCGCCGCCGGCGTGCCGCTGGTCGGTCTCGAGCCAGGCTGTTTGTCGGTGTTCAAGGACGAACTGCTGAAGCAACTGCCCGGTCATGCACTAGCGAAGAAACTGTCGGCGCAGACTTTCCTGTTTTCCGATTTCGTCGCGCGTCAGCCGTTCGATTGGCCGACGCTTGCCGCCGACGTGATCGTGCACGGGCATTGCCATCAAAAGGCGCTGTTCGGCATGCAAGGCGACACCGCGCTGCTAAACAGGCTCGGCGTGAAATGGAAACTGCTCGACACGGGATGCTGCGGCATGGCGGGATCGTTCGGCTTTAACGCGGAGCACCACGGGCTTTCCGAAAAGATCGGCGAGGACAAGCTATTTCCCGCAGTGCGTGAGGCGCCCGCCGAAACGATCGTGCTGACCAATGGCTTCAGTTGCCGTGAACAGATCCAGCAGGGTACGGGGCGTCATGCAATGCATATTGCGCAACTCGCGCAGCGGGCGTTGGCGGCTCGGTAAGCCGCGTTCGTGCGCGTTGTATGTGCGTGGGCTACTTCTTCGTCGATTCGGATTCGGTGGCGGCCGGCGCGTGCGGAATGTCGGCGCTGGTGGCCATCCACAGTACTTCGGCGTCTTCTTCGCTCGTGGAGACCGCCGCGTGGCCGGTGCGACTGTCGAAGTAGAGGCTGTCGCCGGCGTTCAGATGCGTCGGCGCGTACAACTCCGAATAGAGGCACACGCTGCCGCTGATCACGTACAGAAATTCTTCGCCTTCGTGGCGGCCCCAGTCGTCGAATGCGTCGAGCGTGTGCGCGGAGATGCGGATGCGAAACGGCAGCATCGCTTTATGCGCGAGGTCCGTGGCGAGCAGTTCCATCTGATAGCCGCGATAGGCGTGGCGCTGGCCTTCGTTTTTGCGGGTGAGCGCGCGACGGCCGCTGGCGCTGACTTTCGGCGTGGAGCCGAACAGTTCGCCGATTTCGATCTTCAGTCCGAGGACGATTTTCTGCAGCACGTCGAAAGTGGGGGACATCAGGCCGTTTTCGACCTTGGAGAGCGTCGAGCGGGAAACGCCGCAGAGGCGGCTGGCGGTTTCCAGCGTCAGATCCTGCGCCTGGCGGGCGGCGCGGACGCGGCGGCCGAGGTCGGTGGTGGACGGGTCGGCGGGTTTGGCGAGGTGGGTGTCCATAGGGCTTGATGCTTCGAATGCACGCTTTTGGGGGACGGTGTTGTTTCCGATAATAACATTTGGCGGCGAAGCGCCAGTTTCGTGGACGGTTGAGCCTCTGCCGGCGCGTTTGCCGGCAATGCCTGGATGCCCCGCACATGGGCTCGGCGACGAAGCGGTTGGGCAAGATTGGCGCATGTGGAGCGCGCGCGCGCTTTTCTCATCGGAAACTTGCCTTCGCTGACAAGGCGGGAGATTCGCCGAACAGTTGCGCTGCAGCGCGGAGTGCCTCGCTCGGACTATCGAGCGGCCGTCTTCCCTTGCGGACGAGGTCCGCGCCGGGCGCCATCCACGGGTGAGCGAACGCGACAATGGTCGCACCCGCTTCATACGCGTCGTCCGCAGCCAACGCGATTGCAGCCAGGCACGAGTCGAGGGCACCCGCTTTGAACAATGCCCAAACCTGAGGAAGGTGAACGACCTCCACTGACGCGTTATTTCCGCTTGCATGCTCCACGAAGAGCTTCCTCGTGGATTCCACTGCGGATTCAGCGGCACACAACACCACGATTTTTCCGCCCACTTTTGCTGCCGCTGCGGCCAACGCAATGTCCGCTCTGACAATGGGCGCCGGTGAGCGCTTGAGATCCGCCACGGCCGGCCCGAGCGTCGCGCAAGTCAGAATGACAGCGTCGGAATGGGCCGCCAGCGTGAGAAGACGCTGGTTTGTCTCGGCTTTCAAATCGCTTGAAAACGTCCCCGTCTGGGTGACCGCTTCGCGCAGGTCCGCTCTCACTTCATGGTGCAGATCTTCAGCCCGCATTCCAAGCGTTTTTGCTGCCTGCTCAAAGACTTGCCGGTTTCCTTCCATCGTGTGCAGAAACGAAATACGCATTGCCGTATGCCCCAGTGAAGTTGCGTGAATCGTGTGGATGCCGGTTGGGGGTTTTCACGCCGACGGGCTGCCCAATCAGCTCGCCTGCATTGTTGCAACCTCGTTGCCGGTCAACAAGGCAAGCTCTTCTACCGGTATCGCCGCTACCGCTCTGGGCGAGCAATGCGCGCCGATATAGCCGCTTTATGGTCCGCTGTTCCGTGCATTCGAAACGGCCGTTGAGCTATAAGATCCATCCGCGCCATGCCAGCTGTCATTTACCTTGTATCCCGAACGTCGCCGGACGTCCGCAGACGTAGTACCGTATTGAAAATTTAACCTTTTGCCCCGTTACATTGATTCTTGAGACGCTTATGTCCACGGACGCAGACACAATCACCGATGAACAGATCGCTGCAATCGCCGATCGCATGGTCGAAGAAGGCAGAAGAGTTTCGCCAGTGACAATCTGGAAAGAGGTTCGCGGCGGTTCGCTGGTGGCGATAGTCGCGGCCCTGCAACGCTGGCGTGAAGCGCGGCAGGGCGAAACGCCGGCAATGCAGGTCCAGCCCGGCTTGCCGGAGGGTCTGGCCGAAACCGTCATGAGCGCTGCGGACCGGATCTGGTCGGCATCCCAACACGATGCGGAGCGGGCATTCAGTCAGCGTCTGGCCGCAGTGAACCTGGATCTCGAAGCGGCCGTCGCGGAACGGGACGAAGCGCTTGCCGAGTATCAGAAAATGATCGATGAAGTCGAAACGGGGCGCCAGCGGGTCATCGCGCTGACGGACGCGCTCAGCGCCTCGGAAAGTGCCTCTCTGCGCCTCGAAGCGCAACTCGCCACCGTCACGGGCCGGGCGGAGGCGGCCGAGACTCACGTCGAGGAACTCGCGCAGCGCGCGTCGGCACAAGACGCGGATCTGGAAGCCATGAAGGCTTCGCTCGACGAGGAACGCCTGGCGCGCGAAGAGCTGGCCACGGCTCTCGCGGGCAAAAATGACGAAGTCGCTCAACTCACTCAGGAACGCGATCAGGCGCGGCACGAGATCGTGACGTTGAGTGATGTCTGTCACGCCAGAACAGAGGAAGTTACGCAATGGTCGCAAGAAGCACGCGCGGCTTCGTCGCGTGCCGAGGCGGCGGAGGCGCGCATCGAGGAGCTCGTGCAGCGCGCGGCGGTGGACCACGTCAATCTGGAAGCGACGAACGCATCGCTCGAAGCAGAGCGCAAGGCCCGTGAAGAGTTGGCGACGGTCGTATCGAGTAAGACCGACGAACTGACGCGCGTCACTCAGGAACATGAGCAGGCGCAGCAGGAGATCGCCAGTTTGCGCGACGCCTGTCAGGCCAGAGCGCAAGAAGTCACGCAGTGGTCGCAAGAGGCAAGCGTGGCTTCGTCGCGTGCACAAACGGCTGAGGCGCGCGTAGACGAACTCGCGCAGCGTGTGTCGTCGCAAGATGCGAGCCTCGAAGCGGCGAAGGCGTCGCTTGAAGAGGAACGCAGGGCACGTGAAGAGTTGGCAGCGGTTCTATCGAACAGGAACGACGAACTGACGCGAGTCATTCAGGAACGCGAGCAGGCGCTGCAGCACGTCACAGCATTGGACGCCGCCTGTCAGGCGAACGCGAAGGAACTGACGCGATGGTCGCAGGAAGCGAACGCGGCAACGTCACGCGCGCAAGCAGCCGAGGCGCGTATAGAAGAACTCGTGCAACGTGTGTCGTCGCAAGATGCCGGCCTCGAAGCGGCGAAGGTGTCGCTTGAAGAGGAACACAAGGCTCGTGAAGAATTGGCGGCGGTAGTTTCGAGCAAGATAGAGGAACTGACGCGTGTTACTCAGGAGCGCGATCAGACGCTGCAGCAGATCGCTACGCTGGGCGACGCCCATCAGACGAAGTCCGAAGAAGTGACGCGACTGTCCGGGGAACTGAGTGCGGCGGGGTTACGCGCACAGCAGGCAGAGGCACGCGTAGAAGAACTCGTGCAGCAGGTAACGTCGCAAGCTGCGGAGCAGCAAGCCACGGTCGCATTGCTGGACGAAGAGCGCAAGGCACGAGCGGAGTTGGTCGCTGCTATATCAGGCAAGAGCGATGAATTGGCGCAAGCCGCTCAGGAACGCGATCACGCGCAGCAGCAGATCGTCACCCTGAGCGACGCTCATCAAGCGAAATCGGAAGAAGCGATAAGGTTGTCGGCGGAGCTAGGTGCAGCCTTGTCGCACGCGAAAACCGCCGAGGTCCAGGCAAGCGGGAGCCTCGCGAAACTCGCGGCGCTGGAGGCTGAACTGGAGCAAGCGCGCGCTGCGCTGGCAGCGGAGCGCGAGGCCGCCGCCGCGCGGGCTGACGAAATCTCGGTTCATCTCAACGACCTGCAGCGCGTCTCTCAGGAACTGGAAGAGACGCGGCAGCAGATCGGGACCATGAATGAGGCGAAGGCGGCCGCGAGCGCTGATCTGGCTCGGGTATTGCAGGATGCGTCCGCGGCGAGGGAACGCGCGGAGGCCGCGGAACAGCAGGTTGCGCAGTTGGAGCAGCGCCTCGCAGCGCAATCCGCAGCGATCGCGCAACAGAATCAGCGCGCTCAGCAGGCCAGCGTTCGAGCCGACGAGGCTGAGCGCGCGGAGGAAGTCGCCGTGTTGCAACGGCAGATAGCGGCACAAGCCAAAGCCAACGCAAAGGCCCTTAGTGAGCTTCGCGCTACTGCCGAACAGTGGGTCACGCACGCCAAGGATCTCAAACAGCGGCTCGGTCTGGCAAGCGAGAGGATCCTGTTCATCGACGCACGCAGCACCGGCGAGGTGGCGCTCGTCAGGCGGCTTTCATCCGAACTGGAGCGGCTCAAGCCGGATCACGAGTTGATCGCCAGAGAGACGCAGCAAAAACTGATCGGCGCGACGATGAGCCACCAACTCGCGCAGAAGGGCTATCGCTACGACCCGGCTACGGCGGTGATGTCGAAGGTCGCGACCTGACCTGTGCCGGAAGATCGGACACGTGGTGAAGAAAGGCGCGCATGCGACGCGCGCCTCATCTGATGTATCTGCCGCTTACGGCGCGACCGGCTTGCCGGACGCGTCCTTCACCTTCTGCTTCCATTGCGAGCGGATTTCAGCCGTTACCGATTCCGGCAGCGAAATATAGTCGAGGTCGTCGGCTGCCTTGCTGCCGTTCCTGAACGCCCAATCGAAGAACTTCAGCGTTTCGGCGCCTTGTGCTGCTTTGTCCTGCGTCGTATGCAACAGCACGAACGTCGCGCCGACCACGGGCCACGCGTTCTTGCCCGGCTCGTTCGTTAGGATCTGATAGAACGACTTCGACCAGTCGGCGCCCGCCGCCGCGGCCTTGAATGTGTCGGTTGCCGGCTCGACTATGGTGCCCGAAGCATTTTTCATCGACGCGTAGGTCATGTGGTTCTGCTTCGCATATGCCCACTCGACGTAGCCTATCGCGCCCGGCAGACGCTGAACGAACGCGGCAACGCCGTCGTTACCCTTGCCGCCGGTGCCGGTCGGCCAGTTCACCGTCGCGCCTTCGCCCACTTTGGATTTCCACTCCGGATTCACCTTGGACAGGTAGTTCGTCCAGATGAAGCTCGTACCCGAACCATCGGCACGACGAACCACGGCAATGTCGGTATCCGGGAGCTTGACTTTCGGGTTCAGCGCGGCGATCTCGGGATCGTTCCACTTCTTGATCTTGCCCAGATAGATGTCGCCGAGCACTTCACCCGACAGCACCAGTTCGCCAGCCTTCAGTCCCGGCACGTTGATGGCCGGCACCACGCCGCCGACCACCGTGGGAAACTGGAACAGGCCATCTTTGGCTAATTCGTCGTCTTTCAGTGGGGCGTCCGAGCCGGCGAAATCCACCGTTTTGGCGATGATCTGCTTGATCCCGCCCGACGAACCAATACCCTGATAATTGACTTTGCCGCCGCCCGTTTTCTGATAGGCATCGGCCCATTTCGTATAAATCGGCGCAGCAAAGGTGCTGCCCGCGCCGGTGATGTCCGCGGCGTGCGCGGCGCTGGCACACAACGCACATAGAATCAGCGTAAGTTGCTTGAGATTCATGTCGAGACTCCTTGTGGCGATAGGATCGCCTTAGATGGCCTGCAACTTAAGGGTGAAATATGACGTTCTCGTGACCGCTCGAATTAAATGATTCGACTGCTGAACGTTGAGGATCAGCCGGATCGACGTGGCGAGCCCTGCCTGATTAACCATCTTCCGATCGGTCGCGATATGCTCAGGCCTTTGATTGCGGTTCAATTCGGGCGACGCCTGGCGCAGGCGTGGCGTGGCGATCGCCGCAGTTCCAATGTCGGCCGCAAATTGCCTGATATGCCAATTCCCGCACGGGAAGCAAACGCTGAATGACCTATGAAATCTGACCTGCTACTGCAAACCTACGGTGCGGACTCGTCCGGGATCGTCTGTGGCTTTCTCTTTTCGTCGACGCGCGCCGGGCGGTCTGTCGATGCGGATGAAGTCGTCGAATGGCTGCAGGCGCACGACGCGAATGGCCCAGCGAGAGAAGGCAGCGAGTTCCTCTGGCTTCACTTCAATCTGGCGCACAGTGCGAGCGAACGTTGGATGAGGACGCAACTCGATTTGCCGGAGACTTTCTTCGACGCTTTGCGCGAGGGCTCGCACTCCACGCGTATCGAACATGCTGATGGCGCGTTGCGCGCGGTCGTGAACGACGTCATGTTCAATCTCGAGTTTATTCCCTCAGAAATCGCGACCCTGTGGATTTACGCGAATCAGCGGATCATCGTGACCGCGCGACTCAAGCCACTGCGTTCGGTAGACCGATTGCGCGCATCCGTTCGGGAAGGGGAGGTATTCAGGTCTCCCGCGGAATTGCTGGTTCACCTGATGCGCGATCAGGCCGACCTGCTCGTGCAGATCGTCCGGCGCACCAGCGCCGACGTCGACCGGATAGAGGATCGATTCCTGTCGCAGCGGCCGACGCAGAACCGGATCGATCTGGGCGCCATGCGTCGTATGCTGACGCGCTTGCAACGCATGCTCGCACCTGAACCCGGCGCGATCTTCCGGCTGCTGGCGAGGCCGCCGCGCTGGCTTCACTCAGAGGACGTGCAGGATCTACGCGAGTCGACGGAAGAGTTTTCGGTGGTTCTCTCGGATGTCGCCGGGCTAATCGAACGGGTCAGGCTGTTGCAGGAGGAAATCATTTCCCGGCTGGAAGAGCAGAACAATCGCACGCTCTTCACGCTGACACTGGTCACGGTTCTGGCTATGCCGATCAATATCGTCGCAGGCTTTTTTGGCATGAATGTGGGCGGTATTCCGCTCGCTGAAAACCGGCACGGTTTCTGGGTGATGGTGTTGCTCGTGGCCGGATTCACAGGACTGGCCGGATGGTGGGCATTTCGCCGGCGCAAGGAACGGTAGGGCAAGCCAACTGCGTGGCAGTGCGTCCGGTTTCGGCATTCGCGGCGCCTGCACGCAGGCGCCGTTAGCTCATGTCGGAGCCGGAATGCTCGCTGGCCAGCATGTCGCCGACAGCGCGCAACGAGGCGTCGGCGCTTTGCATGTGATGGCCTCTGAGGTACCTCAGATACGCGATCGCATCGTCTACTACGCCGCACTCGCCGAGCCGATCCCTGTGCGCCAGAAGTAGCGATTCGCTCGAAACGATGTCGTTGAGTTGTCCTAGTTCATCCTGCATTTGCGTGAGTTCGACGATGCCGATCCCACTCCCGCCATCGATCAGAGGCGCGAAAAACTCCAGCAGATAACGCACTTTCTTCGCTGCGATCCGGACTTCGTGAAACCCGGCGTATCCGTGGTGCTGATCCATAAGCAGACGCTTCATCCGTTTTCGCAGCGCCTTTTTCGCCGTTGCGATACGGTCCGCAGCGAATTCCGCAAGCGGTTCGTCAAACGCGCGAGCGTCGAGTTGCAATATTAAGCCCGCGATTCCCTGCGCCAATATGGCTTCGACGTTCGCGGCGGCTATCGTTGCGCGACTGTGCAGAAGCGCATCGCCGCGCAGCAGATCGACACGTTCAACGAGCGCCGCAAAAGGTTGCGGCATCTGCATGTCATCTGCCAGTAAGTGCTTCAGGATATCCCAGTCACGTGTCTGACCGGCGGAGTCAGCCAGGGCCTTGAATTCGCGTCGCTGCCGTCTTGCCTGCGACCCGTCGATAAGCGGATCGTAAGCCCACCACAGCGAGCGCAGACGACGCAGCACGACACGAAGTTTGTGAGGACTTTCCGGATCGGCGCTCCTGCACAAGTTGCCGACGCGTAGCGCCACCTGCGCGACCAGCGTCGAGAAGGCCGCGGCTGGCGACATGTCTGCCGAAACCGTGCCGGTGCGTCTGTCGGCATTCTCCGAAGTCCGTTCTTGTGCAGAAGCGACGTCACGCATGGGTGGTGTGGAGTTCATCGGCTCGAGTCGCGTGAGTCCCAAAGCGGACGGAAGTGAGGTGAACGTAAGGTGGCGCGTGGCAGGCGCGCCTCGCAAATTGCGATATCAATCCTACAACGTATCAATTTTCACGACCATGCCGGCACTGGGCGGGAAGCAATGCGGCCATGATAGAGCGATTCAATTTGCCTCCTGACGCACAGCGTCCTGTAATGGGGAGAGTTGGTTTTTCAGCGCTGTGCTTGCCCGCGTTTCCAATTGGCATGTTGCAGCGCGACGGCAAACCGGTGGAAAGAGAAAATTCAATAAAGTCCGCCAGCAAATAGTTTCTTCACGCCACGCGTCGTTACTCGGCGAGCTTCACTTCATGAGCTTCAACAACAAAAGTTAAAGTGAGGTCTTTCGTGAGCTATACACAAACACTGTTGACCGGTGTGGTCGGCGCTCTATTGGCGGTCACGGCGCACAGCGCCGACATTACCGGCGCCGGCAGCACCTTTGCCGCGCCGATTTATACGAAATGGGCCGGCGCATACCAGCAGGCGGGCGGCGGCACGGTGAGCTATCGCGGTGTCGGGTCGACTGAAGGGGTGAAGGAAATCATGGAGAGCCAGGTTGATTTCGCCGGATCGGATGCCCCGCTGAGCGACGACGAACTTGCCAGGAACGGCCTGCTCCAGTTTCCAATGGTGATTGGCGGCGTCGTGCCGGTCGTCAATTTGCCCGGTATCAAGCCGGGGGAGTTGATTCTCTCCGGGCGTGTGCTCGCGGATATCTATCTTGGAAAAATCATCAACTGGGATGCCCCGGCCATTGCCGCCATCAATCCCAGGATCAAGCTGCCCGATACGCCTATCGCCGTTGTCCGCCGCCTTGACGGTTCAGGTACCACGCTGATCTGGACGCACTATCTGGCGCAGGTCAATCCTGAGTGGAAGAGCCGGATCGGCGAAGGGACTTCAGTGCGCTGGCCGCGCGGCATAGGCGGAAGAGGTAATGAAGGGGTGGCTACCTTCGTACAACATCTGCCCGGCGCAATCGGCTATGTTGCGTGGGATTTCACGAAGCAGAATCATATGTCGTATACGGCCATGGAAAATGCCTCGGGTGCCGTGGTTCAGCCTGGACCGGAGACATTCAAGGCGGCCGCCGCGAGCGCGGACTGGTCCAGATCTCTCTTCCCAATCCTGGCCAATGAGCCGGGCGCGAACGCGTGGCCTGTGGTCGGCGCGACATATGTATTGCTTCACAGCACGCCGAATAAACCGGAGCGCAGCGAGGCGACACTGAAATTTCTGGAGTGGGCGCTGACCAATGGCGGCCAGGCCGCGGAGGATCTGGACTATGTACCGCTGCCGCCGCCGGTGGTGAGCGAAATTCGCACGCAGTTGCATGCGCGGGTGAAGAATCCGTCGGGTAAGGCAATCGCCGGCGAATGAGTTCAGGTCTTTCACCGCTCAAAGCATTGCGCGGTGACGAGTATGCGCTGACTCCCCCCAGCCTTCTGCGGGTAGCTGAATACGGGCGGGGTGCGCCCGCTCAAGCGCCAGCGGACGCCTCCAGTTCCGCAAGCCGCTTGCGCAGCAGGCGATCTTCCTGAAAGCGGCTGGTTTCGTCGCGGATCACGGCGACGATACCGGTGAGTTCATTTTGCGGCGAATGCAGCAACGCCACCGTGAAGGCAATCGACATGGATCGCCCGTCCTTGTGCATGGCGGGAACACGCAACACGTCGTTGCCGTAGCGAGTTGCGCCTGTTGTCATGGTCTTGTGATAGCCGTCCCAATGGCGGCCGCGCAGCCGTTCCGGAATGATCAGGTCCAGCGAATTGCCGAGCGCCTCGTCTTGCGTAAAGCCGAACATGCGCTCGGCCGCGGGGTTCCAGAATGTGATGCTGCCCTGGGAATCCGAAATGATGACCGCGTCGCCGATTGCGTTGGCAAGTTGCTGGAAGTCGATCGCATTTTGCATGGCGCTCCCCGGATGTGAAAACACGGATGCATGAACAGGATACGACTCCGCCAGCGGCGCCGTATCCGCCAGGCCCGAGCCGATGGCCGGGCTTGCCTCGCACCATTAAACCGCCTTGACTTCGCGCAGGTTGAAGATTTGCTGCTGGCTGTAGCCAAGGCTCGCCAGCACCTCGTCGGTGTGTTCGCCGAGCAGCGGCGACGCGGTGACTTCCGGCTTCAGATCCGAAAACTTGATCGGGCTGCCGACGGTCAGATACGTGCCGCGTTTCTTGTGCGGTACTTCGACGATCGTGCCGCTCGCGCGCAACGACGGATCGTTGGCCAGTTCCTTCATGGTCAGCACTGGCGCGCACGGAATGTCGAACTTGCGCAAGATGTCGACCGCTTCGAACTTGGTTTTGTCGGCGAGCCAGGTTTCGATGGTCTGGAAGATATCGAAGATATGCGGTTGACGTGCTTCCGCAGTCTTGTAGGCCGGGTCGTCGATCCACTCGGGCTTGCCGAGCGCCTTGCAGATCGGCTCCCACGCATGACCCTGAATCGTGAAGTAGATGTAGGCGTTCGGATCCGTTTCCCAGCCTTTGCATTTGAGCACCCAACCCGGCTGGCCGCCGCCGCCCGCATTGCCGCCGCGCGGTACTACGTCACTGAATTCGCCGTGCGGATATTGCGGATATTCCTCGAGATAGCCAACGCGTTCCAGCCGCTGCTGGTCACGAAGCTTCACGCGGCACAGATTCAGCACGCTGTCCTGCATGGACACCGCGACCTTCTGGCCCTTGCCGGTTTTGTCGCGGCCCAGCAGCGCGGTCAGAATGCCGATGGCCAGATGCATACCGGTATTGCTGTCGCCGAGCGCGGCGGCGCTGATGGTGGGCGGACCGTCCCAGAAGCCGGTGGTGGAGGCCGCGCCGCCTGCGCATTGCGCCACGTTTTCGTAGACCTTCAGGTCGTCATAGTGGTGACCGTCGCTGAAGCCTTTCACCGAGGCGACGATCATCTTCGGATTGAGTTCATTCAGCCGTTCCCACGAAAAGCCCATGCGGTCCAACGCGCCCGGGCCGAAGTTCTCCACTAGCACGTCGGACTCGCGAATCAGTTTTTCGAGTACTTCCTTGCCTTCGGGTTTTTTTGTGTCCAACGTCAGCGACTTCTTATTGCTGTTGAGCATCGTGAAGTACAACGCGTCGGCGTCGGGAATATCGCGCAACTGATTGCGCGTCACGTCGCCCGAACCCGGCCGTTCAACCTTGATGACGTCCGCGCCGAACCAGGCGAGCAACTGGGTGCATGCAGGGCCGGCTTGAACATGGGTGAAGTCGATGATCCGGATGCCTTCGAGAGGTTTGGTCATGTTGGTAACTCCGTGGTTGCACTGATTACTTTTTCATCGCCGCGCTTTGCGGATTCAGATTGGTCAGTCGGCCGCTTTCGGTGCCCGCCGCTTCGTCGATCACCGCGTTGATCAGGCTCGGCTTGCCCGACGCGATCGCTTCGAGCAGCGCCTGCGTCAGTTCTTCCGGCGTGCTCGCGTGATAGCCGATTCCGCCGAATGCCTCGATCATCCTGTCGTAGCGTGCGCCTTTCACGAACACGGTCGGCGCGACGTCCTTGCCGCCGGTCGGGTTCACGTCGGTGCCGCGATACACGCCGTTGTTGTTGAAGACGATCGTGCAAATCGGCAAGTCGTAACGGCAGATGGTTTCGAGTTCCATGCCGCTGAAGCCGAATGCGCTGTCCCCTTCGATCGCGACGACCGGTTTGCCGCTCGTCACCGCCGCGCCGATCGCGAAGCCCATGCCGATGCCCATGATTCCCCACGTGCCCGAATCGAAGCGTTTGCGCGGTTCATACATGTCGATGATGCTGCGCGCGTAGTCGAGCGTGTTCGCGCCTTCATTGACGACATTGATATCCGGGCGCGTTTTCAGCACGTCGCGGATCGCGCGCAGCGCGCTGTGGAAGTTCATCGGCGACGGGTTCTTGTCGAGCGTTGCGGCCATCTTCGCGAGATTCCTGTTCTTACGTTCGGCGATCGCACCGGTCCACTCGGCGTCCGGCTTCGTGAAGCCTGCCTCGATACCGGCACGAAGCGCCGCCACGCACGAGCCGATATCGCCGATCACCGGCGCGGCAATCGCCACGTTGCTGTCGATTTCGGTTGGCGAAATGTCGACCTGGACGAACTTCTTCGGCTCCGCGCCCCACGTTTTGCCCTTGCCGTGCGAGAGCAGCCAGTTCAGGCGTGCGCCGATCAGCACGACAACGTCGGCTTCCTGCAGCACGAACGAACGCGCCGCCGAGGCTGATTGCGCGTGCGTATCGGGCAGCAGGCCTTTGGCCATCGACATCGGCAGATACGGAATGCCGCTCTGTTCGACGAACGCGCGAATCTCCGCGTCGGCCTGCGCGTACGCGGCGCCCTTGCCGAGCAGAATCAGCGGCCGTTTGGCGCTCTTCAGCACATCGATTGCCCGCTTCACCGATTCCGGCGCCGGCAACTGGCGAGGTGCCGCGTCGATCACCCGTACCAGCGACTGCTGCGCTTTCACGGCATCCAGCGTTTGTGCGAGGAGTTTCGCGGGCAAGTCCAGATACACGCCGCCAGGACGCCCCGACACGGCGGCACGAATCGCGCGCGCCACGCCGATACCGATGTCTTCGGCATGCAGCACGCGATACGCGGCCTTGGCGTAAGGCTTGGCCGCATTCAACTGGTCCATCTCTTCGTAGTCGCCCTGTTGCAAATCGACGATCTCGCGCTCGCTGGAACCGCTGATCAGGATCATCGGGAAGCAGTTGGTGGTCGCGTTGGCGAGGGCGGTCAGGCCGTTCAGAAAGCCTGGTGCCGACACCGTCAGGCAGATCCCCGGCTTCTGCGTCATGTAACCGGAAATGGCCGCCGCGTTGCCCGCGTGCTGTTCATGACGAAAGCCGATGAAACGCATCCCTTGCGCTTGTGCAAGCCGCGCCAGGTCGGTGATCGGAATGCCGACCAGTCCGAAAATGGTGTCGATGTCGTTCAGTTTCAGCGCGTCGATGACGAGGTGGAATCCGTCGGTCGTTTCGGTCGCCTGTTGTTTCAACGTGTCGTCTGTTGTGGGCTGGTCGGCTTCTGCCATGACATCTCTCCTTATTGACGGGGCGTGATGGGGTATGTCGCGAGTGGGGCGCTCGCGTTGTCAGTCATTCGGGCGAGCCGCCGGAGGACGGCTGCAGTCGCGCTTCAGCGATCACCACGCCGGCTGGCGCGCCCGAGTTTTCGATCCAGCGCTTTCTCATGGGGGCGAGGATGAACTTCGCGGACACGGCCGCCGCGATCGACACCACGGCAGCCGCGATAAACACCGTGCTCCACCCGCCATTCGCCGACAGTACCGATGCGAGCGGCACCAGCATCGAAGCGGTGCCCTTCGCGGTATAAAGCGTGCCGGCATTAGCTGCGGCGTATTTGCTGCCGAACGTATCAGCGCAGGTGGCGGGAAAGATCGAGAAGATCTCGCCCCAGCACAGGAAGACAGCAGCCGCGAAGAACATGAATGCGTACGGGTTGTGGCCGAACTGCATCAATCCCAGCAATGCGACGCCTTCGCCGAGAAAGATCATGAACATCGTGTTCTCGCGGCCTATGCGGTCCGATAGAAAACCGCACAAGGGACGGGTGAAGCCGTTGCAGAGGTTGTCGATCGACAGCGTCATGGTGAGCAGCGGCAACGTGATGCCCATGAGATTCACCGGCAGTTTGGCAAAGCCGTATTCCTTCGCAATCGGCCCGAGCTGCGCGGTTGCAATGATGCCGCCGGCCGCGACGAATACGAACATCAGATACAGCACCCAGAAGAGCGGCGAACGGATCATCTCGCCAGGTGTGTAGTCGATCTTGCTTGCAACCACGCGTTTAGCGACGACTGCGGTGGCGGGCGGTTTCGGCCGTATCAGCATGGTGGCGAGCAACAGGATGCAGACGCCCTGGAAAATGCCGAAGAACATGAATGTATGCTGATAGCCGGAACGCTGGATCATGTCGGCGATGGGAACCACGGTGACGGCCGCGCCGGCGCCGAAACCTGCCGCAGTCAAGCCCGCCGCGAGACCGCGCTTGTCCGGAAACCATTTGAGCGCCGTGCCCACGCACGTGCCATACACGCAGCCCGCGCCGATACCGGCGATGACCGCCGCAACGTACAGCGTGGCCAGACTGCTGGCATGCGCGTCGATGATCCAGCCGAGTGCCGCGCACAGTGAACCGCCAATCACGACGGGGCGCGGCCCGAACTTGTCGACGAGCCAGCCTTCCACGGGCACGAGCCAGGTTTCGGTAACGATGAAGATCGTGAACGCGCTCTGGATCGCCGCTTGTCCCCAATGGTGGGCGTTGTCCATCGGGACGACGAACAGCGTCCACGCATATTGCAGATTTGCGACGAGCCCCATGCAGACGATACCGATCGCGAGTTGGATCCAGCGGTGATGTGTGAACGCGGTACGGCCTGTTTCCGATACATCGGAATGTCCCATGTCTGCGTCTCCTGTCTCTTCCGTCGCGCTCGAGCGGCACGCTGGACTTACATGATCGAATCGCTTCGTCGCCGGTTTGTTGTGCTGGCAACGAAGCGCCAATGGTCGGCCAGAAGGCGCTGCACTAACGGAAAACCCTTAGCCAGAGGTGCAGCACGTCTGAGGGGATGCTGCGCGAGAACAGCAATAAGGGAAAGTTAAAACATTTTATGGTTCGCATTAGGCATTCCTAATGGATGAGGCCCGAGCCTTGTCCAGAGGGCGCTCAGAGGCGTAACCTGCTCTGTCGCGGCGCAGATTTCGTTGCTGTTCCGGAGGTTGGGGTAAACCAATATATAAACAATGAGCTATTGTTTTTTGAAAAAACTTTAACTGTTGTTTATCTATGCGCGCTTCTATTCTTGGTCGTGCCACCTGCCTGAAGGAGATAACCATGAATCACGCTCAACCCAACGCTGGCGACAGCGCGCATGATGCTGAGATCGACGCGCAACTGTGCGCTTATAACGCCGCGTTCGACGAACTAGGCCTGCGCTTCCGCTGGGATACGCACACGCTGGCGTCGCTGGCAATGATCCACGGCGAACAGGCACAGATCGCCGCGTATATCGAATCGCACCATCGGCATTTGCTGAACGCCTATAGCGCTGAGTTTCTGAGCCGGGCCATTCTCGACAAGAAAAGCGCGCGCTATCCAGCGGCTTTGCCACGACGTATCGAAAGTGCGCCACCTTCGACACATGCGGTACGTCAGTCGGGGACGAGTAGTCAACGCGAGCGCGTTTCGTACGACATACAACTGCCGGCGCTGGCAGGCGTGTAGATGCGATGTGTCGCATGCACGCGTTCCGTATAGGGACGCGTGCCGTCGATCATGTGGACATGCCGTCCCAACACCTTCACTGTAAGGAGCGCGGCGTATTAGCCGTATGCAAATCCAGCGCTCGCGATCAGGATTGTTGATCTTGTGGTGGTCGTTGGCGATACGTCAGCGTGGTTTCGTCCCGGAGTGAAGCAGGACTTCAGGATTAAGTCAGATCCCGTGCATCCAGTGACGACACGAGACCTGAAAGCGCACCGTTCAGTTGCCGAAGTACGGCGTGCAGAAGCTGACCGGACCCACGCAGGTCGAATGCATCGCTGCGTGCGCCGGTCCACCTGACGACGAACTGCCGTCATGCGCCACACCGCCATAGCCCTGCGTAGCCTGTTGTTGACTGGTTTGTGCCGCTACCTTTGCCTCCGCAGCCAGGATATCGGTCGGATAGTTGGCGTCGTCGCCTTGGGCCGGGTTGTAGCCGGCCTGTTCGAGCTTGACCAGATCGCCGCGGACTTCCGCGCGTGTCACCGGAGCATTTGATTGCGCGAACGCGAATACCGGAGCGGACAAGGCGCTTGCGGCGAGGGCGAGATAGACAAGAGTTTTTTTCATGATTTGATACTCCTAAATAAATGTGAAGTTTGATGGCGAAGATTTAGCGTAAATACATGCGGCTGAATGTCGAACAGTCACCGGAGAAAGGCGCTCTCGGCTTTCTTGCGTGAGCGTCTGGAATCTATATTGCGACATTCAAGGTGACGTGACGCCCACCGGTTGATTACAAGATTGACAGAAAGCGCCAAAGCAATGTCTGCCGGTCGGCTTCAATGCCTTCGGCAGATCTTTCTCCTTCAACGATCCCGAAAGTTTCAGACGGTCCGCGCAACGGGAAACCAGCCCGCGACAAAACTCGTCCGGGACGTGTTTTAGACGCATTTGCGGCGAGGATGCCGCCCTGCAAACCGTAACTACCCACTTCGAAGCATGCACGGGTGGAATTAGCTCGCTGCAAGAAACAAACCGGAACGTCCGCGCAGTTACAAAATAGCGTTCGACATGCTCAATCAATGGCCCATGATGGAAAGGGCAATCTCGCTTCCTTTCCATGAGAGTGGTCCGTGATCAAGGTCGCTATATCCGATGCGCACGGCGTCGTGCGTGAGGGTTTGCACGCGATTCTTCGATGCTCTGGGGACTTCAGTGTCGTCGGGGAGGCCGTGGATGGTGCAAGCACGCTTGAGCTCGCGAGAACCACGGATGCGGCTCTTCTGACGCTGGGTCTTCTGATGCCTGGCATCCACGGTCTTGATCTCATTTCGCTGATCAAGAACGAAAATCCCGCGCTGCGTGTTCTCGTCGTAACGATGCGGGCGGAGGAATCCTTTGCGGCGCGTGCATTCAAAGCCGGAGCATCCGGGTATATCACTAAAAACTGCTCGGCCACGGAATTCCTCGACGCGGCGAGAAAGGTTGGTGCGGGAGGCGTGTATGTGAGTGTTGCAATGGCCGATGAGTTCGCCCACGGCTTGGCCGATATGGGTTCCGCATTGCCTCACCAGCGCTTGTCGGCCCGTGAATTCGAGGTGTTTCTACTGATTGCGGCTGGCGAATCGGTGGCCGGTATCGCCGAAAAGCTAGGGTTGAGCGCCAAGACTGTCAGTACCCACAGGACGAGAATTCTGGAAAAGTCGAGCCTCGCCAATGACGCGGCGCTTGTGCGATACGCGGTGCACCATAGCCTCTTTGAGGATGACAGCCGCGAAGCACTCTAAACCATTCACGGAGCGGCGCGAAGTTATGCTAACGGTGCAATTCAAGGCCCCAATCCACTGCATCGCTATTCCTGCTTGCGCAGTGCGTCGCGAAACTGCGCGAGATGTTCCTGATACTGCTCCGCTTCGCCATAAGTCAAAAATCGTTCATACCTTGCATGCGTGCCCAACACCTTGCGGGCGTGTTTGATGGGGCACCAGTACTGCTCCGTGCGCGCGGCGATTTCTGAGGCGTAAGCGATGAGGCCATTTGCATATTCACAGTACGCGCAATGGAATCGCTCCATGAAGTTCAGATAGCGCAATTGCCAGCGGTCCATCACGATATAGTCCGCACGTTTGACTTTTACGATGCCGTAGATCGGGAAACAGATTGCCTGGTAGATGGAGATGCAAAGATCCAGAAATGCCAAAGGGAAAACCAGCCCGTAGACGAACGGCGCCGCGAGGAAATTTTGCGGCCGGCTGGAGAGAATCCAGCGAACGATACCCACTTTCAATTCCCGATGAACCTTGCCAACCGCTTCGTCGAATTCGACATGTTTGCCGGTGATTCGATAGAACAGTTTGACTTCCCGTTGATGAAGTTCCGTTTGCAGTTCCGACTCAAGCACGCTGATCTGGCTCAAGAGATGTTTTATCCGTTCTTCCACATGAACTCCGTTTAGCCTGGACGAGAAGGGCGCGAAATAAACAGCTGACTGCGACCTACGCCAGAGCCAGCTGCGAGCGCCTCAACTGCCGCTTCCACCCGATTGTGCCGCCTGGATGGCCTTGACCCGATCGGCCTGCGCTTTGGCAACCTCGCGGTCGCGAGCCTTGTTTGCTGCGCGTACCCTCGCGCGGTAAGCCTCGTTCGCGGCGCGGATCTCGCTTCGCATCTGCACAATGTTGTCGTCGGGTTGAGCGCTGTCTGCGCCGGACGGCGCGGTATTCTGGGCCCAAGCCTGCGTCGTGCCGACAGTTGCCAGCGCAATCAGAAGGGCTGGGAAAATCCTTTTCATGCTTGTTACCTCCAGAAGGTCAAGGTGTCAAAGAAATCCATGCGTTGCGACGCGGATCGACCGTCATTGCCGGCTGACGGCGGCCCCGATCTGCGAACAACGGCATGCAGACAGTCGAATGACGTCATGACTGTCTATTTGGCGCTTTGAGCACTGGAGGCAGTTGACCAGGATCAACTGGTTTGAGATGGGTAGAGCGACCGACCGTGAGTCGGTCGCATCTGAACGATTGCGTTGACCCTAACCGGTCCTGAAACGCGTTCGCTAAAGTGCCCGTTGCAGACGTGCGGCAACAGCCTTCAAAACAGGCAGGAACTTCTCCTCCAGGGTTTCCACGCTGACCCGTCCGGAAAACACACTCACGCTGACCGCGGCCTCGATCGCACCGCTGCGATTTCTCACCGGCACCGCCATTGCGGACATGCCAATTTCTAGTTCCTCATTGCTGATCGCATAACCGTTTTGTGCAGCGAGTGCGATGGCCCGCAACACGGTGTTTGTGGTTGCGAGCGTGCGTGTTGTCAGATGCTTCATGGGCGTCGCGTCGAGATGGTGGCGAATCTCCTCTTCTGACAGACCCGACAGCAGAACGCGGCCGGTCGCCGAGCAATAGGCCGGCAGTCTGCCGCCGAGCTTCACGCCTGTGGACACGATTCTCACCGCCTCCGCGCGCGCAATGAATACCGAGTAGCCCTCGTCCAGCACCGCCAGCGATACCGATTCGTGCAATTCGTCGCGCGCACTCGTGAGAAGCGGTTGCGCGATCTGCGTCAGCGACGACGTGCTGAGGTATGCGCTGCCCAGTCTGAGCATGCGCGGCAGTGGCGTGAAGAACTTGCCGTCGTGCGCGAGATAGCCGAGATCGACAAGCGTGAGCAGGCAGCGGCGCGCGGCCGGCCGGCTGAGGTCCGCAAGATGCGCGGCGTCCGAAACGGTCATGCGCGCAGTCGACGCACCGAATGCCTCGATGATCGCCAATCCCTTGGCGAGGCCCGCCATCCCTTCTTTCGCACGTGCCTTACCGCTCGGATCAGCACTTTCTTCAGGCGTCAATTCGCCTTCCTGCCCGTTGACAGGTTCTTTGACCGATGTCATATTGGATTCAAATATCGAACAATGTACGTTATTCGAACACATTCGAACCCGTCTGTCAACCTGGCACGGCACGCGAAGAGCCGTCCCCAGCGGATCCAGGCGGCGTTGGAACGGTCCCCGCAATACATGGAGCGAGCAACTTGAACATCATTCCCATCATGCCGGCGCGGCGCGCCAGCATCACCTGGCCGTCCGAAGGACTGACGCGCGTGCCTTACGCGCTGTTCCAGGATGAAGGCGTGTACGCCGACGAACAGGACGCGATCTTCCGCGGTCCGAACTGGAGCTACCTGTGCCTCGAAGCGGAAGTGCCGAATCAGGGCGACTTTCGCAGCACATTCGTAGGCGACGCCCCGGTGGTCGTCACGCGCGACACCGACGGCGAAATCTATGCGTTCGAGAATCGCTGCGCGCATCGCGGCGCAATGGTTTGCCTTGAAGACCAGGGCAATGCCAGAGATTTCAGTTGCGTCTATCACGCATGGACCTACAGCCTGCAAGGCGATCTGGTAGGGGTGGCATTCAAGGACGGCATTGACGGCAAAGGCGGCATGAAGCCGGATTTCTGCACCGGCGATCACGGCTTGCGCAAGCTGCGTGTCGCAACGCTGCATGGCCTCGTGTTCGGCAGCTTTTCCGACGACGTCCCGCCGCTCGACGAGTACCTCGGCGAAGAGATCGTCGAGCGCATCGCGCGCGTGCTGGAGAACCGCAAGCCGGTCGTGCTCGGGCGATTCACACAAATGCTGCCGAACAACTGGAAACTCTACTTCGAGAACGTCAAGGACTCCTACCACGCGAGCATTCTGCATCTGTTCTTCACGACGTTTCAGCTCAACCGCCTGTCGCAGCGCGGCGGCATCATCGTCGATCCGAGCGGCGGTCACCACGTCAGCTACTCGGCTGTCGACCATGCCGCCGAAGCCGCGGAGCAACGGAAAGCCACCAGCGACTACGCGGATCAGAAAATCCGTTCGGAAAGCGAGCATCGCCTCGAAGACACTTCGGTGCTCGCCGGCGTGGACGAGTTCGGCGACGGCGTCACGCTGCAGATTCTCTCGGTATTTCCCGGCTTCGTGCTCCAGCAGATCCAGAACGCGATCGCGGTCCGCCAGATTCTGCCGCGCGGCACGCAGCAAACCGAATTGAACTGGACCTACCTCGGCTTCGAAGACGACACGCCCGAATTGCGCGAAATGCGCCTGCGCCAGTCGAATCTGGTCGGGCCGGCAGGTTACGTGTCGATGGAAGACGGATGCGTCGGCGGCTTCGTGCAACGCGGCATCGAAGGCGCGGGCGACGGCCGCTCGGTGATCGAAATGGGCGGCGATAGCGCCGAAAGCAGCGCGAGCCGGGTGACGGAAGCGTCGATTCGCGGCTTCTGGAAAGCCTACCGCAACGCAATGGGATACTGAGAATGGCGCAAGACATCTATCAACTGATTGCTCGCGCGCAGGCCGACTACGTGCGCTGCATCGACGACGGCGATCTCGCGCAATGGCCGGACTTCTTCACCGATGCCTGCGTCTACAGGGTGACGACCGCCGACAATTACAAGCGCGGCCTCACGGGCAGCATGATCTACGCGGCTTCGCGCGGCATGCTGATCGACCGGATTGCTTCGCTGCGCGGCGCCAACATTTACGAGCGCCACAGTTATCGGCATCTGCTTGGACAACCCAGCGTTATCAGCGCGAACGAACGTGAGGCGCGCAGCGAGACTTCGTTCATGGTGGCGCGGATCATGCGCGACGGCTCGACGAGCCTGTTCGCCACCGGCCGCTATTGCGACGTGTACGCCGTGGAGGAGAGCGGCGTGAGGTTGCGTGAACGGATTGTGGTGTGCGACAGCTCGCGCATCGACACGCTGCTGGCGTTGCCGCTATGAGCCGCATCCATGACGGCGCGATGACAGTCGCGCTGGCGATCGGCGACCCCAACGGTATCGGTCCTGAAATCGCGGTCAAGGCCGCCGCCCAGATGGTGCGCGAAGGCGGCGAGCATGGCGGGCACGCTGCGCATTCGCAGCCGCGCATCGTCCTGTTTGGCGACGCGTTTGTGATCCGGCGGTACGCACGCCAGTGTTGTCCCGAACTCATGCTTCGCCTCGTGCAACCGGACGATCTGCCTGCTGCCGAGCTCAACGCAATCGACATGGTCGACGTCGCGTCGCTGCCTGCCGAAGCGTTCGTGCCAGGCGAGGTCGCGGCCGCCGCGGGCGCGGCGACGCTCGCCTACGTCAGCGCCGCGCTTCGTGCCGCGCGCGCGGGCCAGGTGGACGCCGTGATCGCCTGTCCGCATTCGGAGACCGCGATCAATACATCGGGCGTGCGCTTCGCCGGTTATCCCGGCTTCGTGGCGCGCGAAATGGGCATGCCGGCCGAAGACGTCTATCTGCTGTTGATCGGCGGCGGCCTGCGCATCGTTCATGCGACGTTGCACGAAGGTATTGCCTCGGCACTCGCGCGGCTCGATCAGCGCCACGTCGAACGCGCCGCGCGGGCGGCGGTACAGGCGCTGCAATTGATGGGCGTCGCGCATCCCGTGGTCGGACTGATGGGCATCAATCCGCACGCGGGCGAGGGCGGTCTTTTCGGCCGCGAGGACATCGACATTACCGAGCCGGTCGCGCGCAAGTTGCGTGATGACGGTATGACAATCATCGGCCCGCAAGGCGCCGATCTATTGCTCACCAATCCCGACATCGACGTGTTTGTCGCGATGTATCACGACCAGGGCCACATTCCCGTCAAGCTGCGCGCCGGCCGCCATAGCGCCGCGCTGTCGATCGGCGCGGGCGTGCTGTTCTCGAGCGTCGGGCACGGCAGCGGTTTCGACATTGCCGGCACCTTGCTCGCGGACCCTGCACCGCTGCTCGGCGCGATCCGTCTGGTCACAACCGGAACCGTGCTCGCCCCCCTGGCTGAGTGACACGTTCCAACGCTTTTCGAGGTCATATTTTGGACTACCAGATTTCCGTCGCGGACAGCGATATCGCTTTCCATTGCGAGGCGGGCGAAACGGTGCTCGACGCCGCCGAGCGCTCGGGCTACAGCGTGCCGTATTCGTGCCGCAAGGGCGTGTGTTCGACCTGTGAAGGCGGCGTAGTGGCCGGCGCGGGGCGCTCTTCGGTGCAGGGCGATGTGCAGGGGCCGGCGGCGCATGTGCTGCTGTGCTGCTTGCGGCCGTCTTCGGACATGACGATCGCGCCGCGCAAGATCGACAAGCGCGAGCCGGTGGTGCGCAAGACGCTCGACATGTCCGTCTACCGCGTCACGCAGCCGGCGGCCGACGTGAGCATCGTGCAACTGCGTCTACCCACCGGCGTGCGCGCGAAGTTTCGCGCTGGCCAGTATTTGCAGATCGAGCTGGAAGACGGCAGTCGTCGTAACTATTCGATGGCGAATCCGCCTCACGAAAGCGACAGCATCCAGCTTCATGTGCGCCATGTGCCGGGCGGCAGGTTCTCCGAAGGCATGCTGCGGCGCCTGGACAAAGGCCACAAGCTGCGAGTGGAGTTGCCGTTCGGAGAATTCTCGCTGCAGGACGATTCGACGAAACCCGTCATTCTGCTTGCTACCGGTACGGGCTTCGCGCCCGTCAAGTCGATCGTTGAAGACGCAATCAAACGCAGGCTCGACCGTCCGCTGACTTTGTACTGGGGCGCGCGTCGCGTTGAAGACCTGTATCTCGCCGAACTGGCGCAGAAGTGGCACGACGGCGGCAAGCTGAAGTTCGTGCCGGTGCTCTCCGAGCCGAACGCGGACTGGCACGGCCGGCGCGGGTTCGTTCACGAGACGGTGCTCGAAGATCTCGGCTCGCTCGGCGGCTATCAGGTCTACGCGTGCGGCAACCCGGCCATGACGACGGCGGCACACGAGTCATTCCTGAAAGCCGGCCTGCCCGACGACGATTTCTTCAGCGACGCCTTTGTGCACACCGACACTGCGCCAGCAATGACGTAGCACGCCTTCATAAAACAATCACAGGAGACAAACACCGTGGCATCCCCCCTCATCGACGTAGTCGAGGTCATCGAACGCCAGAAGGTCGGCGCAGGCCAGTGCCTCGTGGTGCTGTTATGCGCGCTACTGATGTTTCTCGACGGCTTCGACACGCAGGCCATCAGCTACATCGTGCCGGCGCTTTCAAAGGACTGGCATCTGCCGCGCGAGGTTCTCGGCTCGATCTTTTCCGCCGCGCTCGTCGGGCTGATGGTCGGCTACCTTGCGATCGCGCCGTTGTCCGCGCGCTTCGGTCATAAACGCATGATGCTGGCAAGCAGTGTGCTGTTCGCACTGTTCACGCTGCTGACGCTTTTCGCGACCAACGTCACCGAGCTGATCGGTTTGCGCTTTCTGACCGGTATCGGGCTCGGCGCCGCCGCGCCGAGCGCGGTAGCACTAACCTGCGAATTCGCGCCGAAGCGGCTGCGCGCCACCTTCGTGCTGCTCGTGTATTGCGGGTTCTCGCTCGGCTTCGTGGTGGCGGGCCTCACAGCCGGTGCACTGATGCCGGCGTTCGGCTGGAAGTCGCTGATGCTGGTGGGAGCGCTTGCGCCGATCGCGCTGACCGCGCCGCTTGCCTGGTTGTTGCCCGAATCGCTGGTGGTTCTGCAGCGGCGCCCAAACGGCGACGAGCGCATGCGCGCCGTCTTGCTGGGGTTTTTCCCGCGTCTCGACGTGCCGGTTGGCAGCAGGTTCCGTCTCGAAGACCAGGGCGAGGCGCGTGCGAGCGTCACGGCGCTTGTCAGGGGACGCACTTCGGCGGGCACGCTGTTGCTCTGGCTGATCTTTTTCCTGAACCTGGCCGAGTTCTATTTCATGCAGAGCTGGCTGCCGACCATGTTGACAGGCCTGCAGTATTCGTCGGCGACGGTCGTCTGGGTGACAGCGCTGCCGACTATCGCAGGTGTGCTCTCCGCCGTGCCGCTCGGCCTTGCGATGGACCGCGTCGGGCCGTACGTCACGCTGACCGTGATGTATCTCGCGGGCTGCGTCTTCATGTGGCTGGTGGGCGGCGCGTTCTCGGGCAGCGTCGCGTGGTTGATGGTGACGGTTTTCTGCGCCGGGTTCTGCATTAGCGGCGGACAGAAAAGCGTTATCGCGCTGGCGGCCGTGTACTACCCGCTCAACCTGCGTTCGACGGGTGTGGGCTGGGCGCTCGGCATTGGCCGCCTGGGCGGCATTGCGGGACCGTTGAGCGCGGGCATGCTGTATTCGGCGCATTGGACCCCAGCGGAGATTTTCCGTTTCTCCGCGTGGCCCGTGCTGATTGCCGGGCTCGCCGTATTCGTGATGGGGCGCATCTACGGCTCACGGCCGGTAGCCGTCGAGGTGAGCACTCCCCACTAACGCGCGTGCACGCCGGGTCGGCCCGGAGCTTCACACGAATCGCGGGCATCTGGCGCGGGAGGCGGTCGCCTTCCCGCCAAGCCACCGTAGTACCACCGTAGTACCCACTACTTAAAAAACCTGCGAGGCCTGCTGCGTTCTCGCGCTAGTACGAGAACGCATGGCCTCGTCATGCCGGAGACTTTATGAAAAAGACCACCCTTGCCCTGTTGACTCTGCCGCTTCTCGCGAGCGCGGCCCATGCGCAGAGTTCCGTCACGCTATACGGCTTCGTTGATGCCGGACTCGTGTATGTCAACAACCAGTCCGGGCATTCGAACGTACAGATGGTCACGGGACAAACGAACGGCAGCCGCTGGGGGCTGCGTGGCAGCGAGGATCTCGGCGGTGGCCTGAAGGCGATTTTTACGCTTGAAAACGGCTTCGATCCGTCGAACGGCAAGCTGCTGCAAAACGGCCGCGAGTTCGGGCGGCAAGCCTTTGTCGGACTGAGCAGCGACACGTGGGGCGCGGTGACGCTGGGCCGCCAGTATGATCCGATGACGGAGCTCATAGGCGGGATTGCCGCGACTTCGATGTGGGCGTGGCTCGGCACTCATCCGGGCGATTTCGACGATCTGAACTCGACCTTTCGCGTGAATAACGCGGTGAAATATCTGTCGCCGACTTTCTATGGTCTGCAAGCGAGCGGCATGTTCGCACCCGGCGGCGTGGCAGGCAACTTTGCGTCGAGCCGGATCTACACGCTTGGACTGAAGTACGAGAATGGTCCGCTGAGCGCCGCGCTGGCGTACGACAACATCAACAATCCATCCGTCTCGGTGCTCGATAGCGCGCTTTCTCCCGGTCAGGCCGGGTATGTGACGCCGGGCCGAAGCCCCGTGACCAGCGGCTACGTTTCGGCCAACGTGTGGCAAATATTCGGCGCGGCCGCTTCATACAGAATCGGCAAGGGCATGGTCGGAATCGTTTATACGAACGCACGCTTTCAGGACATTCGAAGAACCGCGTCCACGCCGAACACGGGCACGGCGGCATTTAACAGCTATGAGATCAATGGCCGATATTCGATTACGCCGGCACTGCTGATCGGTGCATCGTTCGACTACACGACAGCACGCGATGCAAAGTACGAGCAGATCGATTTCGGTCCGAACTATTCGCTCTCCAAGCGCACCGATCTGAATCTCGTCGGTGTATGGCAGCACGCATCGGGTGTCGATTCCACAGGGCGGCCGGCGGTTGCGGCGATTACCACGCTAGGGCAATCGTCGACTCCTACGCAAGTGGCTGTGAAGCTGTCGTTGCGGCATCGGTTCTGACGTCTTTGCCGTGTCATGGCGGCGCGTGCGGCAGGCTGCTTCATGGGCATGCCGCGCGCGTCGTGACGAAGAACCTCTGGCTGCGATATCCGCCTTTGCGCGGCCCGTTACATGCTGCTATGCGGCGTGACCCGCCACACCGTGTTGCCTACGTCGTCCGCCACGAGCAACGCGCCGTGTGCGTCCAGTGCGACGCCAACGGGCCGTCCCACGGCGTGGCCATCCGTGGTCAGAAAGCCGCTCAGAAAATCCTCCGGGGCGCCGGCGGGCTTTCCATCGACAAAAGGCACGAACACAACCTTGTAACCGGAGCGCGGCTTGCGGTTCCATGATCCGTGCTGGCCGATAAAGGCGCCGCCCCGATAGTGCGCCGGGAATAGCGTCCGGTCGTAAAAGACAAGCCCCAATGAAGCCGTATGATTTCCAAGCGCATAGTCCGGCGCGATGGCCGCGGCGACCAGATCGGGGCGTTGAGGTTTGACTCGCGAGTCGACGTGCTGGCCGTAATAGCTGTACGGAAAACCATAGAACGCTCCCTCTTTCACTGGGGTCATGTAGTCCGGCACAAGGTTGTTGCCCAGATCGTCCCGCTCGTTGACGGCAGTCCATAATGCGCCGCTGTCGGGTTGCCACGAGAGGCCATTGGCATTGCGCAATCCTGTCGCATAAGGCCGCAAGCGGCCGGTGCCGATGTCGAATTCGAGTATCCGCGCGCGGCCCTCTTCGGCGTCGACACCATTTTCTCCCGCGTTGCTATTCGATCCCACGGTGATGTAGAGATGCTTGCCGGAGCGGTCCGCGAGGATATTTTTTGTCCAATGATGGTTGATCGGACCGGCCGGAAGATCGGCAACCTTGATCCCGGGACCGGCGATCTGCGTGGCGTTTTTGACGTAATCGAAACGCAGCAGAGCGTCCGTATCGGCAACGTACAGTTCATTGCCAATGAGCGCCATGCCGAACGGCGAATGCAGGCCGCCGAGAAACACGGTTTGCATCTGGGCGACGCCGGTGTTGTTCGCATCGCGTAACAGCACGATGCGATCGGGACTGGCTACGCCGGCGCCCGCGCGCTTCATCACTTGCCGTCTGGCCCAGCCGGACAGGCCACTTCCTTCGTCGTGTTGTTCGGGAGCGTCGCTTTCCGCCACCAGCACGTCACCATTAGGCAACGTGTAAAGCCAGCGTGGGTGCGACATGTCGCCGGCGAACCGGGTGACGGAAAAGCCGCTGGGAACAGTAGGCATGAAACCGGCCGGTTGCGGCTGAACGGGCGCGATGTTGACCATTGGAATCAACGTCGATTGTGGCGCGGGCATGGCGGGCGAAGCACCGAAACCGCCATCGCCTATACTTGATGGGCCGATTGCGCACGCGGCGAGCGGCAAACCCATTGAAACTACCAGACAATTGAGCAGGCGCATATTTGTTCTCGGTGATAGGCGTTGATCAATGATGCGGAGTCAGGACTTCAGCAAAAAGCCTGCCTGTCAATTGACCGGATAGGGACGTTGCACAGCCGGCCGGTTGCGCGCAGAGCATCAGGTTTCCTTAAGATAAGGTGGTTAGTATCGTTTGGTTAAGCCACGCGGTTTTTCCCGGGAGTCGATCCGGGAGTTATTGGCAGCACGTTTTACCAATCCGAAGAGTGCTAAAGGGGAGAGGGAGTGGCTAAAGTCCAGCAAAATACGCGTCCGGCCTATGACGCAGTCGCGCGCACGCTCCACTGGCTAACTGTCCTGTTGATCGCAATGCAGTTCGTGATCGGCTGGACGATGCCCGATATTCACAAGGGCACGCAGCCCGTCGGCCTGATCGCCTGGCATCTCGGCGTTGGCTCGGCGCTGATTGCCGTCATGGTGATCAGGGTGATCTGGCGATTGACTCACTGGCCCGCGCCGGACGAACTGCCGCCGCTATTGAGCGTCGTTTCGCGCATCACGCATTTTCTGCTTTACGCTGCGCTGGTGGTGGTGCCGCTGCTCGGCTGGGTCAATGCGTCCTCACGCGGCTGGACGGTCCGCTTGCTGGGCCTCGTGCCGTATCCGGCGTTGAGCGAGACGGGCTCGGATTTCGGCCACGAGATGGGTGACGTGCACGGCGTCCTCGCGTGGGTGCTCTTCGCGCTGATCGCGCTGCATGTGGCAGCGGCGGTGTTCCATCGCTTTGTTCTGAAAGACCACGTGCTGCAACGGATGCTGCCCCACGCAGGTCCATCGGGTAATTCGCCGCGAAACCGGTGAAGGCTGCCCCGACGATCAGTCGATCCGCTGCCAGCGGCCGGAAGCGGGGCACACACCAGCCTGTTCGCCGTTCATCTGGACCTGTTCCGCGTCGAGTTGCGACGAGACCGAAGGGGCGGTGTCGAACACGACCTTGAGTGCATGCGCAACATGGGCGTCTTCTATGGGAAGCTCCCAAGTCAGGAATATCTGGACGCAATCCTGAACGGGTGCGAAGCCGGCCGCATCAAAACCGCTGCTGCGGCGCTGAATTACGCCGTGAGGCTGCGCGGTGTCGAATATCACAACCGTTCCCCGGTTCAGCGGAATGCGCTGACCCAGCGAGGGAAAATGCAGATCCAGTCCCTTGTCCTCGCTCATGAACAGATTGCAAAAGGCCGCACTGCCGTATTGTGCGGCGTCATGGTGGTATCTCGCGCCACGGCAGGCCATGAGGGCTACATCACTGGAGGCAAGCACGCCGGGCAGCCCGAGCGCGCACGTCCAGTCGGACACGGCCTGTACGCAGCGCGAATAGTCCGGCCAGCGCACCCGTGCTCGCGCCAAGGGCATTGGTTCGACGTCACCGGCTTCCAGCACCATGCGCGACGAGATTTCCCTTTCCCAATCCGCGAGCAGACGCACAGGAGGGACAGGCACATCGAGTGAGCCTGATAGCACGATGTCGCTCACGCGCCGGCTGCGAATGGCGTCGCCACTCCAGAAATAGGAAGTCAGGGTGTCCGGCATTCGGTGCTGTCGAGGGGAAGTGATGGGGGCCATTGTAACGATTCGAAGAAATGACTTCGGCGTACGTCGGCCTGGAACGGTTCCTCCTGGCACGCGTCTTTCTCTGCGGTCGTCCTGCACCGCGCATCGCATCAACCGCTTCCGGATGATCCCGCTTCAGTGGCCGAGACCGCTGCTGGCGATCTGGTTCTCGACGTACTGGGCGAACAGCGCGTGCAGGTGCGTCGTCGGGTGAAGGTCGTCGGCGAACATGTACGTCTGGTCCGCGTTGGCGCTCACGTAAGTTGCTGGCGAGCACAACAACGCCGTCTCATCGGGCGTCTTCCTGGGGTCACAGGCGACACCGGTGTTCGACACGGCGAAGCCATTGGCCTGAAAGTTCGCCGTGATCTGGTTCAACCACGTATAGGAATCGATCTGGATAACCTTGCCCTGCAAGCCATCGGTTTGCAGCGCAGCGTTCAGGCTGCTGTTGAACAGCTGCGATAACTGGGTCAGATTCGCTCCGCCATCGGACGAGGCGATGCCATTCGGTGATAGTCCGATGTCCGGCACATTGACCACCACCACATGAGCGGCGCCGTTCTGGACGATCTGCCCGACAACCTGAGCAAGCGTGGTAGCCGCCGTCTCCACGGTCTGCGCCGCGGCCGGCAGCGCTCCGGCGCGCAGCACATCGTTTGCGCCGGCCCAGACGAGCACCAGTTGATTGGAGTTGAAGCTTGTATGCGCAGCCAGATAGCTCGAAACCTGCTGATTGACGGGCATTTCGACATTGCCGATCACGTCGGTCAGAAAAGCGGACTGGTTGGCCGGCGTCGCCACCGTGGCGCCGCCTTCCGCATAGCCTAGGCCGCCCTGCGCGCTGAGTTTATGCGTGAGGTCGATGGTGTACGCAACGTTCAGCGTGTCGCCGTAGTATTGCGCGATATCCTGAGTCCACACCTGTCCGGGATTGGTCGTGAAACGCCCGCCACCCACGGCGCTGGCGATCGGTGCATAGGTGCCGACGTCCGAAAGGCTGTCGCCGAACGACACGATTTGCAGATTGACGCCGCCTGCCGGTGCGGTTGCGCCGGCATTACCCGAGTCGCCTCCGTTCCCGCCGCATGCCGAAAGCAGTGAGATCGCCACGGCAAAAATTGCAGTGCGTACCGTGTCATTAATTCCTTGCATGGCGACTCTCCCTTAACCTGGCGGGGAGATGCGACCGCGTTGCGGAATTAGCGCGCGCCGCCTTCCCGACAAGCACTCTTCTCAAGCAAGAAGCATGCGTTGCCGCGGGCGGGGTTGTTGGTAATTTCCCTCACTAACTGCAGTGCACTTGGTCTATGTCCGATCGAAAACGGGACCGACGGTGCCGGGCTACCCACCCGAATCGGGTAGGTAACCGCTAAATTGCCCGACCGACGGTGTCGCACTTCTATACTCCGACGAACGCGTTCCGAGGTGTCGACAGGTGTCGCGAGACCTTTCTCACGTTTATCTGTCTATCAGTTTCCCCCGTATGTCCGAATCCATTGAACACTCATTAGACGCACGCGTCTTCCCCAGACTGACGATCGAGCCCGTAACCGGCGCGAGATTGATTCCGCCTCGCGCGGCACGCCAACTCATGCCTCGCGAAGCCTTGATGGCACGACTGCTCGAAGCGCGGCGGCAGCGTTGCGTGGTGATTCAGGGACCGGCCGGCAGCGCCAAGACCAGCACGATGCTGGCTCTCAGGCAGGCCATGTTGACGCTGGATTTCGACGTGGCCTGGCTTTCGCTGGCACCCGAAGACGACGACCTCACCGCGTTCTTTCACGGTCTGCTCGCGAGCCTCGCCAGCGTGGATCCGGCGATCG
Organism: Paraburkholderia dioscoreae; assembly: GCF_902459535.1. Taxonomy (NCBI): domain Bacteria; kingdom Pseudomonadati; phylum Pseudomonadota; class Betaproteobacteria; order Burkholderiales; family Burkholderiaceae; genus Paraburkholderia; species Paraburkholderia dioscoreae. The sequence continues at coordinate 329,594 of NZ_LR699554.1, forward strand.
CGCGCGAAGCGGAATTACTGGTCGGCCGCGAGAGCGAGGAAACCGCGGTTGAGCATTGGGTGATCACGCTCGTTCGCGGTATTGCTCGCCGCAAACGTGAACTGGTTCTGATGCTCGACGACGTCCATTACCTTCGGAACGCACGGATTCTCGAGGCAATGCGCTGGCTGCTCGACTATGCGCCCCCTCAGCTTCATGTCGTGCTGGCTTCGCGGCGGGCGTTGCCCGTCTCGCTGGCGCGCCTGCGCTCCCAAGGTCTGGCGACAGAGCTCGACCGACACGACCTGCGCTTTTCGGCCGAAGAATCAGAGCGATTTTTGCGCGAGCAACTCGGCGACGTCGCAAAACGGGACGCGCAGGTCGTGCATGAACTGACCGACGGCTGGGCAGCGGGCCTGCAGTTGTTCGCGATCGACCTGAAGACCCGCAAAGGCGCAGCTTTTACGCCTGCAACCGTGCGCGATGCCGAAACCTTCGCGCACTACTTCGAACGCGAAGTGCTGGTGCGACTCGCTCCCGAAGATCTTCTTCTGCTCACTCGCGCGGCGCTATGCGAACGATTCTGTGCGCGCCTCTGTGCAAGCTTGATGCAGCATGCGGGCGCCGTCGGAGACGTCGCCGCCCGGCTCAGCCGCCTGGAGGGCGACAATCTGTTCATCACGCAGACTGGCGTGGCTCAGGACGGCGAAACCTGGTATCGCCTGCATCCTCTGCTGCGCGAGGTTTTGCAGCGCCGGGTCGTGGGGCTGCCGGCTGCCGAATTGCGTGAACTGCATGCGGCGGCCTGGCAGTGGCTTAGTGTGCAAGGTTACGTCGACGAGGCCGTGCATCACGCCGTACTCGCAGACAACGCGCAGGCCGCCGCAGATCTCGTGGAAGGGTGCGCGCACGATCTGCTCGCGCGCGGCGAACTCCGTCAGCTTGCGGGCCTGGTGCGCCGCCTGCCGCCGGCGCAGATCGCAGAGCGTTTCGATCTGCGCGTGATCACCGCCTATCTGCAAATGTATGCCGGCGAAACCGACGCGCTCATGCAGAGCATTCAGCAGATAGCGTCGCGTAGCGAGCGGCCCGACCCGCGTCAGCGGTACGCGCTTGCGCTGCTTCGCGGCGGCCTCGCGCTACAGCGCGACGACACGGATTCGGTCGTGGCGCTATTGCCGGAACTGCAGCGCGTCCCCGCGGACGCTGACGATTTCACCCGCGCGGGTCGCGGCAACATTCTCTCGTGGATGTTCATCCATCGTGGCGACTATCAACAGGCGCGCAAGGTGCTGGAAGAGGGGGCGCCGCATGGCGGCGCGCCGCGCGGCATCCTGCTTGGCCGTTGCATGAGCGGCATGACGCACGCCGCCGAGGGGCAAGTGCTGCTCGCCGAGCGGGTGTTTTGCGACGTGCTGGCGGAAGCGGAGAAACAGGGCCCCGCTTATGTGGGCATTGCGTGCATGGCCGCTGCGCTGCTTGGCGAAGCGCTTTACGAACTGAACGACGTCGATGCTTCGCTCGGACTGCTGGACGAACGCATCGACGTCCTCGAGCGGGTGTCGATTCCGGACACTGTGTTGCGGGCGCTGACGGTGCTCGCCCGCGCGCACCGGTTCGCGGGCCGACGGCTCGAGGCCCACGACTATCTCGAACGACTTGAAGACTACGCGAAGCGTCATGGTGTGGATCGTCTTCTCGCGAACGCACTGTGTCTGCGCTCACGCTGGTTGCTCGAAGAAGGAAGTCTCGATGAAGCCGAGGCGGCATTGCTGCGCTGCGAGGCGCTGGCGGCGCGCTATACCGGCGCGGTGCGCAGCACGGCTTGGGAAATCAGCGTTTGCGCCGATCTCGCGCGCATTCGCATGTGCCTGCATCTGAATGACTTCGACGGCGCGATGAGCCGGCTCAAGCCTCTCAGCGCGCTGTCCGAAGCGGGAGGGAGATGGTGCCGCGTAGCCGGGCTGCGTTTGCAGATGTCGATTGCCGAGAAGGGGCGCCACAACGATAGAGCGGCGCGCGAGCATCTGGTGGAGGCTTTGCGCCTGGGCCACCGGCTCGGGTTGATGCGCAGCCTGCTGGACGAACTCGGATCATGTCGGCAGATTCTCGACGCCCTGCCGCTCGAACAGGACTTCGATCCCGTGCTCGCTTTCTATGCACAGCGGCTGATCGACGCTGGGCAGGCATCCGCGCCTGCCGCGCCGCCGGCGGCTGCGGTGCACGTTCCGATCCAGTCGCTTAGCGAGCGTGAAAACGAGGTTCTGGGTCTGCTTGCACTTGCGCTGCCCAACAAGAAGATTGCGCGTGTCATGGACGTTTCGCTCGATACGGTGAAGTGGCATCTGAAGAACATCTACAGAAAGCTGGAAGTGTCGGGCCGCGACGGCGCCGTCGCGAAGATGCGCGACGCGAGTGCGCGATAACGCTTTTCTCCCTCGCAGTCATCCATTCAGCCACCCCCACTCTACGGGGGTAGGCTTGCTCGCCACCCTCGCCACGCACAATGCGTTCATGGAAGCAGCCGGCCGACAACCCGGTCCGCGCTGCCAACGCATTCAATCGATGAGGAGCGTGCGGTGGAAGTCAAACGTAATGTCTATCGCGAGGATCACGAGATGCTGCGTGAAACCGCGCGGCGTTTCTTCGAACGGGAGTGCCTGCCGCGGCAGGCGCAGTGGGACGAGGCCGGCTGCGTCGATCGCGAGACCTGGCTAAAGGCCGGGCGGGAAGGTCTGCTGTGCGTGACCGTGCCGGAAGAATACGGCGGTGGCGGCGGCGATTTCGGTCATTCGGCGATCGTCGCGGAAGAGTTGCACCGTGCGGGTGTGTCGGGTTTCAGCTATTCCGTGCACTCCGATATCACCGCGCCGTACATCGTTCGTCTCGGCACCGAAGAGCAGAAACGCAACTGGCTACCGCCCATTTGCCGCGGCGAAAAGATCCTCGCGATCGCGATGACCGAACCCGGTACGGGCTCCGATCTGAAGTCGATCCGTACCACCGCGGTGCGTGACGGCGACGACTACGTCATCAACGGCAGCAAGACTTTCATCTCCAACGGCCTGAACTGCGACATGGTGGTGGTGGTCTGCAAGACCGATCCGTCGGCGGGCGCGAAGGGCGTAAGTCTCATCATGGTCGAAACCGACCGTGCGGGTTTTCGCCGTGGCCGCAAGCTCGAAAAAGTGGGGCAGGCCGCCGCGGATACCGCCGAACTGTTCTTCGACAACGTGCGTGTGCCGGCCGGCAACCTGATCGGCAACGAGAACGGCGGCTTCATTCACCTGATGGAAGAACTGCCGCAAGAGCGCCTGATCATCGCGGTGTATTGCGCGGCGAAGCTGGAGCGGCAACTCGAACTGACGCTGCAATACGTTAAGGACCGCCGCGCGTTCAATCAAACCGTGTGGGACTTCCAGAACACCAAATTCAAGCTCGCCGATGTGAAGGCGCAAGCCGTTGCGGTCCGCACGCTGGTGGACTACTACATTCGCGAGCATATGGAGCGCAAGCTCACGCTGCAGGAAGCGGCCATTGCCAAGCTGTTCGCGACCGAAGCAATGTGGAAGTGCATCGACGAAATGGTTCAGCTGCATGGCGGTTACGGCTACATGCTGGAATATCCGATTGCCCGTGCTTTTGCCGACATGCGCGTTACGCGCATTTTCGGCGGGACCAGCGAAGTCTTGCGGGATCTCATCTCGCGCAAGCTTTAAGTCTCCTTACCTTTTGAGGCAGCATCATGAGCGAAAAAGTACTGGTGGCGGGCGTCGGCATGATCCAGTTCGCCAAGCCCGGCGCGAGCCAGAGCTACACCGAAATGGGCGCTGAAGCGACCCGCCGCGCACTGGCCGATGCGGGCATCGCGTACGACCTCGTGCAGCAGGCCTTCGCCGGCTATGTGTACGGCGACTCCACGTGCGGCCAGACCGCGCTGTACGAAGTGGGCATGACGGGCATTCCGATCGTCAACGTCAATAACAATTGTTCGACGGGTTCGACCGCGCTCTATCTCGCCCGCCAGGCGATTGCGACCGGCGACGCCGACTGCGTGCTCGCGCTCGGCTTCGAGCAGATGCAGTCCGGCGCATTGAAATCGCACTGGGACGACCGGCCGGTAACGCGTGCGCGTTTCGTGCCGATCATGCACGGCCTGACCGCCGACCTCGCGCATCTGCCGCAGGCGCTACGCACGTTCGGCGGCGCGGGGCGCGAACACATGCAGCGTTACGGCACGCGCATGGAAACTTTCGCCGCGGTGCGGGCCAAGGCGAGCCGACACGCGGCGAACAACCCGCTGGCGCTGTTCCGCAAACAGGTCACGACCGAAGACGTGATGAACGACACGGTGCTGATGCCCGGCGTGATGACGCGTCTGATGGCGTGTCCGCCCACTTGCGGCGGCGCGGCGGCGATCCTCGTTTCCGAGAAGTTCGCGAAGAAACACGGCTTGCGCACGGATGTGCAGATCGTTGCGCAGTCGCTCACCACCGATCCGCCGGCTTCGTTCGATCCACCCTCGATGCTCAACTACGTCGGCACGCACATGACGCGTTCGGCCGCGAACAAGGTCTACGAAAAAGCCGGTATCGGACCGGAAGACGTCGACGTATGCGAGCTGCACGACTGTTTCGCGCACAACGAAGTCATCTGTTACGAATCGCTCGGCTTCTGTCCGGAAGGCGGCGCCGAGAAGTTCGTCAGCGACGGCGACAACACGTACGGTGGCAAGGTGGTGGTCAATCCGTCGGGCGGTCTGCTTTCCAAGGGGCATCCGCTGGGTGCGACCGGCCTTGCACAGTGCTATGAACTGACCCACCAGCTGCGCGGCACCGCCGACCAGCGTCAGGTGCAAGGCGCAAAGCTGGCGCTTCAACACAATCTCGGCCTCGGTGGCGCGTGCGTGGTGACGTTATACGGCAAGTACTGAATTCGTTTGCGCTGACCGGCGGGACGCCGTGTCTTGCGCAACCCTGGATAGCAAACGGTATTGAGGATTTCCCATGCAGCAGCTTTGCAAAAATCGCGTTGTTGTCATCACCGGCGCTGGACGGGGTCTGGGGCGCGAATATGCGCTGGAGTTCGCCCGCCAGGGCGCGAAAATCGTCGTCAACGACCTCGGCGGCAAGGGTGATGGGTCAGGCGCGGCGAGCGGTCCTGCGCTCGACGTGGTCGCGGAAATCGAAGGGCTCGGCGGCGAGGCTGTCGCCAATTTCGACGACGTGGCCGACTGGAATGGCGCAAAGAACATGATCGACACGGCCATTTCCGTGTTCGGCGGACTCGACGTGCTGGTCAACAACGCCGGCATTCTGCGCGACCGCACGCTCGCCAACATGAGCGAGGAAGACTGGGACTCGGTGATTCGCGTGCACATGCGCGGCACCTTTGCACCGTCGCACCACGCCGCCGCATACTGGCGCGATGAGGCCAAGGCGGGGCGCGAGCGGGTGGCACGGCTTATCAACACCAGTTCGTCGTCGGGTCTCTACTGCAACCCGGGCCAGGCCAACTACGGCGCGGCGAAGGCGGGCATCGCGGCCATGTCGGTGATTGCCGCTCGTGAGCTGGAGCGCTATGGTGTGACGGTGAATGCGATCTATCCGACCGCGATGAGCCGTCTGACCGAAGACATCTTCGCGAAGCGGCGCGACGAATTCACCGCTGGCGCCGCACCCGGCTTCGATCCGCTGGACGCGGGCAACGTCGCGCCCCTGGTGGCATGGCTTGGCAGCAGTGCGTCGAGCGGTATCACCGGGCGTGTATTCGGCGTGCGCGGCGGTCGTATTACCGTGGCTGAAGGCTGGCATGCGGGCCCGCGCATCGAAAAGGACGGGCGTTGGGACGTGGCGGAACTCGGCGCGCTGATACCGCAACTGGTGGAACAGGCCGCGCCGAATGCGCTGACCTCCGGCGAGATTCCGGCGCTGGTGGCGTAAGCACCCGAAACCGTCTTGCGTCGCAGGAGAGTGTGCATGAGCGGAACCCCGAAGTATCTCGGCGATCATGCCGGATTGACGCCGGACAAAGCCGCCGCGATCAACAGCACGAGCGGCGAGATACTAACCTATCGCGAACTCGACGAGCGTTCCAATCGCTTCGCACAATGTCTGTACGCGGCGGGATTGCGGCGCGGCGACCATATCGCGATGGTGCTCGAAAACAACATGCGCTGCTTCGAGGTGTGTTGGGCGGCGCTGCGTTCGGGTCTGATGATCACGCCGGTCAACCGGTATCTGACCGCGGCGGAAGCAGCCGGCATTATCGAGGACAGCCATGCGCAAGTGGTGGTCAGTTCATTTGCAATGCGCGAACTCGCGGCCGGACTGACCGGCATGATGCCGACGTGCCGCCTGCGGCTGATGGTCGACGGCACCATTTCCGGCTGGGACAGCTACGAAGCGCTCACCGGCCGGTATCCCGCAACGCGTCTTGCCGACGAATGGCTGGGCGCCATGATGATCTATAGCTCGGGTACGACCGGCCGTCCAAAGGGCATCGTTCGCGCGCAGCCGCAAGGCCGGGTGACCGAAGGTTCCGGTTCCGCGCGCCGTCCGCAGTTCGAGCGCTATGGCTTCGACGCGCAAACGGTGTATCTGTCGCCGGCGCCGCTCTATCACACCGCGCCGCTCGGCTACGGAATCGAAACGCAGTTCGGCGGCGGCACCGTGGTCTTCATGGAGAAGTTCGATCCGCTCGAGGCGTTGCAGGCGATCGAGCGCTATCGCGTCACGCACAGCCAGTGGGTGCCGACCATGCTGATCCGCCTGCTCAAGCTCGGCCCCGCTGTGCGCAACGCGTTCGACCTGTCGAGCCATCGCGTGGCGATCCATGCGGCGGCGCCGTGTCCGCAGGAGGTCAAGCGGCAGATGATCGACTGGTGGGGGACGATCATCGAGGAGTATTACTCGTCGACCGAAGGCAACGGCGTGACCACGCTCAACACCGAGGAGTGGCTTGCGCACCCGGGCTCCGTTGGCCGCGCGCTGCTGGGCGTCATTCATATCTGCGACGACGACGGCAACGAATTGCCGGTGGGCGAAACCGGAACCGTCTATTTCGAGCGCGACCAGTTGCCGTTCCACTACCACAACGATCCTGACAAGACCCGTGCCGCACAGCATCCGCGCCATCCGGTCTGGACGGCCGTCGGCGACATAGGGCATGTGGATGGCGACGGCTACCTGTATCTGACCGACCGCAAGGCGTTCATGATCATTTCGGGAGGAGTCAACATCTATCCGCAAGCGATCGAGGACGCGCTGGCGGTGCATCCCGATGTGCAGGATGCGGCGGTGATCGGTGTGCCCGATGCCGAGATGGGCGAGCAGGTCAAAGCGATTGTCGAGCCGGCGCCCGGTGTGGCGCCGTCGGATGCGCTCGCGGAACGACTATTGGCTTACCTGCGCACGCGGGTGGCGCGCTACATGGTGCCGCGCTCCATCGACTTCATCGACGCGATGCCGCGGCTGCCTACCGGCAAGCTGTACAAGCAGGCACTGCGCGAGCGCTATGGCGCGCGAGCGGAGCGTGCGGATTCATAGCCCGCAACGCCGAGCCGACTACAAAAAAACTGGAGTGAGACGTGAACAACCTGTTGGATGCTTTCCACCTGACGGCGCTGCCCGCCGCGGCCGAAGCCTTCCGGGCGGAAGTGAAGCACTTTCTTGACGAACACTTACCGCCGGCGCCGGCCGACGTGCGTGCCCGTTCCTGGATGGGCTTCGACGCGGACTTCAGCCGGCGCCTCGCGGCGCGCGGCTGGATCGGACTGACCCTGCCGGCCAGTTACGGCGGCGCGGGCATGGACGCGTTCCGTCGCTTCGTGCTGGTCGAGGAACTGCTGGCCGCGGGAGCGCCGGTCGCCGCGCACTGGATCGCCGACCGTCAGAGCGGCCCGCTGATTCTGCGCTACGGCACCGAGGCACAGAAAGACTTCTATCTGCCGCGCATCTGTGCCGCGAGCGCGTTTTTCTGCATCGGCATGAGCGAGCCCGACTCGGGTTCCGACCTCGCCAGCGTGCGCACGCGTGCGGTGCGCTGCGACGGCGGCTGGCGTCTGACCGGGCGCAAGATCTGGACGACCAACGCGCAGCATTGCCAATACATGATCGCGCTCGTGCGATCGTCGGGCGTGCCGGAAGACCGGCAGAAGGGACTGTCGCAGTTCATCGTCGATCTGTCGCTGCCCGGCGTCGAGGTGCGGCCGATCGTGGATCTCACCGGCGACGCCCACTTCTCCGAAGTGACCTTCGACAACGTATTCCTCGCCAACGACGCGTTGATCGGCGACGAGGGCGCCGGCTGGCAGCAGGTGACGGCCGAACTGGCCTTCGAGCGCAGCGGCCCCGAGCGGCTCTATTCGAGCGTCGTGCTGCTCGATTGCTGGCATGCGCAACTGCGCCGCCACGGCGCCAGCGACGCCGACCTCGCCTTGCTCGGCAGCTTCGCGACGCAACTGGCCACGCTGCGCTGTCTGTCGATCGCGGTCACCGCGCGGCTCGCGCACGGCGAAAGCCCGGTGGTCGAGGCGGCGCTCGTCAAGGACATCGGCACCGAGTTCGAACAGGCCATTCCCGCGCAGCTGGAAGCCGCGATCAGCGCGGACCCGGCACAGACCATCGACCCCGAGCTCTATCGCACGGTGGCCTACCTCAGCCAGATCTCGCCGACCTTCTCGCTGCGCGGCGGCACGCGCGAAGTACTGCGCGGCATGATCGCGCGCGGTCTTGGTTTGCGCTAACCCATCCGGACGAGGAAGAGACCCGTATGTTCACCGAAGCCATTGAAGCAATTCTGCGCGACCGCGCCACACCCGAAGCGATCCGCGCGATCGAGACCGGCGGCGCGCCCGCGTCGATCTGGAACGCAGTGGAGGAGGCCGGATTTCTGGAGTTGCTGACGCCGGAAAGCGCCGGCGGCGCCGGATTGTCACTGCCGGCGATCGTGCCGGTTTTCACGGCGTTTGGACGCTACGCGGTGCCCGTGCCGCTTGCGCAGAGCATCGCGGCGCGCGCGCTCCTGCGCGAGACCGGCGTTGCGGCGCCTGCCGGCATGACGACGCTCGCCGGCGCGTGCCGCCGCCGCGAGAACGGCTCGCTGGAAGCGCCGCAAGTGCCGTTCGGGATGACCTGCGATCACGTGCTGGCCAATGTCGACGGTGACCTCTTGCTGCTCGACGCAGCGCGAGCCGAACGCAAGCCGTGCGGTGTGCACGGCAGTTTTAGCGGCACGCTTGGCTGGGGGGGCGACGCGGTCCCGGCGCCGCTTGGATCGAACGGAGACGAGGTGCTGCTGTTCAGCGCGGCAATCCACGCGGCCGCTATCGCCGGAGCGATGGATCGCGTATTCGCCATGACCTTGCAGTACTGCAACGATCGCTGGCAATTCGGCAAGTCGATTGGCAAGTTCCAGGCGGTGCAGCATCAGTTGAGCGTGATGGCGCAGCATGTGGCATCAGTCGGAATGGCGTCCGAACTGGCGTTCTCCGGCACGGGCGCCGTACCTGAACGGCTTGCCACCGCGATCGCCAAAGCGCGCACGAGCATGGCGGTGCCGCTGGTGGCGTCGACGGCGCATGCGTTGCACGGCGCGATCGGCGTCACCGCCGAATACGATCTCCAGCTCTATACGCGCAGGCTGCATGAATGGCGCATGGCGGACGGTTCGGAGGCATTCTGGAATCGTATGGTGGGGAACGCAGCGCTCACGCACGAGCACGGCACGATCGCGGATTTCACGCGAACCGCGCCGTACGCAACGGCCGCGTGAGCAGGCGAACGGCACCCAATCCATCTGTTCGCGCGCCGCTCCCCCTTCGGTGGCGAAGCAACCTATACAGCAGCGGAAACGATTAGACATCCTATGAGCCAATTTCTGAACTACGAACAGGACGAACACATCGTCACGCTGACGATGAACGAACCGGAACGGCGCAATCCGCTCACCGGCAACACGGCGGTGGAGGAGTTTCTGGCGGCGATCGCACGGATCGAAGCCGATCGTTCCGTGCGGGCCGTGATCCTGACGGGCGCCGGCACGGCGTTCTCGTCGGGCGGCAATATCCACGATATGGAGCGGCATGCGTCGGGCAGCATGCCTGGCATGGAGATTCGCCAGGACTACCGGCGCGGCATTCAGCAACTGCCGCTGGCGCTGTTCAATCTGGAGGTGCCGGTCATCGCTGCCGTGAACGGCGCGGCGATCGGCGCGGGACTCGATCTCGCCTGCATGTGCGATATCCGCATCGCGTCCGAACTCGCCAGATTCGCCGAGAGTTTCGTCAAGCTGGGCATCATTCCCGGCGATGGCGGCGCGTGGCTGCTGCCGCGCATCGTTGGTCTGTCGCGCGCCGCGGAGATGACCTTCACGGGCCAGATGATCGATGCGCAACAGGCGCTCGAATGGAATCTGGTTTCCCGCGTCGTGCGGCACGACGATCTGCTCATGATCGCGCAAGGTCTCGCGCGGTCGATCGCCGCCAATCCGCCTCACGCAGTGCGGCTGGCCAAGCGGTTGTTGCGCGAAGGCATGCATTGCCGGCTGGATACGCTGCTGGAAATGTCGGCAGCTTATCAGGCGCTCTCGCATCAAACGGCGGATCATCGCGAAGCTGTGTCCGCGTTCATCGAGAAACGGTCGCCGTCGTTCAATGGATAGAGCGGCCGGATCGTCCAGGTCCACGGCCTGAACCCATGCCATGCCCGCGTGCGCAAGGATCCCGCGAGGTCCGCGGCGCGGCTGCTTTTAACGCTCATACACAGCCGGGGAGACCAGCATGTATCTGACACAGGGCCTGCATCGCTCGCTGCAGCAGAACCCGGACCGGGTGGCGATTTCGTTCAAGGAGCGCCGGCGAACTTTTCGCGAATTCGCGGACCGGGTCGCGCGTCTGGCCGCCGCGCTGCGTGGGATCGGCATGACGGCGGATGACCGGGTCGGCATGCTCGCGCTCAATTCGGACCGCTACCTCGAATACGTAATGGGCGTGTGGTGGGGCGGTGGCGTGCTGAACCCGGTCAACATCCGCTGGAGCGCGGCGGAGATCGCTTATTCGCTGAACGATTGCGACACGCGCATCCTGATCGTCGACGACCGCTTCGCCGATATTGCACGCGAGGTGTGTGCGCTTGCCCGCACCCCACCGATCCTGATTCACGCCGGCGACGGCGCGGCGCCGCCCGGCATGCTCTCGTTCGACGCTTTGATCGCAACTGCGGCGCCGATGCCGGACGCCGGCCGTGGTGGTGCGGATCTCGCGTGCATCATGTACACCGGCGGCACGACCGGCTTTCCGAAAGGCGTGATGCAGACGCATCTGAACATCTGGTCGTCGTGCCTCATGCGGATTGCCGAGTCCGCGCCATTGCCCGGCAGCGCGGTGCTGCATGCGGCGCCGTTCTTCCATGTGGCGGGACTCGGGCGCGCGCTCGTGCAGTTCATTGCCGGCGAGGCGCACGTCGTCATTCCGGCTTTCGATGCGGGCGACGTGCTCAGGGCGATCGGCGAAGAGCGCGTGAGCGATACGCTGCTCGTGCCTACCATGATCCAGGCGGTGCTCAATCATCCCGACTTTGCCCGCACCGACCTGAGCAGCCTGAAGCGCCTCACCTACGGCGCGTCGCCGATCCCGGAAACGCTGCTGGACCGGCTGATCGAAGCGCTGCCCGGCATCCAGCTCGCGCATTCATACGGAATGACCGAGGCGTGTCCGAGCATTTCGGCGAACTCGCCTTCCAATCACGACGAAGCGGGCCGCAAGAGCGGCCTGTACCGCTCGATCGGTCGCGGCTTGCCGGGCCTGATGGTGAAGGTGGTCGGCAGCGACGGCGAGGAGGTGCCGCGCGGCACGGTCGGCGAGATTGTCGTACGCGGGCCGAACGTCATGGCCGGCTACTGGAGGAAGCCCGAGGAAACCGCGCAGGCCGTTCGCGAAGGCTGGCTGCATACCGGCGACGGCGCTTACATGGACGCTCAGGGTTATCTCTACATCGTGGACCGCATCAAGGACATGATCGTCAGCGGCGGCGAGAACGTTTACTCCGCCGAAGTGGAGAGTGTGATCGCGCGGCATCCCGCGGTTGCCGCGTGCGCCGTCATCGGCATTCCGCACGACACGTGGGGCGAAGCCGTGCACGCCGTGGTGGTATGCAAGCCCGGCGCGACACTCGCGGAAGAAGAGATTCGCGAGCATTGCCGCCAGGTCATTGCCGGCTACAAGTGCCCGAAGTCGGTCGAGTTCCGTGAGCAACTGCCGTTGTCGGGCGCGGGTAAGGTGCTGAAGCGCGCAATCCGCGCGCCGTATTGGGCCGGCAGGGCGCGAGCCGTCAACTAGGACGCCGCGCTACCCGGCCGGGGTGGTCCGGTTTCCCGCGCACTCTGGCTTACTTGTACTCAGGCCGTGCCGATCCAAAGATCGTTGCCGGCCATTAGCGGTGTGCAGGATACGCCGTCATGCAAAAACGGAGAGTGGAGGGACAATGGGTGTTTTGAGCGGTATTCGCGTGCTGGAATTCGAGGCTATCGGCCCGGGCCCTTTCGGCGCCATGTTGCTGGCCGATATGGGGGCGGACGTTTTGCGCATCGACCGGCCGCTTCCTCCCCAGGACCTGGGGCCGAAGACCAACGGCAAGCGTGCCGATGTCACGGGGCGCGGCCGTCGCTCGGTCACGCTCGATCTGAAGCAGCCGCAGGCGGTCGAGGCCGCATTGGATCTGATCTCGCGCGCCGATGTCGTGATCGAAGGTTTTCGCCCCGGCACGATGGAGCGTCTCGGGCTTGGACCGCAAGCCGCTCTGGCTCGCAATCCTCGGCTCGTGTACGGGCGCATGACGGGTTGGGGCCAAACGGGTCCACTCGCTGAGCGGGCCGGCCACGATCTCAACTACATTGCGTTGTCCGGTGTGCTGTCGGGCATCGGCCGCGCCGGTGAGCCGCCCGTGCCGCCGTTGAACCTCGTGGGCGACTACGGCGGCGGCGGCATGCTGCTGGCGTTGGGCGTGGTGGCGGCATTGTTCAATGTGCAGCGCGGCGGCGAGGGGCAGGTGGTCGACGCTGCGATGATCGAAGGTGCGGCGCAATTGGGTTCGGTGATCTGGGGGCTGCTCGCCTCGGGCAACTGGCGGGAAGAGCGCGCCAGCAATCTGCTGGATGGCGGCACCCCCTGGTACGACAGTTACCGCACGAAAGACGGCGGCTACATGGCGGTCGGCGCGGTCGAATCGCGCTTCTACGCGGAACTGCTGTCGAAGCTCGGCCTCGCGGAGGCGGGCCTGCCGGCACAGCACGATCGCAGCGGCTGGCCGGTATTGCGTGAACGATTTGCCGCGGCGTTCCTCACGTGCACGCGCGACGAATGGTGTGCGGTGTTCGAAGGCAGCGACGCGTGCGTCGCGCCGGTGCTGAGTTTCTCGGAAGCGCCCGCGCATCCGCAGCACCGTGCGCGCGGCAGCTTCGTCGAAGTGGCGGGCGTGGTTCAGCCGGCACCCGCGCCGCGTTTTTCCGCGACACCCTCGGCGATCGCGAAGCCCGCGCCGCAGCGCGGCGAACATGGGCTTGCCGCCTTGCGCGATTGGGGATTCGACGAGGCCGCTGTCGAACGCATGCGCGAACACGGCTTGGGTTATCGGCCTGAAGCGTAAGCGTCGTCAGAAAGGAAAGTTGGGCGACATAGGAGACAACAGATGAAAGTATTGGTCGCGGTGAAACGCGTGGTGGACTTCAACGTCAAGGTTCGGGTCAAATCCGACGGCTCGGGCGTCGAGTTGTCGAACGTCAAGATGAGCATCAATCCGTTCGATGAAATCGCCGTCGAGGAAGCGGTCCGCTTGAGGGAAAAGGGCGTGGTCAGCGAAGTGATCGCAGTGTCGTGCGGCACGAACGCCTCGCAGGAAACCTTGCGCACGGCAATGGCGATCGGCGCGGATCGCGGCATTCTGGTCGAAACAGACGCGCAGCTGCAGCCGCTCGCAGTGGCCAAGCTGCTGAAGGTGCTGGTCGACAAGGAGCAGCCGCAACTGGTGATTCTCGGCAAGCAAGCCATCGACAACGACTGCAACCAGACCGGCCAGATGCTGGCGGCGCTAGCGGGTTTTGCACAGGCCACGTTTGCGAGCCGGGTGGAACTGTCGAACGACTGCGTGACCGTCACACGTGAAATCGATGGCGGACTCGAGACCTTGCGGCTCAAGCTGCCGGCGGTGGTCACGAGCGATCTGCGCCTGAACGAGCCGCGCTATGCGACGCTGCCCAACATCATGAAGGCGAAGAAAAAGCCGCTGGATGTCGTCACACCGGAACAACTGGGCGTGGATGTCGCGCCGCGTCTGACCGCGCTCAGCACGACGGAACCGGCCGGGCGCAGCGCAGGCGTGAAGGTGCCCGACGTCGCGGCGCTGGTCGCGAAGCTGAAGAACGAAGCGAAAGTCATCTGAGGGAATCGATATGACTGCATCCAATCAAGTGCTGGTCGTGGCCGAACACGACCAGGTTTCGATCAGAACGGCCACGCTGAACACGGTTGCGGCCGCGCTTCAATGCGGCGCCGAGGTTCATGTGCTCGTGGCTGGACATGACGCGGTCGGCGCGGCGAAAGCCGCCGGCGCGATCGGGGGCGTCGCGCGCGTCCTGCATGCGGACGCGCCGCAACTCGCTAACGGTCTCGCCGAAAACATCGCGGCTCAGGTTGTCGCGTTGGCCGCCGGTTACAGCCACATCCTGTTTCCGGCCACCAGCGCAGGCAAGAACGTCGCTCCGCGTGTCGCGGCGCTGCTCGACGTGGCGCAAGTCTCGGATATCGTTCGGGTCATGAGCCCGGACACGTTCCAGCGTCCTGTCTACGCCGGCAATGCGCTGGTGACGGTGCAAAGCCGCGATCCGGTGAAGGTGCTGACCGTGCGCGCGACGGGGTTCGATGCCGTAGCGGCCGTAGGCGGTGCGGCTCAGATTGAAACACGTGTAGCGGTAGCGGACAGTGGTCTGTCCACCTTCGTCGAACGCGTGGTCGCGAAAAGCGACCGGCCTGAACTCGGTGATGCGCAGATCGTCGTGAGCGGTGGCCGTGCGCTCGGCAGCAACGAGAAATTCACCGAAGTCCTCACGCCGCTTGCCGACAAGCTCGGTGCCGCGCTCGGCGCGAGCCGCGCGGCGGTCGATGCGGGGTTCGCGCCGAACGACTGGCAAGTCGGTCAGACGGGCAAGATCGTCGCGCCGCAACTGTATGTGGCGTGCGGTATCTCGGGCGCTATCCAGCATCTGGCGGGAATGAAGGATTCGAAGGTTATTGTCGCGATCAACAAGGATCCGGAGGCACCGATTTTCAGCATTGCCGACTACGGGCTGGAAGCCGATCTGTTCGATGCGGTGCCGCAACTGGTCGACGCGATCTGAGCTGTACTGACAGAGCACATTGGAGAAAACGGGGCATCGCCGCGGCGCGCAGCGATGCCCCTTTGCATTGTTACGACACCAGCGAATACCAGTTCGTCCCATCATCGCGAAGTTCGCGTTGAACTTCGCCACGTCCGATCAGATAGTTCAGGCATGCCAGGCTTTCACCCGTCGCGAGGCTCATTTGCGACATATCCTCTTCGCCGACCTTGCGCGCAAATAGCGCCCCGAACACGTCGACGGCGCGCCGAGGTTCGCCGAGCGCTTGCCGCAACCGGTCGAGGCTGCGATCCTGGCTGCGTCGCAGATGATCCAGCCGCGCGTGCAGGCCGTGGAAGCAGTCGTTATGGGCCGGCAGCACGAGCACGTCGTCCGGAACCTGCTCCTTCAGCTTTGCAATCGACGCATACCAGCCCGCCATCGGATTGGCGTCCGGTTCGAGCGGATACACCGATACATTCGATGAGATTCGCGGCAGTACCTGGTCGCCGGAAATGAACAACTTCAGTTCGGGACAATACAGACACGCGTGCTCAGGCGAATGGCCGGTGCCGACGATCACACGCCACGCGTGCCGGCCAATCGCGATTTCCTCCGCGTCATGCAGGCGCCGGAAGCTGTCCGGCAGTGCGTGAATATGCTGCCCGAAGCGGCCGAAGCGTGCGCGATAGACCTCGATTGCCGCCGTGCTCCAGCCTGCGCGACGGTAGAAGTCCACGCCGTCGGCGGGCGCCTCGCGACCGGTGTCCGACGCGGCAACACGGCAATTGAGGTATTCGAGGCGCGTCATCCACAGCCGACAGTCGAAAGTCCGCGTGAGCCAGCCCGCCATGCCCACGTGATCGGGGTGCATATGCGTGACGAAAACGCGCGTGACAGGGCGCGTCAGCGAAGACTCGCTGCAAAAGCGGCGCCATAAGGCTGTTGCCGCATCCGTGCGCGCGCCTGTGTCGACGATAGCGCAGCCTTCGCCGTCCGCGATCGTCCACACGTTGATGTGGTCGAGCGAGTAGGGCAGCGGCATGCGAATCCAGCGCACGCCTGGCGCCACCTCCAGCGCGTTTCCGCAGGTTGGAGGCGGATCGAAGGGATAGCTCACGGAAGGCGGCGCATTGCCGGCTTGCGTGACGAGGGTGTGATCGGTCATGGTTGGTTTGGCTCCGGAAGGCATCGGCCAACTGACGAGGCGAGTGGGCGGCGGCGCGAAGCCTGCGCGCCCGGTAGTCGAAAAGTGCAAACGCCGGCATGCGGTTCGACGCATGCCGGCGAAGACAGGATCCCGGTGGAACGCCGGGACCACGTGAACTACTGCAGATTACCCGCGACCGCGATGGTTTGACCGGTGATGTAGTTCGATTCGGGCGAGCAGAACAGGTAGACGCCGCCCGCTGCTTCTTCGGGCGTGCCGCCGCGACCGAGCGGATTGCGCTGCGCGTGCATCTTGAGGGCCTCGGGATTGACGCCCACTCGAATGTCGCGTCCTTCGATCTTCACGGTCGCGCCCGCATGCGCATCGGCGGTCGTCATGCGGGTATGGATCAGGCCGAACGCGACGCAGTTGACGTTGACGTTGAAGCGCCCCCACTCACGGCTCAGTGCGCGCGTCATGCCGATCACGCCGGCCTTGGCCGACGAGTAGTTCATCTGTCCGGCGTTGCCGTTGAGTGCGGAGGTCGACGAGATGTTGACGATCTTGCGGTACACGTCGCGGCCGGCCTCCTTGTCGGCGGCGTGAAGGGCTTTCACATGCGGATAGGCGGCGCGCAGGATGCGGAACGGCGCGGTCATGTGGCAGTCGATGATTGCGTACCACTGTTCGTCGGTCATCTTCTGGATCACGTCGTCCCACGTGTAACCCGCATTGTTGACGATGATGTCGATGCCCTTGTACGTGCTCATCGCCGTATTGATGAAGCGATCGGCGAAGTCCGGCGAGCCCACGTTGCCGACGCAGGCCACGGCTTCCGTGCCCATTTTCCTCAATGCTTCGACCGTTTCGTGCGCCGGGTCGGCGTCGAGGTCGTTAATGACGAGGCGTGCGCCTTCGCTCGCCAGTTTCTCGGCGATCGCACGGCCGATGCCGCGACCCGAACCGGTGACGAGCGCCACTTTGCCGTCAAGCTTTCCCATTTCCTGTCTCCTTGATTGATACGGATTACAAGGCGATCACAGCGTCGCCGAGGACGCGCGGTTCGCCATATTGATTGGCCGTTTGAATCTCCACTTTCACGCGGCGCTCGCCTTCGGCCTCGAACTTCTCGACGACCCGGCCACTGCACGTGATCCGGTGTCCGAGATGCGTGATGCCGACAAAGCGCACGCCGAATTGCCGCAGTTGCCGCTGATCGACCCAGGCGTTCAGCAAACGGCCGAGGTACGCCATCGACAGCATGCCGTGAGCGAATACGTCCGGCATGCCGCTGCGGCGCGCGAAGTCGAGGTCGATGTGGACCGCGTTGTGATCGCCCGAAGCGCCGGCAAAGAGCGCTAGCGTCGTGCGGTCGATGGGCGCGAGCGTCAGCGGCGGCAGCGTGTCGCCGACCTTGACCTCGTTGAAGCTCGATGTGCTCATTCGTGTCTCCTCTCAGCCGTTGCGGTGTACCAGCACGCTGCGCATGTCGGCCACATGCTCGCCTTTCTGGTTGGTCACGCGTGTCTCGCGCACCACGAAATCGAGTGCGCCGCCTTTCTTGTCGTAAATGTCGGCGATGCGGCATTCGAACAGCAGCACGTCGCCGGCGTAGGCCATCCGGTGATAGGTGAATGACTGTTCACCGTGCAGAATGCGCGCGACCTGAATGCCGATCTCGTCGCGCCAGCTTTTGTCCGGCTGCTCCAGTTCGAGTGAGAACAGAAAGGTGGGCGGCAAGGGCAGATTCGGGTGGCCCGCGTCGCGGGCCGCGGATTCGTCGAAGTAGACCGGGTTGGTTTCGCCGGTTGCCTTGGCGAAGAATCGCAACCGACCCGCTTCGGCCACGGTGCGAAACGCGGGAATCACTTTGCCGATGTGTTTTTTATCGATCATGTCGGGCACTCCGTGGGAAGCGGCGCATCAGGCGGCCTTGTAGACGGTCGTGACGCACGCTCCGCCGAGTCCCAGATTGTGAGCAAGCGCGACCTTCGCGCCTTCCACCTGGCGTTGCTCGGCAGTGCCGCGCAATTGATGCGTCAGTTCGTAGCACTGCGCGAGACCGGTGGCGCCCAACGGATGCCCCTTCGACAGCAAGCCGCCCGACGGGTTGACGACCCATTTGCCGCCATACGTGTTGTCGCCGTCGTTGACGAGCTTTTCAGCTTCGCCTTCCGCGCACAGACCCAGACCTTCGTAGGTCAGGAGTTCGTTCTGCGCGAAGCAGTCGTGCAGCTCGATCACGTCGATGTCTTCCGGTCCGACGCCGGCCTGCTCGTAAGCGAGCTTCGCGCCCGCCCGCGTCATGTCGAAGCCGACCACGCGGATCATGTCGCGCGTGTCGTAGGTGCTGGGCTGGTCGGTGGTCAACGACTGGCCGGCGATCAGCACATCCGTGCGCAAGCCGCGCTTGCGGGCGAATTCCTCCGACACCACGATTGCCGCGGCTGCGCCGCAGGTCGGCGGGCAGGCCATCAGACGCGTGAGCACGCCTTCCCAGATCATTGGCGACGCCAGCACCTCTTCCGGCGTCACGACAGTGCGGAACACGGCGAGGGGATTGCGCGCGGCATGCTGGCTGGCCTTCGCGCGAATCTTCGCGAACGTTTCGAGCTTCGTGCCGTACTTTTCCATGTGGGCGCGGCCAGCGCCGCTGAACTGGCGAATCGCGCCCGGCAGGTCGGTGCGGTCCACCAGTTCGTTGACCAGATTCAGCGCGCGTTCGAGCGCTGGCGCACGATCGCTCCACTTCGACGACAGCGCGCCCGGCTGCATGAATTCGAAACCCACCGCGAGCGCGCAATCGACCGCGCCGCTTTGCACGGCCTGACGCGCAAGGAACAAGGCCGACGAACCCGTCGCGCAGTTGTTGTTCACGTTGATGACAGGAATGCCGGTCATGCCGACGTGATAGAGCGCTTTCTGACCACAGGTCGAATCGCCATACACATAGCCGGCGTAGGCCTGCTGCACGTCCGCGTAATCGATTCCGGCATCGGCCAGTGCTTCGCGCACGGCGCCCGCGCCCATCACGTCGTAGGGGTCGCTGGTTCCGGGCTTTTTGAACGGAATCATGCCGACGCCGGCGACGAACACGTTACGAGTCATATCACTGCTCCTTGGAAATGGAATGTTCGAATTACAGCTTGCGGGAGATGAGGTCGCGCATGACCTCGCTCGTGCCGCCATATATACGGTTGACGCGTGCGTCGGCGAACGCTCGGGCCACCGGGTACTCCAGCATGTAGCCGTAGCCGCCGTGCAGTTGCACCATGTCGTCGAGTGCCTTGCCGAGCGATTCGGTCGCGAACAGCTTGGCGATCGCCGCTTCTTCCAGAGTGAGACGCCGGCGGCGCACGTGCTCGGCGAGGTAGTGGTCGACCAGCACGCGCACGGCGGTTGCCTGCGCCTTGATGTCGGCCAGCTTGAACTTCGTGTTCTGGAAGTCCCACACGGTCTGATTGAAGGCTCTGCGGTCCTTGACGTAGTTGATCGTGTGCTCGAGGCAGGCTTCGAGTTTTGCGGCGGCGCCGATCGCAATCGAGAGCCGCTCCTGCGGCAGTTCGCCCATCAGGTAAGCGAAGCCCTTGCCCTCTTCGCCGAGACGATTGCTCACGGGAACGCGCACGTTGTCGAAGAACAGCTCGGCAGTGTCCTGCGAGTGCATGCCGACCTTGTCGAGCTTGCGGCCACGGCGGAACCCCTCGCGGGTCGCCTCGACGACGATCAGGCTGACGCCCCTGGAGCCTGCGCTGGGATCGGTCTTGCAGACCAGGATGATCAGATCGGCGTTCAGGCCGTTGCTGATGAAGGTCTTGCTGCCGTTGATCACGTACTCGTCGCCGTCGCGCAAGGCGGTGGTGCGTATCGCCTTCAGATCGCTGCCGGTGCCGGGCTCGGTCATGCCGATCGCGAGGATTGCTTCGCCGGTACACGTCTTCGGCAGCCACTTCTGCTTCTGCTCCTCATTGCCGATGCGAGCGATGTATGGGGCGATGATGTCCGAGTGCACGCCGAAGCCGAGACCGCTCAGGCCGGCGCGATTCACTTCCTCGTTGAGAATCGCCGCGTGGCCGAAGTCGCCGCCGCCACCGCCGTATTCCGTCGGCAACGTGAGGCACAGCAAACCCTCGCGGCCCGCCTTTAACCATGTATCGCGGTCGACGCGGCCGGCCTTGTCCCATTCGACCTGTCTGGGAGCGCACTCCCGCTCCAGGAAGCGACGCACCGTGGTGCGCAGCATTTCATGATCGTCACGAAAAACGGTACGGGTAATTTGCATCACTAAATTCCTGAGAATGAGATCGGCATAAGGTCGGCGGACGGTGTTATCGCGCGCGGGCGATATGCACCGCAGGTTCTGGATGGTAGAGCTGTTCGATCAGATGGGCGCGGCGCGCGCGGGTCACGGCCTGATTCACGTAGCCTTTTTCGGCGATTTCATTGGCGTCGATCGAAGGAGGCTCGGCCATCAGCATCACGCGTTCGATCGTCCGGCTGGCGCCGCCGCCCTGGTGGCCGGCGAGACGTTCGCGCAGCGCGGCGACCACGACCGGATGCTCGACCAGCGCCGCCGCTTCGAGCTCGGCGAGTTCGGGTGCGAGGCGCCGGCAGGCAGCCACGTTCGGCCAGGCGAGCGCCGCGAGAAATTCGTGGTCGTGGCCGCAGATCACCGCGTCTGAGATGAGCGGGGCGCACAGGTCGAGCAAGCCGAGCCGGACCGCGCCGGTTCGCACCCAGGTGCCGTTCGTCAGCTTGAAGTCTTCGACCACCCGCCCGGCGAAGAGCAGGCCCTCGGCCGGGTTTTCCGGATTCGCGAGGCGCACGGCATCGCCCAGGCGGAAGTAGCCTTCCTCGTCGAAAGCGGCGGCGGTGAGCACTGCATTGCCGATGTAGCCGGCAAACACATTCGCGCCGCGCATGCGGATTTCGTAGCGGCCGTCGCCGCCTTCGAGCGGCAGGAGCTTCACTTCGGAGCCCGGCACCGGGCCGCCGATGTTGCCGAGATCCGTTGCGGGCCAGCCGCAATAGGTGCCCATGCCGCTCGTCTCGGTGCAGGCGAGGCCCGTCGAGAAGACGATGCGTTTGCCGATCGTCTCCACCGCCACACGCTGGATACGGTGCCACACGTCTGTCGGCAAACTTGCGCCGCCGTAGCCGAAATACTGCACATTGGCGAACAGGCTGCGGGCGAGCACGGGGTCGCGTTCGAGTTCGCCTGCCAGCACGGCCCATGCGGACGGAACGCTGGTGAAAACCGTAGGCGACACTTCACGCAGGTTGCGAACGGTGCGCTCGATCAGACCGGGCAGCGGGCGGCCGTCATCGATATAGTGAGTCGCGCCGAATTGTACGGAGCGCCCGATGTTCAGGACGCCGCCGAGGCCGTGATGCCACGGCAGCCAGTCGAGAAACACCGGCTGCGATTCCCGCAGCCAGCCGAGATTGTCGGCGTAATAGGCGGCGACTGCCCTGAGGTTGCTATAAGCAAGCGGCACGCCTTTCGGCGTTCCGGTCGAGCCCGACGTGAAGAGGACGCGGACGGTATCGCTCTTGCGGATGGCGGCATGCGCCGCGGCAACGGCGGCGGCGCGCGCTGGGGTCATGTCGGCGGCAAGCAGGTCGGCCCATGCGTGTTGGGAGAGTTGGACGTTGCGTGCGGCGATGACAGGCGTTGCCGCCAATTCGTCGATTGCGAGCGCGCGTTCGAATGCTGCCGCATCCTGCACGAACACGGCCGCAGGCGGCACCAGTTCGAGCACGCCTTTCAGGCGTGCGAAATTTTTGCTGAGCGTGGAGTAGGCCGGCGAAACCGGTGCGGCAGGAATCCCTACATACTCGGCTGCGAGCAGAAGTACCGCCTGTTCGATCGAATTGCCCGAGAGCAGGACTAGCGGGCGCTGCTGGCCGAGGCCCATCTCCAGCAAGCAGGCAGCCACCGTTTGCAACTGATGCCACAGTTCGCGCCAGCTGATCGTGCGCCAGGCACCGCTGCTGTCGCGTTCGCAGAATGCCAGACTATCGCCGCGGCGCTCGGCCCATTCGGGGACGAACGCCGCGAAGCTGTTCTGCGCGATGTCGGGCGGCGGACTGGCGGAGCTCAGCATCAACGTGCCGTCGGGGCGGCGTTCGACGAGCGGGCGCCGTTCCGGAAAGCGTACGGGACGGTAAGGGGCTGCGGTGTATTCACTAGCCATGAGCGTAGTCATTACGCTTGTCTCCTGAGCTTCAGCGCGCGCGACGGCGCGCACCGGCGTTGGTTGTGTGAGGCGCGCCTGCCGTGAACGGCTGCGCGACCCCTTGACTTATAGGATAGTGGCTCGTGGCCAGGAGCGAACCACCCGAGGTGGGTAGCGAGGAGGGATGGAGCAGAACGGTGAGGAACCACCCGTGCCGAGCACGCGAAGACGTGGGGTGCGTCAGTCCGTCTCTTCGCCGGCAACGGAGGCCGAGCCCAGTTCGAGATCGCGTACGCGTGCCACCGCCTCGTCGCGGCTCGTCACGCTGAGCTTGCCGTAGATGTTCTTCAGATGCCACTTGACGGTCTCAGGCGAAATGCCGAGCGTGCGTGCAATCTTCTTGTTCGGCAACGCTTGCGCAAGCAGGCCGACGACCCGGGCCTCGCGCTCGCTCAACGTTTCGGCGGCAGCGGGCGGCGCGCTTCGGTTGGCGGGTTTGACGGCCGGCTCCGCTCCGCTGGACGAAGCGGCCTTCTGCGCCGCGTTCAGCCGGCTCACATAGAAGGACAAAACCGGATCGTGCGCTTCGCCTTGCACCACTGCGGTAATGAGATCCAGCGCGCCGGGATCGGCGTCGAGCAGGCTGCGCACGAGGCCCAGCCGGTGACCTCGGCGCAACGCGGCGAGCACGGCTTCGCGCGCGGCGTCGGCCCGGCCGCGGCGCGCATCGACCACGGCAGCTTGCATCTGGAAGTGCGCGATGTGCCGTTGCCAGCCGCGCGCCTCGCAGAATGGGATCAGCGCCTGAAGACGGCCTGCGGCGCCCTCGAAATCTTCGTGGGCGATGCTCCAGTTGATGTGCGAGCTCTCCGTCATGGCGTGGATTTCCGCCGAGGTGCCGGTCGCAGCGTCCGTCACGGTGCCCGCCGCACGCGCCGCGATCATGTCGAGCCGGGCGAGGCCGGCCTCCGCCGCATCGAACTGACCGCTCAGCAGATGCCGATGAATCTGCTCGGTCACGCTATGGGCGATGAGCCGAGGCAAACCGTATTGCGTCGCGTATTCTTCGAGGCGTTCGAGATAGGCGAACGCATCGAGGTGGTGTCCCTCTGCCCAATGGACCGCTGACAGCACAGTCAGGACACGCAATACGGAGTCCGGAATGGACACGCGTTCGAGCACGTCGACGCGATCCTCCAGAAGTTTGCGGGCCGCCTCCAGTTCGTTGAATTCGTACAGCACTTCGCCGAGGAGTGCCGCCGCGAAACATGCGGCTTCGGCGGCGGCGCTGCCGCGTTGATCCGCCTCGAACAGAACGTCGCGGCTGATGCGCTCCACCTGAATGAACTTGCCCTCCAATGCATAGCTGAAACCTGCAATGCAGCGGCCGTTCAGCATGCCGGCCGAAGTGCCCATGAGCGGTACGCCATCCACGAGAAGTTGCGGCGCCTCGCTCTGAACGCGCCGCGCTTCATCGTATTCACCGCGGCGCATGTGAATCCATGACAGCAGGTTGTTGCGCCCGCCCACGGCGAGGCTGTCGGCGTGCGCGGGGATTTGCCGCAGGTGCGGCAACACCGATATCGCTTCGTCCGTATCGTCGCGCTGGACGGCGAGGGCCGCCTGCAACAGGATGAGCCGATAGCGCGAATGCGTATCGCCTTCGGGGATGTCGGCGTGCAGGCGCGCGATAGCCGCGGCGCAGGCGTCGAATTCGCGCGCATACAGTTGCAGATGCAACATCCACAAGCGCAGTCCGATGCGGGCTTGCACTTCGGCGAGCGGGAGCAGACGTATCAGCCCGACCAGCTTGCGCAGATCGCCCTCGATCTGCATGGTCCGGGCAACGCGCAGCACTAGATCGGCGGCTGCCGCAGGCTCGCCCGCGAGTAAGGCGTGCCGCACGGCGTCGTCGTGCTGGCGGTGGTCGCGAAACCAGAGCCACGCCGCCAGATGCACCTCGCGCTGATGCAGTTCGCTGCGTGCCCGAAAACGCTCGAGCAGCGTCTCGCGAAAGAGCGGGTTCAACCGATACCACGTCTCGCTACCGGAACTCTCGATCGGCGCGATGAACAGATTGTCGTTTTCCAGTCTTGTGAGCAGCGCGCGTACTTCGGCAGGCGATTGCCCGTCGCCGATCAACGCGATGCACAGCGGCGCGCATACCCGCGCGCAGCTCGCCATCCTGACCAGCATTTCCACCTCGGAAGGCGCGAGGCGCGACAACACTTCGCGTTCGAAATACGCCGCAAACCCGCGAGCGTCCAGAAGTTGGGCGTTCGCGAGCGGGTCGGACTGCGCGAGGTCCGTTGTGCCTTGCCTCTTTCTTTTCAGACGCATCGCGAAGAGTTGCAGTCCCGCCACCCAGCCGTCAGTCAGCTCGTGCATGTGACGTGCTTCGCGCTGGCCGATCTCGCCCAACTGCGCCCTGAGGAAGGCGTCGGATTCGGCGGCCGTGAAACGCAGGTCGCGCATGTCCAGTTCCAGCACGAGGCCCTGGTCGCGTGGACGTCCGAGCGACAGGGGCACCGTGCCACGCGAGACGAGCACGAGATGGAGATTCGCCGGCGCGTAGTCGAGCAGCCATTGCAATGCTTCGTGATTGCGGGCATTGGCAACGTGATGCAGGTCGTCCAGCACCAGCACGACATCGTTCGAATGGGTAGCAATGCCGCGTACAAGGGCGATGATCGTGCGTTCGACCGCTTCGTCGTCCATGCCGCGGCCGCCTAGCAAGGCCGCTTCATGGCACATCGCCGGGTCGACCTGGGCGAGGCTGGCGACGAGGTAGTCGAGAAAGTGCGCGAGTTCGTTGTCTTCCGGCGCGAGTGTCAGCCAGGCGATATCGAAACCGAGCGAAAGCAAGGCCTCGCGCCACGCGATCAGCAGGCTCGTCTTGCCGCAGCCGGCGGGGCCCTGGAGGACGACGCAACGGTTGCGCCGGGAGTCGAGTAGCTGGGTCAGCAGACGTTCTCGTGCGACGACGCGGGCGGTATCGCGCGGCGGAATCAATCGGGGATCGGCTCGGGATTCCGCGGCGCCGCGTTGGGAGCGGCGTGGGTCCACGGGAGGGGAATTCTGCGGCATCGTGACCTGCGCCTTGCGCGCCCCGGCTTCGCGCCTGGTCGGCGTGGGCCAAAGGACGAAATGATAACCGGCATATTGTAGCGCAGCGCAGGTAGCGTTTTCACGTTCAGCGGGGGAGTGTCTTCCCGGATCATCAACGGTCTGGCGGCCGCGTCGCCTCGGCAGCGAGCGCGTCGCCTCGCGCCGGTTCCTGTTTGCGCCGCGACACGAATTGCACGACGTCGCCGCCCGCGCGCCATGCGTAACAGGTGTCGACCATTGGATGAGCCTGAGCGCTGCCTGCCGCGTCTGCGGACTCGCTCGTGGCGGGCGCTGCCTTGCGCCACCCCATCAATGTCTGGATCGCCGTCGTGGCAATGGGGCCGAGCAGTTCGGTCAGATGCGTGCAGCCTTTCGGACCGGAAAGGCGGCTCTTGACCTCTTTCATGAACCCCGCGCCGATGGTCACGCCTTCGAGACGGGCATACGCCTCGTTGATTTCCGTGCAAAAGCGGCTCGGCGAGGAGTCCGTATGAGCCTCGATGCGATGGATCAGGAGGTTTGAATCGATCGTGACCACGATGCGCATGTCGTGAATCGGCGAGCCGGCCGGCACGGTCTTGAAGAGCAGGTCTGAATCTTCGGCCTTCGTATCGCGGATGTGGCCTTCGATGTCGAACAGGCCGTCGCTTCGTTCGAAGCCGATGCACTCGATACGCCGGGTATGCACGACCCGCCGCGTTGAACGATCCGATGGGATGGCAGACATGGATATCTCGCTTGCTGAAGCAATCATTTGATTGATGGAAGACGGATCAGGCCGGGCTCTCGTTGAAACAGGGCATTGCATGTGTCTGCGCGAGGCTCGTGTCGGCCCTGGGTGATCGATATCACAGAGCCTATTTGAACGCCGAATCCCAGCCGCCCCCTGCGTCGGGGGGGAAGGTTCGATGTGTATCGCTACCTCCTTTCATCGCTCGGGGTATTCCCGTCCCCCCTCCGTTTGGGTAGGTGATCTGCCCGGACGTCCCTGCAATATGGGCTCGCAACGACCGACCGGACTATTGCCGGCCGTCGTCCCGGCGGACATATGCATGAGTTGATTTACCTGTGTCCGTCGGACACGGCAAACACAAAGAGGAGACATGCATGCGTTTCATGAGTCAGAGTATTTGCGGGGCAACATTGATTCTCGCCGCCGGAGGAGCGGCGGCTCAATCGAGCGTGACGCTGTACGGGGTAGCGGACGTGTTCGTCCAGTACCTGGATAATGGCGGAAAACATTCGTATTCCGAACGAAGCGGCGGCTCAACCGGTTCCCTGTTCGGCCTGAAGGGGAGCGAAGACCTCGGTAACGGGCTGAAGGCTGTGTTCGACGTCGAAACCGGCTTCAACATCAACAACGGAGCGTTTTTTGCCGACAGCTCGGCGATGTTCTACCGGCAGTCGTGGGTGGGACTCAAGCACGATTCCTATGGCCAGTTGAGCTTCGGCCGTCAGTATCAGCCGAGCTTCTGGGCCGTCTACTTCACCGATCCGTTCCGCGGCAACGAGGTGATGTCGCCGCTGGCAGCGGCCGACCTCGCCAGCGCAACCGATCGCTCCACGCTCGCAACGCAGTACGTGTCCGGACGCACCAGCAATTCGATCTTCTACACGTCGCCCGACATGAGAGGCGTGCATGTCTACGCCATGTACGGGATGCCGACCACGGTGACGCAACCCGTGCCGGTTCGGTCCGGCGCGATGGTCGACCTGGCTGCGAGTTATTCCGGCTATGGTTTTTACGCCGGTGTCGGTTATCAATATCAACACGGATCGCAGGAGAGCGCGCCGCTGGTGCCCAGTGCCCCGACGCTGCTCACCACATTCGACCTGATGGGCACGGAGCACTTCACCGGCGCGCTGGCATACCGGGTGGGCATCGTGAACTTCCAGTTCAACTATTCGTATAACCGGCCAAAGGATGCGCCGGCAGGTGCGATGGTCACCGTCACGCCGGCCGTCAGGTTGCCGCTTGCTTCGCTGGTTCACTCGTACAGCATTATCGAACTGGGTGCGACGATCCAGGCCACGCCAGCGGACGTGATCGAAATCGCCGCCATTGAACGGGACGTGCGTGGGGTCCACGACAATACGCCGGGTATCGAAGTCGGCGTCGACCACAGCCTCTCCAAGCGTACGAGTCTTTACATGCGCGCGGGCTACCTGAAGAACAACGGCACGGCGAACATGAGCTGGCCTGGCGTCACGGGCGTGGCCACCGGTTCGAAGCAGATTCTTGCGGTGCTCGGCATGACGCATCGTTTCTAACTACGGTACGCGTTC
This sequence comes from Paraburkholderia dioscoreae, assembly GCF_902459535.1. Taxonomy (NCBI): domain Bacteria; kingdom Pseudomonadati; phylum Pseudomonadota; class Betaproteobacteria; order Burkholderiales; family Burkholderiaceae; genus Paraburkholderia; species Paraburkholderia dioscoreae. The sequence continues at coordinate 357,665 of NZ_LR699554.1, forward strand.
GGGACAGACGCCGCCTGGCGGCGTCGTTCGGGAGCGCTGTCGTATCTGTTTTCGACGGTCCGATACAACAACAGGAAAACATCGATGAATCAAAACAAGGTATTCACACGGGTGGGTGGGGTGCTGCTCGTTCTGGCGTCGGTTAACGCGCAGGCGCAGGGCAGCGATGCGGTCCCTGCATCAGGCCGCTCGTATGCATCGGACGTGAAAGCCATCAAGGCCGCTGATCATGCGCTTCAGAAGAGCGTGGTTCGCGCGCTGAGCAAAACGAAAGGGCTGAGGGCCGCCACGATTACGGTGCGAGCGCACAACGGCGTGGTGATACTGGAAGGAACCGTGCCAGAACAGGCGCAGGTCGCTCTGGCGACTCAGGCCGCTGAAGGCGTGGAAGGCGTAAAGTCGGTGACGAACGCCGTGACGTTATCCACGTTGTAAAAGCATCTCAAGCTTTCCCGCAATGACCCCGGGGCCTGCTCATGATGATGAGCAGGCCCTTTGCACAGATTCCTAGCCCGTCACCGATTTGCACTCGAGAAATTCGGCCAACCCTTCCCGGCCATACTCCCGCCCGTTCCCGGATGTCTTGTAGCCGCCGAAGGGAACCGTAATGTCGAGCATCGCGCCATTGATTCGCACCGATCCCACGCGCAGGCGCGCAGCCACGCGGCGCGCCCGGTCGGGATTACTGGTGGCGATATAGCCCGCAAGACCGTATTCCGTGTCGTTGGCGATCGCAATGGCGTGTTCCTCGCCGTCGTACGGAATCATCACGAGCACCGGTCCGAAAATTTCCTCGCGGGCGATCTTCATGCCGTTGCTGACATCCGCGAAGACGGTTGGGCGCGCGTAAAAGCCCTGTGCAAATCCTTCCGGCTTGCCGGGACCGCCGGCAATCACGCGAGCGCCTTCCTCGATACCGGTCCGGATCATGTGCTGGACTTTCTCGTATTGCGCGCGGTTCGAGATCGGGCCCATCCTGGTGGCCGGGTCCGCTGGATCGCCGACGACGATCCCATTGGCCACCTCCGCAGCAATCGCAATGGCGTTGTCGTATCGTTCGCGCGGCACCAGCATGCGGGTCGGTGCGACACAGGTCTGTCCGGAATTGACCATGCACTGCATCACGCCGCTTGTCACTGCCTGTTGCAGATCGGCGTCGTCGAGAATCAGCAGGGGTGACTTGCCGCCGAGTTCCTGGGCTACGCGCTTGACCGTGAGCGCGGCGCTCACGGCCACTTCGACGCCGGCGCGTGTCGAGCCGGTAATCGATACCATATCGACGTCGGCATGCGACGACAGCCGCGCGCCGACCACACGTCCCTCACCGAAGATCATGTTGAATACGCCGGGCGGCGTTCCCGCTGCGTGCATGATTTCCGCGAAGATGACAGCGTCCAGCGGAGCGATTTCGGAAGGCTTCAGCACGACGGTGCAACCGGCGGCGATGGCCGGCGCGACTTTGGCGGCGATCTGATTCAACGGCCAGTTCCACGGCGTGATCAGTGCCGCGACGCCCACCGCTTCGCGGCGCACATAGCTCTTTTCGTGATGAGTCTCGAACTCGAAATGGCGCAGCGTTTCCAGTGCGGCTTCGAGTTGCGAGAGGCCGATTGCGGCCTGCAGATGCCTGCACAGCGTGATGGGCGCACCGATCTCGATGCGGACCGCCTCGGCGATGTCGTCGAGCCGTGCGCGATAGCATTCGACGATCCGCTCGAGCAGCGCGACCCGTTCGGCGCGGCTCGATTCCGACCAGGCCGGAAAGGCGGATCGCGCCGCGGCGACGGCACGATCCGCATCTTGCGCCGTTCCCATTGCGAGGTGTCCGGTCAGCGTTTCGGTGGCCGGATTGACGATATCCGTCTGCGTGCCGCCTGCAGACGGCTCGACCCATTGGCCGCCGATGTAGAAGGTGTTCAACGTTTTCATTGCGTTTCCTCAGGTTCTTCGGGGCGCATCGAACTCACGCTGCGACCGGACGATCGCCGATCACCGTCGCACGCATCATGTGACGCGGTGCCGGGAAATAGTCCTGGACCGCGTAGTGCTGACACGAGCGGTTGTCCCAGAAGGCGATCGTGTTCGGACGCCACTTGAGACGCACCTGATATTCCGGCGCCTGGGCCTGGCGGAACAGATACTGCAGCAGATCTATTTCGGCGAGCTTGTAGTCGAAGCCGACGCGATATTCCCTGGCGGTCAACTGGCCGTAGTTCGACAGATGAGTGGTGAACGCCTCGTTGACGTAGAGGATCTTCTCGCCGGTTTCGGGGTGGACTCGCACAACCGGATGCTCGACGGGCGGAAACTTCGCGCGCATTGCCGCGTGCTGCTCCTTGGGCACCGCAATACCGAATAGCGGGAGGACGTCGTGGACCGCATTGAGGCCGGCGATTCTTGTCTTCACGTCGTCGGGCAGATTGTCATAGGCCGCTACCATGTTGATCCACATGGTGTCGCCGCCGACCTCCGGGCATTGCACGCATCGCAACATGGAGCCCATCGACGGAATCTCGCGCCACGATACGTCAGAGTGGTACAGGTTTTCGCGGCCGCGCTTTGTATCGTTACGGCCGAGTATCACCAGTTCCGGGTGCTCGGGATGATGGGGAAACGCGGGATGGATCTCCAGTTCACCGAATCGCTTCGCCATCGCGACGTGCTGCGCCGGCGTGATGTCCTGGTCGCGGAAGAACAGCACCTTGAACTTCAATAGTGCGCGGCGCAGTGCAGCGTAGGTTTCGTCGTCGAGCGGATCGCGCAGATCGACGCCGCGAATCTCCGCACCGATGGTCGGCGTGTAGCGTTCGACGGCGAACGGCCAGGTGTCGTCGGAATCGGCGCGCACCACTGTCGAATCGGGTGCGCTCTCTGTTGCTTGCATGTCATGTCTCCATTTGTCTGGGCCCGCATATGCCGGGGAATATAGGGCTCGCGGCGGTGGGGGCGGTTTCACAGGCGGACGCGATTCGCGTATGCCGGATCCTTTTCGTGCGTTGTTGTCACTGGCGGGTTTAACGAACGGAACGGCACGCTATCGGTTGTCGGCGCGGTTGTCGGCGCGGATCAGATCGGCGGCTTTTTCGCCGATCATGATGGCGGGCGCATTCGTGTTGCCGCCGATCAGCGTCGGCATGATCGACGCGTCGGCTACGCGCAGCCCTTCGATGCCGTGCACACGCAGGCCCGGGTCGACCACGGCCATTGCGTCGATGCCCATCTTGCACGTGCCGACCGGGTGAAAGACGCTGTCGGCGTGGCTGCGCACGAACGCCCGGATCGCCTCTTCGTTCGAATCGTCCGGTCCGAAATCGTCCGTCAGCAGTTCCTTTCCGCCCGCTTCGGCCAGCGCAGGCTGCGCAAAGATACGGCGAACGATTCTGACGCCGGCGACCAGCGCGTCCATGTCGGCCTCTGCTGACAGAAAGCGCGGATCGATCGACGGTGCGTCGCGCATGTCCGCGCTACGCAGACGCACATGACCGCGGCTCTGCGGACGCAAGATATAAGCATGGCAGGAGTAGCCATGTCCGAGCTTGCTACGTTTCGCCACAGTGCGATTACCGAGCAGAGCGAGAACGAAGGCTAGCTGCAGGTCCGGGACGGCCAGGTTGGGGCGGGTCTTCACAAAGGCGCCTGCCTCCGCGAAATTGGAACTGACCATGCCGCTGCGGTCGCGCCGATAACGCCACATGCCGGATGCGAGCCGCAGAAGGCCGCCCGCTGAGTAGCCGTAGAGGTCGTTAGACTTGACCTGTTTGTTGACGATCACATCGAGGTGATCCTGCAGATTTTCGCCGACCCCGGGCAGATCCTGTATGACATCGATGCCGTGGCTGCGCAGATGCCCGGCCGGACCGATGCCCGAAGCCATCAGCAGTTGCGGCGAATTGAAGGCGCCGCAACTGAGCACGACTTCGCGCCGGGCCCGCACCGTCTGCTCGATGCCGGCACGCACCACGCGCACGCCGCGCGCGCATTTGTCCTCGACGACGAGGCGAAGTACCTGGGCGTCCGGAAGAACATCGAGGTTCAGGCGGCCGCCGTTCAGGTCTGGATCTTTCGCATTGCCGTTGTGCAGGTAGGCACGCGCGGCATTCCAGCGTTCGCCGTTGAATTGCGTGACCTGATAAAGGCCGGCGCCTTCCTGCTCCGCGCCGTTGAAGTCCGAGTTAAGCGGCAATCCCGCTTGCAGGGCGGCGTTCACGAAACGATGAGAGAACGGGTTGGGCGAACGCAGGTCGCTGACATGCAGCGGGCCGTGGCCACCGTGCCACGGATCGTCGGTGCGTCCGGCGTGGCGCTGGTTGCATTCGCTGCGGCGGAAGTAGGGCAGCACGTCGTCATAGCCCCAACCCGTACAACCCAGGGCCGCCCATTCGTCGTAGTCGTTGCGATGTCCGCGAACGTAGACCATGCCATTGATCGACGAACTGCCGCCCAGGCCGCGTCCGCGCGGCTGAAATGAAGGGCGTCCGTCAAGGCCGGGCTGGCGTTCCGTGTAGTACGCATAGTTGCGCGGACCGGCTTTTTGCACGGTAGATGCCAGACCTATCGGCACCCATACGCTCAGGTGGTGGTCATGCGGACCCGCCTCGAGCAGAGCGACCGTGACCGACAGGTCTTCCGCCAGTCTGGCGGCTACGGCGCAGCCCGCAGAGCCTGCGCCTACGACGACGTAATCGTACTCTGCTGCGATCATTGTGCTCTGAGCGTTGTTACCAGGTCTGATCATGGCGCCTCTGTTGATTGGAAGGAATTTGCGCATGCGCAGCGGCTGTTGCCCTTATCTGCGCCGACTTGGCCAGATGCGCATCAAGCTGCGGCTTGCGTGGCAAAGTGATTGAGTGTTCTGTGCGAGCGATCGGGATGAAGCCAGCGCAGCGCGGCGACGGAGGCCGCGATGAGCAGTACGGCGCTGACCGTGAAACCGAGTTCGTACGCGTGACTATTGCCGCCGCCATAGACCTGTACGATCCGTCCCATCACGGCCGGAGCGAATGCGGCGCCAAGACTTGCGAGTGCCGTGTGGATGGCGACGAGCGATCCGCGCTGGGTGTCCGGGACCATTTCGGCGAGCAGCGCGGGGGCCAGCGTAAAGCTCAGAGTGGGCAGCGCGCCCGCGATCGCGAGTAGCGCTACTTTCTGTAATGGCGGCAAGTGAAGCAGCATGAGGGTGATATACAACAACGCCCCGGCAACCGCCGACAGACAGATCAGATGGACGCGTGCCTTGCGCGTGGATACGCCGCGCCCGAGCATGCGCTGCGATAGCCAGCTCAGACCCACGTTGACCGGCGTCGCAGTCGCGACCACGACGGCGAAGCAACGACCCGCTTCGACGCCGTTGAATCCGAGGCCTTTCTCGAGGTAGGTGGGTATCCAGGTCAGGCTCAGACCCAACGTCCAGTAGGCGGTGAATCCGAGTGCGAACACGGAGAGGACAGAGCGGTCCGTGAGGATTCTCCGATAGGGCAATCGGGACACATGGATTCGCACGATCGGTGCGGCCTGCTGCCTGCCGAGTCCTCCTTCTCGCCCGAAACATGCCCACAATACGCTCCACGCCGCGCCTATCGCGCCGAGCAGCAGAAAGTTCATGCGCCATCCCCACTGTCTCGTGACGAGCGGAATCAGCAGACCGGCGAGTAGCATGCCGAAGGCCGCACCCTGGTTGATGATCGCGACAGGCAGATTGCGTTGCCGGTCGGGGAACCACTTGTACAGCGCATGCACGGAAACCGGAAACGCCGGGCCTTCGGCAGCGCCCAGGATCACGCGGCAGATGAGAAGCCCTAGTGCGCTCGTCGCCATTGCTTGCGGCAACTGGAGTGCCGCCCAGCTCAGGCCCATTGCCAGCAATAACCAGCGAGTCTGGAAGCGGTTCGAAAGAAATCCCACCAGGACGGTGGAAATGGAAAAGAGCCAGAAGAAGCTGCCGGCGACAAGCCCGAATTTCTCTGGTGATAGATGCAGCTCAGCGGTCAATGGCACTGCCACCAGTCCGAGCACGATCTTGTCCAGGAAATTGATGAGGGCGAGCCCCGTCAGCAGGAAGGTCATTGTCCACGCGGACTTTGCCTGGAAATCAGGGGATGCGGTCATAGGTTGTCTCCTGTAGTCCTGTTGCCGGCGGGTATCGCTGTTCCTGCCGGGAATGCGGACTTTGTAGCGCCACGGTAAAGGGTGGGCGTGAGTGGGCAACCACCCGGAACAGGTAGGCTAGGGAAAACCTTGTTGCCGCGGATCGCGAAATGTCCGGTTGGTAGTGCCGGCATTGCCGCTGAAGGCGGGCGTTCTACTCCACTGGGGTGGTGGCATTGGGAGAGCGTTGTCTTACTGTCGTCCCTGGAAGCATTGGGCGGGATCGTGGTTCAGTCGGCGATCCTGGGGCTCCGGCGGATGATGGTCGTGGCTCGCATCCTTGTCAGTTGGTATGGGAGGAGAGGCAGTGAATACCCGGGAAACGTCGTTGCGCCGTCTTGTGGAAAGGTGGTTCGGACCAGATTCGCAGATGCGGGCACGCGTCACGCTTTTCAGTCACTCCCGGGCGAGCCGGTGGCGTTACGTGTGTGTGGAGTCAAGGCGGGCGACCGGTGAACTGTCGATCTTCTTCTTCCGCCATGACGATGGTTCGTGGTCCGTATTCCCCCCGCAGACAACGCGGCCGACGATGAATGTGGCGCACATGCCGGATTTGCGTGGGGCGACAGGTGGGATCGCATCTATGGGTTGACTGGTTGACGGCCGGTCGACTCGATGCGACTTTCGCGGATCGACGCGTTCAAGCAATTCGCCCAAGCGCGGCATTCTGCTGTTTCATCAATTAGAAAATATTGGAGATCGGTGCTGTGTCAATCCCGACATTCCTGGGTGACGATGAACTCGCCCGCGAAGCAATCGAATACGACGTCGTGATCGTCGGCGGCGGCCCGGCCGGGCTGTCCGCGGCGATCCGCCTGAAGCAGCTGGCGGCGGAACAAGGCGCTGAAATTGGCGTGTGCGTACTGGAAAAAGGCTCGGAGATCGGGGCACATATCCTCTCGGGCGCGGTGATGGATCCGCGCGCGATGACCGAGCTGATCCCGGACTGGAAGGAAAAAGGCGCACCGCTGACGGTCGACGTGACCGAAGATAAATTCCTGTTCCTGACCGAAACCGGTTCGAAGAGCGTACCGGTCTGGGCGTTGCCGGACAACTTCAAAAACCACGGCAACTATGTGATCAGTCTCGCGAACGTCACGCGCTGGCTCGGTCAGCAGGCTGAAGCGCTGGGCGTTGAAATTTTCCCCGGCTTTCCGGCTGCCGAGATTCTGTACAACGACGATGGCTCGGTCAAAGGCGTCGCAACCGGCAACCTCGGCATCGGCAAGGACGGCCAGCCGACCGAGAACTTCCAGCTCGGCATGGAGCTGCACGCGAAGTACACGCTCTTCTGCGAAGGCGCGCGTGGACACCTGGGCCGTCAGCTGAACGACAGATTCAGGCTGCGCGAAGGCGTCGATCCGCAGGTCTACGGTATCGGCATCAAGGAACTGTGGGAAATCGATCCGGCGAAGCACAAGCCGGGTCTGGTGATGCACACGGCCGGCTGGCCGCTGGAGAGCGACACCTACGGCGGCTCGTTCCTCTATCACATGGATAACAACCAGGTGGTGGTGGGCTTCGTGGTGGGCCTGGGTTATACGAATCCGTACCTGTCGCCGTTCGAGGAATTCCAGCGCTACAAGACGCATCCGGCGATCCGCACAATTCTGGAAGGCGGCAAGCGCGTCTCGTATGGCGCACGCGCGATCACCGCTGGCGGCCTGATGTCGCTGCCGAAACTGGTGTTTCCGGGCGGTGCGCTGGTCGGCGACGATGCGGGCTTCCTGAACGCATCGCGGATCAAGGGCTCGCACGCGGCAATCAAGACCGGCATGCTGGCGGCTGAAGCGGCATTCGAAGCGGTACAGGCAGGCCGCACCAGCGATGAACTCACCGCCTATCCGGAGAGCTTCAAGACCTCGTGGCTGCACACGGAACTGCATCGCGCACGCAACTTCAAGCAGTGGATGAGCAAGGGCCTGTACCTCGGCACGCTGATGGTGGGCATCGAACAGAAGCTGCTGGGCGGCAATGTGCCGTGGACGCTGCATCATCAGCACTGGGATCACGAGATGCTCAAACCGGCTTCGCAATGCAGGCCGATCACCTATCCGAAGCCCGATGGCAAGCTGACGTTCGATCGTCTCTCGTCGGTGTTCATCTCGAACACGAACCACGAAGAGAACCAGCCGGCTCATCTGACGCTGAAAGATCCGTCAGTGCCGGTGAATGTGAACTGGCAGACGTATGCGGGTCCGGAGTCGCGTTATTGCCCGGCGCAAGTGTACGAATTCGTGAAGAACGACGACAACACCGAACGCCTCGTGATCAACGCGCAGAACTGCGTGCACTGCAAGACGTGCGATATCAAGGATCCGACGCAGAACATCGTCTGGGTCACGCCTGAGGGCGGCGGTGGTCCGAACTACCCGAACATGTGATCGATCTCGCGGGTGAACAGGACATGCCCGCACAAGAACGCAGATCGACGTTGCAGCGCATCGAAGCTGGCCGCTATCGAACCGGACATCTTCCATTACGCTCTGGTTCGGACGGTGCTGCGGCACCGTCCGAACCAATTCACTCATTCCTCCAGGAGCGGGTGTTTGCCGAAACCACCGCTCCGTTCACGTCTACGTTCCCGAATTAGCCACGATTGCAAGGCTCGGACAATAATGCGTTGCGCTCAAGTACGACGCTTGCTGTGACCGGGCTCCGGCAGCGTTGGACGTGGGCGGATCGATAAACACTGACGCATTGTTCGATCCCGCAGGAGCGGTGAGGGTCATCGTCACTTTCCACCAATTGCCGGATTTCACTGCGCTCAGCGCTGTGGGTTGTCCAGCGCCCCACGTCCCTCGTACTACAGCGCCCGTATTCGTATTGAGGACCCACGCGAATTCGGTGCCGCTCGGGTCGTCGGTCTGGATCGATCCGCCGGGAAAGACCGTCGCGTTGGTGGTGGCGAGAACATAGTCAGTAAAGCTATACGATTGGCCGCCCTGAACCCTGATGATTTCGCGGACATTCGAAACTGACGAGCCGTTCGTACTGGTCACCGTTGCGGCCCCTCTGTTCACTCCCGAAATATCGGTCGCAGGGACGGCGGTGCCGCCATTCTGTTGAGACCAGATATCCGGCGTGGCGAGACTCAGCGGCGAGTTGATCAGGTTGTTTGCATAGCAGGCGGCCACCGCCTTGTCGGCCGGCGGTCCATAAAAGCTTGCGATGCTCGCCTGGATCGCATTGTCGGTCGTGTCGGATGTCGCCTTGGTGATCACCGCTCCTTCAAAGAACTGGATAGGCGCAGCGCTACCGTCGCCGCCTTCGCCAAGCGACAGCCCGCCTTGCCATTGCCCGTTAAATGCATGACCCGCATCGTTGCCGAAGTTATAGGCTTCCGGGGGCGCCTGATCATAGAGCGCCGTGAGTGCGCTCTGCGAGGCTGAGCCGCCTTTGACAGCGAAGATATTCGACGCAGTCACCGGCGAGTATTTGGAGAGCACGGTAACGAACTTTTCTCTTGCAGGCTGCGGCGGGCCGTAGAGATAGACGCCTGCCTCCGCGTCGACGCCTGGCCAGTTAGTATCACGCGCATTGCATACGGGGTCTTTTACGTTGGGCGGCTGGTTCGAATTGCCATCGCAGTAGCCAAATACAGCAGCGTTGCCATTTGAGAATGCCAGCGCGAACATCTCGCCTTCGATCTCTCCATGTGCATAGGTGCCGGGATTGGCGCTGTTTTCCATATTTCCGTAAGTCCCGCAGCACGTGGAGGACTGGCTATAGTGCGCCCCCGCCACCATATATTCGGCGATGTCGCTATCACCGATCGACTGGTTCACCGTGCCGAACCTGTTGCGATACGCTTGTCCCGCCAACGTGCCCAGCGCGGGAATCTGCGTGCCTTGCAGCGGCACGAAGCCTAGCTTCGCCGGTGTGCCGGAAAGCGCCGGCAAATCGTTCCCGATCGATAGCTGGAGAGTGGGCGACTGGGCGGTCAGCGCGGTAGGCGGCTGCGACAGTTGAACGGTCAGTGCTCCACTGGTTCCCGGAAGCGTGATCGTCGCAAAGCCGTTGAGCACCGGTACGGTCGTCGTTTTTTGCGGGCGTGAGCCGCTATTCGGAACGGTCAGTGATTCGGTTCCGTCCGGGTTAAGTGCAAGGGTGGCCGGGACATTGCCGAACGCTCCGCCCTTTAGCGGCGCGACCAGGTCGATCTGGTCGTAAATGTACGTGACGGAACAGGTAGTGTTGTTGCAGAACGTGTTTGCGCTTTTGACATTGGCTGAGCCGATCAGCGAGCGGTCAGCGCCGTACGGCAAGGTGCTGGACGTGTAGGGATAGATGTCCTGCTTTGCATTGTCGGATCCCCGCTGAACCTGGAATAACGGCCCCCTGTAATTCCGGGTCAGCAGGCGGGTGACACTATGAGCCGCGGAGCATGGTGTGTTGGCCGTGGCGGCGGCGTCGCAAGGTAGGGGCGTTGCTGTCGCCAAGTCTATCGATGCATTGTCGTTCGACGCGGGCGCGGCATTCGTCGGTGTCAAACTTGAAGTCGATACATTCGCTGCCTGAGATGCGGTCGCGCCGCCACTATCTCCGTCACATGCGGCAACTCCTACGGTCATCGCTAATAGAACAGTAACTAATCCAATTCCTCTGGACATCATGACCTCCTCCTATGAAACCATGTTTCTGTTTTGAGTTGAATCACTTAGTTATGCAAACTGACTAATTAATAATTCTGTGTCAGGCAAACAGTTGTTCCTTGGAGCGGCGTTCGTTTCCGGCGGGTTATAAAATGCGCAGCCTTGTCGTGCAGTTCGCCGTCCAGGCTATGCACCAGGTGGAAATCAGGTTAGAGGCGATACGGTCGCCGGTTTGGTAATAATATTAGTCAATAATATCAATTCGACGTCTCGGTATAATCCCCTATGTTTCCATAATAGAAACGAAAGATTTCGCCCATATACAGGGCTGGAAAGGTTGCTCTCGTTAGAGCGGTGGTCAATATTATCGCTAATATGATCGTTCATAAATCAACGGCTGGCGGCCGAGCGTACGTCCGGTCAGGCGATCGGAAAGTTGGGGCGCACGTGAAGCATGCCTAATGAAAATACCGGATGTCGTCATGGTCATTCGTCTCGAAAGCCTCGCGCGGTCACTGAAAAGGGCGGTGCTGCGCGCTGCTAGAATCATCGCACCGCGCGTTGCAATGCGCGGCACTGAAGCGAAGCCCGGTCCGCTGTATCGCGCTGACCGTTGAAGTCGCGTGCTCGGTAGCCTGCTCGATCTACCAACTCCGTTCCACTACATGCCGCGACTTCGAGGCTGGCTCCGATCGATGCGATCAGGCATGGCGTGCTCACGGACTTGGCCAGGTTTAACCGGGGGCTTTGCCTACAGAGGGACAGGCCGGCAGAGAGCATCTGCCTGGTACCTCAACGAAAGCGATACCCTAGCCCGCGTCCTTCGGGGCGAGCTACCTCAATGAGGGTGTCGCACGTTCGCCGTCGCCTGAGAATATTTCCATACGTAGCGGGCAACGTCTCGCACGGATTCGCGAATCCGACCTGCTGCCGTGGGGGCGCATTGATCGCACGGTGACACGGACGCTCAAAGGTCGAGAGGTGCTCGTAAACTCTGACCGCGTGCCGGCCGAATCTTCCCGTCGGCTATTTCTCCGCCTGCCTGGCCATATAGGAAATCCGCCCCCTTACAACATCAATAGCCTGTTTGAGGGCGTAGATATCCGGAAGATATCGCTGCGGCAGGCGTATCTGGTTAGCGTGCGCGTCGATCTGTTCGATCTCGTCGCTCCATTGTGAAATCTGCTCCCGGCTTGGTCGCTCGCTTCGCCGTATCTCATCTTCCAGCAGCTTCACTTCGCGATACCAGACCACGAGGCGGTTTTTGATCCGCGTCTCCGCGATTCGCGGTAACGCCTGAAGCACGCCGAGCAGTAAAGCCGCAAAAGGCAGCAGGATCAGAAGGCGCCGTTCGACAAAACTGGCCAGCCAGAACGGGAGGTAGCGCTGAAGGAAGGGACGCCCAGACTTGAAATAGCGGATGCTTTCATCGGACACGGGAAATTCGTCGGTGTTGACGTTGGGAAACCTGCCGAGTGGCGTGAAGTAATCTTCGCGACCGTGGACGGCGCTGGCTGCATCCAGTAACAGATAGACGAAGGCCGGATGCAAGGATTCCTTGGCCACGAGCAAAGCCGTGGCGGCGAGCAGGGTGACATCGGCTGACGGCCGATCATTGGCAATGCTCGTCGAGCCACGCGGAAAAATGACCTTGGAGAGTGACGGGAATTTTTGGACTAGGGCATCGGCCTGAGCAAAGCTCATCAGCTTCAGATTGCTGTTCAGCAGAGTTCGTTGCATCTCGGCATCCGGCCTGCCGATAAAGAACGCCGCATCGAGTTGTCCGTTTTCCAGACTTTGATATGCCTTGGCCGCATCCATTTGCAACAACGTGGTGTTGTCACCCGAAACGCCGCTGTAGGCGAGCAGTTGCAGGGCAACATTGAGCAGGCCGCTGCCGGGCACGCCTATGGAAATCCGCTTGCCGCGCAGTTGCGCCAACCGGTCGATCGTGGCGTCGCCGCGATAGAACACCCAGATCGGTTCGTACGAGACTGCGGCGATCGTTTTCAGGTCGTCTGTTTCTTTCGGACGAGTCGTGCCGGACTGGATAAAGCCGACCTGATATTCGCTGCGTGGGTCTTTCAGCCGCTGATAATTTTCGACTGAACCGGAAGAACTACGGATATCGAGCGTAATGCCTTTCTGTTTCAGGATCGGTGCGTAGCGCTCCGCAAAGCCGCGATAGATTCCTCCGTCCGCTCCAGACGTCATGACGATCGTATGCTGGAAAGCGGGCGCGAGAATGATTGCCAGTACCCAGCCTGACACGGCCAGCAGCAGGATCGCGCCCGTGATGAAGAGCCACGGGCGCCTGGGTTTTACGGGTGCTTTCCGGGCGCGCTGGAGAACTGGGTTGTGCCTTGGCACGGTTTGGTCTCTCTGGTCCGTGCTTCGGGCGGGAGGCACGACGTTGCCATAACGTTCTTAGACTGCAGGCTACCTCGCTTCATGTCAACAACCTGCCAAACGCTTTCTTCCTGCGGCGAATTGGCGGCTAATCCAGGCGGATGACGGCGCATCAACCTGGAACGTCAGTTTGCAGACCGTCGCGCGCGAGATAACCCGACGCGCTAGCAGCGTTTTTTCAAGCAAGCGCCACGACCGCGATTTCCACGAGCAACTCGGGTGCGGCGAGCTTTGCTTGCACCGTCGCGCGTGCGGGTGCGTTGCCTTGCGGCGCCCAAGCGTCCCATACCTGGTTCATTCCCGCGAAGTCGCGGGCAATGTCCGCGAGCCACACTTGTGCGGAAACCAGGCGCGTCTTGTCGATGCCGGCCTTCTCCAGATAGTTGTCGATCTTCTCCAGCACCTTCGCGGTCTGGACTTTCACGTCAGCGGTATGATCGGCGGAAGTCTGGCCGCCGACGAACACCAGGCCACCCGCCTTGACGACGCGGCTCATGCGTTGATTGGTTTCGATACGAACGATATCGGTCATGACAATTTCTCCAGTTGAAGTCGAACGAAGCCGCCGCGCGCTGACTATCGGCGCGACGCAGAAAAAAATGAAACCGGTTAATGCGTCGCGAGAGACGAAGCGCCCGTGAGGCAAGATGCCGCGTCGCGGCCGAAGCGATCGATGGCAAACGCATCGAGCGGAATCGAGGGCGCGCCGTCGAGCATCAGTTCGGACACCAGCTTGCCGCAGCCCGGCCCAAGCTGAAAGCCGCTGCCGCAATAGCCGAACGAGTAATACAGATCCGAAGCCTTGCGGCTCGCGGAGATCACCGGCAGTTCGTCTTCGGTAAAGGCTTCGACGCCGGCCCACGCGCGGTTCACGCCGAGATGGCGCAGATGAGGAAACAGATCGGTCACGGTCCGCGCGCTACGCACGAGGCGGACGAAATCGACTTCGCCGTGGCGATTGGCCAGGTCCGCAATGCCGATCAGTTTTCCGCCGATGACCACTGTGCCGTTGTCGAACTGCTTGAAGGACAGCGGCCTGCCGGTTGCGCCGAGCGTCGCGGAACAGAAGGGCGCGACGCGATGCGTGACCATCAGCATCAAACCTTCGGGATGCACCGGCACCGGCTCGCCGACCTGCTTCGCCAGTTCGCCGGACCATGCGCCCGCGGTGACGAGCAGCTTTTGTGCGCTGAATGTGCCCTGTGGGGTGACTGCGAACCATCGCGTGCCGCGCTGTTCGATGCGGCGCACGGGCGTGCCTTCCAGAAAGCGCGCGCCGAACCGCTGCGCGGCGAGCCGGAATGCCGTCGTGGTTCGATAGGGCAGTGCGTAGCCGTCGCGCTCGACCCAGATTCCGCCGGTGACATGCCGCGCGAGCGCCGGTTCGAGACCGAGCACAGTTTGCCGGTCGATCACTTTCTCGTGCGTGAATCCCTGCGATTCGAGTAGTGCGACGCGCTGGCGGCACGCTTCGAGTTCGTCGTCCGTTTCGGCGATCTTCAACTGGCCGGAAGGAACGAAGCCGCCATCCTCGCCCAGCAGGTCGTTCATGCCATGCCAGATTTCCCGCGACATCAACGCAAGCGGAATCTCCGGCAACGGACGCCCCAGCGTGCGCACGCCGCCCGCATTCACGCCCGACGAATGACGGGCGACATAGTCGGCTTCGAGCACGATCACCTTCGCGCCGCGCCTCGCCATATGGAACGCGCTGCTCGTGCCATGCAGCCCGCCGCCGACCACGAGGACATCGGCTTCCTGGATGTCGGTCGCGTCATTCACCGGCAAGCTCTCCCAGCGTGAGCGGCTTGATCGGCGGACGGATGCGGTAGTAGCCGACTTCGGCGGGCGAGACGCGGCGCGCATCGGCGATCACTTCAGTGACCGTGAGGCCGCACATGCGCCCCTGACACGGGCCCATGCCGCAGCGTCCGAACGACTTCGCCTGATTCGGTCCGACACAGCCGAGCTCGACGAACTTGCGCAACTCGCCCGCGGTGACTTCCTCGCAACGGCAGACGATGGTCTCGTCGCGCGGAATGCGGTTGATGTCGCGCGGACGATAAAGGCTGTCGAGAAACGGCCGGATGCGCATCACGTCCGCGAGTGCGCGGCGATGCGCGACGGCTTCGGCATCGCGTGTCGCCGTGTTGATCGCGCCGAGTTGCGCGGCTGCTGCGAGACCCGCGAGCGAGCCTTGCAAGGCTGCTGCCTGTGCGCCGCCAATGCCCGCACCATCGCCCGCGATGAAGATGCCCGGTACATCCAGCTCGCCCCACGCATCGACTTTCGGGGTGAAGCAGAGTTGCGCGTTGTCCCAGCGGTGCGCGGCGCGCAGCGCTTGCGTGAATTGTGTGTTCGGCACGACGCCCTGATGCAGCAGGATCACATCGGCTTCGATACGATGCGCCGTGCCTTGCGTCGTGAAGTGAAGCGCGGCGGCGCGCTCGACATGATCCGTGCCGATGCGCGCTTCCACGCGCAGATCGTCCGCCGCCTCGAAGATGGGTACGCCTGCCTGGCGCAGCGTGCGGATCAGTTGCAAGCCTTTGCTCAGGAACGGCCACGCGCGCAGCGCCGACATCACGTGACGCTTGGCGCGCCAGCGGTCTTCGTGACGCGTGGTATCGACCAGCGCGCGGATCGGCACGCCGGCGCGCACGTATTGCCAGCCGAGCAGATACAGCAGCGGTCCGCAGCCCGCGAGCACCGGCGGCGCGGCGGGTACTTCGCCCGCACTCTTCAAAAGGATCTGCGCGGCGCCCGCCGTCAGCACGCCGGGCAGCGTCCAGCCGGGAATCGGGAAGGGCCGCTCCAATGCGCCGCTCGCGAGAATCACGCATTTCGCGTCGAAGCTGCCGATCTTGCCGTCCTTCAGATAATTGACGCCACGCTCGCGCGTGACCTGCCACACGGTTGCATTGGTCACGTGGTGCGCGCCGGAGGCGGCGAACGCATCGGCGATGGCGGCGCCCGCCGCGTAGTCCGGTCCGAGAATCTCCTTGCGGCGCGCATCGGCGCGGCCGATGCCGCGATAGATCTGGCCGCCCACGGCGTCCTGTTCGTCGATCAGCACCGTTCTGAGACCGGCGCGCGCCGTGCGCGTCGCCGCGCTCATGCCGGCGGGGCCGGCGCCCACCACGACGACGTCAACGGTTTCGGAAGCGAATTCAGATGCGAAATCAGCGGCCATGTGCGTTCTCCAGCGGTGCGTCCGTCATGCTCGCGGGCGGCAGATCGCGAGCGCCTTCCTGCGAATGGATCCGCATGCCGGCTTTGACTTCGACCATGCAGGCCTGGCGGCTCGGCACGCCGTCGATCTCGACCAGACATTCGAAGCACGCGCCCATCATGCAGAAAGGCCCGCGCGGTGCACCGGACACAGGGGTCGCACGAAAGCGCGACACGCCTGCGGCGAGCAGGGCCGCCGCCACGGAGCGGCCGCCGGGCACGGACAGTGGCTGATCGTTGAACCAGATCGCGACGTTCGCGGCGGCCGCACCTTGCGCGCCCGGCAGCGGCTTGAAGAGTGTGTGAGTCGATTGGGTAGTCATGTCGAATTCAATGAGCGGGAGTCAGTTCTCTGGCGTGCTCGAAACGGCGCGCCGAGAAATTGGGCAGTTCCTCGGGCATCGGCGCGCCCATGATCCACGGCGCGACGCGCAGCGCATGCGCGGCGGCCAGCGTCACGCCGCTATGGCACGTGACGACGAACGCGCCGGGATGCGCCTCGGACTGGTCATAGATGGGAAAACCGTCGGGACTGTAGACACGCAGTGCAGCCCACATGCGCACGAGCCGCACGTGCTGCAACATCGGGAACGCGCGCACGCCGCGCCGGGCGATGTCGGCAAGCACGTGCGTGGTGGTGAAATCGTTGAAGCCGACTTCTTCCATCGAATCGCCGAACTGCACGCTGCCCTCGTCGGTCTGGCGCACGTTGAGCGTCGGATAGTCGAGAAACGGGGCGACGCGCTCGCTCACCAGCACCTGCCCGCGATTGGGCGCGACCGGCGCGTTGAGCCCGACGAACGGCGCGAGCGTGCGATTGCCGAGCCCGGCGGCGAGCACTACTTGAGCCGCGCGATACGTGCCGCGCTTTCCGTGCACGACGAAGCCCTGCGCTTGCGGCTCGATGCGTTCCGCGCGCTCGCCCGAGACGAGCCGCACACCGCGCGCCTGCATGGCGGTGTGCAGGCCGCGCAGCAGCTTGAGCGGATTCACGTGGCCGTCCATCGGCGAATAGCTTGCGCCGATCACCGCGGGGCCGACTTGCGGAATGCGTGCGCGGACTTCGGCGGCATCGAGCATCTGGTACGGGTAATCGCCGAGTTCGGCTTGCAGTGTCGAGAGCCGCTTCTCGCGTTCGGCGAGTTCGTCGTCGTTGAAGCAGAAGTGAAAGCCGCCTGGCTGACGCAACGCCACATTCACGCCGGTTTCCTTCAGCAGGGCTTCGGCGAGTCCCGGCCAGCGCGTGGCCGAACTGCGTGACCAGCGTGCATAAGGCGAGAGGCCATAGCCCTTGCCCTGAACCCAGACGAGGCCGAAATTGCCGCGCGACGCGCGCAAGCCGCCGTCGTCCTCGTCGAGCACGGTCACGCGCGCGCCTTCGCGGGCGAGCCCGTAGGCCACGGCCGAACCGACGAGGCCGCCTCCGAGCACCAGCACGTCGGGGCTGGCGGTGCTTGTCAATGTCATCGGGCTTCTCCGATCAGAATGCGATCCAGGCCGACCATGCGATCGAGCAGGATCATCAGGAGGACAGTGCCGACAATCAGCACCGCCGACACCGAAGCGACCAGCGGATCGATCGTCTGCGCGATCTGGTTGTACATGGCGACGGGCAGTGTGGTGGTGCCGGGCGTCGCGACGAAGATGGTCATGGTCAGTTCGTCGAAACTCTGGATGAACGAAAGCACCCAGCCGCCCGCCACACCGGTGCGGATCATCGGCAGCACCACGCGGCGAAACGCGGTGAAGCGGCTCGCACCGCAGGACAGTGCGGCGCGTTCGGCGTCGCGATCGAGCCCCACCGCCGACGACAGCGCGAGCCGCAACGCATACGGCAGCACGATGATCACGTGCGCGCACACCAGCGACCAGAACGATCCGGACAGATGCAGCAGCGAGAGGAAGCGCAGGAACGCGATGCCGAGCACGACTGCGGGAATCATCATCGGCGAGAGAAAGAAGCTCGTGAGCGCGGCGCGGCCCGGAAAGCGATAGCGGGCGATCGCCAGCGCGGCGGGCACCGCAAGCAGCATGCCGACGGTCGCCGCCGCGAACGCGAGCCGCACCGACAGCCAGAATGCCGAGACGATGTCGCCGTTCTCGAGGATCGCGCGGAACCAGCGCAGCGACGCGCCATCGAAAGGCATCGAGATGAAGCCCTTGTCGGTGAACGCCACGAGCATCACCACTACGAGCGGCGCGAGGATGAAGGTCAGAAAGAACGCGTTGTAGACGAGGCCGAGAATGCCGTTCTGTTTCATGGTCGTTCTCCCTCTCAATCGAAGATGTGCTGGAAGCGGCGTTCGGCAAGACGACTGCAACCCATCACGATCGCCACGTTGGCAATCAGGAGCAGCACGGCGATGCTTGCGCCGAGCGGCCAGTTGAGCGTGCCGAGGAATTCGTCGTAGGCGGCAGTGGCGACCACCTTGAGGCGCCGGCCGCCGATCAGCGCGGGCGTGGCGAACGCCGAGGCCGACAACGCGAATACGATGATCGAGCCCGACAGCACGCCCGGCATGATCTGCGGCAGCACCACACGGCGGAACACCGCGAACGGCGAGCCGCCGAGCGAGCGGCCGGCCCATTCCACCTGCGGATCGAGCTTCTGCATGGTCGCCCAGACCGACATCACCATGAAGGGCACCAGCACATGGGTGAGCGCGATGATCATGCCGGTCATCGTGAAGACGAGGCGGATGGGTTCGTCGGTGATATGCAGCGCCTGAAGAAGGTTGTTCAGCACGCCGTTGTTGCCGAGCAGAATCTGCCAGCCGAGCGTGCGCACCACCACGGAAATGAGCAGCGGGCCCAGCACGATCAACAGACAGAGCGACTGCCACGGCCGCCTCATGCGCGCGAGCACGATGGTTTCCGGCACGCCGAGCACGATGGACAGCAGCGTGACGGCGAAGGCGAGGCCGGCGGTGCGCAGAAAGATCGTGCCGTAGTAAGGATCGCTGACGACTTCCCAGTAGTTGGCGAGCGTATAGGCGGCGGTCACGCCGGCCGTGTCGCTGAAGACGCGGAACGACAGCATCAGCGTTAGCAGCAGCGGCACCAGCAAGAGGCCGACGAACAGCAGCAGCGCGGGCCCCGACAGCAGCCACGGCGCGGCGCCGGGGCGGGCGTCGTCAAGCGTGGCCATGAGCGCTCTCCTGGTTGTCCTGCGTGAGCACGCGCAGGTCGTCGTCGGTCCAGGCAAGGCCGACTTCCTGGCCTTCCTCGGGCGGCGGCGCGCCGTGGTTCGGTTGCGCGATGCGCAGCTTGCCGAGTTCGGTGTCCACTTCGAGCAGCCATTGATTGCCGACGAATACGCGCGTCGAGATGCGGCCGCGCACCCGGGCATCGCCATTGGCCAGATGGACTTTTTCCGGGCGGATATAGACGTTTACCGCGCCAACGACATGGCGGCCCTCGTGCGGGACGTGCAGCGTCGTGCCGGCAACGTCGACTTCCGCGCAGCGCGGATTGCGGCGCAGCACTTCGCCGGAAAACGCATTGGTGCGCCCGAGAAACGTCGACGCGAACGGTGTGGCGGGGCGTTCGTACGCGTCGTACGGCGTGCTCAGTTGCGCAATGGTGCCGCGATGCATCACCGCGATGCGATCGCTCATGGTCATCGCTTCCACCTGATCGTGCGTGACGAGAATCGTCGTGATGCCAAGGCGCTTCTGGATCGCGCGCAATTCGATGTGCATCTCTTCGCGCAGCTTGGCGTCGAGGTTGGACATCGGTTCGTCGAGCAATAGCAGTTCGGGTTGCATCGCGATGGCGCGCGCGATCGCCACACGCTGCCGCTGGCCGCCCGACAGCTCCTTCGGATAACGATGACCGAGGCCTTTGAGGCGTACCAGTGAAAGCGCTTCGGCGACGCGCTCTTCACGCTCCTTGCGCCTGACCTTGCGCATCTCCAGACCGAAGCCCACGTTGCCCGCCACCGTCATGTGCGGAAACAGCGCGTAGCTCTGGAACACCACGCCGATGCCGCGTTTCTCCGGACGCTCGTGCGTGATGTCGCGGCCATCGAGCAGGATGCTGCCGGTGGTCGGCGTGACGAAACCCGCGACCATTTGCAGCGTGGTGGTCTTGCCGCAGCCCGATGGTCCGAGCAGCGACAGCAGTTCACCGCGCTCGACAGACAGATCGAGGTGTTCGATTGCCGTGAAATCGCCGTAGCGTTTCGAGATGTTCTGCAGGGTCAGGAAGGCCATATGCGTTGCTCCTTCATCAGAAACGCGCGCCGCGCGAGGGACTTGCTGGTGCCGGAGTTCAGCGTTCGACCGAGCGGTTCCAGCGCTCGGTCCACTCGGTGCGATGCTGGTTGATCGTGGTCCAGTCCATCGCGGTCAGCTTCGAGATCTGTTCGGGACCGTAGGGCACGCGCGCAGCTATTTCAGGCGTCAGCTTGACGGTCTTGTTGACCGGGCCCAGACCGATGCCTTGCGCCTGCAACACCTGCACTTCCGGGCTCAACAGGTACTGCACGAACTGCTGCGACAACTGCGGCTGCGCGTTCTCCGCGACCACGCATGCCGCTACCTGCAACGCGACCGCGCCTTCTTTCGGGTAAATGAACTTGAGCGGAAAGCCGGTGTTCTGCAATGCGACCGCGCGGCCGCTGCCGTATGGCGCGAGGATCACGTCGCCGGATTGCATCTGGCCGTCCATCTCGCCGGGCGTCGGCGCCCAGGACAGCACGTTCGGCGCGACTTCCTTCGTCATTGCGGCGAAGCCCGGATCGATGTTCTTCTCGCCGCCGCCGGAAAGACGCGCGAGCATGACGAGCGTATGCAGGCCGTAGGTGTTGGTGATCGGCGGTACGCCGAGTTTGCCCTTGATGCGAGTGTCGGTGAGCGCCTTCCACGAGTCGGGCGGCGGCAGGCCGGCCTTCTTGAATGCTTCTTCGTTGTAGCCGATGCCGGTTGCCACCATGCCGACGCCGATCGCCGTCGGCCCGAGCTTCGCGAGCGGGTAGAGGTCTTTCATCACGGGCGCGTCGTCGAGCTTCGCGCACAGGTTGAGCTGCATGGCCTGGTACATGGGACCGTCGTCCATTACCGCGACGTTGATCTGCTGATGGCCTTTCTGCGCCTGCAGCTTGGCGAGCGTATCGCTCGAATTTCCGGCGACGTAGACGATCTTGACGTTATGCGCTTTTTCGAACGGCGGGATGATTTTCTGCCGGTAGACCTGCTCGTTCGAGCCGCCGACGTTGGCTACATAAAGCGTGGTCTCGGCCTGCGCGGCGAGCGGCGCGGCCAACGCAGCCGCAAATGAAAGCGCCGCGATGGTGGTGCGGGACGGGGCGGACAAACGGCGATGCAACGCGCTTCTCATGACGACGATCTCCAGTTCCGGTGTGGGGGAGGGCGGGCTTCGCTGCCCGTCGAATAGAATGCAGTTTCGCGCCGGCCAATCATGCCGTCCAATACGAATAAAATACCTATCTATGCATGGATGATATGGATTGACGGCGGTTGTCTAAGGGAGAACACCTATGAATCTCAAGCACATCGAGGCGTTTCGGGCGGTGATGGTGTCGGGATCGATGACCGCCGCGGCCAAGGCGCTCTTCACTTCGCAGCCGAACGTCAGCCGTCTGATCGCTCAGCTGGAGCGCGACACGGGCTTACAGCTCTTTCAGCGCAGCGGCGTGCGCCTGATTCCGACGAGCGAAGGCGAGGCGTTCTTTCGCGAAGTCGAACGCGCGTTTGTCGGCCTGCAGGGGTTGGCGAATGCCGCGGCGCAGATTCGCAATCTCGGCAGCGGCCGCCTGCGCATCGCGGCGATGCCTTCGGCGGGCATGACGCTGGTGCCGCACGCGATCAAACGTTTTGTGGAGTTGTTCCCGGATGTCACGGTGTCGCTTCACGTGAATACGTCCGGCACGGTCAATCATTGGACGGCGTCGCAGTTTTGCGATCTCGGCGTGGCGGTGTATGTGAGTGAGGCGTCCGATTGCGAGGTCGAGCAGTTGTCGGACGTGGCTGCCGTTTGTGTGATGCCGGCTGCGCATCGGCTGGCGGCGAAGCGCAGCATCAAGCCGGAGGATCTGGAAGGCGAGTCGTTCATCTCGCTGTGTCACGGCGACGGCACGCGCGTGTTGATGGACGAAGTGTTCCAGCGCGCGGGCGTGCAGCGCGTTCTGGCAATCGAGGCGCAATACACCGCGATGTGCTGCGAGATGGTCCGCCACGGCATGGGAGTGACGCTCGCGCATCCAATCGTCGCACGCGACTTCGCGGGGCCTGAGATCGCGATTCGCCCGTTCTTGCCGGCTACGCGGTTTCAGACCTATCTGCTTTTTCCTCCGCACAGGCCGCGAGAGCGGCTTGCTTCGGCGTTTGTGGAAGTCTTGCGCGGGTTGCACGACGAATTGCTGGCGGAGGTGGTGGTGCCGGCCCGGAGTGTGGGAAGGCGCAAGGCGCTGCGGTCGGGGATTGGAGGGTGACGGGGATATCGACGTTCGCTTCTTCCGCCCCGGCATTCGTCGCGCAATGTCGAACCACGCCGGCTTCAGATTTGGGAGCAGAACGCCATTAGACGTCATTCCGAAAAGCGAAATTAACCCTTGCGAACAATGCGCTTAATTATCAGCGACCGTTTTCCTAGACTTTTCATTGCTTATATTTACATAAAAAATTCGAGTCCATCCAGGAGGCACAGGTCATGAACAAGGCAACCAGTACATTAATCGCGGCTGTCGTCGCACTCGCGCTGTCGGGCGAGGCCTATGCACAAAGCAATAACACCTTGGCAACCCCGAGCGTAGTGTCGCCCGCCGCCGTATCGCCGGCCAATGCAACGAGCGGCTACGGCACAGCTGGCGCCACCAACTCGGATAGCGGCATGAGCGCCGGGTCGGCGAACTCCGGCCTGCAGCAGACCACGAACACGAACTCGACGTCCAATGCCAGCGCTTACGGAGTCAATAACACGCTGGCAACCCCAAGTACAGCGTCGCCGGCTGGTAAATAACAGCAATTAATAACGCATCAGGCGCAAGCACAGAGCGAACAGGCGCCCTCATTCACCCGCCGTTGTAAGAAAAGCCGCTGCCCTCACGGACAGCGGCTTTTTTGTTTCTCCCCAAGATCTTCCTGACAGCGGTTCGCGCCACACTGAATCCGGCCAGGAAACTACTGGGCCGCACCTTCAGGGGCACATTCGAAGGGTGGCTTTGCCACGAAGAGCCGACTCTTGCGGCCCGGGTCGGTGACAGGCGAATGAACAACGTTCGGTATGCAATCGGACTTTATCGATCTTTGGGCTTCGATCAGGTTAGCAGACGCAATGACAGGTTTCGTATCTCCGGGTGCTCGGTCGACGATATCACGGTGACTCTGCTGATTAAGGGCTAGGTGGCGGACAGACATCGGCCAACAGGCGATGCTCATGCCGAAGTTTCGAACGTCCGCTGTGGTGTTGGCATGAGCCTTTATAGCGAGGGGCAACACCAGAAATTTTCCGCCTTTGCCCTTGTCGGCGCGTAACGGGCCAATATCGGCCACGTAACGCTGCAAGCCGTCCTGAACGAACCCTAGCATATGTGGTGGAGCCTCGATAACGGTCGGACCATCCGTCCTTAGGTCGAGGTGGCTCATCGCGTATGCCGTCTCGGTGTTCGCAGTCAGCAGCAGGTCTGAACGTCCATCAGGTTGTCCCAGATCACAACCTGTGTCGGGTTTTTCGAACCAAAATGCGCGCATGCCCTCGCGCAATGCAATCTCGCTGACGGGCATCATCTGCGTCAGATAGACCTCGGTAGCCCGATTGACCAATTGCAGTTCGAACAGACGTTCAGCTGTGTCGTCAACCGGGTATCCATTCTTGAATTCAAATCACTCGGACGTGTGTCTTCATTGAAACGCCAACCGAAAAATTGCGGCAGTTCATTTCAAATTACTCAACGGTTGAGCGTGGGAATGATCGTTTTGCGCCTCCAGAGTGCGGCCGTTTGATTGGCATGCTCGCGGTGCGCGTGCTCCGCCCCGGAATCCGAATTTCGCACTGGCTTAGACGTTGGCCAAATGGTTGCTCGCCCTTGGAGCTATTTGGTAGCCCTCGTTTTTGCAGTGTCGGGGCAGCTTATACCACCATGCAGTCCGAGCCATAACCAACGATCTCGGGAAATATCTGTTGCTAATTCCGCATCAATTTAAACGACTTTTGGCCGTTAGCTAAGGAGCGACCTCGCAGCGGGCGTCTCCGGCCACAATCTGCCGTTCAGCGAGCGGGAATGTGCGATGGCGGCAAATCGAGGACGATCCAGGCAGCCTGCGATGGTGTCCGGTGACGCTTATCGACGTTCAATATCGCTTCTGACAAGGCACGCTCTGTCGTGCAATTACTTTTCCCTCAAGACTATTCATGAATCTGCGTTCTTGCCTCAGTGTGACCGCCGCGGTGGTATTGACCTTGTTTCTGGCTGCGTGCAGCGGTGGAAGCGGTGGAGGCATAACGCCGATTGGGCCCAGTGCCAGCCAAGTCTCCGGCACGGTGGCGTACGGACACCCTGTGGCCGGGCAAACCGTCGAGGCGATTGACACGCAAGGCAATGTCTGCGCCAAAGCCACCACAGCCACCGATGGCACCTATGCCATGAGTACCACGAACTGTGCGCCAGGATCGGCTGCAATCACGGTATTGGGGTACACCACGCCGAACGGAGCGCCATTGATAGCCGTTGCGGTTCCCCCGCAGGGGTCACGCGTCATCAACGGCGTGGTGAACATCGATCCCCTGACCACATTGCTATCCTATGACGCGGCTGGCCTGGCCTCGTCTGCAGCCCTCCCGGCCACGAGCGGACAAGTGTTGGCGTTGCTGTCGCAGATTACCGCGACGCAATACCTGCAGGCGAAGGCCAATATTCTGACGGCGTCGCTGCTACAAGCCTTGAGTGGTAACGGCGTAAGCACCACAGGATTTGATCCCACAACGACCCCGTTTGTCGCTAATGGTCAGGAGCTGGACGGATTCTTTGACGGCAATCCTTTGTCCGCCCCGACGCCTTCCAGCGTGCAGATTGCAGCGCCCACATCGGCTGGCCCGCTGGTCAAGGTTACATTGCCCATGACGACGGGCACTCAGTCGTCGGTCACCTCGGTATCGTCCTACACGCTCGGTGGCAGGGTTTCCGGACTGTCAGGCGGATCGCTGACGTTGCTGCTCAATGGCGGCAGCGCCTTGACGATCCACTCCGATGGCACGTTTACGTTTCCGGTGGAGATCAGCAGCACCTACGCCGTCACCGTGGGCGCCCAGCCCTCCGGGCGGACCTGCACGGTCTCCAATGGTGTGGGCGCTGGCGTTACCGCCAATGTCTCGAACGTTACCGTGACCTGCTCAGCCAACACCTTTGTTATCGGTGGCACGGTCTCGGGCCTGGCTACGGGCAGTCAGGTCACGCTGAACAACAATGGCGCGGATCCAACAATTGTCGCGGCCAACGGCAGCTTCACATTCGCCACACCGGTGGCCTATAACAGCGGCTACGCGGTCACAGTCGGTACCCAGCCCACTGGGCAGACTTGCACCGTCTCCAATGGCACGGGCGCCGGCGTCACCGCGAATACCTCGAACGTGAGCGTGACCTGCTCAGCCAACACCTACGTTATCGGTGGCACGGTCTCGGGCCTGGCCAGCGGCACTCAGGTCACGCTGAACAATAATGCAGCTGATCCAACCACTGTCACAGTCAACGGCAGCTTCACCTTTGCCACGCCGGTGGCGTACAACGGCAGCTACGCCGTTACCGTCGGCACTCAGCCCGCCGGGCAGACCTGCACCGTCTCCAACGGCTCGGGCGCGGGTGTGAGCGTCAATGTGACGAGCGTTGCCGTGAGTTGCGTGACCACACCTGCCAAAACCAGTTTCATTTACATACCTGACTACACAAACAACCGCATACTGGGATACACCTACAACCATACGACTGGGGACGTAGGGGCTGCAGCCGGTGGAATTTTTCCGGCCGGTACCTATCCGCGTTGGGTTACCACCAACCCTGCGGGCACTTTCCTGTACGCAGCCAACAATAATTCGAACAACATTTCCGCCTACACCGTCGATGCCACAACCGGCGCACTGACCCAGGTCGCCGGTAGCCCATTTGCATCCGGCACCTCGCCCAATGGCATGGTCGTGAACCCAGCCGGCACGCTGCTGTTCGTGGTCAATTCGAACGGCCCAAGCGTGTCGGTGTATTCGATCAACCAGATCAGCGGTGCACTCACCCCAGTAGGCTCCCCCTACATAGTCGGCTCGGCGCCCACCCGCCTGGCGATCACGCCCAACGGTCAGTTTCTGTATGTGCTGAACCAGAACAGTCACGACATCTCGGGTTTCGCCGTGGACTCCACGACCGGGGTGCTGACCCCGATCAGCGGCGGCCCCTTCAGCGACACCGGCGCGGTCAACCAGGGCGGCTACGGTATTACCGTCAATCCTGCGGGGACTGTGCTATACGTGGTGAACTGGGAGGCTAACATCACGGCCCTCGCCATCGACGCGACGAGCGGGGCGCTGACTCCGGTGAGCGGCAGCCCGTTCACGGCCACGACAAACTACACCGGATGGGGCTGGCAAAGTGCATCCCTGAGCCCGGACGGCAAGCTGCTGTTCGCCAGTACCGGCAACGGCGGCAACCTGCTGACGTATTCGGTCGACGCAACGACTGGCGCGCTGACCCAACTGACCTCCGACAGCTACGGAGCCTACGGTAACGCGGGCACCAATTTCACCGTTCCAGACCCTACAGGCAAGTACCTGTACGTGAGTAACGCTTTGGCGATCTACGGATCAGTCGTTTCGATCGATCCGGCCACCGGGGCTCTGCAGGATCTGGCCGGTAGCCCGTTCGGCGTCGGCGCTCGCCCGTTCGATCTTGCCGTAGTCAATCCCTGACCGGGGCGCTGTGTTGGCCGCAAATGCCTACGCCGGCAGATCGTTCTTCAGGTTCTTGTAAAGCTCGACCAGATAGTCGGGCAGCGCGAAGCGCAGTCCGAAGTCGGCGCGCGTCTGACCGTTCACGACCGTTCATGTCACTCAGCACCGGAAAACCCAGTTCGTTGGTGCGCACCGACTTGCGGCTAGTGAGCGGTGTCTGCGGTGAGATCGCCACGACGTTCGCGCCATATGTCTGAATTTGCGGCAGCACTTCGTTGATCGCCTGCAATTCGATATTGCAGTACGGGCACCAGGCGCCGCGATAGAACGTCACGACCAGTGGCCCCTTCAGGAGCAGCGCTGCGGAAGACACGTCGTTGCCATCCTGATCTTTCAGGTTGAAGTGCGGCGCGCGATCACCGGCCTTAATGGCTCCGGCGGCCTGCCCGCTCGCAATCAGTTCTGCGATGGCGCGTTCCATCACCGGATGAATTTCCGGCGGCGCGCTATACGGTGGCTTCCCCCCTTGAAGTCGGTACGGAAGGCGTCCAGCCTCACGGACTGACGCGTAAGATCAAAAAAAAACCGCCCGACAAAGTCGGACGGTTTTTCGCCATACACATGCCGCAAAGCGGCGGGAAATTACTGTCCAGGCGAACCAATCGATGCAGGTTTAAGCGGCTCGGCTATACCGCCGTGCACGCCAACCACTGCCTCAACGTAGTTTGGCGTCGTTGGCGAAACGGTATCCCACACGGCGGAGACCTTCGCATTGCCGCCAACGAAAACGGCACCAGCATGGTTTCCGGCCGCAACGAGGCTGGCATCTGCACCCGTGGCCGTTGGAATCGCTTTCGTCGTGCCGTCTCCCTGCGCCGCAGCGATCGGCGTCCCGTAGTTCATTGCAGCCGCGACATTACCGTTCGCGTCATAGACGATTACCGCATCGCCTTTACCCAAACCGATCGGATTTGCCGGATCGTTATTGACGTTCAGCATCGCAACGACCGGAACCGTGCCGGCGAGTCCCCAGGTTGTGCGGAACGTATTGTCGTCCGTGCCGGGCACACCTGGAACAACGACCAGATGTTCACCTGGTGCGAGCATCGTACCCGCCACAAATGCCGCGCTATTGTTGGCATCGTTGACGTCGGCATGATTGTCGCCCCACTTCCAGCCGGTCAGATCAATTGCCGCGCTGCCGGAGTTGTAGATTTCAAAGAAATCCTGGCCTCCGTCTGCGTTCGAGTTCACCTCCGAGATCAGGACGGTCGGCGCCGGCGCACCTGCCGCTGCAGTGGTGAAACTCTGCGTCGTGCCCGCATATGCGTTGCCATACAGGTCGCTGATAACGCCGTTGGCCAATTTTACGGTGTAGCGAGAGCTATCCTGCAGCGGTGTCGTCAAGGTGATGCTCACCCGGGCGCCGTTGAATTTGACCTGGGTCGTGTCGTCAACGGACACATTACGCGTATCGGAGCCGTTGCTGATAACAATGTTACCTGTGCCCGCCTGCACGACTTCACTGAACGACAATGTCATGTGGTTGCCGATAATGCCTGTCGCGCCATCTACCGGCGCGGTGCTGGTCAATGTCGGGGCGGTGTGGTCAACAGTACCAATCGCCTTGAACGAGAATGTCGATAAGTCGGTCACGGCAGAAACATCGTTCCCCGCTGTGGTCTTGATCGCCCCAGTCGGATACGTGATGTGGTAGGTGGTGCCGGCAACCATGTAGAACTTCGGATGAATCTTCATCACACTACCGCTGAACGTCACTTGCGATGTGTCGCTCACAGGAATCGACCGGGTGTCGTCGGCGCCATTACTGAGAACGATATTACCCGCACCCGCCTTCACCGATTGATCGAACGTCAGGTAGAGGTTGCTGCCCATGCCGACATTGTTCGTGCCGGTGGTTGGCTTGAAGATGGTCAGGCCCGGCAGACTCGGTCCCGCAGCCTGTTCACCGACCGCATAAATGGTGCCGTCCGGGCCCATCGTCACACCCTCGTTCTGGGCCGTGGCACTCATATACAAGCTGCTCAGCAACTTGCCGGTACGATCCATCTTGACGATCTTGCCATCCGGCGCACCGATGATGATGACACTGTCGTAATCCGGAGCGTTGGCCGGTGCGATATTCGACAACGAGAAAACGTCATTGAACGCAGAAAGGCCGGTCTTGGCCGCATCGAACAACACCGGCGGATTGTCTGTCGTTGGCAAGATGGGCGTGCCGTTCGATGCCGTCGCCGACCCGCCTGAAAAATTGA
Source organism: Paraburkholderia dioscoreae (assembly GCF_902459535.1). Classification (NCBI taxonomy): domain Bacteria; kingdom Pseudomonadati; phylum Pseudomonadota; class Betaproteobacteria; order Burkholderiales; family Burkholderiaceae; genus Paraburkholderia; species Paraburkholderia dioscoreae. The sequence continues at coordinate 387,213 of NZ_LR699554.1, forward strand.
CCGCCATCTGGAAAATGCTGGTCGGCTGCGACTGGCGCACGGCAATGTAGCCGCCTGTTTTGGTATCGAAAGTAACACCCTCAATACCGACGTTGGCAACCGTTGTACCCAATTTGACGGACTGCACGTCTGCTCTGCGCAGTGTTCCGCCTGGAACGTAAGTGAACAGATCGACTTGACGAAGACGCTCTTCCACCAATACGAACTTGCCGCCACCGGCATAAGTGATGCCTTCGGTGTCCTCGAAGTCGCCGGCATTGAGCGTCATGGAATCGATAACGTGACCATCGCTCTTTGCAACCTGTACGACTGAAGTGGCACCGTCGCCAACCACAAACAGCGAATCGGTATCCTTGTCATAGGTCACGCCGGATGCCTCTGCGTTCAACAGATTGGTGCCGGTCGTAGCGTACTGCAGAGGAAACATTGCTGTCTGCGTGTAGCTATTCAAGTCATAGGTGCTTTGCGGATCGGCAAATGCAAGCGCAGGGATTTTGCTATCTACCGCAGGCACAGTGGTATTGCCGCCACTGTCACCAGCAGTGCTGCTGCCAATATCGCCCCCGCCACATGCGCTAAGACCGGCTGCGAGAATCGCAGAAATTAAGAGTTTTGTTTTCACGGTACGGTAAGAAGTTGAAAGGTCGGTAAGAATTCGCGACCATAACGGACTTGTGTTGCGTCTTCGTGACTGATGAAACGGTACGAAAGACCTGACGGGGGCGACCTGTCACATGCTGTATCCGCGGAGCACCGCCTCCATTGCCGTACCCTTTTGCTCACTTGCCGCCGGTGACATCGAGAAACGTGCCGGTGATGAAAGACGCCTCGGCGCTTGCCAGCCATAGGATCGCCCGCGCAACCTCTTCAGGCTGACCGCCTCTTCCCATCGGGATCGAGTCCTTGACGCGATCCACTCGTCCCGGCTCGCCGCCGCTTGCATGCATGTCGGTGTAGATGTGGCCGGGGCGAATGCAGTTGACGCGTATCCCTTCCCGCGCGACTTCTTTTGCAAAGCCGGTAGTGAATGTCTCAAGCGCACCCTTCGACGCAGCATAGTCGACATATTCGTTTGGACTGCCAAGCCTGGCCGATGCCGATGAAACGTTGATCACGACACCGCCTCGGCCATTGTGACGATGCGACATCCGCTTCACCGCCTGCTGCGCACAGAGGATAGGGCCGATCGAGTTGACCGCGAAGATACGCTGCATCCGCTCGAATTCGAGATCCTCCAGCCGGGATTGCTGCGCAATGATCGCGGCGTTATTCACCAGCACGTCGATCCGGCCGAACTTCCGGTCGATCGCGGCGAATAGCTGAGCGACCTGCTCAGGATCTGCGCTGTCTGCGCGCACGGCTAAAGCCCGGCGTCCGACAGCTTCCACATCAGCCGCTACCGCGAGAGCGGCAGACTCGTCGGAGACGAAGCTTATCGCTACATCGTAACCGTGTGCGGCAGCGAGCCGCGCAGTCGCCGCGCCTACGCCACGGCCTCCGCCTGTTATCAGAATCAACGGGACCTGCGGGACGGTATTCATTTAGCGAACCTCTGCGTGACGGTGAGATGACGCCTCTTCAGCGCAATCGCGATGATGCATGCGGGTTCCGGTCCGGGGAGGGGGCGGGCGGTTGCTTCAGGAGGCGACAAGAAGAATATCTGTCTGGTGGTGGTCCGGCAAACCAGATAAATTGATGAATCGCGTTAGCTAAACTCTTGTGACACATCGCGCGCGATTAACGTCTTCCAGCCCGCATGAGCGGCCAGCCGATCTGCACGACAACGGCTTCGCCGCCGCTTCACTGCAACTCCCTCACCGTCGCGTCCAGATTCGCCGCGATCTCGCGAGCGCGCTGCTTCTCGTCATCGCCCATGCGTTCGGACAGTCTCGCCTCGACGATCCTGATTGCGGCGGCGTACGCCGGCACGCCGTCACGGGCTTCGAAACCAGCCCGCGCGCGGGCGATCCAGGCGGCACCGAGCGCACGGTCGCGCGGAACGCCGTTGCCGGTCAGAAAGCGCATGCCGACGCCGTATTGCATCAGCGGATTGCCGAGCAATGCCTCATTCAGGCACGACAAACCGTCCCAGCGCCGGCGCAGTTCGCCGACGGGCGCGAGCGAATCGTCGCTCCACAGGTTCGACGCCGCATCGGCCGGGACCAGCCAACGCCGCTCATTGCTGCCGAGGCCCGTTTCCGTGCCCGCCGCCAGCGCGTGCAAGGCGAGCGCAATCTGCGACTGCTCGGCCCCGCCTCGCGCGCCCTGGCGATGAAGTTGCATTGCACGCGCCGGCTCGCGCTGCGCGAGCAGCCCAATCTCGTACAAGGTCGCGAGATCGCTGGCAGCCCAGTCGTCGCCAGCGGCCATCGCTTTTTCGAGCCAGACACGGCCCGCAGCCGGATCACGCCCGACGCCGCGGCCATACGCATAAGCGACGCCCACCATCCGTTTGGCTTCCGCGTCGGCCGGCGCCGCCTTCGATGCCCACGCAAAGGCCTCGTATTCGTCGACGCGGCCGCCCAGGCCCGTCAACAGGTGCCACGCCAGCGAGCTTTGAGCGGAGGCATTGCCCTGATCCGCCGCGCGCCGGAACCAGTATGTCGCCGCTGACAGATCGGGCGCGACACCATCGCCGAGATCGTAGCTGTCGCCCAGTATCGACTGGTACTTCGGATCGCCCCGGTCCGCGACTTTCCACTGCCAGTACGCCCGGCTAGTGTCATTGGCGACGCCGTTGCGCGCGTCGGCGAGAATGCTCATCGCAAGCACGTTGCCGCTGCGCGATGCGGCCTGACACCAGCGCGCCGCGTAATCGGGACGACGCTGCACGCCGGGGCTTCCATATGCGTACGCGCTGCAAAGCCATGCCTGCGATGCCGGGTCGCCGAGCTGCGCGCCCTGCGAGAACCAGCTCAGCGCGACACCGGAATCCTGCTTGCCCGCAATGCCGCGCGCGTACGTATAGCCGAGCGCCGCGTAAGCTGCGGGAACGCGGCGCTGCGCTGCCGCTTCGAGCCACTCGACGCCCGTCTTGCCCGACAAAGACTGACCATGCTCGGTCAGATAAGCGCCGAGCGACACGCTGCTCGCGGGATCGCCCGCGTTTGTCGCGAGCGTCAGGTAGTGCAGGCCGAGAGGCTCGTCACGCGGCACCTCGGTGCCCGCAAGATATTGATTGCCGATCCAGCGCGCCGCCTCCACGTTGCCGTGGTCCGCCGCGAAGCGATACCAGCGCAGCGCCAGCGCTTTGTCGACTGGTGTGCCTTGCCCCTTCCACGCCATTGCGGCGGCGGTGACCGCCGCCTCTTCGCTGCCGCGCCCGGCGCCCTGGCTCGCCAGTTTGAACGCCTTGCCGAAGTCGACCGGCTCGCCTTCTCCGCGCAATGCATAGATCGCGAGATTGAACGAGGCGACGCCGAGCCCCTGCGCGTGCGCTTTCTCGAACCACGTGCGAGCTTCGGCGGAATCCTTGTGCGTGCCCCAGCCTTCACGGAACATCACGCCGAGGTCGTTCTGCGCTGTCGCCAGTCCTGCATCCGCTGCGCCGCGCATCCAGCCGATGGCTGCCTCCAGATCGACCGGACCGCCGCGACCGGTGCGATAGAGGTCCGCGAGTGCAAAACGTGCGGCGGCGTCGCCTTCGACCGCTGCCTTCCGGTACCACGAACGTGCCAGCACGTCGTTCCTCGCGACACCCGTGCCGGTTGCATAGAGGTCGCCCATTCTGCGCTGCGCATAGACCCAACCTTGCCTTGCCGCGTGCGACATCAGATCGACACCGCGGTGCGCGTCACGCTGTACACCAACGCCGCTGAGATACGCGTCGCCTAGCGCCGTCTCGGCGCCGGTGTTGCCCTGGCGCACGGCTTCGCGCAACCATCCGGCGCCGTTCCCGGCGTCGCGCGGCACGCCTTCGCCGCGCAACAACGCGAGGCCGAGCAGGAACTGCGCGCCCGCATCGCCGCCGCTCGCGCCGCGGATCATCCACGAAGCGGCGACAGCCGGATCTTTCGGCACGCCGCGCCCGAGCGCGGTGAATTGCGCCGCATTGGCCGCGCCGTTCGCCGAGCCACCCTCTGCGGCTTGAACGAAGTACCTGTATGCGGCGGCGTTATCGACCGGCTGGCCTTCTCCGTTCGCGCTCATTGCACCGAGCACCGTGGCCGACGTCGCATCGCCGTCTGCGGCAGCCGATTCGAACCACTGGCGCGCAGCGAGATAGTCCTGTGGAACCGCGGTGCCGTTGCGATAGAGGTTGCCGAGCATGCGGCGCGCGAGCAGCGAGCCGTCGAGCGCCGACGACTTGAGGATCGCCACGCCTGTCGCGGTGTCACGCTCACCGCCATAGCCGTACGTCACCATCTGGCCGTAGATGGCCCGCGCGGTCAGGTTGCCTTGCGCCGCCTCGTTCATGCATCGCGCGCGTTCGTCTTTCGGCTTTTCGAATGGCGTGACGCTCCAGGTGCGATTGTCGAGCATCAATGCACAAGGCGTCGTGCGGTTCTCGAGCGCCAACCGTGGATCCGCGGCGTGAAACCGGGCGCCTGAAAGTACCGCAGCGGTATCCGCATGCGGCGATGCCGGCAACGCCATTGCCATTGCCATTGCCGTAAAAGGCAGACCTGCCAGCGCCGCGAGCAGCAGCGCGCCGGCATCGCGACGCGCCCCGTTGCGCGATTTTTGTCGCACCCTCATGGCTGCTGGATCGTCACGTTTCTGATGATGGCGTCGGTCCGGCCGTCCTTGTCGTCAATCGATGTCGTCCACGCAATGCCGTAGTTCACGAGTAACGCCGCATCGAAGCGCACTGTCTCGCCGCGCTTCGTCACCGACTGGCAATGCAGACCGACCGCGTCTCCGTCGAGCGACCTGAAAAGCGTGGATGCGGGAACCGTCTTGCCGACCTCGCACGTCCGCGAGGTCTCGCCTTTCTCCGATGGCAGCGGAAGAGCCAGCTCGATGCTGCGCCCTTCGACAAGCGGTCGGCTCGCTGTGGCGACCGCTGCATCGTCCTTTAGCGTGCCGAGCGGCATCAGCTCGCGGGTTCCGACGGTTTGCGTCAGCAGACTCGCGACGCCGTAGCTCAAGCAGAAGTCTGACCAGTCCAGTCGAGCGGAATCCGCAGCCGGCGTCACCAGTTCGGCGATCACGCCATTATTTCGACGGTTCACGAAAGTGTCCTTGAACGGCGTCGGCTGGTTGGGCGTCGACGGGTTCTTCCATTCGGCATCGACGACAAGACGCGAGAACGGCAAAGGGCGGCTGCCGTTCTGCGGCAACTTCCGGCGAATCGAATCGGGCATGCGCCGCTCGTCGAACATGTCGTCCAGGTAGGCGTAGGGGTCGGCCAATACTTTCGCGCGTGCCGATGGCTTGTGGTCCATGATCTGGAAGAGCTCGTACGTCGCGGCCTGGCGCGATGCGGGCGGCAATCCGTCGACCGCGTCGACGGCAACGCGAATCAACTCGCAGGCATTCGACGGACCCTTCGCGCTGAATTGCGACGGCACTTTCGATTCGAGTTCCGTATCGGCATCGAGCAGTTCCGCGGTGGTGTATCGCTCGTCGTTCGAGTCGAGCGTGCTGCGATCGACTGAAATCTCCATGATTTCCAGCAGATTCTGGAAACTTTGCGTGGAGAGGGTTTTCGCCATCAGAAAGAAGTCGCGTCCGTTGGCGGCGAGCGCGTCGCAGTCGCTCTTCGGCCCTTGCGCCAGGCCTTTTAACAGGTGCAGCACGCGCAAGCGATCGTCCGGTGACAACTGCCCGCCGAACATCCCTCGCGTTTGCGACCAATTGCTGAGCCGGTTCCGGAACTCCGGGTCGGCCGCAATCCGCGTGACCAGCTTGACGAGCAACTGGCCCTTTTCCGAATCGGGATCGAGTCCTGCCTGTCCGACGATCTGGCGGATACGCTCGCTGGTCAGGGCCGCTGGACCGGCCGGCACGGTTGTCTGCGCTTCCGATGCCGGTGCGACAGGCTGCGTGCTTCGCATATCCAGCGCATTTGCGCTTACTGCCGTGAAAAACAGCATCACCCCGTAGAAACTGGTCTTGAGCTTCATCTTGTTCGAATGTGCACTACGAAAATGTGAACGGAACCGCGCGCGCGGAGGCGCGCCGGTTCATTCAAGCGGCATGCATGACGTGGATGTGGCCGTATGGATATCGGCAAGATGACGGGAGTTCTTGAGAGGCGTTGCTTTGCTTTCATCCAGCTTTTCGCCAAACGTGCCGGTCGAATGCGAAGCGGGAGTTGAGTTTGCCGGATGACGCCTGGAATCGCCGCATGTCGTCGAGTCCGGTTTTACAGGCACGAGAAGACGCTGACCCCGTAGGTCTTGCATGGAAGAAAGGATGACAGGGGGATTCTGAGCGACGCGACGGGTCATGTGCTGCGGATTGCCGTTAGCCGGCGAAACGCCCAACTCCGGGCGGCTAAGCTGGCAACATGAATCGTGGACAGTCAGCGTGCTTCCGCCCTGCGCGCCTTCTCGAACGGTGTCTCATTCAGGGTAACGCTTATTACGAACGCATTACCCACTCGGGTTTCGGCAACCGTTCAGGCGCTGATATTGATGATCGAGCCGGCCGCGACACCTTGTGCCGTACCAGCGCTCGCAGCCGCTTGTACTGGGGAAGAACTGGCCATTGCGCTCACCACGCCGACTGCGCCTGGTACGTGATGGTGATGCACGCTTTTCGCGGAACTGCTCTGTGACGTCGTTGCCGACTTCAGGTGCGCCGCAAAACTCGACTGACTTGACTCGCTCGCGGAGCCTTTGCCCGTTAGCATCGACAGCCCGGAACTGATGGCGCTGGTTACGCCGCCGAGTAGGGTAGACGCTGCACCGAGTGGAATCATATTCACATCCGTCAGAATGGGGTAATTGAAATGCCTGCGCCCTCGGACTATACCGCGTTTTCCCGCGATTCGAGAGCCAAACTGCGGTTCGGCAATGCCGGGGCGACTAGCGGACAGATCCCTGAGCCAGTGCGGCAAGGATGGCATTGGTGAGTTCAAGCAGGGCCGAGTGATAGCCGGCATGCAAGGGCACGTCGTCCATTAGCGACATCGCGTCCTCGATACCTTGCCGGAATGACAGCGCGACCTCGGCGCGCTGCGACGTTGTGAGCTGGGGCAGGGCCGCGTCGAGAAATTTGCCTAGCACCATCGCTCGTGCCCCAAGCATGCTCACGGTCTCCATGTTGGCGGTCACGAGCCGGCTCATTTTCTCCAGCGCCGCGTCGGCATTGTCCAATTTCAGACTCCTCAGAACGCCTGCCAATCCACGGAACTGGTGTCGGTCGCGATCACGGCGTTCTTGTCCGCCGTCACAACCGGTGCCGTCTTGGCCGGCGTTGCACGCGAAGGCGTGCGAGCGGCAGGTGCCGGACGACGCGTTACCGCTCGCGAAACAGCCGGGCGCGACGCGGATACGCCGCGGTCGTCGAGCTTGAAGACGGCCACCGCGTCACGCAACGCCTGGGCCTGCTGCGCCATCGACTGCGTAGCGGCCGACGCTTCCTCGACCAGCGCGGCGTTCTGCTGGGTCACCTGGTCCATCTGGCTGACCGCCTGACTGACCTGTTCGACACCCGTGCTCTGCTGCGCCGACGCCGCGGCCATCTCGCCCATGATGTCCGTCACGCGCTTGACCGACTGGACCACATCGTTGATCGTGCTGCCCGCTTCCTCGACGAGCTTCGAGCCGGTATCCACCCGGCTCGCCGAGTCGTCGATCAGATCCTTGATTTCCTTGGCCGCGCTTGCACTGCGCTGGGCGAGCGTGCGCACCTCGCCGGCCACGACCGCGAACCCTCGCCCCTGTTCACCGGCGCGGGCAGCTTCGACCGCGGCATTGAGCGCAAGGATGTTGGTCTGGAACGCGATGCCCTCGATCACGGTGATGATCTCGGCCACCTTGGCCGAACTGTCGGAGATGCCATGCATGGTTTCGACCACCCGTCCGACCACGTCGCCGCCGCGCCGTGCAATGTCCGATGCGGTATTGGCCAACGTCATCGCCTGCCTTGCGTTGTCCGCGTTATGACGGACCGTGCCGGCCAGTTCCTCCATGCTCGAGGCCGTTTCCTCCAGTGAAGCTGCCTGCTCTTCGGTGCGCGCGGACAAGTCCGCGTTGCCGGACGCGATTTCAGCGCTAGCCGTCGCCACGCTTTCCGCATTGCTGCGGACACTGCGTACCACCTCGGTCAGCGAATTCTGCATGGCACCCAGCGTACTCAGCAACGGCGATATCTCGTCAGCGTGGGAATCGACGACCGTAACCGTAAAATTGCCGTCCCGAACCCGTTCAGCCACTCTCTGCGCTTCGGCGACGCGGCTACGAAGGCAGCTTCCTATGTACCACGAGAGCGCAATGAGACCGACCGCGATAGCAGTCACGAGGCTCACCAGCAGCAATCGCGTCCACTGCAAGGCTCTTTCAATGTCCGAGACCTGGCCGCCGAGTTGTTCGCCTTGTCTGGCCCGCTCCTCGCCCAGCCATTTTTGAATGCGCGCGAAGGTGGGGATGGTTTGTGCCGTCAACATCTGGAACGCTTCGTCACGGTGGCCGTCCTGAACCAGCCGAAGATTGGCTTCCGCCACCGGCCAGGCGTCGGCCTGCATTTTGAGCCAGACATTGCGGAAGGCGTCTCTTCCTGCTTCGTCAGTAATGTTGCTGAAAAACGCATCGTCGTTGCGACGAATCTGTTGACGTTCCGCGTCGATATTCCGCGCGGCGGCCTGTACGTCGTCGGCTGACGACACCAGCATCGCATGGCGCAAATCCAGTAGTACCTGTGTCACGCCGAGTTCGGTGCTTGCAATGCGCTCCAACTGCTGCATTCGCACATTGCCCGCGTTGGCTGCGATCCGCTGCGCGTCGGTCAGCTGGATCCAGGAGATGACAGCGACTGCTGTCAGAGCAACGATCAGTGCGGCCGAGACGGCATAGAGTCGGTGAGTCAGGCTGAAGCGCGCGAAGAGTTTCATGACGGAATGAATGGAGGAATCGAACGAGTGGCAAACTCCCTTGGCCAGGAGACGCCACGAAGCCCACTGGCCTGAGTGTGCGGCAGAACACTTATGCATAACGGCTCAAGATCGGCCGGCATTAGTACTGGAGTTCGGGACGGTGCCTTACGGAAATCGCAAAATACTGGCCAACCGTGTGTGATAGGAGGAGGCGCGGATACGACGGGAGAACGGCGCCAGAGGTCGGGACTGGAGCCCGGCGGCGAGGAGCACAGGAGACGATCGGCGGCTGGTGTTTCTTTACATTCAGGGCGGTGAGCTGGGTAGCTGGCGATTCGTTGCCGACGCGGTCGCTCCGAGCGACATCCGGGGAAAGATGTCGATGTAATTCGCGATTGCTAACGGGTTCGCACGAAGATACGACGCTGCGAGGCCATCGGAAATGGCCTCGCAGTTTCAGAAGGGCTTCATCAAAGCGAGCGGCGGGCATCCGGTTGCGACGATGCGCACTACGCGGTCGTCACACCGGATACGCCGCCGCCCGTTACGCAGCCACCGCGATGCCGAAGATATGCATCTTCCCGGCGCTGACGTTAACGGGCAGCGTCACGCTCTTCACGGTCTTGCCTGGATTGATCGCGACCGCCTGCGAGAACAGGTAGCTCTTCGTGTTGTCCTGGCTGCCCGTCGGGGTGTTGCGATAGGGCATCATCGCCACGACCGTGTTCGTCAACGTGCCGCCGCCGCCGTTCAACGTGCCGTCGTCCAGCGTCAGCGAGGCGGACGTGCTACTGCCATCGGTGTAGTTGACCACCACCGTGCCCGTGCTCGGCCCGTTGCCCGACGCGCCGAGAAACACGAGGCTCGAACCCGTCGAACCCGCTGGCATGTCGATCGTCTGACCGGCCACGACCACGTTGTCGAGCGCCTGCTGGTTCTTCGTGAGATTGACCGGTAGCGAGAACGTCGCGCCGAGTGTCGTCACGGTGCCCGACGCTCCGATCACGCCTGCCAGCGCCGTCGATGAATAACTGTTCAGGCTTCCGTCGAATGCCGCGCCGAGGCCGGTATTCGCAATGCTGCCGTTCAGACTGAAGCCCTGGTTGTTATACGCGTCGGCGATGCTCGCGTACTCGGGCAGACCGAATGACGGCGGCAGATCCGACGCGTCCGTGCCCCAGGAGGAAGCCGAGGCGCCCATCCCATAGACCAGCGACCCGCCGTTCGCCACGTCGGAGAACGACAGCCACGGCGTATTGACCGCCTTGCCGTTCACCTGCAGCGACTGCACGTAGTTCGAGTTCGGCGCGCCGGCTGCGCTGATCGTGATCGTCTTGCCGTTCTCGAGCGTGATCGTCGCCGCTGAGACCTGCGGGCTATGCAGCGCGAAACCCGCCACGCCCGGAACCTCCGGATACATGCCGATCATCGCCCATATGTACCAGCTCGACATCGCACCCATGTCGTCGTTGCCCGGCAGGCCGCCCGGCGTCGCCGCAAACTGCGTCGTGACGATGTCCTTGATCAGATCGGCCGTCTTCGACGGCGCGCCGGCCCAGTTGTACACCCACGGAATCGCGAACGAAGGCTCGTTGCCGATGTACAGGTTCGCCGCGCCATTGCCGGCATTGAGCGCGGTGCGCAGCGAGTCGAGTCGTGTCTGTACCGTGCTGTTGCCACCGAGCAGATTCACGAGGCCGGTCAGGTTCCAGGGCACCATCCATGTGTACTGCTCCGCGCTACCCTGATCGTAGTTGTCGGTACTGGTCTGGGTTTCGTTCGCGTATGCGCCGTTCGTCGAGCGTGCTTCGAGCAGCGGCGGCGTGGACGCCGTGTTGATCGAATACTGCCAGCCGGCCGAGCGGCCCAGCGCCTGCTTCGCCATCCACGCGTTGCCGAGCGCGGCCGCGAACTGCGATGCGGCGAAGTCGGTCTGGTTGTATTCGAGGCTCGACGACGCAATCGCGGTTTCTCCCGACGTGATGTAGCCGAACTTCAGATACGTCGAGCGGCCGCCGTTCACGCCGATCGTCGTGCCGGACGCGTTCTTGCAGACCGCCAGGTTGTTCGTGTTCAACTGCGCCATGATGTGGTTCAGCGCACCTGTCGTGTCGAAGTTGTGCGACCCGAATGCATACGCGGTCGCGACGATGTTCGTGCCGCCGTCGCCGACCATCGTGCCGGAGTCGTAATTGTCGTTGACCCAGCGCGGAATGGCGCCGCACTGATCCGCATCGTTCAGCAGCGACTGCACCATGTCGCCGGTCTCGGTCGGATACAGCATCGCGCGCAGCGGCATCTGCGAACGATAGACGTCCCAGTTCGAGAAGCCGGAGTACTGCGCGTTCTGGCCGCTGACCACCGTATGGGGCGTGCCGTCGAAGCCCAGATACTGGCCGTTCACGTCGCTGAAAATGCTCGGCGCCCACAGCGCGTGGTAGAGCGCGGTGTAGAAGTTCGTCATCGACGTGGTCGAGCCCGGCGTGACGACGATCGAGTGCAGGCGCTGGTTCCAGGCCGTGTCGGCGGCGTTCTTGACCGCGTCGAAGTCCCAGCCGGCGTTTTCGGTGTCGAGATTGAGCTTCGCGTTCGCCATGCTGACGTACGAGACGCCGACCTTGACGAGCACCGGCGCGCCCGGCGCGAAGGACAGGGTCGCGACGCCGCTGCTGACCGTCGATGTGGACAAGATCGGCTGGTTGAACTCGGCGTAGAAATAGACCGGCACGCGGCTCGCCGCGCCTTCGAAGTTACCGCCCACCGTATAGCCTGATAACGCGGTGCTCGACACCTGCGTAACGGCGCCCGTCGTTGCCGTCAGCGTGTTGGTGTGCGTGGTGTCGATCCGGATGAACTCAGGACCGTTCGCCGGGAACGTAAAGCGCCCAAAGCCCGTACGCAGCGTTGCGGTCAGCTCGACTTTCACCGAGTTGTCGAGCGCCACGGCGTAATAACCCGGCTTCGCCATCTCGTTCGCGTGCGAGAACGTCGGCGTCAGGTTGGCGAGCGTGGTGGTCGCGACGAACGGGATTTCGCCGTTGTTGCCCTGGCCGCCCGTGCCGCTCATGTGGGTCAGGCTGAAACCCGCGATCGAGTTGAGGTCGTAGTAGTAGCCCGGCGGCGAGCCGGGTTCGGCGGTGCTGCTCGACGCCGGCGTCGTGTTGGTATCGGGGCCCCACTGCACCATGCCCGACGGCAACCCGGCCGCCGGCAGCGTGTTGCCGCCCGCGCCATGTGCCGTCGGCGTCGGCGAGGTGCCCGGCGCCGTGCCGATCAACGGGTTGACGTACTGTGTCAGCGACGCCTCAACCGGTGGGGTCGACGAGCCGCCGCCCGAGGTGGACGTGCCGCCGCCCGAAGGCGAAGATGGTTGCGATCCACCCGACGACGAAGAAGGCGACGGCGCGCTGTTCGAGCCTCCGCATGCCGCAAATATTAAGGATATGGCTATCCCTACGGCTCCATTCCGTATTTTTTTTAACATGATTTACCCGGTAATTAAACGATATCCGGCCTGTTTGGCGGCGCCGAATTTTTTTTATTCTGCTGCTGTTTTCAAGTTGCGCCAATGAGCCGGACATAGCCGTTCATTGCGCGGGTCAAGGGAGTAACTTTTCGGGCAGTTGCATTAAATTGAAAACTTATTGGTGTGAAACAAAGGCCCGATTATTCGCCTGAAATATAACGATTTTGTTTAGGTTTCGTTTAAGCGATATGACTTGGAATTTTGAAAGCTTTAACGGAAAAGACACGGCTGCCGCAGGGTCATTGCCGGCCAGGCAACACCCGCCCCCGAATGAGCCTAGGCACGTGCGTTCAGCGCGTCGACACAAGCAGCCGCACCGGCGTTACTTTTCGCGCCGATCATTGCCATCACCCATCAATCCCGGTTCCGCAAAGCCATAACGCCCCGGCGTGGTTCCCGTCGCCCGCCTGAACATGTCGATAAACGCACTGACGTTGTCATAGCCCAGTTCCAACGCGATGGTCGTCACGCTAACGCCATCGGCAACCAGTTCCAGCGCGCGAAGCAGTCGCGCCTGCGCGCGCCACTGGGCGAAACTCATCCCCGTTTCCGCGGAGAACTTCCGGCTCAGCGTGCGCGGCGAAAGGCCGGCCCACTCGGCCCATTGTTCGAGACGACGGCAGTCTGACAGATCACGGGCCAATGCGTCCGTAATGCGCAGGAGCCGCGCATCTTCAGGTGCGGGCAAACCCAATGATTCCGCCTGCGATGCCGCCAGCTCGTCGAGGATGACTTCCGCGATGCGGCTTCGCTGCGCATCGAGCCGCGTGCCGTCCCAGCTCGCCGCGCGGCGAACCGCCGCGCGCAACAGCGATGTCGTGCGGATCGCGCGAGGCTCGCCCGGCAGTTCGGCGCACCTTTGCTCGGCGATGAACACGCTCCACCCCGAGAACGGACCGTGCGAGCGGACCGAATGCTCGCAGTGCGGCGGAATCCAGATTGCGTGAATCGCGGGTACGACCCATTGCTGCCGGTTCACGCCGACCGAGACAAGCCCGCTCAACGCGCCCATCAACTGCCCACGCGCGTGACTATGCGACGCGGTCGCGCGGGATTCGCGTTGCGTGAGTTCTGCCGCGGCTAGAAAAGGCCCCTCGGGCGACGTGACGAGCTCTGGGCGAATAAGCGGAGTATTCATGGCTGGAAAACCGTATCGAATGGCCTTTATACCGCAGACAGGCCGATACCGCAGACATAGACTGGACCTACTATCACTTTTGAGGAGTTCAGTCCGATGCGAGCCGATCAGCTTCTTCCCGACCATGTCGATCATATCGACGTTCACGGCGCGACGATCCGCAAGGGCACCATCGCGGCGTTTCTAGCCAACGCGCTTGTCTGGAGCGACGCGCATGCAAGCGAGCCGGCACGCGCGCAGGCCGCCGCCGATATTGTCGATGCGCTGCCGGCGTTGCGCGCGTCAGGGCTTTTCGGTGTGCTCGAAATTCGCGATCCCGAATTGCGAGCGTGGATCGATACGCAACTGGCCGGCTTGCAGTCTGACGAGGTGTGCTCATGAAAGCGGCAGTCGTTACACAAGCGGGCCGCGTGCCGGTCTATGCCGAGTTCGATGCGCCGGTGGCCACGGCGGGTTACGTCCTGATCGACGTCGAAGCTTCGGCATTGAGCCATGTGACGCGCGCCAGGGCGTCCGGCTCGCATTATTCGTCGTCGGGACGGTTTCCTTTCGTTGCAGGTGTCGACGGCGTAGGCCGCCGCGAAGACGGTACGCGCGTCTACTTCTTCGGACCCAGAGAGCCGTCGGGCGGTCTCGCGCAGCGAACCCTCGTGCCTGAAGTGCAGTGTTTCGCGATTCCCGACACGCTTGATTCTGTCACCGCCGCAGCTATCGCAATTCCGGGCATGTCGTCGTGGGCGGCGCTCACCGAACGCGCGAAGTTCGTTGCAGGCGAGACGGTGCTGGTCAACGGCGCGACGGGAGCATCGGGACGCCTCGCGGTGCAGATCGCGAAGCATCTGGGCGCCGGCAAGGTGATCGCAACGGGGCGTCATCCGCAAACGCTCGCCGGGTTGAAATCTGTAGGCGCCGACTGCGTGATCCCGCTCGATCAGGACGAACCGTCATTGCATCGCGCACTTGAGCCGCATTTTCGTGAAGGCGTCGACGTCGTGCTCGACTACCTGTGGGGCCCGAGCGCGCAAACGCTGCTGACAGGCGCGGCCCGATTGCTTCCCGACGGTTATCCCATGCGTTTCGTGCAGATCGGCTCGATTGGCGGAGAGACGCTCGCCCTGCCTGGCGCCGTGCTGCGCGCCTCCGCGATCGCTTTGCTTGGCAGCGGTATCGGTAGCATCCCATTCGAGCGGCTTCTGCACGCGGCGGGCGAAGTTCTGCGCGCCGCAGTTCCATCGCGGTTCGAGATTGCAACGCGGGCAGTGCCATTGTCCGAGCTTGCCGTGCATTGGGAGAATGACGGAAATCGTTCACGCACCGTGTTTACCATGCATCCGTGACGGGACAGGAAAGTGCGAGAATTACCGCAAAAAATAATGCGATTCGACGCCGTTCAAGTGATTTGAACCCCGGTGCGTGCAAGCGGACACTGCGAGGCACTGCGCCGGCCCTTCTGCGAAGGAGTGCTAGTCGTGACCCAAATCTTCAGCGATGCCCTGCATGAGCAACTCGGAATGTGGCCGATAGCGTATATACCCTACGGCGGCGCCGATTTCGGCGAAGTCCGGAGTGTGGCGCGGGCGATAGGCGACGGCGACGACAATGCCTTTTACGACGCGTGGACAGAGGCGGCGGACAGGATGATGGACGAAGGGCGCGTCGCCGAGGCGCATGGACACCGGATCAGCGCCCGCGAGTATTACCTGCGCGCGGCGTGTTTCTATGCGAAGGCCTTCCATCCTCATTTTGGCTATCCCGTGGATCCGCGGATCTTCGAATCTTCGCGGTGGCAGATCGACGCATTCAATCGGGCACTGGCGCTCGGCGATGATCCGGTCGAGCCGGTTCGCATTCCGTTCGAAGCGTCGTCGATGCTCGCGTATGTCATCACTGCGCAGGGCCGGCCAAACGAACGCCGTCCCCTGCTTATCCTGACCAACGGCTACGACGGAACCATTACGGACCCGTTCTTCGCATCGGCGGTTGCGGCTTCACGGCGCGGATACCACTGCCTGATTTTCGACGGCCCGGGACAGGGAACCACACTTATCGACCAGGGCATCCACATGCGTCCGGATTGGGAGACCGTGATCAGGGCTGTTGTGGATTTCGCGCTAACGCTGCCTAACGTCGACTCGAGCCGTATCGTATCGAGCGGCTGGAGCCTTGGCGGTTATCTTTCACCGCGCGCCGCATCTGGTGAGCCCCGTCTCGCCGCGTGCGTGGCCGATCCCGCGCAGTCTTGCATTGCCGATGGCTTTCGCGCATACGCCATCAAACTGGGGGCGACGCCCGAACAGGCGGCTCAGCTTAGCTTGCTTCCAGACGCATTGATCGAGCGCATGGAAGAAATAATCGCCCACGACCGGAAGCTGACCTGGAGCTTTTTGAAGCGTGGATATTGGGTGAATGGAGCGAGCAATCTGCGTGAGTATCTTGCATCCGTAGAGCAATTCACGATGTCTGGACGCATCGAAAACATTCAATGCCCGACGCTTTTTACGCTGGCCGAAGATGATCCGCTCGCGAGCGGAACGCAGGCATTCTTCGACGCGTTGCGCTGCCCCAAAAAACTGCTTCGTTTCAACAAGGCCCAAGGCGCAGGGGATCATTGCGAAATGACCAATCGCTCTCTTCTTAACCGGAAGGTGCTCGACTGGCTAGACGAGGTGTTATAGCGTGTTCGATGGTTTTGTCCGGCAGCGTCGGCTGTTGCTGCCGGACAGAACCATCAATCAAATAGCAAAGCGATCACAGCGAGCGCTCGATTGCCTGCCCGAGCAGCGCCAGCCCGAGGTCGATTTCATCTTCGTGGACGGTCAACGGAGGGGCGATCCGGAAGACGCCGCCCATACCGGGCAACTGCACGATATTCATGCTGAGCCCGAGGTTCATGCACTCGCGGGTAATCTTTGCGCCAAGTCCATCCGCCGGTTCCTTCGTGCGGCGGTCCTTGACGATCTCCATGCCGAGTAGCAGCCCTCGTCCGCGAATGTCGCCGATGCACTCGAAGCGTTCCATCAGGTCCAGCAGGCCGCGCCTGAGTCGTTCGCCCATCAGGTTCGCACGCGCAACCAGCCCTTCACGCTCGACCACATCCAGCACCCGCAGACCGACGGCTGCGGGAAGCGGATCGGACACATGGGTCGTATAGAACAGGTAACCCAATTCATGAGCCCGCTCTTCTATCTGTGCGGAGGTCACGACGGCCGCGAGCGGCAGGCCGGCGCCGAGCGTTTTCGACAGGGTGAGAATATCGGGTGTGACGCCGTCGCGCTGACAGGCGAACATCGTGCCGGTGCGACCGATGCCGGTTTGCGCTTCGTCGAGGATCAGCAGCATGCCGCGCTCCTCGCATTTGCGCTTCAGCGCAGCCATGTAGCCTTCCGGCAACTCGATGATTCCGCCGGAACTGAGAATCGGCTCTGCAATGAAGGCCGCGAGGTTGCCGCTCGACTGACGATCGATGAGGTCGAATGCGTAGTCCAGTTCCGCCAGGTAATCGTATTGACCGTTGCGCTCGAAACGCGGCCGGTACGGGAACGGAGCGGGGATCGCAAACGAGCCGACGGCAGCCGGACCGACGCCCTTGCGACCGGCGCTGTAGGTTGCGGATGCCGCCCCGCCTGTCATGCCGTGCCACGACTGCGCGAAACCGACGATTTCATATTTACCGGTGACCAGTTTCGCCATGCGGATGGCGGCCTCGTTCGACTCCGCTCCCGTACTGAGCAACAGTGCCCGGTCGAGTCCGTCAGGCGTGATCTCAGCCAGGCGGGTCGCGAGATCGACCACGGGCCGCGAAAGCATGCCGCTGAACAGGTGGTCGAGCTTGCCGGCGTATTCGTTGATGACCGACACGATGTCCGGATGGCTGTGCCCAAGCACCGCGCTCATCTGCCCCGAGGTGAAGTCCAGGATCGCGCGACCGTCCGCGTCATAGACGAAGCTGCCCTGTGCGCGCTCGATGATCATCGGCTCGAAAGTACCGCCGTAGCGGATAAGGTGCTGCCTGGCGTTGCGCCAGAACGCTGCGTCATTGTTCAGGGACACCGTGCTTCTCCTTGACTGTGGCGGGAATACTTGCAGTCTAGAGGGCTCTCTGGTTTCATAGAACCTAATAGTTCTTATGGCAGATAGAAGTGGGCCTAATATCTTGAGTCTTTCACTCGAAATCGATTTGCTGCGTTCGTTTATCGTGGTTGCCGAAGTCCGGGCACTCAGCCGCGCGGCCAGCCGGATCGGCCGGACCCAGTCCGCGCTGAGTCAGCAGATGAAGCGCCTCGAAGAAATCGTCGAGCAGCCGCTGTTCCAGCGCACGGGTCGCGGCGTGGTGCTGACGAACCCCGGCGAACGCCTGTTGATTCACGCCCAGCGTATTCTGCGACTGCACGACGAGGCAATGGCCGATCTGTCCGGCAAAGGGCTTTCGGGGACGATCCGGTTCGGCTGCCCGGACGACTACGCCGCCGTTTTCCTCCCGCATCTGCTGCGGCAGTTCTCGAGCCAACACCCTCATGCGCTGGTGGAGGTCGTTTGCGCCCCCACTCCGCGCCTGCTTGAACAACTGGAGATGCATGCGCTGGATCTTGCGATGATTTCTCTGCCGGAGAACGCGACGGATGACGACATCATCCGTCGCGAACCGCTGGTCTGGGTCGGCTGTCCGGGAATGGATTCCGCCCACTTCGACCCGTTGCCGCTGGCGGTTTCCGATCCCGACACGCTCGACCATGTGGCGGCGTGCGAAGCGCTGCGACGCGCGGGGAGGGCCTACCGCATTGCCTATGCGAGCAGCAGTCTGGCCGGTCTGACGGCGCTGGTCCGCTCGGGGCAGGCGTTTGCCGTCATCACGCAGACTGCCGTTGCCGCGGATCTTCACATACTCAATGGCGATCCGGCGCTTCCGCCGTTGCCCACCATTGGCATTACGCTGAAGTTCGAGCGCAAGCGTCCCGCCCATCTGATCACGGCATTCGCGGAACACATCAGACTGACGCTGCCGTTGCTGTGATCGATCGGATCCGATAGAGGGCGGAAGGAGCTATTTGCCGATTGTCGCGCTCAGTCCAGCAGCCTGTCTCGTTGCACTTTACCGAAATGGAGCGCGAGGAAGATCCCGATGGCAAGGGCGCCTGCGAGTCCGGCTGCCGCATTCAGGCCAATCTCCAACGTGTTCGCATGGCGCGCCACGATCAGAAGCCCGATGACGAGGTTGGCAAATCCCCAAAGCACATTGACCAACGGCGGAGAATTTCCGACACCTCTCGGCCGGGCAAAGGGCGTGGGGAAGGGAAGCCCCTGCAATCCGGAAGCGAGGTGTGGAACGCTGTTGCACAGAAGCGCCCCGGCGAGAAACAGCCAGACCTGCTGCATTTGATTACCTCGATGTTGGTTGAAAAATGAAAGTGGTTGACGGACTGTGATCGGATCGTCGTGTCTGCAATATTTGAGAGGATATCCTCTCAAATAGAATAGAGATCACATTGGAGTGTGTCAACGAAACTAAAATTATCCATAAGAGAAGGCAGAGAAATTGAAATAGAGCCCGTCTATCATGACGTGATAATATGCGAGGAATTACTCTCAAATCCTCAAATATTGGTCAATCTGAATGACATCGCCCAAGCCTGCCCCAGACGCTGCGCGCGCTACCGAACCGAAAGGAGAGAAGGGGCGCCAGCGCGTCGCGGCGATCATGGCGGCCGGGGTCGCCGTGTTCACGGAAAAGGGTTATGACGCAGCCACGATGACCGAGATCGCGGCCCGCTCCGGCACCGCAATCGGCTCGCTCTATCGATTCTTTCCGTCGAAGGAAGCGCTCGCCGACGCGCTGTTGCTCCGCTACGCGCTGCATGTCAAAAATGCACTTGCCGAGATGGCGCAACAGGTGCCCGACATGACGCTCGAAAGCGTGGCGGACTCGTTTGTCGACTTCATGCTCGTACTTCAGTCGCAGCGAAGCTTTGCGGCCGCCCTCGTGGACGCGCGCGGCGGCAATGCCGACGAACGTGCGCGGTTTCGCGAAACCATGCGCGGCGGAGTAGCGGACATCTTGCGCAAAGCGGTTCCCGGCCTGAAGCAGGCGAAGGCGAAGGTCATGGCGGTCGTACTGATCCACATGCTCAAGGGTGTGGTCAGTACCGCCAGCGAAGAGCCCGCAGCACGAGCCATGCTCCTTGCCGAGGTCCGCGAACTCGTTCGTATGTATCTTGCGTCGGTATCGGGGCGAGAGAAGTAAATCGATCAACGGCGTGCAGCTTTGCGCGAGATGCAGTCGTTGTCGGCCGGAATTCCCGCTATCTCACGGCCCGAATTCCGCGACCACCTGGTCAATGAAGGCGCGCAATTTCGGCGTGGGCCGCCTGGCGGTAAACAGCGCGTGCATTGGCCGTTCAGGCGCCTCGTACTTGCGCAGAAGGCGCACGAGCC
This sequence comes from Paraburkholderia dioscoreae, assembly GCF_902459535.1. Lineage (NCBI taxonomy): Bacteria > Pseudomonadati > Pseudomonadota > Betaproteobacteria > Burkholderiales > Burkholderiaceae > Paraburkholderia > Paraburkholderia dioscoreae. Next base: position 407,289 of record NZ_LR699554.1, read on the forward strand.
GGCCCGCGGCAATGTCGTCCTTGACTGCGATTTCCGGTGCGAGAGCAATGCCGAAGCCGTCGATCGCCGCGGAAATCAGGGCCTTCGTATCGTTCGCGTGAAAGCGCCCGGTGACCGTCACAGCATGTTTGCCGCGCGCGCTGCCGAACACCCACTCGTTGTACGGCGGAAGCGACGTGAAAGAAAACCCCAGGCATTCATGCCTCGCGAGCGCCTCCGGCGTTCTGGGTTCGCCACGTTCCTTCAGATAGGCCGGCGAAGCACAGGCGAGCAGTCGATACGGCATTAGCGGTTTTGCGATCATCGAAGAATCCGACAGAGGGCCGAGCCGGATCGCCACTTCATAACCTTCATCGACGAGATCCACAAACCGGTCCGTCAACGTGAGATCAACCTGGACCTCAGGATTCGAGCGAAGATAGCGCGTGATCAACGGCGCAAGGCAACAGGATCCAAATGTGACCGGGGCAGTTACACGTAGCCGCCCGCGCGGCGACGCCGAGAAATCCATCGCTACCGATTCCGCCGCCTCGGCGTCCGCGAGCAGGGCCTTGCAGCGTTCATAGAAGATCTGGCCGATTTCGGTCAGGCTTTGACGGCGGGTTGTGCGGGCGAGCAGCGGCGCGCCGACCCGCTCTTCGAGCGCAATCACATGTCGTCCAGCCATTTGCGACGAGATGCCGAAGGCGAGAGCCGCCGCCGCGAACGAGCCGCTTTCGGCGGCTTTCACGAAGATAGCCATGCTGGTCAGACGGTCCATGATTCCCCACTCATAGTTTCTACAGGCGAACCGGAATCATCGTTTATCTCGTTCGGGTTTTCAATCATAGTTATTGCGCTGTCCGCGCGGTCAACGGCGCCGCTCGGCGAATTCGATAGGAGATCGAAAATGAAGATGGGTATTCTCGGTGCGGGATTTATTGGCAGGGCGATGGCGACGCTGGCAAAACAGAGCGGGTACGAAGTCATGATCAGCAATTCGCGAGGGCCGGAAACGCTGATGAGCACGGCGGCGGCGATCGGTTGTCGCGTCGGAACGGCGCGGGAGGCTGCGGCATTCGGCGACGTGGTGGTGGTGGCGGTGCCGCTTCGCAGCTATCCCGCATTGCCGGCAGCGGAACTGGAAGGGAAGATAGTGATCGACACCTGCAACTACTATCCCGACCGCGATGGCCATATCGACGTGCTGGACCAGTACGCTATGACCACGAGCGAACTGATGGCGGGCCATTTGCACGGAGCGCGGCTGGTGAAGGCGTTCAATGCGATTCTCGCAAAAGATTTCGAAACCGATGGCACGCCGGCTGGAACGCCGCACAGACGTGCGTTGCCAATGGCGGGGGACGACCTGGCGGCAAAGCAGGTGGTAGCCGGCATTCTCGATCAGTTCGGCTTCGATGCTGTCGATGCCGGCTCGCTGTCCGGGAGTTGGCGCTTCGAACGGGCGAAGCCTGTCTATTGCGTTCGGCTGAACCGTGCCGGTGTTCTGGAGAAGCTGGCCGAAGCGAAGCGGGATGTGGAGTTGCCCCACGGTTCGTGGCGGCGTTGAGCCTGCCGTTGCTTGTTGGCAGGCGGCAACGCGGGAGCATCGCCGGGAAAACTTCGGTCGGTGCCTTCCACGGTCCACGGTCGGTATCTTTCAGAATGCACGCTGATGTCTATACTTTCTTTGCCTCGCGAACTTCATGAAAGCCGAATGTTTTAATTCATTCCTGCATTTCGCGCCGGCTCGCCAATCTTTCCGGTCTGAATCCTGGTGATGGCGACGCGGCTGGCCGGCGCGGCGCGGGCCGGCCGAAGCGCTGAAAGTCATCCGGACACATGGATGAAACACCCGGTGGTATTGACGGTGACGAGGGCATTGAATGTCAAGCGAATGGAAGCAGCGCATGAAACTGTTTGTCCAGCGCTTCTGGCAGCCGACCAGCGCGTGCATGACCTGTATGCCGGGCAGCTGGGCCAATATCATGAGTCTCTCGCACTGGACAATTGCATTACAGACCGGTCTGCTGACCGGCCTTCTGGCTGTACTTCTGACTTTCACGCCCGCGGCCGGGTTCTACAGGCGTCGATATGGCAATGCGCTAATTGTCGGCTTGCTGACAACGATAGGCGATTTTTACTCGCATGAGAGCCACTACCGGATCCCCTATGTGGAGCACATCGTGACAGGTGCGATTTCCGGTCTTCTGACGTTGGCCGCGTCATATCTCTTCGAGGACCGCGCGCGTCGACTTCGCGCGGCATGGGCGCGGGTTTTCGGGTAGCGGCGTCCATCACTTGCGGTCACTACGCGTATCGGGTATCGGCACTCGGCAACCGTCGGCGAAGTCGTGTGTATGATCCGCGCTCATGACTGCGGCTCTACCGGCAACGACACGCCGCAGCCGCCTCCACAACCGATCTGGAGTTTTAATGAGTTCAGGCACGCAATCCGGAAATGACCTCCCCGGAAAACAGGAACTGGAAGCCATGTCGGTATTCCGCTACGAACTGCGCAAGTTCTTGCGCGTGTCGGAAGAGATCGCCAACGCGGCAGGAATCACCACGCTCCAGTATCAGTTGCTGTTGCATGTGCGCGGGTTCGCGGGGCGGCGGTGGGCCACCGTCGGTGAATTGGCGGAACGTCTGCAGGCCGCACCGAACGGCACGGCTGCGCTCGTGTCGCGCTGCGAATCGGCCGGTCTGGTGACGCGAAAGGCCGACGCGAGCGATCGGCGTCAGGTGCAGGTGCACCTGACGCCAAAGGGGGAGCGTTGTCTGCTTAAACTCGCGGCAGAGCACAAGGCGCACTACGGCTCGTTCGGCTGGGTGTTCGGCGATACGGCGAAATAGCCCTTTACGTCGCGCGCATGCGTGTCGAACCGGTGGGCAGCACATATATGTCACAATGTGCCTTATTTGCCTCCACGCGACGACATCCCGATGCACCTCCATGCTCTTGTTGACCGACGCACGATCCTGCGCATCAGACGCCTCTGGTTGCACTACGGCATCTTCTGGCTCGGCGCGATCGCAACGGGGCTTGTCGCCGTCATGTACGCGAAGCTGGTGGATTTCGGCTACGCCACCTTTTTGCGCTATACGACTTCGTTCTGGTGGTTGCCGTTGTTCCTTACACCGGCGGTCGCAGCGCTCGGCGTGTGGATCACGCGGAGCTGGTTCGCGGGCGCTGAAGGCAGCGGGATTCCGCAGGTTATTGCGACCCTGCATGAAGGGCGCGAGCTGGGCCCCCGTCTGCTCAACATGCGCATTCTGATCGGCAAGATCGCCGTGTCGTTCCTGTCGATTCTGGGCGGCTTCACCATTGGCCGCGAAGGGCCGACCATCCATGTGGGTGCCGCGCTCATGTTCAGCTTGCGGCGATTCTATCCGGCGCGTTTGCGCAGTATTCGGGGCGCGGCGCTCGAGCGCAATCTGGCCCTGGCGGGCGCCGCTGCCGGACTGTCCGCGGCATTCAACGCGCCTCTCGCAGGGGTCGTCTTTGCGATCGAGGAACTGACGCGCAGCTTCGAACAGAGAACCAGCGGCGTCCTGATCACTGCGATCATCTTTGCGGGCATCGTCTCGCTCGGCTTGCAGGGCAATTACACATACTTTGGCACGATCGATATCGACGGGCACTTTCCGGATATGCTCGCCATTGCCGCGGTCATGCTGGGCGCGGTCACAGGTGTTGCGGGCGGCGCGTTCTGCTGGCTGCTGTTGAACACGGACCGCTGGATGCCGGCACGCCTCGTAGTGTGGCGGAAAGGACATCCGGTGGCCTTCGGTGCCGCATGCGGGCTGGTTATCGCGGTGATCGGCGTTGCCGCCGGCGGTCATACGTTCGGCAGCGGTTATGCGGAAGCACGCGGCATGCTCGAGGGAAGTTCGAGGCTGGGCGCGAGTTACCCGATTCTGAAGATGGCGTCGATGATCGGCTCGTATTTGCCCGGCGCGCCCGGGGGACTGTTCGCACCTTCGCTGGCCATCGGCGCGGGCATCGGCAACGCGCTGCATCTCGTGTTCGGGCAGATGCAGTTACCCATGCTGATCGCGCTCGGCATGGTGGGTTATCTCGCTGCGGTTACGCAGAGTCCTATCACGGCATTTGTCATTGTGATCGAGATGATCAACGGGCACGCGCTGGTGCTTTCGCTGATGGCGACAGCGTTGATCGCCAGCCAGGTGTCGAGGCTGTTCGCTCCGCCGCTCTATGAAGCACTGTCGAAGCGGTACGTTGCCGGCTGAGCGTCGAAGCCGGGTCTGATATCCTGGCTTCTTTCACGGCTCGCAGGAGAAGAACACATGGACCGTATGGCGGTGCTCGAACAGGGCGTGGACGTTGCGCTTCGCATGGGCACGCTTGACGATTCGACCATGGCCGCGAAACGCATTGTGAGGGGACGTCGGCTGGTTGTCGGCGCGCCGCGGTATTTCGCCGAAGCGGGTATTCCGACAACACCGGCCGACCTGAGCCGCCATCAGGCGATCGTGTACTGGCTGCGAGGCGGAAGCGAGTCCTGGTCGTTCAGCCGCGACGACGCGCCGAAGTCGCCGTGGCTGTAACAGGCAGCGACGACGAAAGCGCGTGCCTTCGTCGCTTTCGTCGAACACGTGTTGGGTGTTGCGCCGACGGTATAGAAGTCGATTGGCAATCCGCTGTTGGCCACACGGCGGCGCTTTCCTGAAACACGATCTCGCATTGGCTAACGACAGCGCTTAGCGCAACGCTACGCAAGCCATAACCCGTCATCTCAAGAAACGTCTTTTGCTAATTGGGCATTAATTAAACGGGCCTTTGGCCGTTAGCAAGGAGACCTCGTCCGCTCGGACCGACCAGCAGGAACATGCATGTGCCGTCAACGGATCATGTACTGAGCAGATTCCACTGGCTGCCATCATTGAAGTTTCGCTACGACTTACCATGACAATCAAAACAAAACTCCGGATTCTGATGCTCGTCGTGCTGATCGCCATTGGGGGCGGTATCGCTGTGACGGCAATCGGATTCAACGCCGTGAACGATGCGCAGGCGGCCTCGCATCGCCGGGAGACGCAGGTACGCGGCCTGACGGAAATCAAGGCAAGCGCGCTCTCTACAGTCGAGCTCGATCCGGCTTCAGAGGATACTAAAAAGATCTTTGCCGACGCGGAACGGAACATCGGCAAATGGGCTGAGATCATTGACCCGCTGTTCAAATCTCCCGATCAGCAAGCAAGGCTCAAGATACTGCGCGCGCAATGGAACGCTTATGATCAGAAGTCGCGTCAGTTAATCGAACTGGCCGCCCGCGATCCCAAAGCGGCCAACGATCAGGTCGCCTCGCTCTATCATTCCGACTTTCAGCCGCTTGCTGCATCGATCGAGGCAACGATCACCGAAGCAGGCAAGCGGGGCCAGCAGGCTGCGGAACTCGCCGATCGCACCAGCACGAATGCGGTCGGGACGGTGATCACGGTATTGGTGGTTGCAATGGCGATTGTGGTCGGATGGATTTTCCTGTTGTCCCGTTCGATCCAGCGAGCGCTGGGCGGAATCCAGGGGACGTTGCAGCAGGCGAGTGAATCACTCGACCTGACGCAGCGTGCATCGGTTGAGGGTAAGGACGAAATCAGCCAGACGGCGGTCGCCTTTAATCACCTGATGGCCCGGATCGCAGAGGTGATGGCCGCTGTACGGGACTCGGTGGAATCGGTGAGCACGGCCTCGAAGCAGATTGCCGCAGGCAATGTCGATCTGTCGAGCCGCACCGAAGAGCAGGCCGCTTCGCTTCAGGAGACGGCGGCGAGCATGGAGCAGTTGACCGGCACGGTGCGGCAGAACGCGGAGAATGCCCGGCAGGCCAATGGCCTGGCACAGTCATCCGCCACAATTGCCGTAAGGGGAGGCGACGTGGTGGCCGAGGTGGTCGCGACTATGGGAGAGATCAACGCCGGCTCGGCGAAGATTGCCGACATCATCGGCGTGATCGACGGGATCGCGTTCCAGACCAATATCCTCGCACTCAATGCTGCCGTGGAAGCCGCACGCGCAGGCGAACATGGCCGGGGTTTCGCCGTGGTGGCCACCGAGGTGCGCACGCTCGCGCAACGCTCGGCCGCAGCGGCCAAGGATATCAAAACGCTGATCGAAACTTCCGTGAACAAGGTCGAAACGGGCACAAAGCTGGTCGATCAGGCGGGCAGCACAATGGGCGAGATTGTGATCAGCATCAAGCGGGTGACGGACATCATGGGCGAGATCGCGGCGGCCTCGGACGAGCAGAGCAAGGGTATCGATCAGGTCGGGCAAGCAGTCACGCAGATGGATGAAGTCACCCAGCAGAATGCGGCGCTGGTGGAACAGGCCGCAGCCGCCGCGCAGTCGCTGGACGATCAGGCGAAGAAACTGCATACAGCGGTTAGTGTTTTCAAGCTCTAGGTCCGGCATGTAGCCGGCGCACGGGCCCAATGCGTTGTTAAATCGATGACTGCTCCACTTGGGTAACATCCTCTCGCGCGAGGATCGCCGCCCCAACCGGACGCTCAGGCGCCGCTGGCGATCGGCGCTTCGAGAAGACAGCCAAACTCGCGGGCAAAGTCGACAGAAACGCGCGCGTGAACTGCGCCCTGCTTGTCAAAGAACCGCTGCGTCCCTCGAAGAGTGAACACACCTTCGTGCCAGATGTTTGGGTGGATGTAGAGACCCTGCTGGCCGTCGAAGCGAAAGCACACGAACTTCTCCGGCGTAATGTCGTCCCCCGGCAATGCGAGTGGAACGTAGAACGGAAGATGATCGAGAGGAAAAAACAGTTGTCCGCCGTCCGGGTGGTAGTTCGCGTGCCAGAGCAGCATGCGTTCCGGTGCATTGGCGTGGTCGTCGCGGGCAGCTTCAGGCTCCCTTGCGTACGCAAGGATGTAGTGACCGCCCACGGCCTCGTTTCGGCCGTAGAGAATATCTCCGCGCCACTCGCTCACAAATGTCCCTTCGGTCGTGCCGGCCTCGTCACCGGTTCCAGAGTCGATGGGCCTTGTTCCCACCGCGGGCCACTGCACGATCTCGATCGGGCACTCGCTCGGGTCTGTCACAAGCCTGCCAAAGCCATCGAGCGTGGCGGGGGTCGCGTCGACCACGGGCATCGATACGCGTCGGAGGCCAGGAGGAAGGGCGGGGTTGAGGTAATCGATTTCTTGGGACATCGGCATAGTTTATACGAGTCGAAATCTGGCACGCAGGTGCTCGAATACACGCCTCCCCAAGCTGATCCGCTTGAACTAATATATTTTTCGACCTAATTGCACCGGAAAAATATATTGGACGTCTTACTCGCGCTCTCGCACTATTCGTCCATTCCCATCGCACCACCGCGCGTTTGCGCGAGCCATCACTGCCCGTAACGGGCACCGGCGGGGCCGCGCTGGAGTGCAATTCACATTCAAACGACCCCCAATACCTGAGGATACAGATGCCTGAATATCGTTCACGAACTTCGACTCATGGTCGCAACATGGCCGGCGCGCGCGCCTTGTGGCGCGCCACCGGCATGAAGGACGGCGATTTCGGCAAGCCGATTATTGCGGTGGTGAACTCGTTCACGCAGTTCGTGCCGGGCCATGTGCATCTGCGCGACCTGGGCGCGCTGGTCGCGAAGGAAATCGAAGCGGCCGGCGGCGTCGCCAAGGAATTCAACACCATCGCCGTGGACGACGGTATCGCCATGGGTCACGGCGGCATGCTGTATTCGCTGCCGTCGCGCGAACTGATTGCCGATTCCGTGGAATACATGGTCAACGCGCACTGCGCCGACGCGATGGTCTGCATCTCCAATTGCGACAAGATCACGCCGGGCATGCTGATGGCCGCCATGCGCCTGAACATTCCCGTCGTGTTCGTCTCCGGCGGTCCGATGGAAGCGGGCAAGGTTACGTCGCCGAAAGACGGCCAGGTGATCACCAAGATCGACCTGATCGACGCGATGATCAAGGCGGCCGACTCGAAGGTCAGCGACGCGGAAGTCGCCGAAATCGAGCGCAGCGCCTGCCCGACATGCGGTTCCTGCTCGGGCATGTTCACCGCGAACTCGATGAACTGCCTGACCGAAGCGATCGGTCTGGCGTTGCCGGGCAACGGCACGATCGTCGCCACGCACGCATGGCGCAAAGGTCTGTTCGAGCAGGCCGGCCGCCTGGTGGTGGACCTGTGCCGCCGCTACTATCAGGAAGAAGACACGTCGGTCCTGCCGCGCAGCATCGCCAGCAAACAGGCGTTCGAGAACGCGATGGCGCTCGACGTGGCTATGGGCGGTTCGACCAATACCGTGCTCCATCTGCTGGCGGCAGCGCAGGAAGCCGGCGTCGATTTCACCATGTCCGACATCGATCGCATCTCGCGCAAAGTGCCGTGCCTGTGCAAGGCCGCTCCCGCCACCGACAAATACCATATCGAAGACGTCCATCGGGCCGGCGGCATCCTCGGCATTCTTGGCGAACTGGCGCGCGCGGACCTGCTCGATCTGTCGTGCGGCAACGTGCATAGCGGCACACTGGGCGACGCGATCGCCAGATGGGACATCGCCGGCGGCGCGGGCGAGGAAGCGCAGAAGTTCTTCCGCGCGGCGCCGGGCGGCATTCCGACCACCGTCGCGTTCAGCCAGGAAGCCACGTTCGCCTCGCTGGATACCGACCGCAAGACCGGCTGTATCCGCAGCAAACAGGACGCGTATTCGAAAGACGGCGGCCTCGCCGTGCTGTACGGCAACCTGGCGGACAAGGGTTGTATCGTCAAGACCGCCGGTGTCGACGAATCGCAATGGGTTTTCTCCGGGCGTGCGCGCGTGTTCGAGAGCCAGGACGACGCTGTCGAAGCCATTCTGGGCGACAAGGTTGTGGCTGGCGACGTGGTCGTGATCCGTTACGAAGGTCCCAAGGGCGGCCCCGGCATGCAGGAAATGCTTTACCCCACGTCGTATCTGAAATCGAAAGGCCTGGGCAAGACCTGTGCGTTGTTCACCGACGGCCGTTTCTCCGGCGGTTCGTCCGGGCTGGTGATCGGGCACGCGTCGCCGGAAGCGGCCGAAGGCGGCACGATCGGCCTGGTGGAAGAGGGCGATGTGATCGAGATCGACATTCCGAAGCGCAAGATGCACCTGGTGGTGTCGGACGAGGAGTTGGCGCGCCGCCGGGACGCTATGGAGGCACGCGGCGACAAGGCGTGGATGCCGGCGGCGCGTGAACGCGTGGTGTCGCAGGCATTAAAGGCTTATGCGGCGCTGGCCACGTCCGCTGATCGCGGCGCGGTACGGGACATCTCGCAACTGAAGCGCAAGTGACGCGCAACGGTTCTGTCGCGGACGGCCGCGCACTCGTTTTCACAACGAGCGCGGGCCGTCCGGGTTTTTCCGGCTCTGTGTGGACGGTTGTTCGGTTGCCTGGCATGGGCTTTACTGCGCATGGCATCCGGCACTGCCTTTCGGCTGCCGGATTTTGAGCAGTCCGTTCCTGCTTATGGGCAGACCGTTGGCCGCAATGCTTATTTATGACTGTTTGATGGATATGGAGCCGCACTGGTCGCCATAAATCTCGATCCGGTTGCGTCCCCGTTCTTTCGCTCGATACAGTGCCTTGTCGCCTCGAGACAGCGACTGGTAGGCGCCGATATCGGTTACCCGCATTATGTCGATGCCGATGCTCACGGTTAGCGCGAGGTGCTCATCGCCATGCTGCAAGGGGGTTCGCGCGGTGCGGTGCTGAACGCGTCCAGCGAGTGCGATGGCGGCGTCGGTATCGGTATTGGGCAGCACCATTGCGAATTCCTCACCACCGAGCCGGCCCACGATGTCGCCGGCACGCACTTCGGCTCGTAACAGTGCGGCGAAGTGGCTGAGCGCGCTGTCGCCGGCTGCGTGTCCCCAGCGGTCGTTGAGCGCCTTGAAGTGATCCAGATCGAACATCAGCACGGCGGCTACGCGACCGCCGGCACGCCGGATGCGCGCCAACTCCGCTTCGCTTTGCATCATGAAGTGGCGGCGATTGGGCAACTGGGTCAGGAAATCGATGGTTGCCAACTCCTGTAGCTCGGCCTCGATGTGCTTGCGATCCGTCACATCGGTGATGAAGCCGTGCCAGAGCGTGCTGCCGTCGTCCAGCCGCCGCGGCCGGGCATCGCCCTGCCGCCAGCGCAAGCCTTGCCGCGGCAGCCGTACCCGGTATTCCAGGTGCCACGGCAACAGACTTGCCGCCGATTCTTCAAGCGATTCCCGGTATGCGGCCAGATCGCGTGCATCGATCAGTGCGTCGATCGTCGCCGCGCCCGTCGCAGCCTGCTGCGGCGTCAGCTCGTAAATATCGCGAATGCCTTCGCTCGTGTAAGGGAAGAAGGCGAGCCCGTCGGGCATTCGCCTGTACTGGAAGACCATGCCCGGAACCTCGTCGGTCAGGTTCGTGACCATCTCGATGGACTGCTGTAGCTGCGCGGCCATCTCCCGCAACGCGGTAATGTCGGTCGACGTGCCGACCATGCGCATTGCGTGACCGTTGCTGCCGCGCTCGACCACCTTGCCGCGGCTGCAGATCCACTTGTAGCTGCCGTCCTTGCAACGAATCCGATGCTCGACTACGTAGCTGTCGGTCCTGTTCTCGAAGTGGCTCTGCATCGTTGCATGGACGTATGCGCGGTCATCCGGATGCAAACGAAGATAAGCGTCTTCCATCCGGTTACTCAGCTCGTGCCCCTCATAGCCGAGCATGGCCTTCCAGGCCGGCGAGTAGTCGATTGTGCCGGTGACGACATTGCGATCCCAGATACCGGTCCCGCTGCCGGCAAGCGCCAACGTCATGAGCTCGCCGCCTGTCTCCAGTTCTTCGACGCGGTTACGCAGCGTTGCGATTGCGTGCGCGCGTTCGAGTCCGTGGGCGACCATCCCGGCCAATTCGCGCAGGAATTCCCGTTGTGCGTCATCGAGGCTGTGAGGTAAATCGTCTAGCAGGCACAGCGCACCCAGATGGCGCCCGTCGGCGCCTGTTACTCCACAGCTTGCGTAAAAGCGCGGCCAGCGCACAGCAAGGTCGCGTGCCTTGCCGCCGAAACGCTCGTCGTCCCATGTATCCGGCACCACGACCGTCCGGTCCGGTTTTGCGCTTGCCTGGAACGGCGGACCGGACAGGTCCGGAGGCAGCATGTGGGGTAACGAACCGTCGATGGCATGAATTCTCTGACCGCGCGCGTCGAGCAACGTGACCATTGCGGTTGCGACGCCGAAATGAAACCGCGCGATCCGTGTCAACGCCCGGCATTCCATGTCGGCCGGCGTTATTGCGAGACCGCTGGCCCCGGTTGGGGAATAGGGACCGGCGTCTTCATCGGAAATGGTGCTAGCCAGCATGGGGGCGCATTACGGTAGGAGGTCGCGAATCGAGGCAGGCAATTGTATAACGGCGACGAACGTCACGAATTGAGGGGAAAGGGGCCGATGACCATGCCGGAATAGACCGCTGCGATGGTGTCGGTTCGAAGAGCGGTTCAGGGGCGAAATGACTATTTGTCGATGCTGTCCGGACGTGTGGGGTGAGCGTGATCCGTGGGTAGTTCATTCCGTATCACAAGTTCCATGAATCCTGAACCCGGGTCGCGCTCACGGGAGAAGCGATATTCGGGAAGAAGCACCAGCAATATCTCTGCGGTTGTGCGGATCATGCAACCGCGCGCCACGTGACCACCAGACACCTGGCCACGCGGGTCGGCAACCGACATGTGCAGATGCGCTCCGTTGGGCCGAAATCGTCGTTCGCCGCTATCCTCATGCCGCTGCTCGACGAGTTCTGTCGCGAGCACCCCGGTATTCAGCCGGATGTCCAACTCGATGACGGTATCGGCAACTGGGTGCTGGATCGCGTCGATGTCGGCTTCCGGATCGGGGCGTCGGCCAGCGAGGGCGTAATTGGTCGACAGCTATTCCCATCCAGATGCTTGTGTGCGCGACACCCGACTATCTCGAAGCGTACGGAACGCCATCGACACTGGACGACCTGGCGGCGCACCGCTGTAGCGTGTTCCGGCATCCCGTCACGGGCAAGGTCGCGCCTTGGTACCTGAGCTTCGATGGCAAGCGCGAACATCGGCAGATGTCCCCCGCGTTTGCGACCAACGACACCGAACTTGAAGTGCAAGCCGTACTCGCGGGGCAAGTGATTGGACAACTCGCGAGTTTCTCGGCTGCGTCCCATGTCCGGGCGGGACGACTGGTGCCAGTCCTCCTGCAGCATATGAGCGCGCACATCGGGTTGCATCTTTATTACGGAAACCGAACTGCTCAGCCCAAGCGAGTCCGAGCCTTTCTGGATCTCGCCTTCGCTCGCCTGCATGACTGCAACGATTACGTGCTCGCGGACAAAGAGCTTGCGCGGTTCAAGTCGCGATTGAAGCGGTTCACCGGCGCGTCGTAGCGCACTCAGCCTGTACGATACAAATCTCGTGTCCGCTAACTGTGTATGTGCGGCCGGACTTCGATGCAAAGCGGCCTTCGCCGGCGTTACATCCGCTCACGCATATCGCGCGAGAAACATATCAGCGGCCGATTCCGCGATCTGCCTTTGTTCCCGTTCGCCAAGCGGCGCCTGGCCCATCGTCACCTGCGGCCAGAACGCAAAACCCTTCACCAGCGCCTGCAACTGCAGCGCCGCGAAAAGCGGATCGTCGGTCTTGAGACGGCCGTCCGCGGCGGCGGCACGCACCCACACGGTCAGGTCTTCCTCGCGTTCGCCGAGGCGGGCAACCATGTCCCGCGCCCGCTCCGGCGAATGGATACCGGCCGCGATCGCCACACGTGCAAGCGACAGAAAGGACTCGTCGTTCAGCAACCGAAGCTTGCGGCTCAACAGGTCGAGCAGTTGTGCGCGCAACGGTTCGTCGGCGCGGTAGGCGGGAACATCGCCCTGCTGGCTCGCGTCCCACAGTTGATGGAGAATCGCCGCGAAAAGTGCTTCCTTGCTTGGGAAATGGTTATAGACCGTACGTTTCGAGGCGTTCGCGCGCGCGGCGATACGATCCATGCTGGTCGCGTCGTAGCCGGCCGCGAGGAATTCCTCGATTGCGGCGCTAACAATGGCGACACGCTTACGATCAGTCAGGCGCTGAGGGATGGCAGGGATGGCACTAGATTCCATACAGAGATTTTACACCGGGCAGTTTACTTTTCTCGAAAATAAACTACACTGCGGAGTGTACATTTTTTCCCCGGACCGCCTACCTTATGACGTCGCTTCCCGCCTTTGTCAGCCGCGTGCTCGGCCTTACCGCCGCGCAACGCGGCCGCGCGTTGTCCAGCCACTCACCTCAGCATGACGGCGAACGCTTTCGCAACGTCAAGCCGCGTCCCGCCGAAGGCCTGCGCAAGACACTGGGCATTGTGTGGAACGTGCTGTTCAACAAACCGCGCGGCACGGTGCCGACAGCCGCGTTGCCGATCGAAGCGCTGACGCGTTCGCAACTCGACGCGGCACCGGACCGCAGCCTCTACCGGCTCGGTCATTCAACGATGCTGCTGAAGCTGCGCGGCCAGTTCTGGCTGACCGATCCGGTGTTCGCCGAGCGCGCTTCTCCGTTCCGCAATCTCGGCCCGAAGCGCTTTCATGCGCCGCCCATCGCGCTCGCCGATTTGCCGCCGCTACGAGGCGTGATCCTCTCGCACGACCACTACGACCACCTGGATCGCGAAACCGTGCTTTTGCTTGCGCAGAGCACCGGCGTGTTTCTGACACCGCTCGGCGTCGGCGACCGGTTGATCGAATGGGGCATCGACGCCTCGAAGGTACGGCAATTCGACTGGTGGCAAGACACTGAGGTGGACGGCATGCAGTTCACCGCTACGCCCGCGCAGCACTTTTCGGGTCGTAGCCTGTTCGACGGCAACAGCACGTTATGGGCGTCGTGGGTGATAGTCGACGATGATCTGCGCGTGTTCTTCAGCGGCGACACTGGCTACTTCGATGGGTTCAGGACTATCGGCGAGCGCCTCGGACCATTCGACGTCACGCTGGTCGAGACCGGCGCATACGACGAGCAGTGGCCGTACGTTCATATGCAGCCCGAAGAAACAGTGCAGGCGCACATCGATCTGCGCGGCCAGTGGCTCGTGCCGATTCACAACGGCACTTTCGACCTCGCCATGCACCACTGGCAGGAGCCGTTCGAAAGGGTGATGGGGCTGGCTCTCGTGCGCGGTGTCGCGCTGTCGACGCCCGGCATGGGCGAGCGGCTGGATCTGAGCGCGCCGCATCGCGGCGAACGCTGGTGGCGCCACGCCGTCGAGCCCGCCGCCGCGCCAAAGGCCGCCTGGCGTCTATGTGCTTCGCGCAATGTCGGGGACGCGAAGTCTTCGTGATTGCTTGTGCGCGTCGGGTGATCCGTGAATGACAGCGGACAGAGGTCGCCGGATTAACCTGTTCGGGGTTTCGTCGTCCGCGGTGCACAACGCCGCGACGCGCGCATGAATATGACCTTTCATGTTTGAGCCGCAGGGCGCCGTGCCTTAGACGAAACTCACGCGGATCCTGTCTGATCCGTTGAACGCTTTGGATGCGCTTCCCGTTCCAGATACCCGAGACAGAGCGATTCAAGTTCAACGCGAAACTTCCGGATCATTGATTGCGGCGACTTCGCTTCAAGCAGCAAACGTATGGGACCGACCAATGCTCCCATGAACATGAAAGTGGTCATGGCAATGTCGTCAAAATCCGCATCGGAGGCCGTCTTCAGCATGGCTTCCAGCGCCGCGCGGTTGCGCGCCTCCACTTCGCGAACATAGCTGCGTGAATCGAGTTCGAGGGCAACCGCGTATAGGGCGCGCGATTCGTCCAGATTCTCGGTTTTTGCTTTTACGAATGCCGCAACCACAGCCTTCACCATTGCCGACAAAGAAGCGTGGTGCGCTGACGCAGCGGCTTTTTCCATCGCGCTCACCACTCTTTCCAGATGCCGCTGCAGCACGGCAAAAAGAAGCGCCTGCTTTTGAGGAAAGTACTGGTAAAGCGTTCCAACCGATACTCCGGCTCTTTCCGCCACGCGGATGGTGGTAAGTCGCTGCAACCCCTCAGCCAGCAAAACCTGAATAGTCGCATCGAAGATCGCGTCCACAGTCGCCTGGGAGCGCGCCTGTTGCGGCTGTTTGCGGGCGTTCAGCCCCTGTCCGTTATCGGTCCGCATATGCGAATTCACAATCTGAATGATTATTCGTATTCTATCCGCACACCCCGCAGCTACGGAAACGACAACCCGAAAGAAGGAGTGCATCAATGACTGAAGTTACGCGGGCCGGCATTTTTCAACTTGGCGATCTGCCTGTTACGCGCATGGGCTACGGCGCGATGCAGCTAGCAGGCCCTCACGTTTTCGGCCCACCGAAAGACCGCGGCGCAGCGATAGCCGTGCTGCGTGCCGCTATCGAAAGAGGAATCACCCACATCGATACGAGCGATTTTTATGGCCCCCACGTCACAAATCAGCTTATCCGCGAGGCGCTTCATCCCTATCCTGATGCGCTGACCATTGTCACGAAGGTAGGTGCCAGACGAGGTAGCGATGGATCGTGGAACGCTGCGTCGTCAGCGGCCGAACTGGAGTCGGCGGTGCACGACAACCTTCGCAATCTCGGTCTCGATGCGCTGGACGTCGTGAACTTTCGTGTAATGTTCGACGTCGCGGCACCGACCGAGGGCGACATTGAAGAGCCTTTGACGGCGCTCGCGGAGCTTCAGGCGAAAGGCTTGATCCGGCACATTGGGCTGAGCAATGTGACCGCAACGCAGGTGGGGCAGGGCCGCGCGATTACGAGCATTGTGTGCGTGCAGAATATGTACAACCTCGTTCACCGGAACGACGACGCACTGATTGACCATCTTGCAGAAGATGGCATTGCCTATGTCCCGTTTTTTCCGCTCGGGGGCTTCTCTCCGCTGCAAGCCGATGCGCTGAGCGACGCTGCGGATCGATGCGATGCGGCACCGATGCAGGTCGCCCTGGCATGGCTGCTACAGCGCGCGCCGAACATTCTGCTGATACCCGGAACCTCGTCGGTCGAGCATCTGGAACAGAACATTGAAAGCGTGAATCTTCAGTTGCCGGAGAATGTCCTGGCGTCGTTGGACACAATCGGTGCCGGGGATACGCAGGACTGAGTCGATTGGGCTTTCGAGGCCGGATCAAGGAGAGAGTCGCAAAGCGGTCTCTGTGCGGTTAGTCACTGAGTGCCGCTCGATACTTCATTCCCCGACGATGTGTCTACGTGAGTTCATCACCGGGGGAACGCAGGTTACGCTGCGGAAGCTTTCTTCAGAACAGCGTAGAGCTCGTCTTTGAGCTGAAGCTTTTCTTTCTTTAGTGCTTCGATAGCGATGTTGTCGGAAGGGGTAACGCCCGTTTCCATGTTGCTGATCTGGTGGTCCAGTTCATTGTGACGTTCGAAGAGCCGCGAGAAATGAGCGTCTTCGGTTTTGAGGCGGGAAATCAGGTCGCGAAATTCGGGGAACATTCAACACTCCTTTTTTGGATCACAGGCGAAAGATCTCGCCTTTCATGGGTTAGTGTTTCACCAGATGGAATGCTCAACCTTGATTCTTGTCAAGGTGCTATCGGTCGGGCGCGGCGCCGTTGATGAAAAAGGCGTTATCGCCAATCGCTCAATCGCTTCGGCTTCGCCAATCACGCAGCCCGCCTTACGGCGCGCGCAGCCGCTCAAGGCGTGCCTGCAGTTCGCTCATCGGTTCGACGACCGTGCGTGCCGTGCCCGCATAGATTGCACCGTCGTTGCCGTCGAGGGTCACTTCGTCGCCCTCATGCAAGACAGTATCGCCCAATTGCAGCGTGCGTGCCGACTCGTCGAGGCGCAACGCCGTGCAGCCCACAAGGCAGACCTTGCCGAGTTGCCGTGCCACAACCGCCGCATGCGAGGTGCGTGCGCCGCGCTGCGTGAGCAGACCCGCCGCCACTTCCAGCGCGGCGATGTCGTCGGTCTCGGCGTCGCGCCGCACCAGCACGACCGATGCGCCGGCGGCATGGCGCGTGCGTGCGCGTGCTTCGTCGAAGGCGATTTCCCCTGCCGCGACGCCGTTGCTCGCACTTGCGGCATGCGCGAGCGGCGTCAAGGGGCGATCATCCGATGCCACGATACGCGTGCGTGTCAATGCAGCGGGTTTCAGTGCGGCGGTGCGCTCGCGTGCCACGTCGGCACTGATCACGCCCTCGTCGAGCAGATCCAGCGCGATCCGCGCGGCGGCCTGCGGCGTGCGCTTGCCATTACGCGTCTGCAACATGTACAGGCGCGCGTCCTGCACTGTGAACTCAACGTCCTGCATGTCGTCGAGCGCATGCTCGAGTCGCGTCGCGGCATCCTGCAATGCCTTCCAGACCGCGGGCATCGCCTGGGCCAGTTCTTCGTGGCCGCGCGCGCTACGCCGGCCCGATACGACATCTTCTCCTTGGGCGTTGAACAGGAAGTCGACCCAAAGCTTCGGCTCGCCGCTGACCGGATCGCGCGTAAATCCGACGCCCGCGCCCGAACGGCCGCCGGCATTGCCGAACACCATCGTCTGCACCGTCACGGCAGTGCCGATTGCGTCGCTGATACCGCACTGTTTGCGGTAAGCGCATGCCCTGTCCGATTGCCAGCTTGCGAGCACCGAGCCGATGGCATTCGCCAGTTGAACCTGCGGATCCTGCGGAAATGGCTGGCCGGCGGCGCGCTCATAGGCGGCGAGGCAACGATGCGTGAGTTCGCGCAGTTCGGCGAAATCGAGTCCGTGCTCGTCGCGTGTCCCGGCGAACGCGGTGTATTCCGCTTCGAAGATAGACGAGGGCACGCCGGCCACCAGTTCACCGTAGCTGGCAACTAGCCTGCGATAAGTGTCCCAGACCAGACGGGGATTGCCGGTCTGGCGGAGCATGCCGGCAAGCGTGGTATCGCACAGGCCGACGTTAAGCAGCGTATCCATCATTCCTGGCATGGACACGGGGGCGCCCGAGCGCACCGAGAGCAGGAGCGGCTGGCGTGCATCGCCGAAGCGCTGACCGGTGGTGCGTTCCAGTTCGTGCAGACCGGGTTCCCATACCGTGCTTGCAGTCGCGGTTTCGCGCGCCTGAGCATCGCGGCAGTAGTGCGTGCCGAGCACAAAAGCCGGCGGCACCGGCAGGTCGAGCTCAGCCATGCGCAGCAGGTTGTAGGCCTTGAAACCGACCTTTTCCGCCGACGCGCCAGCCGGGTCGGGATTGCCGCGCGGTGCGCCGTCGCAGCCGATCAGATAGACCTCGTCGGGCCAGAGTTGAACGGCGTCAGGTTGAAGTGCTGTCATGTGTTCGCTCCGGTTTCACCGAATGCGACGTCGCGCAACGCGTAACCGGCCACCAGCAGACGATCCGAGGCCAGTTCGAGTGTGTTCGCGAGGTCGTGGGCGAGCATCAATGCGGCGGCGTCGCGTACGACGGCGAGAATGGCGCGGCGTGCCGCGCGCAGCAGTTCGTCGCACTGGCGCTCTGAACGCAGCACGTTCCACGACGCGGCCAGAAAGGCATCGCTGTCGATCGTATCGCTTGCGTTACCGAGGCAGCGCGCAATAGCGAGCGACTTGACGTGCTCCTGGGTGGCCATCAGCACGGTTTGTGCGAGGCGCGACAGCGATTCGTGAACATTGCCGTCCCAGCCTTGCTGATGACCGTCGGCGATCAGGCTCATCAGGAACGCGGCTTCTTCGAGTGCGTCGGCGATGTCGTCGGAGAGTTCGAGAAGGTGCTTGAACGGCTGCCAGCGAGGCTGACGCTGCGCCTGCTCACGCGCGCGCATCACCAGATGGTCCGCCTGCCGCTCCCATGCCTTGGCTCTGGCGGCCTGTGCTTGCGCGGGGTTCTCGCCCGCCGGCGGCGCGGACATGACGTCGTGCGTCAGGCCGTCGCTTACCGCTTGCGCGAGTGCATGGCAGTAACCTGCGTGCTCCTCCAGCAGTTCGAACGCGCTGCTGTGCTGGTGCACGCGCCGCGCGAGCAACAACCGCGTCTGATCTGCGACGAGCGCCACGGGTTGCCCGCTGAGCAGGGCGTGGCTTGCCATCTGCAGCACTTCGATCATGAACGCTCGCGCATCGTTCGCGCCAAGCACCGTGTCGAGCCGGTCGCCGATGCGAAACGACCCTTGACCGACGGCCTGCATGGCAGCGTAGATGAGCTCTTCGCCACCGGCCTTCAACCAGGCCATGTGGCCGGCTTCGAGCCGGACTGCCTCGCGCAAGACCTCGATGGCGTGGTCTTTGTCGACAAACGAGAGCAGCCGCTTGCGGGCTCTGTTCCAGTCGATCAGGAACACGATGCGTGATCCGATTCCTTCCAGCGTGGTTTCGAGCGCCCGCTCGTCGGCGCAATCGAAGCGTGCAACGCCGAACGTGTAGGCGTCGCCTTCGTTCAGCGTGGCGTTCACCTTCGATTGCAGGTCGCTCCACTTCGCACCATAAGGCACCAGCAGCGCCTGGAAGAACTCGAAGCGCGGCCGGTGCAGATCCGAATAACTCAGCGTGATCGTCAGGCCTTCGATCTGCACGACCAGTACATGTACATCATTGGTGCCGATGTCGTTCTGCACCAGCAGCCGCTCGCCGTCACGCGTCGCGGCCGTGTCGAGCCCGGGATGGTCGAATTTGAGCGGCGCCGTGCGGTTCAGCCCGCGCATGAACGCGACGACGCGCGCGCGATCTGCCGGTTGCAGTTGCCACACGTGCGCGCCGTCGATCTCCTCGCTGGAGAGCGTACTCGCCAACTGGTTGAGCGCATGGTGAAGGTCCATCACCAGCAAATGCAGGCTGTCGTCGCCATTGGTTCGCTGGCCGCGCGTCAGCGATTGCAATTGCGGGCGGCCAAGGCGTTCGCCGCGCAGCGTGTCGAGTTCGTCCAGCCAGTGCTGGACACGCGTGTGCAACGCGTTTGCCGGATCATCCGGTTGAAGGAGCGGCCGCGCCATCGTCTCCAGATCTTCGGCGAGACGCTGTACGAGACGTGCGAGATCGGGCAACAACAGCGTGCCGTCGACCAGCGAAGCGCTCGCCGGCATGTCCCGAAGCCAGGGCGCGTCGACGTGAGCGGCGACAAGTTCCGCAGTCAGATCCGGTAATTCGCGGTCGGGATGTTCAGCGTGCGCGAATGCAACCTGCAGCACGCTCAGGTAGAGCTTCAGGCGGTCGTTGGCAGACAGCGCCGCCTTGATCCAGCCTGGCAGCAGCAGGCTGCGCTGTCCCATTGCAGCGATTGCTTGGGTCTTTTGCGTCATGGCAGCCGGTTGTCTGGGTAACTCGCCCAGTCTCGGCTGCCTATATGACACTTTCCTGACAGCGGTGGCCACGCGGGAGCGTTCGTTGATACACGTCAACTGAGCGCCGATTGACCTGCGCGAGCATCCGCAGAACCGCATATGACGTGTGCAGGGTGCATGATGGTGAGGAAGAATTCGCACGAGAATTCTTCCTCACCTCTCCTTTTCCGCAAACGAAGGGCGCCGGTGTTGTTCAACTTCCGATCGACCAGGCCATGATATTTCTCGACGGCAAATATGGCATGCGCACCATGATCCCGGTCCTGACGACCTGGCTGCGACGTTCGCCGTCGCCGGCCACTGTGCACGTGTCGGCCACCTGCAGCGAAACGCTCACCGAGTTCGCGAGGGTTTCACCTGACGAAGCGCTCCAGCGGCTGCACAGTGCGGCGAGCGGCCTCTCCGCCGAGGAGGTAGCAGAGCGCTTACGTACTACCGGCTCCAATCAGGTGGCTCACGAAGTGCGCCACACGATCCTCGGTGAACTCGCCAACAGATCGGTCAATCCGCTGAACCTGCTGCTGTTGTCGCTGGCGGGCGCATCGTACTTCCTCGGTGATTCACGCGCCACGATCATGATCGCGGTGATGGTCGTGCTCAGCGTTTCGCTCGGTTTTCTTCAGGAGCACCGTTCGAACAAAGCCGCGGATGCACTGCGGCGGATGGTGCGCACGACCGCCACGGTGCGCCGGCGTACAACGGGAACCGAAGCGGATCATGTCGACATTCCCATCGAGCAGCTCGTGCCGGGCGACGTCGTCCTGTTGTCGGCCGGCGACATGATTCCCGCCGATCTGCGGCTGATCTCGGCGAGAGATCTGTTCGTCAATCAATCGACACTGACCGGCGAGGCAATGCCGCTCGAGAAAGTGGCGCATGCCTCCGGCGGCGCCGCGCAGACGCATTTCGACCTGCCGAATATCTGTTTCATGGGCAGTGCCGTTGTCAGCGGTGTCGGCTGCGGTGTCGTTGTGCTCACGGGCGGCAGGACGGCTTTCGGCCGCGTCGCCGACCTGATAGCCGCGCAACGCGTCGAGACGAGCTTTGACAAAGGCATTGCACGATTCACCTGGCTGATGATGGCTTTCATTCTGGTGATGGTTCCGCTCGTATTCGTCATTAATGGCCTGACCAAAGGTAACTGGTTCGAGGCGTTGCTCTTCGCGGTCGCGGTGGCGGTGGGACTCACGCCCGAGATGCTGCCGATGATCGTGACCGTCAATCTCGCCAAGGGTGCGATTGCGATGTCGCGGAAGAAAGTCATCGTGAAACGCATCAATGCGATCCAGAATTTTGGCGCGATGGATGTTCTTTGCACGGACAAGACCGGCACGCTGACGCAGGACCGCATCATTCTCAAACGCCACCTGGATCTACACGGAGACGAATCGGATCAGGTGCTCGAATATGCCTATCTGAACAGCGCGCACCAATCGGGTCTCAAGAACCTGCTCGATGTCGCCGTGCTAAAGCATGTGGAGCTTCATGAGCAACTCAAGGTACACGAGCAGTACACCAAGATCGACGAGATGCCGTTCGATTTCGAGCGGCGCCGCATGTCAGTCGTGCTCGCGCGGGGAGACGGTGCTCACATCCTGATCTGCAAAGGGGCGGTGGAGGAGATTTTCTCGGCGTGCACCCGTTATGTGATCAACGGCGATATGGGCACGCTCGACGAACGCAATTTCACCGCGGCAAAAGAAGCCACCGCTGCGCTCAATGCAGACGGGTTTCGGGTCGTCGCGGTCGCCTATAAGGAGATGCCGCCGCAGCAGGCTACCTATACGGTCGGCGACGAGGCCGATCTGATATTGCTCGGCTACATTGCGTTTCTCGATCCACCGAAGGAGACGGCCGCGGCGGCGATCGCAACGTTGAAAGAGCGCGGCGTGCAGGTGAAGATTCTTACCGGGGACAACGATATCGTGACCCGCAAGATCTGCCATGAGGTTGGACTCACGGTGGACCGGGTCGTGCTTGGCAAGGAACTCGAAACACTGTCGCCCGCTCAGTTGGCGGATCTGGCGGAAACCGCTTCTGTTTTTGCCAAAGTATCGCCGTCGCAAAAGGCCTCGATCATCGACGCGTTGCATCGGAAGGGACATGTCGTCGGTTTCCTGGGGGACGGCATCAACGACGGGCCCGCGCTGAAGGTTGCGGACGTCGGCATTTCCGTTGATAGCGCGGTCGACATCGCCAAAGAGTCCGCCGATATCATTCTGCTGGAGAAGAGCCTTGCCGTTCTTGGCGAAGGCGTGCTCGAAGGCCGCAAGGTGTTCGGCAACATTACCAAGTACATCAAGATGGGCGCCAGTTCGAACTTCGGGAACATGTTCAGCGTGCTCGGCGCCAGCATCATCTTGCCGTTCCTGCCAATGGCGCCGATCCAGGTGCTCACGAACAACCTGCTATACGACTTTTCGCAGACCGCCATTCCCACCGACAACGTGGACGAAGAGTACCTGCGTGTGCCGCGGCGCTGGGATATCGGCAACATCGTCAAGTTCATGCTGCTGATCGGGCCGATCAGTTCTATCTTTGATTATGTGACTTACTTCATGATGCTTTATGTCTTCGGCGCGTGGGACAAGCCTTCGCTGTTCCAGACGGGCTGGTTCGTGGAGTCGCTGCTCACCCAGACGCTGATCATCCATATCATCCGGACTTCGAAGGTGCCATTCCTGCAGAGTCGCGCAAGTGCGGCGCTGATCGCGACGAGTCTCATCATCGCCGGCGTGGGAATCGCCATACCTTATACGTGGCTCGGCACGTTCCTGGGCTTCATTCCATTGCCGTCGGCGTACTGGCCGGCCCTTGTGCTGATCCTCCTGAGTTACGCCGTGCTGACGCATCTGATGAAAACCTGGTTTGTGCGGCGATTCGGGCTGGATTGAGTGCTGGAACTTGCGCGATGATGCCGGCGAACGGGAGTCAGGCGGCTCGCGGCGTGGACCGCTGCCAGGGCTACGGATTCCTTCGCCGCGAGTGAGTAGCGCAACGCTGCCGCAAGCGCTCGTAGAAACACATCCTCGGCGTATGGTCGATCCATACACTTCGTGCGTTTCGCGGCGTCAGTACACCTTGGCGTATTCCTACAAGCGCTTGCGGCAACCGTCTACGAAAAGAACGCGAACGGCAAAATTGCGGCGACGGAGATAGCGACTCCGACAGTGGTAAACCCCGAGCCAATCGCCAGCACCGTAGAAACACTCGCAGTAGCTACAAGCCCCCGACACCAGCGGCGCTGGATCTGACGGCCGACGATTACGCTTCTGTTCCTACCGGCATGTTCGATATTCACTGCTGCCATTTTCCTGTACTGACGACATCTCATCCAGAACATCTGGAACCTCGCTCTCCGATTTCGAGATTCTGTCATCGACCGTATAAGGAAGTTATAAAACCGAAGGGTGCGTACTGTTAATGCGGTATATCCAGGCGCGCAGCCCAGGATGCAACCGCATGTGATCTCTGGCGCATGGCTCGTGATTCCGCTCAACCGACATGCTTTCTTTATCGGCAAGCTCGCGCTTTATACGAAGGATTTAGGCGCTGCTCGATATCATCGCTCCGCTTGACGCCGCTGCTCCACAGCGAGGCGCCATTCTTGGGAGAAAAATCATGTTTGAAGCTGGAAAAGAGTATTCTCGGGAAGAGATTCATAGTGTGACGGGAGGATGCAAACAGGCATTCCTGCCGGTGAAGGGCGGGAAGGTCGTTGCTGCGAGATTGCGTCAGGATCTCAACCCGCATGCGCCGGATGTGATCGTCTGCGACAGCAGTGCCGCAGCACGTGCGGCCGGCCGAACGCTCGCGCGACAGACCGATCCGCTTCCTGTATTTGTCAGAACGGCGACTGACCGGTTTCGTTACATGGGCGAGTACGTCACGGACAAATCGCTTACCGCGCCGGGCGACTACGCACAATACGTGCAGAACACCGGCTTTACGCTCGGCCAGATTTCGCGCGTGATCAAGATGAAACGACGTTGATCTCAAGGATCCGTTGATTCGTAATCGTCCCTCCGCTGGCTGGGTTGTCGTTCATGCCTAGCCGGCAACTCACGCCGTGGTCGGCCGGCAGATCGCCGTGCTGCGCTCCGTGCGCTCCTTGCCGACTGGTATCTGGGCGAGGATGTCCATCGTTGATCACCTCTATCCCGCGCCGATAACTTATTGCCAACCGGTGCGGCACCGTACCGACTTGTCATGTGGTTTTGGACATCATGAACGCGACGGGCGTTGAAAGACGTGGCCTGACGGCAAAGTCATGCCCGGATTGCCAATGCCAGCCTTGCCGGCGATCACACGCCGCCGCCCATTCGGAGGACAACCGGCATGAATCCACTCACATTGTTCATTTCCACCGCTTTTGTTTTCGCCGCGCTCGATGTGTGGCAATCGGTTCGACCCGAATCCAATGCCGCGCGCGTCCGCTCTCTGACCGCCTGGGGCCTCAGGCTAGTGGTAACACGCTCCCGGATCGGCGCTACCTCGTTGTAGAAAGAAGGTCGACTTGCTTAGTCATTCACTCGCATTTCTCTCAGACGGCCTATTGGCCCTTTCATGGTGGCAGATCGTGCTGGCCACACTGGTGTCCACGCACATCACCATCGTCAGTGTGACGGTCTACCTGCACCGATGCCAGGCGCACCGCGCGCTTGACCTGCATCCTCTGGCCAGCCATTTTTTCCGCTTCTGGCTGTGGATGACAACGGGAATAGTGACCGGCAAGTGGGCGGCGGTCCATCGCAAGCACCACGCGAAGTGCGAAACACAAGAGGACCCTCACAGTCCACAATTCAGGGGCATCTGGAAAGTGCTGCTGGGCGGTGCCGAGCTCTATCGAACCGAAGCGAAGAACGGTGAAACACTGCGCAGGTTCGGCCACGGCACGCCGGTCGACTGGATGGAGCGGAACGTCTATGAAAAATATCCGGATCTCGGCGTCAGTTTGCTGATGGTGATCGATATCTTGCTGTTCGGTGTCGTCGGCGTGTCGGTGTGGGCCATCCAGATGATGTGGATTCCTTTCTGGGCAGGCGGCGTGGTCAACGGGCTGGGCCATTTCTGGGGTTACCGCAACTTCGGTCCTCCTGATGCGAGCACGAACGTGTTTCCGATCGGCATTCTGATCGGCGGCGAAGAGCTTCACAATAATCACCACGCATATGCAACATCCGCAAAGATGTCGAACAGATGGTACGAGTTCGACGTCGGCTGGATGTACATTTGTGTCCTTTCCGCGCTCGGTCTGGCGAAGGTCAGGAAAGTGGCGCTCAGACCGCATCTGGTCGAAGGCAAGTCGATACTCGACGACGAGACGCTGCAAGCCGTGCTTCGAAATCGCTGCGAGGTGATGGCAAGTTATGCCCAAACGGCTGAGCATGCGTACCGGCAGGAACTTGCGCGCGTGAAGCACATGAGCCGGCGCGAGAGAGCCGTGCTTATGCGTGGCGTAAGAAAATGGTTTCGCGACGGGCAGGCGGCGCAAGACGGGGCGCGTCAACCGGTGCCGACAGAACTCTGCGACAACCACGCGAAGCTTCTGGTCTACGTTGAATTGCGCGAAGATCTGGCGGCAATCTGGGAGCGCTCGAACCGTTCTCGCGAACAACTGCTCTGCCAGTTGGAGGAGTGGTGCCGACGTGCTGAACAGAGTCGCATCGACGCCCTGAGGGAATTCTCGATTCGTCTTCGTCGCTACGGCTGATGTTCGTTTGGCTTAACCCAGTCAACCAGACATTGCGTGGGACAAGTAGAATGGGCTAACACCAGCTACAGTGTCCGGGGGGTGCTCATGCTTGACCACATTATCCTTTCCGTGAGCGATGTAGAACGTTCGCTTGCTTTCTATGACGCCGCACTCAAGCCACTTAACATCAGATACTTCATGCCCTATAAGGGAGAAAACGGTCATCCCGATCTGTGGGGATTCGGTGACGGCCAGCGCGCGATCTTCTGGTTGAAGCAGGGCAAGCCGGATCCCGGAGCAATCCATTGGGGGTTCGTGGCGCCAGATAACAATACGGTCGATGAGTTCTACAAGGCCGCAATTCTGGCGGGCGCGAGAGATAATATTTCGCCTCGCGCGAGACTGGAATATTATTCGGGCTACTACGCTGCCGATGTATTTGATCCTGACGGATATTCGTTCGAGGTCGTGCATAAAAGCTAGCCGTGCTGACGGCGGCCGCCCACAGGCTTTCTCGATACCACACGGCAGCGATCAAGGCACTTAAAGGAATTTCACTTTGATCTATGACGTTGTGATTGCCGGCGGCGGCCCCGTCGGCCTGTTTCTCGCCTGTGAGTTGCGCCTCGCGGGCCTGCCGGTGTTGGTGCTTGAGCAAGCCGAGGATCCGGGCTCCCCGTTGAAGCGTCTTCCGTTCGGATTGCGCGGCCTGTCTGCACCCACCATCGAAGCCTTCTACCGGCGCGGTATGCTGAACGAGATCGCCGCGCCCCAACGCGCGAAAGACGATTCGGGCAGCAGCGTGCCGAATGCCGCACATTGGATGCAACAGCAACGCCGCCCCGGCGGCCATTTCGCCGGCATCCAGTTCTATTACGACAACATCGACACCTCGAAGTGGCAGTACCGCTTGCCAGGTCCGGCCGGCACCAGCATGGCGGTCGAGATGGAGTACCTCGAATCCGTATTGGCCGCGCGCGCAATGGCGTTGGGGGTGGAGATCAGGCGCGGCCTGAGTGTGGATGGTTTCGACCAGTCGGAAGAGGGCGTGACCGTTCACGCCGGCGGAGAAATTTTTCGCGGACGATGGCTCGTCGGTTGTGACGGCGGGCGCAGCACAGTGCGCAGAGCTGGCGGCTTTGAGTTCGTCGGCTCGGATCCCGAATTCACCGGCTATTCCGTTCAGGTCGAGATGGCTGATCCGGAAAAGCTCAAACCGGGCCGCCACTACACGCCAACGGGCATGTACACCTATCAGAAGCCCGGAACCATCGCGATGGTCGATTTCGATGGGGGCGCTTTCCATCGAACCCAGCCGGTCACGCTCGATCATGTGCAGGCGGTGTTGCGCCACATCTCTAACACCGACGTCACCGTGACGGCCCTTCAGCTTGCCACCACGTGGACAGATCGCGCCTATCACGCCACGACCTACCGCAAAGGGCGCGTGCTGCTCGCAGGCGATGCCGCGCACATCCATTCCCCGCTAGGCGGCCAGGGCCTCAACCTTGGTCTGGGTGACGCAATGAACCTCGGATGGAAGCTTGCTGCCACCATCCGTGGCGACGCGCCCGCCGGTTTGATCGACAGCTATACGAGCGAACGGCATCCGGTAGGAGCGCAGGTTCTCGACTGGTCGCGCGCCCAGGTCGCAATCATGCGGCCGAGCCGCAGTTCGCGCGCGCTCGAAGCCATCATCCGTGATCTCATCGACACCCGCGATGGTGCTACCTATTTCGCCGAGCGCGTCTGGGCTACTTCTCTGCGCTACGACCTTGGCAGCAGCCACCCGTTGGTGGGCCGCAGCGCTCCCGACTTCGAGCTGATCGACGGGACGAAGCTCGGTGAGCTTTTCACGAAGGGGAGAGGCTTATTGCTGGACTTTGACTCTCGCACATCGCTTCAGGAACTGGCGAGCCGCCGGAGTGACCGCATCACGTATGTCGCAAGCGACGTCAAGGATCGGCTTGGTTTGAGCGCGGTGCTCGTGCGTCCTGATGGCTTCGTCGCGTGGGCCTGTGCAGCTTCCCCTAACGATCATGAGGCAGCTCAGGCCGCGTCGCAATGGTTCGGTAAACCTGACGAAGAGACGCATTCTCCTGTGTGAGCCGCCGCGCGCGGACAGCAGACCTTACAGCAACGACTGTGTGGTGAAGCGTTAGGTATCGCCAACATCGAGCAATGCGTCAGAACTGAAAAGCAAAGCATAAAAAACTGTTTGTCATTGCAATACCGGTCGGCCTTTAATAACGAACTCGCCTTTATGAGGCTCCGCCTTTTGCCTTTTCCGGTAGATGTTCGCTACCTGGATCGCCGCGCAAAATGAATTTGCCCCGAGGTGTGTTGACCCGTACTGGCTCCGTTTCGGAACCGTGCTTTTTCAAGGCTAATCTGGGACCGACATGGCTGACGTCACTTATTCTCGCAATAGCTATGTCGCTTCGACCCGATTGTACCTGGGGGTTTCGAAGGGCGCGCTCTATAGGTGGCTTTCGTGGATCGTTCCAGCGCTGGTGGTGGTGTTTTGGCAAATTGCATCGCGTGTCGGACTGATTGCTCCTCAGGTTCTTCCCGCCCCGAGCAGCGTCGCGGCAACCGCGCTGGATCTGGCCAGGCACGGTGATCTCTTCGTTCACCTCGGCGTTTCGCTGCTGCGTGCGGCTGCGGGCTTTGCAATCGGCGGAACAATCGGACTCGCGCTCGGCGTCCTGGTCGGCTTCTCGCCGCTCGCGCAGGCGCTGCTGGACCGCTCGATCCAGATGGTGCGCGCAATTCCTTTCCTCGCCATGCTGCCGCTCGTCATCGTGTGGTTCGGTGTTGGCGAAGTGGCAAAAATCTTTCTGGTCGCGCTTGCGGTACTGTTCCCCATCTACATCAACACCATGCTCGGCATTCGGCAGATCGATCCGAAGCTGATGGAGCTCGCGAAGGTTGTCGGGTTGGACTGGCCCGCCGTGGTGCGCCGGATCATTCTGCCGGGTGCCATGCCGTCGATCCTCACGGGCGTGCGTTATGCGCTTGCTCACGCGTGGCTCGCGCTCGTCATTGCCGAAACGCTCGCGACGACGAAAGGCATCGGCTTTCTGGCAATGGATGCCCGCGAATTCCTTCAGACCAATGTCATTCTGCTGACCATCATCATCTACGCGATCATCGGCGTGGTGGCGGACGCGCTGGTGCGGCTGCTTGAAGCGCATTTCCTCACATGGCACGCGAATTACGCTAAAGGAGCGCGCAAGTGAGCGTTGATTTTGCACTGCCCCAGGATGCCGCTGTTCCGGCTGCCACCGAAGAGCGAGTGAACCGCACGCCGCTCGCCGTTTCGGTGCGTGGTTTGCAGCGCCGCTACGGCACCCGTGTCGTTATCGATGCGCTGGACCTCGATATCCGCGAAGGCGAATTCGTTGCACTACTGGGGGAAAGCGGATGTGGCAAGACCACGCTGTTGCGTGCGCTGGCCGGGCTCGATCAGCCCGACGCCGGGCAGATTCGCGCACCCGAACGCCCTTCCGTCGTATTTCAGGAGCATCGGCTACTGCCTTGGGCGACGCTGTGGGAGAACGTCGTGCTCGGTCATGAAACGACGATTGGTCGTGCGGGGGCGGCGCGTGCGTTGGCCGAAGTCGGGCTTTCCGGCCGCGAAGACGACTGGCCGCGCAACCTCTCCGGAGGTCAGGCGCAACGCGTGGCATTGGCGCGCGGTCTCGTCCGCGATCCCGCCTTGCTGTTGCTCGACGAACCGTTCGCCGCGCTCGACGCGCTCACGCGGATCAAGATGCACGGACTCGTCAAGGAGCTCGTCGCGCGCCATCACCCCGGCGTGCTGCTCGTGACGCATGACGTGGATGAGGCGCTCACGCTCGCCGACAGGATTCTTGTGATGCGTTCGGGACGCATCGCCGCTTCCTTCCAACCCAAAAACTACACGCCGCAGGCACTGCGGCCGATCCTGCTCGAAGAGCTCGGCGTTCAGTCTCACTGAGCGCTTTTCTGCATGACTCCAAGGACCTGACAAGGATGAACGATTCTTCACTGAGCCGCCGCCAACTGTTGCGCGCGGCGGGTGGCCTGCTGGCCGGCGTCGCCGCCAGCAGCCTGTTTCCCGTTCGCGCGGCCGAGCCGCGCAAGCTGACACGCAACACCGATACGGTTCGCGTCGGATGGGGATACGGTAGCCTGCCGGACATTGCCAGGCAGCGCGGTGTGTTCGAAAAGACGCTGGCTGCAAAGGGCATCAAGGTCGAATGGGTCGGGCCGTTCCCGAATCATGCGCCGTCGATTCAGGCCGTTGTTGGCGGGAGCGCGGATTTCGGCTTCTGGGGATCGACTACGCCGGCATTGGCCGCGATGCTGGCCGGCTCACCGCTCGTGTTCAATGCGTTCGATATCTATTCGCCGCGCTCGACTGCGATCATCGTGAAGAAAACAAGCGGTATCAATTCGGTTGCCGATCTCGTGGGCCGCAAGGTCGCGATCAACCGGTCGGGATTGGGTGAATTCCTTCTGATTGCAGCACTGGAGAAGAATCATATCGACCGTAGCAAGGTCGAGTTCGTTTACCTGAATCCGCCCGATGCCGCGCCGGCGTTTGCGCAAGGCGTGGTCGACGCCTGGTCGATGTGGTCCCCGGCCGTGGATATCGCGCGCTATAGCAACAACGCCAAGGACATTTTCAACGAAGGACGCGACCTCGATTTCCTGATCGATTACAGCTCTCTCGTGACACGCCGAAAATTTACCGAAGAGAATTCGGAACTGATTCGCGCGGTAATCGATGCGTACTATGTCGAAGGCGCGTGGCAGTCGGCGCATTCCGCCGAATCCGAACAGCTCGTGCAGAAGGAAGCCAAATATCCAGATCAGGTGCGCGACTATCTGACGAGCCTGAAGCGCGTGAATCAATTCCACGAACCCGACGACGCCGCATTCATCGCGCAGTTCCAACGCGCCGCCGACTGGCTCGCGGAACGCAAGATCATCAACTCGCGAATCAAGGTCGCGGATTACAGCGTCAAGGTTTGATGAAACATATCATGAGAACCACGCTTGTCTCGCCATTGTCAGAAACACTCGGGTTTGCTGAAACCATCGCCCATATCGCATCGATCGCAGCGGAGCGGGAACGCAGTCACCGTTTGCCGCACGAGGAGATCGCGATGCTCAAGGAGCTCGGCTTCGGCGCGCTGCGCCAGCCGGCAGATGCCGGCGGACGAGGCGTTTCGTTGAGCGAGCTTTTCACCGTAGCGCGTGATGTTGCGGCAGCGGATTCGAACATCGCTCACGCGTTTCGCAATCATCTGTGGCAAGTGGAAGCGGCGCTCAGACGCCGGGATCATCCGTTCCATGCGCACGTTCTCGATCTGACGAGTAAGAAGAAAACCGTCGGCCTCAGTTTCACCGAGACCGATGCCGTGGCGGCCGGCGCGCGTCCGAGCCAGGTGCTAAGCCGGCTCGAATGGGACGAAGCGCGGCGCGTATATATCGGCTCAGGCGTGAAGGTGTACGCGACCGGCAACCTCTACAACGACGCATTCGTCGGCCTTGCGGTGGAAAGCCGTGAGGGGAAGACCGTGCAGTACGTGTTGGAGCGAGGCCAGGGCGTCGGCAACGATGACGACTGGCAGGGATTCGGCCAGCGCCTGACGGGCTCAGGCACGGCGAAGTTTGATGCCGTGACCGTGCCCGCGGCGCATGTCTATCCGACAGATCCGCCGCGAACCGACGAAGCAGCGCCTTGGGGATACACCTTCCACCAGGTCTATCTGACCAACTGCATCGCCGGCATTGTGCGGCGGGTAGCGTTGGACGCCGTCGAAGTTTTGCGCGCACGCGGGCGCAACTTCTATCACGGCGACGCCGCGCATCCCACCGACGAGCCGGTGCTGCAAACGCTGCTTGGCCGGATTCGCGCCTATGCGGCGAGCGTCGAGGCAACCGCCGATCGCGCTGTGTCAGCGCTTCAGCGAGCATGGGATAGCTATGGAACGGCCGATGAATATGACACCACGTTGGCCGCAACGCTCGCCGCAGCGGAAGCCAAGGTCGTGATCGACGATCTCGCTCCGCAGATCGCCAGCTGGCTGATCGATCTTGGATCGGGCTCGGTCGTGTCACGCGTGGGCGCGTTGGACCGGCATTGGCGCAACATCAAGGTAATTGCTTCGCACAATCCGCGCCTGTACAAGGAGCGGCTGCTTGGGCAGAACCTGCTGACCGGCCAGCTTCCGCCCACTGGTGCGTTCTTCTGAACATACCCTACGGCCCCGCATGATGCGGGGCGTGCGGCTGTGCTCAGTTCGAAAGGAGCCGCTTAACGCGCGGCACGACCTCTTCTGCAAAGATGCGCATGTCCGCTTCGAAAGGCTGGAACTGCAACATGAAGAGTTCGATGCCCGCCCGATGAAACGCGGCAACGCGCTGCGCGACGGTGTCGTAATCGCCGACTAGCCCTGCAGCCGTGCCGCCATTCGAACCGACACGCGGCGATTGCGCGAAGGTCTGGTGCATCACGGTTTTCGGATCGATATTGGCCTTCTGCCGTTCGCGCAGCGGCTTGTCCAACTCGGCCAGTGCGAACAGATGCGCGAGGTGAGCCTCTGCCTGCGCCCGGGTTTCACGTGCGATCACGAACGCCGACAGACCGAAACGCAACGCATCCTGCCCGGCGGGCCGCGCGCGAGCGGATACATTGGCGATCAGACGCGCTACGTCGTCGTGCGGCTGACCGTTGATGAACCACACGTCGCCGTGCGCCGCCACCAGTTCGCGCGCCGGTTCCGACTCGCCGCCGACATAGATGCGCGGACGCGCGCGAAACGGATCGGCGGGACGCAACTGATATTCGTCGATATGAAAGTTGTCGCCGTGATGATTCAGCGCTTCGCCGCGCAGCAGCGCGGCGACGACTTCGATCCATTCGCGGCCGTACGCGTAACGTTCATCGTGCTCGGGAAAGCCAATGCCCGCACGTTCGAGCTCCGGACGATTCCACGCATTCACCAGGTTGATTGCAAAGCGCCCGCCGCTGATGTGCTCGATCTGCTGAGCCATCTTCGCGAGCACGACCGGGTGATAGAGATACGGTTTGATCGCCGTGATGATTTCGATGCGTGACGTTAGCGCCGCCAATGCCGCCGATGCGGTCCACGCCTCGAGCTGATCGAGAGAAGGGTCATGCGGATTGATCGTGTGCTGGGCGACGAGCACCGAGTCGTATCCGAGACGCTCGGCCTCGAGTACGAGCGCCTTGTTGCGGGCCCAGGAAGCATCATAGGGTTCTGCGGGATCCTGCAACGCGGCGCGGCTACCGTGCACAAGTGCCCAGACGCCGAAGCGTGGAAGTTTGGCTGACATCGCTTTGATACGCGGGGAAGTGGAGGGGCAAAACGCTCATGTTAGCGTTGCCCGTGCGCGCGGCCTTCCAATTTGTATCGATATAGAACTGACGGAAAAGTATTAAGGCTCGTGTTGAGTTCGCTTTAATCAACTGACCGATCTGGTTAGACAATCGCGAGAGACCGCCATACCTCGCGGTCGCGCGCATTGTTCCGGCCGTTTTCACTGCCCGTAGACGTCGAAGTCGAAGTACTTTTTCGCGATCTTGTCGTATGTTCCATCCGCGCGCGTGTCGGCGATCGCCTTGTCGATCTTCGCCTTCAGGTCGGTGTCTTCCTTGCGCAAGCCGATCGCTGTACCGCTTCCCAGCGTCTTCGCGTCGTAAAGCGGATTGCCGGCGAATGCGAAGTCCTTGCCCCGCGGCGTGCGCAGGAACCCGACGTCAGCCTGCACGGCGTTCTGCAGCGACGCGTCGATGCGGCCGGCGATCAGGTCCGAGTACACGAGATCCTGATCCTGGTAAGACACGATCGCTGCGCCGGCCGGTTCCCAGTAGGTCTTCGCATAGGTTTCCTGGATCGAGCCCTGCTCGACGCCGATTCGCTTGCCTTTCAGCGCTTCAGGCGTGGGCGTGATCGTCGAGCCTTTCTTCGCGACGAGGCGCGTGGGGATACGGAATACCTTCGACGAGAAAGCGATCTGCGCCTGACGTGCCGGCGTCATCGACATGGTGGATAGCACGCCGTCGAACTTACGACCCTTCAGCGCGGGAATCATCCCGTCGAAGGCGTTTTCGACCCACACGCAATTTGCGTTCAGGCGACGGCAGATCTCGTTGCCTAGATCGATGTCGAAGCCGACGAGCTTGCCGTCGGCGGCTTTCGATTCGAACGGCGGATAGCTCGCGTCGACACCGAAGCGTACGGTCGACCAATCCTTCGCGTTTGCACTGGCGGATGATGCTGCGAGTAGTGCAAACGTTAGGGTTGCGAGGAGGGGTTTCATGGGGGGCCTTTGGTTACTTTTTTGAATAGATGCGTGGGTGGGGCGGCCGCCGACTGGGGAGAGATGCGGCGCCCGATATTCGACCATGTTTGATTGGGGTTGCAAATTCATTCGGGGAATCAGTTTATGCGGGGGGTGAATGGAGTGGGGATATCGGCTTGCTCGTATTTATTTCGGTGGGAGACGGAGTGGCCAGGTTAGCTGACACGCTTGGTGCCAGCACGGCAAGACGCGTTATCGTGGCCGCCTTCGAAGGCTCTTGTACTCCGCGGGGAAATAGGTTTGGGTGGGTCGATGAATCGCGGGTCTCGGCCCAAGTGAGAGGCCGACAGGCGATGCTGGCGCCACCACGTGCGTTCTCATGTGCTCGCAACTTGGTGGGCCAACTTGGACAACGGCTGCTTGTTTGGCCTTAGCTGCCGTTGATGTGTCAGCACGAATATACCCAACTACCGATGCGGACCAGTCGTTGGATGAAGGCCATAGACGAACGGCCGTTACCGGTTTCAACGAATGCGCACTTTCGATCCTGAACCGACTCTCGACAGCCCCACTTCCGTGTGTCCCGTTTAGAGCAGATACGGACTATTGCGAAGTCGACTGCTACGTAAAAAGTGAAGCGTACGGCATCAGTCTATAAGCAGACTCCAACGCCTTTTCGACGCCAGTCGTCTGCGCGCCAAAGTCGAGGGTCATATCGATCGCCGGTATGTCGATCGCCAACGAAGTTGTTCCGCCCTTTTGCACGGGATGGATGTCATCTGGCCAGTCCGACTTCACAGCCAGGATCTCGTCGACCGTGCGCTTCTCGAAACCGAGCTCCATCACCTGTTGATCAAATTTGTGACTTAACTTCACACCCCTTGGGAAGCCAATTCCTTTCAACACGATCCAGGTCGATCCGTTCCCGCGACCTTGCGGACGTGCCATCTGAATTTTGGGGTGCCGCAATCTGAGATGTTCCCAATAATCCAGGTGGAATTTAGTAATAGCGGGGTTGACTGCCATCGTGTAGCCGCGTCGCCCCTGATCTATCGCGGCCAGCATAACGTAGCGCCGCCATATCGCGCGTCGCCCTTGTCCTTGTTGTTCCCTAAACCAGGTTTCGATAGTCTCGTACAAGATACGGTGCTGATAGTCATTCTCTTGGAGCGGAGGACTGATATAGCATTGAGGTGCACAGATAACGGTTCTGTAACTGTCAAGTTTTCCTTCATCTACGAGCCGTTTTCCGCGCAGATGATAGCGTTCCGCTTGTCTGTATTGAGCCGGAGCGTTGACTTTGTTTTCGATGAGAATGCCGATGCGGCGCTCTTCTTGTAACACGCGGAGTGGACTTGCCCCTGCATGACCGGACATGCGGTCACGCTTAGGTTGGTGAATCTGCTCGCTGGCGAAACTCGCGTGGTGAGCAGTATTTCAGGGCGCTGTGCGGATGCGACTCGTTGTAGTGGTCAAACGCGATGGCCAGGTTGTGCAACGCCGTTCTCGCGTCCGGCTTGGGCATCCACGAGACGTAGTCTCTCTTCATCGTTTTGACGAAGCTCTCGGCCATTCCGTTGCTCTGCGGACTTCTGACCGGCGTCGTGATGGGTTTCAGGCCCACTTTTTTCGAGAACGTCAGCGTCTCCTCGGCAATGTAGCAGGAACCGTTGTCGCTGAGCCATTCGATTTCGTTGTCGGCCTTTAACGCACCATCGAAACGGTTTTCTACAGCTTGAAGCATGACATCACGCACCATGTCTCCGGTATAGCCTCCAGTGGTCGCAGCCCAGCTCATGGCTTCCCGGTCACAGCAGTCCAGTGCAAAGATGACGCGCAGCGGCGAGCCGTCATCACAGCGGAATTCGAAGCCGTCCGAGCACCAGCGCGCATTGCTCTGGTCCACCGCGACCCTTCCATCGTGCCGGCGCCTGGATTCGGGATGTCGAGGGCGGCGCTCAAGCAGCAGGCCGTGGGTATGCATGACCCGATAAACCCGTTTTGCATTAACCCGAGGCTGTCCCTGTGCCTCCCGGTTTCGGCGTAGGAGAGCCCAGGCGCGCCGGTAGCCGTAAGTAGGCAAATCAGCAACCAACTCCTGGAGCTCGGCAACGAGCGGCATGTCGTCACGGGCGGGTGTCTTGCGCTTGTCGACCCATTCGGCGTCGCGCTTTATTTTCACTGCGAGATTAGAGCGCGACACACCCAGGACATTACAGACCGTCTTCATCGGTCGTCCCCTGGCAGCAATGGTGAGCGCGCAATCAATTTTTTTGCCCGGCCGTACTCCACTGCTTCGCGGAGGATTTCCACTTCCATCGTCTTCTTGCCCAGCAATCGCTGGAGTTCACGAATCTGTTTCATCGCTTCGGCCAGGTCCGATGCCGGTACCACATGCTCGCCGGCACTGACCGCTGACAGGCTTCCGTCCTGATAGAGCTTGCGCCAGGCGAACACCTGGTTTGCATTCACTTGATGACGACGGGCAACTCCGGAAACGGTTGCGCCGGGCTCGAAGGTCTCGCGCACTATCGCAAGCTTTTCCTCGACAGAGCGCCTGCGGCGCTGTTCGGGCTGGGTCAAAACTTCAATGGGTTCCACGTTAGAGCTGGGCTTAAACATAGGCGTAAGACTACCTCAAAGTTTAAGCGTTCCTCGTGTCCGGTTTTCACGGGGGCCGCCCCACGGAGGACCAGGTCACTCTCACCGTCCGTGTCGGAAAGACTGTGCCACGCCCCCGCTGCAGTGACGTTGTGCAAGTCAATCTTGCCACAGAACCATGCGACGAAGTCGTTATTGACGTGGAATTCCTCCAACAGCAGCAGGTCGATATCTCGCTCAGTTACCGAGGCCAAGTAGCGTCCAAAGTCGGTATCCGGTATCACAGAATTGATCTGGTTCATGTAGGTCGACTCCACAACGTTCGGGGCGGTAATAGCTAAGTCCTGTTTTCAACGCTTTCGGGCAGGTTCCCCGTATCGTGGCTGGACAGGGCATTGCCCGACAATAACACGCCCCTTCCGACTATCACCATTAGCCCTGGCCTGCCCGCGCCGCAACTGTCGGCTCTTTATGGCAATGCCGATGTTCGAACGCTGTTTGGAGGTTCGACGCCAAGGGCGTTCATGACCGCACCGCGCTCTAACACGGTTGACTCCGGTAGACCCTCAGCGGACTTCCGGTACGTAGAGGC
Organism: Paraburkholderia dioscoreae; assembly: GCF_902459535.1. Taxonomy (NCBI): domain Bacteria; kingdom Pseudomonadati; phylum Pseudomonadota; class Betaproteobacteria; order Burkholderiales; family Burkholderiaceae; genus Paraburkholderia; species Paraburkholderia dioscoreae. The sequence goes on from NZ_LR699554.1 coordinate 444,802, forward strand.
ATCAATAGCTTTTCACAAAGTGCAGCGGACGTTCATTGGGCGATGTTTGCTGACGGGTCATCGGCCGTTGCGGATAGTCGCACAGCCTCACGCTTGCCGAGGTGGTGCGAGTCGTCAACGCCGATGGCATCGGCAACTAGACCGCTTGTAAGCGAACCGCACCATCATGGTCGTTCAGGCGTTAGTCGGCCGAAAAACCTTCGACCAGCCGCGGGGAAAATACCAACTCCGGCGAGTCGCCGTTGGAAGAGTCAAGATGAATCATCTTGTCGTATTCGCGCGGCTCCAAATCGAATACACGCACAGTTTTATGAACAGCCGGGTCGCCGCTGAACTGATATGCGACGCACGCCACTACGGCGAAGCCAGGAACAAAACCTTTGGCAAGGCCCGGACTGTGGGCCTTCCATCGTAGATTTTGAGCCGCGTTCGGGAACATTACCTCGCCCATTCCCTGCGTGCGTGCAACGTCGTTCTCTTGGCACGTTTGAGCTATGGCACGCCGTAGGGCCTCAAGCGGTTCAGGATAAGAAAAGCCGCCGGAAACTGGAGGCGTCTCTTTCGAATCGGCTAGCGGCATCATCGTGGCTGTGAACATGACATTGAAAGCCGGTGATCGGCCCACGTTGTTTAGGCTATACCTAAACGTGTATGCCAATCCGTTGCTCTCGTCATGGACAAGTGGCCCTTCCGGTTCCATTTCCAGTGAAACCCAGGGGCGCTGATCAAACTTCATGGACTGCAGTTGATCTCTGGATGCCCTGAACTGATACCAGGACGCACCCGCGCCCAACAGCGAGCCGATAGCCGCACATAACGCAACCCAAGCCGCCACATAGTCCAACCAGTGCTTGTTCGTCTCACGCCCCGACATAGCGCCCCCGAGTTTTTTGGTAAATCATAAGTGAAAAACCGATAGTTAGAGCGTTAGGGAATCGCATAAACTTGTGGCGGCACCCTTATTGAGCATCAAATCACGCTCACATCGCGCGTGCGTCAATCGGCTGCATACTTCCCTTACCTGATATTGGCTTTTCCATGGCTGACTTTAACCGGGATATCTGCTTGCTTTACTCGTCACCCTCGCGCCCACATTCAGGCGCTTACCCACCCAAAAATCAAACCTTTTAGCGCACCCAGTTGCTCTCTCCGCACCTGGCCTGATTTATAATCACCAAGCCTTCGGGAAACACCCGAAGGTCAGGTTTGGAAGCCTGCATGTAATGCCCGCACACCCGCTCAGGCGGGGAGTGCGTCTATCCCTGCACGTCTGTTGTTCCACAATGGGCGGGCGGTGGTGGGGGAGCCGCGAGGCTCGCCGGCTTGGCATTACACCGGTCTTCCAATCCCGCTACCTGCCCGCTCACCCACTTTCCAAGCGAGTGTCGGGCGATCTGAGCAGTAACAGGGAGATCGCACCATGAGCAAGACCGCAAAAAATCAACCCGCTTCACGCCCGCCTGTCGACGTACTCCAATACGAAAAGCTCGCGCTGTCGGCATTCGACCTATGCGAACGGCAACTGGGCAAACTGAATACGCTAATCACACTAGCGTCTTCAATGTGTAGGAATCCTGCCATCACGAGCGACGAAAGACACCGCCGTCAGACCATGCTCGAACTGCTCGTCGACACTGCAGAGCAATATCATCAGGATCTCGAATGCGAACGCGAACTCTTCCAGGTGATTGCGCTCGATGCAAAGGGCGTCCCTCAAGCGCGTCTCACCGCCAGTCACGCAACGCGCCTTCTTGTCGAAGCATCCAGGATTGCGAACGGATCGCAAGCTACCGACAACGCCCCCAAGCGCAAACGTTCTCCTGCCAAAAGCGTAGCGATTGCAAAGGCGCATGCACAGCAATCGGTCGCCGTGCGGCACTAACTAACGGATAACGGACAACCGATAGCATCAGCGAAGAGACAAGCTGTGCGCAGGGGCTCAACGTGAGGCCGAAAACCATCGCCGTAATCCCTGCACGTCCGGGATACGGATATGTCGCCCCTTGGCCTCGATGAGATTCAGATCGCAAAGCCGGGTGAATGCCCTGCTCACGGTTTCCAGTCGCAGTCCGACGAAGTCGGCAATATCGGTTCGACTGACGGGAAGCGAAAACTCGGTGAAGTGCTGTTTGCGCGCAGCGAGCTGGTCTGAAAACCAGAGCAGGAATCCACAAACGCGCCGTTCGGCATTGGCACTCGCGGTGAACAGGAACGCCTCCTGCCGTTGTTGCATGACGCGGGCAATGAGACGATGAAACTGAGTGCCGATCAACTGGTTCTGGGAGATGCGCCGCAGCAGATGCCGGTAAGGGATAACACAGAAGACTGAATTCTCAAGCGCAACCACCGTAACGGTTTGCGCTCCAGACGCGGCACCGAGGAAACCCACCACATCACCCCGCAGGGCGAGTGCCGCAATCTGCGGGCGCCCGTCGACAGAGCGCACCACGGCCTTTGACGAACCGCTCGCAATCGCAAATAGATGTGTGAATGGAGCCCCTTGCTCGTAGAGAACCTTACCTTGCTCGACTCGCCTTCTTTCGACAACAACGTCGGCGAGATTGGACACCTGATGCAGGTCAAGGCCACTTCCAAGACATAGTTCGCGGATTCCGCATTGAGCACAATGATTGGGGCGATCGCCAGCGAAAGATTGCTTGCCAAGGGCGATTAACAGTTCGTGATCCATTGATGAAGAGTACCGGGTGACTCGCTCGCGTGGCGTAGTTTTGATTGGCGGAGCATTACCCGTTCGTCGACAAACTGACGAGGGGCGTGTCCATTCGCGGGTGGACACTCCCGCGAGTGTCCGCTAGTCGTACGTGCAGCGTCCGACCGTTTACTCAGTGGCGTACGCCGCATCGATTGGCTGTCTTAACGGAATTGTAGTCATTAGCCTGTGATGCAATGGAGAACTGAAAACGCCGATTCGGCTTGTGGCTGTATGGCGTATCCGCAGAAATTTCGTTGTCTTACATCTGTCCCCTCGACAACCATTTTCTCGGCATTGGCACTCCAGATTGGATCCGGGGGGTGAGAGCTGAAAAGCTGGTTGAACCGTACTCCTGAACCGATCATATTCCCCGGTCGACTTCATGCGCTCATCGATACAGCGTATCAAGTTGACTAAAGTCAAATGAGAGGGTTTGCCGAGTCGGCAAAGAATGAAGTGTCACGACGCGAACCGGTATCGTGGTGGGGCCTTATCTGAATACTAATAGCTTTAGCATGATCAGCCTGGCATTCGTCAGACCTTTGTTACCTATATGAACCGTCCACTTAACGGCACGCTTTCTCATGCGTGATCATTGGTGTTTGTGCGCCCAGTCAGTCGATGACTGTTGTCTGACGTTGTTCGACGAGTGGTGTGAAAGGCGCGCGGTACTACCGCTGTGCTATTTGATGAATGCATGGCCGATTGTGTCTGTGTCCGGTTCAGCGATATGCCGTCTCTACGCAATATTGGACGAACTACTGAGCAACGAAGCTGCAGGGTTGCTCGACAATGAACGTAGGATAATCAACAGGATTCTGCGAAATAAATGCACCCATGTAGAGGGTTTGTCCGCCGAGCTGGCCGACGCAGTGTGCGATGTTTGTTCGCTCAGGCGTTACAAGATCCTTCTATTGGATGGGAACGTTGCCTAACCGGGAATAGCTGAATTCCATACACGGGAGCGCAATGGGAAGGTGACGGAGAAATATATCTAACTTTGGCTGGCCAACAATAATTTGTACACCGAACATTATATCGAAGTGAGATTCCGTTATTTCCCGACGTGATCGCTAAAGATATCGATCCTGCGGCCGTTAGCAGACTATAGAGCGGTAGCACTGTCAGCCCGTCGCGGTCAATTTGAGAGGTTCGTTAACGTATGAAGTTGTCCTTCTCCCAGAAGCTTTGGCTTCCGCTGGTCCTGAGCCTGTTATGTCTTGCCGGTATATCGATCTACAACGCCTTCGAAGGGAGGGAAGCTCAACTGGAAGATCGCAAACAGGATCTGATCCACGCTTCCGACATCGCCCTTAGTATTGTCAAGACATATGGTGACGCCGTAGCCGCAGGATCGCTGACTGAGACGGAAGCAAAGAAACAGGCCATGGATAAGATTCGGGCCATCCGGTACGGCGACGAAGGCTACTTCGCGATCATCAATTCGGCCGCAACGGTGTTGATGCACCCGACGCGTCCGGAGATGGACGGCAAGGACGCCAGCAACTACAAAGATCCGAACGGTGTGTATGTCTTTCGCGCCGCGGTTGACGCCGTCAAGCGCGACGGCAAGGGATTCAACGAGTATGCGTTTCCGCGGCCGGGCTCATCGGAAGCGTCTCCGAAGATCTCCTACAACGTGGGCTATCAGCCGTGGGGCTGGATTCTCACGACCGGAGTCTACGTCGACGACATCGACGCGGCGTTCCGTTCAATGCTGTATCGCAGCCTCGGAATCATGCTGGTGATGATCGCAGCTTTGTCGACTGTCGTGGTGCTGTTCAATCGCAGCATTCTTCGCGCAATGGGCGGAGAGCCTTCTTATGCCGCCGAGCTTGCCAACCAGATTGCCGGCAATGACCTGACCGCAGTGGTCAAGACGACTCGGGATGATCGATCAAGCCTGCTATTTTCGATGAAAAGCATGCAGGAGCAACTCACGCGCACGATCAGCGGGATCAAGATTGCAGCCGATTCGATCGCTACCGCTTCGCATCAGATCGCGGTGGGCAACCAAGACCTCTCTCAACGCACTGAGGAGCAGGCTGCGTCTCTGGAGCAAACGGCGGCCAGCATGGAGCAACTGATCTCCACGGTGAGCCAGAACGCCGAGAATGCGAGCGAGGCCAATCAGCTCGCTGCGCAGGCGGTCAAGGTGGCCGAGCAGGGTGGTGTCGTCGTAACGCGTGTCGTTGAAACGATGGGCGGGATCAACGCCAGCTCCGACAGGATCGCCGACATAGTGGGCATGATCGAAAGCATCGCATTCCAGACCAATATCCTCGCCTTGAACGCGGCCGTGGAGGCGGCGCGTGCCGGCGAACAGGGGAGAGGCTTTGCAGTGGTCGCTTCCGAGGTGCGCTCGCTCGCGCAGCGTTCTTCGACCGCGTCGAAAGAGATCAGGGAACTGATTCACGATTCGGTTCAACGGGTGCGCACCGGTGCCGGATACGCGCAGGAAGCCGGCGAAGCCATGGACCGGATTACGCACGAGGTCAGGCGCGTGACCGATCTCATGAGTGAAATCGCCGCTTCGTCGCAGGAGCAAAGCAAGGGAATCGGCGAGGTGAATGAGGCTGTCACGCAGATGGATCAGGTCACGCAGCAGAACGCGGCACTGGTCGAAGAAGCCGCAGCCGCAGCCAGTTCGCTAGAGATGCAGGCGGACGATCTGAAGGCCATTGTGTCCACGTTCCGGCTGGACGCCTAGCATGGCGCTGGCATGCGCCTCGCGGCTCAGGCACGCAGTGCGGTTCCGGCGTGTCGAAACAGCGCCTACGTCCGCGCTGAAACCGCCGACACCCATTCTGCGCGTGCGGACTGTATAAGCCGCCGGAACAGACGCCTGGCCTATGGGCAGCTTCGAACCTTCGGATCGGGACGAGCACATGCCAGGCATGTCTGCACGACTTGCTGCAAACAACTTGCAAGAAAGCCTACACCCCGGAGCTTCCATGGCCATGTCGAACGACGTTTCCGACGCAACGCCTGACAACGACCTGATGGACGATGGTTCGCATCTGTATAGCCAGGCATGGGCGTCGGCACTTACCTCGCTGACGGAGGTTTTGCGGCACAACGCCATCGATATCGTGAAGCGCTTCTATGATGGCCTGATTCGCTTGCCCAAGTCGAAGCACACGCTCGCGGCGCTGTCGGAGCATGAACTTCAGCATCTCAAGACGCAACAGATCCAGAATCTGTACGCGCTCGCGTCACCCGACCTGACGGCGATGGATCACCGTACGATGGCGCTACGGGTTGGACGTATCCATGCCATCGTAGGTTTGGAGTGGGAAGATCTGATTCGCAGCCGGGGAATCCTTTCCGCTGCGATTCACGACACACTCGATACGACGTTGCACGGAAGGGCACTGGCGGTGCTGGGAAGGCGCTTGACGCAGGATCTGGCGTGGCAGACGGAGGCCTACCAGCGTCTGCAGACTTCACGTCAGGACGTGTTGATGCGCGTGACCCAACTCGCGTGGGAAGTGGAGAGTTATACGGATCTGATCGGCCGGGTTGTTCAGATACTCGGCGAACACGACGAGGTGACAGGCTGTTCGGTTGGCCGGCCTGATAGTGACGGGGTCTTCCGTTTCGAGTCGGTGTCAGGCAAGTCGATGGAGCGGTATCTTGCCGAGTTGGAGAATTCCGCGGAACGGCCGGTCTCGAATGGCGATCTGCCTCAGGGGCAAGGACCTGTCGGACGCGCCTGGCGCAGCGGGAACGTGGAGCGAAGCATCAACTTTGCAACGGATCCGCTGATGGAGCCGTGGAGAACGCTGGCGCTGTACGAGAATTTCCGCTCCAGCGTGGCGATTCCTCTGCGACAACCCGGGCATCCGCCCAAGGCCATCCTTTCGCTCTATAGCTCATTTCCCGGCGGATATTCGGCAGCAGACCAGATGGCTTTTATCATGCCATTGCAAACGCTTCTGGGGCTCGCCATCGCGCGGATCGAGAATCAGGAAGGGCGTACTCATGCCGTACCGTACGCCACGCGACAACATTGGGCTGCGCTGCTCCGGTCCGATGCGCTGGAAATGCACTACCAGCCGCTACTGGATCTTAAAACCGGGCAGGTGACCAAAGTCGAGGCGCTGGCCCGGCTGCGGGAAGGCGATCGCGTCTTGACGCCCGGCGAGTTTTTCCCGGCACTATCCACGGATGATTTCCTTGAGCTCTACGTTCGCGGACTCGCACAGGTGTTGTCCCAGAGGAACCGCTGGTTGCAGGTTGGCGTCGAGTTGAAGGTGTCGGTCAATCTGCCGTCCAGTGCGATGGGCGACAACCGCTATTTCGAAGCCACGCGGCAAGCCTTGACGGAGTACGTTTGCCGTCCCGACATGCTGACTCTGGAAATTCTGGAAACGGACGCGCTTCCATCGGGCATGGACGTATCCGGTGAACTGGCGAAATTCAAGTTGCTCGGCATCAACCTGGCCGAAGACGACTTGGGGTCCGGGCACAGCAGCCTGAACCGGTTGCGCGAACTGCCGTTCGACTGGATCAAGATCGACCGCAGTATCGTGAGTGTTGCCGGTCAGGATGCATCGAATGTGTTGCGTTTCGTCTACCAGTTGACCAGGCTTGGCCGTTCGCTAGGCAAATCGGTGGTGGTGGAAGGGATCGAAGATGCGGGGATGCTCGAAGCCATTGTCATTCTCGGTGCCGACGTAGCTCAAGGCTATGCGATCGCACGCCCCATGCCTGCGCAGCAGTTGACGGCATGGATGCATAACCAGCCTTACTTGCCGCGTTCTCTGGACGCGAGAAGCGCCTTGGGGAAACTGGCCACGCTGTTGATCTGGGAAGAACGCCTGCACCTGATCTGTGAAGATCCGCGCGCGTTCGGCCGGCTGTCTGATATTGTGACGATACCGGTTACGCTCGGAGTCGTCGAACCCGTTGCGCCGGCGCCGCTCGACTCAGCCTGCCAGGTTTGCCCATTCTCAAGGTTCTTTAGCGAAACGGAGTCCATTCTGCCAAAGGGACTGTCGGATCCGACAGCACAGCGAGCCCTGATTGCGGCAGCAGTGAGTCACGGGCCGGACAGTCTGGCCTATCGGTCGGCGCGCCAGCGGCTTGTGACCGCTATCATGAGCGAGACGGTCGAGCACTGAGTGATGTCGCCTCCCTTAGGCGGCTGCAACGTGCGTAGAAATATCCGCATACGTTTGCGCCCGCCTGCGGTATTCATCGTTTTTTGACGCGCGATGTCTCGCGCAAGTTTCCATGATCAGGAATGCATTCTCCGCCATGTCCATAGACAGGCGCTTCAGTATTAGTGTTGCGGTCGCACTCCTGCCGGTTCTGGTTTTGTGTGGCAGGCTGGTCGTGCACGAGTGGCACGCATACATGGTAGCTGACGGCGCCCTCTATGCGTTCCAGACCTATCGCGCCGGATTGCTGGCAATCGAGAGCGTGTCCGCGGAGCGTGGCCCGACCAATAGCGTGCTAGGCGAAGATTTGCCGATCCCGGAAGCGAGGCGGGTCTCGCTGCGCCGCGCCCGTGACGAAAGCGATGCGCGGATCGAGAAGTTGCTCGAGATGCTTCAGGCCGGCCGTTGCCCGGGGTGTGCCGTCGAGCTTGCTCGCATACAGGAAGCGCGCAACGACCTCGCAAGCGCACGGGAGAACGTCGATCAACTGATAGGCCTGCCGCTGGCGCAACGGCGGGAGCGCACGCTCTCGAATGCAGTGGACCGGATGATCAAGGTCATTCCGCAGTTTGCGCCTGCCATCGATGCATTGGCTGCGAACGTGGTCAAGGGCGATACTCGCGCACTGAATTGTCTGATCCTCGCTACGCTGACTGCGGACCTGCGGGAAGCCGCCGGCCAGCTCGGCTCGCACTTTACCGCCACGCTGACCGCGCACAGGACGCTAGGTGAAGACAATCAGCTCGTGATCGAGCGAACCGAGGGGAGAATCGACCAGTTGCGTGAATTGATCGATTCGCACGTGCGGGACCGGCCGACGCTGGAGTCCACGGCGTTTGACAAAATGAACCGGCAGTACTTCGGCGAGGGCATTGCCTATATTGCCGAGGTCCGCAGCCTGGCGAGCCGGCCGGGTGGCGTTGCGATATCGCCCGCGCAGCTCGCGGACCGCTACGTGCCGATGATGCGTCCGATCACGGCATTCCGCGATCAGGTGCTGGACCTTGCTGAAACGGAGATCGGTCATCACCGCAGCAATGCGTTGGGCCTTCTGGCGGTCAGCGGGCTGGCCGCATTTCTGCTGATAGCGATATTGCTCTCGATGGCGATGTTATTCAGAAGGCGCGTGATTCGACCGCTTGTCGATGCGACCCACGTAATTGGAGCAATTGCAAACGGTGACCTCACGGCAGAGATTCCGGCAGCACGCTATCGCGGCGAAATCAAGGCCATGTTCAATGCGATCGGTGTGCTGAAGGCGAACAGCGTGGAGAGGCAGCAGCTCGAACGGGAGCGTGGCCGTCTGATTCATGAACTCAAAGCCACGGCGGAAACGGACTTTCTGACTCATCTGCTCAACCGCCGCGCATTCGAGAGCAGGGCGCGCCTGAGCTGTGCAGAACGGAACGCGGCCGAGCCGGAGCTCGCGCTGATCATGTTCGACATTGACCACTTCAAGAAAATCAACGACACGTATGGTCACGCCACCGGCGATCATGCGCTGCAACTCGTGGCCCGTCTTTGCCGTGAAATCTGCCGGCAATCGGATGTCGTGGCGAGATGGGGTGGGGAAGAGTTCGCGGTATTGAGCCGTGTGCAGGATGCAGCACAAGCGCTTGCCGTAGCGGAGCGTTTGCGTCGCAGGATCAGCGAGACCCGAATCCCTTTTAGCGGTGGCGAGGGTTTCACCATCACTGCGAGTTTTGGCGTCGCGTTCGCGTCAGCGTGCGATTCGCGTGACGTGGATCGTCTTTTCAGGCGCGCCGATCGTCTGCTGTATCAGGCGAAAGAGGCCGGACGTGATCGTATCGTCGCCGATCCGGTCAGCGTGCCAAGCGCTAACTCCTGAAGGCATTGCGAAGGAGCGCACCAATCGAATTGCACGACAAAGGCGTCCTACTGCCCTTGCAGATTCGGATTGCCGGCGGGAACGCCGGAGCCGGTTTCGGACGACCCGGTCGTGGAAGGACCGTACGCCGTAGCTGCATTGTTCCGCGCGGAAACGCGGGCTTCGGCTGCCTGAATGTCGGCGGGGTAGACGGAGTCGGTTGCTACCGCGGGGTTGTAGCCGGCCTGTTCGAGCTGCTTCAATTGTGCCTTGACCTCGGCACGCGTGACCGGTTGCTCGGATTGCGCGAATGATGCCAGCGGGACTGCGAGGACGACGACCAGCGTCGCTGCCTTGATAAGCGATTTCATGATGCTTCCCTCCGAGAATATTTTTTTAGGCGCCGAGCAATCTTTGACACCCTGCACGGATTCTAGGAAGCGAGTGATCTAGGGGAAACCACTAAGACGGTAATTCAGTGTTGCGACAAACAGCAAGTCGGCGTGATGTAATGTCGGCCGTAATATCTGAAGAATCGTTTTATACGCCCTTGCGTACGTCTACCCGATAGGCGGTCACTTGCCGATAAGTGCTGCCGGCGCGCACGATCACCTCGTCCTGCTCAGCCATATTGACCTGGTTCGGGAAGCCGCCTGCTTCAAGACATAAACCGGCGTGCGGTTGATATGCAATGCCGCCGCGTCCCGGATCGCCATTCAGCGAATTGCCGCTATAGAACTGTAAGCCGCGCTGATCGGTCAAGACGGTCAATTCGCGTCCGCTGCCGGGATCGTAAGCGCAGGCAACCTGGCGCATGGGCGGCGTGGCACCGTTCATGCCGGTGTCAGGCGTATCGCGCAACACGTAGCAATGATCGAAGCCGCCCGCCGTTGCCAACTGCGCGTGCGGCCAGTCCAATCGCGCACCGATCGGCGCACTGCGCCGGAAATCGAATGCGTTGCCTGCTACCTCGGCCAGCTTGCATGGAATCATGGTGGCGTCGACTTCAAAGAACCGGTCGGCGTCGATCGACAGCATATGGCCGCGAATATCCGCACCCGGCCGGCCTGTGAGATTGAAGTACGGATGGCTCGTCAGATTGAGCGGCGTCGCGGCGTCGGTGATCGCTTCATAGGCGATGGTCAGCGTGCCGTCGTCGTCGAGCGAGTAGCGCACTTGCGTGGTCACGTTGCCCGGAAAACCGGCGTCGCCTTCGGGTGACTCCAGCCGCATGAGCAGCGCACCGTTGTCTTCACTCGCTTCCCACAGCGCGCGATGAAATCCCGTCGTGCCGCCATGCAACAGGTTCGTGCCGTCGTTACGGTCGAGTGCGTATTCGATACCGTGTAGCGTGAAGCGGGCATCGGCAATGCGGTTTGCCCAGCGGCCTATCAGTGCGCCCATATAAGTAGTGGCCGCCACGTACTCGGCGGGCGTGTCGTGGCCGAGCAGGATATCGCCGAGCACGCCCGCGCGATCCGGTGCGTGCCACGACACCAGCGTCGCGCCCAGATCGCTAATGGCGACTTTCATGCCGTGTGCGTTGCGCAGCGTGAAGAGCCTGACGGAATCGCCGCCGCGCAATGTGCCCCACGGCTCGGAAGAAAGTTGTGCGATGCTGATCATGTCGTCGGTGGAATAAAAAGGTAAAGGCATGCTCAGCCCGGTGCCGGTGTCGAATTCACCCGCTCCTGGTATTCGCGCGGCGTACAACCGAGCTCACGGCGAAACACCGCATACATGTATTGCAGCGACGTGAAGCCGCAACGGATCGCCACTTCCGCGCTCGACGCATCGCGCTTGGCCAACAGTGCTTTCGCAACATCGAGTTTATGGCGAAGAATTTCCTGATGCACGGTGCACTGCCGCTCGCGCCTGAAGTACTCTTCGAGCGACGAGCGCGACACGCCCACATAATCGGCAACCTGTTCGGTGCGAATACCCTGGCATGCGTACTGCCGGATAAAGTGGCGAGCCCGCATCACATACGGGCTCGCAAGCGGTTGGTGCCTGGTCGATTCGAGCACGTTGATGCCGACCGGCGGCACGAGAATGCGCCGCCCCGGAAAGCGCGCACCGTGCAGCATCTGATGCAAAAGGTGAGCCGCGGTGCGGCCCATTTCTTCAGTGCCCTGAATTACCGAAGAAAGCGGAATTCGCGTCAGTGTGCGCGTTAGCGGATCGTTGTCGATGCCGATGATCGCGACTTCCTCCGGCACCGGAATGCCGGCAATCAGACACGCCTGGAGCAGATGCCTGGCACGCGCATCGGTCACGGCAATGATGCCGACCGGCTTCGGTAAGTCACGCAGCCATGCGGTGAGTTGCTCGGTCGCCTGGTTCCATGACGGCGCGCTGGTCGAGAGGCCGCGATATATCTCGCCGTCTATCTGTGCTGCACTGCGACCATCCGCACGGCGTAAATGGGCAAACGCGAGTTCGCGCTGTTGCGCCCAGCGGTTTTCCTGCGCCTGCGGCAGGCTATACAACGCGAAATGCTCGAGACCCGCGCCGATCAGATGCGTATACGCAAGCGAGACGAGCTTGCTGTTGTCGGTGGCGATATAGGGCAAATCCGGAGGATAGTGCGCCGGATCTTCGAACGACGAACCCACGGCGACCACGGGCAGCGGACAATCGCGCAGCGCTTCGCCTACGGCGGGATCGTCGAAATCCGCAATGATGCCGTCGCCGTCGAAACGCTCGATGCCCGTCAGCCGGCAGCGAAAGTCTTCTTCCAGAAAGAGGTCCCACGCCACGCGCGTGGACAGCAGGTAATTGCCGATACCGGTGATGATCTCGCGGTCATAGACCTTGTTCGCGTTGAACAGCAGCGCGATCCGGTGGCTGGTTTGCGGTGTTTGCGGACGGGTCATGGCAGTGGGCAGGGCACGCGTTTCACGCGGCACCGGTTTTAAGCGTCCGGTTATTCTAGGCCCCGAATCACGCGCCGGTGCGAAACAAAATGGAAGGCGGTAAGAAACATCAAGCACGCTGCGCAATTTCGCAATTGCCGACGCATCTGGCAAGCGGCAGCATGGCGTCACCTTGTCGACCGGCGCGACGACGTCGCACGGGTTGCGGTGCAACATAACTGGAGACGCAGATGTCCTATTTCGAACACATTCCCGAGATCCGCTACGAGGGCCCGCAATCGGACAACCCGCTTGCATACCGCCACTACGATAAAAGTAAAAAGGTACTCGGTAAAACCCTCGAAGAACATCTGCGCATTGCGGTGTGCTATTGGCACACATTCGTCTGGCCGGGCCTGGATATTTTCGGGCAGGGAACGTTTCGGCGTCCCTGGCAGCAAGCCGGCGATGCAATGGAGCGGGCACAGCAGAAGGCGGACTCCGCATTCGAGTTCTTCTCGAAGCTCGGTACGCCGTACTACACGTTTCACGATACCGACGTCTCGCCCGAAGGTTCGAGCCTGAAGGAATACAGCGAAAACTTCCTGCGCATTACGGATTATCTGGCGCGCAAGCAGGAGGACACCGGCATCAAGCTGCTGTGGGGCACGGCCAATCTGTTTTCGCATCCCCGTTACGCGGCCGGCGCGGCCACCAGCCCCGATCCGGAAGTGTTCGCGTTTGCGGCGACGCAGGTGCGCCACGCACTCGATGCGACCCAACGGCTAGGCGGCGACAACTACGTATTGTGGGGCGGCCGCGAAGGTTACGACACGTTGCTCAATACCGACCTCGTGCGTGAACGCGATCAACTTGCCCGTTTTCTGCATATGGTCGTGGACCATGCGCACAAGATCGGCTTTAAAGGCTCGCTGCTGATCGAACCCAAGCCGCAGGAACCGACCAAGCATCAATACGATTACGATGTCGCAACCGTACATGGCTTCCTGCTGCAACACGGGCTGGAGAAAGAGATTCGGGTAAACATCGAGGCCAATCATGCGACGCTCGCGGGCCACTCGTTTCATCACGAGATTGCCACGGCCTACGCACTGGGTATTTTCGGCAGCGTCGACGCAAATCGCGGCGACCCTCAAAACGGCTGGGATACCGACCAGTTCCCAAATAGTGTGGAAGAGCTGACGCTCGCCTTCTACGAAATTCTCAAACACGGTGGCTTTACTACGGGCGGCATGAACTTCGACTCGAAAGTGCGGCGCCAAAGTGTCGATCCGGAAGATCTGTTCTATGGCCACATCGGCGCAATCGATAACCTCGCGCTCGCCGTTGAGCGCGCAGCGGTGCTGATCGAAAACGACCGTCTCGATCAATTCAAGCGCCAACGCTATGCGGGTTGGGACGCCGACTTTGGGCGCAAGATCCTGTCCGGCGACTATTCGCTCTCCACGCTGGCAACGGATGCACTCTCGCGCGGTCTGAACCCGCAGCACGCAAGCGGTCACCAGGAGCTCATGGAAAACATCGTGAATCAGGCTATTTACAGCGGACGCTGAAGCGTATCGCAGGAAGCAGTGCATGAGAAAGTAGCAGCACCACATAAAAATCGCGCGGCCACGTCGACCGCGCGAAACAGGAAGCTTTGGGTTGTCGCTTGTCCGGTCCTGCGGCTCGCAGCGCAGGCCGCCCATCCGGTATTCCGGCTATCAGAAGAAGGAGACAGACATGAAATTCGCAACGCGTCGTAGTGTGTTGAGTTCGCTCGTATGTGGAGCGGTGCTCGCCAGCCTCTCGCTTGCCGCGCCGCTCGCGCATGCAAGCAAGGATCATCCGGAAATTGGCTTCTGTATCGACGATCTGCGCGTGGAGCGCTGGTCGCGCGATCGCGACTACTTCGTCGCCGCGGCAGAGAAGCTCGGCGCGAAAGTATCGGTGCAATCCGCCGACGCGAGCGAAGAGCGGCAGATCTCGCAGATCGAAAACCTGATCTCGCGCGGCGTGGACGTCATCGTGATCGTGCCGTTCAATTCGAAGACACTCGGCAATGTGGTGGCCGAAGCGAAGAAAGCGGGCATCAAGGTGGTCTCGTATGACCGCCTGATTCTCGACGCCGATGTCGACGCCTATATCTCGTTCGATAACGAGAAAGTGGGCGAATTGCAGGCACAAGGCGTCTACAACGCGCAACCCAAGGGCAACTACTTCCTGCTCGGCGGCGCGCCAACCGACAACAACGCCAAGATGCTGCGTGAAGGCCAGCTTAAAATCCTGAAGCCCGCGATGGACAAGGGCGACATCAAAGTGGTCGGTCAGCAGTGGGTGCCGGAATGGAGCGCATCCACGGCGCTGCGCATTGTCGAAGATGCGCTCACGGCGAACAACAACAAGATCGACGCGATCGTCGCCTCTAACGACGGCACAGCGGGCGGCGCTATCCAGGCGCTCGCAGCGCAGCACCTGGCTGGCAAGGTGCCGGTATCGGGCCAGGACGCCGACCTCGCGGCGGTCAAGCGTGTGATTGCCGGCACGCAGACCATGACCGTCTACAAGCCGCTGAAACTGATTGCCGGCGAAGCGGCCAAGCTTTCCGTGGCACTTGCGAAGGGCCAGAAGCCAGCCTATAACGCGCAATACGACAACGGCAAGAAGAAAGTCGACACGGTGCTCCTGCAACCCACGTTGCTTACCAAGAGCAATGTCGACGTAGTCGTCAAGGACGGCTTCTATACCCAGGCCCAGCTCGCGAGCCAATGAGCGTAACGTGTGCGCGGCGTACGTCGATGCGCGTCATGCGTATCGGCGCTGCCGCGCGCCTTGCAGCGAGGCATAGCGAATGACGCAACCTCTCATGACGATGCGCGGCATCGTCAAGGCGTTTTCCGGCGTGAAGGCGCTCGACGGCATCGACCTCACGATCGCACCGGGCGAGTGCGTGGGTTTGTGCGGCGAGAACGGCGCGGGTAAATCCACGCTGATGAAAGTGCTCTCCGGCGTGTATCCGTGGGGCACCTGGGACGGCGAGATCATCTGGGAAGGCGCGCCGTTGAAAGCCGTCAGTGTGCGCGACACCGAACGCGCCGGCATCATCATCATTCACCAGGAGTTGATGCTGGTGCCGGAATTGTCGGTGGCGGAGAACATCTTTCTCGGCAATGAAATCACGCTGCCCGGCGGCCGCATGAATTACGCCGCGATGTATCAGCGCGCCGATGAACTGCTGCGCGAACTCGGCATTAGCGGAATCAATGCCGCGCAGCCGGTGATGAACTACGGCGGCGGCCATCAGCAGCTGATCGAGATTGCCAAGGCGCTGAACAAGCGCGCGAAGCTGCTGATTCTCGATGAACCGTCTTCTTCGTTGACGGCATCCGAGATCAGCATTCTGCTCGACATCGTGCGCGATCTGAAGCGGCGCGGCGTGGCTTGCGTGTATATCTCGCACAAGCTCGACGAAGTAGCCGCCGTGTGCGACACCATCAGCGTGATTCGCGACGGCCGTCATGTCGCGACCGAGCCAATGCGCGCGCTCACGACCGACCGCATCATTTCGCTGATGGTGGGCCGCGAGATCAAGAACCTGTTTCCGCGCGAGCCGCATCCAATCGGCGACGTGATCTTCGAAGCGCGGCACGTCACCTGTTTCGATGTGACCAATCCGCGTCGCAAGCGTGTGAACGATGTGTCGTTCGCACTGCGGCGCGGCGAGATTCTCGGCGTGGCTGGCCTGGTCGGCGCGGGGCGCACGGAGTTGATGCAGGCGATCTTCGGTGCGTATCCGGGTGTGAGCGAGGCGACCGTGGTGATGGAGGGTAAGCCGCTCAAGATTCGCGCACCCGTGGACGCGATTCGCGCCGGTATCGGCATGGTGCCGGAAGATCGCAAACGCCACGGCATCGTGCCGGGGCTGAGCGTCGGCCACAACATCACGCTGGCCGTGTTGGGGCGCTTTGCATCGGCTGGCCGGATCGATTCCGCGGCCGAACTCGATACGATTCACACGGAGATGAAGCGACTCTCGGTGCGCGCCGCGCATCCCATGTTATCGATTGCGAGTCTGTCGGGCGGCAATCAGCAGAAGGCCGTGCTGACACGCATGCTACTGACCAATCCGAAAGTGCTGATTCTCGACGAACCCACGCGCGGCGTGGACGTCGGTGCGAAATACGAAATCTACAAACTGATTTTTCAGCTGGCGCAGCGCGGCATGTCGATCGTGATGGTGTCCTCCGAATTGCCCGAAGTGCTCGGCATTAGCGATCGCGTGCTGGTGATCGGCGAAGGCGAGTTGCGAGGCGATTTCGTCAACGACGGCCTGACGCAGGAGGACATTCTTAGTGCCGCGATCCGTCCCGTGCAGCGATCCCCGAACCCAACCGTAGCGAGTGCCGCATGACGCCCGACGTTACTTCACAACGCGCCGAAGAAACCCTGCCGCGAGGCGCATTCGGCGGTCCGCAGCGCCTTCAGCAACTGTTCGCGCGTTACAAGATTCTCGCGCTGCTGATCGCGGTGACCGCGATCTGGATTTTCTTTTCGGTGCTGACGCACGGCGCGTTCGTTACGCCGCGCAATCTGTCGAACCTGCTGCGGCAGATGTCGATTACCGGCATGCTCGCATGCGGCATGGTGTTCGTGATCATTGCCGGCGAGATCGATCTGTCGGTCGGGTCGCTGCTCGGTTTGCTCGGCGGCGTGGCGGCGATACTCGACGTCAACCGGCACTGGCCGCTCGCCGTCACGTTACCCGTGGTGATGTTGCTCGGCGTGCTGATCGGCATGTTCAACGGATGGTGGTCGACTTACCGGCGCGTGCCGTCGTTCATTGTCGGGCTCGGCGGCATGCTGGCGTATCGCGGCATTCTGCTCGGCGTGACAGGCGGCTCGACGATTGCGCCGGTGTCGGACGGCTTCGTGTTCGTCGGGCAAGGGTATCTGCCGAGGCTCGCGGGCGATACGCTTGCCGTGGTGCTGTTTCTGCTGCTGGCGTTTCTGACGATACGGCAGCGGCGCAACCGCGAGCGTTATCAACTGCGGGTGGTGCCGTTCTGGCAGGACGTCGTGAAGGTGGTGGGCGCGGGTGTGATTCTCGCGGGCTTTGTCGCTACGCTCGACCGTTACGGCGGTATTCCGGTGCCGGTTCTGTTGCTGCTCGCGTTGCTGGGTATCTTTACGTGGATCGCCACGCAGACGGTGTTCGGGCGACGCATCTATGCGGTCGGTTCGAACCTCGAAGCGACGCGGCTCTCGGGCGTCAACACCAACCGCGTGAAACTGGCGATTTTCGCGCTGATGGGGCTGATGTGCGCGTTCGGCGGCATCGTCAATACGGCGCGGCTTGCTGCGGGGTCGCCTTCGGCCGGATCGATGGGCGAGCTCGATGCGATTGCGGCTTGCTTTATCGGTGGGACGTCGATGCGCGGTGGTTCCGGCACGGTCTACGGTGCGCTGATCGGGGCACTGGTCATGGCGAGCCTAGATAACGGCATGTCGATGCTCGATGTCGATGCTTACTGGCAGATGATCGTGAAGGGCAGCATTCTCGTGCTGGCCGTGTGGATCGATGTGGTGTCGGGGTCGAACCGGCGGTGAAGTGGAAGAAGGGAGAGGCGCGGCGGCTATATCGATCCGGTACGGCACCAATCCGTCAGAGCCTCCCTCATTTCTTCGACAACGGTGTTCCACTCTCCGAGTTCGCGCTGGCGGAATAGCCGCATTGATGGATACCAGGGGCTATCTGTTCTGCCGGTCAGCCAGCGCAACTCCGAATACGCGGGCAAGAGTACCCAGACAGGAAGGTTCGCCGCGCCGGCAAGATGTGCGACGGCCGTATCAACGGTGATGAGCAGGTCGAGCGTTTCAAGTATGGCGAGCGTATCGGCGAAGTCTTCGATGACTGGTCCGAGCGTGTGCAAATCGAACTTGCCCGCCAGATGTTCGCTGTCGCGTTCATGCTCGCCTTTCTGTAATGAAAACCATGTCGTCCCCGGATGCTCCAATAGAGGTTTCAGCGCTTCTATACTAATCGACCGGAATCGATCCAGAGCAGTGTGGGCGCCGCCTGCCCACACTACGCCGATTCTCGCGGTTTTCTTATACGCAGTTGACGGTGAAGCTGCATCGATCCTTGACCGCCATTGGTCAATATGAAGCGGCGATGCCGAGATGTATGGCATGGCAACAGGGAGCATTGGCAGGTCGAGCTTCATATGCTCCGGCATCCTTAGCATATGGCTCCAATAGTCGTAAGGACCGGCCGGTAATTTTGTAAAAACCGATCGTACGCCGGTCATGCTGGCCGCAATTCTGGCGACAGGTTGGCTGACCAGTACATCGACAACTGCGCCTTGCTGATGCAGCCACTCGGCAAACCGGATGAACTGGATTTCGTCACCACGTCCTTGCTCGCCGACGAGCAGGAAACTAGACCCGGAAACCGGTTCGCCGTTCCACACCGGAAAATCTGGAAAAACCAACGTGGCATGCGCGAGCGGCATGGCGTAAGTCATATTGCGACGTGCCCATCCGCTCTTGAAGTCGCCCTGACTCAGTTCGAGGCATGCAAGCTGACACTGCATGACTGGATCGTCGGGCGCGAGCTGTACCGCTTCGCTGCTGTAGACCAACGCTTCTGCAACTCTGCCGCGTACGCTCAGGGCATGGGCGGCATAGTGGTGCAGCGCGACGCGTTGCGGATCCATCCTGATTGCCTGGCGGGCGACATTCAGCATGTTGGCGAAGCTGTCCACTCTGTATAGCGCGAGACACAGCGCCTGCAATGCTTCAGGATTGTCCGCTTCCCGTTTGCTGATCTGTGCGACCGCTTCGTTTACCCGCACCGTTCGATTGGCTTTGGCTAGCGCATGGATCAGATCGAACTCGTCTTGCAGGGAAGATGAGTCGAGCGCCCAGGCAGATAGCCAATAATCGGCGGCGTCATCGGTTTCCCCGAGTTCGGCACTCAAACGCGCGATGGCACGTATCGCATGATGAAGGTCCGGCTCTATGGAGAGAGCCTTTTTGTATTGCACTTTCGCATCAGCAAGGCGGCCGCTCAGTCGCAGGCAATCCGCGAGATTGCGATGCAACGTCGCGGTGCTTCCAGAGAGGCCGAGCGCACGACGGTAGAAGGCTTCCGAACGTATGTATTCGCCCTTCATCGCGGCAATCAGGCCCGCGTGTTCCCACAGATCGGCACGTGCCGGATCGGCGTTTAGAGCACGCTCCAGATAAGTATCTGCTTCGGCGATTTTTTTCAGGTGCACGCACACCAGTCCCATACGATGCAGGGCATGGACGTTGAGCGGGCTTAGGGCCAATGCGCGTTGATAGCCGCTTTCCGCATCCCTCATGCGTAAGGCGGAATAGTCGGCGTCCGCGCGAGCAATCAGGGCGTCGATGTCGACGACGTAGGAATGATGGGCGGTGGCGTCAGGCATTTTCAAAGATAACCAGCTTCGCTTATGCGTGAAGTTGTGCATCTGCGCGGCGTAAGAGCGATGCAGATGCATTTCGCCAACACAAGCCTCAAGGTGTATAGGTGGCGTAAAGCACGCCGTCGTTGAGATTTGTATTTGGGCTCACTGTGACGTAATAAGTGCCTGCTGCCGGGCTTGACATGATGCATTGGGCGCCACTGCCTGAAGCGAATGCTCTCACGCAAGGCGCGTTTACCGTAGTGGGCGAACCGGCCCTGAGATACATCGTTCCCGATTCAAGACTGGATCTGTTCGAGAGAGCTACTCTCAGGATCCGCGCGCCAGCGGGGACGTCCAGCTTGAAAAATTTCATGACATTTGCTTTCGCAGCGATCGTGATGTTGACGTCGAAACTCAAATCAGTTGATTCAGGGGCGACTACGTTAAAGGGGCGGGTTACCCTGCTAACTGCTCCCGTGCTGTCGGTCGTCGTCAATGTGATGTTGTAAATGCCCGGATGTTCGTAGTCGTAGGTCGGGTTCACTGATTGCGTGTTTACCACTTCAACCGAGTTACTCGACCCGAAGTTCCACGCCCATGACTTGATCGATGCAAAACCTCTCGCGGTCGACAGGTCTGCGCAAGTAACCAGCATCCCGGCCACAGCCTGCGAACATTTGAAATCTGCCGTTGCTGGAATCTGGCCGGCCTTCGCCGCCGCAACTGTCGCCGTTGCATCGAGAATGCCTGAACCCAGAGGATGATCCGGCTGTTTCGGGAATGGTTGGGCGTGCTGCGTGATTAGTGTGCGCGTCTCTGCAATGCTTAGTGGCTTTGGTGCGACTGACTGTATGAGAGCAGCGACGCCGCTAACCATCGGCGCGGCCATGGAAGTGCCGCTGAAAGCGGCATAACTTTCGCTGCCCACCGCCGAAGTTCCATCGTTATAGGTCGATAAGATGTCGGTTCCAGGAGCGGAAATGTCGACCGTCGGCCCGTAGTTGGACAGGTAGCCTCGCGAACCGTCGCGTTGCGTGTTACCGACAGCGATAACGCCATGACAGTTGGCAGGTTAGGTGTTCGATGCGTCATCGTTATCGTTCATGGCGGCTACTACAACCGTAGCGCCCAAACCGTTCACAGTGTCTATGGCATCCTGATACGTCTGCGAACATTGGCCAGACGAGCCGAGGCTCGCGTTGATGACCTTTGCAGGACGAGGGTTGATGGGAAAGCCCGGAACAGATCCGCCCGCGGCCCACACCATAGCTTCCACGACGCTGGACATTGTGCCGAAGTTACAGGCACTCAGCGCGCGGACTGAAAGCACTTTCGCCGACGGTGCGACGCCTGCGACGCCGAGGCCATTGTTTGCCACCGCGCTCAAAATACCGGCAACGTGAGTGCCATGCCAGGTTACCTGGCAGTTCGGATTTTCGATTGTGCGGCCAGGGTTTGTGCCATCACCCGGCCCTGGAAGAAATGTAAAATCCGATCCACCGGGAGCTATGTTCGCATTCAGGTCGCTATGGCTTGTTACGCCATTGTCCACGAGCGCGATAGTCACGCCCGCGCCGGTTCCGGTGTTCCATGCATTCGCCACGCGGATACCCGCGTAGGGTTGCCCAAGGTCAAGATTTGAAAGAAGACCCCATTGATCGTTAAAGTACGGATCATTGGGTACAGCGCCACCTGAAACTGTAATGTCGGGCTCAACATATTGCACGTTCGGATCGGCTGCGATGGCGCGCATGAATGCTTTCGCTTGCGTGCTGGACAGTTTGCGCTCAGTCGTCACCACATCCGCGCCGATGCCCATCCGACGCAAATGATGCGCTCTTGCTGGGAAAGTGCTTGCAAGCTTGTCAAGTCTTGACTGCACCGCCGAGGAAGAACCGCGTTCAGCAGAGCCAGTTTTGTATTTAATGATGAAACGGTCCGTCTGAGAGTCCGATGTAATGCCAGTTGTATTCATCTTCAACGACATTGCGAGCGGAACCGTACTGGAAGCTGCGGCGCCCGCTGCAGCGGCCACTTCATCCGCATCCCGGGCCGTCGGTGCGGATTGGGAGGCGGTGTCGCTCGCGCCATTCCCACTACACGCCGCCAAAGCCAGCGCTAGCGTGACGTTTGCAACGCTGGCAGCGAAGCGGCCTATTGATATCCTTGACCGGATCGAATCCGCTCGGATAACTGCGTGTTGAAGGCCGACCTTTCCGGTTTCCGCTCTCTCTTTTTTCAATTTTTATATCTCCCAGATCTCTCGTGATCGCTCGTGCTTACGTTTGGAAAACGCACGAACACCGATACCCATTCGTAATACGAAGGTATTCGTTTGTAAAAATGAGAGGCGCTGGAAAGCGCTGCTTTATGTGAGCGAAAATCTACCTTCGATGTCAGGAATGGCGACGCGCCAATTGCGACATCTCCTGCCGTGCCAACAAACCGTCCCTGGCAAGCCGTCCCCACCGCATTTAATGAAACACCCCGCGACTTCCCCCCATTCCCACGCTCCCCCGCATCTCCCGCCCCGCGCCGTCCCGACTTGAGCGCACGCATTTAAGTCTCACATCGGCTCCCCCGTCTTATTACTATTCCGAGGAACAACGCCAAGGCGCCGACCGCGCTTTCATAGCTTCACAGCCAGCGTGCGAGCTGATCGAGCCATGTCATGTTAAAGCGCAGAACCTTCCTGCTTGGCGGCGCCGGTGCTGTCGGCGCGCTGCTGGTCGGGTGGTCGGTGCTGCCGCCGGGGCAGCGTTTGACCACGTCCATGCCGCTGCCGGCGCAAGGCACACAGGTGGCGCTCAACGGCTGGGTCAAGATCTCCGCCGACAACAGCGTGACGATCATGATGTGCAAGGCGGAAATGGGCCAGGGCATCCACACGGGCCTCGCCATGCTGCTCGCCGAAGAACTCGACGCCGACTGGTCGCAAGTGCGGGTCGAAGACTCGCCCATCGACAGGATCTACAACAGCGTGCAGAACATCATCGACGACCTGCCGTTTCGCCCCGACGACGACAGCGCCATCAAGCGCGCCACCGTCTGGATGACCCGCAAGGTGGTGCGCGAGGCCGGCACGATGATGACGGGCGGCTCATCGAGCATCAACGATCTCTGGACGCCGATGCGCGAAGCCGGCGCTTCCGCCCGCGCCATGCTGATCGGCGCAGCGGCCGCGCAATGGAAAGTGCCGGCCGGTGAATGCCGCGCTGAAGGCGGCCAGGTGCTGCATCCGTCCGGGCATAAGGCAAGCTTCGGCGAATTGTCGTCAATGGCCGCTCAGCAACCGCTGCCGCGCCAGGTGGCGTTGAAAGATCCCGCCGACTTCAAGCTGATCGGCAAACCGGTACGCCGTATCGAAGCGGCGTCGAAGATCAACGGCACGGTACGCTTCGGTATCGACGCGCTTCCCGACGGCCTGCTCTATGCGAGTGTCGTCATGTGCCCGACGCTGGGCGGTTCGGTCGCCAGGTTCGACGCAACGGCCGCCGGGAAAATGCCGGGCTTCATCAAGGCCTTCGCCGTTGCGCCGTATAACGGCGGCACGGGTGGCGTCGCGGTGATCGCAGACAACCCGTTTCGCGCGATGAACGCGGTCACCGCCGTGGCCGTGGACTGGCATGACGGCCCGGCGGCGAAGCTGTCGAACGCAGACGTGGACCGCCGCCTCGCGCAAGCACTGGACGATGGCGACGGCCACGCCTACTACCATCTGGGCGACGTAGACGCCGCGTTGAGCCGCGCGGCGCGCACCGTCAGCGCCGAATATCGCGCGCCGTATCTCGCGCACGGCGCGGTCGAGCCGCCCAACTGCACCGTGCAGGTCACGGACGGCTCGGCCACGGTCTGGGTCTCCACGCAAATGCCCGCGCTCGCGCGGCATCACGTGGCGAAGGTGCTGGATCTCGACACCGACAAGGTCGACGTGCAAACGCTTCTGTTAGGCGGCGCGTTCGGGCGGCGCCTGGAACTCGATTTCATCGCCCAGGCGGCGGCGATTGCACGCGAAGGCGGCGGCCGTCCGGTGCAAACCATCTGGTCGCGGGCTCAGGACTTCACTCACGATTTCTATCGTCCCGCGTGCGTGTCGCGGCTGAAGGCCGGTTTCGACAACGACGGCAAACTGGTGGCGTGGCAGGCCACGTCGGCAAGTCAGGCGATCGTGCCGGAATCCCTCGCGCGCTATTACGGCGTGCCGCGCATTCCAATCGACAAGACCACCTGCGAAGGCGCCTTCGATCAGCCGTACGAATGGCCCGCCGCGCGCGTGGCGCACAAGATTGTCGAGTTGCCGGTGCCGGTGGGCTTCTGGCGCTCGGTGGGTCATTCGCATCAGGCGTTTTTCACCGAGGGTTTCACCGATGAACTCGCGGTGGCCGCCGGCCAGGATCCGATTGCGTTTCGCGCCGCGCTGCTCGCGCAGCATCCGCGACATCTGGCGGTGTTAAGGCGCGTGGCGGCTTTGTCGGACTGGGGGCATTCGTTGACGCATGCCGCCGACGGCGCGCTGCGCGCGCGTGGCGTTGCGTTGCACGAGGCGTTCGGCAGTGTGGTCGCGCAGGTGGCGGAGGTGTCGATCGGGCCGGATAAGGGGATTCGCGTGCATCGGGTGGTCTGCGTGATCGATTGCGGCATGCCGGTCAATCCGAATCTGATCCGTCAGCAGATGGAAAGCGCGATCGTGTTCGGTCTCTCCACCGCGTTGCAGGACGAAATCACCCTCGTCAACGGTCAGGTGCAGCAAAAGAACTTTGTGGATTTCCCGGTCGTGCGGATCAACGATTGCCCGGTGATCGACACGGACATCATGCCGAGCCAGATGCATCCGCAGGGCGTGGGCGAGCCGGGCGTGCCGCCGGTTGCGCCGGCGGTGGCGAATGCCGTGTTCGCGTTGACGGGCCAGCGCTTGCGCTCACTGCCGTTGAAGCTTGCGTGAAGCGCAGCGAATCCGAAAACGCAGGAATGAAGAAACTAAAGGAGACGGGCGATGGGATCACTGAACATCAACGGCCGGGCGGTGGCGGTGCAGGCCGACCCCGACATGCCGCTTCTGTGGGTGCTGCGTTGCGAGCTTGGCATGACGGGCACCAAGTTCGGCTGCGGTTTGGGGATTTGTGGCGCGTGCCTGATTCATGTGGATGGCGAAGCGAACTTCGCGTGCCAGACGCTCATGTCGAGCCTGCACACGCAGAAGATCACGACCATTGAAGGCTTGCAGGGCCCTGAAGCACAGGCACTGAAGGCAGCGTGGATCGATCTCGACGTGGTGCAGTGCGGCTATTGCCAGAGCGCGCAACTCATGGCGGCTTGCGCGCTGCTCAAGCACAATCCCAGACCCACCGACGCGGACATCGACGCGGCAATGTGCCATATCGTGTGCCGTTGCGGCACGTATCCACGGGTCCGGGCGGCGATTCACCAGGCGGCCGCAAAGCGTCGGCCAGCATAGCGCTGCCGACCTTTCCGCGTTAACAGGAGGCCGCCGCGCGAGGGTTCAACCTGCCAGCATTTCCACCACGGCAACGACCGCTGTGAAAATGCCAATGCATCCGCCCAGCGCAGCCGCGCCTTTCATGAATTGCGACATACGTATCCCCGTAATGAATGGTCGATGGCACGAATTTAACTCGAATGAAAGGCAAAAGAAAGATAATAAAAATAATTCGTAAGCTTTTGGGCGAAACATTAGATCGTACGGATAGGGCACGAGCGCGTGCCCTTGCGGTGGCGGCCCCGCAAGTGGCCTGGTAAGCGAGCCTCGACCAGAAGCTCGCTTCAGACGCTCAAAATCAGAGGCCGCGTCAAGGCACTTTTGCGGAAGCCGCTGCGGGCGCCGGCGCCGCTTTGACCGGCACTGCGGCTGCGGGCGCCGCACTGCCGGACGCATTCTGCGGATCCATCTCCCACCCGCCGCCCAGCGCCAGGAACAGGTTGACCTGATCGATCGCCACCTGGCCTTCGGCGGCGGCCGCCTGAGATTTCGTCGAGGTGAGCGTGCGCGTCGCATCCAGATCCGAGATAAACGACTCACGCCCTGCGAGATACAGCCGATGCGTTTCATCCGCCGACGCGGCCGCCGACTTCACGGCGGCGCGCAAAGCGTCGGCGCGGGCGTAGTCCGACGCATAAGTTGCCAGACTGGTTTCGGTCTCGCGCAACGCGGTCAGCACCACGCCATCGAACTTCGCCAAGGCTACCTGGCTCGACGCCTGCGCCTCGCGCACCCGGCCGCGCGCGCCGTTCGCCGGGAAGGTCCAGCTGATCAGCGGACCGAAGCCCCAACGCGCCGTGGGCGAGGTGCCCAGGTCTTCGAGGATCCCGGTCAAGCCTGCCGAGGCGCCGATGCTTACCGTCGGATACAGCGCGCCGGTGGCCACGCCAATGCGCGCCGTGGACGCCGCCAGTTGACGCTCGGCTTCGCGCACATCCGGGCGGCGCTTGAGCAGCGCGGCGCCGTCGCCGATCGGAATCGGCTGGCGGATTTGCGGCAGCGTGTCGCACGCGAGCACGGCCGGCGGCAAGTCGGATGGCGCGCGGGCGAGCAGCGCGGCGAGCCGGTACTGGGCGATCTTGCGGCGTGCCGTATAGCGCGGAATATCCGCCGACAGCGTATCGACCTGGGTCTGCCCGCGCGTCACGTCGGGCTGATTGCCGCGC
Organism: Paraburkholderia dioscoreae; assembly: GCF_902459535.1. NCBI lineage: Bacteria > Pseudomonadati > Pseudomonadota > Betaproteobacteria > Burkholderiales > Burkholderiaceae > Paraburkholderia > Paraburkholderia dioscoreae. The sequence continues at coordinate 471,459 of NZ_LR699554.1, forward strand.
CCCGCGTCACGCAGGCGGCGCGAGACGTCCACGCGCTGCTTCTGCAGAGCGAGCGACTGTTGCGCGATTCTGAGCTCATCGGCTGCCGAACATTGCTCGACGTATGAGCGCACCACGTCCGCCACCACGGTGATCCGCGCGAGATCGGCCGCGGCCTGCACGGACTCGCTGTCTGCCTGCGCCGCTTCCACGCCGCGCCGCAGCTTGCCGAACAGATCGATTTCATACGAGACGCTGATGCCGATGTCGCCTTCGTTGACGACCGGCAGTTTCTCGGTGAGCAGGTATTGCTCGGCGGATTCCTGCGCGCGTTCGATCAGCGCCGAAGTCTTGCCGGAGAAACCACCTTGCGCTTGCGCGACGCCGAGCGCTTCGCGCGAGCGCGCGAGGTTCGCCGCCGCGACGCGCAAGTCGGTGTTCGATTGCAGCGCCTCGTCGACGAGTCCGTTCAGCACCGGATCGTCGTACAGCTTCCACCATACGGGCGGCACGTTGCGGCCGGTCGTCAGGGCCGCGTCGGCGCCTTCGATCGGCGTATTGGCCAGCGGCGCGTTGACGAGCGCCTGTTGCGGCAGCGCATAGTTGGGACCGACGTTCATGCAGCCGTCGAGCGCGACAGCCAACGGCAATAGCGGCAGCAGCGGCAATAAGGGCAGGGCGCGCGACAGCTTCATTGCGAAGCGCCCGAGATGACCGTGGCCGAGGCCGGCTGCGCAGCAGAGGCGGCCGGAACCGTGGACGTAGCCAAGGTTGAAGCCGAAGCCGAAGCCGAAGCCCCCGACGCACCCACCGCGCCCGAGGCACCCGCATCCGGACGCTTCTTACCCGCCAGCGCAAGATCGCGCACCGACACCGTCGCGGTGCGTCCCGCGATCATGCGGAAATCGGCGGGCACTTCGTCGAGCGCCACACGCACGGGAATCCGTTGCGCGAGCCGCACCCAACTGAATGCCGGATTCACGTTCGGCAGCAGGTTCGTGCCCTGCGAGCGGTCGCGATCCTCGATACCGGCGACAATGCTCTGCACGTGTCCGCGCAACACGTCCGGCTCGCCCATCACCTTGATATCCACCGGTTGGCCGATGCCGATGCCGCGCAGCTTGGTCTCCTCGAAATAACCGTCCACGCGGAACGAATGCATGTCCACCACCGAGACCACCGCCCGCCCCGCCGCGACGAATTCGCCGGCGCGCGGCGCGCGGTCGTTCAGATAACCGTCCACCGGACTCACGATCGTGGCGCGTTGCAGATTCAGCTTCGCGGTATCGATCGCAACGTTTGCATCAGCAAGCGCGGCTTCGCCCTGTTCGACGCGCGAGCGGCTTTCTTCGGACACCTCTGCAGCGACCAGGTTGCCGAGCTTGCGGTTGCGCGCGTCTTCGCGACGTGCCTGATCGAGCGTGGCGCGGCGTTGTTGCGCGGTGGCCTGAGCCTGGCGCAGCGCGAGCGTATAGCGAGCCTGATCGATCACGAACAGCACCTGGCCCCGCCTGACCTGCTGGTTGTCCACCACTTCGACCGACGAGATCAGCCCCGAGATGTCTGGCGCGACCTGGATCACGTCGGCGCGCACGTGTCCGTCGCGAGTCCACGGGGCGAACATGTAGTAGTCGACCAGCTTCCACAGCACGAGAGCCGCGGCCACGACGACGATCAGGGTGAGCAGAATCTGCCCGACGGAGAACCAGGTTTTTTTCACGTTATTAGTCTGTGCGAAACGACAACGACAAGGCCCAGCACCAGCACATAGATGCCGAGATCGAAGATGGAGCGATGCCAGACGAAGCGGTAAAAGCCGACGCGCGCAAGCACCGTGCGGATCGCCAGGTTGATCAGATACGCGATCAACATCAGCACGAGCACGGCCGGCACGAACACGCCGAAGATATCGATTTCACCGATCATCGCGGAGAGTGGAAAGAGGTGGAGACGGCCGGAAACCGGCGGCGAACGGCGGGCATCAGGCGGCAGCCTCCGGCTCGGGCGGCGTCGGTATTATCAACGTGGCCGGAAACAGCGAAAGACGCAAGCCGACCAGCGCGTGCAGCGCGTCACGCAACTGGCGCGCCGACGTTTGCGAGGTCGCGCTCGGCGCGCCGGCGTTGGCGAGCCCCTGTGCCGTTACGCGCGCCACGGCGGCGTCGATCGACGACATCAGGCTGTCCGGCACCGGCTCGCGCTTGCGGCGCGCAACACAGTTTTCGTAGTATTGACGCACGTCGTCGAGCACGTGTTCGATCGCGGCCGGCGCTTCGCCACCCAGCTTGCGGGTCAGGCGGCGCAGATCGAGCGCGTTGAAGGCAATGCGCAGATCGCGAAAGCTCTCGATCGACGGATGGCGATGGTCGTCGGTAGCGGCGAGGCGCGGGATCAACTGCATCAGCCGGTCGACCATGCGCGCGGCGAGATTGCGCGGATCTTCGATCGGCCGTGTCGACGCCGTGAGCGCCACGTCGGCCCAGCTCGAACGCAACAGTCGGGCCGCCGCGAGTTCGGCGCCGAACGGCCGCGTCACGCGAGTCCACACGTACGCGTAGAGCAGCCCGGCGAGGCCCGCGAGATTGCTGTTCAGAAACACGAAAAAGTTGGCGTCGTAAGCGTCTTGGATGCTGATGAAGGTGGCCGTGTTCACGGCGACCAGCACGGTGGCCAGGTTGAACTGCGGGCGCGGAATCAGCGTGCCGACGAAGATGAACGGCGCGGCGAACATGACGACCAGCATGGGAAAGTCATGCACGTGCGGCAGCACGACGAACAGGTAGACGCCCGCCGCCACCACGCTGATCGCGGTCGCCACGAAGAAGCGGAACACGAACGGCGCGGGCTCGTCGAGCGCCGCGAAGAAACAGCATGCCACGGCCGCGAGCGTCACCGCGCTGGCACCGTCGTTCCAGCCCGAGCCGATCCACAGACTGCACGCGAGAACCACGGCGGCCGCGGCCGAACCGGTCGAGAACAGCATGATGCCGTGATCGTAGAAGCGCTCGGTGCCGCCCAGCCGCCAATGGCGAAAGCGCGGGCGCCACGAACCTTCTTCGCGCGTGATGATGATGCGCAGCGCGCGGCAGTCCTGCCAGACGTCGATCACCTGCTTCATCCGCCACAACGCGTTCGAAAGCAGCGCGCCGTCCCAACTGGCTAGCGCGGACGGCGGCGGCTGCAGCGCCGCGATGCGCTCGCGCAACGCGTCGGCCGTCGGGTCGGGATGATAGCCTTCGCTCACGGCGGGCATCGGCTCATTGAACCACTTGATGAGATCGGCGAGCAGGCTTTCCAGACCTTCAGGCCATGTCTGGCGGCTGCTGTTGTAGAGCGCGATCAGCGGATCGGCCAGCGCCGACATGATCGGCAGCAGCAACTGCATGCGCCCGCGCAACTCATGCGCGCGCGCCAGCACGTCGGGCCGCGTGTGATCGTAGGCAAGCTGGCTCAGCAGCAGTTCCAGACCGTTAATGGTGGCCGCGAGTCGCTGCCGGGCACCCGATACCGCCGAGCCGGCAATGCGGCCGGACAGCGTTTCCGTCGCATAGAACGCGGCGTCGCGAAACCATGCGTCGGTCCGCTCGATGATGGTGGGCGCAAGCCGGCTCGGAAACAGCACGCTGCCGACAATGCTCGCGCACACGATGCCAAGCGTGATCTCCTCGGTACGGCTGACCGCAAGATCGAACACGCCGGTTGGGTTGGTCACCGAAGGCAGCGCGATGATCGGCATCGTATAGCCGGCCAGCAGGAACACGTAGCTGCGCGCGGTGCGGTCGGACACCGCCAGATACAGCAGCGTACCGGTCCAGAGCGCCACGATCACGCTGAACAGATACGGCGATTCGACGAAGGGCGGCACCAGCAGCACCGCGGCCGAGGCGCCGAGCATGGTGCCGAGCGCACGGTACAGCGCCTTGGAGCGGGTCGCGCCGACGAACGGATTCGACACGATGTAGACGGTCGCCATCGCCCAATACGGGCGCGGCAGTTCGAGCGCGAGACCGATGTAGAGCGCGATCATCGCCGCGGCAAAAGTCTTGACCGAGAACAACCAGTCGCGAAGGGAAGGGTAGACCATAAACCGTTACGCCGGATCGCCGGTCTCGTGCGGCGCGGCGGGGTCCGCTTTGCCTTTGTTCGACTTGTTCTCTTTGGCTGCCTGGCGGAGTGGGCCGCCGCCCTGCGCCGGTTCGCCTGCGGCGCGTTGATTGGGTCGGCTACGTTCTTCGCCGTCTGGCTCGCTGTTCTGAGCGGCCGGTTCGGTGGCCTCCCCCGTGAAAGCGGCCAGCACGCGCAAGGTCGCTTCCAGATCGCTGCGCGAGACGTCTTTCAATGCCTGCGCGCGCAGCGTGACCAGTTCCTCTTCCATTTTTGCGGTGACGGCCCGGCCTTCTTCGGTGAGCACCACGGTTTTCGCACGCCGGTCTTCGGGATCCTCGTCGCGGCGCATCAGGCCCGCCGCGCACAATTGATCGAGCAGCCGCACGAGCGACGGCCCTTCGATTCCAATGTGATCGGCTAACGTGACCTGGCGCACGGCCGAGCCGAGCCGGCTGGCGGTCAGCAGCGGCGTGGCGCATGCCTCGGAGACATTGAAGGCGGCGAGCACGCCGTGGCTCGTGCGCCGCCATTTTCGGGCAGCGACGACCAGCGTGCTGCTGACGGTGCGGCGCAAGGTATCGAGATTCGGCATGGCCGCTATTGTATTTCCAAAAACTTCGTTAGCAACCTATTGAATTGAAGTTTTTGTGACGCCGGGGTTATCCGTCAAGCCGCGCTTACGCGGCGAGCCCAAGCCGTACCGTGCGCGCGAGGTCATCGAGCTGGAAAGGTTTGCGCAGAATCGTGCAGCGCTTCACCGCCAGCCCGGAAATATCCACGTCCGCATAACCCGTCGCGAGGATCACCGGTAGATCCTCGCGCAGTTTGCGCGCCTCGGCGATCACGTCGATTCCGTTCATGCCGGGCATGGCGAAGTCCACCATCAGCAGGTCCGGCTTGTCGTCCTGCAAGCGGTTCAGTCCGGCGCGTCCGTCGGCGGCCTCGGTCACGGTGTAGCCGAGCATTCTTAGCGACTCGACGAGCATGGCGCGCACCTCGCCGTCGTCTTCAACCACCAGCACCCGCTTTTCGCCGACCGCGTTCGCTTCCGCATTCGACGTCGCTTCGGCTTGCGGCGCCACGCGTTCGCGCAACGGTAGCCAGATCTCGACGGTGGTGCCCGCGCCTTCCTCGCTGAACAGACGCGCGGTGCCGCCGGCTTGCGTCGCGATGCCGTAGACCTGGCTCAAGCCGAGTCCCGTTCCCTTGCCGATCGGCTTGGTGGTGAAGAACGGATCGAACACGCGCGACACGACTTCGGGCGGCACACCCGAACCGGTATCGGCGACTTCGATCACCACATAGGGGCCGCCTTCGAGAGTCTGATCCGGCGCTTCGCGCTCTTTCACGCGAATGCCGAGCTGGCCGCCGGCCGGCATGGCGTCGCGCGCGTTGATGGCGAGATTGAGAATGGCCAGTTCGAGCTGATTGGCGTCGGCCTCGGTCCACAACTCGTCGCCGCCGAATTCGTTGGTGTAGCGAATGCCGGAACCGAGCGACACTGTGATGATGTCGCGCATGCCTTGCAGCAACGTCACCACGTCCACCGCTTTCAGATCGAGGTTGCTGTTGCGCGAGAAAGTAAGCAATTGTCCCGTCAGTTTCGCGCCGCGTTCGGTCGCGCGTTTGACGGTGGCGGCCATGCCGCGAAGGCGCTCGTCGCTGCTTACGCGAGCGATCAACTCCGCGTTGACCATGATGACGTTCAACAGATTGTTGAAGTCGTGCGCTATGCCGCCGGTGAGTTGCCCGAGCGCTTCCATTTTCTGCGATTGCACCAGCACGGCCTGCACTTTGGCGCGCTCGTGAATCTCCATCATCAGCCGGTTGTTGGCGGAAGCAAGTTCGTGGGTGCGCTCTGCAATGCGGCTCTCCAGCGAGTCGTTCAGTTGCACGAGCGCGTCCTGCGCCTGGATCCGCTCGGCAAGATGGCGGCGCGACTCGTATTGCCGCGCCCGTGCCCGTAGTGACGAAGCCACCGCGCGCCGCAGCGTTTCCGAATTCAGCGGACGTTCGAGCACGACCACGTTGCCGAGCCGTTCGAGCACTTCCAGCCCGCGCTCCGAGCGATGTCCGACGCGTGGGGCGGCAAGCAGCGTGAACGGGAAGTCGGACCATGCCGGCTGCTGCTCGAGCCAGTCGAACAGGCGCACCGCATGGCCGCCTGCCAGCGCTTCCTCGGCGATCAACGCGGCGCCGGCGCCCTCATCCAGCGCGGCGGTGAGCGCGTCGGCATCGCGGCATGCCACGCACATGCGGTCGTCTTTGCGCAGCACTTCTGCGATCACATCGGCGTCGCGGCCAAACGGCGCCAGGATAAGAACGCGTTGCTCCATGACCTCACTTCCCGGGCGTTTCGATGACGCGGTTCGTCGCCCCGAGCAGGGCAGTGCTGCCACGATAAGCCGGCAGTCCGGAGAGTACGCCTTCGAAGTCGCGCAGCGCGTCGCCCACTTCCACGCCGCCGCTGGCTAGACGGAACTGGCGGATCGAGCGTTCGTGGGCATTGGCGCGGCTCTTCACGGCGGTCACGGCGGTGAGCACTTCGCCGTGGTGTTCGAAATAGCGGAACAGCACGACCACGTCGCTCAGATAGCTGATGTCGATATCGTTCTGCACCTCGCCGATAATGCCGTGCTGCCCCAGCACGAGCATCGTGACGACGCCTTGCTGGTTGAGATAGCCGAGCAGCTCGTGCATTTGCAGCAGCAGATAGCGCTCGCCGGGCATGGCCTGGAGATAGGCGTTCAGGCTGTCGATCGCAACGTACCGGGCGCCCTTCTTTTCGACCGACCGGCGCACGTCGCTGGCGAACTCGCCCGGGGATATCTCCGCCGGATCGATCTGGCGCAGCGTCAGCAAACCGCTCTCGACGTGCGGCGCGAGATACATGCCGAGCGTCGCACAACGGATCGTCAGCGTGGTGAGGGTCTCGTCGAACACGTAGTAGACGCAACGCTCGCCGCGTTCGAGCGCCGCGATCAGGCATGACACCACCGTGGTGGTCTTGCCCACACCCGAGGGGCCGATCATCAGCGCGTTGGTGCCGGGGATCAGTCCGCCGCCGAGCAGCGCGTCGAGTCCCGCCGTGCCGGTGCTCACCACCTCGGCGTTGAAGTTGGTGTGATGCTCGGCCGCGACGAGGCGCGGATAGACGTGGATGCCGCCGGTGTCGAGCGTGAAGTCGTGGTAGCCCTCGCGGAACTTGATGCCGCGCATCTTGGCGACGCGTGCGCGGCGGCGGTTGCCGCCATAGTCGTGCACGAGGTTGTCGAGGCTGATCACGCCGTGCGCGATGCTGTGCAACTGCACGTCGCCGGGGTCGGACGAATTGTCGTCGAGCAGCAGCACGGTGCATTCGCGGGTGGCGAAATAACGCTTGAGCGCGAGAATCTGCCGGCGGTAGCGCAGCGGGTTCTGCGACAGCAGCCTCAATTCAGAGAGGCTGTCGAGCACGATGCGAGCGGGCTTGAGTTCCTCGACCTGCTGGATCACGTTGCGCACCGTCTCGCCGAGTTCAACTTCGGCCGGGTGCAAGACGGTCTGCTCGTATTGCGGGTCGAGGCCTTCGTCGGAAAGCAGCTCCAGAACCGTGAACCGGCTGATGTCCCAGCCATGACTTTCGGCTACCGCGATCAACTCTGAGCGGGTTTCGGACAGCGTGATATACAAGCCGCCTTGGCCTTCTTCGACACCCTTGAGTAAGAACTGCAAGGCCAGGGTAGTTTTACCTGTACCGGGCGCGCCTTCCACGAGGTACATGCGGTGCGGTGTGAGACCGCCTCCCAGGATGTCGTCGATTCCCTCGATTCCTGAGGACAGGCGGGCCGGTGTGTCGGCGTCGTGTCTGTTTGACATGGCGTGGTGGGGCGTTTGGCGTCAATGAAAAGCTGATGATTTTTCAGCCGGTACGAGGAGGGTGCAATTTGCGTGCCCGCGCGCGCCGACGCTACGTGCCGGCGCGCGCCGTCACGAGCTGGATAAAGCGCGTGGCCGCGCTGTTGTGCAACGCCGCGGGATAGGCCAGATGCAGCGGCGCGCTCAGTTTCGAGGGGTTGGCAAGCGTGCAGTACACGGTGCCCACCTGGTCATAGCGTTGCATGGAAGCGGGCACCAGCGTCACGCCGAGACCCGCCGCAACGAGGTTGATGCCCGACACCATGCGCGGCACTTCCCGTGCGATTCGCGGAACGAAGCCGGCCTGGCGGCACGCCGCGAGGATATCGGCATACATGCCGGGCGCGCCTGGACGGCGGACCAGAATGAAGTCTTCGTGCGCTAGCGCTTTGAGGGGCACTTGTGGCCGCTTCCTGCCTTTGAGCAAGGGATGGCCGACCGGCAACACCACGACCATCGGCTCGTCGAGCAGCAGCTCGAAGGCCACGCCTTCCCGCGCTTCAACCGGCTTGCGCAGAAACGCCGCCTGAATCTGGCCCGCGGCCAGGCGCTCGATGATCTCCGCCGCATTGAGTTCGGCAAGCTCAACGGCAACCTCGGGACACACCGCGCGAAACGCGCGGATCGCCTCGGTCGTGAACGGATGAAATGCAGCGGAGCTCGTCAGCCCGATCGAAATCGTGCCCAGTTCGCCGCGCGCAATTCGGCTCGCCTTTTCTACCGCCTGCTGCAGATCCTGCAGCAGGCGTTGCGCATCTTCCGCAAAGGCCTGCCCGGCCGGCGTCAGGGTGACGCCGCGCGGCATGCGCACGAAGAGCTCGAAGCCGATCTCTTCTTCCAGCATTCGAATCTGCTGTGAAAGCGGGGGCTGTTGCATGGCCAGCCGCTCAGCCGCTCGCGTGAACTGGCCTTCTTCGGCGACCGCCAGAAAGTAACGCAGATGGCGTAGCTCCATGATGTTTCGTCTCCTGGATGGGGTTCGAAGGTCGGTTCATTGCCATATTCAATAAATATGGATTGTGCAGAAAACAGGTATTTTACATTTACCACGGCCGATCCTACGATCTCGTCCATCGCGCGGAAATGAACGCGAAATAAAACAAAACCCGACTCTGGTCGACAGGAGACGTCAGTGAAAAAACAATGCGCGGTGGCCGCTTTGGCCGTGGTGAGTTGCGCGGGCGCGCATGCTCAGGCATCGGTCACGTTATACGGTGTGATCGACACCAACCTCGAGTTTCTCAACCATGCTGGCGCTAGCGGCGGCTCGCTGGTTCGCGAGAATTCCGGCGGCTTGAGCAATTCGCGCTTCGGTTTTCGCGGCGCCGAAGATCTCGGCGGCGGCAATAAAGCGTTCTTCATTCTCGAAGCGGGCTTCAACGGCAACGACGGCACCAATGCGAGCGCCGGCGTGCTGTTCAATCGCACGGCGGCGGTGGGGCTTTCTAACGCGTACGGTGCGCTGTCGGCGGGCTTGCAGTACACGGCGATGTACGACACGCTGATCAAATACGACCCGATGGTGTTCGGCCAGCAATACACGTGGATGCCGACCACCGGTTCCGTGGATGGCTTTTCGTTCAAGGCGCGCGTGAACAACTCGGTGAAGTATGTAGGCCGCTTCGGTGGTTTGACAGCGACGGCGGATTACAGCTTCGGCGGCTCGGCGGATTCGTTTCAGAGCAGCGCCGCGTACGGCGGCGCGCTCGACTACGATACCGGCAGCTTCGCCACGGCCGTGGCCTACGACTACCGCAACGGCGCGATCAACTCGACAGGCATGTGGACCAAGTCGCGCAACTGGAGCGCCTCGGCGCGCGAGCAGCTCGGCAACGTCACGATCATGGGCGGCTATGAGCACTATTTGTACAACCCGACCAAGGGCAAGTCGGTGTCGTCGGCGTTGTGGTTCGGCGGTGTGCGTTATCTGATCGCGCCGGATTTCCGCGTGACGGCTGCCGCGTACTACCAGAGCAACAAGGCGGACAACGTGTCGAACTCGTTGATGGGCGTGCTGGGAGCGGACTATATTCTGTCGAAGCGGACCGATGTGTACGCAACCGTCGCGTATGCCGCGGCCACGCACTACGCCAACGACGAGTACACGCCCGTCGGCGTGACGAGCGATACCGCGTTCGGTCCGAACCAGACTGGCGTGACGCTCGGTATCCGGCATCGGTTCTGAGCATTCGGGTTCATTCGGGTTCTTCAACGACGGATTTGACGATGCGCCGCGTTCAGCACAGTACACGGTGATCAGGAGCAAGCTGCATGACTTTCAATCTTTCGCGACGTCTCGCCGTGCTGTGCGCAGCAACTGGCGCTGCACTGCTGATGACGCTCGCGCAACCTGCGCTCGCGGTCCACGCTTACGAGCCGCATCTGAAACCGGTGGCGACGGTTTCGGATACGCGCTTCACGCTCGACACGCCGCAAGGGCACGCGGAGTTTCCGCTTTATCTGTCGAAAGATTGGAACGTCGCGCAGCCGCAAGTAACGCGTGCGGTGATTGTGATTCACGGCAAACTGCGCAATGCGGACGTGTACTTTCGCACTGCGCAGAAGGCCCGCGATGCAGCCCACGCGGACCCCGACGCCACTTTGTTGATCGCGCCGCAGTTCCTCGCGACGCTCGACACGCGCGTGCATGACGAACCCGCCGATCTGCTGCGCTGGACCGGCGACGCGTGGATGGGCGGCGAAGCGGCGCAGTCGCCGCTGCCGATCAGTTCATACGAAGTGCTGGACGCGATCGTCGCGCGTCTTGCCGATCGCAAGCTGTTTCCGAATCTCCGGCACGTTGTGTTCGCCGGGCATTCGGGCGGCGGGCAAGTCGTGCAGCGCTACGCCGTGGCGGGGCGCAACATTGCCGCGCTGACTGACGAGGGCATCGACGTGCGTTACGTGGTGGCGAGTCCGTCCACCTATGCGTATTTCGATGCGCAACGGCCCAACGCGCAAGGCGTTGCCGCGCCGTTCGATGCCGCGCAATGTCCCGACTTCAATCAATGGAAATACGGCATGGACAACCGGCCGCCCTATCTCGGCGACCGCACGCCCGCGCAACTGGAGGCGACCTACGCGGCACGCCGGATCGACTACCTCGTGGGCGGCGCGGACGACGATCCGCAGCAGAACGCGCTCGACAAAACCTGCGCGGCCGAAGCGCAAGGGCCGCAACGCGTCGCGCGTGCCGAGGCGTACTACCGGTATATCCGGTCACGTCATCCGGATGGTCTGAAGCAGCGCTTTCATATCGTGCCGGGCGTGGGGCACAACGGCTCGCGCATGCTGACGTCGGTATGCGCGCTGGCGGCGATGTTCGACACTCAGGGATGCGAACAATGAGCGAAGCAATCTTGAATCAGCGTGATGGTGCGGCGTCAGGCGCCGTTGCGTCGAACGCATTGAGTCCGGCAATGGTACGGCGCGCGATCTTCGCCTCCGTGCTCGGCAATGGACTCGAGTGGTTCGACTTTCTGATCTATGGCTACTTCGCGAAGATCATCGCGCAAGTGTTCTTTCCAGGCGGCGGCGGTTTCGTGTCGATCATGCTGACGCTCGCCACGTTCGCGGTGGGTTTCATCGTACGGCCGATCGGCGGCATTCTGCTGGGCATTTACGCGGACCGGGCAGGGCGCCGCAAAGCGCTCTCGCTGCTGATCATTTCAATGGCGGCCAGCACGCTGCTGATGGGCCTCACGCCGGGTTATGCGAGCATCGGCATCGCGGCGCCGTTACTGGTGGTGCTCGCGCGCCTGCTGCAAGGGCTCTCCGTGGGCGGACAGTTCGCGACCGCCTCGGCGATGCTGGTCGAGTATGCGCCGCCGCACAAGAAGATGTTCTATGGCAGCTTCAACATGTCGGCGCAGGCGTTCGCGTTGCTGTTGTCGTCCGGGGTCGGCTATCTGCTGACCACGCAGCTCACGCATGAGCAACTGGTGGCGTGGGGCTGGCGTCTGCCGTTTCTGTTCGGCGCGTTGGCGGGGCCGTTCGGCTTCTATATCCGGCATCGCGTGGCCGAGTCGCCGGAGTTCGAGCGCCTGCTCGATCACAAGGACAAGCCGCCGCGCGTAACGATCCGCCAGTTCTTCCGCGATAACGGCGATGCGGCGATCTGCGCAATGGGCGTGATCATAATCGGCGCAGCGACCAATTATGTGTGGCACTCTTATCTGTCGGTCTATGTCGAACGGCAATTGCATCTGCCGCTTTCTACCGCGTTGCTCGGCGCATTCGTGTCAGGCGTGCTCAATCTGTTTCTGTTTCCGCTGTCGGGCAAGCTTGCCGATCGTTACGGCGCGTACAAACTGTTCTATCCGATCGTGATCGCGTGGATGGTCTGCGTGTACCCGCTCTATCACTTCGTCGTGACGAATCCGACGCCGGGGCATCTGTTCATCGCGCAGATGATCGCGACAGTGTTCCTCGCCGCAATGTCCGGTGCGCATCCCGGCATGCTCGCAACCTTGTTCCCGGTGCGCAGCCGCTCGGCGGGCGTGGCGCTGTCGTACAACATCGCAGTGACGCTGTTCGGCGGCATGGCGCCGCTCACCATTACCGGCTTGACCCGCGTGACCGGCAGCAGCCTCACGCCGGCGTTTTACCTGATTTTTGCCGGCTTCGTGTCGCTCGCGATGGTGTACTTCACGCGCGCCGGACGCATCTCGGGCGGCGCGGCGGCGAGGCCCGCCACTCATTGATCAACCACGAGCGTATTGCATGACCCAGCCTTTGATCACAGACGACGAACGCGCGCCGAATGAACGTCCGGTTGCGGTCGTCGCGAGCCGGCATCTGAGCGTTACGACGCGGGCCGGCAGCGGCACGGTGCCCGTATTTGCGAACGGCGACTGGCTAGCGCCGACGCGCGAAGTCCGCCGCGCCGTGATTCTGATTCACGGCCGACTGCGCAACGGCGATACTTATTTCGATCTCGCCGAGCTGTCGTGCGCGCTCGCCGGCGGCAGCGCGGCCGATACGCTGCTGATCGTGCCGCAGTTTCTCGCGACCGCGGACGTCGAGGCGCATGAGCTGCCGCCTTCCACGTTGCATTGGGACTGGACGAGCTGGATGGGCGGCGAAAACGCCGAAGGTCCCGCGCCGATCAGTTCGTTCGATGTGCTCGACGCGATTTTGCAAACGCTCGCTTCGCGTGAGCAGTTCGCGTCGCTTGCCGAGGTGGTGATCGCCGGGCACTCTGGCGGCGGCCAGGTCGTGCAGCGCTATGCGGTGGTGGCGCACAGCGAGGCGCCGCTTACGGCGCGTGGTGTTGCGGTGCGCTATGTGGTCGCGAATCCTTCGTCGTATGTGTACTTCGATGCGATGCGGCCCGTCGCGTCCGGCGAGTTCGCGGCGTTCGATCGGGCGATGTGCCCGTCGTTCAATCGCTGGAAGTATGGGCTCGAGGATTTGCCGGCTTACGCGAGCGACTCGGATAGCGCGGCTTGCGCTGCGGCGCTCGAAGCGCGCTATGCGCAGCGTGACGTTACGGTGCTGCTCGGCGGTGAAGATTGCGATCCGCAGCATCCGGCGCTCGATCGTTCTTGTGCCGCGCAAACCCAGGGGCATCACCGCCTCGGGCGCGGACTGGCTTATGCGCGCTATATGGCGGCGCGGCACCCGGAAGGATTGGCGACGCACCGGACGTTTGTGATCGATGGGGTCGGGCATGATGCCAAGGGGATTTTCTCGTCGACTCATGGGCTGGCTGCCTTGTTCGGCGCCGGACTGTGAAGCGGGTTGCGGAGTGGTTCATGGAGTGATGCACTCGGCGCACATAGGCACGAAGCGTGCTACTGCGCTTGATGCATGTTTGATGCTACCTGTGTGTCACTTCGAGGACCGCGCCGATATGAACAGAATCCGATTGGTCGCCACCGCCACCGCGCTTGCCGCCGCATCGCTAGGCGCCTTGCTCCCGTGCAGCGCCTATGCCGACGATGCGCCTAGCCCATGTACGTCGCTGAAACGGATCGTGGCGGCCGCACCGGGCGGTCTCGCCTCGTTGACGCCGGACGACGGCAAAGGCGTCGCGCAACCCTATGGCGACGACGCGCAATGTTCGGCAAGCCGCGGCAGCTATCAATGCACGTGGACGCCGCATCACGACGCCGGTTCGAACGCGGACGCGCTGCAAGCCGTAGCGGCTGACGTCGCGTCGTGTCTGCCCGACGCGACGCACGATCAGAATTCGCCGGGACGTCAGCATTTTTATCTGGGCGCGAAGGGCAAGCGCACCGACATTACGCTGACACCGACGGGTGCGAACAAGCTGCGTCTGGTGGTGTCGGGCAAGTGATGTGGGTCAGGTGATTTAAGTCAGGTGATTTGAGTCGCCGCGCAAGACCCGCTACTGCGACGCCGGCCACCATGTCCAGCCACGCGATGAGCACCGCAACTCGATCGTAGAAAGCGGCGCGATTTCAATGCGCGAAAACACCACGGGCGATGCGCCCAGCGCAGACACAATTGCTGCCCGCAGCACTGGCGCGTGGGTGACGGCGATCACGTTGCGCGTATGCTTCGATGCCGGATCCGCCGCGCGGTGTAGCGCATCGAGCCATTCTCCTACCCGCTTCACGAGGTTGCTGAACGACTCGCCGCCGTGCGGCGCGGCGTCCGGATCGCGCGCCCATGCCGCGAGGTCTTGCGGCGCTTCGACGGCGAGGTCGGCGAGCCGCCGTCCGTGCCATTTGCCGTAGTTCATATCCGCCAGTCCGACATCTACCGATGCGGCAAGGCCCAAGGCCGCTGCCGTAGCACGCGCGCAGACGGCAGGGCTGACGTAGGCTGCCGCGCCTTGTCCGAGCGCCGGCGTGGTGCGCGCCGCGTAGGCGTGGGCTTCGGCGAGGCCGCGGGCGTCGAGCGGGTCGTCGGCGGGAAAGCGGCCTGCGCGCTGGGCGGCGGTCGAGGCGTGGCTGATCATCAGCAGCCGTGTGTCCATTCTGTTCATTTCCTGTGAGGCTACGCCGGAGCTGGACGCCGGTTGGGCACGAAGCGCCCGCCCGGGGTTGCCGGGTACCGGAGTTTAGCGCGTAGAATAGCCGGACTGCGAAGCGCGGAAGCCGGTGAGAGCCCGGCGCGGTCGCGCCACTGTAATCGGCAGCCCAAGCCGAAAGCCAGACCTGAGCTTCGCATCATCCCTCTGCAATGACTATCGGGGCGCGTAACCCCAGGAGATGTCCATCATGACTGAAGCCGTTTTTAATTCCGCTTCTCAGCCTGCCTCCCAACCCGTTGCTCAACCCACGCCGATTCCGCTGCGCGAGTTATTGCCGTGGCTCGTGTTCGGCGGTTTGCTGCTATTGCTTGCGCTTTACTTCGTGGGTGCGGAACAGGGCGCCACATCGCTGGTGCCGGGTATGTACGTGCATGAGTTCGTGCACGACGGCCGCCATCTGCTCGGCTTTCCTTGCCACTAACGGAGTCGAACATGGTCGGTAAATTGTTGGTACGCGGGATGCTCGCAGGCATCGCTGCGGGACTGCTCACGTTCGGCTTCGCCCGGGTGGTGGGCGAACCGCAAGTCAATCAGGCGATTTCATTCGAAGAAAAGGCCGATGCCGCGAAAGGCGAGGCGCCCGAACCGGAGCTGGTGAGCCGCGATACACAACGCGGACTCGGCTTGTTGACCGGTGTGGTGGTTTACGGCGCGGCATTTGGCGGGTTGTTCTCGCTGGTGTTCGCTTACGCGTATGGGCGGATGGGGGCATTGAGCGCGCGCGCGTTGTCCGCGTGGCTGGCGCTCGGCGCGTTCATTGCGCTGGCGGTCGTTCCGAACCTGAAGTACCCGGCGAACCCGCCTTCGGTCGGCGACCCGGAGACGATCGGAATGCGCACAGGGCTGTTCTTCCTGATGATTGCGATCTCGCTCGCCGCGATGGTGTTTTCGCTCAAGGTCCGACGCCGTGCGGCCGCGAAACTCGGCGCGTGGAATGGCTCGATTGTGGCGGGGTTGGTCTTCGTTGTGATTATCGCCGCCGTGCAGTTGTCGATGCCGGCCCTCAACGAAGTGCCGGAGGCTTTTCCGGCGGTGCTGCTGTGGAAGTTCCGTGTGGCGGCGCTTGGCATGCAGGCGATCATGTGGACGACGATCGGACTGCTGTTCGGCGCGCTTGTCGAGCGGGGTGCGTTTATGCGGGTGAGCGGACGGGCGGCGGTCGAGTCAGCCTGACGGTGGGTGTGCGGAGCGCAGCCGGTTTGGGTGGCTGCGCTCTGAGGCCGGCGCTTTGCCCCTCGCTCTTCGCTTCTCGCGCAGTGGTCAAGAAGGTATGTGCATCAAGGAGTTGGGGTTGTTGTGGGGCGGTTATCCACAGGCTTCTGAACAAAAACTGTGGATAAAATTTTCCCGCAACGCAATACACCTACAAACATCTGTTCTGTTTAATTTCAACAGGTCAGATGTTTACATGTCGGACTCGGCGCTGGCTAGAATCCGACCGTGACATCTGTTTTGTGGGGAATATTGTGGGGGAAAATCGTTCGCAAACAATTCGCGAAGGGATGCTCCTGAAGCTCACCGCAGGCGATCATGGCCGCATCCTGAATGACGGCACACGTCTGCCCGGCAAGGTCTACGCCGGGGCGAAAGGTGTCAGTATCCATTTCCGCCGAAATCGCGGTGTCGGTGCAGGCTGTTGAACAGGCGCTTGTGCTGGATGGCAGTGGATTGGCCGTGGTCGAACTGCTGGATGAGGACGGCAATGTGGTCGATGACGTGAACGACTCGTTGTGGGGCATTGAGTCGGAGGCCGGCGACTATCTGAAGGAGACAGCGCAGGACATGGCCGAAGGGCTGGCACAAGGATTACAACGTGAGGCGCGCGAACGCATGTACTGGAACGCGCGGGACATGGTGACAGTGTGAACTCCCCATACATTCGTGAAATTGCCTGCTTGGCTTGCCGTCGAGACATGGCGTGCCAGTGGTGAGCGCACCGTGGCCCGGCTCTACGGTCTGGTCGAACATTATGCCGCGGCATATGGACGATCTTCAGACGTGTGTGTACTCAAAGACCAGGCACTGAAGTCGGTTCCGTCCTGGATGCTCCACGATGGTGAATCATGAGCGTACGACTTGAGGGGCGCAAGGTTCGCACTGAAAAGCTGATCGATTACTTCCGGGGCAACGCGGATGAGTTTGCGATGCTCAAGGGCGTGCTCTGTGTGTCGTACGTGATGGAAGGCCAGGACACGACGCGCTGGAAATACTTCTTCGATACGCTGCGCATCGCGGAAACGCCTGCGACGCTCACGCTTGAGGCGGTGCGGACAGGTATCGGGTGGGAACGGAAGGAAAAATCATAGGGTGTGATTTTCCTGACGTCGCGCAGTGAAACGTTTTGCATACACCCTTATCGTCGCAGCAAGTGACTTGACGATGCGAGGTGCATCAGTTTTAAGAATATAAATTAAATCTGTACTACTATCTGAATACCTACCTTCCGGGGTGACCTTCATGGCACTCCTCCTTTTCTCTTGCGTTCTATCGATCAGCAATGTCGTACCCGCATCTCCCGGTACGCTATTTCTTCTTGTCTGCTCCGCTGATTCTGACAGTTCCTGTTGTGCATTCCTACATCGTGCAGCCGTAAATCCGGGTCACATTTTGAGTGTGCGTAAGTAAGTCGCAAATTTAGGAATTGTCGGATTTTTCGTTTTTGGTGGTCCCTATACGGTGTGTGTGCATCAAACGTTTCAAACAATAAGCCAATAGGGATAAGAATGAAAAAATCCAGACTCCACGGTGGGACAGTCGGATTCGCGGGGCGCCTGCTGGCTGCCTTCTCGTTGCTAATATTCGCGTTCAGCGCTAACGCAGTCGACTGTTTTTCGCTGTATGCCCAGTCCGGCGCCACGCCGGGCTCCAAGACCTGCAAGCTCGACGTTACGAGCAACACGCCGGGCGGAATGGGCAACTACGCGTGTATCAATGACCTCGCCCTGATCGATCAGTGGTGCAATTCAACGGAAACCCCGCCAGACGATACCTGCCCCGTGGCAGACCCGGTGTTTCCCGCGAATGGGATTGTGACTTTCTCTGAAACTGACTTTGCAAGCGGTGACGCGTCGCCGCTTGTGTTTAGTCGTACCTACCTTTCGAAGCCGTTCGACAAAGCGCAGGTAGCGATGGGCGGGTACTGGGCAAGTAACTGGCAGCGACGGCTTGATCTGACCTCGGTCAATGCAGGCACGCCGAAAATCACCGCGTATCGGAGTAACGGCCAGCCTCTGATCTTCAAGTGGGTTAACGGCGGGTGGGCGGTGCCGGGTACGTCGGGTCTTTCTCTCATGAAAGCTGGCGACGGATACTTCTACCTGAAGGACGAACGGCTTGGCACGACCGAAACATACTCCGTCAGCACAGGTCTGTTTCACTCCGAGACAACACGCACGGGTATGTATCGTGAAGTTGGATACGTTGGACAACAGATAGATTCGATCGCGCAGTGGCCCGTTGATCGGATCGGGCAGACGGCATCGCGGCTGACACTTAGTCTGACATATGACAGTAATGGTCGCGTTCTGAGTGTAGTGCCGCCTTCGGGCAACGCGACACATTATGCGTACGATGCGAAAGGCAATCTTGTTTCAGTAACCGCGCCGATTGGATACGTTCGTCAGTACCTTTATGAGGATGCCCGCTTCCCCAATGCGATGACCGGGATAAAGGACGAATCCGGTTCACGGATTGCAACATGGACCTACGATTCCAGCGGACGCGCAATCTCGGTCACCCATCCGGACACGACACGTAACGTTTCGCTTAGTTATGGCACGAACACGACCACTGTTAGCAATATGTCCGGCAATAGCACGTATTCCTTTGATGTTGGAGATACGTCGCGTCCCGGCTCAATTGTTACGCCTGGTGGCGCGGTCTCACGTACATAGGACACATCAGGGAACCTGAAGCAGACCGTTACACCGGATGGGAGTACACAGTACACGTGGGACGGCGCCAACCGGCCGACAAAAGCAGTTGCGACAGTCTCTGGTAACAGGACGGTAACGACGATTGAGTATAACGACAGTACCTCCTTGCGTCCGCATCTGGTCGCCACGCCAGGCAAAATCCGTGCGTTTGTCTACGACCAGGCCGGCAACGTCACCGGCTACGCCGAGACAGAGACGACCGATCCGACGGGCGACCAGGGCATGCAGGCCGTTGGGACCGGTAATCAGTGGACAGTTGGTGCACGGTACGATCCGGCGAACCGTCTTCTGTCGGCTGCGATCACCCGTAACGGCTCGAAGCGTGAAGACTGGACCTACACATACGACGTACGGGGCAATGCCGAGTCTGTGAAGGATGCCGTATCTGGCTGGTCGATGCGAACGCTTGCCCGCAATTCTGAGAATCGTGCAACGCAGATAGCTGGTAGTAGCGGTCAGGCGAGCATCGGATACGATGAGCGCGGTCGCGTAAAGTCCTTCCAGTATAACGAACCGGCAAGTTCGGTAAATGGTGGACTCGCCCGAGTACTGGCAGTCGATTATCGGTACGGTCCAGATGGTACGGTGTCCTCGCGCACGGCTCAGGTGTCAACGAATGGCGCCTGGTGGAAGCCGATCAGTGATGCTGAATTGGGTGTCTGGCTGACGAACTGGGAACTCGGGAACGACCCGGTTGCGCCACCCGCGAACCTGACAGGACTTCAGTCGGATGCTCCGGCATTCGTTCCTGACATGTGCGTCGAATGCTACATGGCCTGGAAGGCGTTGCCGACAGGTAAGCTATTCGGGGATGAACTGGGCGAACCACTACCGGCATGGCGTGAAACCACCGAGTTGATGGCGAGCGATCAGGCGCAGGTTCCTCATCCAGTGCTTGTGCCGGATCTGACGAGTTCTGCGAAGCGGTCAACGCTTTACAGTTCGCTTTTTGGTGCAGGGAGCGGGGATGGGGGAATGGTGAAGTGTGGTGGTCGAGAATCCCATGAGGCTGCGTGCCATGCACATTATGAAAATGATGTTGATGCATGCCGGCTATTGGCCGGGACAAGAGGGAAGCGAAACTTGGCCCTTTGCATGGAGAACGCTTTTGACAGATATCAGGAATGTAGGGGGTATTAATGCGTAAACGTCCACCATATTCAATGGTTGTCACCTACGTCGACGATCCACAACAATTGATCATGCAAATGGTCGAATCAGCCAGCGTGGCTCCACTTTTGGCGGAATGTATGGAAGTCCCCTTCTTCGTGGACGACCAAGAGTTCGAATTCGACGATGAATTAGCACGACAGCTCGGCGTTGCAATGCTCAACGTAATCGCAGAGGGACGCCCGGAGGTCAAAAGGCGTTTAAACGTCACGCAGCACCCCATTGACGAGCCACCAGAGGAGTGACTGGCCAAGGCGCCTGGCGCTGCGACCATCGCAATTCTGGTCGCAGCGCCGGGTAGCCCGCTAGTTCTACGAGCCAAATCAGCCTTTAGGCGGTCTTCTCTTCACGGCTCCCCCGCAGGAGTGGCAGCGTGATCCGGCAAAAAATCATGGAGGTGTGATTTATTACATTAAGGTTCCGGCCAGGCATTAGCATCTACGCCTTTATCACAGATGGGCTCTCCCGGCATCGGAAAGAACACCGGGGCGAGAAACCCGTGGAACTGGTTCTTCATCCCGACCACGAGCGCATGCTATGTGACGAACTGCACATGCGACATTCGGATGTCCGCTACAACGGGCGCGAATTCAATGGCATCCCGGTGCTTGAAGAGCCCTGCTGCCGGACCCCTTGGCTGCTCAATGAGGACGGCCAGCGTTGGGAGCTGTAGCCCTATCATCGCGCGTCGTGGGGGATGTTCCTGGCGTTCTCCATCGTGTGTGCGCCGCAGCGTACACAACCGCCCCGTCAGCTTTCTGCTTTAACAAGTGACTTGTAGAAACGGCACCCGAATTGCCGTTAGCTTGAGTGCTTTACAAAACACATGTCTAATATGTTGGCCCTTTTCCGTTGAGGGGAAAGGCAGTTTCCCCGCACCGCAGCGTGTGGGGAAACGTGGGGGACCGATGTTTGGCGGCCTGTGGGGAATGCTCAATTTCCCCTCACATGGCCCGCCTTATGGCGTGGGGTTGAGGGCTGTGGGGAGATACTTATCCACGGACTTGCGAACAATTTGTGTGGATAAATTGTCCCGCAACGCAACACACTCACAAACATCTGTTCTATTTAAGCTCAACGGGTTAGATGTTTACATGTTGGATTCGGTGCTGGCTGGAATTCGACTGTGACATCTATTGTGTGGGCAACACCGTGGGGGAAAATCGTTCGCAAACCATCAGCGAAGGGAAGCCCACCGCAGGCGATCATGGCCGTATCCTGAATGACGGCACCGGACTATTTGGCAAGGTGCACGCTGGGGCGAAAGGTGTCAGTGCCCACTTCCGCTGCTACCCGTGACTTGATGATGCGAAGCGTATCTGTTTATCAGGATCTAATTTCGCACTACTATCTGGGCGCCTTCCTTTTGCGGGCGGCACTTCCTTCCGGGGTGTCCTTCAAGGCACCCATCTTTTTCGCTTCCGTTCTGTCGATCTGCACTGTCGTACCCGCAGCTCCAGATTCGCTATTCCGCCTGCTGATTGACCCGGAAAAATGCACCGTTGAAGAGGTCGAGTACAGCGGCAAGTTCGCAGGGCCGAACGGCGCTTATGAACTGATCGGCTGTGAGAACATCGAAACCATACTGACCGAGCAGAGTGACTGGCTGTATGTGGACGAGGAAGGCAAACGGCAGCGCCCCATGCAGCACGCGTTCTTCACGCCGCTGTTCCCCTACGAGCCGCTGCTGGGGCGTGCGCTGGTCGTCGGCGGTTCTGGACCCGATGGCGAGGAAACGCCTGCGACGCTCACCGTTGACGCCGTGCGGTCAGGCATCCAGTGGGAGCAGGAGGAAAAATCATAGGGTGTGATTTTTTCCCTTATCATCAAAAGCGCGCGCTCAGTGGCCACAGCATGCGCGTTCCGCTGCATTGCCATTTGACGGACGGCGCGCACTCACGTGCAGCCGTCTCATTCAAGTCACTTGTTCGTGTTGTGGCTATGCTGCGCGTCAGTGCAGTTGGTGTGCCGTGTGCTTGGCTGGCTTACGGTCCGTCTCTTCGGCACTAACCCAAACTCCAGCGTCAGGGTCATAAACTCCCCATAGGCTTGCTTTGCGCTCGGACGGCTCGCGGCATACATTGATGCGTTCAGTTGCATATTTAAGCGTGAGCGCCAGCGTTGCATCGTCCATTTCATCAACTACTTCGAGTTGCATTTCGTAGTCGGGCAAACCGATAGACCTGAATTCGTCACGCATGTAGTCGAATACCCATTGATCGAACGAGAACGTTACGATCTCGGTATCTTTGGGTGACTCAAATCCGAGTGGCACGTACCTAATGCGGGGTGCTCCCGTCTTCACGATCAGTGAGCTGGCGTCCTCCAGCACCGCGGCAAATGCCATCATGCACCACAGCTTGCCGCCGCAGTCCCGGACATGCTCCAGCAGATCGAACGCCTGCAACGACATGACCCGCCAGTTATCCGAATCATCGTTGCTGTGGTACTTGTTCCGCATGTGTGCATAGACAGCGGCGAGGATGTGTGACGTAAAGATCACGGGGCCATTTTGTGTACCGTCGCCTACCCACGCAGGTTCAATGAATAGCCCCGTACCGGTGAAGCGTTTGCGCACGACAAGCCAGAGCGAAACGGGTGCGATGTACTGTGTTTTGATTGTCATGGTGAAAAGTCGATCAAGAAGCCCCGCCGAAGCGGGGCAAGCGCTATCTACTCGGTTCACTAAGCCCGCAAGGATTGTCACAACCGTTAGGCCCGCACGCGGGTTCAAATTCGACTTCGATCTGGTTGCGTTCCGCTATCGTTGCCTGGGGACTGGTTCGCCAGATTTTGGTATCGATGTTGATCCGGTTCGCCGTCACGCCCAAGCTCTGGAGAAAGTCGCTAACAGATTGAGCGCGTTTGCGCGCTGTGGTTTCAGCATCGCGTTCGTGTTCATCCGCTAGTCCGTAGATAACCACTGGACCACCGTTTGCTGCGCTACTCCGAGCAGTAACAAGCAAATCGGCCAACTTGAATCGATCTGAATTCGATAACGCGGTAACGTTGCGCTCCATTTTCCCGCCGTATTGCAAGGCAAAGCTGCATGCGTTCGCCGTTCCCGGTCTGGATATCATTAATAGGCTAGTCAGGACAAAGGACATACCAAGCAATATTGTCCGCGTTTTGAATTGCCATGTTCGGCTCGTTTTGGGCAAGGCGCTTTCCGAGTAATTGTCCATAGGTATTGTTGTAGTCAACTGATCCGAAAGTATCGATGAAGTGAGTGCATTCGTGAACGAGAGTAACCTGTTTCGAATCCATCGTTCCGGCCGTTTTGTCCGGCATCGTGCAGAATGTATCCCGTATTGCAATTGTATGAGTAGCGGTATCGGGGCGGCACACGTGGGCGGCTTCCCCACTTACATTTTTTCTGTTTGGGACGCATCCGGTCGCACGGTCCATGTACGAATCCGGCCTCACAAAATTCCAGGCTTTGAGTGCGTTCATAACAGGCATCATCGCGCTCAATCCAGCCATGAGCGTTTGCCTCGTTGCTACGTCCGTTGAACCGAACCAGATTCTTACGCGCTCCTGTGCGGCCGGTGTCCATGCGGTGAGTTCTGCCAGGCGCTGCTGAATTACCTTAACGGCGTCATCCCTAAGCGCCAGAACCGTTTTGCTGAATTCCCGATCCGTCATATTTTTGCAGATCGGTGTTGTGTCGATCGTTACGTGTATCATCGATTCGGGATTCGTATTTGTTACTGCTGTTGAGTGAACCTCGAACCATTCTTCGTTTTCGTGCGCATCGAATTCGTATTTGCTGCCGTTTCCAAGATTACTCATTCCAGTTGTCTCCGCTTCCTTTTAATGTGTGATTTCAAGACAAAGCCGCTTCGACTCATCTGTCGAAATTCGTTGCGTCATGCCGTGTGAGTCAGTTACACCGCTTGCTATAACGACTGAGCCGCTGCGTACGCGATAGCGCGTGTTTGCGAATGGTTTTCCCTCTGCGTCACTGAGCGTATATTGCTGATCGTAGACAGGAGCCTTCGCTGGTCGTGCGGCGGGTTTTTCGCTTTGCCTCCCCTCCGAATGGAATGCGGTAGACGAAGCCGCCGCAAGGACGCGGTTGTTACGGCACGGGCACAGAACCCAGTCCAGGTCTTTAACCATCGGGAAGCCATCGTCCATCCAATCACGCGCGCTGCCCGCGATGGGCCACGCGCCATCGCAGTTCCCACAAGTCGCCTTGTTTTCCCCACGTGCGTACATGCGGCCAGCTTCGTCATATTGACTGCTGCGAGCGATCACTTCGCCGCCCGTAGTAGTGCGGTCACCATCCGCAACGAGTCGATCAAACATTGCTATTCCTCTTTAATGGACGACTTCAAGCCGTATCTGCTTGCTCGTGTCTGTGGCGATGCGCTGTGTTTTTCCGTTTGCATCGGTGACGCCGTTTGCCACGATGTTCGAACCGATACGCACGCGATAACGTCTTCCAGAAATTGGATAGCCTTCGTTGTCGGTAAGGGTGTATTGCTCATCGTAAGTGCCGCGATTTTCACTGGTCATTGAAGTGCCGAAAGCACCGCCGCTCGTCGCTGCCCATTCTTCAGGGGTGAACGAGTGCCACGCGCTGTCCTGTGACGCGAGCATCACAGGGGGCGGTGTGCATTTGCAGAGGCAGATATCGCCGTCCAGCGCCTGCTGCTTGCCCATCATCGTTGCGTCCCGGTGTGGTCCCTTCCAGCCGATCACACCTTCGGATTTGCAGCCGTTGCACCAGACCCTAGCACCGATGAATGTGATTGGCGTTCCATGGTGTGTGCAACTGTCGATGCCTTCCGTGACCACACCGCCGTTTGTGGACTTGTCGCCCAGCTTCAGGATGGCTCGCCTCATGCAAAGCCTTCCGTGTTGTAGTGCTGCTTTCCAGGCATTCCGATACCTCCGTGAAGTAAGCGAAGACGACCGGCCCGGTAATGCAACCGGTGACGCAGCGGGCAGATGTTTCGCCCATTTGGGCGATCCTGACGCTGCCTTCGCAAAGGGGGTATCAGACGAGTCCGATTTAGGGCACAACTGATTCATGGCGCATTGGCGCGCGTTCACAGGTTGACCTTCGACAGGTCGTGTCAGGTATCGTGGAACTGTCTGGAGGCTTGCGTAGCCAGCCTGCCGAGGCCGGCTTTCTTACCATCGAAGAATCATGGGGGTGTGATTTATGACATTGAGTTTCCGGCCAGGCATGAGCGCCTGCGCCTTTATCACGGATGGGCTTTACCGGTATCTGAAGGAACATCGCGGGGAGCAACCTGTCGAGCTGGTTCTTCATCCCGACCACACGCGCATGCTGTGTGATGAACTGCACGTGCGACGCTCGGGCATTCATTACGACGGGTACGAATTCAATGGCGTCCCGGTGCTTGAAGACCCGTGCTGCCGTACGCCCTGGCTGGTCACGGAAGACGGGCAGCGCTGGGAGCTGTAGCCCTATCATCGCGCGTCGTGGGGAAAGTCCGCAGCGTTCCCCATCGTGTGTGCGCCGCAGCGTACACAACCAACCCGTCAGCTTTCAGCTTTAACAAGTGACTTGTAGAAACGGCACCCGAATTGCCGTTAGCTTGAACGCTTTACAAAACACATGTCTGATATGTCGGCCCTTTCCCGTTGAGGGGAAAGGCACTTTCCCCGCGCCGCAGCGTGTGGGGAAACGTGGGGGAACGATGTTTGGCGGCCTGTGGGGAAGCTCAATTTCCCATCACGTGGCGCGCAAAGCCTTATGGCGCAGGTTCAGCGCTGTGGGGAGAAACTTATCCACAGGCTTGAGCACAATTTCTGTGGATAAATGCGTCCCGCGTCGCATGGGGTTGACAGGCCCCTGCTCCGCTGCTGGCGACCATCGCGACGTTCCGAACGACGGCACGGGTTTGTCCGGCAAAGTCTACGGCGGGGCGAAAGGAATGGCGTGGCATGAACCCTCAGGGCGACTTCGGTCGCCCTTTTTTGTTGTGCGGAATCTTCGTCGCAATGCGATTCTGCTGGCGCGCAAAAGGCGCCTCCCCATACCTTAAATAGTTATCCGCATTTTGGTCTCAATCAATCATTTTCATATTTATGCGGGATACCTATCTATTTATCGGTTTGACCAATTTTTACACGGCTCCTATATACACCCGACAATCCCAATTCGATAATGGAAATAGAAAACCTTGGGCAAGAAAAAGCGCGTGACCTGCTAAGAAAATCCACCGCATCAACCTGATTCCGCAAGGGGCCTTGCCTGGCTCCGGTCCGCCATGCATCCAGTGCGCGTCGACGTGCCTGCACGCCTGATCCGACGCAGCCGTAACGATCAAAACCGGAGCCGTCTTCATGCCTTTCCCACTTTGTGCGTCATGTCCTGCACCGCATATTTCCGCAGCACAGTCGCCCGATAAGTGACGGATTCCGACATGGCGAGTATGGACCCGGAATTACCGGCGTATTACCAGGGCGAACTGCGCTACATCCACGAACTCTTCCAGGAGTTTGCACAGCAGCACCCAAAGATTGCCCGCAGGCTCGGCGCGCAGGCAGGTGAAGCGGGCGACCCTTATGTCGAGCACCTGCTCCAGTCCTTTGCGATAACGGCGGCGCGCTCGCAGATGCGTATCGATCGTTTTTCGCTGGACATCCCGTTGCGCAAGCTGGATGGCGTCGATCTGAACCTGACCGCGCCGCTGCCATCGCTGGGCGTGGCGCGGTTCTATCCCGATGCAGAGGCACCGCATAGTCCGCAGGGCCTGACGTTGGCGCGTGGCACGAGGCTCACGGTACACGCAGCCGAAGATGCAACGGAGTGCGCGTTCCTCACGAGCCAACCGCTCAGGCTCTGGCCGGTTGCTATCACGCGCGCGAAGCCGACTGGCATTCCCGCCGACGTTCCGGCGCTCTACCGCTACGTCCACGACGGCCAGGACGCGTCGCGCGTGCGTGGGGCGCTGCGCCTGAGCCTTGCTACCGTCAACGGCATGGCGTTCCGCGGTCTTGAAGCGCTGGACGAACTGCCCGTGTACCTGTGCGGTGAGGAGAAGATGGCCTCCCAGCTCTTCGAATTGATCCATACCAGCGTGGTCGGCATCGTCATGGGTGTGCCGGGTGAATTCAAAAAGGGCGATCTGTATGGCGCAAAGCTACCCGGCATGCCGTACATGCAAGTGAAGCACGCGGGGCTGGAGCCGCATGAAAGCCTGTTGCGTCCAGTCGCCATGAAGTTCCACGGACACAGGCTGGTCCATGAATTCTTTGCGCTCCCGTCCAGATTCGGCTTCTTCACGATCACGGGGCTGGCTGCGGGGCTCAAGCATATCCGCGGCCCTGAGGTCGAAATCGTGCTGCTGCTCGCGCGCGAGGCGGCAACACTGGACCAGCAGATCGGCGTGCAGGATTTCGCGCTGTACTGCACGCCTATCGTCAATCTGTACCCCGCGACGAGCGAGCGGCTCACCATCCACCCGGAGAAGCACGAGCATCCGCTCACGCCGGTGGCGGAGCGGCCGGGCGACTACGAGGTTCATTCGGTAGATCGTGTCAGGGGGCAGCTGGAAGAGGAGTCGGAGAAGTTCCTCTTCCAGCCGCTCGGCGCCGCACTCCCCGACGACACCCGCCGCAACTCGCGGTATTTCATGCTGCGCCGCGAGCAGCAACTGGTGGCGGATAACGAACGGCGATATGACACGCACCGTGAGTTCGTGCGCACGCATACCGCGATCACGCTCCTTGGCGAGAACCGCGAGCCGGATGAAACAGGCATGCGGTTTCTTACCTTCGACGCCTGGTTGACGAACGGAGATCTGCCCTGCGTGCAGCCACGCAACGGCGTGAACGACCTGACGATGGCGGACGCGAAGGCGGTTGAGAGCGTCGGCTTCGTGCGCGGGCCGACCGCGCCCAGGCCGCCGCTCGCGCTCGGCGCACAGGGCGACGCGGCCTGGGAGCTCGTTCGCCAGCTTCATCTTGAGCTGGCCGTCTTTGACGACGAATTCGACGAGCCCAATCCCGGCGAGGGCCTGCGGCTGATGCTCCGCCCGTATCTGGCAGCCGGTGATCCGGCAATGGCCCGTGTTCTCGACAGCCTGGTCGGGGCAACGGCCGGCGCGGTCAATGACATGCATCGCTGGGGCGGCGAGCTGCATCTCGCGCGCGGCATCGCGATCACGCTCACCTTTGACGAGTCGCGGCTCGACGGCTGGTCGCCCTTTGCGTTCGCGCTGGTGCTGGAGCGCTACGTCGCGCGGCACGTCTCGGCACATTGCTTTACGCGCACCACGGTACGCACCACGCAGCGTGGCGAGATTTTTACGTTCCCGACGCGTGGCGGCACGCGCGGTGTCTTCTGATGGAGGTTCACGGTGACATGGAATACCCAGTCGCGCACGCTGGAAATCGTCAGCGACGCGATTCCGGAGCACTGCGGGAAGAAGATCTTCGAACCCGTGCGTTGCAAGGGCACAGACAAACTCGGCCGGCTGTTCGACTACCGGATCGACGTGCAGACCATCGAGGCGAATGGCCTTCACGTCAACGACATGGACAGGCTGGTCGACGTCAGCAAACTGGTGGGCAGACGCCTGACCGTGAAAATCGCCATCGAAGGCAGCGGTACGCTGGAGAATGGCGAGCCAAACATCGGGGCCGATGTTCGCGTGATCACGGGCGTGATTGCCGAAGTGAAGTGCATGGGTGCGGACGACCGGCGCATGTTTTACCGTCTGCGTCTGAGATGCCTGCTCTGGCTTGCGTCGTTGAACCGCGACAACCGGCATTTCCGGGACGGGACGGTAAGGGAAATTTCCGACGAGATCCTGAAGAAGTATCCGTTCAGTGTCCGGTGGAACCTTATCGGTGCGGGCAATGGAAGTCGGAACTATCCGAAGCGGGACTATCAGCGCCAGTTCTGGGAATCGGACTTTTCCTGTTTGAACCGGCTTTGGCAGGAGTGGGGCATCACGTTCTATTGGGATGACGACACCCTGGTGCTGATGGACAGCGCAGGCTACCCCGCCCACGGTCCTGCCTGCAAAACGGTGCGTTACCTGGAACGCGGCGGGCAGCGCATGGACGAGGAGCATATCCACAAGCTGGAGTATTCGCGTGGGCTGACCACGGGCAAGGTGGCCGGGATTGATTACGACTACACGCGCGCAACGAACCGGCAGTTCAAACGAAGGATCTCGAACCACCGGGACGCCGCGCACGACAACGCCGAGGAATATACCTGGCTCGACTACGCGCAGCCCCAGCAGGGCGCGATGGGACTGAATGCCGAACCGAACGACTACGAGTTCGAAGGCGACCATCTTGCGCGCGTGCGCGCCGATGCGCACCGCAACAAGTCACTGGTCATCAAGGCCACGGGAAATCTGCGCGGCGTGATGACGGGGCACCAGCTCACGGTTGCGGATCATCCGTTCGCACCCGTCAACCGCAAGTACATCGTCACGGGTACGAAGACCGAAATCGTGAACAACGATTCGGTCACGCAGGGCGGGACGCTACAGCGCGAGTACACGTGCAGGACGAAGTTCACGGCGATCCCGAACGACCACTACTACCGCACGCCGCAGAAGGCGAAGAAACCGCGCGCGTTTGCGGAGAAAGCGGTGGTCACCGGCCACGACAAAAAAGGCGTCCACACGGATGCGATGGCGCGTATCCGCGTCAAATTCATCTGGGACCGGGTGAGCCAGGCCGATGAGGAAGCGTCGTGCTGGATACCGCTCATGCAGGTGTGGCAAGGGCAGCGCTACGGCATGAACTTCGTTCCGCGCGTGGGCGATCACGTCTATATCGGGTTTCTGAACATGGACCCGGACCGCCCGTTCATTCTCGGCAGCCACACAACCGATCGCAACGAGGCGCCGTGGGACCTGTACGCGAACCACGCTCTCTCGGGCTGGCGCAGCCAGGATCTGGACGGCTACGGCAAGGGATCGAACACGGTGGTGACCGACGACACGCCGGGCCAGCTCCAGGTGCAGGTGACCAGCGACCATGCCAACTCGAGGTTCGTGGCGGGCTGCAACGTGCGCATCGACGGGAACAAAGGGCGCTCGCAGGCGCGCGGCGAAGGCATCGAGATTGCGACCGACGCAAATGCGGTCATGCGCGCGAACCGGGGCATGCTCATCACGACGGAGGCCCGCGAGGGGGCGACGGCTCCCATGAAGGACATGGGCGAGACGATTGCGCGCCTTGACGACGCTCGTACCTTGCACGACAGGCTGGCGGGAGATGCGCAGGCAAACGGCGCGCAGGATTCAGGCGGAGATCAGAAAACCGCTGCCGCAGCGATCAGGGCGCAGAACCGTGCGCTGGCGGGCAAGGTCGGGGCGGGCAAATTTCCTGAATTCGCCCAGCCGCACCTGACGCTGGCAAGTCCCGCCGGCATCGAGTCCACCACGGCGGGCAGCACCCATATTGCGAGCGGCGAGCATCTCGCGATGACGAGTGGAGCCGACGTTGCGATTGCGGCGGGCGGGTCGTTGTTTGGGTCATTCGGCAACAAGTTGCGCATGACCGTCCAGAAAGCCGGGATGCGGCTCGTTGCAGTGTCGGGCGATATCGATCTGCGCGCGCTGAAAGACAGCATCAACCTCCTGGCCAGGCTCAATGTCACCGTCACGGCCGAGAAGATCACGATCAGCGCGAAGCAGGAAGTCGAAATCCGGGGCGGCGGCAGTTTCACGCGATGGAGCGACGGAAAGATCTACCACGGCACGCCGGGGAAGTTTGAAATCCATTCCGCGGGGCGCCTCTTTACCGGACCGGATTCGACCTCCCTTCCAACTCTTCCTGAATCGGCGCCTGGCCAGCAGGAGTTGCATTTCGCGCTAGGCGCGCTCGCGAACGGCGCTGCTCACCGGTACGTGGAGGAACCCTATGAACTTTATCAGGGCAACGCGCTGATCGACAGCGGTGTGACCGACAGCTACGGGCGCGTAGTGGTGAAAGACCATCAGCCGGAGACGACGGAGTATTGCGTCAAGCTTTGCTATGGCGGCCAGTTCAGGATGAAGGTCAAGGATGCGCTCAATGCCGATGCCGACCATATCGATCAGCGCAGCAACCGGGGCGACCGTGCAGTCTGATAACTCATTTGAAAAACCGGAGACGGATCAGTCATGTCCAATCTGAAAACACAGAATCCCGTCGACGTCGCCATTGCCGAAGTGGGCGGCCAGGCGCAAGGCTCGGTCCAATGGCTGCTCGAAAAGAAGACATGCCCGGATGCGCCCGAGATTACCGAAGGCAACGATCTCCAGTTCTTCATCTGCGGTCAGGAGGGTTTTGGTCAGTTATCCAAAGATCTGCGCGCTGCGAAGTCGACGGTCGATATTGTCTGCTGGGGCTTTGACCCGGGCATGGAAGTCGAGCGCACAGGCGAAGCGTGGCCGCGCGACCTGCGATACGGCGATCTGCTCGAACAACTGGCCAAAGCTGAAGTGCGGGTCAGATTGCTACTCTGGTTTGATCCTCGCGCATCGAGAAAGCAGAACAGCATGCCGGGTTATACCGATGTGCCGGTTTCCCTCGCGACGAGCCCCATCCAGCGGATGGTCCAGGGGGATGATCCCTACGGCAACCCGGTGCGTCACGACTGGTGCAAGGCGTGGTGGAAACGGCATGGCCTGGAAAATGACCGCATTGACCCACGCAAGGCGCTGTACCCCGATCATCTTCAGATCGTCCTGCGCGGGATTGAAAAGCAGGCCGTCAAGGGTCTGCTGGCCGCGGACATCGCCGAGGAGGACCGGCCCGATTCGAGCTGGCTTAGCCCGGTTGACGAATCCGCCTTGCTGTGGAATTACCCGACGCATCATCAGAAACCCGTCCTGATCGACTATGCACACGATGGTGGCAGTAAGGCGGTGGGGTTTGTGATGGGACTGAATTCGGTCACGGACTTCTGGGACGCGGCGGAGCACAAGATCGAAACGGGTCTGCGCGAAACCGGTGCGAGGTCCACATGGGAGGGTGAGATCGATCACGAATACAGGAGCGATTTTGGCGGCGGCGATCCAGGCGATGCGCAGAAGGTGGCGGCGATTCATGGCGGAAATTACAAATCCATCCGCCCTTATCAGGACTATGCCTGTCGGGTGGTGGGGCCGGCGCTGAGGCGGCTGCACGAAAATTTCGAGAATGGCTGGAATGCGTTTGCGCCTTCGCAATGGAAAACATCGGCGAAGGAGGGCGATTCATTGCCGCCGAAGATTCCTACGCTTGCGAAAGACCCGGCACAACGCGTGCAGATAGTCCGGACTCAGGCGGTGGAACGGGAGAAGACTATCAAGAAGCTTTATTTCCAGGCTACGAGTATTGCGCGTAATTATATTTATATTGAAAACCAGTACTTTTTTTATCCAGAGTTTGCGCGTCATCTGAAGACGGAGCGAAGAAAGTTCTGCCGGGCATGGGCGAGGTTGGCGAAAAAACCGATGACAGCCGTGCCAAATCTTCATCTCTTCATTGTCATTCCTCATCCAGAGGATGACGGAATGGTTCCCCGGACGTTCGACACGCTGACCGAACTGGGAAAGAGCGATGCAATGCCCGCGCAGGCGGGCTATGTCGATGAAGGGAAGGCCGATCAGCAATACGGCAACCATTCAACACAGGCGACTTACACCACCACATTCACGGACGAGTCTGGCGAGCCGGTCAGCATTGCTCGAACTCATCCAGTGCTGGATCGGCCTAGCCTGGAAACACTGGAACGGACGGTGGGGCTGAAGGTGAGCGTGGCGCGGCTATGCACGAGCGACTCGGTGGAAGGAAAGATGGCGTATCGGGAGATCTATATCCATTCGAAGTTGATGATCATTGACGATGTGTTCCTGACGCTCGGTAGCGCAAATTTGAACCAGCGCAGTATGTCGGTGGATAGTGAGATCAATATTGCGGCGACGGGGGCGGAGCATGCGGCCAGGTTGCGTGGTGCCGTGTTCGGGCTGCATTCTGACAATACAACTACTGGTGACGGCGGTCGGGAGGCAATGCCAGATGTTTTTGAAAGTTGGGAGCGCCTTGCAAACAAAAATCTTGATAAATGGAAAGCGGGAAGGGAAAAATTGAAGGGATTCCTGATGAAATTCGAAGACCGGCGGTCTACCAATACGAAACATGCCATGAATACCGTACCTTCCTCCACGGACGGTGAAACCGCACTGACATGAAATTCACCCCCGCTCGATATCTGTTCAGTTTTTGCTTACTTTTCGGTTTGATACAAGTCGCGCTTGCCGGATCCCCAATTCACCAACTCGTGGCCGCCATGTCCAGTTCCGATTCGCCTCGTTATACGAAACTGCCGCTGTTTGCTCCGCATCGCAAGGATTTCACGTGTGTGTATCAGGAACAGCATCTGCCGCCTGTCGATCCGCAGGCCGAACTGTGGTTCCAGCAGGCACTCGCATCGGAACTTGATCCCAACATCTATTGGGAAGACAAGGACTGGGGAAAGATCTACCAGCTTTACTTGCAGGCTGCGGAACGCAACCACTGGAAAGCGATGCTCAATCTTGCCAGTGTGATCCTGAGTGACTACCCGATTCCCGTCAGAGATCCGGACATGGCAATTTCCTGGGTAGAGAAAGCGATGCAACTTGGGGTGCCCGATGCATGGGACACGATGGGTGTCTATCACATGAATGGCATCGTCAAGGGTGGAGACGCCACGAGCGCGTATGCATTCTTCCAGAAAGCCGCCGACATGGGCAGCCCGTTAGCCCAGGCGTTCCTGGGGGCGGCGCTGGATGCCGGCTGGGACAATCCGGGCAACGGATTCTGGGCTAATCTCCCTGTTGGGGAGAAGATGCTGGAATGTGCCGTGGCCCAAGGTTACGGCGACGCGGCGGATGAGCTTGGACTTGTATATGCTCGCCCCCACACACCGGAAGCAAATCTTCGCGCGTTAAAAGTTTTACATGAGGGAGTAAAGCTTGGTAGCGCAAAGTGTGCGAAGTCCCTCGGCGTTGAGTTTAGTGGTTTCTCTTTGTCTTCTGGCGACAATATCGCAGGCTACGTCGACATGGAAAGGTCCAAACGCTACAGGAAGATCGGTGACGTCTTGAAGTGGTACGAAGGCACCCTGAAGCTCCCCAATCTGGACAAGGTGTTGCCTCTTCCTCCGGCAGCCTTACCGAAATGGGACGGCGACGTGCAAACACTGATCGACGCCGCCAAGGCCGTTACTCCGCCACCAACATCTCCAGCGCACCCTTCACAGTCTGAACCTCACGCGGCTCTGACGAAAGCCGGGTTGCTGAGACAACTCGCGGACCGACCCGAACCATTGCGCTGCAATGGTGGGCTCAAATGTCCGCAGTCTGGCATATGGGAGGCTCGCGTGGCCGCAGCGCATCCGCTTGCCGCACTTTATAACCGATGGGACCGGCAAGCGTTCGTCGAGAAAGAGGCCAGCTTTCCCGATCCGCGACAGCAGCATCTGGACATATCGGCTCACGACGTCCGCTGGACCTGGCTGGGCAGTCCCAATCGGTTGCGCGTAGCGGATGTGTATGACATCGCATTGTAGGGCTTGTTTTGTATTTGCCGCGTCGCGAGAAAGAACGGCACGGCAGCTTATGGCTTGCGCTCTCTATCAGGAGTTTTCCTGCCACCTGAAAAAGGAGCGGGAGAAGTTTTGCGACGTGTGGGCGAGATTGATAGAAAGGGATTCCTGATGAAATTCGAACGATGGTCAAGTCGCACTTACATGAAGTTCGCTCGCGTTCGATATCTGTTCGGTTTGTGGCTTCTTTTCGTCGTGGCACAAACCGCCCTTGCCGAATCCCCAATTCGCCAGTTGATGACTGCCATGTCCAGTTCCGATTTGCCCCGTTATACGAAACTGCCGCTGTTTGCGCCACATCGCAAGGATTTCACGTGTGTGTATCAGGAACAGCATCTGCCGCCTGTCGATCCGCAGGCCGAACTGTGGTTCCAGCAGGCACTCGCATCGGAACTTGATCCCAACGTCTATTGGGAGGACAAGGACTGGAGAAAGATCTACCAGCTTTACTTGCAGGCTGCGGAACGTAACCACTGGAAAGCGATGCTCAACCTCGCCGCATTGATATTGAGCGGTTACCCGGTTCCCGTGAGGGACCCTGAGACGGCGATCCGCTGGGTGGAGAAAGCGATGCAACTTGGGGTGCCCGATGCCTGGGACACGATGGGTGTCTATCACATGAAGGGCATCGTCAAGGGCGGAGACGCTACGAGCGCGTACGCGTTTTTCCAGAAAGCGGCGGACATGGGTAGCCCGTCGGCTCAATCATTCCTGGGTGCGGCGCTTGACGCCGGTTGGGACAATCCGGGCAACGGGTTCTGGGCCAATGTTCCCGTTGCGACGAAGATGCTGGAATGTTCGCTGGCGCAAGGTTACGGTGATGCGGCGGATGAACTGGAATTTATTTATGCCGCAGACGGAACGCCGGAAGCCAAGCTTCGCGCGCTGAAGGTTCTACATGAAGGGGTAAAGCTCGGAAGTGAAAAATGCGCAAGCTTTCTTAGCACTCAGTTGGATGGCCTGGATCTGAGCAATGGCGGGAGTGTTACGGGTCATGTCGATAAAGCACGGGCTGAACGCTACGGGAAAATCAGCGACATCCTCGCGTGGTACGAAGGCACCCTGAAGCTCCCCAACCTCGACAAGGTATTACCTCTTCCTCCGGCAGCATTGCCGAAATGGGACGGCGACGTGCAAACACTGATCGACGCCGCCAAGGCCGTTACTCCACCGCCACCAACATCTCCAGCACACTCGCCACAGTCCGAACCTCACGCGGCTCTAACGAAAACCGGGCTACCGCCACAACCCGCGGCCCGCCCCCAACCAATGCGCTGCGACAGCGGGCGCAAATGCTCAGAGTCCGGCATACGGGAGGCGCGTGTGGCCATCAGGCATCCGCATGCCCCACTTCACAACCGCTTGGACCGGCATGCATTCGCTTGACGTAGCAGCGCAGCCCCAATCAGCTACGCGTACCGCGCTGCCCACAACACCGTATCGCACGACATATTCGCCCTTTCCCCGTCGAGATAAAGAATGACACGTCAGATTATCGTCACCGGTGACACATTGGCCCCCTTCGGTGGAGAAGTTATCGAAGGCTCAGAGATGGACAACATCGACGGTCGCAAGATTGCCCGCAAGAGCGACAGGGTGTATTGCGCAGAACACGGCGTGAATCCGATTGCCGAGGGAGACGACTCGACACTTGTCGACGACAGACCCGTAGCGCTCGAAGGGCATCGCGCATCGTGTGGCTGCACATTAGTGAGCCGGCAGCAAACATTATCGGTGGCGTGACGAAAACACGTACCCGTACTAACCAAAGGAAGGCAGCGCTTACACAGCAGAGCCGCCAGGCCACCTACGGCTCCAACCCGATCTCCCGCATCAAGAGTTTTTCCGGGCCGCTCACGCAGCCCCTTTTCCGACGAGGTGTGTTGGTGAAACGAGCGGCCCCCAATGTTGCAATGTCAGTCAACCTGCTCGATGACCTGGTGGCCACCCCGTGGCGACATGGTTTCATCGCGCTCATGCGCCGCATCAATGCGGACCCCGCCATCGCTCCGGTCGGCACCGCACTGCTGCCGTACGCGGAACCGTTCCGCATCGGCCAGAAGCCGAGTCTCGTCTTCGCGCCGAGTGAAGTTGCCGAAGCCAGGATCAAGGACAACAGGTTGCATATCCGGCTTCATAGCTTGGGGATGCTGGGTCCGAACGGGCCATTGCCAATTCACGTTACAGAGATCGCCCGCGAGCGCGAAGCGCTGCGAGGTGACACGACGCTGAGCAATTTCCTCGACGTCTTTCATCACCGCTCGCTCGCGCTCCTGTACCGCGCGTGGGCCTCGGCGCAGGCGGCCGCCAGCCTCGACCGGCCGGATCACGACCGCTTCTCGTTCTACGTCGGCTGTGTTTCCGGCACGTCGCCGCGACGCGACCGCACCGTGAGGTTGCCCTCGCATGCACGCCTCGCGTCGGGAGTGCATCTGGTGCACGAGGCCCGCAACCCGGACGCGCTCGCCATGACGGTTGCGCACCGCTTCGGCGTGCCCGCGCGCATCGACGAATGGTCGCTGCACTGGACCGTGCTGCCGCCGAAGCTTCAATGCAGGGCAGGGGAGGAGCGCATGTCCGCCATCCTGGGAGGCGGTGCGGTGCTGGGCGAGCAGGTGCCCGGCAAGATGCACCGTTTCTGCCTCGTGCTCGGACCGCTCGACATCGAGACATACCACCGCCTGACGCCACGCGGCGCGGATTTGCTGCGGCTTGTCGCGCTGGTACGGGCACACATGGGCCTGGAGTACGAGTGGCTGCTGGAACTGCAGATCAGGCCGCAAGATGCGACCTGTGCGAGCTTGGGTGACCACCAGCAGCTCGGCTGGTCGGGGTGGCTCGGGGAGTCGCCTGCGGGCGAGCCGGTCGTGGGCATGCGCTTCGAACCCGAACTGTACGTAAAGCAGCTTGTGCGGAACATGAAGCAGGTTCAACGATAAACATGAAGGCTCTCAATGAACCGTGCGCACAACTCGCGTCGCTGATTCCAGCATTTGAGGAAGAGCGCCTCGCTCCCGACCGCCTGGTATTGATCCCACCAGGGAGGAAAGCTAAGCAAAAAGAACTTCATCCGCATCGCCGATGATCTTCACGCCCGGCCACTGCGTCCCTACACACTCCGCCCCCTCAGCGCCCAATTAAACACGCGCCGCGCATCCGAAACCGGCTGCGTCAACCGGTCGAACAACTGCGCGACCGCGCCATCCAGTTGAGCGAGTGCCGGCGCCTTATGCACATCGATATCAGCGGCAATCGTCACAGAAGCACGCTCATCGGACCCGCCACCCGCAGCACGCGCCACGCCGTTATAGCGCGCAATCAATGAATCGAGCCGCGCCACGATCGACTCGATATGCGCCGCGCCGACCTCGGCCGCATTGAGCGCCGTCTCTTCGCGCAACCCGCCGCGCCGCGCGGAATCACTCAACACCCGCGCCCAATGCAGACAACACAGCAGCGAACCGGTCGCCAGCTCGACATCGGGATTCCACACCACCACACGCTGCGTCTGCAGCGGCCGCAGCGCGATGCGCAGATCGTGCCAACTGCGATCGAGCTTGCGCATCGCCGGAACCGCATCAGCCGCCAGCGCTCCCGATCCGGTGAGCCGCACCATTTCACGCAGCGCGCCCAATACCGAAGCCAGCCTCGTCTCGACATGCCGCGTCGCGGCAAGCGGCATCATGAGGATCGCGACCGCGAACGACACGACACAACCCACCAGCACTTCCTCAATTCGCAATTCGACCAGCGGTCCCATCGCGAACCCCAACTCGCCGTAGACCAACCCGACGAGTACGGTAATAAAAAACACCCCCGGCGCGTACGCGTTCAGAATGAAGTAAGCCCAGCCGAACACGCACAGCAGCATCGCGGCGACCAGCAGAACCGGCGAGTCCTGCAGCGGCGCAACCAGCGACACGCTGACGAGCGCGCCACCCAGCGTCCCCACGAGGCGCTGCGCGCCGCGATACACCGTATCGGCGCGCGACCGCGTGCCGAGGAACACGACGAATGTGGTAATGACCGCCCAGAACCAGCGCTCCGGCGAAAGCGAGTGACCGATCAGCATGGCGAGCAACGCAGCGGTCGTGGCGCGCGTGGCGGGGAGCCAGCAAAGCTTGCTGTGCAAATCGGCAAAGCGCTGCGATGCAGTCAGCGCGACCGCACCGCCGGCCGGAGCAAACGAAGCGCGGCGCGCGTCGTTATCTCGATGCGCCGTCTGCCTGAGCCGCGCAATCGCGTGACGCAATACGCGAGCGTTCGCCTCGACGCCGCCGTCCGCGTGCCCCGATGCAAACGCATACTGCCCGGCCGCCACTTCCACTTCGACGATCCGTTCACGAATCGTTTCGGCATCGGACGGATTGAGCAGCGCCAATTGTTCTTCGAGCGAGAGCGCGGCTTCGTTCAACGCGGAGAGATGCGCCGCCACCGCAGCGTGAAGTACGCGCGCAGCGCGCAGCGTCACCGTGTGAACCGCCAGGCGCAAGCTCTTCGCGGCCCGCATCGGCACGATCACGCGGCCCACCAGCGCGACCATCAACGGGCCGAACGCGGACAGCAGGAGCGACTGCACGAGATGCGTCGTCGAAGGATGCAGATACAGGCCGAGGTAAAAACACACCACGCCGAGCATCGCACAACCCAATGCACGCGGACCGCAAGCCTGACACAGCATGCCGACGAACATCACGACGAGGAAGCCGGCATCGCCGGCCAGCGGATACCGGCTCAGCACGCTCGCCGCAGCGAAGCACGCGCACGCACACAGATAGAGGCAGACGAGCGTACCGAACCACGCGGGCCGCCGCGCATCGCGCACGAACAGCGGCGCGACCATCGCAAAGAGGATGCCGGGGGCGGCGAGCGTGATGGGGTGATGCCGGGAGGCGGTCCACGCGATGCTGGCCACGCCGGTGAGCAGGCAGGCGAGCGCAACGCGCAGCGCGGTATGAAGACGTACGAGCCCCGGGTCCGCGGCAAGCAGGCGGTCGGCGACGCGCGAAAACGCGGCAGCAATCATGATCGATGATGTCCAGGCTAAATAGCCGCCACCGGCTTTTGGCCGATTGCGACAAGGCGGGCGCGCGGGCCCGCCAACTTCGTATCGCCGGACTGGGTCGCCATGCCGGGATCACCGGCCAGCAGCCCCGCCCGACGACGGGCGATAGCACCCGAACGGACACACCGGAACGCGCTGCAAAGGGTGGCGCAGCGCATCCGGCGGATTCGGGTTTTCCCGGATGATACCTGGTCAAAATTACGATTGTCGAGTTTTTGCGGCGGTGCAGCAGGGTTCGGCGCGCCCCGCGCCAAGCCAGGCTAGCCCGAAGCCGCGTCAGGTCGCGTCGTGGAAGATCACCCCGAGCGTATGCCGCTGGCCGGAGCGCAGGCGGCTCACGCCATGCCGCAAATTGACCCGGTACGGGCCGCGCGTCCCTTGTACCGGACGGTGATGGACGGCGAACACCACCGCGTCGCCCTTGCCGAGCGGCACCACTTCCGTGCGCGATTGCATTCGCGGACGCTGCTCCGTCATGACGAATTCGCCGCCGGTGAAGTCCGCGCCGGGCTCGGACAGCAGAATCGCGACCTGGAGCGGAAAGACGTGTTCGCCGTAGAGATCCTGATGCAGGCAGTTGTAGTCATCGATCGCGTATTGAAGCATGAGCGGCGTGGGGCGCGTCTGGCCGGCGGCGTGGCAGCGCTCGATAAATTCCGCATGCGTAGCCGGATAGCGGACGTCGATATCCATCACCTCGTTCCAGCGATTCGCCACGGGCGCGA
The DNA here is from genome assembly GCF_902459535.1 of Paraburkholderia dioscoreae. Classification (NCBI taxonomy): domain Bacteria; kingdom Pseudomonadati; phylum Pseudomonadota; class Betaproteobacteria; order Burkholderiales; family Burkholderiaceae; genus Paraburkholderia; species Paraburkholderia dioscoreae. The sequence goes on from NZ_LR699554.1 coordinate 511,906, forward strand.
GGCTCGGATAAAGCGTGGTACGCAACTCCGCAACCAACGGCGGCAGCGGATAGGCAAAGTACTTGTACTCGCCGCGGCCAAAACCATGCCGCGCCATCACGACGCGGCTGCGGAACAATGATTCGCGCGGATAGAGCGCGGTCAGCGCGTCGCATTCCCCGGCGCTGAGCAGGTTGTGCAGCATTGCGCTGCCATACGCGTTCAATCCTTGCTGGACATCGAACCAGTCGATCGCCCCGACACGCTGCGCGAGCGAACCGTCCGCCTGCGCGGCACCGCCTTTGCTACCCGGCTTCCGGGTCGCACCGGCTCCGAACTCCAATTCCAGCGAGTGCGATTGTTGACCCTTCGCAATCGTATCCATAAACCCTCTCCATCACGCCATGAGCAGAACGATGATCGAGTGTAAGCACACGCGTTCCGTCACGCACTCCGACTCTTGCTCTTCAATTCTGCGCTGTTCGCAGTCGTTGCTCTGACAACGGGTGCATTATGTTCAGAACGATGCAGCCCCAGCGCAGGACGTCGCGTCAGCCACGCGGTCATCCGGCGGGCCTTAAGCAAATCCAAATGCCCGCTTAGGAAATGCGAACTTCGCGGGACGTGCTGCCTCGTTCATAGTAAGGCCCTATTAAGCTCAATGCGTATCTGGAGACTTTGCCCATGTCTGCTGCCCCGCAGAAACTCGACGACTGGCTCAACAAGCAGGCGGTAGCGAAAGACGACATCACGGCCTTTCCGCTGGCGGCGATGGCCGCCACGCTCGATCGCGAAGAAAACGGCGGCACGGTGCCGCCGCTCTGGCACTGGCTGTACTTTCTGCCCATAGCGCCAATGTCCGAAGTCGGCCCGGACGGCCATCCGAAGCGCGGCGGTTTTCTGCCGCCCGTTCCGCTGCCGCGCCGCATGTGGGCCGGCGGCCGGTTGACGTTCCACGCACCGCTGAAAGTGGGCGAGCGCGCCACGCGCACTTCGACCATCGCCAATATCGAGGACAAGACCGGCCGATCCGGCCGTCTCGTGTTCGTCACGGTGCAGCACACCATTGAAGCCGGCGGAGAGCTGAAGCTCGAAGAAGAACACGACATCGTCTATCGCGACGCGCCGCACGAGGGCGCGCGGCCGCCGCAGCCGCAACTCGCGCCGGAAGGCGAAGTGTGGCGCCGCACGATCGACCCCGACCCCGTCATGCTGTTCCGCTACTCGGCGCTGACCTTCAACGGCCACCGCATTCATTACGACTACCCATACGTCACGCAGGTGGAAGGCTATCCGGGTCTGGTCGTTCATGGTCCGTTGATTGCAACGCTGCTGGTCGATCTGGTGCGCCGCGAACAGCCGGACGCCACGCTGCAGAGTTTCGCCTTCAAGGCGGTGCGTCCGACATTCGCGGGCCAGGCGTTCACGGTGTGCGGCAAGCCTTCCGCCGACGGCAAGGTCATCGATCTGTGGGCCAAGGACCACGAGGGCTATCTGACCATGCGCGCCACGGCCGCGCTTGCCTGAACTCCAAGAGATTCGACCATGCAAACCACGCAACAGGATTCCTTCCAGGACATTCGCGAAGCCGTACGCGATCTGTGCCAGCAGTTTTCCGGCGAGTACTTCCGCAAGATCGACGAAGCACGCGGCTATCCGGAAGCATTCGTCGATGCGCTCACCAAGGCCGGCTGGCTGGCCGCGCTGATTCCGCAGGACTTCGGCGGTTCGGGGCTGGGACTGACGGAAGCGTCGGTCATCATGGAGGAAATCAATCGTGCGGGCGGCAACTCGGGCGCGTGCCACGGTCAGATGTACAACATGGGCACGCTGTTGCGTCACGGCTCCGAAGAGCAGAAGCAAAAGTATCTGCCGAAGATCGCATGCGGCGATTTGCGCCTGCAATCGATGGGCGTAACCGAGCCGTCCACCGGCACGGACACCACGAAGATCAAGACCACTGCCGAGCGGCGCGGCGACCGCTATGTGATCAACGGCCAGAAGGTGTGGATCTCGCGCGTACAGCATTCGGATCTGATGATTCTGCTCGCGCGCACCACGCCGCTTGCGGATGTGAAAAAGAAATCGGAAGGCATGTCGATCTTTATCGTCGATCTGCATGAAGCGATAGGCCACGGCATGACCGTGCAGCCGATTCTGAACATGGTCAATCACGAGACCAACGAACTGTTTTTCGACAACCTCGAAATCCCCGCCGAGAATCTGATCGGCGAAGAAGGGCAGGGCTTCAGATACATTCTCGACGGCTTGAATGCGGAGCGCACGCTGATCGCAGCCGAATGTATCGGCGACGGTTACTGGTTCGTCGACAAAGTGACTGAGTACGCGAAAGAGCGCATCGTATTCGGTCGCCCGATCGGCCAGAATCAGGGTGTGCAGTTTCCCATCGCGCGTTCGTTTATCAACGTCGAGGCGGCCAGCCTGATGCGATTCGAGGCGGCACGCCGTTTCGACGCGCATCAACCGTGCGGCGCGCAGGCGAACATGGCGAAGCTGCTCGCGGCCGACGCATCATGGGAAGCGGCCAACGCGTGTCTGCAATTCCACGGCGGTTTCGGCTTTGCCTGCGAGTACGACGTCGAGCGCAAATTCCGCGAGACGCGTCTTTACCAGGTCGCACCGATTTCCACCAATCTGATTCTTTCGTACGTGGCCGAGCATATTCTCGGGCTGCCGCGTTCGTTCTGACCTGCGGGCGGAAACACTCATGAGACCACTCGACGGTATCAAGGTCGTCACGCTCGAACACGCGATCGCCGCGCCGTTCTGTACGCGTCAACTCGCGGATCTCGGCGCGCGGGTGATCAAGATCGAGCGCCCTGGCGTCGGCGACTTCGCGCGCGGCTACGACGAGCGCGTGCATGGACTGTCGTCGCATTTCGTCTGGACCAATCGTTCGAAGGAAAGCCTCTCGCTCGATCTGAAGCAGCCTGCCGCAGCGGAGATTCTCGACGCCCTGGTCGCCGACGCGGACGTGCTGGTGCAGAACCTCGCTCCCGGCGCTGCGGATCGGCTTGGTCTCGGTTACGACACCTTGAGCAAGAAGTATCCAAGGCTGATCGTTTGCGATATTTCCGGCTATGGTGCCGACGGCCCGTACCGCGACAAGAAAGCCTACGACCTGCTGATCCAGAGCGAATCCGGTTTCCTGTCGATCACCGGTTCGCCGGGCCAGCCGGCCAAGGCCGGATGTTCGATTGCGGATATTGCGGCCGGCATGTACGCGTATTCCAACATTCTGAGCGCGCTGCTGTTGCGCGGGCGCACGGGGCACGGTTGCCGCATCGACGTGTCGATGCTGGAGAGCATGGTGGAGTGGATGGGTTATCCGCTCTATTACGCGATCGACGGTCAGGCGCCGCCCGCGCTCTCCGGCGCGGCGCACGCCACGATCTATCCGTACGGACCGTTCCCCGCCGGCGACGGCAAGACGGTGATGCTCGGTTTGCAAAACGAACGCGAATGGAAGCTCTTTTGCGAGCGCGTGTTGAAGCAGCCGGAACTCGCCATGGACGAGCGCTTTGCATCGAATTCGAAGCGCACGTTGGCGCGTGAAGCATTGCGCGAGGTGATCGTCGCGGCCTTCGCGAAGCTGAGCGCGGCGCAGGTTATCGAACGGCTCGATGACGCCGGCATCGCCAACGCACAGATGAATACGCTCGCCGATGTGTGGGCGCACCCGCAATTGAAGGCGCGCGAGCGCTGGCATGAAGTGGGCACGGCGGCGGGCGTGGTGCCGGCGTTGCTGCCGCCAGGCATGCCAGCGGATTTCGAGCCGCGCATGGATCCCGTCCCCGCGCTCGGAGAGCACACCGACGCCATCCTGCGCGAACTCGGCTACGACAGCGCGCGTATCGACGCGTTGCGTGCCGCCGGCGCGATCTGAAATTCCCCGTTCCAGCAGGCAAATAACGCCACGCCGGCGACCTGAACGAATACGACGCGACATCATCATGAACGATCATCCCAGTCTGACGCTTGCCACCTTCGCCGCTCAACTCGACTTCGACAGCATTCCGCCTGCGGTGGTCGAGCGCACCGTCAACCTTTATGTCGACTGGCTCGGCTCGGCGTTGGCCGGCAAAGGCGCGCGGCCGGTCGAAACCATTGCGCGGTTCGCGCGCCAGGCCGGCGGTGCGTCGAAGGACGGCGCCTGCGAAGTGTTGATCGACCGCAGCCGCACCACGCCGTATTTCGCGGCCATGATCAACGGCGCGGCGTCGCATTTCGCCGAACAGGACGACGTGCACAATGGCTCGGTGTTTCATCCCGCGACGGTCGTGTTTCCGGTGGCACTCGCGCTGGCGCAAGCCCGTCGCGCGTCGGGCCGCGACCTGATCGCGGCGGCGGTGGCGGGCTATGAAGTCGGCATCCGCATCGGCGAGTTTCTTGGGCGCTCGCACTACAAGGTGTTTCACACCACGGGCACGGCGGGCACGGTGGCGGCGGCTGCCACGGCGGGACGGCTGCTCGGTCTGTCGCCCACGCAGATGCTCGACGCGTTCGGCTCGGCGGGCACGCAGGCAAGCGGCTTGTGGGAGTTTCTGCGCGACGCCGCCGACTCGAAGCAACTGCACACGGCAATGGCCGCCGCCAACGGGCTGATGGCCGCGCAACTCGCCGCCGACGGCTTCAAGGGCGCGACGCATATTCTCGAAGGCGCGCAGGGCATGGCCGCGGGCATGTCGAGCGACGCCGATCCCGCGCGTCTCGTCGACCGCCTGGGCAGCCGGTGGGCGACGGCGGAGACGTCGTTCAAGTATCACGCGGCGTGCCGCCATACGCACCCCGCCGCCGACGCGTTGCTCGCCGCGGTGCAGGAGCACCGTCTCGCACCGCGCGACATAGCGAAAGTCGTGGCGCACGTGCATCAAGGCGCGCTCGACGTGCTCGGCGCGGTCGTCACGCCGCGCACCGTGCACCAGGCGAAGTTCAACATGGGCACGGTGCTGGGACTCGTCGCGTATCACGGCTATGCGGGCGTGATGGAATTCGAGCAGGGTTTCGACGCGGACGAGATCGCCGCTTTCCGCGCCAACGTCGAGATGGCGTTCGACGCTGAAGTGGACGCCGCCTATCCCGCGCGCTGGATCGGCAAGGTGACGGTCACCACCACCGACGGCCGCACGTTCGCGGGCCGCGTCGACGAACCGAAGGGCGACCCGGGCAATACGCTGTCACGCGATGAGATCGCCACCAAGCTGCATCGGCTGGCGGCGTTTTCGGGCGCGGCCACGGAAGGCGAGGCCGAGCGATTGCTCGGCAAAGCGTGGCGGATCGCGGAGCAATCGCAGGTCGGGTCAGTGTTCGAAGCACAGTCCGACGCGGAGTCCAACGCGGCGGCGGCCGCATGAGCGCCGCGCTGCCGCGCTCCTACCTGTTCGTGCCGGGCAATCGTCCTGAGCGCTTCGAAAAAGCGCACGCTGCCGGCGCCGACGCGGTGATTCTCGATCTCGAAGACGCCGTGCCGCCCGACGAAAAACCGGCGGCTCGCGCGGCGGTGCTGGCCGCTGTATCGGGCGATGCAACGGGGCCTACAGCGCGGCCCGCGTGGGTGCGCATCAACGGCGCGGACACCTCGTGGTTCAACGAAGATATCGCAGCGCTGGCCGGCCACGCCGGCGTCGCCGGCATCGTGCTGCCCAAAGCGGAGACGCGCGAGCAGATCGAAGCCGTGCTGGCGCTCGCACATTCCGCGTCGAGCGTGTTGCCGATCGTCGAAACCGCGCGCGGATTTGCGAACCTCGCGGTGTTGTGCGCCGCGAAGCGCGTGCAGCGTATTGTGTTCGGCACACTGGATTTTCAGATCGATCTCGGTATCGATGGCGACGGCGAGGAACTGCATCTGTTCCGCTCGCAGATCGTGCTGGCGTCGCGGCTTGCCGGGATCGGTGCGCCGGTGGACGGCGTGTCGACCACCATCACCGATACCGATGCCATCGAGGCCGAGGCGCGCCGCGGCCGGCGCTTCGGCTTCGGCGGCAAGCTGTGCATTCATCCCCGGCAGATCGATGCGGTGCATCGCGCTTACGCATGGAGCGAAGCGGACAAGGCATGGGCGCAACGCGTGCTGGCCGCGGTGGAAACGAGCCAGGGCGCGGCCGTGGCGGTGGACGGCAAGATGGTCGATATGCCGGTGATTCTGAAGGCGCGACGGATCGCGGCGGGCGCCTAACCGCACCTTCGTGCCGCACGGCTGCGTGCGCTTGCCTGTCGTCTGCCCCTCTTTTGTGCGCGAATCGGGTGAGAAGGCGTGACGACGCGGTGCCCGCAGCCAAAGAAAATTCAGCAGACGGCAGGCGTCGCCGCGTCGCTTTCGCATTCGGCCAGCAACGAGAGCAGCTTGTCCAGCGCGAACGGTTTCCTGAGAAAGCCTTTGACGGGAAAGGCGGGCGCCTCGCCGCTGCCGCTCGTCAGAATGACGGGTACGGACGCCAGTTCACTGCGGGCCTGCATCGATTCGATCAACTCGGCGCCGTCCATGTTGGGCATGCGCCAGTCACACACCACGGCGCTTACGCGCGTGCGCTGCAGTCGTTCAAAAGCTTCGGCGCCATCCGCCGCCGTGGCGACCGTGTAACCACGGCCGACCAGCACGGCGCGCAGCGCGGACAATGCCTCGGGTTGGTCGTCGACCAGTAATACGCGACTCATTTTGCTTATGCCTGAAATATCGGTTGCACCGGGCCTCGGGTGTTCATGGCCCAGTCGCGACAGGGGTGCGGGCAAAATCGCCACGCGGTCTCGTCCTGCCGGGTTGCAACTCAAGCAAGGGTCGTGCCTGATGATCCCGGCGCGTGCGATCGTGCATTGCCGCGAGTGAGGAAGCGCCATCTGATGCAGGGAGTCGCGGGCAAGACCGGCGGCTCTGCCGAAACCGTCTAGTGCTTCTTTCGTGCCCGGTTAAGATTGGCCTTTGTCTTGTGAGCGCCGACGGCGCTTCAACTCAGGCCTTCACCATGCATTTCGATTTCGTGGATTTGCGTTTACTGCTCAATATCGCCGATACGCAGAACCTCGCTCGCGCGGCGGAGCGTTCGCATCTGTCGGCGCCGGCGGCGAGCAACCGGGTCAAGAATCTCGAAGAACAATTGGGTTTCAAGCTGCTTTACCGCACCAGCCAGGGCGTGACGCTGACGCCCGCGGGCGAAGCCTTCGTGCATCACGCGCGGCTTGTGCTCGAACGGGTCGAGCATCTTGCCGGCGACATGCAGGAGTACGGCGAAGGCATCAAGGGACACGTGCGCATCTGGGCCAATACCACCGCGATCAGCGAGTTCATGCCGGCCGTGCTGAGCCATTTTCTGCGCGATCATCCGGACGTCAATATCGATCTGCGTGAAGTGCTGAGCGGCGAAATCGTCAAAGGCGTGGCGGATAGCGCGACGGATATCGGCATTGTGGCGGGCAATGTGCATGCGGAACATCTGGAAATGCTGCCGTATCGCGACGACCGACTCGTGCTGGTCACGTCGCGCGATCATCCGTTGGCGCGGCAGGCGTCGGTCGATTTCTCGCAGGTGCTTGCGGCCAATTTCGTGAGCTTGCCCACCTCCAGCGCGATCCACGCGTTCATCATGAGTGCCGCCGATGCGCTCGGCGCGCGTCTGAAACTGCGCATCCAGGTCGGCAATTTCGAAGCCGCCTGCCGGATGATCGAAGCGGGCGTGGGGATCGGCATCGTGCCGGAATCGGTTGCGCGGCGGCACAAGAAGACGATGCAGATCGCCACCGTCGGACTGAACGACCCCTGGGCCGAGCGCAAGCTCAAGATCTGCGTTCGCAGTCTCAAGGATCTGCCGCCGTTCGCGCGCGTGCTGGTGGACAGGTTGATGGCGAGCGTTTGAGTCCGGCGCGGTTGTCGGAATGCCGCGCATTCTCCCGGGGCGCTATTGATCCGGTCGGTCAGGAGGAGTAGGTCACGCGCTTTTTCCTGAGCCGCCAGAGTCAGCCGGCATTTCCAATAAGAAACGAACGCGCTGTAAGCGCCACGCGCCCACTGCTTGGTCCCAAGCTCGCGTGAACACCGCGAGCCATGCATTTGCCGCACACGTTGTTCAAGCTCAGTAAGCCTTCAGGCGTCTTTTACCAGCCGTTGCCGGGCAAATATCCTTGCCGCCATAAAAACCCGCGTGTATAGTTTCCGAACTTACTCTTGTTTCGCATCGGAAATAAAAGGGATTTTCATGGACGCTTCCACCATCCTCGCTGACCTGGGCATCGCCCACGCGGCGCAAGCCGGCGACATCGCGGTTCATTCGCCCATTACCGGCGAACTCATCGGCCGCGTGGCCAGCAACACCGTGGCGGAAGTCGACACGGCCCTCGCTCAGGCGAAAGAGGCGTACACCGCCTGGCGCAACGTTCCGGCGCCGCGCCGCGGCGAACTGGTGCGTCTGCTCGGCAACCGTCTGCGTGAGAAGAAGCAGGCGCTCGGCAGCATCATCACGCTCGAGACCGGCAAGATTCTTCAGGAAGGCATGGGCGAAGTGCAGGAAATGATCGACATCTGCGATTTCGCGGTCGGTCTGTCGCGCCAGTTGTATGGTCTGACGATCGCTTCCGAGCGTCCGGGGCATCGCATGGCGGAGACGTGGCATCCCGTGGGTACTTGCGTCGTGATCTCGGCATTCAATTTTCCGGCTGCGGTGTGGTCGTGGAATGCGGCGCTCGCGCTGGTCTGCGGCAATGCGGTGATCTGGAAGCCGTCGGAAAAGACGCCGCTTACCGCGCTCGCCGTCAATCAGATTCTCAGCGAGGCACTGCAAGAGTTCGGCGACGCGCCGGCCGGCCTCACTGCGTTGATCAACGGCGGCCGCGACGTGGGTGCGAAGCTGGTAGCCGACCCGCGCGCGTCGATTGTCAGCGCCACGGGCAGCACGGAAATGGGCCGCACGGTCGGCGTGGAAGTGGCGAAGCGCTTTGGCCGCTCGCTGCTGGAGCTCGGCGGCAACAACGCGGGCATCGTCACGCAAACGGCGGATCACGAGCTCGCCATGCGCGGCATTCTGTTTTCGGCGGTGGGTACGGCGGGGCAACGTTGCACGTCGCTGCGCCGTTTGTTCGTGCACGAGAGCGTGTACGACAAAACCATCGAACGTTTGAAGCAGCTGTACAGCAAGGTGCCGATCGGCAATCCGCTCGAAAAGGTTACGCTGATGGGGCCGCTGATCGACAAGCAATCGTATGGCCGCATGCAGGAAGCGCTGCAACAGGCTACCGCGGAAGGCGGCAAGGTGTTCGGCGGCGAGCGCGTCGAGGTGAAGGGATATGAAGGCGGCTATTACGTGCGTCCGGCGATTGTCGAAATGTCGTCGCAAACGTCGGTGGTGCTGAAGGAAACGTTCGCACCGATTCTGTACGTGCTGCGCTACACCGATTTCGCCGACGCCGTCGAAGCGAACAATGCGGCGGCGCACGGTCTGTCGTCGTGTGTATTCACAACCGATCTGCGCGAAGCGGAACGCTTCCTGTCCGATTCGGGCAGCGACTGCGGTATCGCGAACGTCAACATCGGGCCGAGCGGCGCGGAAATCGGCGGCGCGTTCGGCGGCGAGAAAGAAACCGGCGGCGGCCGCGAATCGGGTTCGGACGCGTGGAAAGCTTATATGCGCCGCGCTACCAACACGGTCAATTACTCGTCGGCACTCCCGCTCGCGCAGGGTATCGACTTCAATATCGGCTGATACCGTTCGCGTAGTCCGTTCGTTGAGTCCTGATATGCAGCGGTGCATTCACGCGCCGCTGCAGCTTTGCCAAACCTTCTTCAGCAATCCGTTTGCGCCGCCGGCGTCAAGAGCGGCCACGCTATTCGTGGGGTAAGACGTGAGTTCCAAAGTCGTGATCGTCGGCGGTGGGGTGATCGGCAGTTCCATCGCATATTTCTTGCGGCTGTCGGATCCGACAGTCAGCGTCACGGTGATCGAACGCGATCCGACTTATGCGCGTTCCTCGTCGGCATTATCGGCGGCCTCGATCCGTCAGCAATTCTCCACACCGCTGTCCATTCAGATGTCGCTGTTCGGCATCGAGTTTCTGCGCTCGATCGGCGACCGGCTGGAGGTCGACGGCGCCAAACCGTCGATCGATCTGCACGAAGGCGGCTACCTGTTCCTCGCGACGCCGGCTGGCGAGGCCACGCTGCGCGAGAACCACGCGCTGCAAAAAAGTCTCGGCGCCGATATTAGTCTGCTCGACAAAGCCGCGTTGCAAACGCGCTTTCCCTGGCTCAACACGGAAGACCTCGTGGCCGGCGCGTACGGTGAGAGCGGCGAAGGCTGGTTCGACGGCTACGGGCTCGTGCAGGCACTGCGCAAGAAGGCGCAGTCGCTCGGCGCGCGCTACGTCGCCGCCGACGTCACCGCACTGCAGCGCGACGGCAGACGCGTTACCCACGTACAGACCGCGAACGGCGAGACCTATGCCTGCGACGTGGTGGTCAATGCCGCCGGCGCGTGGTCGCGCAAAGTCGCTCAGATGATCGGCATCGACATTCCGGTGCATGCGCGGCGCCGCAGTATTTTCAATGTCACCTCGCCGGGGCAACTCGAACACTGTCCGTTGCTGATCGATCCGAGCGGCGTGTATTTCCGTCCCGAAGGCAAGTCGTTTATCTGCGGCACGTCGCCCTCGGCGGACAACGACCCCGACGATCTGCCGCTCGACGAAGTCGATCACGCGCTATTCGACGACGTGATCTGGCCGACGCTTGCGCACCGCGTGCCGCAATTCGAAGCGCTGCGTGTGCAGAATTGCTGGTCCGGCTACTACGAATACAACGTGCTCGACCAGAACGCGATCATCGGCTATCACCCGGATGTCGATAACTGCATTTTCGCCAACGGTTTTAGCGGACACGGATTGCAGCAAGGGCCCGCAACGGGCCGTGGCATCAGCGAACTGATTCTGCACGGCCGCTACACGACGCTCGATCTGGGCTCGTTGAGCTTCACGCGCGTGCTCGAAAACCGGCCGATCGTGGAGAAAAACGTGGTGTAGCCGCATGCGCCGGGGTGATGCGAAAAACGCAATACGTAGTGCGTAGATATCGTTTGCCGCTCACCCTGACCATGCCCACAATCGACGCCGATCCTCCATCCAGAGATAAGCGGCCCGTCACCATGTTCACGTTCAATCCCGCGTTCGCAGCGCCGACCGGTTCGCCGATCCGCGAGCTCTTCAAGTATCTGGCGCAACCCGGCATGATCTCGTTCGCCGGCGGCTATCCGGCGAGCGATCTGTTCGATCGCGACGGGCTCGACGCCGCGGCGGCACGGGCGTCGCAACACCCCACGCTGTGCCTGCAATACGGTCCCACCGACGGCCTCGTCGTCCTCAAGGAGCAACTCGCGCACTTGATGACACGCCGTGGCACGTCCTGCACGCCGCAGGAATTTCTCGTGACGACCGGCTCGCAGCAGGGCTTCGATCTGCTACTGCGCGTGATGATTGCGCCCGGCGACGTGGTGCTGGTCGAGCAGCCCGCCTATCCCGCGACCTTGCAGGCGCTCAAGTTGCAGGAGGCCGACGTGGTTACGATTCCCGTCGATCAGAACGGCCTCGACGTCGACGCTCTCGCGGCACTGCTCGAATCGGGCACGCTACGCCGTGCGCCGAAGCTGCTGTACACCGTCCCCACCTTCGCCAATCCGACCGGCGCGACCTTGTCGCTCGACCGCCGCATCGCGTTGCTGAAACTGGCGGCGCGTTACCGCTTTCTGATCGTCGAAGACGATCCCTACGGCGATCTGCGCTTTAGTGGCGCAGCCTTGCCTTCACTGCTTGCCTTGAGCGGGCAGGTGCCGGGTTCACGCGACTGGATCGTGCATTTCTCCAGTCTGTCGAAGATCGTCGCGCCGGGTTTGCGCGTGGGCTGGATGCTCGCTCACGCGGAGATCCTGCGCCGCTGCGTAATCGCCAAGCAGACGGTCGATCTGTGCAGCTCGCCGTGGACTCAGGCGATTGCCGCGGAGTACCTCGCGAGCGGCGCGCTGGAGCGTCATTTGCCGCGCATCGTCGACGCCTATGCCGTGAAATGCCGCACGCTGTGCGACGCGCTCGAAGCGCAACTGGCGGACCACATTGCGTTTCATCGTCCCGCCGGCGGTATGTTCGTGTGGGCACGATTGAAGGCCGGTCAGAACGCGTCCGATTATCTGCGTGGTTGTATCGAGAGCAATGTGATGTTCGTGCCGGGCGTGGCGTTTTATAAAGACAATATCGATCCGGCTGCACTGCGCCTGTCATTTGCCGCACCCGGCGTGGCCGATATCGAAACGGGCGTACAGAGAATGAAGCAGGCGCTCGAACATTTTTGACAGCGGCTAAGGCGATATTCGCATCGAGCCGGTACGCGCGATGCTGAAATAACCCGGCGAGCATACTCCGTGCAGCCGGGTTTTTTACATGTGTGTTTAATCACGCGGATTTAGCATAAGCTCTTCGGAAGAGTAATGCGATGCGAGGCCGCACGAGGCTGAAGGTATTATTCCCGAGGCATCGGGCGCAGCGCCGCGCGCGTCTACGGATAAGGCTGCACCTGCCCTTGCCGGTTTGACGAATCCAGTCACTGCGTCGAATGCGCGCGGTTCCTAATCTCTTAATCAGATGCAGGTCCGGTTTTTATCAAACTCCGAAGCGTGCCTGACTGTTAAATAGAAATTGCCGCTGGTTTCCGGCTAAAAATATCGGTTATCATCGCTGCCTTCGGAGACTGATCCCGCTGACTTTATTCGCCGGACATTCACGTTAATACCGTCGCATCGAACCAGAAGAAATCAGATGAAGATGTCGCGCAAAAAGATTGCAATCCTGGTCGTCGGTCTTCTGGTCGTGGCCGGTGTGATCATTCAGGCAGTATGGCGTCCATTTGCGCATCGCAAAGCAGCCGGGAACGGCGAAATCGTCCTCGATATTCATCACCCTGACGCGGTGATCGACAGCGAAGCGCTCTCGCGTTTGCCGCGCGACATCCTGAGTGTGCCGCTGCTGCGCGACGTGCTGACGCAAGACTTCGTCGACTATTACGAATCGGACAACACGCGGCTGTCGGCCGAGGGCGCGCTGCGGCGTCTCGCGTTCGAACATCAACTCGACTGGCGCGACGAACTGATCCGCCGTGTATTCGACGAACCCGCGCACGTGCTGCTGTGGCGCTCGCCCGACGGCCGCCTCGGCTACTGGGTGATGTCGATGCATCGCAACGGTTTCGCGAGGCTGCTGCAAGGCGTCGGCAACGTCGCCACGAGCGACGCGCAACTGAGCCAGGTGGCGAAGCTCTCCGGCGACGTGCCGGTCTATGCACTGAAACTCGCGGTCGGCCGCACGCTGCTGTTCGCCAGCAAAGACGATCGGCTGGTCGTGCTGTCCGCGCCCGGCGTGCTGCTTGACGAGAAGGGCGGACTGCTCAGCGAGCGGGCCGATGCGGTGTCCGGGATGTTGTCCTCCGGCCGCGACGATGCAGCGCGCGCCTATCAACTCGACGCGCCGGGCGAATCGCCGAAGGGCCACCGGCTAGTGGTGTCGGCCAACTACCTGTCGTTCGGTTATCAGGCGTTTTTCTCCGGCATCGACGCGCTGCGTTTCGATTTTTCGTCGACCGGCAATCCCGCAGGGGGGCGTGGCGAGGCGAACTGGCAGACCTCGGCGTTGATCGAGCCGGACAAGTTGCCGCAACAGTGGAACAGCGCCGATCTGTGGCGCGCGTTGCCGGCCAATCCGGCGGCCTGCACGAGCTTGCCGGCGGACTGGAACGAGGCCTCGGGCCTGTTGGGCAAGGTAGCCGGCGGCGGCGCGGATAACGCTGCCGCGATTGGCGATCAGCTCACCGGTCCTGCGGCGGTGTGCTGGTATGCGAAGTCGACGCTGGTCGCGCCGGTATTCGTCGCGCGCTTGAAGAAGCAGGACGCGGCCGGTATCGTGGCGTTGAAGACCGCGCTCGGCAAGACCTTCGGCGATGTGATCGGCGCCTATGAAGCGAAGGCCGCTAAAACCGACGGCTCCGACTCTGCAGGCTATCGCCGCCTGCAGGTCACCACGCGTGAGCAGGGCGCGGATGTGACCGTGTGGCAGCGACCGGTTAGCGCGCGTTCGGGCACGGCATTGACGAGCAAGGCGTCGTTCGCGTCGCAGTTGTCGGCGGAGCGTTATTTCCCGGTCACGCTGGCACTTGCGCACGGCTATTTGATCTTTTCGCCGGACGGCCGCCTCGTCGACGACACGCTCGCGGTGCTGGACAAGCGGTATCCGGCGCTTGCCGATACGCTCGCGCCACAGCGTCTGCCGCGCACGATTCTGACGCTCACGCCTTCATCGGCCGCCGCGCTGATCGAACGTGAGGCGGGCGCGGCGTTGCCTGCGGATCAGGAGGCGGTGTTCCGCAACGCATCGCGTACGCATCTCGTGCCGAAGCTGCACGCGCTTGCTCACTACCCGCCGGTTTCGCTGACGCTGCCGCAGAACCTGCCGGGTTCGACAGGCTGGGTGCCGGTGGAGTGGTGGTTCGATCGCGCGAGGGCTGGTGCCGGTTCCGGTTCGACTGAAGGCGTTGCCGATACGCCCGCGGATCAGCCCGGCACCGGGGGCGACTGAGTGCGCCGCCTTTGCGCTCCTCGCGCGGCATTCGCGATGTGCGTGGCTGAGCGCGCGCCGCAAGGCACGGTCGCGGCGAGGCCAGCGCAGCCTACGCGTGTTGCGCAGTCCACGCATGCCGTGCAGTCAACGCATGCTGCGCAGTCAACGTATGCCGCGCAGTCCACGACTCTCGCAGTCCACGCCGCCACCCCCTCGCGCCGCGCATGGCTCGCACGCGCTGCCTGTGCATTCGCCGTGGCGAGTCTCGCGCCCTATGCGCACGCGCTCACCGGCACCACCGCATCACCCGACCCCGACGCGCTGTCACCGCAGCAATCGGCGGCATTTCGCGCGTGGTTCGTGCGTATCGTCGATCAGCAGATGCGGCGCGGACCGACGCCGCGCTGGACCCAACGCGACTGCGCGGGCCTCGTGCGCTTCGCGGTCGGCGAGACGCTCAGGCCGCACGACACCCGCTGGCTGCGCGCGAATGGCATGACCAGTCTCGCGGATACCAGCAGCATGCCGCCCGAGCTGCAACTGTCCGCAGCGCAGCGCGGAATCGCCAACCGCTGGACCCAACTCGACGGATCCACCGGCGCCTACGCGTCGGCGATTGCACTGATTCAACGCAATAGCCGTTTTGTTTCGAAGGACGTGAACCAGGCGCTGCCCGGCGACCTGCTGTTCTTCGACCAGGGCGACGACCAGCATCTGATGATCTGGCTGGATCGCTACATCGCTTATCACACAGGCACCGTCACGCCGACCGATACCGGTCTGCGCGCCGTCGCCGTTTCCGATCTGATGCAATGGAAAGATTCCCGCTGGCAGCCGCTCGACGGCAATCCGAATTTCGTCGGCGTGTTTCGTTTGGACTTTCTGACACCATGACCCGAATGATTTCCGTCACGCCGTGGAGCAACTGGTTGGGCAACGCGCGCCGTCGCGCGGCAGGCACGTTCGCGGCGCTGCTTACCGTCTTGCTCGCGGCGATGACGCTCGCCATTTCACCGGCTGCTTATGCGGACGACGACGTGGCGAGCGCCGCTGCCGCAGCCGATGCCAACATCGCCGGAAATCCAACGCTGCAGACAGCGCCATCGAGCAACTTCAGTTCGCAGAAGGTCGACGGACAGCCGTTCTTCCTGCTTTCGGACGCGAGCTTCGGCAGCGATCAACTGGCACAGGTGCGGCTCGAAGCGCCCGGCCGCGATTTCAAGGACGCGTTGCAGGCATATGGCGGCGCGGACATCGTCGTGTATCGCGTGCCCAGGCCGCTCGACTTTCTGAAGGCGCAGAAGAATCTGCATCGGCTGAATGTCGCGCCGAATTATCAGGGCGAAGGGCTCGCGAATACGCTCGCCTATCTGTGGGACCGGTGGTTTACCGAAGCGCGCCGCGCATGGCAGCGCGTGCTGTCGTTCGCGACCCGCAGCAAGGCGATCGAAGCGGCGCCGCAATTCAAGCTCGGCGAGCAGACCGGCAAGCAAACGCAATTCGAGCCGAACTCGCAATTCGCGCCGCTGAAAGGCTACGACATGGTCGCGCGTTTCCGCTATCCGCTCTGGGACGCAAAAGTGATCCAGCCGCCCAAGGGCGTGAATCTGGCGGGCAGCAGCAGTAACTTTATCGAAGCCAGTGCGGGCAACGTAATGATTCCGGTCGGCAAGCTGCCGCCGGGGCTGTATATCGTCGAGGCGGTGATCGGCAATTATCGCGCGCATACGCTGCTGTTCGTGTCGGACACGGTGGCGGTCGTCAAAGCCGCGTCGGGTGGCATGCTGGTATGGACTACGCGGCGCGATAACGGCAAGCCGGTTGCGAATACGGAAGTGAGCTGGACCGACGGCGTGGGCGTTCTGCAAAGCGGCGCGACCGGCGGCGATGGCGCGCTGGTGCTGCAACACGTGAGCCCCGAGCGCAGCTACGTGCTCGGCACCGATCCGCAAGGCGGCGTGTTCGTCTCCGAAAATTTCTATTATGACAGCGAGATCTACAACACGAAGATCTATGCGGTGACCGACCGGCCCATGTACCGGCCGGGCGATCCGGTGCATGTGAAGTTCATCGGCCGCACGTTCCAGAGCGCGACGCAATCGTCCGCGCCCGCCGAGGCCGATATCAAGCTCGACGTGCTCGATCCGAACGGCGCGCCGGTGGCGAGCAGCAAGGTGCATTTCGCGTCCGGCACAGGCGCGGATACCGCGTTCACGCTGCCGGCCGATGCCACCGCCGGCGGCTATACGCTGCGCTTCGACTACAACGGCGATGTATACGGCAGTGCATTTCGCGTCGCCGAATATGTGAAGCCGCACTTCGATGTGAATCTCTCGATGGATAAAGCCGACTACGCGACCGGCGAGGTGCTGAAGGGCAAGATCCAGTTGCGCTATCCGGACGGCAAGCCGGTGCGCGACAGCAAGATTTCGGTCACGCTGCGCGCGCAGAAAGTGACGATCGTCGACGGCGAATTGCGTTATGCGGGACTCTTTCCGGTCAAGCTCGACCAGCAGGAACTGAAGACGGATGGCGACGGCAACGCGAGCCTCACGCTGCCAGTTGCGAAGGAGCCGAGCCGCTATGCGTTGACGCTGTTCGCGCAGGACGGCGCCGCGTACAAGGTGCGCGTGACGCGTGAAGTGCTGATCGCGCGCGGCGCGACGCCGTATCGTTTGAACACGGCCAAGTCGTTCTCGCAACCGAAGGAAGTGGTGAGCTTCGATCTGCAGGCGCTAGGTGAGATTGATCCTGCCTCGCACGCGCCGTCGAAGTACGAATGGACGCGCCTCGAATCGCAAACGCATGGCGAAGGCGCGTTGAAGGCCGCGAGCGCGGGCGGCAAGCTGTCGTTTCCGGTGCAATTCGACGAACCGGGTTCGTACATGCTGTCGGTCAAAGACGATTCGGGCAACCTGCTCGCCGCCACCAGCCACTGGGTCGCGGGCGATGGTCTGAAGGCGATTCCGGGCAGCGTCGAGATCGTGTTCGATCGCGACAGATACAAAATCGGCGACACCGCCGAAGCGCTGATTACGTTCCCCATGCCGGTCGACGACGCGCTGCTCACACTCGAACGCGACAACGTCGAACGTCGCGCTCTGCTGACGGCTGGCGGCGACTGGTTGCAACTGCAACGGGTGGCGCCGTCGCAATGGAAGGCGCGGATCAAGGTGGGCGAAGACTTCGCGCCGAACATGACGTTCTCGGTGTTGTATGTGCACGCCGGCGAATACGTGTTCCAGAACGCGGGCATCGTGGTCGCTCAACCGCAGATCGAACTGAGCGTGAAGAGCGACAAGCCGGTGTACGGTCCGGGCGACACGGTCACGCTGAATTTAGACAGTACGCTGAACGGCAAGTCGGAAGCGGCGAATCTGACGGTGAGCGTGGTCGATGAAATGGTCTACGTGTTGCAGCCCGAAATCGCGCCGAATATAGTCGACTTCTTCTATCACCCGCGCCGCAACAACGTGCGGACTTCGTCGAGCCTGTCGTTCATCACGTACGACCTCGCGCGCTCGCCGCTGAAAGGCGCGCCGGGCGGCCCGCAACGCGCGAACTACAACGAGCGTGGCGTGAAGGTGCTCGAACGGCCACGCCGTGACGATCAGGACACGGCCGCGTGGGAAGCCAACCTGAAAACCGATGCGAACGGCCACGCCACCATGACCTTCAGGATGCCGGATTCGCTGGCGCGCTGGCGCATTACCGTACGCGCCGCGGCGCCGGATGGCATGGTGGGGCAACGTACTGCTTACGTGCGCTCGGACAAGGCGCTGTATCTGAAGTGGAGCGGGCCGTCGCATTTCCGTGTCAACGACCAACCCGCCATCGACATGATCGCGTTCAATCAGACCGACGCGGACATGGATGCGCAGTGGGTGGTCGAAGGCGGCGGTCTTTCGTTGAATCAGAAGGTGACACTCAAGCGCGGCGCGAACTATCTGCGTCTGCCGAGCGGCGCGTTGAAAGATGGCGTGATCAACGCGACACTGCGCAGCGCGGCCAAAGATGTGGACCGTCTGCAGACCACAATTCATCTCGACGCGAGCGGCTGGCTCGATCTGCATCAGAACACGGTGTCGCTCGACGGTTCGAACAAGCCGCTCAATCTGCCGCAGGATGCGCAGGACGTCAGCGTGCGGTTCATCGGCAACGCACAGAGCCAGTTCCTGCGTGTCGCGGACGATCTGATCGCCTATCCGTACGGTTGCGCCGAGCAGACGTCGAGCCGCCTGATTCCGCTGGCGCTCGCGCATGATGCGATCGGACACGGCGACAATGCGAATTCGACGCAAGGCCTCGAAGCGCTGCTGCGCAATCAGCGGCAGCGTCTGGCCATGCTGGCAGGTGTCGGCGGCACGTTCGGCTGGTGGGGCGATACCACGGGCGGCAGCGCACTGATCACGGCCTACGCGTATTACGCGGACTGGCTCGCGAGCCGCAGCCTTGGCATCAGCCTGCCCGCCGACAACTGGCAGCATGCAATGGACGTCTATCGCGACGCCGGCGCGAAAGAGCCGCTGCTGCATCGTGCGCTGGCCTTGTGGCTGATGCAGCAGATGGGCCTGCCGGTTGCGACGCCGGTGTCGGGCGTTGCCGCGGACCTGATGAGCGACGCGGCGGCCACGGCCAACGTGCCCGCACGCAACGGCGCGTCTAGCGCATCGGACAGTATCGTGTTCGCACAAGCCGATTCGCCGCGCGGCAAGCAGATGGCGACGCTGCTGATCGCCAGCATGGCGCGCAGCACGAGTGCTCAATTACCCGATGGGTTCGATGCAGCGGCGAGCGCCGCGCGCGCGGCATTGAGCAACGATCCGGCGCCGCTCGTGCAAAGCCTGCTGGTCATGTCGGGCGGCGACGGCGGCGCGGCAGTCGATCCATCGGCCTTGCTCGCGAAGAGCAGCGCCGATTACCCGACGCTCGATCGCGCGCTCACGCTCCTGTGGTTACGCAAGGCGCTGGGCGGCGATGTAGCGGCCACGTCGTTGCCGTCGCTGCAAGGCGCGAACTGGACACGCGCAGCGACGCCGACCGGCACGCCGCTCTACAGGTGGACCGGCGCCACGCTGCCGGTCACGCTCGACGCCGGCGCCGCCCGCACCGACGTCAACGCGCTGGTCTCGTTCCGCAGTCATACGAGCGAGGACAGCCGCCTGAACATCAGCGTCGAGCGCCGTCTCTACAAGCTCGAACCGGTCGAGCTCGCGGTCGATCCGAAGAAAAAGGATGCCTCGGCCGAGAGCCGGTTGGGGCGCGCCGCGTTCACCGCGCGTCTGGTGAAGCAGGGCGATGCGATCGACAGCAACGCGCTCTACGTCGACGAAGTCAAACTCACGCCGCGCTCGGGCAACGCTTACCACTATGGCTTGCTCGACGTGCCGCTGCCGCCGGGCGGCGACGTCGAGGCGACGAGCTGGGGCGTGTCGATCGACGGTCTGCCGGGCGCGAAAGAGGGCGCCAGCGGTCCGCAGCCGTTCCAGCGCGTTGCGTCGTACGAGATGGGCGAACTGGCGTATCACCAGCCCGTGCCGTTGCTCGACCGGCCGGTCGCGCTGCGGCAACTGGTGCGCTTCGCGTTGCCGGGCACGTTCGCGTTGCCGCCCGCGCGCTACTTCCGCATGTATCAGCCGGACGCGAAGGCGTTCGAAGGCGGCAAGAGCGATCGCGTGACGACGTTGCGCATCCAGTAAGCGAGACGAGACCGCCATGTTCCGCGTCCTTCGGCCCTTGCGCGTACGTCTGGCAGCTACGCTGCGGATCGCGCTCGCCGTGGGCATGGTGTGCGGTTTTAACGGGGCGGGCGCTTATGCGGCGACTTCGTCTTCAGCCGCTTTAACCACGGCATCCGCGCCGCGGATGCTGCACTTTGCCTGGTTACGCGACGGCCAGAGTCAGCTTTGGCAAGCCGACGGCAGCGGCGCCGCGGTCGGCTTCTCGCCGCAGGCGGCGGGCGCTTTGCCGCGCACGCTTCAGACGCCGCTCGGCAGCGTGTGGAAACTGTTCGTCTACGGCTATCTGGTGGACCGCAACATCACTACGCCGGATTACGCCTGCAACGGCGGCGACCCGGACGAAGTGTATTGCTGCATGACTGGCGGTCACATCGATCGCGAACATGCGCTCGTGCAGTCGTGCGGACTCTTTTTCGAGCCCGCGCGCCTGCAACTCGATTCCGCCGACTGGCGCAAGTACTGGACGGCCGCACACGCGCCCGTCTGGCTGCGTGATCTGCGCGCCATGACCCCGGCGCACCGCGTGCCGGTAACCGAACTGCTCGCCGCCCTGCGGGCCATGCCCGCCCGGCCGCGTGAAGCGGCTGCCAGCACGCTCGTGTCGGTGCTGACCAGCGGACGCGGCGAAGGCACGGCGTCGCTCTACGGCAGTGTGCTGCGCGCCAAAACCTGGACGATGCCGGATCCGGCGCGACCAGGCGCGTCGGTCGGCGGCGCGGCGGGCTGGCTCGTCGACGGCACGCCGGTGTGGCTGGGCGGTTCGGGCGGCAGCGCGCGCGTGCTGGCGGCCGCCGCGCCGCGCCTCGCGCCGCTGCTCGCGCAAATCTCCGTGCCGGACGACGCCGCCTGCGTACTGGTCGATTTCTTCAGTCGCTATCCGATTCGCGAGGTGCTCGGCGACAAAGGACCGGCCGCCGCGCCAGAAGGGCCGTTGCGTGGTGATTTCCGGGTCGGCTTCGTGAATGGCAATTGGGCGCGCGTGACGAGCCGCGGCGAATTACGGCTCGATCGCGACGCGGCCGGCGCACCGCAAGTGGTCGGCCGTTTCGGCATGAACGACTACGTGGCGCGCGTGGTCGAGCGCGAAGGCGACACGAGCCAGCCGGAAGCGGCCAAGGCGTTGGCCGTCGCGGCGCGGACCTACGTCGTGCAGCATGGCAACCACGATCACGGCTGTTTTCGTATCGACGACAGCAGCAGCACGCAGCGCGTCCTGCCGCGCGCGCCCACCGCAGCCGCGCGCCATGCCGCCGACCTGACCGACGCGCTCGTGCTGACCGGCGTGCCTGTTCAGTATCACCACGACGAGGCCGCGTCGGGACAGATGAGCTGGCTGGCCGCGAAGGCTTCCGCTCAAACCGGCCTGACATTCGACGCCATTCTCGCGCGCACCTGGCCGCAAGCGACGCTGACGTCGTTTCAGAGTCCGCTATCGGGCGATTGCATCGCGGTGGCCGGAGCGCAGGCATGGCTGGAGCGCAACGCGCCGTTGTGGGCGCGGCGCATGGACGGCGCGGCGGGCTACGAAACGCCCGATCTGCCCGCCGTGTGCGCGGTGCGCGAAGGGCGTCCGTATGCGGATGCGCAGCGCAATCGCGTGTACGTGTACCGCTTGCAGACCGAAGAGGACCGTATTGCGTTGGCACATGAATATATCCACCTCGCGTTCCAGCATCATCCGCGTGGTCTCGACGAGACGTTCGTCGAGCGGACCGCGCGCACGCTGATTCGCACCGACAATCCGATCCAGTGAATATCTTTTCGCGCTTGCCTTGGTCGCTGTGGCGCTGGCCGTTTCGCGCGGGCCATGTTCGCGTTTGTGCAGCTGTGGGCGTCGGGTGCGGAGCGGCGGATTTTTTCGTGCAGGATCGGCGGCCTGATGCTCGTAAAGCGCGAGCGACTCTGACAGCGGGATGGGAGCAGTGAAGATGAAGGTCAAGACCACGGGTTGGATGAAGGCGAGCTACAGATTCCTCGCAGTGGCCTGTTTGGCCTGCCTGCAGGCTGCGCCTGCGGCGTACGCGAGCGACATCGACTTCGCCGCGCCGTTGAACGGCTGGCGCAACACGAGCGGCGACAGCGAGCGTTATACGCAGGACGTGCACTACCCGGCGGTGTCGGTATCGACGCCGGAAGGGCACTCCAGATTCGCGCTGATCGAAGGGCAGATTCGCAACGCGCCGAAGAAGAAGGGCACCGCGGTGGGCACGCTGGTGGTCGACGGCACGCCGTTGCCGCAGCGCGTGGAAGAGGACGGCAAGTTCTCGCGGCCTTACGCGTTTCCTGCGGGCAGTAACGGCGTGGAACTGCGCGCGCCGGACGGCAGCCGCAAGCGCGTGCAGTTCTACGACGCCTACAGCGGCAAGACCCAGCCGAAGCTGCGCGTGCTGCTCGCGTGGGATACCGACGGCACCGATCTGGATTTGCACGTCGTGTCGCCTGACGGCGCGCATACATGGTACGGCGAGCGCGTTGCGCCGAACGGCGGCGCGCTCGACGTCGACGTGACGACCGGCTACGGACCGGAGATTTATTCGTCCGCGGCGCCGTTGAAGGGCACCTATCTGGTCTATGTGAACTACTACGGCAGCGGCAATAGCGGTGCCGATATGACCGTCGCCCAGGTGACCATCATCACGAACGAGAATACCCCGAACGAAAAGAGCGAAACGATTCGAGTGCCGATGCGCAAGGCGGGTGAATTGACGCTCGTGAAAACGTTTGTGCTGCCGTAATACGGTGGATGGGAGCGCGTAATGATCGTGCTCGTCGGCCTGCGCTTTCTCGCAAGCCGATCCGCACATGCCTGCGCGATGTGACGCAGTTTGCGCAGGGCCGTTTCCAGCCCCGCAGTCGATGTGCGGTGAGCCATGAGGCTCCCGACTCCTTGAGAGCGCAGAGGTGAAAGCCAATGCGTTCAAGGAGTTGCGTGAGTCATGCGCAGGTTGTCCACAGGCTTATGAACGGAATCTGTGGATAGATTGGTCTTGCGGGGCGCAAATGCGTCTCGCGCGCTGGGTGAACTTCAAAGATCGGAGTCCACTTCTCGCGCTTCCACCACATCACGCGTGACCAGCCAATACGGCGGACGGTTGTAGTACTCGTGCACGGTCGTGCCCCATTGCGTATCCGCCATGAAAGGCCAGTTATCCTTATCGAAGCCTGGCGCATTCTTGATCCGGTCGGCGCTTGCATCGAGCACGAAGCACCTGTCGTCCGTGTCGAGCGTGAGCGCGCTCCACGGTATGGCGTGCAGCGTGTTGCCCATGCCGAGAAAACCGCCGGTGGACAACACCGCGTAGGCGATCCGGCCGCCGCGTACGTCGAGCATGATGTCGGAGATTTTGCCGACGTGCTCGCCGTCAGACGACATCACCTTGTTTCCGTCGAGCGTGGATGCCGCCATGACGTCTGGTCCGGGACCGTCACCCATGCCGACTCCAACAATATTTGCGCCCTGCGCGCCGGCGGATGCCGGGACTTGGGGATCGAACGTAGTCATGATGTGCTCCTCGAAAAAGCATACAAAGGAGCGCGCAACGACTATGCCTGTTGCTTGCGGGACGGTGTGAGGGAGCGCATTTTGCCGGTTGCCGCCGCTGCCGGCCGCGCGTGCTATGCGGCTGGAGGGTGGCTGGCAGCGGGATCCACCCTCAGTAGGGTTGTTTCGCTGCTGGCTTGAGAGAGAAAAATGCGCTTGCCGTGTGTAGTAAAGCACGACAAGCGCATTTGCCGACTTAACGGTCGAGGAACGACTTCAGACGGTCTGCGCGGCTCGGATGCATCAGCTTGCGCATGGCCTTGCTCTCGATCTGACGAATCCGCTCACGCGTGACGTCGAACTGTTTGCCGACTTCTTCAAGCGTATGGTCCGACTTCGTGTTGATGCCGTAGCGCATGCGCAGCACCTTCGCTTCGCGCGGCGACAGCGAGTCGAGTGCGTCGTCGATGGCGGCGCGCAAGTCGGCCTGCATGGCCGCGTCGGCCGGCGAGGAAGCTGCCGAGTCTTCGATCATGTCGCCGAGCGTGGCATCGCCGTCGTCGCCGACCGGCGTTTCCATCGACACCGGTTGCTTGGCAATCTTCAGAATGCCGCGCACCTTCTCTTCCGAGAGTTCCATGCGTTCCGCGAGCACGGACGGATGCGCTTCCTGACCGGTCTGCTGCAGGATTTCGCGCGAAATGCGGTTCAGCTTGTTGATCGTTTCGATCATGTGCACCGGCACGCGGATCGTGCGAGCCTGATCCGCGAGCGAACGCGTCACGGCCTGGCGGACCCACCACGTGGCATACGTGGAAAACTTCCAGCCGCGACGGTATTCGAACTTGTCCACGGCCTTCATCAAGCCGATGTTGCCTTCCTGGATCAGGTCGAGGAACAGCATGCCGCGGTTCACGTACTTCTTCGCGATCGAGATCACGAGACGCAGATTCGCCTCGATCATCTCGCTCTTCGCCTTGCGCATCTTCGATTCGGCCGCGACCATCTGGCGGTTGATCTCTTTCAGATGCTTCAGCGGCAGCGAAACCGTGGCTTCGATTTCGATCAGCTTTTGCTGTTCGGACTGAATGGCCGGCAGATGGCGCTCCAGCGCCGCGCCGTAGGCGGACGCACCGCGCGCCGCACGTTCCGTCCAGCCGAGGTCGGCTTCATGACCGGCGAACGACTCGATGAACTTCTCGCGCGGCATGCCGCTCTTCGAAACGACGATTTGCAGAATGTTGCGCTCGATCGCGCGAACTTGCGCGACCTGTTGCTGCACGTCGCCGCACAGGCGGTCGATGGTGCGTGCCGTGAAGCGGATCTTCGCGAGGTGCTGCTGGATCTCTTCGCGCGCGCGCTGATATGCCTTCGAGGTGACGTCGCCGCGCGTGTGCGAGGCGTTCATCTGGTCGGACAACATGCCGACTTGCGCGAAGATTTCGAGGCAGTCGCTGGTGAGCTGCTTCAGGCGTGCTTCGTCTGCTGCCGACGAGTCGGCCGGGCCGTCGTCGTCGTCGCTGTCTTCGTCGTCATCGCTGTCCGTATCCGCGTCGACGTCGGCCGATGCGTCCGCGCTTGCGCTGTCTTCTTCGGCGGCGATCGTGTCTTCATTGAGGCCGTCGACCAGTTCGTCGATGCGCAGCTCGCCGTCGGCAACCTGCTGAGCGCTCGCCAGAATCGCCGAGATCGCGAGCGGGCAAGCGGCGATCGCCTGCACCATTTCGTGCAGGCCGTCTTCGATGCGCTTGGCAATCGCGATTTCACCGGCGCGCGTCAGCAGTTCGGTCGCGCCCATTTCGCGCATGTACATGCGCACCGGGTCGGTCGTGCGGCCGAATTCGGAATCGACGGTCGACAGGGCGACTTCGGTTTCCTCGTCTGCCTGATCGTCCGACACCACGGCGGGGGCGTTCGAGTTGAGCAGCAGCGTTTCCGCATCTGGCGCCTGCTCGTAGACCTGCACGCCCATGTCGTTGAACGCGCTGACAATACTGTCGATCGCGGCCGTTTGCGCGAAGTTGTCGGGCAGATGGTCGTTGATCTGCGCGTGGGTGAGATAGCCCTGTTCCTTGCCCAACTGGATCAGCGCGCGCATCTGGCGCTGACGTTCTTCAGCTTGCTGCGGCGGCAGCTCTGCCGCCACGGGGATCGCTTTGCCGGCGCCCTTGCCCTTGGCCGTACGGCCCGAGGGAGCTTTGGCGGCGTAGCCGGCGGTTTCGTGTTGCGAATCTTCGCGATCAAAAGGGTTCACGTATTCTCCTCTAGAGGCTTCGCTATGAGACGCAAGACGCGACCGTCAGGCGTTTCGAGCATGGCTCAACATCACCTGAGTGACTCAACGCGGTTGTTTGGCTGTGCTCTGGGGAGCAAAAAAGATGAGCCCGCTCGAAGCGGGCCGATAGAAATGTGCGAAATTCGCGCGGCTCGCATTATATACGAGCTTGAGCTTTCGCGCTCATTGTGTGCACATCATTTCATCATGCGCGTTTGTTGCAGGTGCATCCCCAAGCCGCCGGCCGGCTGTAGAGCGGTTGCCGGATCCATGCATCAAGGTGCGTGCATATCGGCTGATTTCAAGCTCCTCACTATAGAGGAACTCAGTCGTCCTCACACGACGGATCATTTCTGCGTCGCTCTCGCTATATGTAGGGGGCGAGTGATTCTGGCGTCGATCGGCGTCGGGTTAAAAGAAAATTCACAAAAGGGGGTTGACGACGTGTCACTCGCTCTCCATAATCTCGTTTCTCTGCTGCTGATGCAGCGACGCAGAACGAAGCGGTGCCGGGTGGTTGTGAGGTTGGCAATTGCGGTGGTGGCGGTTCGGTAGTGAATGCGTACCGATCTTTAAAAATTAACAGCCGATAAGTGTGGGCGCTTGATGCGCGATGCGAGGCGGATCCTTCGGGGTCTGCCGAGAAGCGAAAGTATCAAGTCTCACACAGTAATGAAAGGAAGGTTTGACTGTCGCAAGATGGTTGGATCATTCGTCAGTACGTTGAGTGAGCGACCGGTCTCGGAAGAGACCGAAAAAACAGTAACAGGTTTGAACTGAAGAGTTTGATCCTGGCTCAGATTGAACGCTGGCGGCATGCCTTACACATGCAAGTCGAACGGCAGCACGGGGGCAACCCTGGTGGCGAGTGGCGAACGGGTGAGTAATACATCGGAACGTGTCCTGTAGTGGGGGATAGCCCGGCGAAAGCCGGATTAATACCGCATACGCTCTGCGGAGGAAAGCGGGGGATCTTAGGACCTCGCGCTACAGGGGCGGCCGATGGCAGATTAGCTAGTTGGTGGGGTAAAGGCCTACCAAGGCGACGATCTGTAGCTGGTCTGAGAGGACGACCAGCCACACTGGGACTGAGACACGGCCCAGACTCCTACGGGAGGCAGCAGTGGGGAATTTTGGACAATGGGGGCAACCCTGATCCAGCAATGCCGCGTGTGTGAAGAAGGCCTTCGGGTTGTAAAGCACTTTTGTCCGGAAAGAAATCCTCTGCCCTAATATGGCGGGGGGATGACGGTACCGGAAGAATAAGCACCGGCTAACTACGTGCCAGCAGCCGCGGTAATACGTAGGGTGCAAGCGTTAATCGGAATTACTGGGCGTAAAGCGTGCGCAGGCGGTTCGCTAAGACAGATGTGAAATCCCCGGGCTTAACCTGGGAACTGCATTTGTGACTGGCGGGCTAGAGTATGGCAGAGGGGGGTAGAATTCCACGTGTAGCAGTGAAATGCGTAGAGATGTGGAGGAATACCGATGGCGAAGGCAGCCCCCTGGGCCAATACTGACGCTCATGCACGAAAGCGTGGGGAGCAAACAGGATTAGATACCCTGGTAGTCCACGCCCTAAACGATGTCAACTAGTTGTCGGGTCTTCATTGACTTGGTAACGTAGCTAACGCGTGAAGTTGACCGCCTGGGGAGTACGGTCGCAAGATTAAAACTCAAAGGAATTGACGGGGACCCGCACAAGCGGTGGATGATGTGGATTAATTCGATGCAACGCGAAAAACCTTACCTACCCTTGACATGTATGGAAGTCCGCTGAGAGGTGGATGTGCCCGAAAGGGAGCCATAACACAGGTGCTGCATGGCTGTCGTCAGCTCGTGTCGTGAGATGTTGGGTTAAGTCCCGCAACGAGCGCAACCCTTGTCCCTAGTTGCTACGCAAGAGCACTCCAGGGAGACTGCCGGTGACAAACCGGAGGAAGGTGGGGATGACGTCAAGTCCTCATGGCCCTTATGGGTAGGGCTTCACACGTCATACAATGGTCGGAACAGAGGGTCGCCAACCCGCGAGGGGGAGCCAATCCCAGAAAACCGATCGTAGTCCGGATCGCACTCTGCAACTCGAGTGCGTGAAGCTGGAATCGCTAGTAATCGCGGATCAGCATGCCGCGGTGAATACGTTCCCGGGTCTTGTACACACCGCCCGTCACACCATGGGAGTGGGTTTTACCAGAAGTGGCTAGTCTAACCGCAAGGAGGACGGTCACCACGGTAGGATTCATGACTGGGGTGAAGTCGTAACAAGGTAGCCGTATCGGAAGGTGCGGCTGGATCACCTCCTTTCCCGAGCTGACGTGTCAAACGTTGAGCGCTCACGCTTATCGGCTGTGAAATTGAAGACAGATACGCAGACGGACTCAGGGGTCTGTAGCTCAGTCGGTTAGAGCACCGTCTTGATAAGGCGGGGGTCGATGGTTCGAATCCATCCAGACCCACCACTGATTCTGCGGTGGCTGACCGGTGAACCCCTTGGGATGAAAGCAGATCTGATCTGTGCATGACTGGGGGATTAGCTCAGCTGGGAGAGCACCTGCTTTGCAAGCAGGGGGTCGTCGGTTCGATCCCGTCATCCTCCACCAATCCTCAATGCGTAGCGTTCTGCGAGAGAAGCAGAGCGTTGTGCATTGGCGATTGAGCCAGTCAGAGTGATACGCGGTTATGGCAATCGCGATATCGGCTGTCGTTCTTTAACAATCAGGAAGAAGTAGTAAAGAGATTCACGAAAGGTCACTTAGAGATGGGTGATTGAGTAGGTGAATCAGGGTTGTGATTGTATCAATGTATTTTAAAGGTGATCGAAAGATTGCTTTGGAATACGGCGCAACACGAATACTCAACCTGTAGCGGCATGTGACTCGAGAGAGACACACCCGTTATAGGGTCAAGCGAACAAGTGCATGTGGTGGATGCCTTGGCGATCACAGGCGATGAAGGACGCGGTAGCCTGCGAAAAGCGGTGGGGAGCTGGCAAACGAGCTTTGATCCACCGATATCCGAATGGGGAAACCCGGCCCGTATGGGTCATCCGTAGCTGAATACATAGGCTACGTGAAGCGAACGCGGTGAACTGAAACATCTAAGTAACCGCAGGAAAAGAAATCAACCGAGATTCCCAGAGTAGTGGCGAGCGAAATGGGACCAGCCTGTACTCTTTATCTTCATTGTTAGTCGAAGGCTCTGGAAAGTGCCGCCATAGCAGGTGATAGCCCTGTAGACGAAAACAGCGAGGAAGAACTGGGTGTACGAGAAGTAGGGCGGGACACGTGAAATCCTGTCTGAAGATGGGGGGACCATCCTCCAAGGCTAAATACTCGTGATCGACCGATAGTGAACCAGTACCGTGAGGGAAAGGCGAAAAGAACCCCGGGAGGGGAGTGAAACAGATCCTGAAACCGCATGCATACAAACAGTCGGAGCCTTCGCAAGGGGGTGACGGCGTACCTTTTGTATAATGGGTCAGCGACTTACATTCAGTGGCAAGCTTAACCGATTAGGGCAGGCGTAGCGAAAGCGAGTCCGAACAGGGCGATTCAGTCGCTGGGTGTAGACCCGAAACCAGGTGATCTATCCATGGCCAGGATGAAGGTGCGGTAACACGTACTGGAGGTCCGAACCCACTAACGTTGAAAAGTTAGGGGATGAGCTGTGGATAGGGGTGAAAGGCTAAACAAACCTGGAAATAGCTGGTTCTCTCCGAAAACTATTTAGGTAGTGCCTCGTGTATCACCTTCGGGGGTAGAGCACTGTCATGGTTGTGGGGTCCATTGCGGATTACTACGCCATAGCAAACTCCGAATACCGAAGAGTGCAATCACGGGAGACAGACATCGGGTGCTAACGTCCGGTGTCAAGAGGGAAACAACCCAGACCGCCAGCTAAGGTCCCCAAATATTGCTAAGTGGGAAACGAAGTGGGAAGGCTAAAACAGTCAGGAGGTTGGCTTAGAAGCAGCCATCCTTTAAAGAAAGCGTAATAGCTCACTGATCGAGTCGTCCTGCGCGGAAGATGTAACGGGGCTAAGCAATATACCGAAGCTGCGGATGCACATTTATGTGCATGGTAGGAGAGCGTTCCGTAAGCCTGCGAAGGTGCATTGAAAAGTGTGCTGGAGGTATCGGAAGTGCGAATGCTGACATGAGTAGCGATAAAGGGGGTGAAAGGCCCCCTCGCCGTAAGCCCAAGGTTTCCTACGCAACGTTCATCGGCGTAGGGTGAGTCGGCCCCTAAGGCGAGGCAGAAATGCGTAGCTGATGGGAAGCAGGTTAATATTCCTGCACCATTGTTAAATGCGATGGGGGGACGGATCGCGGAAGGTTGTCCGGGTGTTGGAAGTCCCGGTCCTTGCATTGGAGAAGGCGCTTTGGCAAATCCGGGCGCGGAATTCAAGGGTGCGAGGCCATTCACTTAGGTGAAGAAGCAATCGGAAGTGGTTCCAAGAAAAGCCTCTAAGCTTCAGTTTAACAGGACCGTACCGCAAACCGACACAGGTGGGCGAGATGAGTATTCTAAGGCGCTTGAGAGAACTCGGGAGAAGGAACTCGGCAAATTGGTACCGTAACTTCGGGATAAGGTACGCCCCTGTAGCCTGACTGGCCTGCGCCAGAAGGGTGAAGGGGTTGCAATAAACTGGTGGCTGCGACTGTTTAATAAAAACACAGCACTCTGCAAACACGAAAGTGGACGTATAGGGTGTGACGCCTGCCCGGTGCCGGAAGATTAAATGATGGGGTGCAAGCTCTTGATTGAAGTCCCGGTAAACGGCGGCCGTAACTATAACGGTCCTAAGGTAGCGAAATTCCTTGTCGGGTAAGTTCCGACCTGCACGAATGGCGTAACGATGGCCACACTGTCTCCTCCCGAGACTCAGCGAAGTTGAAGTGTTTGTGATGATGCAATCTCCCCGCGGCTAGACGGAAAGACCCCATGAACCTTTACTGTAGCTTTGCATTGGACTTTGAACCGGTCTGTGTAGGATAGGTGGGAGGCTTTGAAGCGTGGACGCCAGTCTGCGTGGAGCCGCCCTTGAAATACCACCCTGGTTTGTTTGAGGTTCTAACCTTGGTCCGTTATCCGGACTGGGGACAGTGCATGGTAGGCAGTTTGACTGGGGCGGTCTCCTCCCAAAGTGTAACGGAGGAGTACGAAGGTACGCTAGGTACGGTCGGAAATCGTGCTGATAGTGCAATGGCATAAGCGTGCTTAACTGCGAGACCGACAAGTCGAGCAGGTGCGAAAGCAGGTCATAGTGATCCGGTGGTTCTGTATGGAAGGGCCATCGCTCAACGGATAAAAGGTACTCTGGGGATAACAGGCTGATACCGCCCAAGAGTTCATATCGACGGCGGTGTTTGGCACCTCGATGTCGGCTCATCTCATCCTGGGGCTGTAGCCGGTCCCAAGGGTATGGCTGTTCGCCATTTAAAGAGGTACGTGAGCTGGGTTTAAAACGTCGTGAGACAGTTTGGTCCCTATCTGCCGTGGGCGCTGGATATTTGAAGGGGGCTGCTCCTAGTACGAGAGGACCGGAGTGGACGAACCTCTGGTGTACCGGTTGTCACGCCAGTGGCATCGCCGGGTAGCTATGTTCGGAAGAGATAACCGCTGAAAGCATCTAAGCGGGAAACTCGCCTTAAGATGAGATATCCCCGGGGCTTCGAGCCCCTTGAAGGGTCGTTCAAGACCAGGACGTTGATAGGTCAGGTGTGGAAGCGCAGTAATGCGTTAAGCTAACTGATACTAATTGCCCGTAAGGCTTGATCCTATAACAGGTGTGTTTTGTGCCGGTCATGGCGGATGCTTCAGCATTTACCAGGACCCCACCCCCGAAGGGGGCAGGACACCACGCACGGTTGAGATCAGTGTTGTGCCAGAAACAACACAACCCCCCGAATCTCCCTCTGGTGAGCATCACCAGAAACTACTTCTTCCCGATTGGCGGTATTGCCCCATGGGCAGTACGGCAACAAGTCATGCCTGATGACCATAGTGAGTCGGTCCCACCCCTTCCCATCCCGAACAGGACCGTGAAACGACGCCACGCCGATGATAGTGCGGATTACCCGTGTGAAAGTAGGTCATCGTCAGGCTCCCCCGCAGCAGACAGAAACCCCACCCCAAAAAGGTGGGGTTTCTGCGTTTACCAACCCCTCCACACCGCCCTTACAGAACCGGATCAGCGCGAAAACCCGACACGAAGTAAGCGCCCGGTCATCTCATCTTGAGTTGCGTTAAAAGTCTTGGGAGCATCGTGTTCACTTAAATAGGTGGACACGTGAACACTATTGAAGAAGCAGTGGCACCTGGTCGTCGGCGCCGCCGGCGCTACAGCGTCGAGTTCAAGGCTCAGGTTGTGGCAGCTTGCCAGGGGCCCGGGGTATCGCTTGCGGCGATCGCGTTGCACCACAAGTTGAACGCCAATCTGCTTCGACGTTGGGTCGAGCAGGCCGAAACGAACGATTGCGTGCTCGTGGCGCGTAGCGACCTGACAGCGCCATTGGCAACGGCGCCGGCACCGGAATTTGTACCGCTGCCACTTGAGACGCGAGACACGCGTACAGCTGAGATTCGCGTCGAGGTGCGTCGCGCGGACCTGTCGATAACGGTTAGTTGGCCAACCTCGGAGGCAGCGCAATGCGCCGCGTGGCTACGCGAGTGGCTCGCATGATCCGCATTGACCAGGTGTGGCTGGCAGTTGACCCGCTGGACATGCGGGCTGGCTTTGATACGGCACTGGGTCGGGTGATCACCGTGTTCGGCGCCGCGCATCCGCACCATGCTTACCTGTTCGCCAACCGGCGGGCCAACCGCTTGAAGGTTCTGGTTCACGATGGAATTGGCATCTGGCTGGCAGCGCGACGGCTCAATCAGGGGCAGTTCACTTGGCCGCACGCTGGTAGCGAGCCAAAGCAACACGCGCTCACACAGGTGGGGGGCGACAATGAGTACGTCCGGTGTACCGACATTCATCTTGGCCGGTAGTGATGAGTCGGAGGCGGCGTAGCCGCCGAAGACGAGGAACTGCCGGCGGCGCCGGATCGGCGGGGCTTAGGATGGCTGACTGAATCTAAAAAGAGGCGGTCAGCCCATGTCTGGAAGCCGCATCACCGACCAGCAGGTCCGCCTCTATATGAACCATCGCAAACACCATCCGCAGAAGCTCGCTGCGGCGAAGTCAGGCATGAGCGAGCGCACGGCGCGGCGTGTCGAACACGAAGCCGGACTACCGTCACAGCAGCCGCGGCGCTACTGGCGCTCGCGCCCAGATCCGTTCGCCGATGTCTGGGAGAGCGAAGTGGTCCCATTGCTACGCGCTGCGCCAAAGCTGAAGGCGATCACTCTGCTGCGTAAATTGCAGGAGGACCATCCCGAGCGCTTTCCGGACAGCATGCGGCGCACGTTTGAGCGACATGTCAGCCAGTGGCGCGCGCTCGAAGGGCCGAACCAGGAAGTGTTCTTCCCTCAAACATATCAGCCCGGCGCACGAGGCCTGTCGGACTTCACGCACATGGGCAAGCTGTGCGTAACGATTGGCGGGATCCCGTTCAACCACCTGCTGTATCACTTCGTGCTGGCGTTCTCGCGCTGGGAGTACGCCAGCGTGGTCGATGGCGGGGAGAGCTTCCAGGCGCTCGCGACGGGATTGCAGAACGCGCTGTGGCAGGCTGGCGGCTGCCCACGCGAACATCGCTCCGACAGCCTGTCGGCGGCCTTCAGGAACCTGCAGGAAGAGGAAGACTTCACAGTTCGCTATGCGGCTCTACTCGAGCACTACGGGATGGAAGGCACGCGCAACAACCGTGGCATGGGTCATGAGAATGGCAGCGTCGAGTCCTCGCATCGCTATCTGAAGGATCAGCTCGATCAGGCCCTGGAGTTGCGAGGTCATCGCGACTTCGCGGACCGCGCCGCGTACGACGAGTTCGTGCGCGGAGTGGTAATGCGCCGCAACCGGCGCAATGCAGCAGCGTTCCAGATCGAGCGCGAACACCTGCTGGACCTGCCTGAGCACCGTACCACCGACTTCGTTGAGGAAGAGGCGCGCGTGACCCGCTGCGGCACGTTCACCGTGCGTTGCGTCCTGTACAGCGCGCCGTCGCGGCTGATCGGTCATCGCCTGAAGGTACGCCTCTACAGTGACCGGCTCGATTGCTATCTGTCTGGCGCGCTCGTGCACAGCACAGCGAGAGCCACGCACACGAGCAAACGGCGCGGTCGCGGCATCGACTACCGGCACTTCATCGAATCACTCAAACGCAAGCCGCAGGCCTTCAGGGGCCTCGCGTTCCGTGACGATCTGTTTCCGCGTGAAGCCTACCGGCGGACCTGGGAGCGGCTCGAGGTAGCACTGACGCCGCGCAGCGCATGCAAGACCATGGTGGGGCTGCTCGAGCTGGCAGGAAACCACGGCGTCGAGGCGCAACTGGCGCAGAGGCTCGATGCATTGCTCGAACTCGGTGAACTGCCCGACCTGAAGGCGCTGTTCGATGAGTTCGCGCCGCGCCAGGCCGAGTGTCCGGTGGTTGTCGTTGACATGCCGTCCGCCGCGCTCTATGACACGTTGCTCGATGAGGAGGTGCTCGCATGAACGCCGCCTACGATGCAGGCCGTATCGCGCTGATGCTCAACGAATTGCGCCTGCCAACCATCGGCCGGTTGTGGCCGGACTTCGCCGATCGCTCAGACAAGGAAAGCTGGCAGGCCTCCCGGTTACTCGGTGCATTGCTCGAACATGAACTCGCCGAGCGGGCCAAACGCAGAATCGAGCGTCATCGCACCGAGTCGCATCTGGATCCGACCAAGACGCTCGCCACCTTCGACTTCGGCGTTGTGCCCATGGTCTCGAAGGCGCATGTGATGGCGCTGGCCACCGGCGATTCGTGGCTTGAGAAAGGCGCCACGATCCTCCTGTTCGGCCCACCCGGCGGCGGGAAAAGTCACTTGGGATCCGCCATCGGCCATGCACTCATCGACGCTGGCTACCGCGTATTGTTCACGCGCACCGGCGAAATCGTGCAGAAGCTCCAGGTCGCGCGTCAGAGTCTGCAACTGCCTTCGGCGCTCGCGAAGCTCGACCGGTTCGACCTGATCATCCTCGATGACCTGTCGTATGTGCGAAAGGACCAGGCGGAAACCAGCGTGTTGTTCGAGCTGATCGCCGAGCGGTATGAGCGCAAAAGTCTTCTGATAACGGCCAATCAGCCGTTCTCGGGCTGGAATGATGTCTTCCCTGACCCCGGCATGACGGTGGCCGCCATCGACCGGCTGGTCCATCACTCGACGATCTTCGAGCTGAACGTCGAAAGCTACCGGCGCCGCAAAGCCAGCGACAAACAGAAGGAGCGACGCCGTCAATTACCCACTGACAACCCGAACGGAGCGACAACCATGGCCAGCTAAACAGCGACAATCACCTCGGCCGACCGGCGCATTGACTCATCAGAATTGCAACTCGCGCTGACCTGTTGCCTCACGTAGTTTGCTACCGGTCGGATTGTCCGGCGGGAGCGGCTCGAGGTGACGAGGCAAATCAGCATGACGGCACGCAAGGAGTTGGTTGCAGCATTGCAGTTGCGATATAGCGGCGCGACGTTCGGTGAGCGGAGCAGAATCCTCGACGAGTTCGTGGCTTTGACGGGGTATCACCGCAAGCACGCCATCCGGGTGCTGCGTGAGAACCCGGGCGCGATAAAAGGGCCGCGCGAGCGCAACCGGCTATACGACGAGGCGGTGCGTCAGGCGTTAACGATGCTGTGGGAAGCGGCCGACCGAATTTGCGGCAAGCGCCTGAAGGCGTTGATTCCAAAGCTGGTTGATGCCATGGAACGGCACGGCCATCTCGACATGGATCCGGTCATCAGGGCCAAGCTACTCCAGGTCAGTGCGGCGACCATCGATCGCATGCTGGCCAATGCGCGTTTGCATATCGATGGGCAGCGCAAACGCCGCAAGGGTGTGGGCTCCGCCATCCGGCGCAGTATCCCGGTGCGTACCTTTGCCGACTGGCGCGATCCGCCGCCGGGCTTCTTCGAGATCGACATGGTCGAACACTGCGGCGGCACAAAGGTAGACGGCGAGTTCGTCCACACGCTGACGTTGACCGATATCGCCAGCGGCTGGACAGAATGTGTGGCCATGCGTCGGCGTAACCAGGTACTGGTTATAGAAGCGTTCGACAAGGTGGCGGCCGATCTGCCATTCGCGATGCTTGGAGTGGATTCGGATAACGACACCGCATTCATGAACCAGAACGTCTTCGACTATTGCAAGGAGCACGGTCTTGAGCAGACCCGCTCGCGGGCCTACAAGAAAAACGATCAGGCTTGGGTGGAGCAGAAGAACGGCTCCGTCGTGCGGCGACTGGTCGGTTATGGCCGACTGAGCGGCACAGATGCAAGGAACGCGCTCGCGCAGCTATACGCGTCATCGCGTCTATACATTAACTTCTTCCAGCCTTCATTCAAGCTGAAGTCCAAGACGCGCGACGGCGCTCGTGTGCACAAGGCCTACTTAACGCCGGCGACGCCGTGCGACCGGCTTCTGGCCCACGACAGCATCGACCTCACCATCAAGGAGAAACTGAAGGCTCAGTTCGATGGTGTCGACCCCGTGCAGCTGCTGCAGGAGATACGGGTGGCCCAGCAGACATTGAGCGAATTCGCGGCCCACGGCGTGCGTGTCGAAGCAGTACCCGAGGAAGAGCCAGACGTTGCAGTGTTCCTCACGAGTCTCGCTTCGGCATGGAAAGAAGGTGAAGCACGTCCGACACATCGGAAGCAGCCCAAGGCAAAGCACTGGTGGAGAAGCCGGGTCGATCCGTTTGCCGACGCATGGCCGGTGATTGAAGGATGGCTCGTCGCCGAGCCCGGTGTTCAGTCCAGGGAGCTAATGAACCGACTGGCCACGATGGTGCCGGATGCGTATGCGAGCAAGGCGCAGCTACGAACGCTGCAACGCAGGGTCAAGGCATGGCGAGCCGAGCGTGTGAGGGAAATGGTTCTAGGAAACACGGGCAGGTCCGCCGACGCGTCAGCTGAAGTGTGAAACGCAAAACCTGAAAGTTGCCGGGGGCCGGGCGCTCCGCGCCCGGGAAACCAGGAAAGAAAGAAAAAAGAAGACGGAACGACAACAACCCCTCGGGTAACATTCCTTCTTGAGGCAACACGTCGGTCAAGATGAATGTCGGTAAACCGGACCTTCTGCTTGACGCTGTCCACACAGGAACAACTGGCCGGCCTGGTGGTGGGTTTGCCATGGCAGCGCATCGGCGCGGACGGTGTGATCCGTGTCATTTGAAGACGCCAGGGACGTAAACTGTCGCGCTTTCGCGCTCTCCGGGGTTCTGGCAGACTCGTCTGCATGGACCTGCCAGCCGACCTCAACGCTCTTAGCCCGGAACAGTTGCGTGCGCTCGCCACACAACTGATTGCGCGCGTCGAAGACAGAGACCGGGAGATCGAGGAGAAGACCCGGGAGGTCGGTGAGAAGGAGCGTGAGCTACGCTACCGGCAGACCCGGATCGACCAGTTGACCCACGAGATATCTATTCTCAGACGTTACCAGTTCGGCAGGCGTAGCGAGCAGCTCAGCAGCGATCAGATGAACCTGCTGGATGAGGCGATTGA
Source organism: Paraburkholderia dioscoreae (assembly GCF_902459535.1). Classification (NCBI taxonomy): domain Bacteria; kingdom Pseudomonadati; phylum Pseudomonadota; class Betaproteobacteria; order Burkholderiales; family Burkholderiaceae; genus Paraburkholderia; species Paraburkholderia dioscoreae. The sequence goes on from NZ_LR699554.1 coordinate 549,616, forward strand.
CGCGGATCTCGCCGCCATTGAAGTTGAGCTCGAGCAACTTCAGCCGCAAGCCGCAGCCGAGTCGCTACCCCAGCAGCCGAAGCGCGCAGCGCTGCCGGCGCAACTGCCGCGCACAGAGATAAGACACGAACCGGAGAGCACCGCATGCCAGTGTGGCTGCGAGCGCGTGCGCATTGGCGAGGACATCAGTGAGAAGCTGGACTACACGCCGGGCGTGTTCACCGTGGAGCGGCATATCCGCGGCAAGTGGGTGTGCAGAAACTGCGAAACACTGATTCAGGCCGCGGTGCCTGCGCACATCATCGACAAGGGCATTCCGACCGCGGGACTGCTGGCGTCAGTGCTGGTTGCCAAATACGCTGACCACCTTCCCCTGTATCGTCAGGAGCAGATCTTTGCGCGGGCGGGCGTCGCGATACCGCGATCGACATTGGGCGCATGGGTCGGTACGTGCGGCGTGCAACTACAACCGCTGGTCGACGCGCTGCATGAGGAAATCCTGCAACAGGGTGTGCTGCATGCGGATGAGACGCCGGTACAGATGCTCAGCCCCGGCAAAGGCAAGACACATCGTGCGTATCTGTGGGCGTATACGCCGACGCTCTACAGTGAGCTGCGCGCCGTGGTCTACGACTTCGCCGACAGCCGAGCAGGCGAACATGCCCGAGCGTTCCTCGCCGGCTGGCAGGGCAAGCTGGTATGCGACGACTACAGTGGGTACAAGGCTGGATTCCACCAGGGCATCACTGAAATCGGATGTGCGGCGCACGCGAGACGCAAGTTCTTCGATCTGCACACCAATCACACCAGTCAGATCGCCGCGCAGGCGCTGCCGTTCTTCGCTGCGCTTTACGACATCGAGCGCGACGCTGCAGTGCTGCAAGCCGAGGAACGCCACAAGCTTCGACAGAGTCGGGCCAAGCCGGTCTGCGACGCACTTCACGAATGGATGATGGCGCAGCGTAAGCTGGTGTCGGAAGGTTCGGCAATTGCCAAAGCACTGGATTACAGTCTTAAACGATGGGATGCGCTGACCCGCTATCTCGATGACGGTCATGTGCCTATAGATAACAACTGGGTCGAAAACCAGATACGTCCGTGGGCCATCGGCAGGTCGAACTGGTTGTTCGCGGGTTCGCTTCGAGCCGGTCAACGAGCCGCAGCCATCATGAGTCTGCTACGTTCGGCGCAACTCAACGGGCACGAACCACACGCCTATCTGAAAGACGTCCTGACGCGACTGCCATCCCACCAGGCTAACGATATCGCAGCCTTGCTGCCCCATCGCTGGCAGCCAGCGGATCCTACCCGCTAGTTCAATTCGTTAAGATGGGTTTGCCGGCCGCTTACGACACGAATCCGACACGAACAACCCGACCTGCTCCGCTACCCGCGTCCAGCAACCGCTACGGCGCAATTCACCCGCGGCATTCCGCTCTCCGCCCACTCCGCGCCGCTGCCGTACTCACGCACAGCCAGCGGCGCCCAGCATCAGATCTGCCCCATGACTTACTGCGCCGCGATATCCGCGCGGCGCCTTCCCAGTACACCGCACCCGTCGACTGGCATGCATCGACAGATCCGCCCGCCGATCGGCCTAAGCCCGCTTGCGCACGGGAGTCTGATGCGACATGCCAGCGGTAAATCGATCAAGCCGCTCGCTCGCGTCTGTGACTGCCCAAAGGGGCGCACTATGCAACTGCTGATCGTAGTTCGTCGCGATCGTCGCAAAAAGCGAGAATCCCGCCTCGTCCAGACTCCACTTGCCGGTCTCACGGCCGATATCGAACACGGACGACACAGTGCATTCTGCCGTACTCAATTGTTCGGCGGTGGCTGAGCCGAAGCCCGACTCAGCCAAGAAGCCGGTCAACAGCATGATTTGTGTGAGTATTTGTGCGTCGGTCATGCTGCCGGCGCCGCGGCGCAAGGCGTCGAGCGCCAGATGGACCCGAAGCGCGAGGTCGTCGGCGGTCCGCCGGGCGATCGGCAACAGCATGGCCTTGGCATGCCGAGCACGTGCAATGCCTGTATTGCGAGATAACGGGATAGGTTGTGCCATGAAGGTCCAATGTTTGCGCCTGTGCAGATGCAATAACGGCGCGGCCCGAAAAAGATTGAGCCCTCGCTATGCATTCAATCGGCGGACCGATTGGACCTCCGTTTGATGGCTGCCTTCGCCACGGTTCTCCCTCGCGAGGACCGGTGCGCTCGTTCCCTCTGCTCGAGTGCGCGATGCCTTTCGCTATTTCCACATGCTGTCGTGCGTCTCATAGACCTGAACCTCGCGTTGTCTGTACGTCGCACCGATGCGGCGAGCAAGCCGCGCGCCCTAATACTGCACCTAAGGCTGTATGCCAGATGCATCGAACGATTCACACATCCATTCGGTAGAGAAAAAACCGCGATCCGCACAAGCAACATCCCAGCCATCCGACGGAACTGCCTCGACATGCAATGCGCAACCCACAACGCCTGCGGCCGCCATCAAATCCCGCCTCACTCGTCATCACCCTTCTCCGTTGGCGAGACGCTTCGCGCCCGCACCCGTCGACGAATCTCCGAATCCAGGATCAGGCGTCCACGCAGTTTTCCCTTCATCCGCTTCACATAGCGCGGCGCTTCGGTCATGTGGATCACCATCAACTCGCGCACTTTCTCCGCGTTGCGCTCACGCGCTGCTTTCGTAATCGCTTTGTGAATCTTGACGTTTGCCTGACCGAACCGCTCATGTTCGGCTTGCGGCGTATCGTTACGAAACTCGATGAGCTGCCGGATCATTTCGTTGATCAACTCGCAACTGAAGCGCAGGAACGGGTTCGGATTCGCTGCCGCGAGGATGTCGTGGAAATTCACGTCTTCCTGACGTTGCCGCACGATGTCCTGCCCGCCATGTGACGAAGCCGGCCGATCGCAACATGCAATGCTCGCGTCGAGCGCCTCGAAGTCCTGCTCCGTCAGATACGGTACGGCCCCGGCCGCGAGTTCCGGCTCCAGCAGTTTGCGCACGGTGTAGATGTCGTCGATCGATACGTCCTTGAAGAATAGATAGTTCTGCAGAAGTTGCAAGGTGCGATCGAGCGGCACCTCCACCACCATGCCGCCGCCGCTCGGGCCGGTGGTCACTTTGATGAGCCCTTGCACTTCGAGCGATTTCAGCGCCTCGCGGATCGTGCTTTTGCTCACCGAAAAGAGTTGCTGCAACTCCACCTCGCGCGGCAGGCGGTCGCCTGGCTTCAGGTCTTTCTCGGTGATGAGCCGCTTGATTTCCTCCGCGACCAGATCGCCGCGTTTCTGCTGCTTGATCTCAATCGCGGCGCCAGCCTTGGCGCGGTCCATGGCCATATTCGATGCTCCCAGTTTGTCCTGCACGATCTTCGTTTGATCCGCCGGCGCCTTCGCAGCACAGAAGGCCGCCTCATGCTGCCAGGAATTTTGCCTTATTGACACTCGAATTTATTGTACCTACGATCGAGTCCAACCTATTTATCATGATAAATAGAACAAAGCCTGTGAGGTGGAAAACTTCACGGCGGCCAGCAAGCTCGAGTACTCGTTCGCGCAGTGTGCGCAGTTTCGTAGTCGGTCAGTGCGTGTCTCTTTCCTAAGGAGCGTCATTTTGAATCGCCGAAATATGTTGAAGCTGGCCGCGTTGTCGGCCGTTCCGGGGGCGTTGGGTTCGCTGGTCGCGCGAAGCGCGTTCGCGCAGGCCGGCACCTTGCAGTTCGCCTGTCCGGTGCCGATGTCCGGTCCGTTCGCGGCAAACGGCAAATACGCCGACCTCGGCATGAAGCTCGCTATCGAGCAGTACGGCAAGGTGTTGGGTCAACCGCTCGCATACACGGTACTCGACACGGAAGGCAAGCCGGCAACCGCAGTGCGCCGTGTGCAGGAAATCGCGCAGCAGAAGAATGCACGCTTCTTTGCGGGCGGTATTCTGTCTTCCGAAGCATTGGCAATGGGCAAGGAAGTGCAGAAAGCCGGCGGCATTTTCATCACCACGGCAGGCGCGGATGAAATCACAGGCAAGGACTGCAACGACGCCACATTCCGCTGGTCGGTGCCGACCTACGGCGCGATCGAGCAGACGGTGCGTCCGCTGATCCAGACGCTGCCCAAGGCAAAGCGCTGGTACACCATCACACCGCAATACGTGTTCGGCGACGGCTTGTTGTCGGCCGCCAAGGCGATCTTCAAAGAGAAGGGTATCGAGCACGTGGGTAACAGCTACCACTCGCTCAATGAGAAAGAGTTCAGCGGCTATCTGACGAACGCAGTTGCCGCAAAGCCCGACGTTCTGCTGATTCTGAACTTTGGCTCGCAGTCGTCCGACACGTTGCGCCAGGCCGTGAGCTTCGGCATGAAGAACAACTGCACGATTCTGATGGCGTGGGCGTCCGGACTCGAGCAATTCGAATCGCTTGGCGCGGACCTTTGCGAAGGCGTGTATTTCGGCGCGCAGTATTGGCACGACATCGATTCGCCGCTCAACCGCGATCTTGTCAAACGCACGAACGCCGCATTCAAGGCGAATCCCAACTACAGCCTCGCGGGCTCCTATATTTGCACGAAGATCCTGCTGGACGGCATTGTGAAAGCGGGCAATGTCGATCCGAAGAAGGTGATCGCAGCACTTGAAGGCATGAAATACGACGGTTTGACTGGCCCGGAGGAGGTCCGCAAAGGGGACCACCAGGTACTGAAGAACTATTATCTGTTGAAGGGCAAGGCGAAGAACAAGATGAAAAACGCCGACGATTACGCGGATATCGTGAGTTCCGGCCAATCGTTCCTGCCGCTCGACAAGACCGGCTGCAAGATGGCTTGACGTCTGCATGCCGCACGCGAGCGCGGCCTGCACATCGCGCACGCACAACGCACACGCCCACGCGGCACTGCAGCGCGATGCTCCTTCGCACCACCCTTTAGACGGACGCCATGAACGTTTATCTTCTGCAGATCGTCAACGGCATCGGAGTGGGGATGCTGTATTTCCTGCTTGCGGTCGGGTTGTCGATCGTGTTCGGCTTGCTGCGCTTCGTGAATTTCGCGCACGGTGCGTTCTATCTGCTCGGCGCGTATTTCTGCTATCAGGCGATGCAATGGTCGATGAGTTTCTGGACCGCGCTCGTGGTAGTGCCGATTGTCGTGGGCGCGCTTGCGTGGGTTGTCGAGAAACTGATTCTGCGGCACGTCTACGCGCAGCAGCATGAGTTCCATATTCTCGTGACCGTCGGTCTCGCGCTTGTGGTGCAGGAATGCGCGATCCTGATCTGGGGGCCGCTAGGCGATAACGTAGCGGTGCCCGACATGCTGAACGGCGTGGTGATCTGGGGCAGCTTCGTGTATCCGAAGTATCGTCTCTTCGTGATCGGCTTCACGGCGGTATTGGCAGCGCTCTTGTGGTGGGTGCTGGAAGGCACGCGGCTAGGCAGCGCGGTGCGCGCGGGCAGTGAATCGACGGAGATGGTCTCGCTGCTCGGTATCAACGTATTGCGTGTTTTCAGCCTCGTATTCGCACTCGGCGCTGCAACGGCCGCGTTGGCGGGCGTGCTTGCCGCGCCGATTCGCGGTGTCGATCCTTTCATGGGCATCGAAGCGCTCAGCGTCGCATTCGTCGTGGTGGTGGTCGGTGGCATGGGTAATTTCCTCGGTGCACTGGTCGGCGGACTGCTGGTGGGGATCGTGCAAAGCGTAATGAGTACCTTGTGGCCGGAAGGCGCGCGACTCATGATCTACGTCGCGATGGCGGCTGTTCTGTTGCTGCGGCCGAACGGTTTGCTCGGGAGGGCGGCATGATCGACACCTCGAAGCCCATCGTGCAAAGCGCTTCTTCTGTAAGGGCCCAGCCGGGCCTGAAGCATTCGCTGCATCGCTATCGCTTCCTGCTGCTTGCGCTGCTAGTGGTGTGCGTATTGCCGCTGACGCTGCGCTCCGGATCGCTGGCCACGGAAGTGTTAGTGTTCGCGCTCGCCGCACTCGGCTGCAATCTGCTGCTCGGCTACACAGGGCTGCTTTCATTCGGGCAGGGCATTTTCTTCGGGCTAGGAAGCTATTGCGCGGGACTGGTTCTCACCAGGACGGCGCTGCCGGTGCCGGCGGCGTTGCTTGCAGCGGCCGTAATCGGCGCGGCGGCTGCGGCGCTCGTCGGCTGGTTTTCGATTCGTCAGCGTGGCACGTACTTCGTCATGCTGACACTCGCGTTCGGGCAACTGTTCTATTTCCTCGCATACACCACGCCCGATCTGACCGGCGGCGACAACGGTTTGCTCGACATTCCGCGCCCGGCGCTTGGACTGTTCGGCAAGACGATCGTGCCCTTGACCTCGCCGTGGCAATACTACGGCTTCGTCGCCGTGCTGTTTCTCGTGGTGTTCTGGCTGCTGATGCGCGTATCGCACTCCGTATTCGGCCGTACGTTGCTGGCGATTCGCGACAACGAGGCACGCGCGGCCGCGGTCGGCTACGACGTCAAACGCTTCAAACTGATGGCGTTCGTGATCTCCGGCGCGGTCACGGGGCTGGCGGGGGCGCTGCATGCGCTGATGACGGGCATCGCGCCGCTCTCCAACATCGACTATCACACGAGCGAGATGATCCTCGTGATGACCGTGATCGGCGGCACAGGCAATCTGTTCGCATCCGTACTGGGCGCCGCGTTCTACGTGCTGTTCGCCGACTGGCTCTCCACGTTGTGGCCGCGCTGGCTGTTGCTGCTCGGCATCGTGCTGATCGCCGTGAGCCTGTTCATGCAGCGCGGGCTGTGGGGATTGGGCGAACGCATCTGGCAATCGCTACGCCGCAGATCGTCTACCGATGCAGACAATGACGCAGACAAGGAGCCCGTATGAGCGAAGCGATTCTGCGAGCCAGTGGCGTTGTAAAGCGCTATGGAAAATTCACGGCACTTGCTGACGTCACGCTGAACATCATGCCGCGCACGGTGCATTCCGTCATCGGCCCCAACGGGGCGGGCAAAACCACGCTGTTTCACGTATTGACGGGCACGCTGCCGATCACCGAAGGCAAGATCGTTTTCGACGGCCACGACGTCACGCATGAGCCGGACCACAAGCGCGTACGACGCGGCGTTGCGCGTTCGTTCCAGGTAACCAGCCTGTTCGCCAACCTGAGCGTACGGGAAAATCTGCGGCTCGCCGCGCAAGGTGTCGACGCGGTGCGCGCGCTGAATGCGTGGGCGCCGCCGCACGGTGCGCTCACTCATTCGGATACCGTCGATAGCGTGCTCGAACGACTGGCTCTGCAGCGTTTCAGCGAAGTATCGGCGGGCGCGCTCTCGCACGGTCAGCAGCGGCGGCTCGAAGTCGGCATGGCACTGGCCGCGCGGCCCAAGGCCATCTTTCTGGACGAGCCGACCTCGGGCATGGGTATCGACGATCTCGACGATATGAAGCAATTGATTCGCGGCCTGCGCGACGATTACACAGTCGTGCTGATCGAACACAACATGGGCATCGTGATGGACATTTCCGACACGATCACCGTCATGCAGCAAGGGCGCGTGCTGGTGGAAGGCCGCCCCGACGACATTCGCGGCGACGAGCGCGTGCGCAGCGCCTATCTCGGCAACATGATCACCGGAGGCCGCGCATGATTCTCGACGTGCAGCAGATTCACGGCTTCTACGGCAAGAGCCACATCCTGCAAGGCGTGTCACTGCAAATCAACGACGGTGAAACAGTGACGCTGTTGGGCCGCAACGGCGCCGGCAAGTCGACCACGCTGAAAGCGATTGCTGGTGTCGTCGCGCCGCAGCGCGGCACGGTCACGTTCAACGGCGCCGCAATCGGCGGCCTGCCGCCGCACAAGATCGCGTCACGAGGTGTCTGTTTCGTGCCGGAGCATCGCGGCATCTTTCGTTTGCTCACGGTCGAAGAGAACTTGCGGCTCGGCGCGCGCAAAGATTCGCCGTGGCAACTCGACGACATCTACCGCATTTTTCCGCGTCTCAAGGAGCGGCGCACGAACGGGGGCGCACAGCTATCCGGCGGCGAACAGCAGATGCTTGCAATCGGCCGCGCGCTGATGAATCACCCGCGTTTGCTGATGCTCGACGAGCCGGTCGAAGGCCTTGCGCCGGTGATCGTCGAAGAGATCGTCGCGCAACTCAAGCTGATCCGCGAGGCGGGCGTGGCGATTCTGCTGGTCGAGCAGAACCTCGAAGTTTGCACGCAACTCGCGGACCGCCACTACATCATCGAACAGGGCGTGATCGTGTATTCCGGCGATAACGCGTCGTTTTCCGCGGACGACTCGATCAAGGACCGTTATCTCGGCGTCGGCGTGGTCTGACGCGTACTCAGTCTTCAATACGAGGAAGCATCGATGCAAGTTCACGAATCAACAACCGTCGCGACGTTTGCCGATCTGCGAGTCGACGGCGCGCGGCTTTGGGACAGTCTCATGCAACTCGCGCGGATCGGCGCTACCGATAAAGGCGGCGTATGCCGGCTCGCGCTCACGGAGTTGGACCGCGAGGCGCGTGACCTCTTTATCGCATGGGCGAAGAAAATCGGCTGCACCGTGCGGATCGACGCGATCGGCAACATCTTCGCGCGCCGCGCCGGGTTGCGCGATGAACTTGCGCCGGTGATGACCGGCAGCCACATCGATACGCAACCCACGGGCGGCAAGTTCGACGGCAATTACGGCGTGCTCGCGGGTCTCGAAGTACTGCGTACGCTTGCCGACGCCAATGTGCGGACGCTGGCGCCGCTGGAAGTCGCGGTGTGGACCAATGAAGAAGGCTCGCGCTTCGTGCCGGTGATGATGGGTTCCGGCGTGTTCGCCGGCGCGTTCACCCTGGAGCATGCGCTCGAACAACGCGACCGCGAAGGGGTATCGGTGCGCGACGCACTGTCCCGGATCGGATATGCGGGCGAGAACGAAAAGCCGCACACGGTCGGCGCCTATTTCGAAGCGCATATCGAACAGGGGCCGGTGCTGGAAGCACACGACAAAACAATCGGCGTGGTGCAAGGCGCGCTCGGCCAACGCTGGTACGACGTGACGGTGCAAGGCATGGAGGCGCACGCGGGCCCGACGCCGATGGAACTGCGCCGCGACGCGCTGCTCATCGCGGCGGATCTGATTCATGCCGTCAATCGCATCGCGCTCGATCACGCGCCTCATGGGCGCGGCACGGTGGGCTGGCTCGACGTGCATCCGAATTCCCGCAACGTGATTCCGGGCCGCGTGACGCTCACCGTCGATCTGCGTGCCGCCGACGATATCACGCTCACGGCAATGGACAGTGCATTGCGCGCCGCATGCTCGCTGGCGGGCGAGAAAGCCGGCATTACCGTGGACGTCGAGCAGGTCGTGTATTTCCCGCCGCAGCCGTTCGCCGCGGAACTGGTCGGCGCCGTGAAGCAGGGCGCCGACACGCTCGGTTTTGCGTCGATGGATGTGATCAGCGGCGCCGGCCACGACGCTGTTTACCTCGCGAGAGTCGCGCCCGCCGCGATGATCTTCGTGCCGTGCAAAGACGGCATCAGCCACAACGAAATCGAAGACGCGCGGGCGGATCATCTTGAAGCCGGTTGCAACGTGCTGCTGCAGGCCATGTTGAACGCCGCGCAGAAAGCGGGGAGTGCGAACGCATGAAAATCCTCATCGCGCGAATGAATCACGAGACCAACACGTTTTCGCCGGTGGCCACGCCGTTGGCCGCGTTCGGGCGCAACGGACCGAGCTATGGAGAAGACGCGTTCGCCGAGAACCAAGGCATGCAGACGGCGATGGCCGCATTCATCGACGCCGCCGAGAAGGAGCATGCCGAAATCGTGACGCCCGTATCGGCGTCGGCAAATCCGAGCGGACCGGTCGAGGCCGCAGCCTACGACGCGATCTGCGAGGCGATCGTGTCGGCCGCGGCAGGTTGCGACGCGGTTATGCTCGATCTGCACGGCGCAATGGTCGCCGAAAATTCAAACGATGGTGAAGGCGACCTGCTCGAACGCGTGCGCGCGTTGTTGCCCGATGCACCGATCGCGGTTGCACTCGATCTGCACGGCAACGTCACGCAAAAGATGATCGACAACGCCGACGTGATCGTCAGCTTCAAGACCTATCCGCACGTGGATATGTACGAGACCGGCGCGCATGCGGCGCGTTTGATGTTCGATCTGGTCCACGGCAAGGCGAAGCCCGTGATCGCGTGGCGCCAGCCGCCGCTGCTCACGCATACGCTGCGCAGCGCGACCGCTGAAGGCGCGATGAAACGCGCCGTGAATGCCGCGCGCGCCGCCGAAGCCGACGGCATGCTCGCGGTGTCGGTGTTGTCCGGTTTTTCGCTGGCCGATATCGCGGCGCCGTGCATCAGCGTGGTGGTGGTCGGCAGCGGCGAGCGCGCCGAGGCCGAAGCGGTGGCGGAGCGCATCGCGCGGCAGATCTGGAATGAGCGCGAAGATTTTGTGTATCGCAGCGCGCCTCTCGCTGACTCCGTTGCGCAGGCCGCGACGCTCGCAGTGAACGCCGAGAAGCCCGTGCTCCTGCTCGATCACGGCGACAACTGCATGTCGGGCGGCACATGCGACACGATGGATCTGCTCGAAGAGGCATTGAAGCAGAAGCTCGATGGCATCGTGAGCGGGCCGTTGTGCGATCCGCAAGCGGTCGCGGCATTGATGGCGGCCGGCGTCGGCAGTACGGTGACGGTGACTATCGGCAACAAGGTTGCGAGCGATGCGCTCAAGCCGCGTCCGCCGCTTGCCGTGACCGGCGTGGTGCGCGCGCTGACCGATGGCGAGTACGTGATCAGCGGGCCGACTTACACCGGCCAGCGTGCCTTCATGGGACGCGCCGCGGTACTCGATACCGGCGCCTTCACGCTGGTGATCACCGAGCGCACGCATGAACCGTGGGATCTCGGCGTGTTCGAGAGCGTCGGTATCGATCCGCGTCGCGCGCGTTTCCTGTTGCTCAAATCGCGCATGTACTGCCGGCCGGTTTTCGTGCCGATCGCCGCGGCGCTGGTGGAATGCGATAGCCGTGGTGTGACGAGTTCCGATTACGGTCTGTTCGCTTTCGCGCACGTGAAGCGGCCGGTTTATCCGCTTGATACGCAGACCGAATGGGCAGTCACGAACTGAATGCCGCGCGCTGCGCTGGCAGAAGTGCCGTTAGGGGCTTGTGCAGAGCCTGCGGGTTCTCTATAATTCGCGCCTCTAAAGGCTCGTAGCTCAGTTGGTTAGAGCACCACCTTGACATGGTGGGGGTCGTTGGTTCGAATCCAATCGAGCCTACCAACGCATCCGTGACGTAGACGAAAGTGGCTCCGCTTTCGTCTACGGTCAGGTTCCCGCATCATCCGGCGCACAGTTTGTCGTGCCGCTGTCCTGTCAGTTTCTCCCCTTCGTATTACCTAGAACCAGACGCAGCGTGACCTGTTTGCCGCGAATGCCTGCGTGCGTCCAACGGTCCCGCGTGTTCCCGCGTCATGTCGTCATTCGCCAATGCGCGGTACAGTTAATCCTTCCGCTTTTGCCACTGAATAGACTGCCGTCCAGCGCGTAACGAAAGCGCCGGCAGCTTGAAAAAGGAAGCTGACGCAATGAAGAAGCTCATCAACGAGGTTTCCGCGGTTGTTCCGGATATGCTCGACGGACTCGCGGCGCTCAATCCCCATCTCTCGCTGTTGCAAGGCAGCACGATCGTCGTGCGCGCGGATGCCGAGGCCGCCGTCGCGCGCGGAGAAGTCGCGCTGATCTCGGGCGGCGGCTCGGGCCACGAACCCGCGCACGGCGGCTATGTCGGCCCCGGCATGCTGAGCGCGGCGGTCGCCGGTGAAGTCTTCACGTCGCCGTCTACCGACGCCGTACTCGATGCGATCCGCGCGGTGGCCGGCGCGGCCGGTGCGCTGCTGATCGTGAAGAACTACACGGGCGACCGCTTCAACTTTGGCCTGGCGGCTGAGATTGCGCGCGCCGAAGGCATACCGACGGAAATGGTGATCGTCGCCGACGACGTCGCACTGACGGCGAGCGGCGATCACGCGGGCCGTCGCGGGCTTGCGGGGACCGTGCTGGTTCACAAGATCGCGGGCGCGGCTGCGGCATCGGGCCGCCCGCTGGCGGAGGTCGCGCAGATCGCACGTGACGTGGCGGCCTCGCTCGGCACGATGGGCGTAGCACTTACCGCATGCACGGTGCCGGCCGCGGGCAAACCGGGTTTCGAACTGGCCGATGGCGAGGTCGAATGGGGTCTCGGCATTCACGGCGAACCCGGTGTGGAGCGTGGCGCGCTGGAGCCCGCCGCCGCGGTCGTCGACAGGCTGCTGGAGAAGATTGTCGGCGACCTGTCGTTGCAGGCCGGCGAGCGGGTGGCGTTGCTGGTGAACAATCTGGGCGGCACGCCGTCGAGCGAATTGAACATTGTGGCCGGCTCCGCGCTGCGTTATCTGGCGGAGCGCGGCATCAAGACAGAGCGCGCGTGGGCCGGCACATTCCTGAGCGCGCTGGAAATGGCGGGCATTTCGCTGTCGCTGCTGCGAGTGGACGATCAACGTCTCGGTTGGCTCGATGCCGCCGCGCAGACCAGTGCGTGGCCGGCGCTTGGCGGACGCATCGCGCCGGCCTCCGTGCGGCCCGCGCCGGCCGAACCGGATCGCGCAAGCGGTGCGACGCTGTCGCATGAAGCGACGCTGCGCCGCGTCATCGAAGCGGTCTGCGCGTGCTTGCTGAAAGCCGAGCCGACGCTGACCGACATGGATCAGCGCGTCGGCGACGGCGATCTCGGCATCAGCCTGTCGCGCGGTGCGCGCGCGATCATTCAGGAGCTCGACGGCTATCCGGCTGAAACGACGCCGGGCGGCGTTTTGCGCAGCATGTCGGCGACGCTGCGGCGCGTGGTCGGCGGCACCTCCGGCCCGCTTTACGCGGTCATGCTGCTGCGCGCCGCGCTCGCGCTCGAACAATCGGGCGGAGCGACGCCGAAGGACTGGGCGGCGGCATTCAGTGCGGGCGTCGAAGGCTTGATGGCGCTAGGCGGTGCGCAACCTGGCGATCGCACGATGGTCGATGCGCTGAAGCCGGCTGCCGATGCATTGCAAGCCGCTCTCGCACGTTCCGATACGCTCGACGCCGCATTGAACGCGGCCGTCGACGCGGCAACCGAAGGCGCCGCGCAAACGGCGTCGATGCATCCGCGGCGCGGGCGTTCGAGTTACGTCGGCGAGCGTGCGCTCGGTCACGCGGATCCGGGCGCGCACGCGGCGGTGCTGTGGCTCGCGGCGATTCGCGAGGCGCTGGCGGAGTAAGCGAGCCGTCGAAAGACGGCTCGCTTCAGCGATCAGGCTCCGCGCGCTTCAGTTCGGATACGGCGCGCTGTTACGGACGAAGCAGATCGAAGCCGGCCAGCGCGACGACCCCGCTCACCACGATCAGCGCTACCGAATGCTGTCCGAAGTAAAGCAGGCCGGCGGCAGACCAGCTCGTCAAAGAAAAAGCGGCGATACGTTTCATGCTTTAAAACCCCAAGGCGACAGCCAGCAATCCGCTGACCACGCCACAGACCGCCACGGCCAGTGCCACCGCCGTCAGCACGCGGCGCGGAAACGAGCGGGAGAGCATGGCCATGGACGGCACGCTAATGAGCGGCAGCGTCATCAGCAAGGCGCCCGCCGGACCGGCGGCCATGCCGAACGAGAGCATGGCCTGGATGATCGGCACTTCGCCCGCGGTCGGAATCACGAACAGCGTGCCGGCGATGGACAGCGCGACGATCCACAGCAGGCTGTTGTCGATATCCGGTCCGACATGCGGAAACAGCCACGTGCGCGCCGCGCCGAGAATCAGCACCAGCACGATGTATTCGGGAATGAGCCGCAGCGTCATCGTGCCGAGAATTTTCACCCAGCGTGTGAACGCAGTGCCGGGCACATCGCTGGTGATCAGTTGCGCCATTGCTTCGCGCGACGCTTCGGCTTCTTTCGGCGTGACCATGCGATTCACCAGATAACCGAGGCCGAATACCATCACGATGCCCAAGGCGAGCCGCAGGCCCATCCACTGCCAGCCGAGCACGAAGCCCATGAAGATCAACGTGGCCGGATTCAAGGCGGTATTGCCGAGCCAGAACGCGATCGCCGCACCCGGCGCCGCCTGACGCGCGCGCAAGCCCGCCACGACCGGCGCGGCGCAGCACGTGCACATCATGCCCGGCAGCGACATCAGGCCGCCTTTCACCACGCTGCTGAAATCGCTCCGGCCGAGCGCACGCGCGACCCATTGCGGCGGAATCAGCGCCTGCACCGCCGAGCCGAGCAGCAGCCCCAGCACCATGGCTTGCCAGATCGCCTTGCCGTAGGCGAGGGCGTAGTCGATGGCGGCCTGCCACGATGCCGCCGGCGCGCTCGCCGACGTCCCCATCAGAATGGATTTGCCGATGGAGTGCTGGCTCGCGGCGACGAATGCGCGGTTGTAGTACGGGAACCATTTCACATAGAAGAGGCCGACGACGGCAATCAGCAGGAACACGATCCAGCCGAGAGCGACACGCGGTTGTCGAAGGGTTGATTGCATGATGGTCTTGAACGTTGGATTTGATCAGATGACAGCGAGCGCGTTGCCGTCGACCTGTGCAAGCAGCGCGCTTGCCTGGTCGACGACATCGGCGCCGTTGGGGCGAAAATTGAACTGCAATGCGCGCGGCAACTGGACGAAATGCTCATGGCTGCTGCGCGCGTACGCCGGATCGTAGTGGCGCTCGATCAATTCGCGCGCGAGTTCGGCGCGCCGGTTGTCGTCGACGAGCTGTTGCCAGCCCGTGACACGTTCCCGGCTGTGCAAACCGATCAGCCTTTGCAGTTGAGCCTTCAGCGACTCCGGATCGTCGAACAGATGCGCGTAGTCGTGCAGCAGGAATGCTGCGCGATCTTCACGGCTCGACAGCACCTCCACGCAGCGGCCCCGATGAAACGTGTCGAGCAGCGCGAGCGGCAACGCAACGGAGCCAATGCGCCGGCTTTCCGCTTCCACGAACACCGGCCGGGCCGGGTTGAAGGTGCGCAGCGCGGTGACGAGCAGCGTGTCGAACCGTTTCTGCGACGGCTGCGGCACGCCGGCCCATGCGCCGAGCAGCGAGCCGCGGTGCGAGGCCAGCGCTTCGAGATCCAGCGTCTGCGCGCCCGCCGCGTTCAACGCCGCGAGCAGGCGTGTCTTGCCGCTGCCGGTCGGACCCACCAGCGCGATGTATGAAAACGTTGCCGGCAAGCTGTCCAGCGTATCGAGCGTGGCCCGCCGATAAGTCTTGTAGCCGCCTTCCAGTTGACGCGCCTGCCAGCCGATCATATTGAACAGCGTGGTCACCGAGCCCGAGCGCTTGCCGCCGCGCCAGCAGTAGATCAGCGGCCGCCAGTTGCGCGGCCGGTCGGCGAAGGTCGTTTCCAGATGGTGCGCGATATTGCGTGCGACGAGCGCCGCGCCGATCCGCGTGGCTTCGAACGGAGACACCTGCTTGTATGTGGTGCCGACCAGCACACGCTCCTCGTTGCTTAGCACGGGCGCATTGAGGGCGCCCGGAATATGGTCTTCCGCGAATTCGAGGGGTGTGCGCACGTCGATGATTTCATCGAAATCACCTGCTTTTTCGAGGCTGACGAGTAGGTTTTTCAAGGAGTTAGGGACGAAACGGGCCGGCGGGGAGGACGAAATTATCTCATGCGCGGTAAATACCGGCTGGCAGAGCGTTCAAGACAGCTTGCGAGACACGCGCCCTGCCGTGTTGCTTTCGCCGTCCGGCTTCCTAGATGACGTCGACGTGGCCTTCCCCGCTAACCATTTCACCGATCACGCACGCCTCGCCGAACCCGTCGGCGCGGAACAGCGCGAGAACCTCGTCGACGGCTTGCGGCGCGCACGAGACCAGCAAGCCACCGGAGGTTTGCGGATCGGTGAGCAAGGTGCGCGCCGTCGCCGGCAATGAGGCGGGCAAACCGATGCTCTTGCCGTAGGCGTCCCAGTTGCGTCCCGACGCGCCGGTGAAAATGCCGGCTTCCGCCAGGTCGACCACATCCGGCAGCCATGGCAGATCCGCATAGCGCACGCGCGCGGTCAGGTGCGAGCCACGCGCCAGTTCCAGCGTGTGGCCGAGCAGGCCGAAGCCGGTGATGTCGGTGAGCGCATGCACGCCGTCGAGCTTCGACAGCTCCGCGCCCGGACGGTTGAGCTTGGTCGTCGCGGCGATCATGGCTGCGTAGCCGGCGGCATCCAGCCGGTCTTTCTTCAGCGCGGCCGAGAGGATGCCGACGCCCAGCGGCTTACCGAGAATCAGCACGTCGCCCGCCTGCGCGCCCGCGTTGCGCTTGACGCGCTTCGGGTCGACCACGCCGATGGCGACGAGGCCGTAGATCGGCTCGACCGAATCGATCGAATGACCGCCGGCGAGCGGAATGCCGGCCTCGGCGCATACGGATTCGCCGCCCTTCAGCACGGCTGCGATCACGTCGTGCGGCAGCACATTGATCGGCATGCCGACAATGGCCAGCGCCATCAGCGGCTTGCCGCCCATCGCGTAGACGTCGGACAGCGCATTGGTCGCGGCGATGCGGCCGAAGTCGAACGGGTCGTCGACGATCGGCATGAAGAAGTCGGTGGTGGCGACGATCGCCTGCTCGTCGTTGAGTCTGTAGACGGCGGCGTCGTCGGCTGTGTCGTTGCCGACCAGCAGATCGGGAAAGAACGGCAATGGTGCACTGCGTTTGAGCAGGTCGGCGAGCAGGCCGGGCGCGATCTTGCAGCCGCAGCCGCCACCGTGCGACAGACTGGTCAGACGGGGCGACGTGCTTGCGGGGACGGAGGTATCTGTCATTGTGGCGGGCATTCCTGGCTACGAATGCACACATTATGAATGCTGTTCGTTCCCGGCGCAGAGCGACCGCGCAGCGAGGTGCTTCGCCAGGCGGCCGCAACCGCCCACGCATTTCCGCGCATGCTGCCCATAAGCGGCAGCCTTGGGGACGAGCATGCCGACGCCGACACGATGACGCAGATCGATTCGCTATTTATTTGTTAGTGCCCGCGCCCGTGCCGTAGAGGCCGTTATCGAAGCCGCCCGCGCCTTGGGCCTTGTGTCCTTGGCCTGCCGTCTTGCCGCGCGACTTCGCCGAACCGCCATCCTTCGTCTGCGGCTTGTTCGATTCGTGAACCATCGACGCGGACGAATCAGGCGCCGATCCCATCGAGGACGTGCGACGTTCCTGCTGTGACGAGCCGCTGCCCTGGGTGATCTGAGCAAAGCTGCCCTGAGTCGACGCGAGCATCGCAACGCCGAATGCAAGTGAGGCGAGACCCGCCGGCGCCCGCCGCTTTACTGCGGTGCAAAAACGGCCTGAGGGTGAAGAATCGAGCAGTGGAGGGGTCATGGTTGCGTGAAGATCCGAAGTAAGGGTTGGTCCATGACTCACCAGCTCAGCAAAAACGATGCCGCGGCTTTTGAAACCGGCTGTGATACTTCATATTTGATCGCATTCGAGCAGGTAGAAGTTCTCGCTGCAGGACTTTATGCCGGCCTCTATAATCATGATCAGTACCCCCAAAAAGAGCCGAGGCCATTCAATGCCCCATATGTCCCGGCGACAATTTCTGAAGGTCTCCGCCACCACGCTAGCCGGATCGAGTCTCGCCCTCATGGGCTTCTCACCGACGCCCGCGTTAGCGGAAGTCCGTCAGTACAAGTTGTCGCGCACAACCGAAACCCGCAATACCTGCCCGTACTGTTCGGTAGGCTGCGGCATCCTGATGTATGGACTTGGCGACAACGCCAAGAACGCGAAGTCCAGCATCATCCACATCGAAGGCGATCCCGACCACCCGGTCAATCGCGGCACGCTGTGCCCGAAGGGCGCGAGCCTGATCGACTTCATTCATAGCCCGAGCCGTCTGAAGTATCCGGAGTACCGCGCGGCCGGCTCGAATGAATGGAAGCGCATTTCGTGGGAAGACGCGCTCGATCGCATCGCGAAATTGATGAAGGAGGACCGCGACGCCAACTTCGTCGAGACAACGCAAGACGGCAAGAAGGTCAACCGCTGGCTGACCACCGGCATGCTCGCGGCATCGGCCGGTAGCAATGAAGTCGGTTATTTGACGCACAAGACTGTCCGCAGTCTTGGCATGCTCGCATTCGACAATCAAGCACGTGTCTGACACGGCCCGACGGTGGCAGGTCTTGCCCCGACGTTTGGCCGTGGAGCGATGACGAACCATTGGGTCGACATCAAGAACGCGGATGTGATTCTCGTAATGGGCGGCAATGCGGCCGAGGCACACCCATGCGGTTTCAAGTGGGTCACTGAAGCCAAAGCGCATCGCAAGGCAAGATTGATCGTGGTCGATCCGCGCTTTACGCGTACGGCATCGGTCGCGGATTATTACGCGCAGATTCGGACCGGCTCGGACATCGTGTTCCTGGGCGGGGTGATCAACTATTTGCTCACCAACGACAAGATCCAGCACGAGTATGTAAAGAACTACACGGACATGCCGTTCATCGTTCGTGAGGACTTCTCGTTTACCGACGGCCTGTATTCCGGCTACAACGCCGACAAGCGAAAGTACGACCAGAGTTCGTGGGACTACGAACGCGGCGACGACGGCTTTGCCAAAATCGATCCGACGTTGCAGCACCCGCGCTGCGTCTATCAGCTGATGAAGCAGCACTACTCGCGCTATACGCCCGAGCAGGTCGAGAAAGCGTGCGGCACGCCGAAGGAAAAATTCCTCAAGGTGTGCGAGATGCTGGCATCCACGGCAGTTCCGGGGCGCGCCGGCACGATCCTGTACGCGCTCGGCTGGACGCATCATTCGATCGGCGCGCAGATCATCCGCACCGGCGCGATGGTGCAATTGCTGCTGGGCAATATCGGCATTGCCGGCGGCGGCATGAACGCGCTGCGCGGTCACTCGAACATTCAGGGTTTGACCGACCTCGGCCTGATGTCGAACCTGTTGCCGGGTTACATGACGCTGCCGCTGGAAGCCGAGCAGGACTTCGACGCCTTCATCAAGAAGCGCGCGAGCCAGCCGCTGCGGCCGAATCAGCTGAGCTACTGGCGCAACTATCGGGCGTTCCATGTCAGCTTCATGAAGTCGTGGTGGGGCGATAACGCGACCGCCGAGAACAACTTCGGTTTCGACTATCTGCCGAAGCTCGACAAGTCGTACGACATGCTGCAGGTCTTCGAGCTGATGAATCAAGGCAAGATGACCGGCTACATCGCGCAAGGCTTCAATCCGCTCGCCGCAGCGCCGAACAAGGCGAAGATCGGCGCGGGTCTGGCCAAGCTGAAGTGGCTCGTCATCATGGATCCGCTCGCCACGGAAACATCCGAGTTCTGGAAGAATTTCGGCGAGTTCAACGACGTCGATCCGGCTTCGATCCAGACCGAGGTGTTCCGTTTGCCGACCACCTGTTTCGCGGAAGAGCGCGGTTCGCTGGTCAGCTCCAGCCGCGTGCTGCAGTGGCACTGGCAGGGCGCGGACGGTCCCGGAGAATCGAGGAGCGATCTGGAGATCATGTCGGGGCTGTGGCTGCGCATTCGCGAGGCTTACAGGAAGAACGGCGGCAAGTATCCCGATCCGATTCTGAACATGAGCTGGCCGTACGCCAACCCGGAGAGCCCCACGCCCGAAGAAATCGCGATGGAGTTCAACGGCAAGGCGCTCGCCGACGTCACCGACGCGACCGACAAAACCAAGGTGCTCGCGAAGAAGGGCGAGCAACTGGCGAGCTTCGCCCAGTTGCGCGACGACGGCAGCACCGCGAGCGGTTGCTGGATTTTCTGTGGCTCGTGGACCCAGGCGGGCAACCAGATGGGCCGCCGCGACAACTCCGACCCGACCGGCATCGGCAACACGCTGAACTGGGCATGGGCGTGGCCCGCGAACCGGCGGATTCTGTACAACCGCGCTTCGTGCGACGTCAGCGGCAAGCCGTTCGATCCGACGCGCAAGCTGATCGCGTGGAACGGCAAGGCGTGGGCGGGAGCGGACGTTCCCGACTTCAAGGTGGACGAACCGCCGGAAAACGGCATGAATCCGTTCATCATGAATCCGGAGGGTGTGGCGCGCTTCTTCTCGCGTGACGGTCTGGTGGAAGGGCCATTCCCCGAGCACTACGAACCGTTTGAGACGCCGATCGGCTACAACCCGCTGCATCCGGACAACAAGCTGGTGGTCAGCAGTCCGGCGGCACGTGTGTTCCCCGACGACCGGGCTGCGTTCGGCACGCACGAGAACTTCCCGCATACCGCGACCACGTATCGTCTGACCGAACACTTTCACTACTGGACCAAGCACGCGCGTCTGAACGCGATCGTGCAGCCGCAACAGTTCGTGGAGATCGGCGAGGATCTGGCGAAGGAAGTGGGCGTGGTGGCCGGCGATCGCGTCAAGGTGTCGTCCAATCGCGGCCACATCATTGCGGTCGCGCTCGTCACCAAGCGGATCAAACCGCTGATGATCGAAGGAAAGAAAGTCCAGACCGTTGGCTTGCCGTTGCATTGGGGCTTCAAGGGACTCACGAAGCCGGGCTATCTCGTCAATACGCTGACCCCCTCCGTGGGCGATGGGAATTCGCAAACACCGGAATTCAAGTCGTTCCTCGTCAAGGTCGAAAAGGCATAAGGAAAAGAGATGGCACTGCAATCACTGGACATCAAACGCCTCTCGGCCACGACCTTGCCTGAACCGCAAGTGCGTGAGCCGGTCACGGGCACGGTCGCCAAGCTCATCGACGTCTCGAAGTGCATTGGCTGCAAGGCGTGTCAGACCGCCTGCATGGAGTGGAACGATCTGCGCGACGAAGTCGGTACCACGACCGGCATTTACGACAACCCGCGCGATCTGAGCGAGCATTCGTGGACCGTCATGCGGTTCTCGGAATACGAGAACACCGAAGGCGATCTCGAGTGGCTGATCCGCAAGGACGGCTGCATGCACTGCGAGGATCCGGGCTGTCTGAAGGCCTGTCCGTCACCGGGCGCGATCGTGCAGTACACGAACGGCATCGTGGATTTCCACGAGGAGAACTGCATTGGCTGCGGCTATTGCGTGACGGGTTGCCCGTTCAACGTGCCGCGCATTTCGAAGAAGGACAATCGCGCGTACAAGTGCACGCTGTGTTCGGACCGCGTGGCGGTGGGCCAGGAACCGGCTTGCGTGAAGACGTGCCCGACCGGCGCGATCATGTTCGGCACCAAGGAGGACATGAAGCAGCAGGCCGCCGACCGGGTGGAAGATCTGAAGGAACGCGGTTTCCAGAATGCCGGCTTGTACGATCCTGCCGGCGTGGGCGGCACGCACGTCATGTACGTGCTGCATCACGCCGACAAGGCCAACCTGTATCACGGTTTGCCGCAGAATCCGAAGATCAGCGCGATGGTCGGGCTGTGGAAAGGGCTGGCCAAGCCGCTGGCGCTCGCGGGTATCGCGTTCGCGGCCGTGGCCGGGTTCTTCCACTACACGCGCGTGGGTCCGAACGAGGTGAGCGAGGCGGAAGAAGCCGAAGCCCAGCACGAAGCCGACGAAGCACGCCGTTCGCGGGAGGCATCCAATGAAGCACCCTGAGCATACCGAGTTGAAGGACGTGAAGGGCAACAGCCTGATCGTGCGCTACACGCCGAATGAGCGCACGAATCACTGGATCACCGCCATCACGTTCGTGCTGCTGGCGCTCTCCGGCCTTGCCATGTTTCATCCGGCAATGTCGTGGCTTTACGCGATCTTCGGCGGCGGGCAATGGACGCGGATTCTGCATCCGTTCGTGGGCTGCGTGATGTTTCTGTCGTTCCTGATTCTTGCGTTGCGCTTCTGGCACCACAACTATCTGGACAAGGCCGACATTCAGTGGATGAAGCAGATCGACGACGTGCTCAACAATCGCGAGGAAAAGCTTCCCGCGATCGGCAAGTACAACGCCGGTCAAAAGCTGCTATTTTTCACGATGGTGATCTGCCTGCTGCTGTTGCTGGCAAGCGGCATCGTGATCTGGCGGCGCTACTTCTCGTTCTATTTTCCGATCGAGATCGTCCGGCTCGCGGCGCTGGTGCATGCGGCAGCGGCGTTCGTGCTGATCGTCGGCATCGTCGTGCATATTTATGCGGCGTTGTGGATCAAGGGATCGATCGGTGCCATGATGCGCGGCACGGTGACCTACGGCTGGGCGAGAAAGCATCATCCGAACTGGTTCAAGGAAATCATCGGTAAATAGCGGGCCACGCCTAGGCACCCAGGCAGCGCAACCAAAGCGCGCTGCACCCCGAGCCGCCGCCCTTGTTCGATGAACGGCGGCGGCTCTTCAGTTTTCAGAGGTCGATACTGTGGTTCAACGTATTCTCGAAGTCGGCGATATCGAGTCGCTCGACCATTCGGCGATTCCGCGCATTCGCACGCCGGAGCGGCTTGCGGTGTTCTCCGCGCGCGCCGCGCGCCTGCGCCAGCTCGCGGCGCTCAACAATCCGATCGCCGGCTATTTGCACCTGATGGCCGTGCTCGCCGACGCGCAGCAAGCCGTGATGACAGGCTTCAAGGCGCGACCGCCGAGCCCCGAGTTGATCGCGAGCGCGCAGCAACATTCCATGCCGCTGATTCCGGCGCTTTCCGGTGTGCGCGATCCGGCGTGGCGCGATGTGCTGCGCCAACTGCTCGACAAGGTGGCCGCCGCGGGCCCGCTCACGCCGCCGCTCGAAGCGCTGATCGACCATTTGCGCACGCTCGATACCGCTGCGCTCGAATTCCAGGCCGACGCGATCTTCGCGCAGCGCTTCGAAGAGGTCGACCCGGCGAGCGCGCCGTTCATCGTGGCCGCGCTGCAAGTGGTGTGGACCGACCTCGCCGCCGATATCGACAAGCGCGAAGTGCCGTACATCGAAACCCTCGGCCTGTGTCCCGTGTGCGGATCGCATCCGGTGGCGAGCATCGTGCGCGTGGGCGGCGCGTATGATAACTACCGCTACCTGCAATGCGGGTTGTGCTCGACCGAATGGCACATGGTTCGAGCGAAGTGCTCGAACTGCGATTCGACCAAGGGTATTGCCTATCACACGGTCGGTTCGCCGGATGCCGACGAGGCCACGCGCGAAACCGAATCGAAGAACGCCGCGCTGAAAGCGGAATCGTGCGACGAATGCCATACTTATCGAAAGATCGGCATTCAGTCGAAGGACTACGATTTCGAACCGTTCGCGGACGATCTCGCCAGTCTCACGCTGGATCTCTTGATGGGGGCGGAAGGTTATCGACGGGCTTCGCCGCATCCGTGGCTGTGGCCCGAACAGGCCGCCGGTGCGGACGAGTCTTCCGGCGAGTCCGACTAGCACTAGCGCTTGGACACCAGTAGATCAGAAAAGGGATTGCCTCGTGAGCGATGTAAGCGGCTCTGAATTGCGGGCGCTGATGGCGCGCGTGCCGTCGGTGGAAAAAGTGATGGCGTCGGCCGAGTTCACGCCGCTGATCGGCGAGTACGGCCGCACGCAGGTGTTGGGCGCGGTGCGCGAGGCGCTCGACAACTGGCGCGCGAGCGCGCAGTCGGGCGCTGCATCCGTGAGCGCGCTCGACGCCGTGCAACTGAAGAGCTCAGTAGAAGCCACGCTGCGCCAACGCAACCAGTCGCGCCTGCGTAGCGTTTTCAATCTGACCGGCACCGTGCTGCATACCAACCTCGGCCGTGCATTGCTGCCCGACGAGGCCGTGCAGTCCGTCATGAAGGCGCTCACGCAACCCGCCAACCTCGAATTCGATCTCGACACCGGCAAGCGCGGCGATCGCGACGATCTGATCGACGAGCTCATCTGCGAATTGACCGGAGCTGAAGCGGCCACCGTGGTCAACAACAATGCGGCCGCGGTGCTGCTTGCGCTGTCCGCGCTGGCGTCGAAGAAAGAAGTGATCGTGTCGCGGGGCGAACTGGTCGAGATTGGCGGCGCGTTTCGCATTCCGGACATCATGAGCCGAGCGGGCGCGAAGCTGCGCGAAGTCGGCACCACGAACCGCACGCATCTGAAAGACTACGAGGAAGCCATCGGCCCGCAAACCGCGCTGCTGATGAAAGTCCACGCGAGCAACTACGCGATCAACGGTTTCACCAAAGAAGTCGGTCTGGATGAAATCGCGCCGCTCGCCCACGCGCGTGGCCTTGCGGTTGCTGTCGACCTTGGCAGCGGCACGCTGGTCGATCTGGGCCAATGGGGTTTGCCGCGCGAGCCAACCGTGCGCGAAACCGTCAAGGCCGGTGCCGACCTCGTCACGTTCAGTGGCGACAAACTGCTCGGTGGTCCGCAAGCCGGGTTGATCGTCGGGCGTCGCGATCTGATCGCGAAGATCAAGAAGCATCCGCTCAAGCGCGCGTTGCGCGTCGGCAAACTGACGCTCGCCGCGCTGGAGCCTGTGTTGCAGCTTTATCGCGCGCCCGAAAAGCTCTCGGAGCGGCTCACCACGCTGCGCTTGCTGACCCGTCCCGCCGACGACATCCGGCTCGCCGCCGAGCGCGTACGGCCCGCTTTGCAGCGTGCGCTCGGCGAACGCTATGCGGTCGCGGCGGAGCCGATGTTCAGTCAGATCGGCAGCGGAGCCTTACCTGTCGATGTGCTGCCGAGCTACGGCCTTGTCGTCAGAACGGCGGACGGCAAGCGCGGTGGCCGCCAATTGCTCGCGCTCGAAAAGCTGCTGCGCGAGATGGCGCGGCCCGTGATCGGCCGTATCGCGGACGACGCATTGCGCCTCGACCTGCGCTGTCTCGAAGCCGCCGACGAAGCGCAACTGATCGGGCAGCTAAAAGGCGTGCGCGCATGATCGTCGGTACGGCGGGACATATCGACCACGGCAAGACGAGCCTGGTGAAAGCGCTGTCGGGTGTCGATACGGATCGTCTCAAGGAAGAGAAAGCGCGCGGCATTTCGATCGAATTGGGCTATGCGTACGTGCCGCTCGAAAACGGCGACGTGCTCGGCCTGATCGATGTGCCGGGCCACGAGAAGCTCGTGCATACCATGACCGCGGGCGCCAGCGGCATTGATTTCGCGCTCCTCGTGATTGCCGCCGACGACGGCGTGATGCCGCAAACGCGCGAGCATCTGGCCATTATTGAGTTGCTCGGCATCCGCCGCGGCGCCGTCGCGCTGACCAAGGTGGACCGCGTGGACGCGCAGCGTTTGCGGGAAGTGCACGACGAAGTGAGCGCGTTTCTGAGCGGCAGCGTGCTGCAGGACGCGCCCGTCTTCGAGACATGCGCGACGCGTTCCGACGACCCCGGCGTGGCCGCGCTGAAGGCGCATCTGTTTGCGGCGGCCACGGCGTGGCGCATGAAGCGCGACGACGGCCTGTTCCGTCTCGCCGTCGATCGTGTTTTTACGCTCGCGGGCCAGGGCACGATCGTGACCGGCACCGTGGTATCGGGCCGCGTGACGGTTGGCGACACGATGCTGCTTGCGCCAAAGAATTTACCGGTGCGCGTGCGCAGCATTCATGCGCAGAATCGTGCGGCGCAGACGGGGCGAGCCGGCGAGCGCTGCGCATTGAACCTCGCGGGCATCGAGAAGAGTGCGATCGAGCGCGGCGATTGGATCGTCGATCCGCGGCTTTCGCAGGCTTCGGAGCGAGTCGACGTCATGCTGACGCTGCTTGCCGATGCATCGCTTACGTTGGAGCATTGGGCGCCGCTGCATGTGCATCTGGGCACGCAGCACCAGGTCGCGCATGTTGCCTTGCTGGATGGCGAAGCACTCCACGCCGGTCAGCGTGCCCGCGTTCAACTGGTATTCGAGCGCCCTGTCTGTGCAGTGCCGGGCGATCGCTTCGTGGTGCGCAATGCGCAGGCCACTCGCACGATTGGCGGCGGCCATGTGCTCGATCCGTTCGCGCCGTCGCGCAAGCGTCGTTCGGTTGAGCGGCTGGTGTGGCTCGACGCGCTTCAGGTCATGCTCGACACCGGCACGCTCGACGCCCTCTTCGCAAGAGCGCCGCATGGTTTGTCGCGCTCGCTGCTGGAACGCTTGACAGGCATGCCGGCAGCCGCGTTGGCGTTGCCGCCCGGCACGCGCGTAGTCGAACTGCCTCACGAGGATGCATTACTGGTTGCCGATGCGCGTTGGCGAGCGCTCAACACGCGATTGACGACGACGCTCGCCGAATACCACGAACGCTCGCCGGATGAGCTGGGCCCGGACGTCTCGCGCTTGCGGCGGATCGCGGCGCCGCTGGTGGACGACGCGCTGTGGCGCGCGCTTGTGGACGATGCCGCGCTGCGTGGCGAGATCGTCAAACGCGGGCCCTGGTTGCATCTGCCAGGCCACACGGTGACGCTCGACGATGCAGATCGCTCGCTCGCGGCAACGTTGATTCCCGCGGTGAAAGCGGGACGTTTCGATCCGCCGTGGGTGCGCGATCTGGCCACCGCACACGGCGTATCCGAAGAGCGCGTGCGTCAGTTGATGCGCAAGCTCGCGCGGCAGGGCGAGCTGTTTCAGGTCGTGCGCGATCTCTTTTATCACCAGGAGGTGATTCGGGAACTGGCTTCGATTGCGGCGGCCGAGGCGCAAAAGAATGCCGGCACGGTTGCGGCCGCACCGTTTCGCGATGTGACGGGACTGGGCCGCAAACGCGCGATCCAGCTTTTGGAATTCTTCGACCGGGTTGGGTATACTCGCTTCCACCGTGGGCTGCATCTGCTGCGCACGGATAGTCGTTGGCTCGATCTGCTTTGATCGGGCACATGTAGTTCAATCACCGTAGGAAGGCATTCGTATCCGGTGGTGCGGCTGGGCTTCAAACCCAGTTGAGGGCGTCAGACGCTCTCAGGTCGGTTCGACTCCGGCTGCCTTCCGCCACATGGGCCTTCCGGGCTATTCCGACCTGTTCCGTAAACGTCCGATAGATCGCTGATTTCAAAGCGGTTTATGGGTGGCGACATGGGTTTTGTGGGTAGGAGTGGAGGGCAATATGGCAGGACGACAGTTGCACTGCCTTAGCGCGCTGCGGCTCGCCAAAGAGGTCGTGCCAGGCCATTACGCCGACGGCGGTGGCCTCTATATGCAGATCGCCGACAGTGGCGCTCGCTCATGGGTATTTCGCTTCAGGCTTGACGGGCGCGTGCGGGAGATGGGCCTCGGTCCGCTTTCGCGAGTCTCGCTTGGCGAGGCGCGGAAACTGGCCACCGGATACCGTGACATGGTCAGAGATCTGACGAATGGCTGATTAAAAAAGCAGGCGGCGCCATCCGTAACAGCATCATGTAATGTCGGTCAGTTTGAGAACACTGCGGACTCCCCACGCTTTACCAATCGGAGAACCCGGTATCGACTTCAACCTCCCGTCCAGCCCACCCTCGCGAAGCACCCCGAAATTTTTGTCAGCAGTTGACAAACAAAAATATGGCGCTTTAGACTCAAGTCACTCCTTCGAGGCCTGACAAAGATGTCCGCCCGAGGATCCGGCACAGAAGCCCCCTGACGAACTCGCCGTTCGTCAGGGGGCTTTTTTTGTGCACGTTTTTTCCCCCTGTTCTAGCGCTCACGTCTGGCGCCCCTCTCTGGAGAACCCGCATGTTGCTGAAGCCGTCGGGCTGGATGCGTCTCGCCCTTACCGCAGGACTCGCACTGACTTCGCTCGCTTCGAGCGCCGCTGATCCCGTGAAGGTCGGCTTGCTCGAAGACGCCTCGGGGAATTTCGCACTGGCTACGATTCCCAAGATTCACGCCACGGAACTCGCCGTCGACGAGATCAACGCGAAGGGCGGCATTCTCGGCCGCCCGGTGAAGCTGATCGCCTACGACACCCAGTCGGACAACACCAAGTTTCAGGAACTGGCCCGGCGGCTCGTGCAGACCGACAAGCCGGATGTGATTTTCGGCGCGTTCTCCAGCGCATCGCGCGAGGCAATCCGCCCGATCATGGACCGCGCGCATCAACTCTACTGGTACGACAATCAGTATGAGGGCGGCGTTTGCGACTCGAACACCTTCGTTACCGGCGCGGTGCCCGAGCAGCAATTTTCGACGCTCATTCCGTGGATGATGCAAAAGTACGGCAAGAAGGTGTACACCATCGCGGCCGACTACAACTTCGGGCAGATTTCGGCGGAGTGGGTACGCAACATCGTCAAGGAAAACGGCGGCACGATGGTCGGCGAGGAATTCATTCCGCTGTCGGTATCGCAGTTCGGCCAGACCATTCAGAACATCCAGAAGGCGAAGCCCGACTTCGTCGTCACGCTGCTGGTCGGTGCGAATCAGTCTTCGTACTACGAGCAGCAGGCGTCGGCGCATCTGAATCTGCCGATGGCGAGTTCGGTGAACGTCGGTCAGGCCTATGAGCACAAGCGCTTCAAACCGCCTGCGCTGAAGGACATGTACGTGACGGCGAACTACGTCGAGGAGGTCGATTCGCCCGCCAGCAACGACTTCAAGAAGCGCTTCCACGCGAAGTTCCCGAATGAGCCGTACATCAACCAGGAAGCCGCCAACGCCTACGACGCCCTCTATCTCTACAAGGCCGCGGTCGAAAAAGCGAAGTCGACGAATCAGGACGCGGTGCGCAAAGCGCTCGAAAGCGGCGACATCTGCACGACCGGCGCGCAAGGCAAGGTGTGCATGGATCCGAAGAGCCATCACGCGAGTCACACGATTTATCTCGTGCACGTGAAGGAGGATCACTCGGTCGAGATTCCGAAGGTCTGGGACGACGTGCAGCCTTACTGGCTCGGCAAGGTCGGCTGCGATCTGCCGAACCGGCCGGATCATCGCCAATACACGCCGTCGAACCTGCCCAAGAAGTCCTGATCCGAAGCCGGCGCGCGGGAAATGCAGCATGCTCGCGCGCGCCGGCCTCCTGAACGTGGAGCACGTATGGCCACTCTATCGGTTCTCTATTCGCTCATCTATCAGTTCGGCGACAACTTCGCGTATCTGGTGCTCGCGGCGCTCGGTCTCGCGGTGATTTTCGGCATGATGGGCGTCATCAATCTCGCGCATGGCGAGTTCATCATGTGCGGCGCGTACGTGACCATCATCACGGCGAAGCACGGTGCGCCGCTGCCGCTCGCGATGCTGCTCGGCGCGCTCGCGGCGGCGCTTGCGGGCGTCATCATCGAACGGTTGGTGATTCGCCATCTCTATGACCGTCTGTTCGACTCCGTCGTGGCAACGTGGGCAATCAGCCTGATCGTGCAGCAGACCATGCTGCTCGTCGCCGGTCCGTCGATCGAAGGGATCAGCACACCGTTCGGCTCGTTTTCGCTCGGCGAGTATTCGTTCTCGACGTATCGCGCCGTGCTGCCCGGTATCGCGCTCGCCATCCTGTTCAGCCTCTACCTGCTGTTCTTCAAAACCAATTACGGCGTCTGCGCGCGCGCCACGATCCAGAACGCGAATATCGCGCAATGCCTCGGCCTGCGCACCGACCGGCTCTATACGCTGACCTTCGCGCTGGGCGCGGGACTCGCGGGCCTCACCGGCGCGCTCTACGCGCCGACCATGACGGCGGTGCCGACCATGGGCAGCAACTTCATCGTGCAGGCCTTCGTGTCGGTAGTGGTCGGCGGCGCCAACGTGATCGCCGGCACGACACCGGCGGCCGGTGTGCTCGCGATCATCCAGACCGCGCTGACGGCGTCCTATGGGCAGCTGTTCGGACAGATCGGTCTGCTGGTCACCGTCATCGTCGTGATCCGGTTGATGCCGCAAGGCCTCGGCAATCTCTTCACCCGCTTGCGCTAGGAGGCAGACGTGAAGCAAATGAAAGGGCCTTCGACCAGTGCCGCAACTCGCGCGTTGCATACGGTGCCGTGGCTCCTGGCGCTATGTCTGCCGCTGGTGGTCGATGCGAACACCAGCGGCAATCTCGCCTACTGTCTGTTGTGGGCGTTCAGCGCGCTCGGGCTCGCCGCGATGTGGGGCTACGGCGGCATCCTGTCGTTCGGGCAGACCGCGTTCTTCGGGCTGTCGGGCTACACCTACGGTATCTTCACGCTCAACTATGGCGACACGTGGTTCGAGTCGTGGCTCGGGCTCGGCGCGGGCATCGTGGTGAGCATCGTCGTCGCGGCGCTGATCGGCTACATGATTTTTTATGGGCGCATCAAGGGCGTGTTCATCGGTATCGTCACGTTGTCGGTGACGCTCGTGCTCGAAACCTTCATGTCGCAGACGGCAGGGCCGCAGTGGGCGATCGGCGAGGCACGGCTGAACGGCTACAACGGTATGGGCGGCATGCCGCAATTGACCATTCCGTGGCCGGGCGGCCCGCTCACGCTGGAGAACGTGAGCTTTTACTACCTCGTGCTGCTTCTGCTGATCGCGGTCTACGCGATCATGCGCAAGCTGCTCGACGGCACCTTCGGTTTGACCCTCATCGCTATCCGGGAGAATCCGCAGCGGGCGGAGATGCTAGGCGTCGACATCCGCCGTCATCAACTGATGGTGTTCGTGCTCGGCTGCACGTTGGGCGGATTGTCGGGTGCGTTGTACACGATCTGGGGCTCCTACATCACGCCGTCGACTATGGGCCTCACCGCTGCCGCGATGCCGGTGATCTGGGTCGCGACGTCGGGAAGAAAGAGCATCGGCGGAACGATCATCGGCACCGCCTTGCTCGTGTGGCTCTCGCAGAATCTCGCGGTATACGGCAGCCAGTACGCGCTGATCCTGCTCGGTGCGATTCTGCTGATTGTCGTGCTGGCCGCGCCCGAAGGTCTGCTTCCGTTCGTCGCGCGGCATCTGCGGCGTCTGTCGAGCCGCACGGGCGGCCGTTCACACCACACCGGCGCATGTCTGAAGCGAGAGGAGGGCAAGTCATGACCACGCTGCTCGAAACGCGCGGGCTCAAGAAGCATTTTGGCGGCGCGCATGTGATCAACGGCATCGACTTCAGTATCGAGGCGAACGAGATTCGCTGCGTGATCGGGCCGAACGGTGCGGGCAAAAGCACGTTCTTCAAGCTCATCACGGGCGAGCATCGCCCTTCCGAAGGCAGCGTGCTGTTTCTCGGCAAGGACATGAGCCATGTGCTTCCGCACGAGCGCATCCGTATGGGCATGAGTATCAAGTTCCAGATTCCCGGTGTGTTTCCCGATCTGAGCGTGCGTCAGCATTTGCATCTGTCGCTGCACCGCGCGAAGGATGACCGGCCCGAAAGTCTCGACGAACTGCTGCGGCGCTTCATGCTGGAGAACGAAGAGCACGTGCTCGCGCGCCATCTGTCGCACGGCAAGAAGCAATGGCTCGAAATCGCGATGGCCGTTTCGTTGCGCCCGAAGTTGCTGTTTCTCGATGAACCGGTGGCCGGCATGTCGGTGGAGGAGACGCATGCGACTGGCGAACTCATCAAGCGACTGTCGGCAGACGGCCTCACGATGATGGTGGTCGAGCACGACATGACCTTTGTCAAGCAGATCGCCTCGCGCGTCACGGTACTGCACGGCGGCAGTCTGCTCGCCGACGGGCCACTCGACGAGATTCTCGCGCGCGACGACGTCGCGGAAGTCTATCTGGGGAAGAAGAAATGAGCGCGTTGCTGGAGGTGTCGAACGTTGAAGCGGGATATGGCGGCGGCCGCGTGCTGAACGGCGTGTCGTTCGGCGTCGGACACGGCGAGGTGCTGGCGCTCATCGGGCGCAACGGGGTCGGCAAGACGACGTTGATGCGCGCGCTGATCGGTCTTGTCAGGCTCGATGCCGGCGAAATCAGCCTCGAAGGCAATGCGATCGGCCAGGACAAGCCGTATGCCCGGGCGCAGAGCGGTATGGGCTATGTGCCGCAAGGGCGCGAGATCTTCGGCGCGCTGACCGTTGCCGAGAATCTGCAGGTCGGCGCGCAGGCGAATCGGGCGCGCGCCGCGGACATGAAAGAGAAAGTCGTCGGCTATTTTCCGATTCTGAAGAAACGCTATACGCAGAAGGCGGGAACCATGAGCGGGGGCGAACAGCAGCAACTGGCGATTGCCCGCGCACTGATCAGCGCGCCGAAGGTGCTGTTGCTCGACGAGCCTTCCGAAGGCATTCAACCGTCTATCGTCGATCTGATCGGCGACACGCTGCAGCATATCGCGCACGACACGGGTATCGGCGTGGTGCTGGTCGAGCAGGATATGGGCATGGTCGAGCGCATCGCGAATCGCTGCTGCGTGATGGACAAGGGCCGTATCGTCGAGACATTGAGCCCTGAGCAACTCGGCGACGAACAATTGATTCGCCAGTATCTGGCACTGTGACGGAGAGCGGAACATGAAATGGCTTGAAGAATCGATCATGATGAAGCGCGGTGTCGGCGCCGATCGAGAGCCGGTGGAACACCATCTCACCGAGGAGATGCAGAAGACCTATCACTACACGATCGGCCCATATTCGCAGCCTGTTCTGCACGTCAAGCCGGGGGATCGCGTGGTGGTGGAAACGCGCGACGCCTTCGAAGGCAAGATCAGGGAAGAAACCGACAAGCCGTCGCAGGTGCTGCAGGTGCCTTTTCTCAATCCGCAGAACGGGCCGATCATGATCGAAGGCGCCGAGAAAGGCGACGTGGTCGCGGTATATATCGAGAAGATGGCGCCGCGCGGCGACGATCCGCACGGCTTCTGCTGCATGATTCCGAACTTCGGCGGGCTGACCGGCACGGATTACACCGCGCTGCTCAACGAGCCGTTGCCGGAAATCGTACGGAAGATCAAGATCGACGAAGAGAACGTGTACTGGAGCAAACGCAATACGCTGCCGTACAAACCGCATATCGGGACGCTGAGTCTTTCTCCCGAAATCGATTCGATCAATTCGCTCACACCCGACAATCACGGTGGCAATATGGACGTCCCCGACATGGGGCCGGGCAGCATCACGTATCTGCCGGTGCGTTCTCCGGGCGGGCGGCTTTTCATCGGCGATGCGCACGCCTGTCAGGGTGACGGCGAAGTGTGCGGCACGGCCGTCGAGTATCAGAGCACGACGACCGTGCGCGTCGATCTCATCAAGAAATGGCAGATCGACTGGCCGCGTCTGGAGAACGAGGACGCGCTGATGAGCATCGGCAGCGCGCGGCCGCTGGAGGACGCGACGCGCATCGCCTATCGCGAACTCGTGCTGTGGATGGCTGCGGAGTATGGCTTTGACAAGTGGGATGCGTACATGATGCTGAGCCAGGTCGGCAAGGTACGTCTCGGTAATTTTGTCGACCCAAAATATACGGTGGGCGCGATGGTCGCCAAGCACTACCTGAAGTAAAGCATCAGCCGGGAGAATCGAAGTAACACGACCAAAGCGCGGAGCCTATGCTCCGCGCGCATCCGAGAGCACGTCAAGAAATGGCATTATCCGATCCCATCCGTGTGGGCCTGCTTAGCTCGACGACCGGTTCTACCGCGTTGCTCGAACAATCTCAATGGCGCGGCGCATGCCTCGCCGTCGAGGAGATCAACGCGCGCGGCGGCATAGGCGGGCGCGAACTCGTCGCGCTTCAATACGATCCCGGCTCTGATCCGGCCGCGTTTCGCGAGCTGGCGGAGCGGCTTATCGTGAAGGACGGCGTCAATACCATTTTCGGCGGTTATACGTCGACCAGCCGCAAGGCGATGCTGCCCGTCGTCGAGAAGCACAACCGGCTGCTGATCTATGCGCAGATGTACGAGGGCTTCGAGTATTCGGACAACATCATCTATAGCGGCGCGTCGCCTAACCAGAACGGTGTGCAACTCGCCGACTTCATGACGGAGACGTTCGGCGCGCGCGTGTACTTTGTCGGTTCGAGCTATGTCTATCCGTACGAATGCAACCGGACGATGCAGGAGCTACTGCTTCAGCATCCCGAAGGCGCGATCCTCGGCGAGCGCTATTTGTCGCTCGATGCCACGCGCGACCAGTTCGACCAGGTGGTCGCGGATATCGGGCGCAAGTCGCCGGACTGGATCTTCTGCACAGTGATCGGAGAGACGGTGCCTTATCTTTACGAGGCCTATGCGCGCGCGGACCTCGATCCGGCCAGCATGCCGATCGGCAGCCTCAACACGTCCGAGACCGAGATTCACGCGATGGAACGCGGCATCGCGACAGGACATTTCACGGCTGCGCCTTATTTTCAGAGCATCGATACGCCGGAGAATCATCGCGCGGTGCGACATCATCAGGCGCGCTTCGGCGCGCACACGCCAACCGACATGAACTGGGAAGCCGCCTACTATCAGATGCATATGTTCGCCGAAGCGTTCGCGCGTGCCGGCTCGGATGAACTCGGCACCATCATGCCGCATCTGCTCGGCTCGGAGTTCACCGCGCCGCAAGGCCGGGTGCGCATCGATCCGGTCAACCATCACATGGCCCTCTATCCGCGCATTGGCCGCGCCAATGCCGACGGCCAGTTCACTATCCTGCGCGAATCGAAGTTCGCCGTCGGGCCAGATCCCTACATGACGCGTCAGACGCTCGGGGACTGGGTCACGAAATTGAGCACGCGGGACTACTGACGTGAGCGCGCGCCCGGACAGAGGCCAACGCAGCCTCACGAGTTCGATCCTCGAGCGCAATGCGCACGTGGTCGTTTTCCATCCCGACGACGACGACGGGGTGACGCTCACGAACCACCTTCGGCGCATGGGTTTTCAGGTCGAACGATGCTGGCCGCCCGTGGAGACGTTGCCGGAGCGTGTCGACCTGGTGTTCCGCGCGTTGCGGCCTGACGAGCGCGCGCCGAAGGGCGAATGGTCGGGACCGGATGCGCCGCCCGTCATCTGCGTGGTGGCCTACGAGAATCCGACCTTCATCGATCAGGCGATCAAGCTCGGAGCGGACGGCATCGTGACGACGCCGGTGCGCGCATCGGGGTTGCTGTCGACCGTGGTGATGGCGCTGTATCACGCAAAGCGTTCGCGCCAGCACGCGCAGCGTATCGCCAAGTTGGAACAGAAGCTGCTCGACAGCCGGCATTTGCAGGAAGCGAAAAAAATTCTGATGACCATGCATCGCGTGAGCGAACGCGAGGCGTACGACATGCTGCGCGCGCAGGCGATGGAGAAGCGCATAACTATCGACGACATCTGCCACTCCGTCATTCAGGCAGGCGAAGTGCTGCAGATTTCTCGCGGCATGACGTCAGGCGAGGGACGCGATATAGAGTGAGCGCGCCGTCGCTCGATCGATTAACAGACATGCAAACATCTGCACCGGAGCTTCGAACATGGATCTGCAATTGAAGGGTTTGAAGGCGATCGTGACCGGCGGTACCAAGGGCATTGGACTCGCCATTGCGCGGACGCTCGCAGCGGAAGGTGCTGAGGTCGCCATATGCGCACGCGATCAGGCTGCTGTCGACGTGACCGTAAGCGCGCTCGCCGAACTGAGCGGCGCGCGGGCCTCGGGCGCGGCAGTCGATGTATCGGATGGCGCCGCGCTGAAAGCGTGGGTCGAGCGTATCGGCTCGGAGTGGAGCGGCCTCGATATCGTGGTGGCGAATGTGAGCGCGCTCGCAATCGGCAACGACATTCAATCGTGGCGCAAGGAGTTCGAGACCGATCTGCTCGGCACCGTCAATCTCGTCGAAGCGGCGATGCCGTATCTCGAAGCGAGCCGGGCCGCGTCGATCGTCGCGATATCGAGCGTCTCGGGACGCGAGATCGATTTCGCAGCGGGTCCTTATGGCGTGTTCAAGGCCGCGCTCGTTCATTACATGCAGGGGCTCGCGAATCAGCTCGCGTCGAAAGGCATTCGCGCAAACACGGTGTCGCCCGGCAATGTCTATTTCGAGGGCGGCGTGTGGGACTGGATCGAGCATAACGATGCGGCACTATTCGAACGCGCACTCGCATTGAATCCGACCGGGCGCATGGGACGCCCGCAGGAAATCGCCAACGCGGTGGCGTTCATCGCGAGTCCGGCGGCGAGCTTTGTGAGCGGCACGAACTTCGTCGTCGACGGAGCACTCACGCGCGGCGTGCAGCTCTGACACGCGGTCAACTCAAGAGGAGCATGGAATGGAACGAGGCAGTGCGATGGATATCGATCTGGACGCCCTGACGGTCGAGGCCGTACAGGCGGGTTTCAAGGCCGGCACATTCACGGCCGAGCAGCTGGCGCGCGCCTGTTTCGCCAGGATCGAGCGCGACAACGGGAAGTACAACGCAGTGATCTTCCTGAACCCGGCGGCAATCGACGACGCGCGCCGGATCGACGAACGGCGCGCTGCCGGTGAACCGCTGGGTCCGCTTGCGGGGGTGCCGGTCGTCATCAAGGATCCTATGGACATGGTCGGCTTTCCGACTACCGCGGGATGGGCGAAGTTGTACAGCAAGAAAGGCGGCGTCGACCTCATGCCCGAGCGTGATGCGCCGGTCGTCGCGCGGATGCGCCGCGCGGGTGCGATTCTGCTCGGCAAGACGAACGTGCCGATCCTGAGCCATACCGGCTCGCATGCGAACGATAGCTGGGCCGGCCCCACGATCAATGTAGTGATGCCCGATCGGGTGCCAGGCGGCAGCAGTGCGGGGACGGCATCGGCGGTTGCGTCGTGCATGGCTGTACTCGGCCTCGCGGAAGAGACCGGCGGATCGATTCAGAACCCCGCGTCGGCGCAGAACCTCGTTGGAATCAAACCGACTATCGGGCTGGTGCCGAATGCGGGCGTGGTGCCGCTGTCGGGTAATCGCGATGTGGTGGGGCCCATTGCACGAAACGTGAGGGATGCCGCGCTGTGCCTCGACGTGCTCGCGGGCTATTCGAGCGAAGATCCGAAGACGCTCGCGAGCGTCGGCCGGCAACCGGAAGGTGGTTATACCGCGGCGCTAGACCCGAAGGCGTTGAACGGCAAGCGCATCGGTCTGTATGGCCCGGGCTGGCGCAATCAACCGTTGTCCGATGAAGCTGCCGTGCTGTATGAGCGGGTCAAGGGCGAACTGGTTGGTCTGGGTGCGATTCTCGTCGACGATCCGTTCGCGGGCTCCGGGTTCGCCGAACTGAGGAAGCCGACTCCGCCGCTGGCGCATTTCGATGCGCGCGGTCTCGAGTCGATTCCGTATGATCTGGAGAAGTATCTTCAGCGACTCGGCAAGCATGCGTCGCTGAAGACCTTCGCGGAATTCGCTGCGGCGACGAAGGGCGACGATGTTTTTGGGGCGCAGGGGATACTGCGGTATATGCATAGTCTCGCGGATTTCAAGGCCGCGCTGGCTGATCCGTCGGTGCCGCCGGAGATGCCTGAATTCGTCGAAGTGAAGGCGCGTTATCTGCGGATTTTCAATGCGGTGATGGATGCGCAACGGCTCGATGCACTGGTGTTTCCGCAGATGCGAGGTGAGCTTCCTGCGCTTCATGGTAAGGATGTCATTCAGGAGACGACGGTAGGTGAGATCAATATTGCGGGTTTGCCGGGGATTGCGGTGCCTGCGGGGTTTTACGCGTCGGGGGCGCCGTTTGGGGTGATTTTTGTGGGGCGGCAATGGGACGAGGGGGCGTTGTTAGGGTTTGCTTATGCTTATGAGTTGGGGGTGGGGAGGGGACGCTAGGGGCGGCAGTTGTCGCGGGACTGTCTGAATTTTCGTGTGCAAGACAGATAAAGGTCCGCCTGCTGGCAGGCCGATCGGTTCATTGCCGCTTTCCAGTCGTGCGCGGCGCGACTCCAGTCTGCGGTGATGTTGTTCAGCGCCAGCCAGAGGAGTTTGGTCGCAGCGTCGTCACTTGGGACGTGGCCGGGCAGGGGCTTTGCCGTCGTTGCCGGCGAAGTACGCACGCTTGCGCAAAGCTGTGCGCAGGCGACGAAGGAAATCAAGCAACTGATCGACGATTCGGCTAGCAAGGTTGGCTCGGGCGCGCAACTGGCATCGAGCGCCGGGGATGCGATGCATGAAGTCGTCGGCAGCGCCCAGCGCGTCGGCGCCATCGTAGCGGCAATGGCGCTTGCATCGGACGAGCAAGGCGTCGGCATCGCGTAGGTCAACCAGGCGGTGTCCCAACTCGACGAGCTGACCCAGCAGAATGCGGCCCTTGTCGAGGAGTCATCGGCGATCGCTGACTTTCTCAAGGAACAGTCGCGAAAACTCTCGGAAGCGGTCGGATGGTTTCAACTGACCGAGACATAATCAAGGTGCGACGGTTGCGACGTCAAGACGACAAGACGTCAAGCTTTGCCGGAATTGTGGGCGGACCGGGTCGGCGCCAGTTCGCGCATGGGTCGCGCGGCTGTCACATTAGTCCAGGCTATTGCACCTAGAAGTGGAGCGTGTCGGATTTGCCAGGCGTTTGCTGCACCTCGCCTTCCCCCTGTGTTGTCCGCCGATACTGACCGGGGGCAACAGCCATTACACGCTTGAATGCGCTGCTGAAGGCACTCTCGGATGAGTACCCGACCGCAATGCTACTGAGCACAATGGCTAACCGTTGGTCGCCAAAGCCTTTCAACCACCCCTCGTCGCCGTTCGGCGCATGAGCCAAATAGGCCCGCAATGTCTGAATGAATAACAATTGCGCCAGCCCCGATATTACGATCCCCATCGGACCATCGTCGATAACGTGATGCTCTCGCGCCGCGTTATCACGGCCGCCGTAATCTGGCCGAGGCGCGTGTGCAGGCGCTTCGTTTGCTGGACAAGGTCGGCTTGCTCGCTCACGCGGACAAGTATCCGCATCAGTTGTCGGGCGGCCAGCAGCAACGCGTGGCCATTGCGCGGGCGCTGGCGATGGAACCGGCCGTCATGCTGTTCGACGAGCCGACTTCCGCGCTGGACCCGGAACTCGTCGGCGATGTGCTGAAGGTGATTTCCACGCTCGCCGACGAGGGGATGACGATGCTGATCGTCACGCACGAAATGGACTTCGCGATGTCGATCTCCGATCGCATCGTGTTCATGGAGGACGGCGTCGTCAAGATGGCGGCGTCGCCCGACGAGATCCGCCACCGTGCGGATGCCGAACGCGTCCGGCGCTTCATGGGCACGGACGACGTGCGCGAAGCGCCGCACTCGGTGCAGTCCGCGCGCGCGCCATATCGCCAGTCCCGTTTCACTCGTCAATCAGGGCGCGCTCGGTAGCGCCTGACCTTAAACCGTATATCTCCGGGCCGGTCTCCGCCGTTCGCATCGCGCGATATGGTCGGCGGGCGGCGCGCCGGAGCAGGAGCCTCGTTCCAATGAAACTCGTCAGCTTTCTCCACGCGGGGCGTTCGTCATATGGGGTCGTCGTCGATGGCGGAATCGTCGATGCCGCACCGTTTGCCACGCGCCTCGGCGCCACGTTGAAAGAAGCGCTGGAGCGCGAATCGCTCGGTGCGCTCGCCGACCACGCAGCGCGGGCGGACGTCACGCTTGCATTCGCCGACGTCGAACTGCTGCCCGTGATTCCCGATCCACAGAAAATCCTCTGCGTTGGCATCAATTACCTTTCGCACGTCAAGGAGACCGGACGCGAGGTGCCCGACAAACCGATGATCTTCGCGCGCTTTGCCGACTCGCAGACGGCGCACGACGCGCCGATCGTTCGTCCGTCGGTATCGGAGCGGCTCGATTTCGAGGGCGAGCTTGCCGTCGTGATCGGCAGGCGCGCGTCACGTGAGGGCGGCGGATGCATTCGACGTGATCGCCGGCTATGCCTGCTACAACGACGGCAGCGTGCGTCGCAGTTCACGCCGGGCAAGAACTTTCCGCAGACGGGCGGCTTCGGGCCGTGGCTGGTTACGCGCGACGAAGTCGGCGATCCGTCGCGGCTTTCGCTGACCACGCGCCTGAACGGTGAGGTCATGCCGCGGGC
This sequence comes from Paraburkholderia dioscoreae, assembly GCF_902459535.1. NCBI lineage: Bacteria > Pseudomonadati > Pseudomonadota > Betaproteobacteria > Burkholderiales > Burkholderiaceae > Paraburkholderia > Paraburkholderia dioscoreae. Next base: position 589,336 of record NZ_LR699554.1, read on the forward strand.
CACCACCGACGACCTGATTTTCCCGATACCGCAACTGATCGAATATTGCTCGACGTTCTGCACGCTGCTGCCGGGCGACGGGATCATCACCGGCACGACGGGCGGCGTGGGCGCGTTCCGCGATCCGCCGCTATGGATGAAAGCCGGCGACGTGGTCGAAGTGGAGATTTCGCGGATCGGGACGCTGCGGAATCAGGTCGCGGATGAGATGTAGGTGGTTTGCGGGTGGCCTTGACTGACCGAGATCGGCGCGCTCACGACGCATCCGTTCAAGTGCCTGTCCGAGGTACGCGATGCCAAGGTCGCTTCGGGTTCACAGGTCGCATCGAACTCTGGCGATACGACCAACGATGAATCGCGAGAGGAGCAAAACCAGACTTCCCGTCTACTGGCGTCCCGCCATATCAGAGCACTCAGTTCCCGGGGTAGTGTCCGGCCGCAATATCCTCCAACAGCGTCCCGTGCGTCGGCGCCCAACCCAGCAGCGAACGCGTGCGTGCGCTGGAGGCCGGGGCGTCGGCACCGAAGAACATGCCCAGCCAGTCAAAGTGAGCCTGTGCGCGGTCGACGGGAATCGATTCCACCGGCACGTCCAGGAACTGACCGAGCGCCGTCGCGATGTCGCGCGTAGCGACGCCCTCTTCGGCGACGGCGTGCAGCACGCTGCCCGGCGTCGCCTTGTCGATCGCGAGTTGCACGAGCTTGCCGGCATCGAGCCGGTTCACCGCCGGCCAGCGGTTCTGGCCCTCGCCGATGTAGCCTGAAACGCGCTTTTCGCGAGCGATGCGCGCCAGCACCGCGACGAATCCGTGGTCGCCGCCCGCGCCGTGCACCGTCGGCGCAAAGCGCACGACCATCGACCGGATATCGCGCTCGGCGAGGCCCAGTGTGTAGGCCGCGTTGGCGATGCGCGGGTGGACCCCGGCGCCCGGCATGTCCTCCTCGGTGCCCACGCGGCCCGGGGCTAGCCCCAGCGTGCCCGAGGCGATCAGCAGCGGGCCGCCAGTGCCTTGCAACACGTCGGCGAACGTGTCGATGGCCGCGCGATCGGTCTGTGCCGCAGCCGCCATCTGCGAGAAGTCGTGGTTGTAGCCGAGGTGCACGACGCCCTCGGCTAGCGTGGCTGCGCCGCGCAGGCTGGCGAGGTCGTCCAGGCTGCCGCGCACCACTTCGGCACCAAGCCTGGCGATCTTGGCTGCGGATTCGTCGTTGCGGGCGAGGCCGAGAACGTGGTGTCCCGCCGAGATGAGTTCTTTGACGCTGGCCGAGCCGATCCAGCCCGAGGCGCCGGTGACGAGAATTCGCATGAGATACATCCGCGATGTCATTGAGTGACATCAGTATAGGCTTACGATGTCACTCTGTGTCAACACAAGAGAGAAAAAATATGGGTCGCTGGGAGCCCGATGCCGAGAGCCGTTTCCGTGCGGCGGCCATCGAACTGTTCGGAGAGATCGGTTACGAACAGACGACCGTGGCAGCCATCGCGGAGCGCGCGGGGCTGACTGCGCGAACGTTCTTTCGCTACTTCGCGGATAAGCGCGAAGTGCTGTTCAACGGTTCCGAACGTCTTCAGCAGACGATGGTCGATGCGTTGGCCCAGGCGCCGGCCGAGGCATCGGCGGTAGACGCGCTCGCCGCCGCCTTGACGAAGGCCGGAGATTTCTTCGATGACGACCGGCGCCCGTTCGCGCGCATGCGCAGCACGGTGATCGCGGCCAACACGGACCTGCGCGAGCGTGAGCTGATCAAACTGGCGACGCTGTCCGCGGCACTCGCGCAGGCGCTGCGCGAGCGCGGTGTCGGCGAGCCGGACGCGAGCCTCGCGGCCGAGGCCGGCATCGCCGTCTTTCGGGTCGCGTTCGCACAATGGGTAGGCGAATCCGAGCGACGCAGCTACGGCGAGATCGTGAAGGAATCGCTTGCGCGACTGAGAGCGCTCGTGGCCAGTTGAAGCGACGTTGGTTGAATCGCGATGCTCAAGGAGAATTGCGTCCTTCTTCGAGCAGCCAATCGCGAAAGAGCGAAACCACTTCACGTGCCGACGCAGCCGGACTGCTGACGACGCAATACGTGTCGCTGAGCGGTACGCGCAGCGGAAACGGTTCGATGAGCTGTCCGCTGCTCAACGCGGCGGTCGCGAGCGCAGGCGTGGTCGCGACGATGCCGCGTCCCGCGATCGCGCAGATGCCGGGCGAGCGGATCGGGCTGATCGGCCATTCGCTCGGCGGCGCGTTGGCACTGAAGCTCGCGGCGAGCGAAGCACGCGTGTCGAAAGTGATGACGACCGCGACGCTCGGTGCGCCGTTTCCGATGAAGAAGCCGTGCGGCGCGTGTGGACCTTTCCCGCCGACCGCGCCGCGCTGATCGATGAAGCGTATCTATCCGCCCGCGAAAAGATTCTCTTCGACGGCGATTACCGGCGCTATTTCTCGGCGATGTTCGAGGGCGAAAAGCAGCGCTATATCGACCGGCTCGTGCTGGACGACGAACTCGCGCGCATTCACGCCGACGTGTTGATGCTGCACGGGCGCGACGATCCGGGCTTTCCGCCCGATTCACTTACCCTGGCGCTCAGCCGCTCATTACCGCACGCCGACGTCGCGTTGCTTGCGCACTGCTCGCATTCGATCGCGTATGAGCAGCCCAGCAAGTTTCTGCTGCTGGCCAATGCATTTTTTGGCGGCGAACCAGGAAGTCACTGACATGGCAAAGCAAAGCAAAGCAAAGCAAAGCAAAGCAAAGCGAAACACGGCTACGTTCTAGTGGGCAAAGTGATTGACGGACCGTTAAACGCACCACGCTTGCACGGCGCGGTTGCGATCGAAGGTGAGCGCATTGCATGGGTCGGCGAAAAAACCGCGCTGCCCGAGCGCTTTTGTACCGATGCGTTCGAACGAATCGCGTTGCCGGGCGCAGCATCATGCCCGGGCTGATCGACGCGCGCACTCACATCTCCTTCGGCGAGGCGCGTTCGGAAGAGGAGCTTGCGCTCTACACGCCGGTCGAGTTTCGCGCGCTCAAGGCGATCTGGCATGCGAAGAAGGTGCTGCAGGCCGGCGTGACGAGCGCGTTCGACGCGGCAACAACGTACAACGTCGCGCAATCGGTGCGCGATGCAATCGATAGTGGCATGTTCGACGGGCCGCGTTTTGCGGTGAGCGGGCGGCAGCTCACCTCGCATCAGGGTCTCGAGGATTCGTTTCCGAATAGCATGGAATTTCCGCCGGGCCACGTGGGCGTGCTGATCCGCGACGCGAGCGATCTGATCGAGCAGATCCGTTATCAGGTGAAAGACGGCGTCGATGCGATCAAGGTGTCCGGTTCCAATGATTCGCTGATCACACCCGACTCGCTCGACGGCGCCGCATACATGGATGAAGAGTTCGCGACGATCGCGAAGGAAGCGCATCGCCTCGGCCGCATGTGCACGGTGCATGCACGCTCGCGCGATGCGGGGATCGGTGCGGCGCTTTCATCATGACGACCGTTCCGCTTTCGTCGCTCGCAACGGTGATTCGCAGCAAGAATGCCGGACCGTTTCTGCTTACGTTCGATGTAATGTTCGAGGACGCCGCTCATTTCACCACAGTGTGGGAATCGCGCCGTTTTACGAAGGCCGCGATGGCAGAGTTGTTCGGCGTGCGGGAAAGCGCGATCACGTCGATATTTGCGGTTCCGCGCGGCCAGGCGATCAAGGTGACAATGCGCCGCCAGTTGCCGCAAGGGCGACTCGGCGAATCAGACATGTACGGCTGCCAGCAGCACGCGCCGCTGCTCGATTTCCCGATACCGCTTCGGAACGAATAGAACTCGGGGGAGAGGGAGACCAAATCGATAAACGAAAACGTTTTGCTCTTCCAGTTTTTTCAGGCCTTTTTCCAGGAGCAAACCTTCATGGTCTGTTGAGTCCTCTGTCAAACAGCGCAACCAACCGTATCATTTTCGAGCTGAAACGCTAAAGTTTTGTCAGGATCGGCCGACAATCAATTCGTGCGTGTGCTCCAAGGGCAGAGCGCTCGCACAAGTACAGGATGTCGTGGCGAACTGCCAAGCCACATCTGTCGCAGGCCGGCGACGCTGCGGTGTGTCGTTAAAAATACAATCGAAAATGATGACCAGAAAAAAACATTTGAAGACGGCGGTCTGCATGACAGTCGCCACGGGGCTGCTGTTTGTCGGATTTAGCGCCAATGCGCAGGAGTCCGCCAACGACGATCTGAATTCCTGCGTGAAGCACGAACAGATTGTCTCGACAGCCAAGGGCGTCGGTATCGGAGCATTGACCGGCTTGACCGCGATGCTCGTCTCTCACAAAAAGGACGATGCTGTCAAAGGCGCACTCATCGGCGCGGCCGTGGGCGGCGTGGCCGGATTTGCGACGGCGTACTACACGGCCGTCAACACCTGCTTCAAGAAGAATCCGGCGTGGCTGCCAGAGTCCGATATCCAGCGGACGAAGGACTACGATAACGTCAAGCGGGCTATCAAATACAAGCCGGCTCAGGGAATCATCACTCGCGCGGAATCCGTGGAAGTCGGCGGCACGGTTAAAGCCGACGGCCAGGCGAATGTCAGCAGTTCGTTCATTCTGATGACTCCAGACGGTGCGGAAGCACCGGTGACTATCGAGCGCAAGTTATACAGCGTATCGGATGACAAGGAGACCGAGGTTCCGTTCCCTGGGCGGACGTCAGAGCAGCATACCTTCGAACCTGGCGAGCAGAAGGACACCGTGCATATTCCGATTCCGCACGATGCCAAGGCAGGTAGCGTGTACCGGGTGCAGTTCAGCGTGGCCGCAGCGGACCGTCCGCCGTCAGTCGCGTCGCAGACATTCACCGTCAAGGAATAATTGAATGGCCGACCGGTTACGACCGGCCGGCCATGGCTGTTCGACGCCTTTTCCCGAAAACCTGTGGCGTTGTCCGTCTGCATGCATGTTTCCGGTTGCTCGGGCGGGTGCCGCTGTGCTCTATCTGTACGTGATGAACCTATCTCTTGCGCGCGTCGCCATAGTGTGCGGATCGCTGTTGCTGACCGCGTGTGCCGCCAGTAGCCTGCCGGGCTATCAGAACGCCTATCGCGCCTATAACGTTCCTCAGCCTCTGTTTGACCGGATCAAGGTCAAATTTCGTGAGCACGGCCTTGAGTACGCGGATATATCCCGTGACGCTACCGGGCGCGTCCAGCTGACCGGCAACTACCGGAACGAGGACGAGGTCGATCAGGCCTTCACGATTGTGCAGTCCATTGTCGGCATGAAGTCCACCTCGCCCTTCTACCCGCAGAACATCAAGGAAAAGCGCTGGGAAGTCGCGGCGGGCAAGGCGCTCAACTCATATGCCCACGACGGCCCACCGAGGTCGAGCGTTGCCGTCAAGCGGGCCCTGGTTGTGGGTTTGAACCATTTCGCCGATTCGCGCAATCTGAAAGAAATTCAGGGCAGGGACGACGCCATTGTCGTACAGGGGTATCTGAAGCGGGCCGGCTACTCGGTAACGACGTTGCTGGATGAGCGAGCGACCCAGGCAAATATCGAGGCGGCGCTGAACAACCTTGATCGGAATATCGGTCCGAACGACGACGTCTTCATTTATATCTCCAGTCACGGCACGCCGCCAGTGCCCACGCCCGGTGGTCAGGACTATCGAAAAATGTCGATTGTCGCTTACGACTCGGGTGACAGAAACACGATGCGGATGAATGATGCGACGGAGTTCTATCTCTACATTCAAAAGCATTCGGTTCCTGACACATTGGTGCAGAACGTCGCGCGCAGGCCGAGCCATTCGACGCGTGTGTTGATCGACACCTGCTACAGCGGCGACATGCTCGACGATATCCGGGATGAAAGTACCGCCTACATTCTGCAAACTAATGGTGGTGAGAAAGAGCGTGCGGGAATTTCACTGGCTTCGTGGACGACAGCGGATTTCACGTCAAAGGGCATCCGTTTTGCCGCCGACCCGGGGGACAAAGTCGGCACCGCAAAGGCACCCGCGACCATCGATCGCACCCGCAATGGCTACACCATTATCACGGCGACGAGCGTCAACGAAAAGTCATGGGGGCCTTCGGGAGGAAACACCTTCGAGAGTCCGATTGCCGGTGAGGGGCAAATCAAGGGGTCGTTTTTCACACAGTCTCTGTTCGCCTATCTGGATCGCAACAATGGCCAACTCGGTCCCGCGTTCCGGGATGCGCGTGCTTTCACGTCCATCAAGGCAGTCGAGGCGAGCCACGGCAAGGAGCATCAGACGCCTCGCCAATACTCGACGATTCCAGACGACCAGAACGCAATCAATTAACTACCAGTGGCGCCTGCTCGTCGAGCGCCTGAAAAACCAGAGGATAAATATGCGATATTCAATCGTGGCACTCTCTCTTGCCGCTCTGACGACGCACGCGATCGCGCAGGAGGCCTATTCCGCGAAGTCCCTCTTTTTCTCGGCGAACGATTCCGTTGTTGCGGTTGGTACCGGGCAAAAGCAGGGCGCGGATGCAAACAATGCAGTGGCAGCGGTGCAAAGCCCGGAAAGCCAGGTGCCGATGCCGGTAAAAGTTTCGCAGAAGAAAAAGCGTGCTCCGCAGATTGGCGCGAGCTACTTCGTCCGTCTCAAAGACGACGACGGCACGACGCACGACGTACTGACGCGTCGCATCTTCAGGAGCGGCGAGAAGTTCCAGCTTGGTGTCAAGGTCAACCGCCCGTCGTACGTGTACATCCTGAATGAGGCACCGGACGGGAGCATCACGCAAATTTATCCGCAGCCGTCGCAGGATAATTTTGTCGATGCAATGGGTATTGTTTTCTTCCCGGCGAAGGGCTCTTTCCAGTTCGACGACAAGCCCGGAATGGAAAAGCTCATGGTGTATCTGTCGCCGGAACGCGCGCATGGGGACATCACGCGCCGCCTGCGTACCGCGGCGCCTGACCTCGTTTCCAGCCCGGCAAATCTGCAGACCGCGGAAGCCGGCTCGTGTCCGGCCGCGAGCACGACAGTGATTGCAGCTGCCACTGCCGCTTCAGACGCTACGGCTCCTCTCCAGCTTGCGAGCGCGTCGCCTGATTACGCTGCCAAGGGTATCGCGTTTGCGCCGGATCAGACCGCCGGCTGCGCCGCGCAGGTCGCGCAAGCGGACGCCGCCGGATATAGCGCCAAGGGCATCGTTTTCAGCGACGATCAGACACCGGCTGCGGGCGGCCAGGTTGCATCTTACGTCGTGAAACATACGACCAGGAGCGACCAGAACCTGTACCTCAAGATCAACCTCGCGCACGAATAATCGTGCGGACCGCCCGCAAGCGGTTCGCGACGCACGTAACAGAGACCTGGAAGACATGGAACATAACCATCTGATCATCGGACTCGGCGGGTCTGGCGGCAAGATCATCCGCAATCTGAGAAAGACAATTGAACGAAACAAGGATGCACAGGGAAACAGTGCGTCGGAAGCGCGGTTCGAGTATCTGTATGTCGACACATCCACCGACGAAGTCGACAAACACGACGAGTGGAAGGTTCTCGGCAAGGAGATCGATCTCGCCCGCAGCCAGTACATGATCAATACGGCGAGCAGTGTTCGTCCGGTTCTTGACGACCCGAATTCGTTCCCGGGGCTGCGTGACTGGGTTGAACCCAAGAGTGTCTTTGACTTTGTGAAACCCGGTATCGCCGGCGCGGCACAGCGTCGCAAGTTGGGCCGACTTGTGTTTGCACAGAATGCATCGCAATTCGTCAAGGCTGTAGAAGACCGGATGCGGGTGCTCCAGGAAGGCCCCGGGCGGGCTGGGGCAGTGATTCACGTGGTTTGCGGCCTCGCCGGCGGAACTGGCAGCGGCTCGGTCGTCGATGCGGTTGCACTGATTCGAAACAAGTATCCGGACCAGGACCGCTACAGGATCATCATCTACGCGCTGCTTCCAGAGAAGGATTCCCGCCGTGTACGCGATGTGGCCGGTTCATCGAATTACTACGCGAACGGCTACGCCGCGCTCGCGGAGCTGAACGCGATGGCGGTCGGCAAATATCACCCTGCGAATGTGCTTGACGGCTCCGCTATGGAGCACGATGTCTATTTCAACGGTTGTTATCTCGTGAGTAACCTCAACGAGCACAACATCCAGTTCGATATCGACTCGGAAATCCCTCGGATCGTTGCGGAGTTCATCTATCAGAAGACTCTGAACAAGGAGTGGGAAGGCCTCGGCCGCGCGGAGAAGGGCGAAAACGACATCAAGAACTTTGAAAGCGAAGATGGAATCGGCAAGGCGCGCGCCAAGCTGTTCCTGTCGTTCGGGGTCGAACGCATTGTCGTTCCAGAGCAGGAAATCAAGGAATATCTCGCGTACGGGTTTGCCGAGCAGGCAACCCGGCAGTTGATGTTCAACAATTTCCGTCAGGGGGAGGGTTACGCAGACGAGCCTGTTCAGAAGGACTGGGGTAGCGAAGCGCGCAAGCCGGATACGCTGCAGGGCATGTTGCTCAGCGACCAGCATCTGATGCTGGAAGTGGGGATCCTCGAGGATGATGCAAAGAGCGGCGGCTGGAAGCCGGCCAATGAATTCTGGAAGCAGGTCGTTGGCGTCGTGGCGCCGGACATTCGAAATGACTCCACGCTCGAGCAAACGACCTGGACGCATGCGCTTAACACTCGCCTCGCGAAAGTCTTCGACGAAACCTACAGAAAGCTTGGCGGCGTTCGCAAGTTTTACGAAATCAAGGGAAATGCTCGACTCGAAATGGCGCGGCATATTGGGCGTCAGATCGAAAAGGAGCTGTTCGGTCGCTGGAAGATCGGTACGCACTCCCTGATCCAGTTGCGCCAGTTCACAGATGCCTTGATTGCACTGCTTGGCGAGCGTCAGGCCGTATTTGCCGACGAGATCACCAAGGCTCCGGCTTCGCAGGCAGCCGTCCAGCAGAGCATCGACGAGTTGTCCACGCAGTTCAACAAGGTCGGCTTTTTCGGTCAGCATCTGACTGATAAGCGCGGCGCACTGTTCGCCGAGATCACCGCCCGCTATCAGGATCTGTACGCAATGCGTACTTTGCAGGAAGGGCACAAGTTCGCCGGCAGTCTCGTTCCTTTCATCAAGGACGAACTCACCTCGCTGCGTGGCCACATCGACGATTTGCACCAGCTTCTTGCCGCTGCGACAGAGAAGGTGCATCAGGAGCAGGCGGCGCGGCTCGCCGGTGCGGATGCAATCTATCAGCAGCGAATTTTCGACCGCAACGCAATCAGCAACATCATGAAGGCGGTCGTGGTCGACGAACCGAGCCAGATTGCCCGCACGCAGAAGGTGCGTCAGTCCGTCATTGATCTGGCAGGCGCGGAGGTCGATTCGTTCGATAAGCTCGTGCGAAACGTATCGCTGGGATCCATCATTTCCACGATTTCGCAAACGTCCGCCACGATCGTCGAAATGGCACACGCGGAGATTTCGAAAACTTTGCCGCCGGTGCTGCAGGTCAACATCGTGGAGCGTCTGCAAAAGCAGTATGACGCCAACCAGAATGGCCTGAAGGCTTTTGTGTCGGGGCTGTATGAAAAGTCCGGCACGATGATTCAGTACAACAAGACGGAAGTCGACCGCTCGGTGTCGAACAACGCTGGCGGTTCACGCGGTACGGCGAACACGGTGGCGGTGTTCCTGCCGGAGTGCGAAAGCCAGAAGGATTTCCACGCGGGGCTCGCAACGCTGTTCGAACAGCAGAAGGATCCCGCTTCGGATACGGTTGTTGCGCCAGGCAAGCTCTCGAACGAGATCGTCATTCTGAAAATTGCATCGCTCATGCCGGTGCGTTTCATCGACACGCTGTCGATGCTAAAGCGCCACTACGACGGACTGCTCGGCGACTTCAACGAGTCGCATCTGCTGCACAGCGACGGAGACGGCAAAAAGCTGCCGCCGCTATACGCACGGTCGTCGGCTGAAGTGGCGGCGCAGGCGAAGCGCAAACCATACCTGCTTGTCGCTCGACTCATGGAAATGATCAGGCAGCGCGAGAACAAAACTACGGGCGAGCAGGAGTGGGCTTTCATTTACAAGGCAAATGGCTTGCCGGCGTCGAAGGTGTTGCGCGGCGGCACGTGGCAAACCGTCATTGACGATGAGCTTCCCGCCGACATCCAGACTTTGATCGAGCGGGAAGTGAGCAAGCGCGTTGACGCCGAGCTCAAGCACAAGGACGAGAAGCAGAAATTGTTCGACCGTTACATCGACTTTGCTACCGCGCGTTTCGCCGAGGCTGGCGACGACGACCAGGATCCCCAATATCTGGCCTTGAGCGCGATGCAGCAATCCATCCGGGACATCATCGGCCTTCAGGCCGTCGCCGAATAATAGTCATCCAACACTCAAGACTGAAAACTGGAACATGCCAACTTACAAGTGTCCCACCATCGGAGATTGCGAAAAGGCGAACGCCGGCGAAATCTTCGTTCGTTCGCCGGGCGAGGATCTCCATTGCCCGGACTGTTCGACGTTGCTTGAGCTGCAGACGTCCGCGATCGCGAAAGGTCCAAACAGGAAGTTGATCGGAGCAGCGGTTGCCGTAGCTGTCGTCGTGGTCATCGGCGCCGGAGGCGGTCTCTTTTATAAGCGTTCGCACTCGGCCTCAGAGGCAACTGCGCAGATCGTGGCTGCTCCGCTCAACGGCGCCGCATCGACTTCGGCCGCAGTAGTCGCTATTGCGTCCGCCAGTTCACCGGTCGCAGCCGCGAACGTCGGAATTTCTCCGTCCGAGGCGGACATCACCGCCCAGCGCAAGGATAGCGATACGAAGCTCTCACAAGGCGACGCATCGGGAGCCGAGTCGGCCAGCAATCAGGTCGCCGCGAAGGAAATGGTGAAGGTCGCCATCGCCCAGATGTCGCAGGGCAAACTCGACGATGCGGAAAAAGAATTGAACGATGCCGCCATTCGCGATCCCAAGCAGTCGCTGGTCTACTACAACATGGCTGTTCTGCGACTCAAGCAGGGGCGTACCGACGACGCGCTCAAACAGTTCGAAGCGAGCTTTCTGAACGGATTTGCGTATTTCGACGAGATGCAGAAGGATCCGGACCTGGACGGCATTCGCAATGACCCGCGCTTCACTGCTCTGGTGAAGAAGTACCGCACGACTACGTGATGAGACCGGGGCTGAGAACAATGCTGGCTTTGAGCACGCTCGCCTTCGCGGCAGCGTGTTCAAAATCCGGTCCGCCGACGATCATTGGGCATTGGCGTGCGGAGCGCGTCCAGGTGTTTAGTGCGCAATTACCTGTCGGGCCCGAGATCGTGGTCAGCGAAAAGGAAATCTCGAGCCCGGGCACGGACGTCGATATGTCGGTGCATGGGTTTGAGGCAAAGTCTGGACAGGTAACGATCGACCTTGCCTACGGCGTCGGCCTGACCTTTTACTTTGATGGGCCGGACCGGGTCTTTCTCAAGGTTCCTCTGGTCGGCAAGGTTTACTACCGCCGGGTAGTGGATAACGCTGCGCTGGCCAGTGCAGCGTCGTCGGTTCCAATTGTTGCTCAGCCGCAGTCGGTCTCGCAAGCAGCGCCGGTTGCCGGGGCGCAGTCTGGCGGCAATCACTCTGGTCCGACGGCAGTTGGTGAGCAAACCGCATTGGCGACGCAAAGCGTTCGAGGTGGGTCGCAACCGGCAAGCGAACCAGCGGAAGCAGATGGACAATCGGCCGCCGAATATCAGCTGGCGTCCGCAGCCGCAAAGCAGGGACAGTCAGATGCAGCCATTGACCATCTGAATAGTGCGTTCAAGGCAGGGTTCCGGGATGTTGCCCGGCTGGACTCGTCGCCTGAGTTTGGCTCACTTGCCAATGACGTCCGATATCAGGCGCTGGTCGCACGTTACCGCTAACGATACGGGCAGGCCAGGACATGTCGTTCGTGTTCGGCTATACGCATCATGAACGATGCGACACCATGCGGACCGCAGAAGCGGCACAGTCAGTGGCTGTTGGGCAAAGGCAGCGACGCCTTCACTTTGTCCATGCCGGAGAACTGACCGCTTCGGCATGTCGTCATACCTGCCGGCCAGGCAATGACCACCATCCCGCTTTCGAGAACCTCGGCGATGCAACGTCCCGACATGGTTCTGCCACGCCATATCCCCAATCCAGTCCTGAATTAATCATCACAGGCTATCAATCCTAATTTATTACTTGTTTGTGTCCGAAAAAACCGTCGAATACGATGATCCGCACTGATCCAGTGAAACAGCGGAGGTTTTTTGTGACATCGACGATGAAAGTCATCGCACTTCAACAGCATGGCGGAATGGACCAGCTTAAACACGACAGTTGGCCCGTCCCCGCTCCGGCAGCGCACCAGGCGTTGATCGAAGTGAAAGCATGCGGGTTGAACTACATGGACGTATTCGTGATGCGTGGGATGCCGGATATGAAAACCGAAATGCCTCGCATCCCCGGTGGCGATATTGCGGGCATCGTCAGGGAGGTCGGCTCCGACGTGTCGAAGGACTGGCTTGGCAAGCGTGTCGTCCTGTTTCCCCGTTTTCCCGAGGGCGGCGTGCTCGGTGAAAATGGCAACGGGGGTTTGTGCGAGTTCATTGCGGCAGATCAGCGGCAACTGATCGCCATTCCCGATGGGGTCGAACTTTGACGACGCTGCAGCGTTGCCCATTGCGTATGGTACTGCGCACCGCATGCTGTTCACGCGCGGAAAAATCAGGAAGGGCGAAAAGATCCTGATTCTCGGTGCGAGCGGCGGCGTCGGCGTAGCCTGTCTCCAGTTTGCCAAGATGGCCGGCCTGGAGGTGTTCGTTTGCACGAGTACCGAAGAGAAGGGGCGCAAGCTGAAGGAACTGGGTGCCGATCACGTCGTGAACTACGTTCAGAACCCGGATTTTGCAAAGGCGGTCTGGGCCGCGAGCGGGAAGAAAGGTGTCGACGTTGCCGTGAACTTTACCGGCGGGGATACCTGGATTCCTACGCAACGTTGTATGGCGGTCGGCGGACGCATTCTCACGTGCGGTTCCACCGCGGCCATATCGGTGAGGTGGACGTGCGCTTCATCTGGCATCGGGAAGTGGACATTATCGGGTCGCGCGCCTACGTGCCCGGCGACATCGAAGCCTGCCTCAACTATTCTGGAAACATATGAAAATTGTCATCGTTTGCTTCCTGGTGCGGCGGAAACCGCCCTCGCGCGTATTAATGCATTGTCCGAGCGCATGAGGACGCAGCCCGGTTATTGTTTCCATTATGTGGGCACGGAGGCTGACGACCCATCGTGCGTTACCAGCGTGACTGCGTGGGCGACGGCGGCGGATTGCTCTGCATGGGAAGCTCGTCTGGCTGCATCGCCCTTGCCGAAAGTCGAGCGTCTTTACAACTCGGCCGAGCGTTTTAGTGTGAATATGGACGAGGGACCGGCCGAGAGCACGCCCTGTTGAGACTCGCATCAGTCCATGTTTCGTTTGACCCGACACCGCGGCCTTGGGCCAGCGTCTACTCGATCGTCAGCAATTGTGCCCGCAGGTTCCTCCGGTCTCTCCCGCCGGCGCCCGCCCAATCCCGCCCCCCGTGACATCGACATTCGCGATGAGTTATGATAGGCGATTGCCGTCGTCACTTTCCCGGATTTGATTCGGGCACACTTCACACGGTAACAACTTAATCGAAGTCATTGCACGGCTCGCGTGTGATGACGTAAATCACATTGCGGAGGTACAGGCGCTATGGCCGGCAAGGTTCCTCTGTTTTCCATTGAAGCTTCAAATCGCGGTATCGACCTGACGGGTGCCTTTAATCGGGTAGCGAACAGTAACTGGTTCATTCTCGGTAATGAAGTGACAAACTTCGAGCGGGAATTCGCCGAGTATATCGGCGTCGATAACTGCGTTTCACTCGCTAATGGAACCGACTCGCTGGAGCTCGCGTTACGGGCTCTGGATGTAACGCCTGAGCATTCCGTGGCACTCGTTGCAAACGCGGGCTTTTACGGCAGCACGGCGGTCAATGCGATCGGAGCCCACCCGCTTTACGCCGACGTCGATGCTTCGTCGCTGAACATGTCGCCGGCTGCTCTTCGCGACCTGCTTTCGCGCGAAAAGCCCAAGGCGATCGTCGTAACGCATCTGTACGGACAACTTGCCGCTATCGAAGAAATCGTAGCGATTGCCGCACAAGCTGGCGTTCCCGTCGTCGAAGATTGTGCGCAAGCTCATGGCGCGATGCGCGGAGGGCGTATTGCGGGAAGCTTTGGCGCCATCGGCTGTTTCAGTTTCTACCCGACAAAGAATCTGGGCGCACTGGGTGACGGCGGTGCAGCCGTATGCTCGGACCAGGCGCTCGCACAAAAGCTGAAGATGCTGCGCCAGTACGGCTGGAACACCAAGTACAGCGTGGCACTGGCGGGCGGCCGCAATAGCCGCATGGACGAATTGCAGGCGGCGATCCTGCGCGAAAAATTGCCGCACCTGAACGACTGGAATTCGCAACGTAGAGCCGTGGCGCGGCGATACAACGCCGCATTCAATGATCTGCCGGTTAAGGCCGCTTCATCCGTTGATGCGGATTACGTCGCCCACCTCTACGTCATTCGCGTGCGCAACCGTGATTCGTTCCGCGCGCATCTTGGCGAGCAGCAGATCGCAACGGAAGTGCATTATCCGATTCCCGATCATTTGCAGGCCGTTTACACAGGCCGGTCCGTTTCACCCCGTCAACATTTGCCGGTGACGGAACAGAGCGCGGCCGAGATCGTCACGTTGCCGTGTTTTCCGGGAATGACGGAGGCACAGGTGGACCGTGTCATCGAATCTGTTTGTGCCTATTTCAAACGTGAGTGCGCGCAATGAATCAACCAAAGAACCGCACATCGCAGATCGGCTTCGACGATTTCCGGCGGCTCGCGAGTGACGACTCGTTGTCGAAATACGAGCGGATCGGCTTTCCGGACGAATATCGTCAAGGCTTCGAGAGTCACATTTTCGCGGACATCGTCGGCAAACTCGACAACCTGCAACTTCGGGAACAGAACGTGCTGGATATCGGCCCGGGGTGTAGCGATCTTCCGGGCATGCTGATCGGACTTTGCGAGAAGAACGGCCATTCCCTCACCTTGGTGGATAGCGAGGAAATGTTGCAGCAACTGGACGATCGGCCGTTCATCACGAAGGTTGCAGCACGTTATCCCGATTGTCCTGGCCTCATCGACGGACTCAGGGAGACTGCCAACGTCATTCTTTGCTATAGCGTTCTGCAATATATCGTGCTGGAGGCGCCATTCTTCCGCTTCCTCGACGATTCGCTTTCCTTGCTGGCGCCGGGAGGCCAGATGTTGATCGGCGACATACCGAATGTGTCCAGGCGCAAACGTTTCTTCTCCAGTGAAACGGGCGTCCGTTTCCATAAGGAGTTCATGCGCACGGACGACGATCCGGTCGTGAGCTTCAATCAGATCGAGCATGACCAGATCGACGACTCGATCGTTTTCTCGATTCTCGGAAGGGCGCGATCCGCCGGCTTCGATGCCTACGTGCTGCCACAAGGGCGAGCGTTGCCTATGGCGAATCGCCGCGAAGACATTCTGATCCAACGACCGTAAAAGCGACGCAAATGGAAAAGACCCGGGATCTGGTTATCGTTGGCGACAGTGCATTCGCCGAAGTTGCCTACGAGTACTTCACGCACGATTCGGAGTACAACGTGGTCGCTTTCGCCGTTGAATCGGAATTCATGACGCGCGATCGCCTGTTCGATTTGCCGGTGGTGTCGCTTGAGCGGATCGAGGAGTTTTATCCGCCCGCGCAGGTGGACTTCTATGCGGCAATTGTCTATTCGCAACTGAACCGGCTTCGTGCTCGCCTTTATGAAACGTGCAAGGCAAAAGGCTACAAGCCCGCGAGCTATATCAGTTCCAAAGCGTTCGTGTGGCCGAACGTATCGATCGGCGAACATTGCTTTATTTTCGAAAACAATACCGTGCAGCCGTTTGTCCGCATAGAGGACAATGTCGTGCTCTGGAGCGGCAATCATATCGGGCATCACAGCAAGGTGGATAGTCACTGCTTCATCTCGTCGCAAGTCGTGATTTCCGGGTTTTGTACCGTAGGGCGTCACACCTTCATGGGCGTCAACTCCACGGTCAGCAATAACGTCAACATTGGCGAAAGCAACTGGATCGGCCCCGGCGTTTCGATTTCGAGCGACACGGAACCTGACAAGCTCTTCGGCGGCGTCAAGAGCGAACCCGCAAGAGTAAGCGCTCGCCGCTTCTTCAAAGTACGCGCGGATTAAAAAATGGAATGGAGAAAGCTGGGCGTCGTCTGGTGCCCGAACGGCGACCTTTGGTGGGCCCGATCTTATGCGTCGTGTCCGACGCCGCTGTTTCTGGACGATGGAACATTGCGCATCTACGTGCAAGGGCGGGACGAAAAAGGTATTGGCCGCATCGGCTTCGTCGACGTTGATGCCGGTGATCCAACACGCGTGCTTCGCGTATCGTCAGACCCTGTCCTTGACGTGGGGGTGCCGGGTGCCTTTGACGACAATGGCGTGTTCCAGACCTGCGTGCTCGCGCGGCCAGACGGCACTTTGGCGATGTACTACGTCGGCTTCGAGATTTGCCATCAAATCCGCTATCGTCTGCTGACCGGACTTGCCATTAGCCGCGATGGCGGCGAGACATTCCAGCGCCTTCGGGCCACGCCGATTCTGGAGAGATCGCCGGATGAACTGTATTTTCGATGCGGCCCTTTTGTGATGGCTGAAGGCGGCGTCTACCGTATGTGGTACATCGCAGGAAGCGAATGGGAGACGCTGGAAGGAAAAGCCATGCCGGTCTATGACCTGCGCTATCTGGAGTCCGAGGACGGGATCGTATGGCCCGACGCGGGAAGTCGCGTCTTTGAATTGAACCGCGATGTCGAGCACGGGGTGGGTCGTCCTTACATTGTCAGGAAGCGTGACGGCTACCAGATGTTCTATAGCATCAGAAAGAAGCCGCCACTGGGCTACCGGATGGGCTATGCGGAATCGCCCGATGGCCTGCACTGGACTCGGATGGACGAACAACTGGGACTGGATGTTTCCGCATCCGGCTGGGACAACGAGACGATTGAATACTCGGCGGTGGTCAATGTCGGGGACAAAACTTTCTGCTTTTACAACGGCAATGACTTCGGCGGGACGGGTTTCGGTGTTGCGGAACTGATCAAGTGAACATCAATATCGTCGACTACAGCGCTGAACACGCACAAGCATGGGACGACTGGTGTCGCGAATGCGACAATGCAACGCTGCTGCACACGCGGCGCTTTCTGTCATACCACGGCGACCGGTTCGAAGACGCCTCCGTCCTGCTGATGAACGAAGAGCGTCTGGTGGGTCTGTTTCCAGCGGCGCGGGCAACCGGCGATCCGGATATCGTCGTGAGTCACCCGGGCACAACGTACGGCGGTATTGCCCACGCCGGGGGGCTTCATGGTCAGCGAATGATCGACGCGATCGGCGCGTTGAAGGATCACTATCGCAATCGTGGCATCCGCAGACTGATCTACAAAGTGGTCCCGTTTATCTACGCGCGGGTTCCCTCGCAAGACGACGTGTATGCGCTCTTCCGTCATGGCGCGCAGCGTATCCGATGCGATCTGTCATGCACGATCGATCTGCAGCACCAGCGGCCCGTCAGCGAGCGTCGAAAGCGCGCGAGGCGTAAGGCATGCAAGGCCGTCTCGTTGCGCGCGTCTGTCGGCGATCTGCCTGCATTCTGGGCGGTTCTGACCGAAACGCTCGCGCGACGCCACGAGGCCGTTCCGGTTCACACGCTCGACGAAATAGCTCTGCTTGCGTCGCGCTTTCCCGATGAGATTCAGCTTCGCTGCGCGGTCATGGACGACAGGGTGGTCGCGGGCGTTCTGCTGTTCTGCTCGAAGAACGTGTGGCATGCCCAATATATTGCGTCCAGTGAGAGCAGCAATGAGGTCAACGCGCTAGACGCGGTGTTCGGCGCCGCGATAGAAGAAGCCCGCGCTGGTGGAGCACGGTATTTCGACTTTGGAACGAGTAATGAATCGGCGGGCCAGGTACTGAACGACGGACTGTTCCGATTCAAGTCGGAATTTGGCGGCGGTGGAGTAGCCCACGAATATTACGAATTGGTGATTTGAGATTGTGAGTCAGAAAAAAATATCCTTGATCGTTCCGGTGTATTTCAACGCCGGAAGCCTGCCCGACCTGTTTGCGCAGCTAGGCACGCTCGAACAGAGTCTGCTCGCCCGCGATATCCTGCTTGAGCTTATCTTTGTCGATGACGGCTCAAAAGATAATTCCTTGGAACTGCTCCTGAAATTCAAGAGCACCCGGCCTGCTACCACCGTCGTCAAGCTGACCCGTAACTTCGGAGCAGTTCACTGTTCAAAGACTGGTTTCCGCTTCGTGACGGGTGACGCATTCATCATCGTTGCTGCCGATCTGCAGGATCCGCCCGGGCTGATCAATGAGATGGTTGATCGCTGGCTGGCTGGTTCCAAATTTGTTATTTGCGAGCGGGTAACCCGAGATGATCCAGTCGTGTCGAAGTTCTTCTCGCGTATTCACTATATATTGCTGCGGGCACTCGTCATTCGCGACTACCCCTACGGCGGATACGACATGGCGCTGATGGACAAGGCGCTGTTGCCGCACCTTCTGAACAGTTCGAAATCGGTTTTCACGCCGCTCCTTGCTTATTGGCTGGGCTACGAGCCCAGCGTCATTACCTATCACCGTCCGGCGCGCCGCCACGGGAAATCCGGTTGGACGTTTGCCAAGAAATTCTCAGCGTTTCTCGACATCATGCTGGGTTTCTCAATCACGCCAATCCGGGTGATTTCGGGCATCGGCGCGGTTATCTCGGTGTGCAGTTTCGTCTACGGGCTGATCGTCGTGATCAACGCATTCCTTCACAACATTTCCGTTCCCGGATTTGCAACGATCGTCGCCCTGATTTCTTTCATGCTCGGGCTCGTGATTGTCATGCTCGGCTTGATCGGCGAGTACCTATGGCGGATTTTCGAAGAAACGAACCGGCGCCCGGAGACGGTTATCGAGCAGGTCTGGTGACGATGCGGTTCAAGCGATTCCTGGTGTCGGGCGCTGTCAATACGCTTGCCACCTATATTCTTTACCTGCTTTTGCTGGAGTTTCTTCCTTACACATGGGCCTACACAATCACGTACGCGGCCGGTATCGCGCTTGGTTATCTGCTAAGTGCCAAATGGGTTTTCAAAAAAGACCTGAGCGTGCGGACCGCCGCGTCATATCCGCTGGTCTATCTGATCAACTACGCGATTGGGATAGGTATATTGAAGCTTTGCGTACGTGTGCTACACGTTCCGGCGCAGGTCGCGCCACTTATCGTTATTTGTGTGACCGTTCCCGTGATGTTCATTCTCACCCGCGCAATCTTTCGTGAATAGGCCCATGAACAAGCTGCCCACCATTGCCGACTGCAAGCTATACGACCTGCCGAAGATCACCGATCCACGAGGCAACCTCACGTTTATCGAAGGCGATAGACACGTGCCATTCGCGATCCAGCGTGTTTTCTACCTGTACGATGTTCCCACTGGCGAAAGCCGTGGCGCACATGCGCACCATGCGCTGAATCAGTTGGTCATCTGCCTCTCAGGCAGCTTCGACGTCGAGGTTGACGACGGCCAGAACCGCACGCGTATCCATTTGAATCGACCGTGGAAGGGCCTGCATGTACCCCCCGCTGATCTGGGCGGCAGAGGTGAATTTCGACCCGGGCTCGGTCGCGCTGGTTCTCGCGTCGGATAACTTCAACGAAGCGGACTATATCCGGGACTACGATGACTATCTGGCGTTGATGAAAGACCTGACGCAAAAGCAGGTTTGACTGAATGGACCGCGTCGTAAGATTGACATCAGAGCCAAAATCGGAGACACACCGCCAGCGCATAGGCATGATCGCCGCCGCTTTGTTCGTCGTGCTCGTTATTGTTGTGTTGCGGCTGGCGGTAATCGGGGGCTATCCATCCACGGATGAAGGCATCTACGAATACTACGCGCTGATTATCCATGACCGGTTATCGCAAGACCTGCGTCTTCCGAATGACGGAATGTTGATGCTATACCCGCTAATAACGTCTTTCGTCTACTCGCTCAAAGTCAACCCAATTTTTGCCTTGCGACTGATTGATATTGTTCCGGACGCGTTGGCCGCTGTCCTGATGCTGCGAATATCGGTCCGCCTAAGTGGAAGCCTGATAGCGAGCACGCTCATCACCACGCTGTTTTTTGTGCTGCTGAACCACCCAACATTCATCCAGTATGGATTCAAGAACAGCTTCTTCATAGCGCTCTGCCCGTTGCTATACGCGGTGATCCTGTTCTTGTCCGGGCAGCAAACCAGTTCAGGCAGATTTTTTGCAATGGGAGTACTCGTCGCGCTCGGCGTACTCCTGCGAGAAACGCTACTTCTGTTCGCTGTGTTAGGGGCGGTCTCCATCTTCGCGGTGCGGGGTACTCGCGGGCTGAAGTACTTTATTGCAGGCGGATTGGCCACGGGATCTCTCATACTTATCGTCGCAATCGCCTTGCGAAGCTCTGGTGGCGTATCCAGCTTTGTATCCGGCTACGTTGACACCGGCGCCGTGTATGGAGCGTTTGGTGATTTGCGATGGAAGCTCTTCAAGTCGAGCGGGCAACTCGCCGCGCAGGCAGCGGTCGCAGGGTTGGTCATGAGTCTGGCGGCAACGGTATGCATCGTCGTCGCGTCGATTCGCGGAAGAACGAAGGAATATCTCAAAACTTTCGTTTTTTGGGCGGCTGCCGCGTTGATTCCGCTCGTTGAACCGCTCTCGAAACTGGGTCTGCCTTACCATTTCTCATGGTCGCTGATCGGTCTGTGCGGTATCACGAGTCTGGGTTGGCGCGCCTGCCGTTTCAGTGGCCGGGTGCAAAAGCTCATTGGTAGCGGCGTGTGTATTGGCGTCTCCTTACTGCTCGTATGGCCCCAGCTTCAATTCCAGCGCAACCTTTTTTGGGGACTCACTTATCCCGCTTTCAAGGAGACGCACGGGAAATATTGGGCCGACGAGTCGATTCAGCGTAGCAATTATCTGCTCATGGCCGATCAGATCAAACGCATTGCTCCCGCTAACGCCACGCTGAGTTCGAGTGCCGCAATGCTGATACTGTATCCGCTCACGGGTCTTCGTCCACCGTGTTACGGCGTCAGTAATCTGACCGTCACGGCTGTCACGCTGCATTTCAACGTCGAAGCCATGAGACGAGCCATCGAAAGTTGTCCGGCAGACGTGGTCGTAGTGACCCAGAGAGACTTGCCCGGTAGCTCGACCGTCGTGCAAGCGATCCGCGAGCTCCCGCAGTATCGACGCGCCGGCACAGTTGATGTTTCGACTGAACGAGATTACGGAAACTCCAGCGCCGAGTTGTTCGTGCTCCAGCGTTGACGCGAGTGAATGTGCCAAGGAGCACGCAACGGCACGCTGGCATTTCAGCCTAAGCCAATATCGCGTTCCGACCGTTGGCACGTCGTCGCGCTTGTTGCATCGACTGGCTCGGACGGAGCAGCGAATGCAACACCAACGTCCGTGTAGCGAGCCGGAATACCTGAAGATCAAACCCCCGGAGAGCTGTCCCCTAAAGATAGATGCCGACGTGCAATAGCTGAAACCGCGACGCAAACTGGCGGATAACGGTTGCGATCACAACCGTCAGATAAATCGATATCCTCACAGCAATTAGGTGTATAAGAGATCCATTGATCCCTCACGGGAGATGCAGCGGCACCCCGGGAGAGTAAAGCGCAAGATGTCCTCTCGGTATTTTTTCCCTTCTGGCCGCGCAAGCATTACCAATATGTAGTTCTCTATTACCGGCGCATTTCGCGGCCGGTCCGATTCTTCCAGGATCAGTTCGGGTATGTGGTTGCCCCGGTCCTCGGTATGTCCTCAGCGCCACACGCAAACCGAACTTATTTTAAGCGGCACCGAATTCCCGGCGCTGCGGACCGACTATGCAAAAGCGAACCATGAAAAATCTTGAATATAAAGCGGCTTTGTCGTCGCACCGGGGTTGCAAATGAATCACATATCGCGTTTCGCGAAACGGCTGAGCTGGTTGTCGGCAGTGTTCCTCATCGTGTTGGTAGCAGGGTGCGGTGGTTCTTCGGACAATGTTTCCAACGGCGGCGATCAACCTGCTTCCGCGCCGGGTGGAACTCAGGACACGACCCGTCCTGCCGTTAGCGCCGCGGTGCCCGCGCCAGGCGCTACGGGTGTCGGAGTAACGACGAAGATCGCCGTCACTTTCAGTAAAGACATGAACCCGGCAACGATTTCCGCGTCGAGCTTTACCGTCAGCGGTCCGGGCGCCACCCCGATTGCCGGCACAGTGAACTATACCGTTGGCTCAAGAGCCGCTGTATTCACGTCCACGAATGCTTCGCTGCCGGCGGGCACTGTCCTCACTGCAACGATAACCACTGCCGCGAAGGACGTTTCGGGTAACGCGCTGCAGAACAATTTTGTGTGGAGTTTCACCACGGCGGCCGCTCCAGATGTAACTCCGCCGACGGTGTCGCTTAGCGTGCCTGCCGCGGGTGCCACTAACGCTGCCTTGAACACTCACATTGCAGCGACTTTCAGCGAAGACATGGATCCGTCGACGATCACGGCGACCAGCTTCACACTGACCGGCCCCGGCGGCGCGCCAGTTGCGGGTACGGTGTCCTACGCGGCGGGGGCAAAAAGTGCCATCTTCACACCCACCACGCCTGCGGTCCTGAGTGCGGCAACCGCATACACCGCAACGATTACGACCGCTGCCAAAGATCTTTCCGGCAACGCGCTGGTCAGCAAGTTTGTGTGGACGTTCACCACGGGAACCACCACGGACACGACGCCTCCGTCGATCGTATCGGCCAACCCGGCCAACGGTGTGACCGGTGTTTGCACCAACAAGTCGGTCAACGTTACCTTTAGCGAGGCGATGGACCCGTCGACCATTACCGGCGCCACCCTCACTGTCGCTGCGTCGAACACACCCGCCACATTCCTGTCAGGTACAGTGGCCTATGATGTGCCGAGCAAGGTGGCAACCTTTACCGCAACCAGCCCGTTCGCGGCTAACACGAGCTACAACGCTACGGTCACAACCGGTGTGAAAGATCTCGCGGGCAATGCCTTGGCATCGGCTTCGGTGACGACATTCACGACCAATTCGTCCCTGTGCACGACGGCACCGGCACTGGGAGGCGCCCAGCCTTTTGGTTCGTTCGGTGGTAATGCCTCGGTCACCAACGCCGGATTGAATTCGGTAATTCATGGCGACCTGGGTGTGAATGCCGCTTCGACGAAGATCACGGGGCTGACCGACTCGAGCGGCACCCACTTTACGACTACCACCAGCAATAACGGACTGGTAACGGGTTTGGTGTACACACTCACTGCGCCTGCTAATTCGGTCCCGGGACTTGCGGTCACTCAGGCAAGCCTCGACGCCACCACCGCGTTCAATTCGCTGTCGCCGGCTTCGTTGCCGGGCGGTATCAATGTTTCGAGCCTGGCCCAATGTCCGAGTTGCGGCGGCGCTGGAGGCGGAGCGGACGAACTCGCAGGCCGTACGCTTCCGCCGGGCGTCTATCTGTCCAGTACGGGTACGTTCGATATCGGCGGTGTTGGCCGCACGACAGCCAATCTGACGCTCGACGCGGGTGGCGACGCCAATGCGGTCTGGGTCTTCCAGACGGCAGCCGGTACAGGGACATTGAATGTCGGCTTGACCGGACCCGCGACACCAGCGGTGCCGATCCAGGTATTGCTCGTCAATGGTGCCCAGGCTAAGAACGTGTTCTGGTACGTCCCGGCCGGTGCTGTTATCGGCACGGGGTCCACGATGACCGGAACGATGCTGGCCAATGCGTCGATCACTTTGTCGACGGTAGGCGGGACGCCTCCCACGGCCGTTATCACGACGCTCAATGGCCGCGCAATCGCATTGACCGCCGCGGTGACGATGGTCAATACGGTTATCAATCTGCCTTCACAGTAGGACTGTCTGTGCCAGTCGAGTACCCGGCAGTAGCCGGGCACTCGCTTCCGGCGCATCGTGTTTTGCCTTCCGGGATGGAGTCGTCGCTACCCGCTTCGTATCAGGCGCTACCAGCCCATGCAATTTCTTTTCACTTATGAGCCATACGTCATGAAAAAAGCAGTCCTCGCACTCGCCGTTGCCGCCGCATCTCTGTGCGCCGTCTCCCCTGCATCCGCCAATCCGCATCACCGTTCCTGCCACCGGGTAATGGTTCATCACCACTGGCAAAACCACTGCCGGTAATCAGATCACGCAACAACTTGTCCCCGCTGCCCTGCGGGGATTTTTTTATGCGTGATCGTCACGCTTTCATGGCTTCATGACGACTTTGATACAGCCGTCTTCCTTGTCACGAAACGTCTTATACATATCGGGCCCTTGTTCCAGCGAAACCGTGTGCGTAATCACAAAGGACGGATCGATCTGTCCTTCCTGAATCCGGCGCAACAGATCATCTGTCCAGCGGTTGACGTGCGTTTGTCCCATCTTCCAGGTGAGGCCTTTATTCATGGAGGCACCGAATGGGATCTTGTCGATAAGCCCGCCATACACTCCCGGCACGGACAATATGCCGGCAGGGCGACACACGTAGATCATCTCCCGCAGCACGTGCGGCCGGTCAGTCTCCAGCATCACGGCCTGCTTGACACGGTCGTACATCGCGTCGAACGAGCGGGTGGCGTGAGACTCCATGCCGACTGCGTCAATGCATTTTTCCGGGCCCTTGCCGTTCGTCAACTCCTTCAGACGGTCGAGCACGCTCTCCTCGTCGAAGTTGATGGTGATCGCACCGCCGGCCTTGGCCATGACGAGCCGCTCCGGTACACGGTCGATGACCACCACCTGCCGGGCTCCCAATAGCACGGCGCTACGGATTGCCATCTGGCCGACCGGCCCCGCACCCCATATGGCGACCGTGTCCTCGGGCTGGATATCGCAGTTCACCGCCGCCTGCCAGCCGGTCGGAAAAATGTCGCCGAGGAAAAGAACCTGTTCGTCGGTTAGTCCATCGGGAATCTTGACGTGCGTGGTGTCCGCCATCGGCACACGCACGTATTCCGCCTGTCCGCCTGCATATCCGCCGGTCAGATGGGAGTACCCGAATAGTCCGGCCGTTGCATGGCCAAAGACCTTGTCTGCCTTTTCCTTGTTGCGGTTACTGCGTTCGCAGACGGAAAAATTACCGCGCTTGCACTGATCACATTCGCCGCAAAAAATCGTGAACGGAATGACGACCCGATCCCCGGTGCTCAACGCCTTGTTGTTCTTGCCGACTTCGACCACTTCGCCCATGAATTCGTGGCCCATGATGTCGCCACTTTCCATGGTCGGCATAAAGCCGTCGAAGAGATGAAGGTCCGAGCCGCAAATGGCGCACGTCGAGACCTTGATGATCGCGTCGCGTCCTTCTTCGATGATCGGGTCGGGGACCGTATCGCAGCGGATGTCGTGTTTGCCATGCCAACGTAGTGCTCTCATTCGAAGCTCCCGGTAAATGTCAGTGCCATTGCTTGCATGCGACCGCACGCATAAGGCCGGCGCCTTCCCTCCGCAACGACTATTCCCGCCCGTGGCGGGTGCGCCTTGCGTGTGGGAATGGCGGTTGCTCGAAGTCACGTAGCGGGATTCTTCACGGCCCGCCGTACCGAACCGACCTGCTAAAAAAGGGCACGGTGGCTCGAACAGGTAGACGGGAAAACGGACCCAGCGCACCCGGCGGCGTTTATCGCACGCCGGGCGAATGACGAGGAGAACGAAAGTGAGCCGATCGATCCGCTCGGAAGCGGCCGCCCGCCGCCGCGGCGGTAGCATCTTCCACATTGCTGTCGAAGCCGTCGGCAGATTTGCGTCGGACAGATGCACGACGCTGGCGGCGAGCATCAGCTTCTACGCGGCGTTTTCTCTCGCGCCGACGTTGCTGATCGTCCTCACGGTGACAGGCTGGTTTTTCGGCGAAGCCGCCGCCCGCGGCAAGCTGTTTGCGCAGGTGCACGACATCCTCGGCAACGACGCAGCCGGCGCGATGCAGGCCGTTGTCGAAAGCGCGCATCGTGCAAGCGGAGGCGGCCTGGCCGCGCTTCTCTCCATCATGCTGCTGGTGATCGGCGCATCGGCCACCTTCAGTTCGCTGAACACGGCGCTCGACGTTGTCTTCGCCGCGAAGCCAAAAGCCGGGCTGGCCGGATTGGCGCTTCTGGTGCGAGCACGCCTCGTTTCGTTCGGGCTGGTACTCGGTGTCGGATTCCTGCTCGTGGTTTCGCTGGTACTCGATACGGCAATCACTTTCGTCGGACAACGACTGTTCGGCGAATCGCCGCTGGTGATGGCCGCGCAGATCGCGCAAACCGTTTTCGGCATCGTCGTGTTATCTGCCGCTTTTGCGGCAATGCTGCGCTGGTTGCCGGACACGCATGTCCCATTTCGACACGCCATGACGGGCGCAATCGTTTCTGCGGTCCTTTTCTCGGTGGGGCGGCGGCTCTTCGGACTTTACCTCGCACATGCCGGTACGGCGAACTCGTTCGGTGCCGCCGGCTCGCTTGCCGTGCTGATGATGTGGCTTTATTTCTCCGCAGCGGTGTTTCTACTCGGCGCAGAGGTCGCTTCAGCGATGGATGGCGAGCGTCAGACGCCGGACGGGAAGACGCCCGTAACTGTCGGACAGCCGCGCAATTAACCGGATATTCGATGGCAGCGCATGGAAGCGTGATCGGGATGCCTGATCGCGCTGGGTCGGCGGGCATATCGCTTGCTCGACTACGGTGGCAACCAGACCATTCAACCGCATGACCGAGGAGATCACGATGCAAGCCACGAAAGAGAATCAGACAGAGACCCGCTTCGGCACAATCGACGCGTTGGCCTTTCTGGAGGCGGACCATCGAGCAGTTGAAAAATTGTTCGCCGCGTTCAAGAAAGCGGACGACGACCTCGAAGCGAAGGCGGCGCTTGCGCAGCGTGCCTGCGAAGAGCTAACCATCCATACGATACTGGAGGAGGAACTGCTTTATCCGGCTGCGCAGGAAGCGTTGCCCGACAGCGATAAGGTGGATGTCGAAGAAGCCTACATCGAGCACTACCTCGTCAAATCGCTGATTGCGAAATTCGAAACGCTGAAAGCGGGCGACAAAGGTTTCGACGCAACTTTCAAGGTAATGAGCGAGATGGTGGACCATCACGTGGAGGAAGAAGAGCAGGAACTCTTCCCGGAGCTGCGCAAGTCGAAATGCGATCTCCGCACGCTCGGTGAAAAGATGGCAAAACGCAAGGCGGAACTGCAAGCCAAGCTCGATGCGGTTGGCAGCAGATCAGTGGGCGACAAGACCGCGACG
Source organism: Paraburkholderia dioscoreae (assembly GCF_902459535.1). Lineage (NCBI taxonomy): Bacteria > Pseudomonadati > Pseudomonadota > Betaproteobacteria > Burkholderiales > Burkholderiaceae > Paraburkholderia > Paraburkholderia dioscoreae. Next base: position 616,778 of record NZ_LR699554.1, read on the forward strand.
CTTTGAGTCGAGCAGCGCGACGGCAACGATGGAATGGGGCTGAGGGGCTTCGTTTTCACTTGGCATTAGTAGGAATCCGCAGGGTTTAGCCACGCGCACCTGCGGATGTTTGCAAATCCGTATCCGCAATCTGATCATCAATTACGTCATTCAATAGGCGCTCTGCGGGACGCAAGGATCGCCGGCATGGCCATGAGCGAATCGATCAAACCGTCGCACTCCAGCGCCGCCGACCCGTGTGGCCCGGCATAGCCATAGCGCACGATGAACACCGGCAGACCTGCCGCCCGCGCGGCGCTCACGTCCACCGGCGAATCCCCAACCAGTACGCTGTTTTCAGGTTCCACGTCGAGCAGCCTGCACGCGTGCCACAACGGTTCGGGATCGGGCTTCATTGTCGCGATCGAGTCACCGGCAACCAGTACGTCGAGGAAGCGGGCGAGCCCGGTCATGAGCAATAGCCGCGCGGCGAGTTCCTTCGGCTTGTTGGTGACGCACGCAAGCCGGTAGCCAAGCCGCTGCAGCTCCGCAAGGCCGGTTTCCACGTGAGGAAAAACGCGGCCGAGGCGTCCATTGGTCTGCACATAGTGGCGATGAAACACGTTCAATGCACGCTCGACATCGACGTGCCGGTCCAGACCGGCCGCTTCCAGCGAGCGTCGAACCAGGTTGGGCACGCCCTTGCCGATAAAGCCGCTGACGGTCTCGAACGGCAACCGCGCGGTACTGAACTCGTCGAGCATATGGCTGACCGCCTCGACAATGTCCGGCGCGGTGTCGACCATCGTGCCGTCGAGATCGACCAGCACGGCTTTGGGCCGCATACCTGTCATGAATGGCGCCCGATGCATGTTCAGATCAGGCGAGCGCGGCCGACGCGTGGCGATGCCACTGACGCAAGGTGGCCAGATCGACCCAACCGGCCCGTTCATCCGGTACAGACGAAGGAATCGGCGCGTTCGGTTCGCCCAGGTGAGGGAGCACGGCCAGCGCACCGTCGAAATCATCTTGCGACGTATAGACGGTCGGCGTCACGATAGTGGGAACGCCCGCCGCACGTGCCGCGCGCAGACCATTCGCGGAATCTTCGAAGGCCACGCAGTCTGGGCCTTTCAGACCGAGTTGCCGAAGCACGTCGAGGTAGACGTCGGGCGAAGGCTTCTTTACGTGGGTCGTGCCGGCATCGCAAATCGCGGCAAAGCGCGTACGCCACGTAGGTCCGAACGGCGTTTGCAGCAATGCGTCGAGGTTCGCGGGGGTGGTGGTCGTTGCGATCGCCACCGGAATGGCGGCTGCTTGCGCCTCGGCAATCAGACGTGCAATGCCCGGCCGCAACGGCAAGCCGCCGTTGCGCACGCGCGCGGCATAGTGACGGGTTTTGATCGCGTGCACGGCGTCGATCACGTCGTTGATACGCGTGCCATCCGCTTCTTCCAGATCGGCGACGTGCCAGTAATGCAGCAGGCGCTCCTTGCCGCCCGCCACTTTCAGAAGACGGGTGTAGAGCGACTCGTCCCAGAACCAGTCGAGACCCACTTCGGCGAATGCGGCATTGAAGGCCTGCAAATGAGCGGTCTCGGTATCGGCAAGTGTGCCGTCCACGTCGAAGATCAGGGCTTGCATGGTCCGGGCTCTCCTGGGTTCACGCAGGTTCAGGCAAGTTCAAGCAGCCACGATAGCGGAGCCGGATGCCGATTTGAATTCAGAGATTCTTTGGTCTCCGGTAAGGCATCCTTTAAGTCGTTGTGTCGATCACGCGGAAACACCGCGTTATTTCTTCTCCCGAGGATCGGTCACGAAGCCGATTTTTGTCAGTCCGCCGGCCTGCGCAGCCGACATCACGTCGGCGACGCGCTCATAGGGCACTTTGCGGTCGGCCCGTAAATGCAGTTCGGGCTGAGGCTTCGTATGAGCGGCCTCGGCAATCCTTGCGCGCAGAACGTCATCGGCCACGGGATGGCCGTCCCAGAGAATCGAACCGTCTGCCTGCACGGCTACGTCGAGATGCGCGGGTTTGACGTTATCCGGCTGACTGCTCGCTTGCGGCAGATCGATCTTCACCGCGTGCTGCATTGCCGGGATGGTGACGAGAAAGATGATCAGCAGTACCAGCATCACGTCGACGAGCGGCGTCATGTTGATTTCGTTCATCAGGCCGCTTTCTTCGTCGTCGGAGAACGGAGTCATTGCCATTTGAGCGCTCCGTCGTTCGTGGCGTCATTGGCTTCGCCATTTGCCGCAGGAACAGCGCGCGGCACAATGCGCATGTCGGGACCGGTACTCGACGGCAATTGCGAGCCGGTCACGAAATACGCATGCAGTCCATGCGCGAAACGCTTGAGTCTCGTCACGACCGACTTGTTGGCGCGGGTCAACCCGTTGTATCCCAGCACCGCGGGTATCGCCACGAAGAGGCCGAAGGCCGTCATGATCAGCGACTCGCCGACCGGTCCGGCGACGTGATCGATCGAGGTCTGTCCCGTCTCCCCAATCAGGATGAGCGCGTGATAAATGCCCCACACGGTGCCGAAGAGCCCGACAAAGGGCGCAGTGCTGCCGATCGACGCCAACACCGCGAGTCCGCTTTGCATGCGTGCGATGGCGTCGTCCATCGTGTCCTGCAGGCGCCGCGTAATCCAGTCGGATACGTCGATGCGGTCATGCAAATGCGACTGCGTTTGCTGATGATGGGCCGCAGCTTCCTCGCCGGCCAGGGCGAGCGCGAGAAGCGGATTGTCGCGGACCGACTTCGATGCGTGGGCGCCGAGGCTCTTCAATCCGTCCTCGAAGTGGTCGGCTCGCCAGAATTGCGCTTCGGCCTGGCGGGTCACGCGTTTGATCCGCAAAATGGTCCATAGCTTGACTAGAATCACCGTCCACGAGAGGACCGACATGATCAGCAGCGTGCTCAGAATGCAGCGCGTGACGATGTCGCCGCTTTCCCAGACATTCGCGAGGCCGTAGTGTTGCATGGTGAATTCCTTTGACCCGTAGACAAGTTACTCGGTCAATCCGAAGACGAACGATTCCGAATAGGCAGCGCGTACCGCTTCGCCGTTTTCCCTGTACGGCTGGCAGGCTCCGGCGTGCACGGCGGAGAGCGCTGCGTCGTCGAGCCGGGGATAGCCGCTGCTCTTTTGCAGTTGCGCGGTTTCGATATGACCGCTCAGGCCTACTACGAAGCGGACGATCGCGGTGCCGCTTTCATTGCGGCGCTTCGATACGTCGGGATAGTCCGGCTTGGGAATATCGCAGTCGACGTGCGATACGCTCTTTGGCGTGGTCGATGCGGGCGCCGTGTGTTCGGCGGCGGTCGCCGGTGTATTCGTTGCCGGTGCTGCGGGCGAAGGCGTAGCGGCAACGGGTGGAGTAGTGGGCTCGGGTGAGCGGGCAGTGTCTCTGGACGGCGTCGGCGTGGCCGGCATACCCAGCGCAGGCGCTATGCTGCTGCGCGGCGCCTTGAGACGAGGCGGCGGGAGTTTGCTGCGTGCAGGAGGCTGCGCGGCTTGCGGTGCTGCAACCACGGCGGCCGGCGCGGGCACGGCAGGAGCAGCCACCTCCGGCTCATTCCTCAACAACATCGCAACGATGGCCGGCGCTTCGACCGTTCGCTCCAACGTCCTGTCCCGCGTCGCCGACACCCACGCGAGCAAGCCCACATGAGCGGCGACCACGGCGCCCAGCGCCACGACGATCCGACGGCGCCATGCCGCATCGTTCGCGGTATATCCAGCCGTCGCCATTGCACGTTCCAGCATCATGGTCGAGGCCTTGCATTGGCCACCTCCGCGTTTATTTTCCACCCCTGCAGCGTGTTTTAGTACTGCCGCTGGTCCCGCAGCGTCAATTCGGGAAAATCTCCCGCCCGATGTTCGTTGTCAAACGATCCTCCAATGGACTACTTTGCTTGAATGACGCGAGCTTTCGCGGCGCAGCGATTTCACTACGGAGTACAACAATGCTGGAGACACGGTTTCGCATCACAACGCCAACACGTTCCCTCGCTTTCGCTGTCGCCACGTTAGCCACTGCCGCTACGGCGATCGCGCTCGCCGCGAGCACGGCTTACGCCGCCGCCCCAATGGCCTACGTAACCAGCGAGAAGGCCGGCGTAGGCGTGATCGATCTGGATCAGATGACGCTCACCAAGACGTTTCCGGTCGGTGCCGACGGCCCACGCGGCCTGAGTCTGAATACAGACGGCACACGGCTTCTCGTGGCCAACAAGAATACCGGCGACCTGGCGGTGATCGACACGGCTTCGGGTCAGGTCGTGCAGCGTGTGAAGATCGGCAAGAACCCCGAATATGTGCGCGTGCACAATGGCCTCGCATACGTGACCTACGAGCCCGGCGAAGACGGCGGCCCACCCGCCGCCAACGCCAAGCCCGGAGCCGACGACGATGACGCCAACAAGCCGCCGGCGCAGATCGCGATCGTCGATATGAAAACCTGGCGCGTGATCCGTTCAGTGACGAGCGGCCACGAAACCGAAGGTATCGAATTTTCACGCGACGGCAACACGATGCTCGTCACCAACGAGGGTGACGACACGGTGTCCGTTTATCACGTCCGCACGGGTGCGCCGGTGAGAACCGTTAAGCTCGTTGCAGGTGGCCGTCCGCGCGGCATCCGCCTGTCACCGGATGGCAAGGATTATGTGGTCACGCTCGAATCGCTAAGCAAGTTCGTGGTGATCGACGCGCGCACGTACCAGGTCACGAAGACTGTCGATACGAAGCTCGGGCCTTACGGGGTAGCGTTCGGGCCGGATGGCAAGCGGCTTTTCGTCGCCGCGGCGCGCGACAGGACCGTTCAGGTTTTCGACGGCCACAGCTACGAGCATGTCGCCGACGTGCCCGTGGGACAGCGCTGCTGGCACTTCAGCTTCACGCCGGACGGCGCGAAGCTGCTGGTGGCGTGCGGGCGCTCCGACGCGGTCTATGTGCTCGACGCGCAGAGCTATCAGCCGATCAAACAGATCGGCGAATTGCCGCTGGCCTGGGGCATCGTTACTTATCCGCATAGCGACGGCTCGATCGAATCGCATTGAGCACGTGCCGCATGTGAGCCGATCGAGCGTCGATCAGGCAAGACGACGCGTCGATCGGCTCACGCCCATCGCGCTACTTCCACGCGTAGCGCAACCCGACCCAGAAACCACGCGGCGCACCCGGCCCAACGAACTGTTCGTTGGTCGCGTTTGCGCCGTCGAACGTATGGTTCGCGCCGTTGAAGAAGTTCTCGCCGAGCGCCCCGAAACTCGCGTAGCGCTTGTCGAGCAGGTTCGTGACGCTCGCGAAGACCTGAAGCTGTTTGGTCACCTGGTACGAAGTATCCAGATCGATCAGCAGATAGCCGGCGATCTTGCCGTTCACGTCCTGGTTGTTTTCGTCGCCCTGCGCATAGACGCCGCCGCGCCAGGTCAGGTTGGTGCCGATGTTCCACTTCGCGGTGGCCGCATAGTCGAGTTGCAGTTTGACGGTGTTCGCTGGGATGCTGGGAATATGGTCGCCCGACTTGACCGTGATGTTGCCGTTCTGATCCGCACTGGAATTGCTTGGGCTGCTTTCGGTCCAACTCGAACGGTAGGTCGCATCGACATAGCTGTAGCTGGCCGTGACCGCGAGCGGCCCGAACTGGCTGTGTCCGGACAGCTCCACGCCTTGCCGGCGCGTGCGGCCGACGTTCTGAAAGAAGCCCTGGTTGCTGGTGGCGCCGTTCGTGCTGATGAATTCAATGTCGTTGTCGAGCGTCGTGCTGTAAGCGGCGGCGCTCCAGGTCGTTGCCTGGCCGATGCGTCCGCGTGCGCCGATTTCAAAGGTCTTCGAGATCACCGGCTGGAGCGACGGGTCCGACACGAAGTCGTTCGGCAGCGAGCAGGGCGCGGACGGATCCGCACAGGCTAATTCGATGGCGGTCGGCGAACGCATGCCTTCGTTGTAGGTGGCATAAGCCGTGAATGCGGAAGTCGGGTTCCAGTTGATGCCGACCGCCGGATTGAAGCGGGAAAACGTATGGTGGCCATCCAGTTGAGGCTGCGTGCCGCTCGAGTCGCCGATCGTGGCGTCCGCCCAGTTGTAGCGTCCGGCCAGCGTCAACGTCCATTGCTTCGTGAGCGACAAGGTGTCCTGCAGATAGATGCCGTAGTTTCCGTTATGCGTTTTCGCCGCGGTTTCCTGCTCGAAATCGCCAATGCCGATCGTCGCGCGTGAAGCGGTGAACACCGCGTCCTGGGAAGATTGGGTGTACCGGGAGTTGGCAATATCCGCGGACACACCGGCGACGAACTGGTTCTCCATTCCTCCGAGCTTGCCGAGCAGCGTGAGTTGCAGGCTGGCGCCATAGCTGTCGGTCGAGACGATCGATTTCTCGTTGGTCGCCTGGGTCGTATCGACGTTGCCGTCGTCGTCCACCGAGCCGAAGTCCGGATTGGTGTTGCTGCTCACATTGTCGTTGCGGAAGTGCCGGTAATAAACGTTGCCGCTCAGTTCGACGTGGTCGTTGAAGTAATGGTCGCCCGAGAGCGTTGCGTACGCGGCGGTGTTCAGATTCTGGTCGGGATAGGTATAAGGCTGCTTCGGATTGCCGAGGAAAGATCGCGGAATGGTTTGCGTGCCGTGCAGGTCGTTGTCCGCGCCGCCTGCCGAGAACGACAGCGTCGTATCGGCGTCGGTATAGCGCAGCTTGCCGAACGCCTGCCGCACGCGGCTGGCATTCTGCTCCGCCCAGCCGTTATCGTTCGCCGCGCTGCCGGTCACGTAGTAATCGAGATTCTGACCAATGGTACCGCCCTGTTCGATCTGGGCGGTCTTGCGGCCCCACGAGCCCACTTGCACCTCGGCCTCGCCGCCGGGGCTCGTCTTGCCGTTTTTCGTCGTGATCGCGAGCGCGCCGCCCAGCGTATTGAGCCCGTAGGTCGGATTCGAACCGGGAATCAGCTGGATCGTGTCGATCGCCTGTTGCGGCAGCAGGTCCCAGTTCACCACGTCGCCGAACGGCTCGTTCACGCGCACGCCGTCCACGAACACCGAGAGGCCTTGCGGTGTGCCGAGCAAAGGCGACGCCGTGAAGCCGCGATAGTTGAGGTTGACCTGATACGGATTGCCCTGCGCATCGGCGATATCGACGCTCGGCAGGTTCTTCGCGAAGTAGTCGGTAAGCGTGCTGCGGTGCTGCTGTTCCAGGTCCTGGGCGTGAACGGTCTGCACATTGGCGGGCACCTGGGAGAGCGGTGTGCCGATGCCGAGAAGCGGCGTGGTGCCGACCACGACGATCGGTGCGAGCTTCACCGTATCGGCGTCCGGACTCGCACCGGCCGGCGCGGCGGACGAAGCCGCTGCTGCTGGCGTGGCTGTTTCGCCCTGGGCCCACACCGAGACCGACAAGCTCGCGAGAGCGCTGCCGAAGCAGAGGGTGAGGCCGGCGCGCCGGCGCAAACGTGGCAAGTCCGGTAAGCGGGATGCGCGGTGCGCGCTGAGCGGCATGTTCATAGTTTTGTCTCCGGCCGGATCGACGCTATCTTCATTAGCGCTACCGCGTTGCGGCGTGCGTAGCGCTTTCTTTCTGTGTGTGCAAAGCTTCGCATACGCCGGCGCGCGAAACCCGGGAGCTTTTCCCGATATCGCGGGGAAGCGTTCCCAAACGCGCTGCAACAAACCGTTGCGGGCCGCTGGTCTGAGTAGAATGCAAACGTGACGAATGCAAACGTGATGGCAAGCGATCCCTCGAACCCTTCTTCAGCGCGCCCCGTTCCGCCGCATTCGACGGTGCGGCGCGACCTTGCATGGGTGCTCGCGCTGACGGTGTTCGCCGCCGTGTTGAGCGCGAGGTTCGATTTCAGCGAGCACGCTTACCGCTGGACGCGCGGCCTCGAACGCTTCCAGCTCGACGAATTGCCGGGCACGCTGTGCGTGCTCTCCATCGGCCTCGCGTGGTTCGCATGGCGCCGGTACCGCGAGGCGCGTCGTGAGCTGATCCGTCGTTGCACGCTGGAAGAGCAGGCCGAACGCCTGCTCGCCGACAACCGGCGTCTTGCCAATCAGGCGCTGCAGGCGCAGGAACTGGAACGCCGCCATCTGGCGCGCGAACTGCACGACGAACTGGGCCAGTACCTGAACGCGATCTCGCTCGACGCCGCGCGCATCCGCGATCTGTCCAGCACACGCGAGCCGGAGATCCATCGCGTGTCGCTCGGCCTGATGCAGAGTGCGAGTCACGTCTATCGGCAGATTGGCGGCATGATCCGGCGCCTGAGGCCTATCGGGCTCGACGAGTTCGGTTTGCCGAGCGCGCTGGAGCATTGCGTCGACGGCTGGCGTGAGCGGCTGCCGGACGCATCGTTTTCGCTGACGATCGAAGGGGACTTCGCCGGTCTGAGCGACGCGCTGACCATCACGCTTTACCGGCTCGTGCAGGAAGGGCTGACCAATGTCTCGAAGTTTGCCCGCACTGCGCGCGTGGAAGTGTTCATGGTACGTGCTCCGCGCGAGACGCTAGCGCGGCAGGACGGCAGGCTCGTCGATGAAATCGTCGTCACCATGGCCGACGACGGCCCCGGCGCCGATCTCGACAAGCCGCGCGGCGGACTCGGCCTGATCGGCATGCGCGAGCGGGTCGAAGCGCTCGGCGGCGAGTTTCACGTGGCGAGCAAGCCGGAGGGCGGGTTCCTGTTCTGCGCGCGGGTGCCTGCTCACGCAGGGCTTGCCGAGCCCGTGAACTGAAGCCCGAGGCGGCTCGCCATCTGGGCGAGCTGCACGCCGTTGTCGGCGCCGAACTTCTGCCGGATCACAGACTGATGATTGGCCACGGTCTTCTGGCTCAGCCCCAGTTTTTCGGCAATGCTCGGCAGCGTATACCCTTGCACGAGCAGACGCAGCACCTCGAATTCACGCGCCGACAATTGCCGTCCGGGCGGACCTTCGCTGAACGCATTGCGCAGCGCGAGCGCCTGCGAGATATCCGGGCTCAGATAACCCGCGCGCCGGGCGATGGTGCGGACTGCTTCCACCAGCACGTCGGGCGCGCTGGCCTTGGTCACGTAGCCGAGGGCGCCGGCGTCGAGAGCGCGGCGCACGAAAATCGCCTCCTCGTGCACGCTGAAGATCAGCACGCGCGCGTCCGGCTCGCGCGCCAGCATACGCCGCATTGCTTCGATGCCGCTGGCGCCCGGCAACGAGACGTCCATCACCACCACGTCCGGCCGTAGCGCGCAAAAACGCTGATAGGCCTGGGCGGCGTCGGCTGCCTCGCCGCACACATGCACGTCGGCGTTCAGTTCGAGCAGTCGCCGGTAACCCTCGCGCACCACCGCGTGATCGTCGACGAGCAGGACGGAAATGTCTCCGGCTGTCATGGTCAGCCTCCTGTGCCGCCGTGGCTGCCGGTATCGCCGCTCGCCGCCACGGATGCAGCGGACGCATTAGACGCCAGCTTGCGCGAGTTGGTGTCGTTGCGAAACAGGATCGGCTGCTCGCGCGCTTCGCCTGCGGCGGCCGCGCGCCGTGCCATGTTTACCACGCTCACCACGGCGTCATGCGACGGCGACTTGTCGCAGACCGGGTCGGCGTTGGCCGCGTCGCCGGTGAGCAGATAGGCCTGGCAACGACAGCCGCCGAGGTCGCGTTCCTTTTCGTCGCAACTGCGGCAGGGCTCTTTCATCCACGCGAGGCCGCGAAAGCGATTGAACGCGTCGCTTTCGTACCAGATCTCGCGCAGCGGCGTCTCTTTCACGTTCGGCAGCACGAGTCCCGGCAGACTGCGGGCGGCGTGACAGGGCAGCGCCGCGCCGTCCGGGGCGACGCCGAGAAACACCGCGCCCCAGCCGTTCATGCAGCGCTTCGGGCGTCGCTCGAAGTAGTCCGGCACCACGAAGAAGATCTTGCAGCGCTCACCTTGTGTGCGGCGATAACGTTCGACTACCGCTTCGGCTTCCTCCAGCTGTTCGCGTGTCGGCATCAACTGCGCTTCGTTCCGATGCGCCCAGCCGTAGTACTGCGTGTTGGCGAGCTCCAGGTATTCGGCGCCCATTGCGAGCGCCATGTCGATGATTTTGTCGACGTGCGGCAGGTTGTAGCGATGCAGCACGCAGTTGAGCACCATCGGAAAGCCGTGCCGTTTGATCGAGGCGGCAACGCGTTGTTTCAGATCGAAGGTGCGCGTACTGCTCAGGAAGTCGTTCAGTTCCTGCGTCGAATCCTGGAACGACAGCTGGATGTGGTCGAGGCCGGCGGCCTTCAGATCGCCGAGGCGCTTGTCGGTGAGACCGACACCGGAGGTGATCAGATTCGTATAAAAGCCGAGCTTGCGCGCCTCGCCGACCAGCACTTCCAGATCGTCGCGCACGAGCGGTTCGCCGCCTGAAAATCCGAGTTGCGCGGCACCGAGCGCGCGCGCTTCACGCAGCACGCCGATCCATTGTTCGGTGCTGAGCTCGCGGCTATGATCCGTATAGTCGACCGGGTTGTAGCAGAACGCGCAGTGCAGCGGGCAGCGATAAGTCAGCTCGGCGAGCAGCCAGAGCGGCGGTGCGACTCCGTCCGGAGTCGCCTGCGACTGTGCGGCGCCGGCAGGTTGTGAAAGGTCCGTCATCGCGCTACTCCAGCCAGCCGCGCAACTGCGCGTCGGCAACGAACGCCCGCACGTCGGGACCGAGCCCGGTCGTGCTGAACGCCTGCTCCAGGTCGGCGATCAGGGTGTTCATATCGCGCGTGCCGTCGCAACGTTTGAGAATTTCCGCCGCGCTCTGGTTGAGCTTCACCATCCCTTCCGGGTAGAGCAGGACGTGAGCGTTCTGAGCGGGCTCCCATTGCAGACGAAACAGCTTGCTGATCGTCGGACGATCGGCGGTTTGCGTGGCGCCGCCGGCGCGTGGCAGATCGTTCATTGCGGAAAGGCCTTTTCGATCGAATCCAGCATGGTCCACAGAATGTCGAGCTTGAATTGCAGGATCTCCAGCGCGCGTTCCTGCTGTTCGCGCCGCGTGAAATGATCGAGCGTGACGGCGAGCCCGTGCTCCACGTCGCGTTGCGCAAGCGAAATGCGCGAGCGGAAATACGCGAGACCCGAAGACTCGATCCACGGATAGTGCTCCGGCCAGGTCGCGAGCCGGTCGCGATGAACCTGCGGCGCGAACATTTCCGTGAGCGACGAGCAGACCGATTCCTGCCACGGCGCGCGGCGCGCGAAATTCACATAGGCGTCGACGGCGAAACGCACGCCGGGCGCCACCTGTTTCAGCGACCATAGGTCGTCACGCGACAAGCCGACCGCGTCGCCGAGCCGTGCCCATGTTTCGATGCCGCCTTCCTCGTCGCCGTAACCGTCGTGGTCGAGAATGCGCAGCACCCAGCGGCGGCGCGTTTCGCGATCAGGGCAATTCGACAGCACGGCCGCATCCTTCAACGGAATATTGATCTGATAATAGAAGCGATTGGCGACCCAGCCGCGAATCTGCTCGCGGGAGCAACCGCCGCTATTCATCTTCACATTGAACGGATGATGGATGTGATACGCGGCGCCTTTCGCGCGCAACTGTGCTTCGAATTCTTCGCGGGTCCAGGCCGGGCGCCCGTCGCGTCCGTTCGTTTCCGCGTCCTGCTGCGGTGCCGTGCCCAAGGTATCTTTCGCGTTCATGCTGTCTCCGTTTTGCACTTCGTGACTACGCTTGCAGACTTGCGCTTCATCTCCCGCTTCAGTCTGATTTCATCGCTTCATGTCAGATCTCGAACGTCATTCCGTCATACGCCACTTCAATGCCGTGTTCGGTCAGGATGCGGCGCTCGGGGCCATCCTCGACGAGAATCGGATTGGTGTTGTTGATGTGAATGAGCACCTTGCGGGCATTGTGCGCGCCGAGCGAGTCCAGCACCTCGATCATGCCGCCGGGGCCGGACTGCTGCAGATGGCCCATGTCGGCCGCGGTCTTCTTCGAGAGACCCAGGCGGATCATTTCATCGGCGGTCCACAGCGTGCCGTCGACGAGCAGCAGATCGGCCTCGCGCATCGCCGCGAGCACATGCGCTTCGATTGCGCCGAGTCCGGGCGCGTAGAACACGCGCTTGCCGGTCTGCCGGTTCGTGATGACAAGTCCGATGTTGTCGCCGCGCTGGGGTGCGTTGCGATGCGGCGAATAGGGCGGCGCCTTGCTCGATAGCGGCAGCGCGTCGATCTGCACGCCGTTGAGCGCATCTACGGTCAGCGGCACGCCGTCGAGCGCGATACGCCGATGCTCGACGCCGCAATAGTGCGAGAGGATCGGCGCAACCGGAAAACCGCTGCACAAGTCTTGCCATACCGCATCGGTCGCATAGAGCGGCAGCGGCGTGTCGCGTTCGCGCAGCATCAGTAGGCCGGTCACGTGATCGATCTGCGCGTCGATAACCAGCACCGCGGCAATGCCGCTGTCGCGCGCGCGGCGAGCCGGCTGCAATTCCGGGTTGGCGGCGATCTGCGCGAGCAGATCGGGCGACGCGTTGACGAGCAGCCAGTCCTCGCCGTTCGCGCTCACCGCGATCGACGATTGCGTGCGGCGTGTTGCCTTTATCGTGCCGTGCCGCACGCCGTCGCAATTGCGGCAATTGCAGTTCCATTGCGGGAAACCGCCGCCCGCCGACGAGCCGAGTACCTTGATCTTCATGCCGCGCGGCGCAGAACGCGCCCCTCGTCGTGAGTGGTTGGGAGGAACATCATCGCGAGTGCTGCGGCAACGCGTTCGTGCAGCTTCGGGTCGCTCGCCAGGTGGCCGGCGCGCACGTATTCGACGCGTGCCGCGGGAACGGCACGCACGAGGCGTCGCAGATTGTCCGGCGGGCACACCGGATCACGCGAGCCATGCACGGCGACGAGCCGCACGCCTGCCGCGGCGGCGCCGCGCGCCAGCGAGAGCAGACGGGTGTCGCCGAGCCAGCAGCGATGCATGAGGTAGTGAGCCTGAATCCGGTACTTGCCGATCAGCTTGCGCGTGTCTTGACGCGAACTTCTTGCGGGCGAGCGTGAGCGGCGTGAGGTGGCACTGGCGAGCACGGCATTTTCATAGCCGCGCCATGCGAGCGCGAGTGCATGCTGTTGCGCCTGGTTCGCGTTTCCGCCGCGTTGCAACCGGGCATGGCAGCATGCCAGCAACGAAGCGGGCCGGTCGCACTGCGCGGCCGCACACAACTGCGCCCATGCGCGCGGCGCGCGTTTGCGCGCCGTGACGAACAACCCGCGAACCTCGCGCGAGGAAGTGAGAAACAGGCCACGCATCACCACGCCCGTCACAGACTGCGGATGCCGGCCGGCATAGGCGAGCGCGAGCGCGGCGCCCCATGAGCCGCCGAGCACGCCCCAGCGTTCGACGCCGAGCCGGACACGGATCGCTTCGATATCTTCGATCAGCCGGTCGGTGCGGTTATGGCGCACGCTGCCGTGCGGCGTCGAGGCGCCGGTGCCGCGCTGGTCGATCAGCACGACCCTGAAGCGCGTCAGATCGAAGAGCCGCAGTGCGCCAGGCTGACTGCCGCTGCCCGGACCGCCGTGCAGCACGACCACCGGCACGCCGTCAGCCGCACCGGCTACGGTGAACGACACGCGATGCCCATCGCGCGTACGCAGCGCGTCGACCGTCAGCGGCGCTTGTGGTGAAGCGTGCCGTGCCCCTGGCGTTGACCCGGAACTTGAGGCGCGCCGCATCATGGCAGCATCCTCGCCAGCAGATTGTCGCGGTCGATCAACTGATGCTTGAGCGCGCCCGCCACGTGCAGCACGATCAATACGATCAGCGCATAGCCGATCGCCTGATGAAGGCCGAAGAAGAGTTCGCGCAAACCTGCGTCGTCCCAGCCCCACTTCGGCAGCGGGAGACCCCAGAAGCGCGTCCCGTAGCGGTTGAACGACGAACCCAGATAGCCGCACACCGGCATCGCGACCATTGCCACGTATAAAAGGCCCTGCGTAGTGCGCGCGGCGGCGCGTTGCCACGGTCGCATCGGCGGCAAGGGCGGCCGGTTGAAGGCCACACGCGCCATGATGCGCAGAAGCACCAGCAGGAAAACCGTCAGTCCGACCGACTTGTGAAGGTTGAGCAGCGTCGCCTTGAGCGGCATCCCCTTCGGCAGTCCGACCATATAGAGTCCGAGCGCAAGCAGGCCGATGATGCCGAGAGCAATCAGCCAGTGCAGCGCGATCATTACGCCGGCATAGCGCGGCGCGGGCGCTTCGGCGCCCGGCGACAGGTGGGAAGAATGCGCTATCGTCATGCTGTCTCCTTCGTTATCCGGTGTTTCTGTCGAACACCGTTTGACGGGCTGTTTTGCGTGCCATCCGGTTCCGGCGACTAACTCACGACCAGTATTTCCCCTCGTCCGTCGACCGCGAGATCGCCCGCGTGGCGCGTCGGCAAACTCGCCGTGCGCCACTGCGAAAAAGGCGCGATTTCAATGGCGAGACTGCGCACGAGGAGCGCCCAGAACACGTCGAAACCGCGGCCGCCTTCGGTGAACGTCGGCGGCAAGTGCGCCGGCCGCTGGGCGAGCAGGAGCGTGCCGCGCCTCATACCGTACGCATAATGCGCGCCGAGTTGACCGCCGATACCAATGGTGCCCGCCACCAGTCGCGACGCGGCAAAATCGCCCGCGTTGCCGCCGACCAGCACGAGGCCGCGGCGCATGCGATCGGCAAGCCGTGCACCCGCGTTGCCATGAATCGTCAGCGTGCCGCCCGTCATGCCTTCCATGTCGCCGGCGAGCGCGCCGGCGGCGAAATCGCCGCTATGGCCGGTCACCGTCAGGCGGCCGCCGCGCATTTCGCACGCTGTGAAATGTCCGGCGTCGCCTTCGATGTGCAGCATGCCGCCCGCCATCTGGAAACCGCTGTAGTCGCCGGTCGAACCGTGAACGACGAGGTGCCCGTCCGTCATCCGTGCACCGACGCGGTCGAGCCACGGCTCTGCGTTCTCGAACACCAGGGTGGCGCCGGCGTGAGGCGCTTCTGAGACATCGGCGGCTTCATTGCGTGACACGTGGAATATATCGCCCACGATACACCTGTCGTTGCCCGCGGGCAGGACCATGCGCTCGATGTCCGCCACGCTCATCGCCGCGAGCGGCATCGGCAGCAGGGAGGAAGCGTCGACCCGGAAACCCGGCGGCGTTTTCACGCGCAGCGTTGTGCGTTGACTCATGCGCGGCTCCCGTCGAGGCCGGCTGCGAGGCTGTGAAGATGGAAGTGGTAAGGCCCCAGCTTGCCGCCGTAGTTGCCCGCCGAAATCCGCAGCAGGCCGGCCGCGCGTCCGAGCCCGGTGGCCGCGCCGATACCCGCGGTCATGGCGGCGCCCACGTCCGTACCCGTGAGCCCGTCGATCACGATTTCGAGCACGCTGCCGACTTCCGCGCTCAGTTCGCTGTGCGCCGAGAGACCCGTGAGCGTGGGGCAGAACGCGTCGTTGGTGGATGCGCTCGCGCCTTTGTATTTCGAGCCGACCTTCGAACCCGAGCGCACGACGCCGCCCGGGAACGGCATGATCACGTTCGGCAGCCTGCGCATGGCGGCGACCGCGGCCTCGGCGGCGGCGAGTGCGGCGTCGATATCGCGCGCCAGCAGAATCAGGTTGCCGCCGCCCACGGCTTTGACGGTGAGCGCAGTGTCTTCGCAGACGAACTCGCCGTCCATCACCGGCACGCGCCAGTAACGCGTGTCGCCGAGCATCTTCGAGATCTGCCAGCCGTCGCCGAAAAAGCGCAGACCACTGCCGAGCGACGCCCGGTCGGACAGCGGCGCGCGGCTCGTTTCGGCGTCGATGCCGCCGTACACAGCGGTGGTCGGGCAGGTGAGCACGCATTGCCCGACGCGCCGTTCGATCTGTTTGGCCAGTTCCTTCGACGAGACCGCGAACAGCAGTACCGTCACGCCCGGCCGGCCATCGGGCGTTTGCCCGGCCGGCAGCATGCGTTCGACGCCCGCTTCGCAGCCGCAGCCGATCACCGAGGTGGCGAAACCCGTCAGCGAGTTGGCGGCGTTCATCGCCCAGGCCGGCGTATGGGCGGTGATGACGAGCCGTGTTGCCTTCATCGGAAAGGCTTCCGCGAAGGTGGCGTCGATCGTGGTGCCGTTGATCTGCAGGGTCGCCGGTTCGCTCATTGTGTGCGCTTCGCCTTTGCTCAGCCGTTCGCGAGACATTCGACCGGCAGCAGTCTGCCGCCGCGGCAGCAGTTGCAGATCTCGTCGTCGCCGATTGCGGCATGCGCGAAGTTGTTCGCGAGATTGGCGTCGCCGTAGGCACGCAGCGTCTTCTCGATGCCCCGGTCGAAGTCGGGCGAAACGAAATGGATGCCGCCCGTGGGCGTGGCGACGAGCGTGCCGTCGCGCGCGACCAGTTCGCCGTCCTTGAACACATAAGCGGGCGACGTAAACATCCGCTCGCGGTCCGCGTCGTCGCGATAGACGGCAATGTCCGCCGCCGCGCCGACGCCCAGATGGCCCCGGTCGCGCAACCCGAGCAGGCGTGCCGGGCCGGCGCGCGTGATGATGGCGATTTCGTACAGCGAGAACTCGCGTTGCAACTGCGGCAACGCGCTCGCCACCTGTGCGTCGGCATTGAGCTTCGCGAGTTGCTCGCCGCGAAACGATTTGTCCATCAGCAGGCGGATCAGATGCGGATAGCTCGTGAACGGACCGCCGTTCGGATGATCGGTGGTCATCGCGACGCGCCACGGGTCGTCGATCAGCAGAAAGATCTCGAGGCCGATGATCCACTGCAACGCATTCACGTAGCTCTGCTCGCGATAGCGGAACGGCACCACGCCGCAGCCCGCGTCGCATTCGATATCGCCGATCACCCATTTGTGCGGACGCGCGAGCGGCGTGTTGCGGAACTGCATCATGGTGTCACCCGATGCGGTGACGGTCTGCCCGAAGATGATCTGTCCGACGTCGATCGACACGTTCGGCCGCGCGTTCACCGCTTCGGCGATCTGCCGCGCGCCCGACGAAAACTTTTGCGGACCCTCGGTGCCATAGCTATGAAACTGGATATGCGTGAGATGGATCGGCAGGCCGTCGGCGGCATCCATCGTGGCGATCGTCGAATCGATGTTGCCGGGCACGCCGAGATTGCTCGCATGCACATGTAGCGGATGCGGCACGCGCAGTTCGGTCAACGCGCGCGAGAGGGTGTGCAGCACCTCGCGCGGCGTGATGCCGTAATGCACGTGCGGCTCGTCCACGTTCAGCGAACGCTGGTTGAACTTGAACGCCGAGATGCCGCCGGGATTGACGACCTTCACGCCGAGCGCCTTGCTCGCATGAATCGTCCAGCCGATGTAGTCGCGCAGCCGCTCGAAGTCGTCGCGCGCGGCGAGCATCTGCAGGAACAGTTCGTCGTTGCCGAGCATCACGTACGCGCCGTGATCGATGATCGGCGTGTCGCCCATTTCGAGGTGCGTGTGGCGCGCGTTGGACGGCATCATGGCCGGTTCGAACGCGGCCGTGTAGCCCATTTCGGCGTAGCGGTAGCCGGTTGCGAGCGTGCCGGGCGTGCAGACTCCGCACGACGGCAGCCGCAGATAGCGGCCGTTCGCATCCTGCACCGATTCGTAGGCGGCGTCCCGCACACGGTCGTCGCGATGATCCTCGGGCAGCAGCAGGCGCGAAAGATTGGTCTTGCCGCCGCCGATATGCGAGTGCATGTCGATGCCGCCTGCCATCACGATCATGCCGGTGGCATCGTATTCATGGTCGGCCGGCGTACCGGCGGGCACGTCGACAATGCGGCCGTCGCGGATCGCCAGGTCGCGGCGCTCGCCGTTCACGCCGTTGGTGGGATCGAAGAGCGTGCCGCCCTTGAGCCGGATCAGACTCATGGCTGCACCTGTGCGGCGGGTTGGGCGTGGAGCCGCTCAGCCAGTCGCGATGCGATCGCCGCCACTGACGGCAGCGCCGCACCGCGTGCGGCAGCGAGCGGCATCACGACCGAGCCGTCGACGCGAAACAGATGTCCGCCGCTATCGATGCCAGGCGTGGCGACGGGAATGAACACGGTGGCGCCGCCACGCGATTTCGCGGCCTGCGCTAAAGCGGGATGGCCGAGCACGATCGCCGGTACGTCTTCGGCGAGCGCTTGCGGCCAGGCCGGCGGCGCGAAGCTGGCGACCCACAGCAAGGCATCGATCTCGCCCTCGGCGAGCAGTCGGGCCGTGCGGTAGCGATACGGATCGTAGTCGAGCGGCGCCGTGCCGGCGATGCGTGCGGGCGTGGAGACACGAGTACGGAGCGGCAGACCCGAAAGCCAGGTCACGGTCTGATTGACGGTCAGCGCGCCGTCGTCGCCGCCGAGCGCGAGACAGCCGGCGCGTACGGTGCGGTTGGCCGCCTTGACGATCCGGTTCAATGCTTCGATCAGCAGCGCGGCGTGCGGGCCGGGCAGCGCCGCAGGTTCGTAGACGAGCACGGTGTAGTGCGCGGCGGCGATGCGTGCTTGTAGCGTGGCAAGCGCTTCTGCTGCACCCGTGCTGTCGTCCTGCAATGCGCCAGGCTCACGGCCTTCGCTAAGTGCGGACCAGAGCGCGAGCGTGTCGAAAGGATCGGCGTCCGGCAGGAGCGCTTCGATTCGCGCATTCGCCAGGCTGCTCGCCGCCGGGTCAGGTGTGCAGCCGACGAACACCAGGTCGCGTTGCTGCTGCGTGCCTTCCAGCGTACGCGCGAAGAAACGCGGGTAACGCTGCGACGGCCGGCAGCCGAAAAACACCAGCAGGTCCGCACGTGAACGCACTTCGGACAGCGTCGTGAAGAACGACCCACGATCCTGTAATGGCAGCGTGGCCGCGCTCATCGCATCGCCGTGCAGATGATCGAGAATGGCGCCGCAGCCAGCGGCGAGCGTGTACAGCGCACGGGTGCCGGCAACGTCCGTGGTCAGCGAGCCGAACAACGGGCGGCGTGCCGAGGCAAGTATCCGCGCCGCGCTCGCCAGTGCGGTATCGAGATCCGCGTCTTGACCATCGACGCTGTTGCCGCACTGCGCATCCGCACTGCCATAGCATGCGAGCGCTTGCGCGAGGCGCGGGCATTCGGTATCGGGCACCGCGAGCGTGGCGTCTTCGCGCGACTCGACGACGAGGTCGTCGCATAGCAGCGGGCAGAACGGACAGATCCAATCGCGCGTAACCGGCGAGGCGGGCGCGCTGGTCGCGGCCGACGGGCTCGTGGACGATGGATCGATGGACGAGAGGTGCATGGCCGCACTTTTAGCAAGCTCCATGCCGATCCGGATGCATGGCGATGGCGCGGGTGTGCGGCGAATGGTGCGCCGCTCATGTGGCACTGCGCTTAAAGGGATCGATACGGCCGCCGTTTGCGCGATGCGCCGCATCTGCCCAGCCGAATCGGCGTCACGCCTGCCGGCTGCGCCGCACAGGTTGTGTGTCAATCTGGAGCAGAGTGTCACGAACTGCCACATCAGCTTGCCGTTCGTTTACATCCACACCCTCTCCGACGTTTGGCATGGAATTTGTATGGCTCGCCTATGTGGATTCGATGAGCGGCGCGCCGATCTGCCGATCATGCAGCGCGGACGCGACGAGCCACGCAGAAGCACCGCTGCGGGCCGCTGCCGCAACATCGTCGCGATGGCGAATGCCGCCCGCTCCGATCACGGCGGAATGCGCGGGAGCAACGGCACGAATGCGTTCGACCGTGGCGAGATCGGGGCCGTCGTAGCTGCCCACCTGATCGAGCGTCATTGCGATCACTCTTCGAGGCCACCACGCGGAGGTGCGCTCGAATGCGGTGGCGGTGAGTAGTTGGCCGGTGCGGTGGTCGAGCGAAAGGATCGGCGAGAGACCGGCGGCTTCGGCGGCGCGCAGCGCGTCGATGTCGCGCAGCGACTCGGTGCCGAATACGGGCACGAGGGTCGCGAGATCGTGCGGAGCAGGTTGGCTGTTGCTGTTGCGCTTGCAGGTTGCTTCGATGCGTTCGAACAGCGAATGCATCGAGGTGTAGTCGGCATAGCCCGCGTCGAGCCAGATGTCAGTGCCGGGCAGGGCGGCACGCAGTGCAGCGAGCGTCTCGACATGAGCGCCTTGCTGAAGGATCGCGCCGAGGTCGGCGATATAGAGCGTTCGTGCGCCGCTTGCCGCAAGCAGCGCACGGGCGATGTGAAGCGGCTCGCTGGTGGCGGCGAGCGACGAGCGGATGGGCCGATAGGCCGTTCGTTCGCCGCGCACCGCGCGCACCACGTGGCCGTCGAGCAGATCGAGAACCGGTATCACCTGCATAGGGGCGCGTTCCTTTGACCAAGATCTTTGTCTACGAGTATCTCACCGGCGGCGGCATCGACCCGGCACATGCCGGCGCGGCGAGTCTCGCCGACCTGAGCGCGCTGATAGTCGAAGGCCGGGTGATGCGCGACGCGCTGGTGAGCGACTTGCGTGAGCTCGACGGCGTGGACGTGAGCTTCGCGAGCTCGCGCTTCGAAACCGTCGACCCGGCGCTCGCTCATTGTAGGGCCGCGCAAGGCGAGTCCATGACGGCCTTCGTCGCACGGGTGGCGCGCGAGCACGATTACGCGTGGATCATCGCGCCGGAATGCGACGGCTTGCTGCTCCACCTATACGACGCGGTGGGCGCGGCGCGCTGGCTCGGCTGCGCGAAAGAAGCGATCCGCGTGGCGTCGAGCAAGAGCGCCACGGCGGCGTTGCTCGCGGCGCAGGGTATCGCCACGACGCCCGCGATCGAACCCGGACAGTCCGACGAACTGCCCGGCGAGCGTTGGGTCGTGAAACCGGACGACGGCGCGGGCGGCCTCGATACCTTCGTGTTCGACAATTTCGCCGACGCCTGCGCCGAATACGATGCACGCGCGGCTGCCGCGCGCAATCCGGTGCTGCAGGCCTGGGTCGACGGCGAGCCGCTCAGCCTTTCGCTGATCTGCCGTGCCGACGGTGTGGAACTCATCAGCATCAACCGGCAGCAAATCAGCTTGAGCGCAAACGACGCGTCGCAGCGGCAACCGCGCATTGTCGAATTCGACGGCGTGACGGTCAATCAGATCGATCTGGCCGGCGATCAGGGGCGCTTGCTTGGCGCGCTGGCACAGCGCGTCGCGAAGGCGATGCCGGGCTTGCGCGGCTTCGTCGGCATCGACGTGGTGTGGCATCCGCTGCGCGGGCCGGTCGTGATCGAGGTCAATCCGCGCCTGACCGTGGCGTATGCGGGCCTGTGCGGGGCGCCGGGCGGCGAACTCGCACGC
Source organism: Paraburkholderia dioscoreae (assembly GCF_902459535.1). NCBI lineage: Bacteria > Pseudomonadati > Pseudomonadota > Betaproteobacteria > Burkholderiales > Burkholderiaceae > Paraburkholderia > Paraburkholderia dioscoreae. The sequence continues at coordinate 638,001 of NZ_LR699554.1, forward strand.
ACCCTGCTCGCGGCGCACGGGGTGCGCATCGGGCGATCCGGGCCGGCGGCGCGCAGCCGTGGCGCACAGTCTGCCTGTGGAGCCCAGCCGTGAGCACCGCGCGCGTCAAGCATGCAAGTCCCGCGACTCAGGATAGCGGGCCGGTGTTCGGCTGGGATGTGGGCGGCGCGCATGTGAAGGTGTCGATGGCCGATGCCGGCGGCACCGTGCTCGACATCGCGCAATGGGCGTGTCCGCTGTGGCAGGGGCTCGACCATCTGGAGCGAACCATCGACCTCGTCTTCGAGCGCTGGCCGCTCGCGCAGAGCCACGCCGCGCAACACGCGGTGACGATGACCGGCGAGATGGTCGACCTTTTCGAGGACCGCGCGCAAGGCGTGCGGGCGATCGCCGCCGCGCTGGCAGAGCGGCTCGGGCCGCGGCTCTGCTTCTACGCCGGCGACGCCGGCTGGCTCACGGCGCAGACCTGCGCGGCCGGCTGGCGCAGCGTCGCCTCGGCGAACTGGCTGGCGACCGCGCGCTGGGTGGCGACACGCGTGCCCGATGCGCTGCTCATCGACATCGGCAGCACGACCACCGACATCATTCCGCTCGCGGGCGGCCGTGTCGTCGCGCGCGCCGCGACCGATGCCGGGCGGCTCGCCACGGGCGAGCTCGTGTACCAGGGGGTGGTGCGCACGCCGTTGTGCGGTGTCGCGCAGCGCATCGAATTCGCCGGGACGGCCGTCAACGTGATGAACGAATGGTTTGCGACCACGGCGGACGTCTATCGGCTCACGGGTGAACTGGCGCCGCAGTACGACCTGTATCCGTGCGCCGACCAGGGGCCGAAGACGGAAAGCGCAAGCCGCACGCGGCTCGCGCGGATGATCGGCCGCGATGCTCATGAAACGGATCCCGCCGAATGGCGCCGGTTCGCGCTGCGCTGGCGCGAACTGCAACTGCGCGAAATCGGCGTCAATCTGGCGCGGGTGACGGCGGCGCACCCTGAACTCGCCGCCGCGCCGCTGGTGGGCGCAGGCTGCGGACGGTTTCTCGCGGCGGCGCTTGCGCGCGAAGAGGCGCGCGGCTACATCGATTTCGGCACGCTGGCGAGTGTGCCGGCGAGCCGGTCGGACCGGGCTGCGACGTGCGCGCCGAGTGTGGCGGTGGCGTTGCTGGCGGCAACGCGCTACGACGAAGCCGCTGATGAAAACTGTAGAGCGGCGTCGCGGGCGGCTTGACGCGAACGGACGCGGTGCAGCGCAGGTTGTCGCGCGAGGCGGCAAAGAGCGGTTGTTGGACGCGACGGAGCATGCAGACGGGCAGGTAATCGGGCGAACGAAGCGGGCAAACGGGCAATCGGGCAATCGGGCAATCGGGCAATCGGGCAATCGGGCAGGCGGGCAATCGGGCAGGCGGCAGGTCAATGCAGTTAATCGGAAACGAGGACAACGGTCATGTGGGTGGTCAAGATCGGGGGCAGCCTGAGTCACGAGCCGACGCTGCGCCACTGGCTCACCGAGCTATGCGAAGTGGGGGGCGGGCGCGTCGTCATCGTGCCCGGCGGCGGTGATTTCGCGGACAAGGTGCGGCAATACCAGAGCGAGTGGCGCTTCGACGATCTCGCCGCGCACAATATGTGTCTGCTCGCCATGACGCAATACGCGATTCTGATGCAAGGGGTCTTGCCTGAACTCGTACTCGCCTCGAGCGAGGCGAAGATCCGCCGCGCGCTGCGCGACGGCCATGTCGCCGTGTGGGTGCCGACCGCGTTGATGCGCGACACGCCGGACGCGATGAGCAACTGGGACACCACTTCCGACAGCCTCGCCGCGTGGCTCTCGACCATGCTCAACGCCGAGCGGCTGATCGTGGTGAAGTCATGTCCGATCGCCGAGGACGAGCGGCTCGAAACGCTGGCCGCCTCGGGCGTGGTCGACCGGTGTTTCGTCGACTATGTGAACGAGGCCAATTACGTGGTCGAACTGTTCAACAAGGACAATGTCGCGTTGATGCGCGACCGGCTGTTGAATACGCCGGTTAGCTAGCGTTTTGGAGCGTGCGTTGCATGTCGCCGGTTGTGCGGTGACATGTAATGGTATGCATGGGCAAGCATCAAAACCGCGCCGCGCCCGAGGCTCGCGCGTCCGCCGCCGCGACCGCGCCACTGACCTCGCCCGACGGACGGTGCAGCGCGGCGGCCCATTGCGCGACGCGCTGCGGATCGAGCCGCGAGCGCCGTCCATCGACACATAGCGCGGTGCGAAAACCCGCCACGTCCGGCGCGAGCGCACGGATCTGCTCGAACTGCGCCCAGCCGAGCGAGCCGGCAATGCCGCTCATCGCGCCGCGCTCGCGCGTGATCCGCAACCATTGGGCGAGCGTGTCGCCATCCACGTGGTCGAACAGCGTGCTGCCGTCCTTGCCGGCGGTATCGAACATCAGGCCCACGAAGCCGAGCGTGGCCGCGTAGGCAACCAGCTCGCCGTCCATCCCGCCGTCGCATAGCAGCACCGGCACGACCGCTGCCGGCAGGTTGGCCAGTTGTTCGAGGCAACGCCGTGCGGCCGGTCCGGGCGTCACGCCCACTTTTACATAATCGATGCCCGCGTCGCTCACTTCGATAACGCGTGTCGCGATCTCGTCGAGCGCATCCGCCGGTACATCGCCGATCGTGGCGCTGATAGGCTTGACCGGGTAATGGGCGCGCAGCCGGCGCGCGATCTGCGTGATGTCGCCGATCGACAAACCGCCGAGCGCACCCGCGTTCGGCTCCTTCAGGTCGATCAGTTCGGCGCCGGCCTGGGCGGCGTCGAACGCCTCCTCATCCGAGCGGACGCTCGCGAGCAATGCGGTCATCGATATTCTCCGAAAGACGGGAAAAACTAGTGGGACACGAGTTCGGCGGCCGAGCCGCCGGACGCTGCGAGATTCTCGCGGTGCCGCGCGATCGCGGCGGTGAGCCAGTTCCAGGCGGTGAGTTCGGCCTCGCCCGCCGTTTTGTCGATGGCGATCTGCAGGTAGGCCATTTCCCGGTCCACCTTGTCGGCGGGCAGCATGAACAGCCGGCTGACGAGAATCGCGCCTTCCACCACCGCCGCCTGGGCGCGGTTAAAGCCGCCGAACGGCGCATGGTTTTCGCGGTGCACGCATTTCATGCGCAGCACCGGGCGCTCCTTGTCGTCGCGCAGGTCGTCGAGTTCGAGTTCCGCATGCGCGAGCGATTCGGCGAGCCTGACGCTCGCCACGCGGCTCGCCGCGAGCGTGGGCCAATCGGTTGCGTAATGCGTAACGCAGCCGGCAAAGATACGGACGTCCGTGGTGAAGTTCAGCACCGCTGCGCGCGACGCCGCGATATTGTCGAGCGTCACGGACGGACGAAAAGGCGAGAGGATGACGAAGTCGCCCTCGTAACGCGCTCCCATTGGCGCGATGTGAGGACGGCCATCGCACGCTGCCGTGGTGACGATCGTTTCGTGGATCATGGCTGGGAACGCGTGACCTGGCAGCGCCGAAAGGCCGGCCGTCTAGCTAGGGATTACACAGCAATCCGCAGAAGGGCCGCGTCTCGCGGCCCGTGCGGGCTTAACGCGTAGCGATATACATCGTGATTTCGAAACCAAAACGCATATCGGTGTAGCTCGGAGTGGTCCATTGCATACGTGTTTCCTCCAGGTATTGATACAGCGTTGCGCCGTCGGCCCGGCGTGATGCCGGACTTCATTGGCGTGGGTTACTACGCAAGCTCCATGCCGGGTATTCGGCGACACGGCGTGGATAGCGCACTGACGCGCCGCAATACAGCGTTTGCCGAATTGCGCCGGCGCGGCCACCGGGCGCGCGGCACGATGCGGTTGCACCGCGCACTGTTCCGGGAATGCAGCAAAGTGTTCCATGACGGGCGAAGGCAGCCGCTTCTGTCACGCGATGCTTGCAATTCCCATGCAGATCATTGTCTACCGATCGAAAGCGCACGTGTTGAAAATTCGCTTCGTGAACTGCGTTTTCGTGATCCGCGTTTCGGTGAACGATAACGGATCGGTTAAGTCTGCCAAATAAAATCGTGAATTCTCAATGACTGCGTTCATGCCTACAGTGCACACAAGCGCTTCGTTCTTCCGGCAGCGCGCCTGTTCACTCTCGAGGATACGTCATGAACGATTTCAGTCAACCGGTGATCGATTCCATACACAAGCCGCGCGACGCGGGGAACCCTCGCGAACGGTACGCCGCGGGCGTGATGAAGTACCGCGAGATGGGCTACTGGCAGCCCGATTACACGCCCAAAGATACCGACGTGATCGCGCTCTTTCGCATCACGCCGCAGCCCGGCGTCGATCCGGAGGAGGCGGCGGCGGCCGTGGCCGGCGAATCGTCGACGGCAACCTGGACCGTGGTGTGGACTGACCGGCTGACCGCGTGCGACATGTACCGCGCGAAAGCCTATCGGGTCGATCCGGTGCCGGCCTCGAACGCAGGCGAACCGCAATATTTCGCGTACATCGCCTATGAACTGGATTTGTTCGAAGAAGGGTCGGTCGCCAACCTGACGGCGTCGATCATCGGCAACGTGTTCGGCTTCAAACCGCTCAAGGCGCTGCGTCTCGAAGACATGCGCATACCTGTTGCTTATCTGAAGACCTTCCAGGGGCCGCCGACCGGAATCGTCGTCGAGCGTGAACGGCTCGACAAGTACGGACGGCCGCTGCTCGGCGCGACCGTCAAGCCGAAACTGGGTTTGTCGGGCAAGAACTATGGCCGCGTCGTGTACGAAGGATTGCGCGGCGGGCTGGATTTTCTGAAGGACGACGAGAACATCAACTCGCAGGCGTTCATGCACTGGCGCGACCGTTTTCTGTTTGCGATGGAAGCGGTGAATCGCGCGCAGGCGGAGACGGGCGAGGTCAAGGGCCACTACCTGAACGTGACGGCCGGCACGATGGAGGACATGTATGAGCGCGCCGAATTCGCGAAGGAACTGGGTTCATGCATCGTGATGATCGATCTGGTGATCGGCTGGACCGCGATTCAGTCGATGGCGCGCTGGGCCCGCAGGAACGACATGATTCTGCATCTGCATCGCGCCGGGCACAGCACCTATACACGGCAGCGCAACCACGGCATTTCGTTTCGCGTGATCGCGAAGTGGCTGCGCATGGCGGGCGTCGATCACGCGCATGCGGGCACGGCGGTGGGCAAACTCGAAGGCGATCCGCTTTCGGTGCAAGGCTATTACAACGTGTGCCGCGAATCGCACAACGAGGTCGACCTGTCGCGCGGGATTTTCTTCGACCAGCCGTGGGCCGGTCTGCGCAAAGTGATGCCGGTGGCCTCAGGCGGCATTCACGCGGGACAGATGCATCAACTGCTCGATCTGTTCGGCGACGACGCGATCCTGCAGTTCGGCGGGGGCACGATCGGCCACCCGGCCGGTATCCAGGCGGGCGCGGTGGCGAATCGCGTCGCGCTCGAAGCGATGGTGAAGGCGCGCAACGAGGGCCGCGACATCGTTCACGAAGGGCCGGACATTCTCGAAGCCGCGGCACGCTGGTGCACGCCGCTCAAGCAGGCGCTCGATACGTGGCGGGACGTGACCTTCAACTACGCGTCCACCGACACGCCGGATTTCGCCGCCACGCCGACCGCGGCGTGAGCGGCGGGCATTCAGGATTTTCAGGGCGGGTTCGACCGCAGTGCAGCCGCACTGCGCGGGAGACTGCTGGCGCCGTTCCGAACGCTGCATTCATCAACGAGGTACGTCATGCGTATTACACAGGGCACGTTTTCCTTCCTGCCGGAATTGACCGACGAGGAGATCCGTTTGCAGATCGACTACGCGCTGAGCCAGGGCTGGGCCTGCTCGGTCGAATACACCGACGACCCGCATCCGCGCAACACGTATTGGGAAATGTGGGGCCTGCCGATGTTTGACCTGCGCGATGCGGCCGGCGTGTTGCAGGAAGTGAAGGCGTGCCGCGCGGCGCAGCCGCAGCACTACATCAAGGTCAACGCGTTCGACTCGGTGCGCGGCTTCGAGACGATGCGCCTGTCGTTTATCGTCAACCGTCCGGACGAAGAGCCGGGCTTCCGCCTGACGCGTCAGGACGGACCGGGACGCGTGCAGCGCTACGGGTTGTCGGGCTACGCGGGCGACCGGCCGTCGGGCGAACGATACGGAGCGGCGCGCTAAAAGGGGAGCCCGCAATGCGAGGCTCGATGAATGCCACAAGCAGAGGGAGAGGCCATGACCGAAGCTGCCGCCATAGACGCGAACGCGCTGTGTTCTGACGGGCGAGACGCTGCCGCGTTACAGGACAGCCAGGACAGCCGCGCGCAAGCGCCGCAGGTCGATCTCGCCGCGCTCTATCGCGACTCCGGCATCGGCGACGTGCTCGCCGAACTCGACCGCGATCTGGTCGGGCTCGCCCCGGTGAAAACCCGCATTCGCGAGATCGCGGCGCATCTGCTCGTTGAGCGCGCGCGCGATTCGCTCGGTCTCGCGGGCGGCGCGCCTACCCTGCATATGTGTTTCTCGGGCAATCCCGGCACGGGCAAGACCACGGTCGCGCTGCGCATGGCGGAAGTGCTGCACCGGCTCGGCTACATTCGCCGCAATCATCTGGTGTCGGTCACGCGCGACGACCTGGTCGGCCAGTACATTGGCCACACCGCGCCGAAAACGCGCGATGTGCTGAAACGCGCGATGGGCGGCGTGCTTTTCATCGACGAAGCCTATTACCTGTATCGCCCGGAAAACGAACGCGATTACGGTCAGGAAGCAATCGAGATCCTGCTGCAGACCATGGAAAACCAGCGTGACGATCTGGTGGTGATTCTGGCCGGTTACGCCGCGCGCATGGAAGTGTTCTTCGAAAGCAATCCGGGCTTTCGCTCGCGCATTGCGCATCACATCACGTTTCCCGACTACGACGGCGCGGAACTGCTCGACATCGCCGAGCGTATGCTCGCGACGATGCATTACCGCTTCGACGCCGACTCGCGGCGCGCTTTCGCCGACTATCTCGCGCTGCGCACCAGGCAGGCGAATTTCGCCAACGCCCGCTCGGTGCGCAATGCGCTCGATCGCTCGCGGCTGCGCCAGGCCAACCGTCTTTTCGCCACGGCGATGCAGGGCGGCGCGCCGATCGACGCGGCCGCGCTCACGCTGATCGCCGCCGCCGACGTTCGCGCGAGCCGCGTGTTCACTGAATCTGAAGCGCTCGCGGCGAACGCCGGGGCGCCTGCGTCCTCGCATGCAACGCGCGCCGTGCCGGCGCCGCCAGGCTGAACGAAAACAATCCTCAGGAGATCGCCATGCAAGACGGACGTACGACCCTTTCGAAGTTTCTGATCGACACCCTCGACCGCCAGCCCTGTTCGACGGAAACGGCGCGCAACGCCGGCCTCTCGGCGCTTCTGATCGATGTCGCCGCCGCGATCAAGTCGATCTCCGCGATGCTCACCAAAGGCGCGCTCGGCGGCAACTACGGCTCCGCGCAGAGCATCAACACGCACGGCGAGGAACAGAAGAAGCTCGACGTCGCGACCAATGAAATCTTCGTGCAGCAATGCGAATGGGACGGACTGCTCGCCGCGATGGTGTCCGAGGAAATGGAGAGCGTCTATGCGATCCCGCCGGGCTATCCGCGCGGCGACTATCTGCTTGCCTTCGATCCGCTCGACGGTTCGTCGAATATCGACATCAACGGCGTGGTGGGGTCGATCTTTTCGGTGCTGCGCAATGGCGATGGAAATGGAAATGGAAACGGCAGCGATCCGCGCGGCACAGTCCGCGAGTCCGCGTTTCTGCGGCCGGGCTGCGAGCAGGTGGCCGCGGGCTACGCCGTCTATGGCCCATCGACCATGCTCGTGCTCTCGGTAGGCAACGGTACGCATGGTTTTACGCTTGAGCGCGAGATCGGCAATTTCGTGCTCACTCATTCGAACATCCGCATTCCCGAAGACACCGTCGAGTTCGCGATCAACGCGTCGAACGAACGCTTCTGGGAACCGCCGGTGCGCCGCTATGTGCAGGAATGCAAGGACGGGCGCAGCGGCTGCCGTGCGAGCGACTTCAATATGCGCTGGATCGCGTCGATGGTCGCCGAGGTTCATCGCATCCTGATGCGCGGCGGTGTGTTCATGTACCCGCGCGACTCGAAGACGCCGGCGATGGAAGGGCGCCTGCGGCTCCTCTATGAAGCCAACCCGATGAGCTTTCTCGTCGAACAGGCGGGTGGTCTTTCGATCACCGGGCGCGAGCGGATTCTCGAGGTCGTGCCGCGCGCGCTGCATGGACGCGTGCCGGTGATCCTCGGCTCGAAGCACGAGGTGGAGCGTATCGGCCGCTATCACGGCGAATACGACCGTGGCGAAGATCAGCCCTTCACCTCGCCGCTTTTCAGCAGGCGCTCGCTGTTCCTGCCGGGTTTCACGGCCTAGCCGCCGGAAAGCCCGGGTTCGCGAAAGGCATCCGATCAGAACACCACTATCCGGAGACAAGCGCATGTCAGTCAAACACCCGATCATCGCGGTGACCGGTTCGAGCGGCGCCGGCACCACAACCGTGATGAAGAGCTTTACCCATATTTTCCGGCGCGAAAAAATCAACGCGCAGATCGTGGAAGGCGACGCTTTTCATCGTTATGACCGCAACGGCATGCGCGAGGCCATGAAGCAGCACGAGCGGGATGGCGCACCGAATTTCAGCCATTTCGGACCGGAAGCGAATCTGCTCGAAGAACTTGAGACCCTGTTCGCCAGTTATGGCGAGAACGGCAACGGCAGGCTGCGCCACTACGTTCATGACGAAGGCGAAACGCGGCTCTACAAGCAGGATGCCGGAACCTTCACGCCGTGGGAGGAGGTGACGCCCGACACCGACCTGATGTTCTATGAAGGCCTGCACGGCGCAGCCGTGACCGACGATATCGACATTGCGCGACACGCGGATCTGCTGATCGGCGTCGTGCCGATCATCAATCTCGAATGGATTCAGAAACTGCATCGCGACCAGACCATGCGTGGCTACTCGCACGAGGCCGTGGTCGATACGATCCTGCGGCGTATGCCGGACTACGTGAACTACATTTGCCCGCAATTCTCGCGCACGCATGTGAACTTCCAGCGCGTGCCGACCGTGGATACGTCGAATCCGTTTATCGCCCGTGAGATTCCGCAGCCGGACGAGAGCTTCGTGGTGATCCGTTTTGCGCGCCCGAAGGGGATCGACTTCCAGTATCTGCTGACCATGCTGCACGATTCGTTCATGTCGCGCCCGAATGTGATCGTCGTGCCGGGCGGCAAGATGGGTCTCGCGATGCAGCTGATTTTCACGCCGATGATTCTGCAACTGATCGACCGGCGGGCGCGCGCCTGACGCTGCGCAACACGGTTTATCCATTTCGTGCAAGGAGAGGTTCGATGAGTGCCGTCGCAGAATCCGTCGCAACACCCGCGACCCGGCTGATGGCCGACGCGCTGCGCATGCTCGCGATCGACGCGGTCGAAGCCGCGAAGTCCGGTCATCCGGGCATGCCGCTCGGCATGGCCGAGATTGCGGTCGCGCTGTGGGACCGGCATCTGAAACACAATCCGCGCAATCCCGCGTGGCCCGATCGTGACCGCTTCGTGCTGTCGAACGGGCACGGCTCGATGCTGTTGTATGGCCTGCTGCATCTCACCGGCTACGACCTGCCGATCGACGAACTCAGGCGCTTCAGGCAATTGCACAGCAGGACGCCGGGGCATCCCGAGGTGGGCGTGACCCCCGGCGTTGAAACGACCACCGGACCGCTCGGTCAGGGGCTCGCCAATGCGGTCGGCATGGCGCTCGCCGAGGCGCTGCTCGCACGCGAATTCAACCGGCCGGGCCATTCGATCGTCGATCACCGCACGTATGTATTCGTCGGCGACGGCTGCATGATGGAAGGCATTTCGCACGAGGCGGCTTCGCTTGCCGGCACGTTGAAGCTCGACAAGCTCACAGTGCTGTACGACGACAATGGCATCTCGATCGACGGCCACGTCTCGCAGTGGTTCAGCGACGACACGCCCGCGCGTTTTGCGGCCTACGGCTGGCATGTCGTACGCGAGGTGGACGGACATGACGTGGACACGGTCGATCGGGCTCTCTCGCGCGCACGCGCAGCCGGCCGGCCGACGCTGATCTGCTGCCGCACGGTGATCGGCAAAGGCTCGCCGTCGAAAGCGGGCACGCACGACGTGCACGGTGCGCCGCTCGGGGCCGACGAAGTCGCGAACACGCGGCGCGCGCTCGGCTGGCCGCATGCGCCGTTCGCTATGTCGGCCGAGGTTCGCACGCTGTGGGATGCGAGCGAACGTGGCGCGGCCGCTGAAGCCGACTGGAACACGCGTTTCGAAGCGTATCGCAAGCACTATCCGCATGAAGCCGCCGAGTTCGAGCGCAGGACACAAGGCACGCTGCCCGCGCAGTGGCGTGACACGGTCCGCGCGATGGTGCGCGACGCGGACCACGCGGCCGAATCGATCGCGACCCGCAAGGCCTCGCAGCAGGCGATCGCCGTAGCGGCTCGCGCGTTGCCGGAACTGCTGGGCGGTTCGGCCGACCTGACCGGCTCGAACCTCACCAACTGGAAAATGTCGGTCGATGTTCATGCCGACGACAGCGGCCTGCAAGGCGGCAACTATCTGCACTACGGCGTGCGCGAATTCGGCATGAGCGCGGTGATGAACGGTATTGCGCTGCATCGCGGGCATATTCCGTTCGGCGGCACCTTCCTCACGTTCTCCGACTACTCGCGCAGCGCGTTGCGCATGGCCGCGTTGATGAAGATCCGTTCGATTTTCGTGTTCACGCATGACTCGATCGGCCTTGGCGAAGACGGGCCGACGCATCAGTCGGTGGAGCACGCGGCGAGCTTGCGGCTCATTCCCGGGCTCGACGTCTGGCGTCCGTGCGACACGGTCGAGACCGCGCGCGCATGGGCGAGCGCAGTGGAACGCTATGGGCCGTCGTGCCTGCTGCTGAGCCGCCAGAATCTGCCGTTCGCCGCACGTAGCGCTGAACAGATCGACGCGATCGAGCGCGGCGGCTATGTGTTGCGTGACTGGCCTGCGGAACGGGCGCAAACGCGGGTCGTGCTGATCGCCACCGGCTCGGAAGTCTCGCTCGCGCTCGATGCCGTCGCGCCGCTCGCGCAAGCCGGTATCGCCGCGCGGGTCGTGTCGATGCCATCCACCAGCGTATTCGACCGCCAGCCCGCCGCATGGCGCGACGCGGTGCTGCCGCCGCGCGTGCCGCGCGTCGCGGTCGAAGCGGGCGTGTGCGCGTTCTGGCGGCAATACGTGGGCCTCGAAGGCGGCGTGGTGGGCATCGATACGTTCGGCGAATCCGCCCCCGCCGCCGCGCTGTTCGAACATTTCGGTCTGACTGCGCGCGCGGTGGTGGACGAAGCCCGCCGTGTCGCGCAACTCGCGCGATAAACCCGAACACGCGGCACGCACTGCGCGCCACGATCTGATCCGATTTCGAGGAGTTTGCGATGGCCTTCATAGCACTGCGGCAACTATTGGACCACGCGGCCGAGCACGGCTACGCCGTGCCCGCCTTCAACGTCAACAACATGGAGCAGATCCACGCGATCATGCAGGCCGCCGAGGCGACCTCGAGCCCGGTGATCCTGCAGGCGTCGGCGGGCGCGCGCAAGTATGCGGGCGAGCCGTATCTGCGCCATCTCGTGCTCGCGGCGCTCGAAGCGCATCCGGATATCCCGCTCGTGCTGCACCAGGATCACGGCGCGAGCCCGGCGGTGTGTCAACAGGCGATCCGCTCGGGCTTCACGTCGGTGATGATGGACGGCTCCTTGCTGCCCGACCAGAAGACGCCCGCCGCGTACGAGTACAACGTCGATGTGAGTCGCCGGGTTGTCGAGGCGGCGCACGCAGTGGGCGTTTCCGTGGAAGGCGAACTGGGCTGTCTCGGCTCACTCGAAACCGGCACGGCGGGTGAAGAGGACGGCGTCGGCGCCGAAGGCCAGCTCTCGCGCGACGATCTGCTCACCGATCCGCGCGAGGCGCAGATTTTCGTGGAGGCGACCGGCGTCGACGCGTTGGCGATTGCAATCGGCACGTCGCATGGCGCGTACAAATTCAGCCGTCAGCCGACCGGCGATATTCTGGCCATCGACCGGATCGTCGAAATTCATGAGCGGATTCCGAACACGCATCTCGTGATGCACGGTTCGTCTTCGGTGCCGCAGGAGTGGCTCGCGGTGATCCGCGAATACGGCGGCGAGATTCCCACCACGTATGGCGTGCCCGTCGAGGAAATCCAGCGCGGCATTGCGCATGGCGTGCGCAAGGTCAATATCGACACCGACATCCGGCTCGCGATGAGCGGCGCGATGCGCAAGTCGATGGCGAATGCACGCGCCGAGTTCGACCCGCGCGCCGCGTTGAAGGCGGCGACGGCGGCGGCGAGCGCGATCTGCGTCGAACGGTTCGAGGCGTTCGGCTGCGCGGGCCAGGCGTCGCGCATCAAGCCGCTGCCGCTCGATGCGATGGCGCGCCGTTACCACTGAACCATTGACCTGTTCGCAAGGAGACGGCCATGCGCGATTTCCTGATAGCCCCGTCGTTGTTGTCCGCCGATTTCGCCCGCCTTGCCGACGAAATACGCGCCGTCACGGCAGCCGGTGCCGACTGGATTCATCTGGACGTGATGGACAATCACTACGTGCCGAACCTCACGGTCGGGCCGCTCGTGTGCGCGGCGATTCGCCCGCATACGTCCGTGCCGATCGACGTGCATCTGATGACGATGCCCGTCGATTCGCTCGTGGCCGGTTTTGCCGAAGCCGGTGCGAATACGATCAGCTTTCATCCGGAAGCGTCGCTGCATGTGCACCGGACCATCGAGCTCATCAAGTCGAGCGGTGCGCGCGCCGGACTCGCGCTCAATCCGGCTACGCCGCTCGCGGTGCTCGACCATGTGATCGAGCGGCTCGACGTGGTGCTGCTGATGTCGGTGAATCCGGGTTTTGGCGGGCAGGCGTTCATTCCGGAAACGCTGGATAAACTGCGGGTCTTGCGCGAACGGGTCGATGCGGCGATGCAGCGAACGGGACGGCTGTTGCTGATCGAGGTGGATGGCGGCGTGAAGGCGGCGAACATCGCACGAATCGCGGCGGCGGGCGCGGACGTGTTCGTGGCGGGGTCGGCTGTGTTCGGTGCGGGTGACTATGCACAGGCAATCGGCACGATGCGCGATGAACTCGAGCACGTGAACGAAGACAACGAAGGCGCCGACGCTTTGGCGATGGCGCGATGACTCGACGCGCCGGCTTTCGTCTTCAGCGCTTCTTCATCGTTTCGCCCGGCGCACGCCATGCCGCGAGATCCTGTTCGGGCCGCTCGACCGCGCAGCCCCAATCGAGCGGCTGATCCTGATCGAAACGCTTGCCGAGCCGCCATGCAATCTCGGCGCGCGCGAGTTGGACGCCCATATAGAACGCGTGGCCGCCGTCTGCTTCGAGATGCAACTGCGGGTAGAGCGCGAACGGGTCGCCTGCCAGGCGATGACCGTCGCGGTTGTAGACATGAATGCCGTCGGCGCTGACCTGGACGCGGAAGTTAGGGTCGCGCACGTCGCGCGCAAACTCGTCGATTTCGGCGGCGCTGTACGGAAACGGGCGTTTGGCGTGGACGGTAGCGAGATCGCTGTCGATGCCCTTGGGCAGCACCTGCGCCTCGCGCGCGGCGTGCATCACCCGGCGAGCGACGTCGGCTTCGCGCACCGCGCGCCGCGCATGCAGGCTGACGGACGTGGTGAGCACCGCGCTCACGCGAAGCTCCGCCGCCATGCCGAGCAGGGCCGCGTTGATGCCGCTGGTGTCGGCCTCGGTCAACTCGGTCACGTTGCCGATGCCCATCATGATGGCGATGTTCGGGTAGCGCTCGCGCAGCCGGACATAACGCGCAATCGATGCGGCGAGGCCGAACGGAATCGGATCGAGAATCGGGTCGGCGAGAAACGCGCGTCCGCGTGCGGCGAGCAGTTCGATCGCGGCGTCGAGCGAGGCCGGATCGCCCGGCTCGCGCGCAACGAGGATGGGCGTGGACGGCACCTCGTCCGCAATCCATAGCGTATCGAGATTCAGGCTCATCAGATAATCCGCGCCCGCGCGGCCGCCGCGCAGCAATTCCTCGCTGCGCATCGAATCGACACTGACACGATACCCCTGGTCTTTCAGCAGGCGCACCGCGTCTTCGAGATGCGGAAACGGCGTTTCGGGCAGGCAACCAATGTCGATCACATCGGCGCCCTGCGCGGCATACTCGCGCGCGCGCGCGGCGATGCCGTCCAGATCGAGGCGTGGCGCATCGACGATTTCGGCAAAAATGTCGGTCTCGTAACGCGTCAGATCGAACGGCTGCGCCTCGCGGCCGAAGAATTGCGGCAGATCCTTGACCTCTTGCGGGCCGCGCTCGAACGGCACGCCGTAGTGTTCGGTCAGCGCAGCGAGATCGCCACGGCAGCGACCGGGCACGATCACGCGCTGCGCGACGAGTGGCGCAGGCACCCGGCGACGGATCAGGTCCGCCGTCATGAGCGCGGCGACCTGCAGGCCGATTTCGCGGATTTCCCAACTGAATGGCGTGGACGCCATGCTTTCGAGCACGCGGATCAGGCTCTTTTCGGCGAGCCGGCCAGTCAGGAAGACGATGTGATCCATGTCAGTACGCGCGGGGCTGCCCCAAATGTATCGACTCCCGCTCGGGAAGCTGAGAACGTACGGAGCGTGGGTGCTGTTTCATGTGAGATCGAATGTCGACAGGCGTTCACCGAGCGCCGCTTTCAGTTCGTCCAGCGAGCGGACGAGCGTCGTGTATTCGAAGCGGGACAGGCGCTCAACGTTGTCGAGTTCGATCGCCCGCGGACGCAGTTCGACCCATTCGTTCGGGCTCTGTGTGACCACGGTCGGTTCGGTGTCGCATGCAAAGACAATGCCCGGAATGCATTGCTTGCCGGCTTGCGCGTACATATTGGTGGGCAACGTGTCGGAGATGCCGAACGCACATTTGGCGACGGTGTTGCTGGTGGCCGGCGCGATCACGACCGTGTGATACATGCCGTGATAGAGCATGCCGACCGGCACGCCGCTCGCGCTATTGTCGCGAAACACGCGGAAGTGTTTGCGCAGCCTCGGCAACGGCCAGCCGTAGAGTGGCAGGACTTCTTCCGCGGCTGCGGAAAGGAACAGGTCGGCGCGCGGCAACTCCAGTGCGAGCGTAATCGACTCGTCGAGCAGATGGCCGGAGCCGGTTACGCACCACGCGAAGCGCGCATCGGGCTTGAAGTCCGCGAGATTGCGAGCAGGCGCCTGGGTCATGCGGTGAAGGGCGGCGATTCTTCGGATGGCGAATCGTCAGGCGGCAATCCGTCCAGCGCCGAGCCGTCGTGAGACAGACGGATATGCAACCGGCGCATCTTGCGGTACAGCGTGTTGCGGCTGATGCCGAGCGCCTTGGCAACGTTGCTGACGTTCCAGCGATGCTCGTCGAGCAGCGTAAGCACAGTCCCGCGTTCGTTCAATTGAATCGCATTGAGCGAGGAGAGATCCGCTTCGTCGGCCGGATGCGGCTCGAAGTCCACCGCCGCCGTGCGCGAACCGACTGGCAGCCCGGTTTCCGGCCCACGTTGCGTGATTTCGACAGGCAGATCCTCGCAGCGGATCGGTTGTCCGTCGCACAGCGCGATGGCCATCTGCAATACGTGGCGCAACTGGCGGATATTGCCGGGCCACGCGTAGGTCAGTAACGCGTGCTCGGCTTCCGGCGTCAATTCGGGCGGATCGTTGTCCGACTCGTTTTCGAGCAGATGATGAATCAGCGCGAGCTTGTCGATCCGTTCGGAAAGCGGCGGCAGATTCAGTTCGACGCCCTTGAGCCGGTAGTACAGATCCTCGCGGAACTGTCCGCCATGCACGAGTTCGAGCAGATTGCGGTGGCTTGCGCTAATGAGCTGAAAATCCACCTTGATAGTCGTTTCCGCGCCGAGCGGTGTGACCTCGTGTTCTTCGATCACGCGCAGGAGCCGCGCCTGCAACGAGAGCGGCATGTCGCCGATTTCATCGAGAAAGAGGGTGCCGCCGTTGGCCTGCACGATCTTGCCGCGCCGCCCTTCGCGCTGGGCGCCGGTAAACGCGCCGGCACGATAGCCGAACAGTTCGCTTTCGATGAGGTTTTCGGGCAGCGATGCGCAATTCACCGGCACGAACGGGCCCGATGCGTGCGGGCTGATGCTATGCAGCGCCTGCGCGAAGACTTCCTTGCCGGTGCCCGTTTGTCCTCTGAGAATGATCGGGATCTTGCGCTGGACCACGCGCGCCGCGAGCTGGATTTGCGAAGCCATGCGCGGGTCGCCGAACTCCAGGTGTGCGATTTCGTCGAGCCTCGCCGGCGCCGGCCGTTTGTCAGCGGCGCTGGCGCGCGCGGCCGGCGCCGACACCACCACCCGCGTGCCGCGCTCCGCGCTGTTTTGCGGCGTCTGCGCGACAAGGAAGAAGCGGTTGGTCGCGTTCGCGCTGTACACGGTGACCGGATGAAACGACCCGCGAATGCTGCGCGCGATCATGTCTTCGAGCGACGCATTGAAGGCTTCCTCGATACGCCGGCCGCGCAATTCGCCGAGCGTGCGAAAGCCGAGCTGGAAGAGGGCGCTGCGGTTCGCGGCGAGCACCGTGCTGTCGTCCGCTACCGCCAGTTTGCCGCCGTGCAGCGTACCGACGAATTCCGGGCGGCTGTGGAAATGAATCATGTTCGCGTGCCGGTAGCGCGCATCCAGCAGACGGTTCTCGATCATTTGCCGCGACATGCCGACCAGCACCAGCGAATGCTGCTGCAACAGCTTCGAGCGGCTCGTTACGTCCAGCACGCCGGCAATCTCGCCGCGGTCATCGAAAATCGGCGCGGCGGAGCAGGTGAGCGACGTATAGCGCGGATAGAAATGTTCGTGCTGGCAGACGGCGATGCAGTCGCGCTCGGCCAGACACGTGCCCATGCCGTTCGTGCCGGCCTCGCGCTCGCTCCACAACGCGCCGACGCGAAAGCCGTCCGCGGCGACTGCCTCGGCGAAAGGCACCGACGAAACCTGATGGACGATCATGCCGCCCGCGTCGACCAGCACGACCGCCAGTTCGGGATCGGCCAGTTGCTGATAAAGCGTGGTCATTTCGAGCTTCGAACAGGCGATCAGATCACCCATTGCCTCGCGGCGCGAACTTAGTTCGTAGTCTGTCAGGACAGGCGGTGTGACAAAACGGGAAGGGTCGAGCCGGAATTCGTTCATGCAGCGCGCCCACGATTGAGCGACGGGCTCGCTCGTTGGGCGCGTGGCCAATTGATGGTTGACGACGTTCAGAACTTCACGGACGTGCAGAGTGCTGTCAGCGAGCAACGACATGGGGCCTGTCTCCGTTGCGTCAGTTCGTGCGCGCCGGCTCGCATTGCGTTGCGGGTGCTCTGCTTCGCCATGCGCGTCACGAGTGCCGCTTTATCGATACTGTCTTCCCCTCGCGCTGCGGCTTCTGCTGTCCGTATGCGCACTGAGTGATTCGCCCTTGTAACAAGGCGTCGGCTTAAAACTGTACGCCGGATGTCGCGGCCGTTCAATAAGAAGTCGCAATAACCCTACATGGCGTGCCCGATTTTTGCTTTTATCAATGCCATGCCGTTGCGGGCGCTTCGCGCTCGCCGGCGGCGCGGAGGTTGTTGCAGGTTTGGTGCAGAGTGCTTCGCGTCCTGTCACCCATGATCTGCTTTGTGTTTACCCTTTTGTGTTTACCCGAATCCCGTCTGTTAACTCGTTTGCCCATTATTTGCCGCACTGCGGTGGAGAACATCATGGACCGTATCGATGCCGTTCGCCTTGCCAGTTTCTCCGCTGCCGGCGCGCCGGGCGCCACTGCCCCGTCCGGTTCGCTCTCTGCCGGTACGCTGTCCGGGCGCATGGACATCGTCTTTATCGAAAACTTTGTCGGTCAGACGATTATCGGTATCGACAGCAGCGAGCAACATGTTCTGCAGCCGGTAAGAATGAACCTCGCAATCGGGGTTCCCTCGATTCGTGCGTGCACGACCGATCGCATCGAGGACACGATAAATTATGCGGCGGTTCGCAGTGCGCTGCATGCGCTGCTCGCCTCGCACGGCGTGCGGCTGCTCGAAGCGCTCGCCGAAGCGGTGGCGCGTCTGCTGATTACGGACTTCGGCGCTCACTGGGTGCGCGTTGCGCTCGCCAAACCCGCCAAGTTCGATGACGTGTCGGCCGTCGGCGTGCAGATCGAGCGGCAGCGTAGCGATATGCAGCAAGCGGCCACAGGGCTCGTGGGTTATGCGTCGCTCGGGGCAGGGCTGATTCCGAATTGAGCGCAAAAGAAGGCAAGCGGCGCCGTTGCCGGCGCCGCTTGCCTCATGCTGTGCGTCACACGGTCGACTATTTCGCCGACGCCGTCTTGTCGGGGCCCAGTCCGCAACTGTGATAGGCCTCGGTCTGCAGCGTGCGGAATTTCTTCGTCTGTGCTTTCGCGTGATCGACCCGAAACTCCGAGCCGCCTTCGCCGCCCAGGGTTGCGTACTTCGAGAACGTCGACTGGGCGACGAAATCGTCGTAGGACAGCGCGGTGGCCATCTTGTCGATCACGCACGAGCATTTATAGACGTTCACGAAATCGTGTCCGTTGTCGTCCATGCAGCTCAACACGTATTCGACGCGTCCCTGCGTCGGGTAGCTGTAGCCTCCCGCCGGGGCCTGCGCCGTGGGCGCGTCGCCGTCCGCCCAGGCGAGCGGCACCGCGAGCGCGACGCAGGCACAGGCCGCCAGCGCACGACATCGTATGGTCATCTCATGCCTCTATCAAAGGGTTTGCGCTTCAGCTCAGAGCCCGCGCAACGGCGGGCTCCTGTCGCATCCACGCGAACTCGCGCACCCTCAGTTCGGTGCAAACGGATGCGCGACGCTGCCCTTTTTCGCCACGACCTCCGCGGCACTCGGTTCACCGGCGACAGCGCGCTGGATCGCCTCGCGCGTGGCCTTGTAGTTGAACTCCTGAATCTTCTTGTCGTCGTCCGCCTGCCAGTGAATGAAGACGCCGACGCACAGGAACAGATCGTCCGCCTCGTCTTTCGGAATCGTGCCGTCCTCGACGCTGTCCGCGACAGCGAGCGCAACGGCATGCTGCGCTGGGCCGAACATCTGCACGGCCTGCTTGGCGCCCTTGATGGTCACCTTGTTGAACAGGATCGTGTTCGGCTTGGTGAGGAGGTTCGGTGCGATGACGGCGAGCAACGATGTGAAGCCATCCTTATTATTGGTGAGCGCATTGCAGAATGCGGTTTCCGCAGCCGAACCCCGCGGTCCGATCAGCAAGTCGATGTGTGCGACCTCGTTGCCGTCGCCGACGAGCGACTCTCCTATCAGCACGCGATTGATCTTGGCCATTCTGTTCCTCCGATGAGTGGAATACGGACTTGCTGACTGACATGCCGCCGGTGGCGATCCTGTTGCCCGATCGCCGGACGGCCGGTTGATGCACGGTGGCACTAACTAACAGGATCCGTGCCAGTGCGCGGTTCGCGTTGCTGCGGTGGGATCGGGCCGCCATTGCAGGCACGTGCGAGGCAGCCGGCGACGAACAGCGTGGCCACGGTCAGGTCCGCGCTGGTGCCGGGGTTGATCGCGCGCGCCTTCAGTTCGGCGTCCCATGCATCGAGCGGTTGCGCTGCTGCATCTGGGCGCTTTTGCGCGAGGGTATGCCGCCATTGCGCGTGCCGTTCGCGTGCCGCAAGCGTGACACTCTGCGCCACCGCGACACCCTGCTTACGCACAATGTGAGAGTCGGGCCAATGGCCTAGGAAGGTGAGAAACACATGGAGCGTGGCGCTGCGCGGCTGATCTGCGGGCATTTCGCGAAACGCGGCGAGACCGGTTTCGAAGATGTCGCGAAAGCCTTCCGCGTATTGACGGGCGATGCTGTCGCGCCCGGCGGCGAGCGTCATCGCGTCGCGCAGATTGACCGTGGGCGCGCTGTGGACCGGCTGCTCGGGGGCCTCGCCGAGACCGCCGGGATTGGCGAGCGCAATCGCGCGATACGCGAGGCGAGCGTCGTCGATGTCGAGCCGCGCGAGCACGCGCGCGGTCGCCGCGCGCCAGGCGTCGGCCGACAGTGGGCGCGCGGTGTCCTCCAGCGCCGCCGCGAGCGGGGCGACCAGCAGCAGAATGCCAAGGTTCGTGTTGCAGCCGACCGCGTCGCGCGTGCGAGTGACCGCATCGAGCACGCGCTGACCGACCGGCGCGCCGCGTGTGAGCAGCGCGTCGGCGGCGACTGCCGCGCTGGCGATGAACTGGGCTGCGCGCATGCCGTGGCCGGCGCTTTGCACGCTGACGTTGCCCGGCTTGGGCGTTTCCACATCGAGCCGGCAGGCCGCGAGGAAAGCGGCGTGAACCTGCTCGAACCCGACGCAACCGGGCGGCTCAGCCATGACGTCTGTGCAACGCCACGACGGCGGCCTCGCGGGTCTCGCCGGACTCGCCGACGGCGCGGCGCTGCGCGGGCAGCTTGCGCAGGAGCAGATCGTCGGCGAGCGCCGCCGCGATGTCGATCGACGCGACCGACTGCAGGCCGCGCCATGCCGCCACGCCGTTGACTTCGAGTACGAGCGGCCGGGCGGCGTCGTGTGGATCGGGGATCAGGTCGACGCCCGCATAGTCGAGTCCGAGCGCCTCGGTGGCCCGCACCGCGGTTTGCGCGAGCGGCAGATCGAGCTCGGCGGCTTCGCACGCGGCGCCTTGCGCGAAGTTATGAATCCAGCCCTTGCCGCCGACGCGCCGCATCGCCGCGACGGCACGGCCGCCGATCACCAGCACGCGCCAGTCGAAACCCGGACGGCCGCCTTCGATATAGCGCTGCAGATACGCCACCTGCCGATACGCTTTGAGCGAAGGCAGAGGCGCCAGCGCGCCGGGGTGGGCGCCGCCCGCGCCGAGCCGTTTGAGCCCGTGGCCTTGCGAGCCGAACAGCGGCTTGAGTACCACCTGGCGTCCGGCCGCTGCTTCGCGCATCAGCACGCGCTGCGCAAATGCCGCAGATTCGCCGGCCCATGTCGCGGGCGTCGGTACGCCGTTGCGATGCAGCAGAAAACTCGTCATCGATTTATCGACGCTGCGCTCGATCGCGCGCGCGTCGTTGTACACCGGCACACCGGACTCGCGCAGCGCATGCAGGATACCCAGTCGCAACGTGACCTGTTCGAAGGTGCCTCCGGCGATGCCGCGCACGAAGACCGCGTCCGGCAGCGTGCGGCCGAAGCCCGGCAGCACCAGCCCATGCGGCTCCCACGTCGTATCGATCCGGCAGTCCGCCAGATCGATACAGCGCGCCTGCGCGCCGCGCGCGCGGAAGGCCTTTTTCAGGCGGCCGGTGTGCCAGCCCGTTTCGTCGCTCATGATCGCAATGCGCAGGGGCGCTTGCGGATCGACGGGCTCTGCGCAAGGCGCGGGGAAACTCATGGCTTGCCGCTCCATTGGTCATGCAGCAACGCCGCGTCGACGCGCCCGCCGTGATACGTCGCGCCGCTTTCAAGGCTGCTCACCCACACTTCGGCCGGTGCGAACAGCGCGGGATCGATCTGATAGAAGTCGTAATTGAACGACGTGAAGATGTCCGCGAATGGGCGGCCGTAATCGCGCGAGGTGGAAGCGGGCAGTTCCGCGGCGAGCCGTCTGGCCACTGCATCGTGCTTCACGGTGAGATGCACGCGGCTGCCGTACAGGATTGCGTCGTTGGTGCGCCCCATTGCCTGAATGCCGTCCGGCGCGGGCGGCGGCAGCGGCGCCGAACCGCCGCCTTCCACCACTTCGTCCAGCGCGACGCCGAGCACATGCGTTTTGTGCAACGCAACTTCGACCACGCGCGCCACCACCTGTACCGTTCCCGCGACAGAGTGTGTCGGCGTGGTGACAAGCGTCAGCCGCTCAGGCGCGAGGCCGCAGTCGCGCAGCACCTTGTCGATCACGACCTGCGGCGGCAGGCGGTCGACCTCCAGCACCAGCGCGCCACGCTCATGCGTGTCGCGGTAGCCGAGTTCGGCGAACAGCGGCTCCTTCACGGCCAGCGCCCGCGCCGGTCCCGAGCCGAGCGAGAAGAATTTCTTGCCGCCGGTCTGTTCTTTGGTCGCCGACAGGCTCCAGCCGGCGTACTGGCTGCCGAGGCAGGCCAGCACGGGCCACGAGGTGCGCACTTCGATCATGCTGGGCCACAGCGGCTGCGCATCAAGGCTCTCGCGCACGGTGACGTGGCCAAGCCCGCCCATGCAGATGCGCGCGATCAGCACGCCTGCCGCGACGCTGCCGGGCGCCACGACGCCCGCGTCGACGAGCACGGTGCCGTTTTGCGCATGGCTGACGGCCGCGCCGAAGCGCGCGGCGTCGTCGACCAGACGGCTGACGAGACGCTCGCTGAGCGCGTTGACGCTCAGCGCGGCAGCACCGGCGAGCGGCGGCTGGGGCGCATCAGGAGTGGCATTGGATGAAGGCATAGTCGGGCTCACGGCAGGTTTCGATTCGTTGCAGAACGAGCGCGCGCTGCGCGTCGAGCGCACACCGCACCGCGTCTACCGAAGCCGCGCGCACGAGCAGCGTGCAGACCGGCTGGCCGGCTTCGATGCGCGTGCCGGGCATCGGCACGTCGCGGCAGCGCGGATCGCGCAGACACGCGTCGCTAAAGGACTGGGAGACGGCGAACGGACGCGGCGCGAACAACACCTGTTGACCCGCACGCCACGGTGCTGCCGCGGGCGTTGGCGCGGCCGGCAGGCGGCCGTGGCGGCACGCTTCGATATGACACGCGAGCAGCCCGCGCGGCCATGCATGCGGCGACGCGGTTTCGTAGAGCGTCATCGTCGACGAGGGGCGGGTGTTGATTTCGAGCAGTTCGAACGCGTCGCCGTCGAGCAGAAAATCGCAGCTATTGATGCCCGTGAGGCCGGTCTGCGCACAGAGCGCGGCGACGGCCGCATGCACGCGCGCCTGGACGGTCAGCGGCAGGTCGATCGGACCGATCGACCCGGCATGCACGAAGGGCAGATTGCCCATTTCGCAGGTGAGTTGCTCAGCGAAGCCGAGCACACGCGAGTGGCCGCGGGCGCCGATGAACAGCGCCGACAGCGAACGCCCGCCACGCCGGCGCTGGAAATAGACTTGCGCGGGAGCACGCGGATCGCTGAACGCCGTGGCCAGTTCGATATGCGTGCCGCCGCAACCGTCCGCGCGTTTGACGAGCCAGCCGTGCGCCGCTGCGGGCGGCGCGAACACGACCGGCGGATGGGCAATATCCAGCGCGTCCAGCAGCGCGAAAAAACGTCGAGGCTCGCGCACTGCGGCGCTCGCTTCCACAGGATTGCCGATGAAGCGGGGCAGGTGAGGCATGCCGCACAACCGCGCGACCAACGGTTCGAGCCCGCTGCCGTCGATCCAGCCGATGAGACCCGGCAAACGCGCGGTACGTTCGAGCGCCGCGGCGAGCCGCTCGGCGTCGATCGACAACGGGCCGCCGCCGATGTCGAACCACAACTCCGATGCTTCGCGAGTGTCGCGGTCGCCGAACACATCGAGCGCGGCGACGCGCAGACCCGCGCGCGCGGCGGACTGCGCGAGCATGCGGGCGGACAGTCCCGCCACGGCGACGAACGGCGCAGGCGGTAGCGATGGGTGCGGCTTCATGGCGACTCGGGCAGGGTCAGGTGTAGCGCGCAGGCGCAACGAAGCGCGCTCATCCGAGGCCGGCCGCGACTGCGCGGGCCTCGTCGAAGGCTTGCGGGAAACCCAGGTAGACCGGCTTGCCGCCCGTGCGCATGCGGATGAAGAGGCGATGCTCCACCTGGTATTTGACATTGCCGATCGCGAGTGCGCCGATGCCGATCGCGCCGCCAGCCGTCGGCGCGCCTTCGATCGGCTTGCCGTCGTTCATCACGTTGACGCCCGCAATGCCTTCCGGCGGCACGGCGTTCACATCCGCGGCAATCAGCAGATGCCGGGCATGCGCGAGGTCGTCGGTGCGGACCACCTGCACGCCGGCGATGGCGGTGGCGAGCACGATCTCGGCCTCGCCCAATGCCGCGCGCAGGTCTGCCGGCGTCGCCGTGCTCACTCCCTTGGTCACGATGCCAAAGCGCCGGTTGATGTCGTCGCTGACATGCGCCGCGCGCGCCTGGTCGGTGTGGCTCGCAATCGACACGTCGGCGCCGAGCGAGGCCGCCATAGCCGCCGCCACACGCCCGACCGCGCCGGTGCCGCCGAGAATCAGCACGCGCTTGCCGCCCAGTTCCATGCCGAACGCCTTGGCCAGATGCCGCTCGACCAGTGCGACGAGCGCGGCGGCGGTCGTGTACGAGCCGCTTGGGTCGGCAAACACGGAGACTTCGAACGGCGGGACCATCGCTTTGCGCGCGCTGTCGAGCATGTCGGCGGCGAGCATGACGTCGCGCCCGCCGATGAAGATGCCGGTGCGCGACACGCCCTTCGGACCACGCGAAAAAATCGCGTCCTGAGTCAGGTTCGCGACCATCCCCGCCTCGACGCTGCAATACGGCACGATGATCTGGTAGCCGGCGTCGGCGGCCATGTTCACGTCGAACGGACTCATCTGCGGCGTGGCCGTGAACATGTGCAGGATATAAGGCCTTTCAGCGGGTTTTTCAGTGGTGTCGGACATGGCAGGAGGCTCGTTTCAGTGACGTTTCTCATGAAGGCGCGAGGGAATGGCTCATGGCTGCGTGGGCTATCCGCGGCTGCCTCGCTGCCGGATCGGCAGGCAGCAGTGCGAGGCCGGGGCGCGTCATGCTGCGTCGATACGCTGCGGCTGCCGCGCTTCGACGGAGCGCACCGTCGCGCCGCGATTGCGTCCCGCCACCACCGTGCATTCGATGTGAGGCAGACCGCGCGTCGCCGCGCGCGCCGTGGCGAGCGCGGCCTCGGCCTCGCGCGCGTTGGCGACGATCGCAAAGCCTGTCGGTCCCCACGAGGTCTGGCCGATGCCCGCGGTTCGCTCGGCGGCCACGGCGCGTAACGCGCGCTCGACATCGGGGCTTGCGAACACGCCGCCTTGCACGGGCGCGAAGTATTCGCCGATGGTCTGCTGCATCTCCGTGAGGCCATGCGCGAAGGGCACGATGTTGCGCTCCGCGGCGCCCGGCAGGATCTTCATCAGCACGAGGTGGCACAGGTGCGCGGCGAGTTGCTGCGGGAACGGGGCGAGCGCGGCGAGACCGCGGCGTTCCTCGGCACCGTGCAGGCCCTCGCGAGCGTTGTCGCTGACGAGCAGCACGCGCCAGCTTTCCGGAAACGGCTGGCGCGCGAGCAGAGGCGGCACGCCCGGATGCAGATCGCCGGACGGCCCACCGTCCACCAGCAGGCCGCCGGAATCGAAGCCGAGCACGCCGATGCCCGAGCGCGCGCCGCGTCCGAGCAGGCTGGCGAGCTCGGCGCTCGTGGCCACATGGCCGAGCAGACGAACAAAGGCGCTGCCCACGGCGAGCGAGAGTTGCGTGCCCGATCCCAGGCCGCTGTGTGCGCGCGGCGTGCGGACCACTTCGATCGCAACGGGCGTCGGGTCGTAGGCGGCGTGCAGACGTTCCAGACAGATCGCAATGCGCTCGCGTTCCGCATCGGTCGCCGCACCGTCGATCCGGTCGCGCTCGGCGAGCCGCGCTTCGACGCGGGTGCCGGCGCCATCGACGACCAGCCCGAGACTGCCGAACGCGCGTCCAAGCGAGGCGTTCGGATCGAGAAAGCCCAGGTGCAGCCGCGCGGGCGCGTCGACCGTCACGGTGGCTTGAGGCGGAAGGCGGCGAACGTGAAGCTGCATCGCGAGTGTCCTTGTTCGTGCTTGAGTTGCCGTGCATCAGCGGACCTACCTGGTGGGCCGCCGCGACGAGGGCGCGTACCGCGGCGCGGCGGCCCGGCGGGGGACTTCAAGCGAAAGCCGTACCAGGCTCGTAGCGCGACACCGGGATCAGTCGGCCCCGGGGTCTTTCGGCTTGTCGTATTTGATGTAGCGGAAGCGCTGATCGTCGGTCGGGGTGCCTTCGAGCGGGCCGCCTTCGGTTGCTGGTTGCCACTGAATGAACGATTCGATCTTGCTGGCGAGCGCGAAGTCCTTGTCCGTGATGCCTTTGGCGGAATGCGTTTTGAGTTTCACGGTCACGAATGCATAGGAGACCGTGAGATCCGGGTGATGCCAGGCGGCTTCCGCGAGGTGGCCCACCGCGTTCACGACCATCAAGGTTCCTTTCCAGCCCTCGGTGCGATATTTACGCCGCAGCCAGCCCTCTTCCAGATACCAGTGCTGTAGCGGACCGATGAGGCGTTGCTGGATCTCCTCGTCGGAATAGACCTGTTCTGCGTTTGCCATGACCGTTGCTCCGCACGTGTTGGAACCGCCGCTAACCGTATGACGCGCTGCAATTGACGGGCCAGTCAGGCGCTCGCGCCGCAGGTTCGGGCGTTCTGTTGCTGCCTGCTGCGCGACGGACACGCTTCGTACCGGCGAGTGACACAGTATGTCCCACGTGCCGCGGCGCAGCCGTCACGGCCGTGACACGCATGAGCCGCGTGCCGCGCCGCGCGGCGCGTGCCGACGAGCTTCTGTCGGCGAACGATGCGCACGGTGGTTCGATTCCGGCATGGAATATGCGTTGGCCGTCATGCGCCATAAAGCCCGGCAACGATCGGGAAGCGGCGCTGATCGTTACCCGTATTCGAGGAGGCGCGCCCGATGCGACGAGGTAGCGTGGGTCATTCGTGAGTTGAACAGCAAGACCATTCTGGAGGAGACATGAACTTACGCACCACGGTTCTTGGGCTCGCGATCCTCGCGTCGGCAGCCTTGAGTTCGTTCGTTGCACAGGCCGATTCGCAGCTCGACGGGCTCATGAAGAATCCGTCCAACTGGGCCGCGCAGGCGGGCGACTATGCCAACCATCGCTACAGCCCTCTCAAGCAGATCAACGAAAACAACGTCGGGAAACTACAGGTCGCGTGGACCATGTCGACCGGCGTGCTGCGCGGCCACGAAGGCGCGCCGCTCGTGATCGGCGACACCATGTATATCCACTCGCCATTTCCTAACAAGGTAATCGCTATCAACCTGAAGGATCAGACGTTCATCTGGCAGTACCTGCCGAAACAGGACGATCAGGTGGTGTCCGTGATGTGCTGCGATACCGTCAACCGCGGGCTCGCGTATGGCGACGGCAAGATCTTCCTGCAGCAGGCCGACACCAAACTCGTCGCGTTGAACGCGAAAACCGGCGACGTGGTCTGGACCGCGCAAAACGGCAATCCCAAAGCAGGTGAAACCAACACCAACGCGCCGCACGTATTCGGCGACAAGGTGCTGACCGGCATTTCCGGAGGCGAGTTCGGCGTACGCGGGCGTCTCATCGCGTACGACATCAAGACCGGGAAACCGGCCTGGACGGCCTACAGCACGGGCCCGGACAAGGACATGCTGATCGATCCCGACAAGACGACGACGTATGCCGACGGCAAGATGGTGCCGGTGGGCGCGGACTCGTCGCTGAAGTCGTGGAAGGGGGACCAGTGGAAACTGGGCGGCGGCACCACCTGGGGCTGGTACGCGTGGGATCCGAAACTCAACCTGGTCTACTACGGCACCGGCAATCCGGGTACATGGAATCCGACGCAGCGTCCGGGCGACAACAAATGGTCGATGTCCATCTTTGCGCGCGATCTGAATACCGGTCAAGCCAAATGGGTCTACCAGATGACGCCGCACGACGAGTGGGACTATGACGGCGTCAACGAAATGATCCTGTCGGACCTGTCGATCGACGGCAAAAAGGTTCCGGCTATCGTTCACTTCGACCGTAACGGTTTCGGCTACACGTTGAATCGCGAGACCGGCCAGTTGCTGGTTGCCCAGAAGTTCGACCCGGCGGTGAACTGGGCCGATCACGTCGACATGAAGAGCGGCAAGCCGATTCGCAACGCGGCCTATTCGACGCAGGCAGCCGGTTCGGACCACAACGTGAAGGGCATCTGTCCGGCGGCGCTCGGCTCGAAGGACCAGCAGCCCGCAGCGTACGACCCGGGATCGAGCCTCTTCCTCGTGCCGACCAACCACGTCTGCATGGACTACGAACCGTTCGATGTCGACTACGTGTCGGGCCAGCCGTATGTGGGCGCCACGCTGTCGATGTATCCGGGCCCGAACGACAACAACTCGATGGGTAACTTCATTGCCTGGGATGCTTCGAAGGGCAAGATCGTCTGGTCCAAGCCGGAGCGGTTCTCGGTATGGTCGGGCGTGCTGGCCACCGCAGGCGGCGTGGCCTTCTACGGCACGCTGGAAGGCTACATCAAGGCGGTCCGCATCAAGGACGGCAAGGAACTGTGGCGCTTCAAGACGCCGTCGGGAATCATCGGCAACGTCTTCACCTACGAGTATCAGGGCAAGCAGTTCATCGGCGTCTACTCGGGTATTGGCGGCTGGGCCGGTATCGGCATGGCGGCGGGCCTCGAGAAGTCGACGGAAGGCCTCGGCGCGGTGGGCGGTTATCGCGAGCTTGCGAAGTACACGGCGTTGGGCGGCACGCTCTTCGTGTTCGCCATTCCCGGCGGCAACAGTTGAAGCGCCGGAGTTGACCGAAACGCGTGGCCGGCTTGCCCTTGCAAAGGATCGGGCGGCCGGCGGCGCCTTCAGTCATACGTAGTCGTCTACGAGTCATCTGGTCCGCGCCTTTGCCGGCAATTCGCCGATGCGTCGATGAAACGCGTCGGGGCGCGGCCTTACTTTGAAGGAGACATGTGCATATGAAAGGCCGATCAATCTTGTTGCGGGCGGCACTGCCCGCCGTTTTCGTCGTACTGCCCGCTGCGTTCGCCCAGACCAATCCCGCGATTGCCCAGGTGGCGTACAAGGTGGTCGACGGCAGCAAGGTGGACCCCAATACGCTGCAAGGGTGGAAGACCTGGCGCGCACTGGCCTGCGAACGCTGTCATGGCGCGCAGCAACAGGGGATGGTCGGACCCTCGCTCGTCGATGCGTTCAAGACGCTGGACAAGACCGAGTTTCACCGCACCGTGTTCGGTGGTCGCGTGGACAAGGGCATGCCCGACTTCAGTTCGAGCCAGATGATGCAGAAGAACTGGGAGAACCTTTACGCCTATCTGAAAGGGCGTTCCGACGGCCAGATCAAGCCGGGCGATCTGCAGGCCATCGACTCGAAATAGCGCCCACGTCTCTACCTCAGGAGGTTATCGATGCGTCATGGCAAACGAATGCCCACGCACGTCGCAATCGTAACTGCCGCGCTGTGCTATGCGGCGATTGCAAGCGGCGCGGTGCGCGCCCAAGGCGAGACAATGCCCAATAACGATGGCGCCGATGGGGTGCTGCGGGTCTGCGCGGACCCCAACAACATGCCTTTGTCCAACAACAAGGGCGAGGGCTACGAGAACCGCATAGCCAGCCAGATGGCGAGCGATTTCGGCTACAAGCTCGAATACACGTATTTTCCGCAGCGCATGGGTTTCGTGCGGCACACGTTGCGCGAGAAGGTGCCGGACACCGAGCGCTACAAGTGCGATCTGATCATCGGCGTGCCGAAGGGCTACGACATGACCTCGACGACGCAGCCTTATCTGCGCTCCACGTATGCAATGGTCTTTACGAAGCGGCCCGAACTGGCCGGCATCAATACGCCGGACGATCTGCTCAAGCTGCCGCCGGACCAGTTGCACAAACTGCGCTTTGGCATCTTCACGCAGACGCCCGCGGTCGACTGGCTGCTCAGCCATGATCTGATCGATCAGGCGGTTTCGTATCAGGTGCAAAGCGGCGATCCGCAGGAATACCCCGGCCAGATGATCGAAAAGGATCTGCAGGCGGGCAACGTGGACGTGGTGTTCCTGTGGGGGCCGATTGCGGGCTACTTCGCGAAGCGCTCCGGCGATACGGTCAAGCTCGTGCCGTTCCCGGCCACGCCGGGGATCCGCTTCGACTATACGATCTCGATGGGCGTGCGCTACGGCGAGAAAGCGTGGAAGGACAAGGTCGATCAATGGATCGGCGCGAACCACGACAAGATCGACAACATCCTCACCAGTTACGAAGTGCCGCTTCTGAAGCCCGTCGATACGCCGGCAGGCAAGCCCGCGGACGGGTCGCCATGAGGCGGGAGCGGCAGCGATCGCGCCGCGCGTGGCGGCAAGTGCTTGCGGTGTGTGTAACGTGCGCAATGTGTGCGACGCACGGCGCAGCGTTTGCTGCGGGCACCGACGAAATCTCCGCCGCCGAGCGGCTCATCTTCACGACGGATCATCTGCACGGCATCCAGCAGCAAACCGAGCTCGACTACGCTTTCCTCAGTACGGACCAGCCGGCGCACAGTACGGACGTGGTCAAGGTGCTGGTGGTCAGCCCGGACAACGCCAAAGGCGATGCTCAGGTGTCCGATCACAGCGGCGCGGTGCCGTTGCCGAACGCCGGCTTGCAGTGCAATCCGGTGATCATCTATTTCCTCGAACGCGATATCGCGGAGATGGAGCATCTGACCGGCGGCCAGCGCCGCTACTTCCAGCAGCGCCTGCGCCTCGCGCTCGCCGCGGGGCCGAAGATCGAGACGGTGACGAGCCAGGTCGGCGGCAAGCCCGTGAAGGCGCGGCAGATCGTCGTCCAGCCGTACCTGGGCGATCCCAATTCGGAACGCTTCGCACAATTCACCGGCAAGCGCTACACGTTCCTGATTGCCGATACGGTGCCGGGCGAGGTCGCGCTGATCCGCACCGACGTGCCCGGCGCGAACAACGATTTCGCGCACCCGTTGCAGACGCAAACGCTGAGCTTCCAGGCGGCGCTGCGAAAACTGTCGCCGCCGCCGAACGCGCCGAATGTGCCGTTGAAGCCTTCCGACGCGCCGCGTGCGAGCCGTTAGCGAGGCCGCGCCAAGGTGAATTTCATCCGCTCGCTGACCTTGCGCCAGTTGCAGATCTTTGTCGTGGCGAGCCGCTACACGAGCTTCGCCCGGGCCGCGGAGGAATTGCATCTGACCCAGCCGGCGGTGTCGATGCAGATTCATCAGCTCGAGGAGGCGGTGGGCCTGCGTCTGTTCGAGCGTATTGCGCGCAAGCTCGCGTTGACCGAAGCGGGCGAGATGCTGAGCCATCACGCGAGCCGGATTCTCGGCGAGATCAAGGATGCGGAAGACGCGATGACCTCGCTCAAGCAGGCCGATAGCGGCTCGATCGCGGTGGGCATCGTCAGTTCCGCGACGTACTTCGCGCCGAAGCTGCTCGCCATGTATTCGCATCTGTATCCGAAGGTGGACGTGCATTTTTCAGTGGGCAATCGCGATGCGCTGCTGCGCCTCCTGCAGGACAATGCGATCGATCTCGCCATCATGGGCCGCCCGCCGCCGGAGCTCGACACCACGACCGAGCCGCTCGCCTGGCATCCGCAAGTGGTGATCGCGCCGCTCGACCATCCGTTATGCGGTGCGCGGCGCTTCGATCTGCAGGAACTGCGTGGCGACACGTTTCTGTTGCGCGAGCCCGGCTCCGGAACGCGCATGGCCGCGGAGGAAATGTTCAGGCAGCATCTTTTCACGCCCGCGAAGGTCGTCACGCTCGGCAGCAATGAAACGATCAAACAGGCGGTGATGGCGGGCATGGGCGTGAGCCTGATTTCGCTGCATACGCTGCTGCTGGAACTGCGTACCAAGGAAATTGCATTGCTCGACGTGAACGGCACGCCGATCGAACGGACGTGGCAAGTCGTGCATCTGCGGGCCAAGCAGTTGTCGCCGACGTGTTCGGTATTCAGGCAGTTTCTGCTCGAACAGGCCGCCGCTTATCTGGAGCGCGAGTATGCGGCGTTCGTCGCCTTGCCCGCGAAATCGGGAGTGTTGAAATGAGCGAGGCGGGAGGTGCGGCGCGCGTGCGTTATGGACGTTATGGACGTTATGGGCGTTACGTGGGGTCCATCGGCATGATCTGCGTGGCATTCGCCTGTTCGCAGGCGCTCGGTGCGCCGACTTCGATCGCGGTCATGGACTGTGTGTTGATCGACGATAACGCGGTCTACAACGATGCCGGGACCAACCGCATCCAGCAGGCGCGCATCGGGATGGTGAGCGAGGCGCTGCGTGAGCAGTTGCGCGAGAGTCAGCGTTACCGCGTTGCCGACAATACGGCCGCTGCCGGCCTGATCGCTCAACTCGGCGCATCGCAGGATTTGAACGCATGCGCGGACTGTGCGCGGCAGGTGGGACGCAAACTCGGTGTCGAGCAGATCGGCCGGTGCTGGGTCCAGAAAGTCAGCAACCTGATCCTGAACATTAACCTGCATGTCGAAGACGTCTCCAGCGGGACGACCGTCTTCCAGCGTTCGGTCGATATTCGCGGCAATACCGACCTGTCCTGGCGACGAGGCGCGGCGGCGCTGGCCGGATTGCTGGCTGGCGGTGCGGCAGCGGGTTCGACAGCGGGCTCGACAGCGGGCTCGGCAGATCGTGGCGCCTCTCCGTGAGAGCGCAGCGATTTTCCCGCAGCGGCACACTGTGTACTCGAAATACGTAACAGGTTGACATCGTTCCTCGCGCGAGCGCACCTGCTGCGTCCAGCCGAGTACTGGCACAGAGTATGCGGCGAGGTCCGCGCATAGCGATGAGAAGCACATCCGTATCGCGGGTTTATGACGAGCCCGCGCCTGATTGCCTGCTATAGGGGATTGCATCGATGGGTGCTGGCGAACTGCTTCAGGACTGGCGCGTGCATGCACTGCAGATCGAAGACGAAGTCTCGCGAGTCGTGATCGGCCAGCCGCAGACCATCCGTCTCATCACCGTCGCGTTGTTTGCCCGTGGCCATGTGCTCCTCGAAGGCGGCGTCGGGGTCGGCAAGACGACCGTGTTGCGCGCGTTTGCGCGGGTGGTGGGAGGCGAGTTCGAGCGCGTGGAAGGCACCATCGACCTGATGCCGGGCGATCTCGTCTATCACACGTACGTCGACGCCGAGGGCAGGCCGCGAATCGATCCCGGTCCGCTGCTTCGACACGGCGAGCGGCTCACCACGTTCTTCTTCAACGAGATCAATCGCGCCCGTCCCCAGGTTCAGTCGCTGCTGCTGCGCGCGATGGCGGAGCGTTCGGTGTGGGCGTTCGATCGCGAATATCGCTTTCCGCACATGACGGTGTTCGCCGACCGCAACAAGGTCGAGAAGGAAGAGACCTTCGAGCTTGCATCGGCGGCGCGCGATCGCTTCCTGTTCGAGTTGGGCATGCCCACGCCGACCGAGCCCGACGTGCGGCGCTCGCTGGTATTCGACGCGGCGTTCCATGACGTCGACAGCCTGCTTGCGCGGCTCCCGCCTGCGATCGTTCAGTGGGAACAGTTGAACCAGGTCGGCGCGGCCATTCAGGAGAGCGTGCAATCGAGTGAAACGATCGAGCGCTATGTTCTGGACATCTGGCAGGCCACGGAAACGCCGCAGCGTTTCGGCATTGCGCTCGACGGCGTCGATATGGATCGGCTGATTCTGGCTGGCGCAAGCCCTCGGGGCATGAGCGCGCTGCTGCGCGCGGCCCGCGTGGTGGCGTGGCTGGCCGGCCGCTCGCATCTGGTTCCGGAAGATATTCATGCCGTGCTGATGCCCGCGCTCGGGCATCGTGTGTTCTTCACGCCGATCTATGAACTGCGCCGCCAGGAACTCGCTGAAGCGCTCATGGCGCAAATCATGAACAGGCTGGCCGTACCCTGAACCATGAACGGGACAGCGGAATTTCACTACCGGTTGCCGATGCGCGCAGGCGGATTTCGTCCCGGCTCGCATCCGGGATCGAGCTTCGGCGCCGGCCAGGAATTCGCGATGCACGGGCGTCTCTTCGACTACCCGGATCCGCGCCGCCTGGATCTGCGCGCGAGCGTGCGCGCCGCGCGCTCGGAGTGGCTGGTGCGGGTTCACCTGCAGCGCGCCGCGGTGCCGGTGCAGGTGATCGTCGATGTCTCGGCGTCGATGCACTTCGGAAAGCGCCAGACGAAGTTGCAGGTTGCCGCGGATTTTGTCGAAGCGTTGGGATACAGCGCATTCCGTGTCGGCGATCCGTTGGGCATGCTTGCCTTCGATACCCGCGCGCGCGACGATCTTTTCATGCCGGCGCGATATGGCCGGGGCGTCGGCAACCTGCTCGCGACGATGTTGCGCGAGAGCGAGAGCGCGAGCGCCGCCGCCGGAAGCGGTGGTATTGCCGGGCTGCAACGCGCCGCTTCGGCGCTGGCCGGACGGCAGGCACTGATCTTCCTCGTTTCGGATTTTCACTGGCCGCTCGCGGAATTGCCGGCCGCACTCGATTTGCTGGTGCACGCCTGCGTGGTCCCGATAGTAGTCTGGGACACCGCTGAAATCGCCCCGCCGAACGGCGGTTCGCTACTCGCGGTCAACGATGCAGAGTCCGCCCGGCAGCGCACGCTATGGCTGCGCGGCAGCGTGCGCGAGCGTTGGCGCGAGGCTGTCGCGCGGCGGCGCGCGGAACTCGCGAACATGTTCGGCAAACGCGGCATCCAGCCGTTTTATGTCGAGAGCGCTTTTGATCCGGAGGCGATGTCGCGCTACTTTCTGGAGACGATCGCATGAGACCTGACGGGCGCGGCATTGGCAGATCGGGAAGGTCGCTGTGCGAGGCGTCCGGCGCAACGAGGTTTGTCTCGTCACTCGCGTTGACATTGGCATTGGCATTAGCGCCGGCGATGAGCGTCGCTGCCGGCTCAGGCGATGTCCTTCAGCCGACGGTTCAGGAGCCGCGCGCATTCGGCCATCTGCTCGGCGATATCGTCACGCAACGCATCCTCCTGAGCGCCGGCGGCAACGATGTCGGTTCGGTCGCGCCGCCTTCCATAGGCCGCACCGGCGCGTGGCTCGAACGGCGGCCTGCCCGGATCGAAACCGATGCCGAAGGTCGCCGGTGGATGGCAATCGACTATCAGATCGTCAACGTCGCGCCCACGCTCACCCGGATTGCGTTGCCGGCCTTGACATTGACCTCCGCGTCCGGCGCGACGCTGCAGGTTGCGGAGTGGCCGCTCAGCGTCGGTCCGATAACCTCCGCCGATGCCTTCGACGCCGGCGATCTGCAACCGATGCGGCCCGACCGGCAGGCTCCCTTGACGCCGACCGCGCCGCTGCGAAGGCAGGCGGCTTTCGCGCTCGGCCTGTTGCTGCTGACGTTGCTTTCGTGGGTCGGCTGGTGGCTGTGGCGCAACTGGCGTGAGTCGGCGCGGTTGCCTTTCGCGCGCGCCTGGCAGCAGATGCGGCGCATGGACGGGCCGAACGCCGACACGTCCGCAGATGCGTGGCTGTATCTGCACCGCGCACTGAACGAAACGGCGGGCCATGTCGTTCACGCGGGTTCCCTGCCCAGCCTGTTTGCGCGAGCGCCGTATTTGCAGCCGCTACACGCGCAGCTCGAACAGTTCTATCAGCAATCCGGCGAACGGTTCTTCACGCCCGCACCGGCGTTAGCGCCTTATCCGTTGCGGGGGCTATGCCGCGCACTGTATCGCGCAGAGCAGCGCCATCAGCGATGAACACGGTGTTCGACTTTGCCTATCCGTGGCTGCTCGTGCTGTTGCCGCTGGCCGCGCTGCCGTTGCTGCGACGGCGCGGCGACACGCTCGCCTTCTCCTGGGTCGCGTGGCTTCCGGACGATCGCCTCGGACAATGGATCGGCTTGATCGGGCGGGGCAGTGCGGTGCTGGCGATGGCGGCTATCGTGTTCGGCCTGGCCGGTCCGGGACGCTCGCAGCGGCAGGTGCTGCGTACGGGCAGCGGAGCCCAGATTCTGATCCTGATGGATCGCAGTGCGAGCATGGACGAAACGATGAACAGCAAAGGGGTGGAGTCGCCGGCGGGCGAGTCGAAGAACAAGGTGGCGCGTGCTTCATTGACGAACTTCGTCGCGCAGCGGCCCAACGACCGGCTCGCGTTCATGATGTTCGGCACGAGCCCCGTGCTTGCGATGCCGTTCACCTACGACCTGCGTGCAATCGAGGCGGCAATTGCGGGCACGGCGGTGGGTCGCGGCATGCCGGACACGCAACTCGACCGTGGGCTGCTGGCGGCGATCGGCGAGTTCAATGGACGGGCCTCCTCGGGCCGCCGGGCGATCGTTCTCGTCTCGGACGGCGGCGCGAGACTCGACACGCAGGTACGGCGGCTCATCCAGGATGGACTAATGCGCAACCAGATCGCGCTTTACTTTATCTACTTGCGTAGCGGCACCTACAGTCCCGATCTGAACGCCGCGGTGCCCGCGAATGAGTCTTCGGCCGAAGCCGAACTGCATCGCTACTTTCTCTCGCTGAAGACACCCTACCGGCTTTTTCAGGCCGGTAACGCGCGGGCGATGAAGGACGCGATGGCGGAGATCAACCGGCAGCAGAATGCGCGGACTTCGTTTGTCGAGCGTCTGCCGCGACAGGATCTCAGCCCGTATTGTTTCGCGGTGGCGCTGTCGGCTTGTGCGCTCCTGCTGACTTTGCGGTTGCTTCAGGTGCGGGCCTGGTCATGAAACGCTTATCCATTCATGTGATCTTCGCGACTGTCGCGCTGTGCTGCGCTGGTGTCGCGGCGTATGACTGGGCTCGCCTGCAGCACGCGCAGCACGTCGATCAGGCGATGGCCGCAGCAGCGGGTGAAACAGGCAAAGCGGCGGGCAAAAGCGGCGCGACAGGCGCCCCGCGCAACGAACGCGGCAACGGCGGCGGCGACTTCCGCGAGGTCAGACTCGCGCGTGCCGTCGCGCTGTCGAACGCCGGTATCTACGATACGGCCGGCCCGCTCTTCGAGGATCTGATCCGCGACGAACACCTCGACGAGATCGGGCGCGCCGCGCTGTTCGATCTCGGCAACATGTACCTGAGAGAGAGTTTGGGCAACAACCGGTCCGGCACAGTGCAGTCGGTCGCGATGATCGAGGAAGCGAAGGCACGCTACCGTACGTTGCTGCGCGCGGCACCGGACGACTGGGACGCACGCTACAACCTCGAACGGGCGCTGTGGCTCGCCCCTGAAACGCACGCCTCGAACGATTCGCCCGAGGTCAAGTCGCAGCACAACGTCAAGGTCAGCGATCCGCAGAGCAAGGATCTGCCATGAGCTTGCTCGAGTGGACGCGTGGGTTTTCCCGCGGACGGCACTGGGCGACATCTGCGGCACTGCTGTTGCTGATCGCTGCGGTCGCCATGCCCCGCGTGGTGCTGCCGCGCGATACCTTCAGCTATATCGTCACCTTCGACATTACGCAGAGCATGTACGTCGAAGACGTCGCGCTGAATGGCGTGCCGGTGAGCCGGCTGGTATTCGCGCGGGCGGCGATGCGCGACGCGATCGGACGATTGCCGTGCGGCTCGAAGGTCGGCTGGAGTGTGTTCACCGGTCAGCGGACCTTGCTGTTGCTGCCGCCGGTCGAAGTCTGCGGCAACTATGACGCGCTGCTTTCGTCGCTCGACAGGATCGACTGGCACATGCGTTGGACTAACTGGAGCCGCATTGCCGAGGGCGGCGTCTATTCAGCGGTCCGCGTGGCGCAGGACGTCGGTCATGGCGCGGCCGTGGTGTTCGTCACCGATGGCCAGGAGGCGCCGCCGGTGCTGCCTTCGGATGCGCCGGCGCGGGACATCAACCCTGCTCAGGTCAAGGGCTGGCTGATCGGCGTCGGCGGTGATCAGGCCGCGCCCATTCCGCACACCGATG
The DNA here is from genome assembly GCF_902459535.1 of Paraburkholderia dioscoreae. NCBI lineage: Bacteria > Pseudomonadati > Pseudomonadota > Betaproteobacteria > Burkholderiales > Burkholderiaceae > Paraburkholderia > Paraburkholderia dioscoreae. The sequence continues at coordinate 675,790 of NZ_LR699554.1, forward strand.
CCGACGGTAAGCGTAGCGGCTACTGGCAGGCGGACGATGTGATCCAGGCTCCACCGCTGCCGGGTTCCGCAACGCAGGCGGAAAGCCACGAGGAACTGTCCGCATTGCACGGGCATTATCTTGCTGCGGTGGCCGCTCAGATCGGCTTCGGATACCGCCGCCTGTTGGGTGCCGCGGCCTTGAGCGATGCCATGCTCGATGTGCGATTCGCGCACCGCGAACCGGTGCCGACCGACTTGCGCTGGTGTCCCGCACTGCTTGCGTTGTTGCTGCTCGTCTGGCGATTCGCGCCGGAGTTCCGTTGGGCCACGCGTCGCGTGACCGGCAGATCTGCGAACTCGTCATATGTGTGAAGCCATGCTTACTAAAATGCTCATCAAAACCCATTGAGAGTCTGGAAAATCCCGAGCGTTTAGCCTACGCTTAAGCGAGCCGGCCTTTTGGGGAAGAGAGCATTCCCTCCACCCATCCATGCGCAGCCGACCCATTCTGACAAAGCAATCAACGGTTCTAAATCGTACGCTTTTGTTGTTTGAGAGGGTTGTGCCATCCTGCTTTTCTACGCCGTCGCTTGCGTGGATGAATGCCGCACTCCAGCGCTGAAATTCTTGAACAATAAAAAGCCAAGGAGACGCTCATGCCATTCATTCGCATTCCAGACGCTATTGGTCTTCCTCTGCTCGCCATCGCATTCGGCTTGCCCGCTGCGTATGCCGCGGACGAAGTTCAGAACAGTTCGACCACGACGACCTCGCCCGTGCCCTCGACGCTGCAGCCCGTGAGCCAGGAACAGCTCGACAGGGCGGCCACCACGTCGAACGACTGGCTGCTTTCGAACGGTTCGTACGCGCAGACGCGGTACTACCGTGGTGCACAAATCAACAAAACGAACGTGTCGAAACTCCGGCCGGCTTTCATATTCCAGACAGCCGTCAACGAGTCGATGGAAACGGCGCCGATCGTATCGAACGGCGTGATGTTCATTACCACCTCGTTCAATCACGTATATGCGGTCGACGCAGTAACGGGCAAGGAATTCTGGCATTACAAACACAAGATGGGCTCGGTCACGACGTTTTGTTGCGGGCCCAACAATCGCGGCGTAGCCATAGCCGGCGACCGGCTTTACATGGGCACCCTCGACGCGAAGCTCGTCGCGCTCGACGCAAAAACCGGCAGCGTGTTGTGGCAAACGCAGATCGCCGATCCCGATGAAGGCTACTCGGAAACGATGGCGCCGACGGTGGTCGACGGCAAGGTGTTGATCGGCACGAACGGCGGCGAATATGGCATTCGCGGTTTCCTCAAGGCGTTCGACGCAAACTCGGGTCAATTGCTGTGGACCTTCTATACGATTCCGGAAACCGGCCAGGAAGGCGTGTGGGCTACGAAGGACGCGACCGGCCGCGACGAGAAACGCGACATCGATGCCGAGAAAAGGCAGCTGGCCGAGAAAGGCGGCGACTTCTACAAGACGCTCGGCGGCGGCGTGTGGATGGCGCCCGCAATCGACCGGCAGACGCATACGGTGTTCTTCGTGGTCGGCAATCCTTCGCCTGACCTGTATGGCGCAATCCGGCCGGGAGACAACCTCTATACGGATTCGCTCGTCGCCATCGATCTGGACACCGGCAAATACAAATGGCACTACCAGTATGTGCCGCACGACGTGTGGGACCTGGACGCCGTGAGCCCGCCGATGCTGATCGACGTGCGCGACAACAACGGCAAGATGATTCCGGGCGTGGTGCACGGCGGCAAGACCGGTCACGTGTACGTTCACGATCGCGCCACCGGAAGGCTGATCCGCTATTCGCAGGCGATGATTCCGCAGGAGAACATGTGGACGTTGCCGACCGCCGCCGGCGCGCGGATGCTGCCTGGCGCGAACGGCGGAGTCGAGTGGTCGCCAATGGCATTCGATCCGCACACGCGTCTCGTGTATGCGGCCAATCTGCATCAGCCGATGACGTATCAGGTCGAGGACGCCGCCTATCCGGGCGGCAGCAAGCTGTGGCTGGGCGGCGCGTTCAAGACGATCGCGTCCGAACAGCAATGGGGCAAGTTGTCCGCCGTGAACGTCGATACGGGCAAGGTCGCGTGGGACTACAAGACCGAACAGCCGCTCATCGGCGGCGTGCTGACGACGGCGGGCGGCCTCGTATTCAACGGCGAAGGCAACGGCCTGTTCCGCGCATTCGATTCCGCCACGGGCAAGAAGCTCTGGGAGTTCCAGTGCGGCGCCGGCGTCAATGCGCCCGCGGTGTCATACATGGTGCACGGCAAGCAGTACATCGCGGTCGCGGCGGGCGGCAATACGCAGCTCGACTTCAAGCGCGGCAACACCGTGCTCGTCTTTGCGTTGCCATGACGATGCCGACGCTGCGGGGAACGCCGGGGCGGGCGCGCCGCTCATGGACGGCAGTGCTGTGCGGCTGGTTCGCCGCCGCATGGCTGCCGTTGAACGCGCACGCCGACGCCGAGGCCGGCAAGGCGAAGGCGCAGGTGTGCGTGGCCTGTCATGGGCCGATGGGTAATTCGACGAACCCGGACTATCCGATTCTTGCCGGTCAAACCGCGCGCTATATCTATCTGGAGCTCAAGGACTTCAAGGAAGGACGGCGCAGCGACCCGCGCATGTCGCCGATGGCGGCCAACCTTTCGCGTGAGGACATGCAGGATCTGGCCGACTACTTTGCCGCGCAAAAGGCAGTGTCCGTTCCGTTCAAGTCGGATAACGCCAGCATCGAAGCCGGAAGGAAGAAAGCGGCCGAGGTGTTATGCACCATGTGCCACCTGGGCGGCTTTGCCGGCCAGAACGAGATTCCGCGCGTCTCGGGTCAACTGTATCCATACATCGTCAAGCAATTGCAGGACTTCCGCTCGCACACGCGAACCAACGACGCCGGCAATATGACCAGTGTGACGCGCAATCTGACCGACGACGACATTCGCAATCTGGCCGCGTATATCAACAATCTCCAGTAGCAGGGAGGAGATACCGTGAAAGAGACTCTCACCCGTACCGTTGCGACTGTCGCGCTGCTAGCGGGCGCATTGGGTGCGTGCCTGCCCGCGCATGCGCAGGGCGATGGAGAAACAAACAGGCAGTTGCTGGCGGCCGCGAAAGACGGCGACCAGCCGTCGGCTCTCGCGGCGCTCCAGCGCGGCGCGGCGGTGGACGCCATGAACCGCATCGGCGACACTCCGTTGATCACCGCGTGCAAACGAGGCGATGCGGCTACGGCACGCATGCTGATCGACCACGGCGCGAACGTCCGGCACGCGAATGCGCCGGGCGTTACACCGTTGATGGCTGCGGCGTATGGAGGCTTCGATGAAATCGTCGCGCTCCTGCTGGCGCATGACGCGGATCCTCTTGCCACGGACCGCATCGGTAAAACCGCAATGGAGTACGCCGCCGGTCAGGGGCAAACGAAGGTTGTAAATCAGTTGCTCGATGCCGGGGTCAATGTAAACCGCACCTACAAGAACGATCTCACCGCGCTGATGTGGGCCGCCGGATACGATCGCGCGGATACCGTGCGGCTGCTGATCGCGCGCGGTGCGAATCGGGCGTTGAAGGACAATCGGGGCATGACGGCGAAAGATATCGCCGTGCAGACAAAATCGGATCAGGTTGCGCGGCTGCTATCTACTGGCTAGCGCGCGATCTGAACGTGCGTCTAATCCGGAGCCATTCACTCGACGTGTGCGACTCCGGTTCCCTGAATCGGCCTAGACCCCAAGAAGCTGCGTCATCGTACGGATGGCATGCGAGGTCGAATTCAGCATCTGGCAAGCCTGCAGCAGATCGTCACGCATGGTGTCGAAGCCTTTGCTGAAGAAGCGGCTCGGCCCGGTGAGCACGATCGCTCCCAAGGCCCGGCCGGACGGAGCCGCGAGCCGTGAGCCCACGGCGCATATGCCAATCACGTTTTCATTCTGGTTGGTCGCCCATCCGCGCTTTCGTACCTCTTCGAGTTCATCATAGAGCGCCGCGCGATCGCGGATAGTCAATTCCGTGCGGGCGGAGTAGGGCGCCTGGCCAAGCATTGCGTCGCGTTGTTCATCTGTGCGGTCACTCAACAATATCTTGCCCGACACGGACGCGTGTAGCGGCGCCGTAACCGTGGTGTCGAAATACGGCGTGACGCTGTAATTCCCCGCGACACATTCCACCGTCACCCGGTGATCTCCAAGGAAAGCTATGAGCAGCACGGACGGGCCGTGCCGCTCCTGCAACTCGCGCATGAGCGACGCGGTGTCGCGGCGCAACCGGTTCAGCGGGTGTTCCAGCGGAAGCGGGCAGGCCGCCCGCGGGGTCGGGCAATAGAGCGAGCCTTCCCGGTACACATAGCCGGCAAGGTCGAGGGACTGCAGCAGACGGTGGCATGTGGTGGTGGGCAGGCCCACACTTTCCGCTATGTCCTGCAGGCTCAGCGGCCGCGCTGCCTCGTTCAGCCGGGAAAGAATGTTCAGCCCTCTGGCGAGCGCGCCGGAGTCCGCCTCGCGCCGTTCGGCACTTCCCTCGTTGGTGGTGACAGTGGCCATGATCAGCGGGATTCTGAAAAGACGGGCGCGAGCCGGGAGCCGGCGAAATGCGTCAACAACGGACACGTTGTGCAGATTTGCATATATGAATTGCTTGGTTGGGGCCGCTGGGGCAGCCTTCTACAATAAAACGGAATTATTCTTCCGAAATTTCTAAATATTGTACCGGCAATAGGGCGTAGCGGGTCGGAATCGAACTGACCGCCCGAATCTACGGTGGTGGATCGCATCGGTGATCCGGCTCGAAGTTAGGGCCGGAACTTCTGGCTGCCTGGATGGCGGGTTTCCGCCTTATATCTAGGATACCTATATAAATTACGATTTCAGCTATGACTACTCGCAGGGAATTTCTGATCGGGGCTGGTGCGTTTGCGGGCGGCGGCCTTCTTGCCGACTTTGCGTTTGCTGCGCCGGCGCCGGGCGGCGGCACCACGCTCGTTGCGAACACGCTGCCTGAGCCCGCCGGCCTCGCAGCCGGCTCAACGCCGGCGAATCCGACCAATGTCGTGTCGAGCAACCTGTTCGACGGGCTCATCACTTACGATGAAGCATTCCGTCCGGTGCCGCAACTTGCCACTTCATGGGTGGAGTCGGCCGATCAGCGCACGATCACGTTCAAATTGCGCGACGACGTGAAGTGGCACGATGGAACGCCGTTCACATCGGCGGATGTGCAGTATTCGATCATGGAAGTATCGAAGAAGGTTCATCCGATCGCGCGGCCCACCTTCGCGCAGATCATCGCGGTCGACACGCCCGATCCGCATACCGCGGTGTTCCGGCTGGCGCAACCGTCCCCGGTGATCTGGTCGTATCTCGATACCTCGTCGGCGTTCATTTTCCCGAAGCACCTTTACGCCGGGACCGATCCGCTGGCCAATCCGTACAACGCGAAGCCGGTCGGCACGGGTGGCTTCGTCTTCAAGGAATGGAACCGGGGCAACTACATTCGCCTCGTGAAGAATCCGGACTACTGGGACAAGGGCAGGCCGCGCGTCGACGAACTGATATTCCGGATCATTCCCGATGCGAGCGCTCGCAGCATCGCGTTGCAGAACGGCAGCGTGCAATACGCGCCGCTTACGCCGGTATCGCTGGTCGAAGCGCACCGGCTGGAGCAGAACCCGAATCTCATCGTCGATACGAAGGGCTGGCGCTCGAATGCGCCGATGTTCTTCATGGACTTCAATCTGCGTCAGAAGCGCTTCCAGGATGTGCGCGTGCGCCAGGCGATCGCTCATGCAATCAATCTGAAGCTGCTGACAAAGACCGTGTTCTACGATTTCGCGACCCCGGCGACGGGCCCCGTGCCCAGTTACCAGACACGCTTCTACACAGCGGATACGCCCCAGTATCCCTACGATCCGCAAAAGGCCGAGGCGCTGCTCGACGCCGCGGGTTTCCCGCGGGGAGCGGACGGTGTCCGGATGCGCTTCAATCACCTGAACCATACGTATGGCGAAGACTTCCAGCGGGCCGGACAGTTCATCCAGCAGCAGCTCAAGCGCGTCGGTGTCGAGGTCACGCTGGTCAATTACGATTTGCCGACCTATTTGCGCAAGATCTACACCGACCACGACTTCGACACGATGAACGTGTTCTATGCGGCGTTCGCCGATCCGCAGATCGGCGTGATCCGCCGCTTCTGGTCGAAGAACATCATCAGCGGCGCGCCGTGGAGCAACGGTTCGGGCTATGCATCGCCGGAGATGGACCGGGTTGTCGAGGCAATCCAGACTGAGCAGGATCCGCAGAAACGGACGCAGGCGATTCATCAGCTCCAGGTGGTGGCGCAGCGTGACCTGCCATCCATCTCGCTGGCCGAGCTGAAGTTCTTCCGCATCTATTCAAGGAACCTGCAGAACGTCAACACGACGCCGATCGGCGTCTACGCGTCGCTGAACGACGTGAGTATCGGTGCCGCCGGTCATGGCTGATCTGCCGGTTCGTACGCTGCCGGCGGCGCTCGGCGAGCGTCGGCGTTCGTTGCCTTATCCGGTGCGCCGGCTGCTCCAGGCGCTGCCGCTCGTCGTGTTCATCGGGGTACTGAATTTCTTCTGGCTGAGACTGGCGCCGGGCGATATGGCCGACGTCATGGCGGGAGAGGCCGGCGGCGCCACGCCGGAGTATCTGGCTGCGCTGCGTCACCAGTTCGGTTCCGACCAGCCGCTCGCGCTACAGTTTTTTGCCTACCTCAACCGGCTCGCCCATCTCGATCTCGGCTGGTCGTTCCGCTATAACGAATCCGTGCTGTCCCTGATCCTTGGGCGCCTGCCTGCCACCGCGCTGCTGATGGTGGGCGCGCTCGTGATTGCACTGCTGTTCGGCTGCCTTGCGGGAACCGTGGCCGCAGTGTCGCGCCGGCGCTGGATCGATGTCGTGGTCTCCGTTCTGGCGACACTGGGCTTCGCCACACCGCTGTTCTGGCTCGGCCTGATGCTGATGGTGCTGTTCTCCGCCCATCTGCACTGGTTGCCCGCAGGGGGCATCACTACGCCCGGCGTTGCCGCGACCGGTTGGGCTCACGTCAGCGATATCGCGGCGCACATGGTGCTGCCGGTGTTCTGTCTGGCCGCCTATTACCTTGCCATCTATGCAAGGCTGATGCGCGCCTCCGTGCTGGAGGTGGCAGGACTCGATTTCGTCCGTACCGCGCGAGCCAAAGGGGTGTCGCGGCTCGCCACGATCACGTCGCACGTGGTTCCGAATGCACTGCTGCCAATCGTCACGATGACCGCATTGCAGTTCGGCGCGCTATTCAGCGGTTCGGTGGCGATCGAGACGGTGTTCAGCTGGCCGGGTCTGGGCCAGCTTGCCCTCGATGCCGTCGCTTCACGCGACCTGAACCTGCTGCTCGGCATTCTGTTCTTCAGTTCGGTGCTGGTGCTCGTCGTCAACCTGGCGGTGGATCTCACCTACGGATGGTTCGACCCACGTATCGAGGCGCAGCGATGAGCGAGCTCCTGCTGACGAGACCGGGCTCACGCCTCTGGCACCGCATGACTCAGGCACCGAGCCTCGCGATCGGCGCGCTGCTGCTTGTCGCGATAGCCGTGCTGGCGCTCGGCGCTCCGTACTTCACCCATAACGATCCGCTCGACATGGTCGGGACGCCGTTCACCTGGCCGGGAACGGACCGGGCCTTTCCCCTCGGCACCGACATGATGGGACGGGACATGTTCAGCGGCATCGCGTACGGTGCGCGGGTGTCGCTCGAGATCGGCGTCGCGGCCGGACTGCTTGCCACGCTGGCTGGCCTTCTGATCGGCGCGGTGGCCGGATTTTACGGCGGCCTCGTCGACGACGTGCTGATGCGGATCACCGAGCTGTTCCAGACCATGCCCGCGCTGCTGTTCACCATCGTGATGGTGGTGGTGGTTCATCCGAGCGTGGCGACCATCGTGCTGGGCGTTGCGCTGACCAACTGGCCGCAGGTTGCGCGGCTCGTGCGGGCCGAGGCGCTGCGCGTGAGCCGTGCGGAATTCGTGCAGGCCGCGATCGTGGTCGGCATGAGCCGGCCACGCATCGTATTCACCCATGTGCTGCCCAACGTGGCGACGTCGGCCATCGTGATGGTCTCGATCCTCGCCGGCAATGCAATCCTGACCGAAGCCGTGTTGTCTTTTCTCGGCCTGGGCGACCCCAACGTGATCACGTGGGGCAGCATGATCGGATCGGGCCGCGAGGCGCTGCAGACAGCGTGGTATATGACCGCGCTGCCGGGCTGCGCGGTGCTGGTTACGGTGCTGAGCCTCAACCTGATTGGCAACGGTCTGAACGACCTCGCGAATCCGCGTCGCAGGAGAACGCTGTGAGCGGCGCGGCGCTGCTGGAGGTCGAGGACCTGAGCGTCGCGTTTTCCACGGCGCGCGGCCGTGCGCCCGCGACGGCGGTTGACCGGTTGTCGTTCGGCATCCGCGAGGGCGAGACGCTGGCGCTGGTCGGCGAGTCCGGCTGCGGCAAATCCACGACCGCGCTGGCGCTGATGGGACTGCTCGACACATCCAGTACCCGTGTCGATGCGACGCGCCTGCATTTCGCCGGAACCGACCTGCTGCGCCTGCCCGAAGAGTCGTGGCGACGGCTGCGCGGCGGCAGCATCGGGATGATTTTTCAGGATCCGCTGGCCGCGCTCAACCCGGTCCGCACGATCGGACGACAGATCGGCGAGGCGTTGAAACTGCATCGTGGACTTTCTGGACGGGCCGCGCGCAGCGAAACGCTCGAACTGCTGCGCCAGGTCGGTATTCCCGAGCCGGCGCGGCGTGTCGACGATTACCCGCACCGGCTTTCGGGCGGCATGCGTCAGCGCGTGCTGATCGCAATGGCGCTGGCCGGCCGGCCTCGACTGCTGATTGCCGATGAGCCAACGACCGCGCTGGATGTGACCATCCAGGCGCAGATCCTCGCGCTGCTTGCGACGCTGCAGCAGCAGACCGGCATGGCGTTGCTGCTGATCACGCATGACCTCGGTATTGTCGGGCAGCTTGCTCATCGTGTCGCGGTCATGTATGCCGGCCGCAAGATCGAGGAGAGGCCAACAGCCGCGCTGTTCGATGACCCGCGGCATCCCTATACCCAACGCCTGCTCGAAGCGAGGCCGCGTCGCGGCGGTTCACGCGCGCGGCTCGCCGAGATTGCCGGTGCGGTTCCCGCGCCGGGCGTGGCGCCAGGCGGGTGCGCATTTGCGCCGCGCTGCGAACTCGCGCATGCAGCATGCCGCGAAGCCGACCCGGCGTGGCGGCAGCTCGGCGACGGCGGCGTTCGCTGCGTTCTCGATGCGCGCGTCGCCAGCATCGGGACAGACGACAGGAGGAGCGATGCTGCTTGAGATCGACCGCCTGAGCGTTCGCTACAAGACACGGCGCGGCGTGCTGAGCGCCGTCGATCAGTTGTCACTCGACGTAGGGCGCGGTGAAACGCTCGGCCTCGTGGGCGAATCCGGTTGCGGCAAGAGCTCGCTTGGCAAGGCGATCGTGCGTCTGATCGAACCGGCCGAGGGCGCCGTGCGGCTCGACGGCCAGGACCTCGGCCGTCTCACGCGGCGGCAGTGGCTGGCGTGGCGCAGGCGCATGCAAATGGTCTTCCAGGATCCGTTGAGCGCACTCGATCCGCGCAAGAGCGTGCGCCGGACCCTGACGCTGCCGCTCGAAGTCCACCGGATCGGAACCTCCGCGGAACGGCGCGAGCGCGTGGATGCGCTGTTGCATCAGGTGGGCCTCGCCCCGGCGCTCGCGGAGCGGATGCCGCACGAACTGTCGGGCGGTCAGCGCCAGCGCGTCAATATCGCCCGTGCGCTGAGCCTGGACCCGGATGTGCTGATCTGCGACGAACCCGTTTCCGCGCTGGACGTGTCGCTCCAGGCTCAGGTGCTGAACCTGTTGTCCGACCTGCAGCGCGAGCGCGCGATCACCTGCCTGTTCATCAGTCACGACCTCGCGGCGGTGGGCTATCTGGCCGACCGGATCGCTGTCATGTACCTCGGTCAGATCGTCGAGATATTGCCGGCCGATCACCTCTGGCGGCACGCAGCACACCCTTATACGCAATTGCTAATCGACTCGATTCCGACGCGTGGCGCGCAGTTGCCCGCGGCTTCGTCTGCGGAGCTGCCCGATCCGTTCGCCCCGCCGCGCGGCTGCCGGTTCCAGCAACGCTGCCCGCATGCGCAACCGGTGTGCAGCGAAACGCCGCCTGCACTGCTCACGGTCGGCGCCTCGCATGCCGTGGCCTGTCACCTGTACGGCAGCGCCGCTTCGGCACGCGTAGCCGTTGCAGACATTGCGTGGCCGGTCCGCCGCGCGGCGCAGGCCGTCAACGCGGACGGCGAGCCGCAACCCGAAACCACGAGGAGTGCCTGACTTGATCACCCGTCGCCAGTTCTTTCAGATGGCCAATGGCCGCCTATTCGTCGCTTGCGTCAGTGCACGAAGCCTGATGACTCTCCACGTCCATTTTTAATGCGGTGTCCCATGTCGACTTTGTCTCCCGCCAGTTTTCCCGATAGCCCGCTTTCGCGGGCGCTCTCCCAGCCTCTGATGCTGGGCCTGTTCCTGCCGATCCAGAGCGGCGGGTGGTCCATGTCGACGTTGCCGCGCACGACCGACTGGACCTTCGACTACAACGCGCGGCTGACCCGCAAGGCGGAGGCTCTCGGCTTCGACCTCGTGTTCGGTCTCGCGCAGTGGCTCGGCAAGGACGGTCACGGCGGGACGACGCGCTACCGTCGCGACTCGCTCGATTCGTTCATCACGATCGCGTCGCTGGCTTCCATTACGAACCGCATCCTGCTGATCTCGACGCTGCATATTCTTTACGGCGGCTGGCATCCGCTGCATCTCGCGAAGTTCGGCGCAACGCTCGATCATATTTCCGGCGGCCGGTGGGGGCTGAACATGGTCACCGGCCATTCGGTCGACGAGGCCGAGATGTTCGGCCGCGAAGGCCACTTCGAGCACGACCTGCGCTACGAGATGGCCGGGGAATTCGTCGACCTGATGGAGCAGCTCTGGTCGCTGGACGACAACCTGACGTTCGACGGCAAGTGGTATCGCACGCGCAACGCATTCGTTTCACCGAAGCCGCGCTTCGGCCGGCCCGTGCTGGTCAACGCGACGAGTTCGCCCGCCGGAATCGACTACGCGGCGCAACGCTCCGACCTGATCTTCATCACGAGCTCGGCGGGCGCGCAGATCGACGCGGCGCTGGAGGTCTTGCCGGCCCACACCGCGCAGGTTCAGGCGCGTGCGCAGGCTTACGGGCGGCAGGTAAGCACGCTGATCAATCCGACGATCGTCTGCCGGCCGACCGAGCGGGAGGCGCATGCCTATCACGACGCGATCCTCTCGCATGCCGATTTTGGCGCGGTGGATGGCTTCACGGGCCGCCGCAGCGACGCGAAAGCCTGGAAGGGCCACCAACGTGAGCAGCGTGTCCTTGGAGGCAACATCCAGATCATCGGTTCACCTGAGCATGTGGTGGAAGATCTGCTGCGCCTGAAAGCGGCAGGTATCGGCGGCGTGCAACTGACCTTCTTCGATTTCGAACCCGATCTCGCGTACTTCGGCGAGGCTGTGCTGCCGTTGCTGGAGCAGGCCGGCCTCAGAGTGCCGGTGCAGGCGTCTGCGTGATAGCCGTGCAGACAAACGCGTTCATTTGATTCACAGGGAGTCTTGTTGATGGGAACGACCGATTCGAAACTGGCCGACAATCTGCGCGCCGACGCGGTGCAACCCGGCTCAGCAGCGCTGCGTGAGCTCGTGGCCGCGATCGCAGCCGGGGCGGAAGCCCGTGATCGCGGAGACGCGGATACCCGCGACGCGATCGCGCAGGTGCGAGCCGCGCGCCTTGGCGTGTTCCGCGTGCCGAAGGCCGAAGGCGGCGCGGGCGCGACGCTGCCGCAGTTATATGAACTGGTGCTGGATCTGGCCGAGGCCGATTCGAACGTCCCGCACATTCTGCGCAACCATTTCGCCTTCGTCGAAAAGGCTCTGCGCGCCCGTCATTTGCCGCAATACCAACGCTGGATCCAGTTCGTGCATGACAACGAACTCTTCGGTCTGGGGGCGAGCGAACTGGGTACGCAGAATATCGGCGACGGTGACGGCAATACCCGGCTCGAGCCGACCGGCAGCGCCTATCGCCTGACAGGGACCAAGTACTACAGCACCGGCAATCTCTATTCAGACCACATTATCGTGAATGCGAAGACGCCGGACGGGCGATTCGTCGGCGCGCGCGTGTCGGTCCGGCAACCGGGCGTCGATGTGCGGGAAGACTGGGACGGCATCGGGCAGCGTCAGACGGCGAGCGGCACCACCGTGTTCACCGACGTCGAGGTCGCGGCAAATGACGTTCTGGTTCTCTCCGCCGATGTGAAGGTCACGCATCAGGCCACGTTTGCACAGCTCTACCTCACGACGATTATCGCCGGCATTCTGCGCCGTATCGCGAAGGACGCGGTGAAACTGGTCCTGCAGCGCGAACGCAATTATTACCATGCGGTGGCATCGCGCCCTGCGGACGATCCGCTGCTTCAGGAAACCGTGGGCGAGCTACAGAGCGCGGCTTTCGTCGCAGAGGCCGCGGTGCTGAACGCAGCCGGTGTGCTGGGCGAGGCGTTCGACAGCGCGATTGCCGGCAAGCCCGACGACGCGCTGTTCGTGGAAGCCGCGCTGCGCAGCGCGAAAGCGAAGGTGGTGATCGACCAGCTCGCGCTTCAGTCGGCCACGCGGCTTTTCGATGTGGGCGGTGCGTCCGCTGCGAGGCAGACCGCGCAGCTGGATCGTCACTGGCGCAATATCCGCACGATCGCATCGCACAACCCCGGACTCTACAAAGCCAGGGTGATTGGCAACCATGCGATCAACGGTGTTCCGCTGCCGACCGCGGCATTCTTCTGAGTCACCGCCTGTTAGTTCGCTCTCCCTATTTCATTACGTTCCGTTAGTCCGACAATGAGCCACTCAACCATTCTGCTGATTACACCCTCCGCGTTGCGCGCAGCGCTCGCCGCTCGGCGCGAGCTCGCCGTTCTCGATGTCCGCGAAGAAGGGGTATCCGCGCGCCGCCGGCTGTTCTATTCGTCCATTGCGCCTGTCGGTCGTCTTGGCCTTGTCGTCGGCCAGCTCGTGCCGCGTTTTACCACGCCGGTCGTGCTGGTTGACGAAGCCGGCGAATATGCTTCGCGTGCCGCGGCACTGCTGGCCAGCTTCGGCTACACGGACGTGTCGATTCTCGACGGCGGCGTAAGCGGCTGGGATGCCGCCGGCTTCGAGGTGTTCAGCGGGACCAACGTGCCTGGCAAGGCGTTCGGCGAGGTGATCGAGCATCGGCTGCATACGCCGAATATCGATGCACCTACGCTCAAGCAACTGCAGGACGCAGGCGAGGACCTGGTGGTGCTCGACAGTCGGCCATTCCCCGAATACCAGTCCATGAACATACCGGGCGGCGTCGAATGCGCGGGTGCCGAGCTGGTTCACCGTGCTCTCGCGGCCGCGCCGTCGCCCGATACGCTGATCGTGGTCAATTGCGCGGGTCGCACGCGCAGCATTCTCGGTGCGCAGTCGCTCGTCAATGCCGGTATCCCGAATCCCGTTGCAGCGCTGACAGGAGGATCGATGTCGTGGCTGCTGTCGGGATTCGAACTCGAGCGTGGCCGCATCAGCACGGCGCCGCGTCCCGACGGAGCCGCGCTCGCCGGCGCGCGGACGCTCGCGCAACGCGCGGCGGCGCGAGCCGGCGTGGTCGAGATCGACCGTGCCACGCTTGCCCGTTTCGAAAGCGAAGCGGCCACGCATACGCTTTACCGTTTCGACGTGCGCGCTCCTCTGGAATACGAAGCGGGCCATCGTGCCGGCTGGCGCTCGGCGCCTGGCGGACAACTGGTGCAGGCAACCGATGAATACGTTGGGACGCTCCACGCACGCGTGGTGCTCTCCGACGATGACGGCGTGCGCGCCCGCATGACGGCTTCGTGGCTCGTGCAGCTGGGTTATCTGCAGGTGTTCGTGCTGGCCGACGACGATGCTTCCGCAGCATTCGAAACCGGCCCGGAACCGCTGCCGATATTCCGCACGCCAGGCCGCACGCAGTGGATAGAAGCGGACCAGCTTGCGCAGGCGCTCGAAGCGGGCAGGGCACAGGTGGTGGACGTGGACAGCAGTCTCGCGTTCCGCCGCGCGCATATCGCCGGGGCCCGCTTCGTCGCGGCGAGCGCGCTGGACGATCTGTTGGAGCAGATCGACGACGCATCGCGGCAACTCGTCCTCACTTCCAGCGATGGCGTACTCGCCAGCCTGCTGGCCAACCAGTTGCGCGAGCGGCGCGAAGGCGTGGCGGCGCTGCTCGGCGGTACGCAGTGCTGGCTGGCGCTCGGCCTGCCGCAGGCCGCCGGCGACGAGGGCAACCTGACCGGCGACGACGATGCCTGGTACAGCCCATATCACTACGCGCCGGCGCAGGCCGCGCAGCAGATGGAGGCGTACCTCGCATGGGAGTTGCAGCTCGTCGGGCAACTTGAACGCGACGGCATTGCGTCGATCAATGTCATCGACTTCGACACACCGACCCATCGCCGCAGCGAGGAACGCCTCGCGGCGCTGCGTCGCGCGAACTGACCGGCTTGCCCGGTCTACCTAATGCATTGGAGCAGGAACATGAGTGCGGCACGGACACTGCATCTGAATACCAACATCACCGGCACGGGACGCCACCCGGCCGGCTGGCGGACGCTCGACAATCCGAAGTCGATCATCGACCTCGGGTTCTTCACCACCATCGCGCAGATCGCCGAGCGCGGCAAGCTCGACGCGGTGTTTCTCTCCGACGCGGTGGCGCTGCGCGGGCACGCACAGGGGCCGGCGCAGTCGCTTGAACCGACGGTTCTGCTTACCGCGCTTGCCGGCGTGACGCAACATGTCGGGCTGATCGGCACCGCGTCGACCACCTTCAACGACCCGTTCAATCTTGCGCGCCGCTTCGCCTCGGTGGATCACCTGAGCGCCGGGCGGGTTGCCTGGAACGCCGTGACGACTTACGACCCGGAAGCGGCCGCCAATTTCAGCATTGCAGAGTCGCCTGACAAGCAGGCGCGTTACGCGCGCGCCGAGGAGTTCGTCGAAGTCGTGCTGAAGCTGTGGGATAGCTGGGAAGACGATGCGCTGATCGCCGATCGCGCAAGCGGCCGCTATGCCAACCCGGCGCGCGTGCATGCCATCGCGCATGCCGGCCGTCACTTCCAGGTGCGCGGGCCGCTGAACCTGCCACGCAGTCCACAAGGACGGCCGGTGCTGGTGCAGGCGGGCGGCTCGGAGGCGGGCGTTGCGCTGGCCGCGCGCCATGCGGATGCGGTGTTCACGGCGCAGACCACGTTCGAAGGCGCACAGGATTTCTATCGGGACATCAAGGCGCGTGCCGTCGCGCATGGACGCCACGCCGATCATCTGCTGGTGCTGCCGGGCCTTTACCCGGTGATCGGCGGCACCCTTGACGAGGCGCGCCGGCGTAAAGCCGAAATGGATGCGCTTCTCGACCGCGGCGCCGAGCTCGCCAAATTCGCCGGTGCTCTCGGTATCGACGCCGCCGATCTGCAACTGGATGCGCCCTTGCCTTATGACCTGATCGACAAGGGCGATCGCGCCGACGTGTCGCGCGGATTCATCCGCTCCACGGTGCTGCTGGCCCGAAGCGAGAACCTGACGGTTCGCGATCTGCTCGACCGCAATCCCGGCGCACACCGGATGATCGTGGGCACACCGGAGACCATTGCGGACGACATCGAACGCTGGTTCGCCGGTCGCGCCGCGGACGGCTTCAACCTCAACGCCGACGTATTCCCTTCAGGGCTCGCGGACTTCGTCGATCACGTCGTGCCGCTGTTGCAGCGCAAAGGCATTTTCCGCCGCGAGTACGAGGGCACGACGTTACGCGACCACTATGGTCTCGCGCGACCGTCCAGCCGCTATGCCGATGCCGCGACGAGCGCTGTCGCGAATGCGGACGCGTTCGGTACGGTCTCCTGAGTAGTAGTTCGTTCATTCCGAACATGTAGTCAGTTTCATTTTTCAGGACGTTTCAGGACGTATATGTCTACGAGAGAATCCACTTTTACGGCGACTCCCGCACCGGCTCCAGTCGCGACAACCTCGCGGCTTGCGACGCTGCGCGAGCCGCTGTTGCGGGCCGCGGTCCCGGTGCTGTTGGTCGCGCTCTGGCAGTTGGCCTCGACACTCGGTGTGGTCAGCGAGTTCGTGCTGCCGGCGCCGGCATCGGTGCTGACGGCCTATCGGGAGTTGTGGCAGTCCGGCGATCTGCAGGATGCGCTGAAGATATCGCTTGCGCGCGCGGCATTGGGGCTGCTGATCGGCGGCGGCGCGGGTTTGCTGTTGGGCGTGGCGGCGGGTCTCAGCAAGTCCGCTGAACGCGGTTTCGACACGGTGCTGCAGATGCTGCGGACCATACCGTTCATTGCGCTGGTGCCGATCTTCGTCGTCTGGTTCGGAATCGGCGAACTGTCCAAAGTCGCGTTGATCGTCGGCGCGGCGATTTCTCCCATGTATCTCAGCACGTACCACGCCATACGCGGTATCGACCCGAAGCTGCTGGAACTCGGCCGCACGTTCCGCCTGACGCGCGGGCATCAGATACGTCTCATCATTCTGCCGACCGCGCTGCCCGGCATCCTCGTCGGCGTTCGCTATTCCGCAGCCATCTCGCTGCTCGCGCTCGTGGCGGCGGAGCAGATCAATGCAAGCGCCGGCATCGGCTTCATTCTGAACAACGCCAACCAGTTCCAGCGCACCGATATCATCATCGCCGGCATTCTCGTCTATGCGGCGCTCGGCATTGCGGTGGACGCGCTGCTGCGTTTCATCGAACGCAAGGCCCTCGTCTGGAGAGGTGCGCATGTCTGAGCTCGCCTATCAGCCTGATTACGACGCAGCGCCGGTTGTCGCAAGACTGTCCGGCGCCAGGAAACGCTACGGCGAAAACACGGTGCTCGACAACGTGGACTTCACGGTCCGCAAGGGCGAGTGTGTCGCGCTGGTCGGCCCGTCGGGTACGGGCAAAACCACGCTGTTGCGGTTGCTGGCCGGCCTCGAATCGGTTTCGGGCGGCAGGACCGAGGTGACGCAGAACACCTCCGTCGTCTTCCAGGAGCCGCGGCTGATACAGGCGCTGCGCGTGTGGAAGAACGTGCTGCTGGACGACGCGCATAAGCCTGATGCAAAAGCGCGCGCCCGTGTCGCGCTGCAAGACGTCGGGCTCGAAGACAAGCTGGAGAGCTGGCCCGTCAGCCTCTCGGGCGGACAGGCGCAGCGTGTTGCCGTGGCTCGGGCGCTCTATCGCAGCCCGGAACTCATGCTGCTGGACGAGCCTTTCAGCGCGCTGGACGCGTTTACCCGCCGCAGCATGCAGAGCCTGGTCCTGAAGCTGTGGGCCAAGTACCGGTTCGGCCTCGTCATCGTGACGCACGACCTGGACGAGGCGCTGATTCTTGCCGACCGCATCGTGATTCTCTCCAAAGGCAGGATCTGCCACGAAACGCGAGTCGATATGCCGCGCGAACGCGACGTGACCTCGCCGGAATTCAACGCACTCAAGCGCGACTTGCTCAAACAGTTTTCGCTCAGTCTGTCCTGAAGTTTTCTCAATCGTTAAGTCAAGGTATTTATGTCGCTGAAGAAATCATTATTCGCTGGCATGGCTGTCCTTCTTGCCGCCGCCACGCTGACCGTGTCCGGTACGGCCGCAGCCCAGCCCACGCCCGACCTGAAGGGCACGAAGCTCGTCATTGCATATCAGGATCCGGCCTTTCCCGCGTTGATCCGCAAATCGGGCGTGGTCAACGGGACGCCTTACCAGATCGAATGGGTGCTGCTGACAGGGCCGGCCGCCAACCTGTCGGCGCTGTACGCCAACCGGATCGATCTGGGCCATATGGGCGATACGTCGCTCACGATCGAACAGGCCAACGCGCGCACGGAATGGACGAAAGAGTCGACACCGCTGCGTATTGTCGCGGGCTGGCGCAATTTCTATTCGAAGGACTATCCGCCGGTCGTCACGGCAGTGCGGACAAGTGCCGGGATCAATACCGTGCAGGAGATCAAAGGACACAAGGTCGGCTATAACTACGGCGGCTACAACCATTCGCAATACCTGGCCACGCTGGTTAAAGCCGGGTTGACCGAGAAAGACATTCAGCCCATCAAGTTCGCCGACGGCGCGACTTCGGCCGCCGGCTTCAACGCCGGCGAGGTGGACGTGTACGCGGGCGCCCTCGGCCCGATATTGCCCACGATCAAGTCGGGCGCCGGCCGTATCCTGCTGTTAGACCGCGACACCCAGATTCCGGCGCTGAACGTATGGACGACGACGTCCACGGTGTTGAAAGACCCGACCAAGGTCGCCGCGCTGCGGGATTACTTCTCGCGACTGTCGGGCTACTGGCAATGGCATGACACGCATAAGGACGAGGTGATCGGCGTTCTCAAGGACACGCTCAAGGTGTCCGACGAACGGGCCGCGTTCGAGTATGAAGTTCGCAGCGGCAGTTTCGTCAAATTCGATTCCGGGCTGATCGGCCAGGAACAGAAAATCGCCGACATTCTGTACGACGGGCACGCGATCCGGAAGAAGGTGGACGTGGCTGTCGAATACGATCCGCAATTCAATGCGGTGCAAAAAGCCGTCTGGCCGATCAAGGTCAAAAACTGATCGCGGTATCGCGCTGTCGGCGAACACAACGTGAACGGGCGGCTCCCGCCCCTCCGCTATGGATGTCAGAAAATGCCAAAGGGAATCGACGCGGCCACGCTGAAGCACTGGCTGGACGACGGCAGCGAAATCGCACTGTTCGACGTGCGCGAGCACGGGCAATACGGCGAGGGTCACCCGTTCTACGCGGTGCCGCTGCCGTATAGCGTGCTGGAGCGCGACGTCGGACGTCTCGCACCGAACCGGCGCGTGCGGGTGGTTGTGTACGACGGCGGTGACGGCGACGATGGCCCCGCCGCGCGGTCTGCTGCACGGCTGGAGACGCTGGGTTATGCCTCGGTTCACGTGCTCGAAGGCGGCACGCGTGCGTGGCAAGATGCGGGCTTCGTCTTGTTCAAGGGTGTGAACGTGCCCTCCAAGGCGTTCGGCGAACTGGTCGAGCAGGTCGCGCACACGCCCCACATATCGGCGCAGACGCTGTTGCAGTGGCAGCAGTCAGATACACCGCCTGTGGTGCTCGATGGGCGCCCGCCGGGCGAGTACCGCACGATGAACATTCCCGGCGCGTCGTGTTGCCCGAACGGCGAACTTGCCTACCGCATCGACGCGTTCGTGCCGGATGCGCAGACGCCGATCGTCATCAACTGTGCAGGGCGGACGCGCAGCATCATCGGCGCGCAGACGCTTCTTAATCTCGGCATTCGCAACCCGGTGTACGCGCTCGAAAACGGAACGCAGGGCTGGTTCCTTGCGGATCTGCCGCTCGAACGAGGCCAGCAGCGCGGCTATCCGGCCGACCTGCGGCCGCAACCGGCGCGCGTCGCTGCCGCGCGTGCGGTGGCGGAGCGCGCGGGCGTGGAATGGGTTCATGCGGATACCGTTCGCGACTGGGCGAAGGCGGACGGTCGCACGCTGTATCTGTGCGATGTCCGGACGCCGGAAGAGTTCGCGGCGAACACTTTGCCCGGCGCGCAGCATGCGCCGGGTGGCCAGCTACAGCAGGCGACCGATCAATACATCGGTGTGCGCAACGCACGCATCGTGCTGTTCGACGACGACGGCATTCGCGCGCCAGTCACCGCCAGCTGGTTGCGTCAGTTGGGACACGAAGCGTGGGTGCTGGAAGGCGGACTGCATAGCGGACTCGCGCTGGCCGACACGCGGATCCCCGAACCCGCCGCGCTTCCCTTGGTCGATGGGGATACTCTCGCGCAGCGCCTTGCGGCAGGCGGTCAGTCGGTCGTCGATCTGCGTACGAGCGCGGCGTGGCTGGCCGCGCATATTCCCGGTAGCGTCTGGTCGATTCGCCCGCGTCTTGCGGCCACGCTCGCGCAATGCGAGCAGGCCGTGACGTTCGTAGTGGACGATCCGCGTATCGCCGCTTGGGCCGTGAGTGATCTCCCCGGTGGTGAAGGGCACACGTTTAGCGTGCTCGATGGTGGCTTCGCCGCCTGGCCGGCGGGTGGCTGGCGTGTGGAAACGGATGCGGACGCGGTTGCGGATGTATTGCCGCCGTCCGCGCGTATCGACTATCTGTTCTTCACTCACGACCGGCACGCGGGCAACAAGGCGGCGTCCCGCGAATATCTTTCTTGGGAGCTGGGCTTGCTCGGGCAACTCGATGAGCTTGAGCGTAGCGCGTTCCGTCCATTGACTCGGGTGGTTGCCGCGCCGGAATAACGTGGGCTGCGATGGAGTATGAAACTCATGATGCGGGCGTGATCGAGCTTCGTGAACTCGGCGGCGAGTCTGACGAGAAGGTGGATGCATAGGAATGCATGGGATTGTATAGATGTGCTTTCAGAGGCTTATCACACATTTTTTCAATCATCCGCGAGGCGCAGCTATAATTTCGCCCTTAGCCTGTCTGACTGATCCTCCCAAAAAAATGATGGGTTAGATTGTGTCTGCCGTTAGACAAAACGGCGCGGGTTTGACAGCCTGCTGAGTGAAACCGCACTACCTGCGAAAGTGGGTAGTGCCCAGCCATGCGCGTTCCAATGGGCGGGTCGTGGTGAGGGAGCCGCAAGGCTCGCCGGTTATGGTTTTACTCCCGGTCTGTCATACATGGACGCCCCCAGTTTGCACAGCCGTCATTCGGTGATCGTTAGCAGATGAAGGATTGCAGCCATACATCCGGACTTGTGAGGACTTGCCTCTGTCCCTGATGGAATGTGCAGATCGGTTTCTCGTTAACCCATCGCGCTCGAAGCGCGTGGCAGACCACAGAATTTTCCCGATCCCGGTCTCACCTGTTTTGCCATCACGTCATGATTGCCCGCGCAATCGCTGGAAGCTACCACCTATTCATTAGTTAGTTATCCTGTATCATCTAATATCCGTGTCCATGTGTCAGACGACCGGTGCTGCGCGCCCATAGTCGGAGCAGAACTCCCGGTGATGTGCGAGTAAGGCCCAGGCGATGCGCGCATTGCGGTTGGCAAGTGCCACGGTTGCGATGTTCGTATGTCGCCGTGCAAGCAGACGACCTAGCCAGCTTGTGGAGGTGCCGTCTTTTTGGCGTACGGCGCTGATCACAGCCCGTGCACCGTGGACAAGCAGGCAGCGCAGATAAGCGTCCCCACGTTTGCCGATGCCGAGCAGCACCTGTTTGCCGCCACTTGAGTGCTGGCGCGGCACCAGACCGATCCATGCCGCTAGTTGCCGGCCGCTTGCAAAGCATCGCGCGTCGCCCACTGATGCGACCAGCGCAGTAGCGGTGATGGGTCCGACGCCGGGAATCTGCGCAAGTCTGCGGCTTGCTTCGTTCTCCCGATGCCAGGTCTTTATTTGCGCTTCGAGCAGTTGCACCTGGTGGTCCAACTCCCGCAGATAGTCGAGCTGACGCATGACCAGTTGCCGGAATACGCCCGGCAGTTCGTTACTGGCGTCTTCCAGAAGATCAGGGACATCCTGATGTAGATGATGAATACCTTGCGGCACAACCAGACCGTATTCTGCGAGCAGACTGCGGATCTGGTTGGCGTGGGCGGTACGCGCGGTAACAAATCCTTGCCGGACCCGGTGCAGTGCCAGTATCGCCTGCTGCTCGACGCTTTTGACGGGTACGAACCGCATGTTCGGTCGCGAGACGGCTTCACAGATTGCCTCTGCATCCGCGGCATCATTCTTGTTGCTCTTCACGTAAGGTTTGACGAACTGTGGCGCAATGAGCTTCACCGTATGCCCATACGCCTGCAGCTTTCTCGCCCAGAAGTGTGCACCGCAACAGGCTTCCATGCCGACAAGGCAGGGTTCCAGCGTGGCGAAGAATGGCAGCACCTGAATGCGTTTTAGCTGCTTCCTTAAGACGGGGACGCCGCGCGGGTCGACGCCGTGGACCTGAAAAACGTTCTTGGCAAGGTCAAGGCCAATGGTCGCGATCTTCATGATGCTCTCCTTCGCGCTAACGTTTGAGACCCTTACTTTGGCATATCCGTACCGCAGGAGAGGGGGCGTCCATTCCATTAACCTTGCCACGTGCCCGCTCACCCCTGTTGGTGGTGACGGGTTTCCAGAAGAGACAATCAGGAATCCGCATCATGAGCAACAACACCAAGAAATCAAAATCCGTTTCCCGTCCGCCCGTGGATGCGCTCCAGTATGAAAAGTTGGCGCTTTCGGCGCACGAACTGTGCGCACGCCAGTTGGGCAGACTTCAGCGCCTGGCGAGGCTTGCGGCATCTATCCGTCGAAGCTCTTCCCTGACAATGGCCGAACGGCATAGCCAGCAATCCTTGCTGGAACTACTGGTAGAAACCGCCGAAAGCTATGAGCGCGAGATCGAATGTGACCTTGAGCTTTTCCTCGTGATCGCACTGGATGCCAAGGGCGTACCCCACCGGCGCATCACGGCACGATGTGCGGCAAATCTCCTTGCGGACGCAGCCAACGAGACCGGCGAAGACGCTGGTGCAGAGAGTGCCGCCACGGCATCACGCAAGATTCTGCCGCGCGACGTCGCATCACGCGGCGACGCCGCGGCGCACGCGTCCATGTCGCACTAGCCGAGTGCGGGGACGTTGCAGCCAGGAAGAAAGCGCGGAGCATCGCGCTTTTTTTCGCTGATGCATGCGGGGCACTCGGGCTGATCTGCGATCTATCAACTCCGGTGCGCATTGCCATGCAGCGCGCATTGGTCACATTCCTTTTCCGATTTATCCCATATACGCACGCGCAGGCTTCGACAGATGATTTGAGCTTGTAGTGGCTAAAGCCGTGGTGGTGGGACAAGGCTGTCCAGCCAAACGTGAAGTCGACCCGTAGTTTCCAGAAACCCGCTCGCGTTATCTGGGAAGTTTTTTAAACAGAGGGGAGTTCAATAGAATGCGGGACGTGATCCGGGTATTTTTCGCGACCCGTGTGCCAAACCGCCGCCGCCTGGAGGCGCGACTTTCCGAGCCCGGAAATTATCATGCGAGCCACTTAATTTATTCTTCCTGCTTTTCTTTATTTGTACTGCGGTATATTCATCGGAATCAATCTATGGTTCGGCGTTCGACTACAAGAAGGCAAAACCTGAAAATATCTATTTTTCCGGGAAAACACAAGCGGAAATAAAAATATATTGCGAAAAAGTCGCCAGCGCGACGATAGATCTATCGGTATGTGCTCAATTCAGATCTGAGGGGGTGGCCCAAGAGCTCGATAAGAAATTCAGCGAAATTGAAAGAGAAGTCGCAATTGGCGACAAGGACCGCCGTGCGAACGGGGAGCCGGAAGCAACTCCTTACTTGAAAAAAGCCCAGGCAAACTGGAAGCGATACAGAGACAATCAATGCTACGCCAGGACATACGAAGTCGGTCCGGCATCCCTTCGGTTTGTGGAATTTTGGGATTGTATGGCCCGGGTCACCCGAAACAGGCTTAACGAATTGACAACGGCTAATGAAGACTAGTAAGGGAAATAGTCTTTTCGATAATGCCCTGTCCGTTATTTCTGGCTGCATAACAAAGCCCCGCCCTTATTGACGGCGATTTAGGGTTTGAGGGAATAACGCGTCAAGGCCACATACAGCCGCGTGGCATTTTAAGACGACGCCGCGCGGAGGGAAATATGTTCAAGGGCGGGAGTTATGATTCGAGTCATTAAAGCAATCATTTCGGCAATTGGTTTTGTGTTTGCAACGGCTGTATTTGCGGATGTGGCATGTGAGAAGCATGCAAAAACGCGTGATGATTTTCTCAAGTGCTCACAAATTGATGCTGACAAGATACTTTCCGACTCGAAAAAAGCTATATCTGAAGGTCAGGGAGCTCGCCAAAGGAGATAAGCGGGCTGCATTAGATAAGAATTATCAAATATGGAAGGACAAAATTAAATCGGATTGCTCGGTATTAGGCTATTCATTTAATGATTGGGGAGAAGACTACGCACCGGATACTGACTTCCAGATTTCAGAGTGTCGAAAGAAAATCGCGGCTCAGGAGCTTGAGTTTTATAAGTGGCTCGTATGCCCTGACGATATGGAAACGTCCCCAATTCCAAAATGTGCAGCTATAAGAAAGACGCTTGACGAGCGCCGATAGAACACTATGACCCGCCGCTTTTCACTTATCGCGTTTCTTCTGGCCTTTCTGTATGAGGCATCAGTGGACGCCGTTTTGTTATGGAGCCTGCCTTTAAAGCCAACAGGTTGGGGCGCAATAATCGCGAGCCTCACAGCCAATCCGCTCGCGTTTGTCTACGCAATGAAGCGCAGAAAATGGGCCTTCGAATTTCCCAAGTGGATCGCCGCGTTTAGCATTGTGTGGACGGTATCGGCCTTCGGGCGGAAGGAAACCGCCAAATATAACCCGCCCGCCATCTTGTATTTACTCTCACTCATTCGCGAATGACGGATCAAACCCGACATTACCTGCGCCGCACTTGCACCGGGCGGTGCGGCCTCGCACCCGCCCATGAATACTGCACCACGTAAGCGCAATCAGAAACGCGTGCGCAGACCGACCGTGGCTACGACCTGATTGGAAGTCGACGAAGCGCCGCCCGACGTGTTGATGAACGCGACATAACGGTGGCCGATTGCGTGCTGATACATCCCCTCGACATAGACGTCGGTGCGCTTCGACAGCAGATAGACCGCTTGCAGATTGACCTGATTCCACTTCGGATCGTTGCCGTACGTGGTGTTGTTGCCGTTGCCGACATGGCCGTCGGTATACGTGTCGGCAATGCCGAGGTTGATCGCCGGCGTGAGCGCATACTTGGCATTCAGTTCGTAGTTGTCGAACCGCATCGTGCCACTGTTGCCGACATTGGTCTGGCCGAACGACGTGGTTCCTTGAAACTGGCTATGCGTGTAAACAAAGCCGACTACGGCCGGCCCGACTTTGTAGCTGAGGCCTGCGCCTACCGTACGCTGAACATCCGCGCCGAGATTGAATCCGCCTGTGCCGTTAGCCGTCGATTCCACGATGTCGACCGCGCCCGCACTGCCCGAAGTCGTGCTCGTCGAACCGTTGATCTGCAGATAACCGGCGGCTGCGGTGAAAGGCCCGTAGGCATAACTCGCGCCGGCACTGTATGCGCGATTGACCGCGAAACTGGTGCTGTTCGAAAAAGCGTACAGGCCGCCGAACGTCAACCCCGCATAGTTGGTGCTGGTGTATTTGACCGCGTTGCTCATCCGCACCGAATGGTTCAGATTGTCGTTGTCGAACGGGTGAGCGAAGCCGGTGTCGCCGAACGTGCCCGCCGTGCCCGACAAGGGCGCCACGAAATCAACCAGCGAATCATATTGCCGGCCGAGCGTGACGGTGCCGAATTGCGACGTGCTGAGGCCGACATAAGCCTGGCGTCCAAACATCCGGCCGTCCTGGCCCAGTTTGCCGTTCTGAACATTGAAACCGTTCTCCAGCACGAAGATCGCTTTCAGCCCGCCGCCGAGATCTTCGGCTCCTCGCACACCGAAGCGGCTACCGTTGATGTTGCCGCTGGTCGCCTGGACAAGCGCGCCGCTCGAGCCGCTTTTCGACACGTTGTTGGTGTACATCAAGCCGGCATCGATCAAACCGTACAGCGTCACCGAGCTCTGTGC
Organism: Paraburkholderia dioscoreae; assembly: GCF_902459535.1. NCBI lineage: Bacteria > Pseudomonadati > Pseudomonadota > Betaproteobacteria > Burkholderiales > Burkholderiaceae > Paraburkholderia > Paraburkholderia dioscoreae. The sequence goes on from NZ_LR699554.1 coordinate 701,607, forward strand.
ATGAACTGCCGAGGCAGCCATCAGGCCAGAAATAGCACATACAGTGGAAATCTTTTTCACGAGCGCCTCCGGGGAAATGAGCAACACACGTTCATTCATCGCGGCAGGAATTTGCCTTCGGAAACCATACTCGCCTATGGCAAAAATTGCCGTCACGGCGGCGCAGCGGAATGTTTGTCATATGGCGGTCAAAATCTCTCTATGACAAGGCTTGCGCGCGAATTCCCAGGCGCTATCCGACAATCGGCACACCGTTTGGCGTTGCGTGAATGAAACGCGGATACCCCCAGAGCGCTCATCCGTCCGATGCGTTGCTTGCGTTGGCCGAGTACGTCTGCGAAATGGGCGCGAGTCCGCCGATTTTTTCCGCGAGCATTCTCTCGTACACGCCGAAATGTAGATCGACCTCCTCCTGCGTTACCACCGTCACAAAGATGCGGATCTGCCCGGGCAACAGGCCGAGCACGACCGCGATCGCCGCCTCGAGTTGGGGGACGCACAACCGGTCTTCGGCGAACGTCGTGCCAACCGAGACGTCATACGATTTTTCTTCACGCACCGCCACATCGACGAGACGGGCGCGGGCGCTCATATTGTTTTCGATGGCGAGGCGCATCACGTCCACCGCCGTGCGCATGCCCTCGGTAGGAAAGCCCCTCGGCGAGCGCAGACGAACGCGGTGCCTGCCGAGCGTGAGCCAGTCAGAATCGAATTCCATAGATCCTCCTGCCAGAAATGTCCGCGATATCTGGGCGGAGGATAGGGTTTCAGAACGCTTTTTCAAGAGCGAAAAAATTTTTGGCGCCGCCCTTGAAATCCGTGCAGCAACGTCTATTTTGTATTTCGCTCAGGCAGCCGCACGGTCCCGTATCGTGCGCTGCGTGTTTCGATTTGTTTGCCGCGGTGGGGCAGGCGGACTGGAGCGCGTAGGCCCGTTCGCATCCTCGCCGCATTTACCGGGGAAACGACCATGAGTGATCTCTACTTCACGACCGACCTGTTCAGCCAGTTCGATCGTCTGCATCAGCAGATGGCAACGCTGTTCGGCGGCTATCCTTCCAGCATCCGTTCGGACCGCCTGTCGGCGTTTCCGCAAATCAACATCGGTACGACCGACGACACTATCGACATAGTCGCGTTCGCTCCGGGCATCGATCCGAAGCAACTGGAGGTCTCGATCGACAAGGGCCTCCTCACCATCGCCGGCGAACGCGCTGCCGTGACGCCGGATGCGTCGGATGAGGCGGCACGTCATTACGCGCGGGAACGCTTCAGCGGTGCATTTCGCCGCGTCATCGAGTTACCGCAGCACGCTGATCCCGACAAGGTCGAGGCCCGCTATGTGAACGGTTGCCTCTGCATCACGGTCGGCAAGCGCGAGTCTTCCCGACCCCGCGCGATCACCGTGCAGTAACAGGACAGACGAAAAGGAGCCAATCATGAACGACACTACGCAACTCGCTCGCCGTGACTCGAACTCCATCAATCGTGCGGAGCCTGAACGAACGGAACAGCGCGTGACGCTCAGCCCGGCAGTCGACGTGATCGAAAACGCGCACGGCGTGACACTGTGGGCCGATCTGCCCGGCGTGCCCAGAGAGAATCTCGAGATCAGGGTGCAGGACGGCAATCTGCGTATCGAAGCATCCGCCAACATACCGACGCGGGAAGGGCTGCGTCTGCAGCACGCGGAGGTTCGCGTGCCGCACTTCGCGCGGTCGTTTACGCTCGGACCGGAGTTCGATACGTCGAAGATCGAGGCGAAGCTCCAGGACGGCGTGCTGAAGCTGTCGATTCCACGGCGCGAAGAGGCGCGGCCGCGACGCATCGAGGTGGCCGTCGATTAACGTCGATTAATGTCGGCTCACGTCGGCAACGTAGGTTGACGCGCGGGCTGTCGCGGAGGACAAGGCCGGTGCATTGGCGCGAGTCCTCCGCACGCAGCATCATGCGCACGACAGCTTTGCCGGGCCGCTAAACGTCGATCAGCTTGCGCAGGCCTTCGCCGGCAAGAGGGAGGTCGCGCAGGCGCTTGCCGGTGGCATCGAATAGCGCATTGCCGAGCGCACCCGCGGTCGGCCCCATCGACGCTTCCGCCGCGCCGAGAAACGGCGCACCCGGCTGATCGATCAGATGCACGTTGACGCTGCGCGGCACCGCGGAGAAGCGCAGGATCGGATAGCTGCTCCAGTCGAAGCTGCGAATTCTCTTCGTATCGAACTGCAACTGTTCATACAGCGTCCAGCTTGCCGACTGAATCACGCCACCCTCGATCTGATTGCGGATGCCGTCGGGGTTGACGATCTGTCCTGAATCCACTGCGGCCTCAGCGTGTTCGAGAATCACCTGGCCGGTTTCCGGCACGACGGACACCTCGACGGCGATCGCGACATAAGCCATCAGGTTCTTGTATTTGGCGAATGCAAAGCCCACGCCGTGATTGCGCTTGCGCGGCGCACGCGGCCAGCCGAATTTCGCGGCGGCGAGTTGAATCACGTCGCGGGCGCGCGGGTCCTGCATGTGCTTCAGCCGGAACGCCACGGGGTCGATGCCGGCCGCGGCGGCCAACTCGTCCATGAACATCTCGATCGTGAAGACGTTCATGTGTGCGCCGAGCGAGCGCATTGCCGAGGTATGCAGCGGCATGGTCGGCGAGAAGTTGTTCACCACGTGCAGGTTCGGCAACGCGTAGAGCGGAATAGCGTTGCGATCGCCGCCGCCTTCGGGCTGCACCATCGGGACAGAAAGCGCCGGGACGAACGGCTTTTCCAGCCACTGCGCCGGAATCAGCCGGCCGGCGTTGACGATACGCTCGTTGTGCGAACTGCTCCACAGCGCGTAGTTCCAGTCGACGATGCTGCCGCTCGCGTCGAGCGAAGCACTGACTTCGGTCACCATCGCGGGCGTGTAGTGGTCCCAGGTCTGTTCCTGCTCACGCATCCATTGCACGCGCACCGGCTGACCGTCCATTTCGCGCGCGATCAACGCGGCGTGCGCGGCTACGTCGTCGGCGCCGTTGTGGCCGTAGCAGCCCGATCCTTCGACATGAATGCAGCGGACTTTGTCTTTCGGCATCGAGAGCATTTCGGCGAGCCCGTCGCGCAACGGGTAGACACCTTGCGAATGGGTCCAGACGGTCATCGCGCCGTCCTTGAACAGAGCGACCGCGCAGGACGGTCCGATCGAGCCGTGCAGCATGTAGCGTTTGGTGTATTTCGCGCCGAGCGTTTTGACAGCCGCGCCGGCGGCGGCGTGCGTGTTGGCGATCTCGATGTGTTGGGTGGCAATCGCCTTCAGATCGCGGTGTACGGTGGCGGGATCGGGCAGCTCGCGTCCGGGCGTCCACTGGCTTCCTGCGGCGAGCGCGCGTTGCGCCTGCACGGCTTGCCATTCGCCTTTCGCGACCACGGCCAGCATGCTGCCGTTTCTGACCACCTTGACGACGCCCGGCATCTTCAGAATCACGGGCGTGTTCGTCTGCAGAAGCCGCGCTTCGTAGACGGGCGGCATGACCACGCGGGCGTGCAGCATGCCCGGCATCGTCAGGTCCTGGACATAACTCACGCCGCCGGTCACCTTGCGGGGAATATCCACGCGCGGCAACGACGTGCCGATCACGGCGAACGTGGCGGGGTTCTTCAGCGGCGAGACGGGCAAGGCCATGCGATGCAGGTCGACCAGGCCGACCGCTTCGCCGTAGGTCATGCTGCGGCCGTCCGGCGCCTTGATCACCGCATTGCGCGCGCTCAGCACGCTGCCGGCAACACCGAAGTGCTGGGCGGCGGCATCGACCAGCAGCCCCCGCACCTGAGCCGACGCGTTCAGCAACGCGCTGCCGCTGTCGGCGATCGTGTGGCTGCCCGCTGTGAGTCCTTCGTCGGGCGACGCGCCTGTGTCCGCGGTCAGGAACGTGATGAGCGAGGGCGCCATGTCCAGTTCTTCCGCGGCGATCTGCAAAAGCGCGGTGCGCACGCCGGTGCCCAGTTCCACCTTGCCGGTGTAGACGGTCACCTTGCCCGCCCGATCGATTCTGATCCACGAATCGAGGTACGGGTTGGTCTTCAGGCTGCCGGCGAGCGCTTGCGTTTCCTTGCCGACATGCACGGCGGCGCCTTCGTCCGCGATGACTTCCTGAGCCATCGCGCCGACGCCCGGCACCATGCTGAAGCTCACGACGAGCGCGCCGGACAGCAGAAAGCGTCGGCGTCCTTCGTTGATTTCCTCGTCCTTGACGCTCATTGCGCGCCTCCCTGGCTGGCCGTGCGCTGGGGCGTCGGCGCCGTGGCGTCGCCGGCCGGCAGATGCGCGACTTCGCGGATCGCGGCGAGAATGCGGGTGTGGGTGCCGCATCGGCAGAGATTCGGTTCCATATGTTCGAGCAGTTCGCGCTCGGTGGGCCGCGGATTGCGATCGAGCAACGCCTGCGCGCGCATGATCATGCCGGCAATGCAGTAACCGCACTGCGCCGCCTGGTGATTGATGAACGTTTTCTGCAACGGGCCGGGGTGTTCGATCGTGCCGAGACTTTCGATCGTGCGCACGGGCCGCTTGCCGATCGACGAGACCGGAACCAGGCACGAGAACACAGCCTCGCCATCCACGATCACGGTGCAGGCGCCGCATTGTCCGAGGCCGCAGCCGAACTTCGCGCCGTGCAGTTGCAGGTCGTTACGCAGCGCATAGAGCAGAGGCGTCGAAGGATCGATATCGAGCGCGTGCTGCACGCCATTCACGGTCAGATTGATCATCGCGCGTTGTTCTCCTTTCTGAGCCTGACCGCCGTCGTCTCGACGTCCTGCCACGGGCCGCGCTGCGAATAGGTCGCGCGAATGTAGGCAGCGAGATCGGCGATCTGCTGGTCGTCGTAGATCTGGCTGAAGGCCGGCATGTAGTTCTCGCTGTCTTCGCCGTGCCAGCCGTTGCCGCTCAGCATCATCTGGATCGCGTTGCGCGGCGTCGCGGCGTTGACGGCGGTGCTGAACGCGAGCGTAGGGCGCTCGCCGATCGACTGCATCGGCGCGGCAGGTCCGTGGCATTGCGCGCACGACGCCGCGAACAGCGTCGCGCCGCGCTGCGCTTCGGGCGAACTGCCGCCCTGGGCCGCGGTAGAAACGTTCGCGGCGACCGGCTGCGCTTTCTGGATCGACAGCACGTAGGTGGCGATCGCCTGCACGTCCTCTTCGGGCACGGTGGCGAGATCGCGCGTGACGGGCAGCATCGGGCCGGCTGCCGCACCATGTTCGCTGGCGCGGCCCGAGCGCAGATACGCGACGAGCTGGTCCTGGGTCCACGGCCTGGGCGCCGCGCCCAGTGCATTGAGCGCGGGCGCTTCCCAACCGTCGACCACGCCGCCGTCGAACGCGTGGCCCGACTTTTCGCCGCCGATCAGATTGAGCGGCGAATGACACGAAGCGCAGTGGCCGAGGCCATCCACCAGCAACTTGCCGCGGTTCCAGTCGGCATCTTTCGACGCGTCCGGCTGCTGTACGCCGGGATGCAGGAACAGCACGTTCCAGAATGCCAGCAGCGGCCGGAAGTTCAGCGGGAAGATCAGTTCGTTGGCTGGCGCGACTGCGTTGACCGGCTCGCGTGTCATCAGATACGCGTAGGCTGCCGAGATGTCCCCATCGGACATGCGCGTGAAGTGAATATACGGAAACGCCGGATACAGCAGATGCCCGTCACGAGCAACGCCATGACGGAGCGCTCGCATGAAGGCTTCGAGCGACCAGTTGCCGATGCCCGTTTCGAGATCCGGCGTGATGTTGGTCGCGTAGATGGTGCCGAACGGCGTGGCGAGCGGCAGGCCACCGGCGAACGGCTTGCCGCCCTTTGCGGTGTGACACACGATACAGTCGCCCAGCGCAACGACACGCGCGCCCGCGAGCCGCGTCTGCGCGTCGAACGAAGCTGGCGCCGGAGGGTCGACCGGCGCGATGGCGGGCTTCCACATCAGCAGAAAGGCGACGGCTAGCGCGGCCACGACAACCACGCCGCCGCCCGCCAGAAGTCTGGACTTGCGGGTCATTCACGCACCTCTCACAAAAGTCCTGAATCGAACCGGCCGCGCGGATCGCGGCGGATGTTTGCGGCATCGCTTGCGTGATGCGCTTGCGGTGCCTGCTTGCGCGCCCTGGCGGGCTCTGCCTTGGAGCGGACAGTCGATATAACCGGCCGCGTCGCTGCCGTACTGGCCGGCTGGCTTCGTGACTGCGAGCGATGCGTCGGCGCTATCGCAACGCGGTCGGGCAAACGCGGTCCCGAGAAGTCATAGCCGCCGAGCAGGCGAGAAAGGGAGGGCATGGTGATTCCTTTGCGAGCAAGCGGGCGTCGTTCAGGTGTTCCGGTGCTCAGATGAATGACAGTGCCAGTCAGCGTATCGCCGGTCCCGCGAAATATCCTGAAGCCGCGCTGAAACGTTGTTAAACCGGACGGCGAACCGTCCGGTCATGCAGCGATGTGCGTCTATCAGGCGTGGCGGGCAGCGTACGGACGGCCGATCACGAGGTAATGAGCCAGCGCGATGAGCGGAAAGGCCGTGGCGACCACGGCGACCAGCGGCCAGCCGCCGTGTTCGTAAAGCGGGCTGGCGAGCGCCGAACCGAACGCGCCGCCCACGAAGATGCTCGTCATATACAGCGCGTTCAGACGGTTGCGGCTCGGCGCATGCAACGCATAGATCTCACGTTGACCGAGCACCATGTTCATCTGCACGGCGAAATCGAGCACGATGCCGGTCGCGACGAGTCCGATCACGCCCCAGGCAGGATGGATCAGCGCCGGCGTATAGGCGAACGCGCCCACCACCAAAGCGATCAACGTCGCGCGCACCGTATGGCCCGCATCGGCGAGACGGCCGGCTACCGGCGCCGAGGTCGCGCCGATCGCGCCGACCAGCGCAAAGATACCGATGCCGGTTTGCGAAAGCCCGAACTGGCGGGTCAGCTCGACGGGAATCGCGGTCCAGAACAGGCTGAACGAAGCGAACATCAGCGCCTGGTAAAACGAACGGTGGCGCAGCACCGGCATTGTGCGGACCAGGTGGCCGAGCGAGCCGATCAGTTCGAAGTAGGTGGCCTGGTGATCGGGCTGGCGGCGCGGAATCGTCAGCGCGAGCACGCTGGTGACGATCGCCATCAGCACGGCGGCGGAACCGAACACCGCGCGCCAGCCGAAGTGCCCGGCCACCACGCTGGAGATCGGCCGCGACAGCAGGATGCCGAGCAGCAGGCCGCCCATGATGGTGCCGACCACCTTGCCGCGCGATTCGTCCGGCGCGAGATGCGCGGCGAGCGGAATCAGGATCTGCACCGCAACCGAACTGAAGCCGACCAGCAGCGAAATGCCGAGGAACACCCCCGGTTGCTGCGCGAACGACGCGGCGGCGAGACTGGCGATCGACACCAGCGCGGTGATGATCATCAGCTTGCGGTTTTCCAGCAGGTCGCCGAGCGGCACCAGAAAGAACAGACCGAAGGCATAGCCGATCTGCGTCAGCGAGACGATCAGGCTGGCGGTGCCGCCGGACATGTGGATGGCCGGTGCGATCAGTTCGGTGATCGGCTGCGCGTAGTACAGATTCGCGACGATGGCGCCGCAGCAGAACGCGAACAGCGCGATCAGTCCGCGTGTCAGCTTGACGGGGTTGGTCCCGGCCGTCGTCGTGGATACCTCGGTTGACATGACAACTCCTTGAAGAAAACAAATGGAAAACGAAGACCTAGCGCGCCAGATTCATCACACGGTCACCGAGCGAAATGCCCAGATCGGTCATCAGCCTGCCGCGTTGCAACTGCTGGTTCTCCCAACGCTTGAGGGCTGAATCGATCGTGGCGCCGCTATGCCATGTCGAGGACAACGCGAGCGCCAGCGCATGCGCATTGGCGGCCGCTTTCGCGGTGCTACCCGCCGTGTGTGGGCGCGGCACCGAAGCGGCGTCGCCGAGCAGCACCGCGCGGCCGAACACCATCTTCGGCGAGCGCAGATCGACGATCGGCTGCATGAAGGGATCGTCGGTGGCATCGACCAGGGCGCGGAAAGTTGGGCCTAGCGAGGCCTGCGCGTCCTTGCGCAACTGTACGATGTCGATGCCCTTGGTCGAGCCGGGCGGCAGTGAAAACGCCCGCCGTATGCCGTGACGATCGACCAGCAACTCCTCGAGTCTTGCCGCACTGTACTTGCGATACCACACCCAGTTGAAGCGTCGCTGGCCGGCCACGGTCGAATCGTTCTCGCCCGGAATCAGATAGGAGAGGCCCGAATGTCCGTCGCCTTGCTGAAAGGCGAAGCGCTCCCGCAGCATCTCCGCCGCGTGCAGCGGCAGATCGGGTTCTTCGACGAGGCCGCGCCATGCCACATAGCCCGCATACTGTGGCACGATTTCGGGCAGCAGGCGCTGCCTGAGCGTCGAGCGGGTGCCGTCGGCGCCCACCAGCAGATCCGCCTGCTCGCTGCGGCCGCTCGCGAACTGCGCGACGATCTGCTCGCCTTCCATGCGAAAGTCGACGAAGGTCTCGCCGGCATGCAGGTTGGACGCGGGCAGCGCGTTTTTCATGGCACGGTACAGCAGGCTCCACGAAGTCTGCATCTGCGGCATGTGGAGCTGTTCGACCACGCGGTCCTCGCGGTCCAGATAGATGCGATCGCCCGAGGCCACGCCCGGCGGGTCCGGCAGTTCGACGCCGGCGAAGGCGAGCGCATCCAGCACGTCCGGCTGAAGCACGACGCCGCCGCCGCGGCTTTCGAGCTGATTGGGCGAGGTCTCGAACACGTCGACGTCCCAGCCGGCCGCCCGCAACGTATTGGCCGTCAGCAAGCCGCCAAGCGATCCGCCGATCACCACGGCACGCGGTTTTTCGAGCGATCTCATGCTGCTTTCCTTTGCGCTGCCGCACGCAGTGTGTTGATGAAGACCGCGGGCGGCTGCGCACCACTGATCACATCGCCGTCGATGCGGATAGTCGGCACGGCCTGAACGCCCAGGCTGTCGGCCCGCGCGCGCGCCGCGTCGATTGCCTCGTTGCCGGCGGAGCCTTGCAGAGACGCGCGCACTGCGTCCGCGTCGAACGCATGTTCCGCGGCAATCGCGACCAGCGTGTCGAGCGAGCCGATGTCGCGGCCTTCGGAGAAGTAAGCGGCGTAGATTGCCTGATACAACGCGGCCGTCGCGCTCGGGTCGTTGCGCTGCTGCGCGAACTGCATCAGACGATGCGCAAGACGCGTGTTCGGCGTGCGCAGCACCTTGTCGTAATGGAAATGCGCGTCAGCCGCCAGTCCGGCGGCGGTGACCTGCGCATCCATGATTTGCGAGCGCGCCCAGCTGCCGAATTTCCGGCTGCGATAGGCGCGCCGGTCCATGCCTTCGGCGGGCATGGCCGGATTCAATTCGAACGGCACATAGCGGATCGAAACAGTCGCGTTCATGCCGGTTTCCGCCAGCGCCGCCGCGAGATTCCGTTGGCCGATCCAGCACCACGGGCAAATGAAGTCGTAATTGACCTCGACCTGAATGGCTTGCATGTTGCATCCCTCACTAGGTAATGGAGGCAGCTTATCTGTTGCGTTAGCTATGTTGAATGGGTCTAAAATGCAAGCTGGTGTTGCGCTGATCGCAACCAAATTGCAGACGGAGCCGCATATGGACAAATTCCTCGCCATCAAAACGCTGCTGGAAGTGGCGGACGCCGGCGGCTTTTCGAAGGCGGCGCAACGTATCGGGGTGGCGACCTCGTCGGTCACGCGCCTGATGGACTCGCTAGAAGCCTCGCTCGGCACCGCGCTGCTGACCCGCACGCCGAGAAAGGTCAGCCTGACGGATGCCGGCATTGCTTACGTCGAACAGGTCGCCAAGGTGCTCGACGATCTTGCCGAGGCGGACGAGAGCGTTTTCGACAGCGGCGCGTCGCCGGTCGGCGCGCTGCGGATTTCGGTTCCGTCCACCTATAGCCGGCTTCGCCTCGCGCCGCACCTCGCCGCCTTTCTCTCCGAAAATCCACGGGTGTTTCTCGACGTCGTGGTTGCCGATCACTTCGCCGATCTCGCGCTCGACCGGATCGACGTTGCGATCCGGATCGGCCTCGCCGATCGCGACGCCAGCCTGATCGTCAAAAAACTGGCGGACAATCCGCGCTACGTGGTGGCGAGCCACGACTACCTCGAACGCAACGGCACGCCGCAAACGCCGCAGGATCTCGCTGAGCACGAGTGCCTGCGCTTCGCCTATGGCGGCGGCTACCGCACGCACCAGACCTGGACCTTCCGGCGCGAGGACGCCGGGCAACGCGTCGACGTGCACGGCCATCTGCTGTCGAACAATCTCGACATCCTGCTCGAAGCCGTGATGGCGGGACGCGGCATCGCGCTGCTACCTGAATGGCAGGTCGCGGCCGACATTCGCGCGGGCCGCCTGCTGCGTCTGTTCGAACACTTCGACGCGAGTCCTCAGGCGGGCGACGCCGTCGTCTACGCCGCGTATCTGCCTAATCGCCGCCAGTCCAGCAAAGTGCGCGCGCTGGTTCAGTTTCTGGAAACGCGGCTTCGCGCGTCGCTCGAAGGTTGAACGGCGGCGCTCGCCGCGAAGCGCGCTTTGCGGTACATCTTTTTTAAGAACTATTAAGGTCTTTGGCCAAGGACTCTTCAAAAACCCGTCGCTAGAATGGGCTCCAGTTTTCCTCGCTACACCGGCGAGCGCGGCACGTCTGTTCAGACTGCCCATTCAATTTCATACGGAGCCCGAAATGTCCAGAGAACTTTTGACCCCCGACACCTGTGCCGTGGCGCTCATCGACTATCAGCCGCAAATGTTCTTCGGCACGATGTCGCATGAACGGACCAATATCCTGCATAACGTGCAAGCGATCGCGAAAGCCGCGAAGCTGTTCAAGGTTCCGACCATCCTTACCACGGTCGCCGCGAAGTCGTTCAGCGGCGACATGGTGCCGGAAGTGCAATCGGTGTTTCCGGAATATGTGCCGGTCGACCGCACGTCGATGAACTCGTGGGAAGACGTCAATTTCCGCAAGGCGATCGAAGCAACCGGTCGCAAGAAAATCGTTATCTCCGGCCTGTGGACGGAAGTGTGCGTGTCGTTCCCGACGATCCAGATGATCGCCGAAGGCTACGAAATCTACGTGCCGACCGACGCATGCGGCGACGTCAGCCAGGAAGCGCACGAACGCGCGGTGCAGCGCATCATCCAGGCGGGCGCGGTGCCGATGACGTCGCTGCAATTCATGTTCGAACTGCAACGCGATTGGGCGCGCAGCGAAACCTACGAAGGCTGCATGGACATCCTGAAAGCGCACAGCTCATACGGGATCGGCGTGCGTTACGCCAAGGCGATTCTCGGCGAGCACGCGAGCGAGGCGGGCTGAGCTTCATGCCGTGCGGAAAGGTGCTCGTCGCGAGCGGGCACTTTCCGGTTTTTCCCGCTTCCCCGCTTCCCCGGAATAGCTCCGCGTGCCGAAACGCGGTGCGCTCCCTATGAGGTCCGCCATGAATTCCAGTACTTCCGGATTGACGCCGGCCGAGGTCGTGTTCTTCAACGGCAAGATCGCCACCCAGGACGACAGGCGCTCATTCGCCGATTCGCTTGCCGTCGCGAACGGCCGCGTCCTCGCTGCGGGTTCGCGCGAGACGGTAATGCGCCACGCAAACGACAACACGCGCCATGTCGACCTCAAAGGGCGCACGGTCATTCCCGGCCTCAACGATTCGCATCTGCACATCATTCGCGGCGGCCTGAACTTCAATATGGAGTTGCGCTGGGACGGCGTGCCGTCGCTCGCCGACGCGCTCGACATGCTGCGCAAACAGGTGGCGCGCACGCCGGCGCCGCAATGGGTGCGGGTAGTGGGCGGCTGGAACGAATTCCAGTTCGCCGAGCGGCGCGGCCCGACGCTCGAAGAAATCAATGCGATCGCGCCGGACACGCCGGTGTTCATCCTGCATCTGTACGACAGCGCGCTGCTGAACGCGGCGGCGCTGCGCGCGGTCGGCTATACCAAAGACACCCCGAACCCGCCGGGCGGCGAGATCCAGCGAGACAAGCGCGGCAACCCGACCGGCATGCTGATCGCGCGGCCCAACGCCGGCTTGCTATACGCGACGCTCGCTAAAGGCCCGAAGCTCGCGCCGGAAGATCAGCACAATTCCACCCGGCATTTCATGCGTGAACTGAACCGCCTCGGCGTGACGAGCGCGATCGACGCGGGCGGCGGTTATCAGGCCTATCCGGACGACTACGCTGTGATCATGGAGATGGCGAAGAAAAGCGAACTGACCGTTCGTATCGCCTACAACCTGTTCACGCAGAACGCGAAGAAGGAAATCGAAGACTTCGCCAAGTGGGTGAAGATGACCAAGCCCGGCGAAGGCGACGATTTCCTGCGCGTGAACGGCGCGGGGGAGATGCTGGTGTTCTCCGCCGCGGACTTCGAAGACTTTCTCGAGCCGCGCCCGGACCTGCCCGAGTCGCTGGAGACCGAACTGGAAGCGGTCGTCAAGCTGCTGGTGGCGAACCGCTGGCCGTTCCGTCTGCACGCCACTTACAACGAATCGATCGAGCGCTTCCTGAACGTGTTCGAACGCGTGAACGCCGAGATTCCGTTCAACGGCCTGCGCTGGTTCTTCGATCACTGCGAGACCATCACGCAGCAGAACATCGAACGCGTGAAGGCGCTCGGCGGCGGCATTGCGATCCAGCACCGGATGGCGTATCAGGGCGAGTACTTCATTCATCAATACGGCGAAGAGGCTGTGAAGCGTACGCCGCCGGTTCGCCACATGCTCGACGCCGGGCTGCCGGTCGGCGCAGGTACGGACGCCACGCGCGTCGCGAGCTTCAACCCGTTCGTGTCGCTGTACTGGATGGTGTCGGGCAAGACAGTGGGCGGCACCGCGATGTACGGCAGCGAAAACAAACTCGACCGTATGGAAGCGTTGCGCCGCTACACGGTGGGCAGCGCATGGTTCTCGAGCGAAGAGGAAAAGAAGGGCGCGCTGGTGCCGGGCCAGTTCGCGGACTTCGCGGTGCTGAGCGAAGACTTCTTCAGCATCGACGAAAGCCGCATCAAATACCTGACTTCGAACATGACGGTGGTGGGCGGCAAGGTCGTCTATGCGGACGACGAATTCGCGCCGCTCGCGCCGCCCGATCTGCCGGTCAGCCCGTCGTGGTCGCCGGTGGCGGAGTTCGGCGGCTACAGCCGCTACAAGCCGACGGCGGTGGCGTGCGTGGATGGCTGCTTGAACCTGTGCGGCGTGCACGCCCACGCGCATGGCTGGGCGTGGCGCAAGAACGTACCGGTCGGCGATTCGAACGGCTTCTGGGGCGCGTTGGGATGTAGCTGCTTCGCGTTCTGATCACGCCGGGTTCGAGCCACCAGGCGAGCGAGGGCTTTTATGCCGACCCTGACCGACGGCGTGCTGTTTGGGCTGGTCATTCTGGTCCTCGACTTTCTCGCCTGGCGCTTCATGAGCCGCAAGAGCGACCAGACCCGGCTCGCCTTTCGCGCGCTGATGTTCGCCCTGTCGAGCTACGTGCTGTTCAGTTATGGCATGAACCCGTTGCGCGCGGCGCCCTGGCCGACCGAGCCGCTGCGCCATCTGCTCGCGCAGGTGCTGGAAATCGTGTGGTGGCTGCAAGGGGCGCGGCTCGTCACGATTCTGCTCGACCGCGTGGTGCTGCCCGAGGCATGGCACAAGGAGCGGCTCTTTCAGGACGTGTTCGGCGCGCTGGTTTTTCTCGCCGCCACGGTCGGCGCGATCGCGTTCGTGCTGCAGTTGCCGGTGCGCGGCCTGCTCGCGACGTCGGGCGCGCTTGCGGTCGTGCTCGGTCTCGCGATCCAGAGCACGCTCAACGACGTGTTTTCCGGCGTCGTGTTGAACGCGACCGAGCCGTTTCGACTCGGCGACTGGGTGACGATCGGCGACGTGGAAGGAAAAGTGGTGGAGAGCAACTGGCGCGCAACGAGCCTGCTCAACGGTCAGGGCAATATCGTCGTGATTCCGAACAGCGTGGCGGCGCGCGCCCATATCGTCAACGCCAACGAACCGTCGCATACGCATGGCATCAGCGTGGTGCTGCCTGTCAAGCCGTCGATCCGGCCGGCGCTGGTGCTGGCGGCGCTCTCCAGCGCGGCCCAAAGCTCGCGCGATGTGCTCGACGATCCGAAACCGGTCGTGAGCGTGCGGCGCGCCACCAACGACGCGATCGAGTACGAGATCGTCTGTTATGTCAGCGAGTTGGGCAAAAAGATCGCCGTGCGCAACGATCTGTTCGATCTCGCGCACCGTCATCTGCTTTCGCGCGGGGTGGCGTTGCGGCCGCTATCGGTGCCTGAGCCCGTGACGGGCGGCACCGCGGACGAGAAGCTGCGGCTCTTGCGCAACGTGCTGATCTTCCAGACGCTCGCGCGCGACGAACTTGCCGAACTCGCCGGCAAACTCACGCAGCACGAGTTCGACGCCGACGACACGATTTACGCCGCGACGGATGAAAGCGGCCACGAGCTGCACATTCTGGCGCAGGGCGTAGCCAAAGTGATCGTGACCAAGGACGGCGGGGAGATCGAACTGCGCAGGCTCGCGCCGGGCGATTCGATCGGCCAGTCGGGGATTCTCGCCGGCGTCAGGACGGCCGTGGTGGTGCGGGCGCTGACGCGCGCCACGGTTTTCCGGCTCGACAAGAGCGCGCTGACGCCGGTTCTCACGCGGCGCCCGGAGGTGGTCAAGGAAATGTGCCGGCTGCTCTCGGAACACCATGCCAAGGAGGAGATGCTGCTGGCCTCGCCGGCGAGTCTGGACGAGAACACCGGCGGCTTGCTGCAATGGATTCGCGACGGCGTGCGGCGCTTCCATGAACTGACGCTTTGAGCGAATGCGCATAAGTAGCGTGGCGATTAAGGGTTTTTAAGATTCCGCCAAAGTCTTTATGGATTTGTTTCGCTACGCTGCGGTGGTAGTCCCCGGACTGCCGCCGGTTCAGCGCACGGGTGGGTTGCGGCACCCGGTCGGCATGCGCGCCAGGGCGCGTCGGGAAAGGAGCTGACATGGAGGAGTTGACATGAAGAAGACCATTGCCGGCGTCGACATCCCCGAGGGTGTCATGGCCCAGGCGGCGACTGACCTGATTCGCGGCACGGAGTCCGAACTGATGTTTCATCACGCGTTGCGCGCCTTCCTGTTCGCTGCGCTGACCGGATACCGCGAGAACCTGACGTTCGACGCGCAACTGTTGTATGTCGGGGCGATGTTTCACAACGTCGGCCTGAACGCGAAGTACGAGCGCTCGCCATACCGCTTCGAGGTGGACGGCGCCAACGCCGCGCGCGATTTTCTGCGCCGGCACGGCGTCGCCGAGCGCGAGATCGAAGAGGTCTGGGTGGGGATCGCCTTGCACACGACCCCCGGCATACCGGAACACCTGTCGGCGCTGGTCGCGCTCATCAGCGCCGGTGTGCAGATGGACGTGCGGGGCGCGCGCTATGACGAATTCACCGCGCATCAGCGTGACGAAATCGTGCAGGCCTATCCGCGCGAATCCGGCTTCAAGAAGAAGCTGATCGAAGCATACGCGCACGGCATGGAGCATCGTCCCGAGACGACATTCGGGAGCGTGAATGCCGATGTGCTGGACCGGTGGGATCCGAACTATCGCCGCCTGAATTTCTGCGGACTGGTGCTGGGATCGGACTGGCCGAATTGATGGATGTTTGACACAAAGGACGATCGGCATGGGCTACATCATTTCACTGGGAGTCGGCTTCGGCATCGGGCTCCTCTACTGGCTGCTCAAGGTTCAGTCGCCGGCGCCGCCGCTGATCGCGCTGGCCGGGCTGCTCGGCATGGTGCTGGGCGAGCACGCCATCCCGGTCGTGAAAGCGCAGCTCTTTGCGCAGACCGCCACGGCGCAGGTTGCCGAACAGACGAAGGGCGCCGCCGTGCAAAAGCCCGAGGCGAGCAAGGACGGCGGTTGATGCGGAGGGTGCATGCAGCTCACGGGGCGGGGCGCCGTTCCGGGGCCTGCGGTTCAGATATTGCCAACTCAAATGGGTATTCAAATGTTCAAGTCGCTTCATAGGTACCGCGCCATTGCGCTCGTTTCCGCCGCGCTGCTGATCGGGTCGACGGCGGTTTCGTCAGCCTTCGCCGATGCCGGGCCGCCGGAAGTGTCGAGCGGCAAGACCGCGCTGGTCAAACACCCGGACGTGTCGGTGGGCGCGCAGTACGACACCACCCATGTGTACGTCGCCTCGGCCGACCTCGACGCGTTCGTCAACAGCTTTCTCGCGACCTTCGGCGGCAAGGCCTCGCAGCGCGCCGTCTTCACCGTGACGCCGACGCCGAGCAAGACCGCCTCGCAATATGTGCAGACGCCGGTCGGCATGCTGTCGGTGTTCGGCTTCGAGACGCCGATCCCGTATCCGTTCGGCAATGAACGCACCGGCTACCTCGTCACGGACATCGACCAGGGCGTGAAAGCGGCGCGCGCGGCCGGCGCGGACGTGCTGGTCGAGCCGTTCGACGATCCGATCGGCAAGGACGCGATCATTCAATGGCCGGGCGGCCTGACCATGCAGCTCTACTGGCACACCAAGGCGCCGAATTACGCGCCGTTGCAAAGCGTGCCGGACAACCGCGTGTACGTGTCGCGTTACGAAGCGAACAACTTCGTGCGCCGCTGGCTGCACTTCTCGCACGGCAAGGTGGTGTCGGACAATCCGCGCGCGGACGCCGGCGTGATCGGCCGACCAGGCGAAACGATTCGCGAGATCCGCATCACGTCGGGCTTCGGCCGCATGATCGTGTTCGTGACGGACGGCAAGCTGCCGTTCCCGTTCGGACGTGAAACCACCGGCTACAACGTGGACGACGTGGCGCAGACGCTGGAGCGCGCGCAGGCGGCCGGCGCGAAGGTGTTGTATCCGGCGTATGCGGTCGGATCGGGCAAGACCGCGATGCTCGAATTTCCGGGCGGGTACATTGCCGAAGTGCACGATGGCAAGTGAGACGCACGTCGCGCCGTCGTTCACGCTGCGGCGCGTGCGCCGGCGGGCGCGGCACGCCGTCCGCGCATTGCTGCTCAGTACGGGGCTGGCGGCGGCGCTGCCGACCGCGGCGGCGGACACCGCGCTCGGCGGCGCGGACGATACCTCCACGACCGGCAGCCCGGCGACCGCCACGACTGCTGCCGGCGCTGCCGCAGCCTCGTGCGCGCGGCCCGCGATCATGTTCAATCGCTGGCAGGAAAACTGGTCGGTGCTGGCCAATCCCTGCGTGCCGAAAAAGCCCTTCGATTCGCTGAAGTACATTCCGCTGTTCGGCAATCCGGATGCGTACATTTCGCTGGGCGTGGTGCTGCGCGAGCGGCTCGAAATCAACGACGCGCCGCTCTTCGGTCTCGGCGCGCAGCACGACGATACCTACCTGCTACAACGGCTCGAAGTTCACGCGGACGTGCGCCTCGGCCCCCACGTGCAGATCTTCACGCAATTCGAAGACGCACAGCCTTATGGCAAAGACGTCGTCACGCCGGTCGACAAGAACCCGCTCGACTTGCGCCAGGCGTTCGTCGCGATTACCGAGCCGCTCGGGCCCGGCACGGTGAAGTTCCGCGTCGGCCGCCAGGAAATGGCGTTCGACTTGCAGCGTTTCGTTTCCGTGCGCGACGGCCCGAACGTGCGTCAGGCGTTCGACGCGATCTGGGCCGACTATGAAACCGGCCCGTGGCGCTGGATCGCCTACGCGACGCAGCCGGTCCAATACCGCGACAACTCGGATTTCGACGACGTCTCCAATCGCGATCTGACGTTCAGCGGCGTGCGCGTGGAGCGCAAGAACGTGGGACCGGGCGACCTGTCCGCGTACTACTCGCGCTACAACCGCAGCAACGCGAAGTTCCTCGACGCGAGCGGCGACGAACACCGCGACGTGTTCGACACGCGCTACGCCGGCAATGTCGCGCCGATCGACTGGGACGTCGAGGCGATGTATCAGTCCGGTCATGTCGGCAACAAGACCATCGGCGCGTGGGCGGTCGGCTCGCTGGCCGGCTACACGCTGGCTTCCCTGCCGTGGACCCCGCGCCTCGGCATTCAGATCGATGCCGCCTCGGGCGACAGTCATCCGGGGGACGGGCGCATCGGCACCTTCAATCCGCTGTTTCCGAACGGCTACTACTTCGCGCTGGCCGGCTACACCGGCTACACGAACCTGGTGCACGTCAAGCCGACTCTGATTCTCAAGCCCAGCAGCAAGCTCACGCTGCTGGCGGGCGTGGGTCTGCAGTGGCGTCAGACCACCGCGGACGCCGTGTACGGCCAGGGTTCGGCGGTCGTGCCGGGAACGGCGGGGCACGGCAGCCCTTGGACCGGCTTCTATACGCAACTGCGCGCCGACTATGCGGTCACCGCCAATCTCGCGGCGGCGCTGGAAGCCGTGCATTTTCAGGTCGGTCCTTCGTTGCGCGATCTGGGCGCGCGCAACGCCGACTACGTGGGCGCCGAACTCAAGTTCGGCTGGTAGAGATGGCACACGCGGCAGCACGAGCGCAATCCGCACACTGTCGTTACGGCGACGGGCTAGACGAGGTCAAGCTATGAGCACTCCGGGCACATCCGTCGACGCAGCCACGCCCTCGGAACTCGAGATTCCGTTTTCCTCGCTGGAGTATCGCCGGCATCAGATGTTCCCCCGTCTTTGCGCCGCGGAGATTGCGAGCCTGCGCCGCTTTGCGCGGCCGATGTCGTTCAAGGCCGGCGAACTGATCTTCGAAACCGGGCAGGTGGCGCTCGGCCTGTTCGTGCTGCTGCATGGCCGCGTGCGGATCGAATCGCGCGACAGCTTCGGGCGCTCGACCGTCGTCACCGAACATGACGACGGACACTTCATGGCGGAGATGGCGCAGCTCTCCGGCAAGCCGGCGTTGATCGACGGCATCGCGCTGACGGACGTCGAGACGCTCGTGATCGAGCCGGAGCGCTTGCGCGCGCTGATCGTCGCCGATGCGCAACTGGGCGAGCACATCATGCGCGCGCTGATTCTGCGGCGGCTCGGGCTGATCGAGCAGGGGCTCGGGCCGGTGATCGTCGGCAATGGCGACGACGCGCGGCTGATCCGGCTGCAAGGCTTCCTGCGCCGCAATGCCTACCCGGCGATGGTGATCGACGCCCGCACCGATCCCGACGCGATCAAGCTGCTGGGCGGCATGACGACCGGCCCCGGCGATTTCCCGCTGGTGTTCTGTCCGAACGGCTACGTGCTGCGCGCGCCGGACGAGGCGCAGCTCGCGTCGTGCCTCGGGCTCGTGCCGACCTTCGAGCAATCGCATGTCTACGACGTGGCGATCGTCGGCGCCGGCCCGGCGGGACTGGCGGCCTCCGTGTATGCGGCGACCGAGGGTCTGTCGGTCGCCGTGTTCGATCAGCGCGCGCCGGGCGGGCAGGCCGGCGCGAGCTCGCGCATCGAGAACTATCTGGGCTTTCCCACCGGCATTTCGGGCCAGGCGCTGGCTGCGCGCGCGTTCCAGCAGGCGTTGAAATTCGGTGCGCATCTGGCGATTCCCGGCAAGGTCATGGACGTGAGCCGCCATGAAGACATCTTCACGCTGACGCTGCAGGACGGGCAGCGCATCAGCGCGCGCACCGTCGTGGTGGCGAGCGGCGCCGCGTACCGTAAGCCGACGGTGCCCGGGTTCGACCGTTTCGAAGGGCGCGGCACTTTCTACTGGGCGTCGACGATCGAGGCCAGGCTCGTGAAGGGACTGGACATCGTGCTGATGGGCGGCGGCAACTCCGCGGGCCAGGCAGTGGTGTTTCTTGCGAACTTCGCGCGCAGCGTCCGCGTGCTGATTCGCGGCGCTGACCTCAACGCCAGCATGTCGAAATACCTGATCGACCGGATCGGATCCTTGCCGAACGTATCGCTTTGCACGCGTTGCGTGTTGCGCGGACTCGAAGGCGACGAAAGCGGACTGACCGGCTTGCACATCCATCATGAGGACGAGGGCGCGGACGAAGTCATTCCCACGCGCCACCTGTTTCTTTTTATCGGCGCGGACCCGAAGACGGATTGGCTCGCAGCGAGCGACGTGGAGCTCGACAACCGGGGCTTTGTCGTGACCGGTTTTGCGCGCAGCGAGCAGGGCTTCTCCGCATCGAGCGCACGCTATCCGCTCGAAACCAGCGTGCCGGGCATGTTCGCCGTCGGCGACGTGCGCTCGGAATCCGCGAAGCGGGTAGCGGCGGCGGTGGGCGACGGCGCCGCTGTCGTGAGTCAGATTCACGCGTATCTGAGCCAGCTCGCCAAGGCGGCCGCTTAGGCGATAAGCCACCCGCTCGCAGCGTGCGAATCTGAAAAATGCGGGCGATCAGAAAAAAGCGGGGACTGGCCGTCGGCAATACTCGATTGGCGTATAGGACGCCGGCATGTGCCGGACAATCACCTCAAATGGAGCAATAGCAATGGCATACATCACCACCAAAGACGGTACGCAAATCTATTACAAGGACTGGGGTACGGGCCAGCCGATTACGTTCTCCCACGGCTGGCCGCTCGATGCGGACGCATGGGACGCGCAGATGCTGTTCCTCGCGGAACGCGGCTACCGCGTGATCGCGCATGACCGTCGCGGCCACGGCCGCTCGTCGCAGCCGTGGAACGGCAACGAAATGGACACCTACGCAGACGATCTGGCCGAACTGATCGAAGCGCTCGATCTGACCAACATCATGATGGTCGGTCACTCGACCGGCGGCGGCGAAGTGGTGCGCTATATCGCGCGTCATGGAACGAAGCGTGTCGCCAAAGCGGTGCTGGTCTCGGCCGTGCCGCCGATCATGCTGAAGACGGAAGCGAATCCGGGCGGCCTGCCTATGTCCGTGTTCGACGGCATTCGCGAAGGTGTGCAGAATAACCGCTCGCAGTTCTTCAAGGATCTCGCCGTGCCGTTCTACGGCTTCAATCGCCCGGATGCGAAAGTGTCGCAAGGCACGATCGATTCGTTCTGGCAGATCGGTATGCTCGGTTCGATCAAGGGGCTGTACGACTGCGTCAAGGCATTCTCCGAAACCGACTTCAACGAAGACCTGAAGAAGGTGACGGTGCCGGCACTGGTGCTGCAAGGCGACGCCGACCAGATCGTGCCGCTCGACGACTCCGGCAAGCTGTCGTCGAAGATCATGCCGAACGCCACGCTGAAGATCTACGAAGGTGCGCCGCACGGTATGTGCACCACGCACGCGGACCGCGTGAATGCGGACCTGCTGGAGTTCATCAAGTCGTAATGAAGCAGGCCGGCGGCGCCATTGCGGCGGCCGTCGGCGCATGCGGTTCGTGCTTTTCCTGTTTTTTCGGCAGCGGATTGCGTGCGCGTTGCGCAGGCGCCGGCAGCGGCTCGCGAACAGCGCGCGACGCTGCGTCCAGCGCGGCACGCACCCGCTGTTCGCTCGTCGCGCTCACCGTTCCCAAAGGCTGGCGTTCCAATGCATCGACCGCTTGTGCGGCGCGTGCGCAGCATTCTTCGAACAGGCCCGCATCGAGCAATGCATCGGCGAGACTCGACGCCAGTTCGATTCCGGTTCGCGGGTCGCCATCGGCGGAAAACGCCCAGTCGAAAGCGACGCGCGCGTCGTCGAGCATTGGCTGAAGATCATGCGCACTGGCAGGTTCGTTTTCGCTGTCCCGCCTGTCGCCGGACAGCCGGGCCTGGACGCAGCGCGACACATAACGCGCGTTGCGTGCAACGATCTCCCGAAGTTCACCTTCAGCCTTGAGCTGCTCCAGTGCGTAGGCCCGGGTCGATTCCGAGAGCCGGTATTTCACCGCGGCTCCCACGAACTGGACGCTCACGAGCGACTTCGCCACCAGTTCGGTGATGCCGCCGATCGCATTCGCCATGGTGTGTTCCTCGTCGCAGACCACTGCGCACATGGACTCGAAACAGAACGTGCCGCTGAATACCGCAAGACGGCGGAATACGGCGCGCGTAACGGGATCGAGCAGCGCGAAGCTCCAGTCGAACGTTGCGCGCAAAGTCTGATGGCGCGGCAGCGCGGTGCGATAACCGCCCGCCAGGATCGCCATGCGGTCGTCAAGCCGGCGGTACACGCCTTCCACACCGAGCGCGACGACGCGGGCCGCCGCCAGTTCGATCGCGAGCGGAATGCCGTCCAGCCGGCGGCAGATCTCGCCGACCAGCCGCAGCTCCGCGCTGCCGGCGGCCACGGTTTCCTGCAACGAGCTGGCGCGCAGAAGAAACAGGTTCACCGCGGAACATGCCAGGATCTCCTCATCGCCGGCATCCGGCGGCGGTACATCGAGCGGGTCGACCCGGAACACCGTCTCGGCCATGATGCGAAGCGGCTCCCGGCTCGTGACGAGCACACGCAGGCGTTCGTTGCCGGCTACCAGCGCGTCGGCGATTTGCGCCACCGCGCCCACCACATGCTCCGCGTTGTCGAGCAGCAGAAGCCTGGGCTTGCCGGCGAGCGCCGCGGCCACGCGCGTCACGTCGATTTGCGTACCTGGGAGAATCAGCCCACAGCTTTCGGCAATGGCGCAGAGCACGCTTTCGTGCGTGGTCAAGGCGGCGAGCTCGATAAAGCAGACCGGATCGGCGAACTGCGCCGCGCTATGGCGGGCCGCCTCGATGGCGAGCTGGGTCTTGCCGATACCGCCGGCGCCGGCCAGCGTCAACACATGTGCGTGCTGCAGCATCGAGCGGATCAGTTCGACCTGGGCGTCGCGGGGCAGCAAGCCGGACTTGGGCGGAGGCAGGCGGTGCGCCAGGGAGACTTGCGAACTCGCTTCGTCGAGCAGAGCATTTTTCTTGCGCTGCAAAAGCCGATAACCGCGGCCGGGCACGGTGAGGATCAGGTCGCGGTCCGGCCCAAGCACCTTGCGCAGCGCCGACAGGTGAACCTGAATATTGTTCTCTTCGACAATCGTGTTGGGCCAGACCGCATTCATCAACTCGTCTTTCGTGACGAGACGGCCGGCGGCTGACGAGACTGCGGCAAGGATGTCGAATGCGCGCGATCCGAGGCGCACGACTTCGCCGTCACGCCGTAAATTGCGCATCTCCAGATCGATCTGAAAGCTGCCTATTTCCATCATGGCGTCGACAGGTTGAGGATTGCGGGCGAAGTACGGAGATCACGTCGGCGGGCCGGCAATGAGGGGAGAGAGGGTCGCGTGCGCCGGGCCTGGCAGGAGCAAAAGTACCGCGCCCCGGCAGACATGTCTTGCACGTTAGTGCGATGCTTTGTAGGAAAGTCTATTGTCGTGATCGGGGTCGCGTTCGTGGTCGCGACGGCGCCCGGCCCGGCTGGTTTCCAGGCGGGCCGGGCGCGCGCGATTCGCCTAGCTGCCGGCGAGTCGCCGCCAGCTTCCTGGCGGCGTGCCGACCAGTTGCGTGAAGGTGCGCGTGAAGTGGCTCTGATCGGAGAACCCGCATGCAATGGCGATCTCCGAGAGCGACGCGTCGGAGCTGCGAAGCAGATGGCGCGCGCGTTCAATGCGCTGTTCCAGCAGCCACTGGTGCGGCGTGCGATTGGTGGTCTCGCGAAACGCGCGGATGAAATAGCTGCGCGACAGGTTGCAGGCATTCGCGATCTCTTCGAGCGAGACATTGTCCTGGGTCTTCGCGAGCAACATATCTTTGGCGCGTGCTTCGTGCAGACCCGAAAGCCGCCGGCCTGGCTTGACCGATTGAGCGGGCGCGCCGCCATAATGATCGACCAGATGCGTGCCGATGGTGACGCCGAGCTGTTCGATGAACAGCGGGCTCGCTTCGCTCTCGCGATCCAGCGCCAGCGCGAGAACCTGCGCGAGGTGGCCGAAGATGGGATCCTTGCCGCCCGGCTGCGCGGAGAAGCCGGTCATATGCGTGCCGCTTCGTTCGTAGCCGGTGTTCGTAATGAACGCGCGCGAGAATTCCACCAGCACGAAGTCGAATGCGCCGTGCAGATCGGCGCGGTAGTCCTCTTCGAAATTGCGGATATAGACCGAGTCCTTGTCGAATTCGTGCATGGCCGAGCGGTTGCCCGAGATGATGCGGCGCCGATGGCCCGCGCTGAGCGAAACGCCGATCAGCACGCCGCGATCGGAGGCCGGCGTGGCGACTTCGCTGGTCTTCTCCTGACGGCGGCACTTGCGATAAAACGTGAAGTCGCCTGCTTCGAGTTCGATGTCCTTGTGCAACTGGTTCGCAAGACAGCCCAGCGAGTCTTTCTTGCGTGCAGCAGTGATGGGGGCAATTTCAGTCTGGTTGAACATGATCCGTCACCTCGGTTCGTCGCGCTACATTCACATGCCCGTTCGCGTTGCCAAAATCGAGAGATGTTTTATATCCGGCGGAGTCCCGCGATTATCTCGGAAATTATTATCGTTGAATATTTATTTTCGTTCAGGTCGAGTGCCGCTATCGGGAATTCGACGAATGTTTGCTCATACGAACCGCTGATTACCGCCCCTCAGGACAATTAATAAAAATTAGCACCGGTTTGGGACGCGCCGTCGTATGCTTTTTTCACGATTGCACCAGGCATGGGAAACGGAATGTCGGAACTGATTCAGCGCAGATGGCTCATGCACTTAGGCTTATGGTGCGCACTTTTTTTGAGCGTTGCGGCGGGCGTCGGGCCGCGCGCCGCGCTGGCCGCCGCGCCGCCGGTCAGGACACAGGGGCCGGGCTTTTACCGGATCATGGTCGGCGGTTTCGAAGTGACCGCATTGCTCGACGGCACGCATCCCTTTCCGATCGATACCGTCGTTCAAGGCGTACCGAAGTCCGAAATCGGGCAAGACCTGTCGCGCGATTTTCTGCAGGCGCCGGTGCAGGGATCGATCAATGCATTCCTGATCAATACCGGTGCGAAGCTGATTCTGATCGACTCCGGCGCGGGCGTGCTGTATGGCGACTGTTGCGGCCGGTTGGCCGGCAACCTGCGCGCCGCGGGGTATCAGCCCGAACAGGTCGACGAAGTCCTGCTCACGCATCTGCATAAGGACCACGTCGGCGGTGTCATCGTGAACGGCGCAATGGCGTTTCCCAACGCGATTGTCCGGGTCAGCCAGGTCGAATCGGACTACTGGCTGAATCCGGCTAATAAAGCCAGCGCGCCCGCTTTTCTCAGTTCTTTTTTCGATGCCGCGATCGCGTCTGTCGCGCCCTATGTCGCGGCCGGCCGCTTCAAGCCGTTCAGCGGCGACGTGGAACTCGATCCGGGCATTCGCGCGGTCGCGCTCCCCGGTCATACGCCGGGCCACACCGCCTATCTCGTGCAGAGCGATTCGAAAGATCTGCTCGTGTGGGGCGATGTCATTCATGTGGCGGCGATCCAGTTGCGCAACCCCACGGCATCCGTCGAATACGATACCGCCGCCGCCGCGGCGCAGCGCTCGCGCCGCTATGCGCTCAAGCTCGCAGCGGACAAACATTATCTTGTCGGCGCCGCGCATATTGCTTTTCCCGGATTGGGGCATATCAGGAAAAACGGTAGCGTGTACGACTGGGTGCCGGTCAACTACGAGGCCGAGCCGGGGCATTGAACCCGGCTCGCGCCCGGGAAACCGCGCTATTGCGCCGGATCTGCCCGGCTATGGCGAAACGGACCTGGGGACGGGATACGACGGGCGCAACGTGGGGCTGGATATCGTTCGTCCGCCGGATGAGTCAAGCAAGGGCGACGGTGGACGATCGCGGTTTTGCCGGAATCGTCGGCCGCGTCGCAAGGTTCACTGCCAGTTGATGGGAGCAAGCATGATGCATAGCGAAACCTGTTTGACGCCGCGCGGCGAGGCAAGCCGGGAAGCATGTTGCGCACCGCGCGAGCCGGCCGACGCGTCCCCCGACGGACTGCGCGCCTCGGTGTGGGATCACGTGATTCACGCTCTGTTGCCGGGCTATCGCGGCGAAGGCGGCGAAGCATCCCGCGAGCGGCGCACGCCTCGCATGGCCGCTTGCGTGCCGTCGCCGCATATCCAGGTCGAAGTGATCGAGCGTCTGTCCGATACGTCGGTGGCGGTGCTCTGGCAGGATGCGACCCGCTGCCGCTACGACGACCAGGTGTGGATCAGTTGCCGCGCCCGCCAGAAGGGTTACTGTGCGCTGAGCGGAGCGGTGATCCGTCGTGACGATCCGATCTACAAGCCGCGAGTGCGGGCGAGCATGCCGGCCAACGCTACCGCGATGATTCTCGCCTCGGTGGTCGAGCAAATGTCCGCCCTGACCACGGCGGACGATGCGCGTTAGATCTTCAGCAACTGTGCTGCGTTGCTGCCGGGATACGTAGTGAGCCCGGCGCAGTTTCCCCCAACTCCTGTCCCATTGATCGACCGCTTCGGCACGATCCGACGTTCCCGCACTTCAGGCGCGAGCCGACGCATGACGGTCTTCTCATTGTGTCCGCTTAGTGCAAAAAATTTGAACAATAGGTTCAGTTTTTTCCGCGCACGCTGATCTCCCATTGATCTAGACTTCTGGGACGCCACGCCCGGCGGCGATTCCGCAGTTTCTCCGTTCCTTCCCGTTCTCTTTCTCAGCGTCGCGTCCTGGATACTCCGCATGATTTGCATTGGCCCGCTTCAGGTGAACATCGACCGTCGCGAAGTGTTTCTCGATGGTGCGCCTGTGCGGATCGGCGGACGTGCTTTCGACATGCTTGCCGTGCTGATCGCCGCGAACGGCGGGCTGGTGTCGAAGAACGAGATGCTCAGGCAGGTCTGGCCGAATGCGATCGTCGAAGAGAACAACCTGCAGGTGCATATGTCCACGCTGCGCAAGCTGCTCGGCGAAAGCCGCGGGCTGATACAAACGGTATCGGGACGCGGCTACAGGCTGGTGCAGAGCGCGTCGGCGCCGGCCGCGGCCGGCGAATCGCGTGCCGGCGAATCGAATGCCGGCGATGAACCCGCGGACTTCCCGCCAAGCGGCAGCGTCCGGAACAATCTGCCGGTCCATTTTTCTCCGCTGATCGGACGCGACAAGGCACTGGACGACGTCTCGCAGGCGCTCGCCGCCGCACGGCAGGTGACGCTCGTCGGTTCCGGCGGCATCGGCAAGACGCGTCTCGCGGTCGAAGTCGCGCGCGGCTTGCTGGCGCGCTTTCCGGACGGCGTCTATCTGGTGCCGCTCGCGTCCACCTCCGACGCAGGCAGCGTTCTCGCGGCATTCGCCGCCAGCGTGGGCGTGAATCCGGCCATCGGCCCGCTCACGCTCGCGCGCGTCGGCAAAGAGCTCGGCGAGCGGCGTGTGCTGTTCGTGTTCGACAACTGCGAGCATGTGCTCGGCCCCGCGGCCGAACTCGCTGAAACCTTGCTCGGCGTCGGCCCGGAAATCTGCGTGCTGGCCACGAGCCGCGAGCCGCTGCGCATCATGAACGAGCATCTGTATTGGGTCGCTTCGCTGCAGGTGCCCGGTCAGGACGATCAGAGCCAGGAGGTACTGCAATGCAGCGCCGTCAAGTTGTTCCTGTCGCGCGCTCGCGCGATCGACGCGCGCTTTTCGTCCGATGAAAAAAGCATTCATCTGACCGGCACGGTATGCCGCCGGCTCGACGGCATACCGCTCGCCATCGAACTGGCGGCGGCGCGCGCGGCGATCCTCGGTATCGAAACGCTGGCCGGCCATCTGGACGACCGCTTCAATATGCTGACGGGCGGCAACCGCACGGCATTGCCGCGGCATCAGACCTTGAAGGCGACACTCGACTGGAGTCACGCGCTGCTCGACGACGCCGAGCGCACCACGCTGCGCAGGCTCGGCGTTTTCGTGAGCAGCTTTACGATGGAAGCGGCGATCGCCGTTGCCGGCGACGGGGCGCTGCATGAAATCGACGTGGTTGCGGCGGTGTCGGGGCTGGTCGAGAAATCGCTGGTGGTGACGCACATGGAGCGCGGCAGGGCCAGCTATCGTCTGCTGGAAACCACGCGCGCCTACGCCATGCAGAAGCTCGACGATAACGGCGAACGGCGTTTCGTCA
The DNA here is from genome assembly GCF_902459535.1 of Paraburkholderia dioscoreae. Classification (NCBI taxonomy): domain Bacteria; kingdom Pseudomonadati; phylum Pseudomonadota; class Betaproteobacteria; order Burkholderiales; family Burkholderiaceae; genus Paraburkholderia; species Paraburkholderia dioscoreae. Next base: position 729,590 of record NZ_LR699554.1, read on the forward strand.
CGCTGCAGCATGCCCGCTACTTTCTGAGCGTGCTGGAACGCGATGCGCCGCGTTGCGCCGACCCGGCGCTGGCGCTCTCCGACGGCTGGCACTACCGCATGCGCGCGTTGCTCGACGACCTGCGCGCCGCGCTGACCTGGGCCTTGTCGCCGAAGGGCGACGAGGCGCTCGGCGAGACGCTGGCCGTGAACTTCGTCTTTCTGCTCTACGAACTGTCGCTCGTCGACGAATGCCGCGCGTGGGCGCAACGCGCGCTCGATACGATAGCCGTCGCGCAGCAGGGCTCGCGTTCGACGCGTCATCTGCGCGTGCGCATGCAGCTTCAGGCGGCGCTTGCCGCGGCGCTTGTCTATGTCAGCGGACCGAACCGGGAAACGTTCGGCGTCTGGTCGGAGATTCTGGCGTCGGCGATCGCGCTGGGCGATCATGTGTTCGAGGCGCGCGCTTTGTGGGGCATGTGGAATGCGAGCCAGTCGTCCGGCGCGGCGCGCAATGCGCAGGCGTTCGCGCGCCGCTTTGCCTTGCTCGCCGCCGAGGTGGGCGACGCCAGCGGAACGATTCTGGCCTACCGGTTGCTCGGGATCGCGGCGCATTACAGCGGCGATCAACAGCAGGCGCGCGCATCGCTCGAACAACTGCTGCAACACGGCGGGGAACTGCAGCATGGCCTGCCGCTCGGGCAGTCGGTGGATCAGCGCCTCGTCGGCCATGCGACGCTCGCGCGGGTGCTCTGGCTGCAGGGCTTGCGCGATCAGGCGCTGCGGCTCGCGGAAGACTGCGTGATCGCGGCATGCGATCAGCAACAGGCCATTGTCACCTGCTATGTGCTGGTGGAGGCGTTGGTGCCGCTGACGCTGCTGTCGGGCAAATGGGAGCGTGCGGCGCAAGCCATCGCGTTGCTGCGGGACACCTCGGCGCGCGCGGGCCTGAGCGTGGCGCAGGCCTGCTGCCGCTGCTTCGACGAGTATCTGCGCTCGGTGCAGGACGGCGGCGCGCAGCACCTGCAAGCGTTCCGCGCGGCGCTGGACGATCTCGAGTCGCTCGACTTCGGTGCGCAACGCGCGATGCTGGCCGGACAATACAGCCTCGCACTCGGGCGCGCGGGGCGGCGGGAAGAGGGCATCGCCACCGTGGTCGGCGTGCTGGCGCGCTGCGACGAAACCGGCGACCACTGGTACGCCGCGGAACTCCAGCGCATCCACGGCGAATTGCTGTTCATGAGGCAGGCGGACATGCCGCAGTCCGAAATGGTGATGCGCGATGCGGAGGCGTGTCTGGTCGCGGCGCTGGAGGTGTCGCTGGTGCAAGGCTGCCGCTCGCTCCAGTTGCGCGCCTCGACCAGTCTGGGCGGCCTCTGGCACATGCGGGGCCGAAGCGCGGACGCCGCGAAACTATTGCAATCCGCCTGCGCGAGAGTCACCGAAGGTCTCGACTGGGACGATTATCAGGCCGCCGCGCATCTGCTGCGGATCACGACATCGGAGAGCGAAGCGCGCGCTGCCGTCCCGATGATCTGTCCATCTGCCTCCCGTCGTGCGGCGGAAGCGCTCGACGTCGCGCCGTCGCGCCGAATCAGATCGGGCAGCTGATTGGCGCTCAGCCGTGCAACATTCTCTGTTGCGCAACTTCGTCGATCAGATCCGGCCGGTCCAACTGATCGACCCACCAGCGCAGCGCCTTGCCGGTTTCGTCACTGCGCCACGCGAGAAAGAAATGCGTGACGTCGCGCATGCCCAGCACCTCCTTTTGCACCAGTTCGCCCCGGCTCAGCGGCTCGGCGGCCAGACACTCCGGAATCGTGCCCGCCGCGAGCCCTTTGATCTGTGCGGCGAGCTTCGCCTCCAGCGTGGGGACCGTCATGACCTCCTGGTTGGCGGCGAGCGCGATGGTGCGCGGCGCGAGCTTGCGCGACGTATCGCCGATCGCCACCGCGCGATGCCGCGCGACCATTTCCAGCGTCAGCGGTCCCGGCGCCGCAGCGAGAGGATGATGCGGCGCCACCACGAACACGTGGCGCAGCGAGCCGATCGGTTTGGCGATCAGATTGGGAATTGGCGGCGGCTCGCCCGCGGCGCCGACGACCAGATCGGCGCGGCGCGTCAACAGCGCGTCCCATGAGCCGCCCAGCACTTCTTTCGACAGATGCAGCCGCGTGTCCAGCTTCAGCTTGTAGAACGCGTCGACGTGATCCCATAGCAGATCGAACGGAATGATCTCGTCGATGGCGACGTGCAGCTCCGACTCCCAGCCATGCTGGATACGTTTCGCCTTGCACTCGAGATCTTCCGCCGCTTCCAGCAGACGCCGCCCTTCCTCCACGACCACCCGCCCCGCATGCGTGAGGATCGCCCGACGGCCGCTGCGGTCGAATAATTTGACGCCGAGATCGAGCTCCAGCTTCTGGACCAGGTACGACAGCGACGACGGCACCTTGTGAAGCTGTTCCGCCGCATTGGCAAAAGTACCGGTTCGATCGATGGCATCGAGCACCTGCAGAACTTCGAACGAGAGATTCATGTCGTACAGCCGGATATGAGGAGGTACGTCAGCATACTGGAATCCCCGCTTCTCGCGAGTGCCGCGCGCGAGGGACGGCGGCCTTTCAATCCGCTTCTGCGAACCTGAACCGGCTGTATGGTGCCCGCGTCATTAAGGTGTTTTCAGGGCTATTTCAGGACATTTTTCGGATAGTCGCCTAGTTTAAAAGGATCGGCCAAGGCGTGCCGCGCCGTTTCCCGTGACGTTTTCTTCCGGTCTTCCCGACCGCGGTCCCGATTCTTCGGCGCCCGGTCGTTCTGCCACTACCGTGAAAAAGGAGTCAAGCATGGCCAGCAACACCATTGCCGCTTATCTCGCCCGCACGCTCGCCGCGGCGGGCGTCGAACGGATCTGGGGCGTGACGGGCGACAGCCTGAACGGACTCGCCTACAGTCTCGATCAGGTCGGCTCGATCCGCTGGATGCATACCCGTCACGAGGAATCGGCCGCCTTCGCGGCCGGCGCCGACGCGGCTTCGAGCGGGCGCCTCGCGGTGTGCGCCGGCAGTTGCGGACCGGGCAACCTGCATCTGATCAACGGCCTGTTCGATTGCCATCGCAATCACCAGCCGGTGCTCGCGATCGCGGCGCATATCCCGTCGAGCGAAATCGGCCTCGGGTACTTCCAGGAAACGCATCCGCAGGAGCTCTTCAAGGAGTGCAGCCACTATGTCGAACTGGTGTCCTCCGCGGCGCAGTTTCCGCGCGTGCTGGCGCGCGCGATGCGTACCGCGGTGGAGGAGCGCGGTGTTGCCGTGATCGTGCTGCCGGGCGACGTGGCGTTGAGCGAGGGACCGTCTGAAGCGCCGTCGTGGACGGAAAGCGCGCCGCCGCGGATCGTGCCCGCCGAAGCCGATCTCGATCGGCTCGCGGCGCTGTTGAACGCGTCCGGCGCGGTCACGATCATGTGCGGCAGCGGCACACAGGGCGCGCACGACGAAGTGGTCGCGCTTGCCGACACGCTCGGCGCGCCGGTGGTTCACGCGTTGCGCGGCAAGCAGTTCATCGAGTACGACAATCCGTACGACGTCGGCATGACCGGGCTGATCGGCTTCAGCTCGGGCTATCACGCGATGATGTCGTGCGACACGCTGCTGTTGCTGGGCTGCGACTTTCCCTACCGGCCGTTCTATCCGGCCGACGCGAAGATCATCCAGATCGACTGGAAGGGCTCGCAGCTCGGCCACCGTGCGCCGCTCGCGCTGGGTCTCGTCGGCACGGTGAAGGAAACCGTCGCCGCCACCTTGCCGAAGCTGCAGCGCAAGACCGACCGCGGTTTCATCGACAACGCCCGCAAGCACTACGCGTCCGCGCGCAAGGGGCTCGACGATCTCGCGACGCCGGCCGGCGCGGGCCGCCCGATCCATCCGCAATATCTGGCGAAGATGATCGACGAAGCCGCGAGCGACGACGCGATCTTCACCGCCGACGTCGGCACGCCGACCGTCTGGGCCGCACGCTATCTGACCATGAACGGCAAGCGCCAGTTGCACGGCTCGTTCAACCACGGCTCGATGGCCAACGCGATGCCGCAGGCGCTCGGCGCACAAGGCGCGCATCCGGGGCGCCAGGTCGTGTCGCTGTCGGGCGACGGCGGCCTGTCGATGCTGCTCGGCGATCTGCTCACCGCGCGGCAGCTCAACCTGCCGATCAAGGTGGTGGTGTTCAATAACAGCCTGCTTGGTTTCGTCTCGATGGAGTTGAAGGCGGGCGGCTATCTCGACACCAACGTCGACCTCGCCAAAACCGATTTCGCGGCAATCGCGAAAGGGGCGGGTATTTTCGGTCTCCGCGTCGAGGAGTCGGAAGACGTCGCGGGCGCGTTGAAGCAGGTGTTCGACCATCCCGGTCCGGCGCTGCTGGACGTGGTCACGTCGAAACACGAACTGGCCATGCCGCCGACGATCGAGCTCGCGCAGGCCAAGGGCTTCAGCCTCTACATGATGCGGGCGATCCTCAACGGACGCGGCGACGAGATCGTCGAACTGGCGCGCACCAACCTGCGCTAGCCGTACGAACGGCTTGCAGTGAAGCGGGGCGCCTGGCATTCCAGGCGCCTCTTTGGTGCAACGTGCGCATGCGGCGAAGGCGTTTCACGCAGCGTACGGGCTTGCGCAGCCCATGCCACACAGATGCATGCCACACAGCGCATACGAAAAAAAGCGTGCGATTGCGCAAATGCGCCGTGCCCGTCTATTGCAGACTACGCATCGTAGACATAGCGGTATTCGCAAGGCCTGGCGGCCGGCGGACCCGGCAACAGGCGCACGAACACGCGCACGAATACCCACACGAACCAGCACACGTTGAGCGACTGACGAGAGCCCTATGACCCAGCAAGCCGCTGCCGGCAGCGCGGTCCAGCCTCGATGGCGGGACGAGCTGATCACCTACTGGAAGGACGACGGCCCGCGCCTGCTGCATATCGCAAAGGTGGCCATCGCGATGACGCTCGCGATGGGGCTGTGCATGCGCCTCGAACTGCGCACGCCGGCCACGGCGATGGTTTCATGCGTCATCGTGATGATGCATCAGCAAAGCGGCATGGTGATCGCGCGGGGGTTTTATCGCGGGCTGGGCATGGTGTGCGGCAGCTTCGCGGGTCTGCTGCTCATCGCACTGTTTCCGCAGCAGCCGCTGCTGTTCCTTGCCGTGCTGGCGGTGTGGATCGGCGTGTGCGTATTCGGCGCCGCCTACTACCGCAATTTCCAGTCGTACGGTTTCGTGCTGACCGGCTACGGCACCGCCATCACGGCGATACCGGTCTGGTCCAATCCCTACGGCGTCTATGACAACGTCGTGTTCACCGTCAGCGAAGTGGTGATCGGCGTGGTGTGCGCGAGCGTGGTGAGCGCGGTGGTGTTTCCGCAGCCGGTCGCGCCGGCCCTCTACGCGGCGAGCCGTAAGAATTTCACGAACCTGCTGAGCGCGATGCATACGATGCTCGGCCGCACGGAGGGCGTCGCGGGTTTCGACACGTTTCTCGATCTGATTCGCGAGCGCGTCGGCGTGGAAAGTCTGCGCAGCGGCGCCGTGTTCGAGGATCCTTCCGTCCGTCTGCGCAACCATGTGTTTCTCGATCTCGACCGGAGCTTTCTCGATACCGTCACATGGATTCACGCACTTCACCAGTTGAAGGCGCGGGTTGCCGCCGAGGCTGATCCGCGCGCGCTCGCGGCAGTCGGAGAACTGATCGGCGGGCTGCTCGCGGTCGTGCCGAACGAGGCTCAACCGGATCTGGTCACGATGGAGCAGGTCGAGATCATGTCGAGCCGCCTCGATGCTTTCGAGCGCGACTTGCCGGCGCTTCTGGGCCGGCTGCTGCAATCGCTCGCCGATCTTTCGCCGCATCAGCGTCAGTTCGTGGCGACCACCGGCGCGGCGTTGTTCTTCTCGATCGCCGATTTGCGCGTGATGTGCCGAAGCTATATCGACGTGCGCACTGTCGGCCGGCTGTCGTGGCCGCAATCGGTGCTTCAGGCCATCAGCCGGATCGGCCGAACCCGCGCCACGGCCAACCGTACCGCCGCGACGATCGCCGGTGCGCGCGCGGCCGTGGCGGTGCTCGCGGTCGGCGCGGCATGGATTGCCTCGGGTTGGGTTGGCGGCGCGACCGCGATTGTCGCGGTCGCGATCACGAGCGCGCTGTTCGCGCTGGCGCCCAATCCGGCGGTCGCAAGCTGGCAGATTTTCTGCGGCTGCCTCGGCGGCTGGCTCACCGGCTTCGCGTTCAACTTTCTGGTGCTGCCGCGGATCGATACCTTCGGGTTGCTGGCCGCTTCGATGGCGATTGTCGTGATGGTGGGCAGCTATCTGAATACGTTTGCAAAGACGGCGATTCTCGGGCTCGGCTTCAGCCTGTATTTCTGTTTCATCGTGGGCATCACGAATCCCACCGTCTATCACCCGAGTGCCTATCTCGACACCGGCTTCGCACTGCTATGCGGTATCGGGGTGGCCGCAGTCGCGTTTTCGGTGCTCGTGCCGCGCGCGGGCGACTGGATCTCGGCGCAGTACATGAAGCAGATTCGCGGGCTGATCGCGTATGACGCGCGCGACGGCGACCTCGACGATCTGCTCTACAGCTTCGAATTGAGCTTGCGGGACTTCATCCTGCAGATCGCGTCGGCGCCGGTCGACGCGCGGGTGGACCGCGATCGTTTGATCGGCTGGGCGTTCGCCGCGCTGGAGATTGGCCGCTCGATGATCCAGTTGCGACTCGATAGCGAACAGCTCGCCGCAAGCCTTCCGGCGGGCTGGCCCGCGGAGCAGGATGCGTGGCTTGCGGCGCTCGCCGACGTGTTCGCGGCGGCCACGCCGCGGGCCGCCGAACGCGCGCTGGCCGCGACGCGCAAGGCGCTGGACCTGCTGCCGCTCGGACCGAACATCGCGGTCGACGCGCAGACGCTCGCGCGCTACCGGATGCGAGCGCTGCTGCATTTCACCGAACTGACGCTGCGCGACGACAGTCTCGCTCTATGGCAAGCCAGCGGAGCGCCGGCATGAAGCCCCGGCGCCTGTTCTTGCCGCTGCGCGCGACGTGCCGGCCGGTGGCGGCCGCGCTCGCCTGTGCGCTGCTGCTCACGGCGTGCATCGACAGCGGCGGCATCCGCACGCACGAGTCGATGCTCGACCCCGCGACGCTCGACCCGGGCGCCGCGCTGCGCGCCACGCAGGCCGATGCGAAGTGGCCGGCGAGCGGGTGGTGGCGTCAATGGAACGATCCGCAACTCGATACGCTGGTGCAGGACGCCACCGAAGGCAACCCCGGCTTACGCGCGGTCGAGCAACGGATCGACGCGGCGCGCTTCCAGGCGCAGATTGCCGGCGCCGACGAGTTGCCGCAACTCGAAGCGAGCGGCAGCTTCGAGCGCAGGCGCTATGCGCGCTATACGACCCCGGCGCCGCCGGGCGGCACCACGGTGTGGAGCAACACCATCCAGGCGGACCTTTCCTATGACCTCGATCTGTGGGGCAAGTCGCGCGCGCTTCGCGAAGGCGCGCTGGACAATGTGCACGCGGCAGCCGCGGACGCGCGCTTCGCGGAAATCGAATTGCAGACCGCCGTGGTGCGCAGCTACGTGCAGTTGGCGTTGGAGTATGCATTGCTCGACGTCTACCACGCAGTGCAGGCCGAACAGCAGCGCACCCTCGACATCGCGACGCGCCGCTGGCGCGCGGGTGTCGGCAGCGGTCTCGAAGTCAGCCAGGCGCAGACCCAGCTCGCGATGAGCACGACGCGGGTGCGGCAGGCGCAGCAGCAACTCGCGCTGGAGCGCATCGGCATCGCCGGTCTCGCCGGCAAGGGGCCGGGGTATGGCGATGCGCTGCGCCGTCCGGGCCTCGCGCTCAACGTGCCGGTGGTCTTGCCGGCATCTCTGCCGGCCGAGTTGATCGGGCACCGCGCGGACGTGGTGGCGGGGCGCTGGCGCGTGCTCGAAGCGGACAAGGGCATCGACGCGGCGCACGCCGATTTCTATCCGGACATCAATCTGCTGGCGAGCGCCTCGCTGGGTTCGGCGGCGACCTTCGGCGGCTTCTTCAACTTCGTCAATAGCGACGGCGTGGGTCATGGCGTGGGCGCGGCGATCTCGCTGCCGATCTTCGACGGGGGGCGGCGGCGCGGCCACTACGGCGTCGCGGTCGCGTCACGGGATGCCGCGGTGGATGCGTACAACCAGAGCGTGGTGAATGCGATGCAGGGCGTCGCGACGCAGGTCGTGTCGCTGCGTTCGCTCGAACAGCAGCAGGCGTCGATCGAAACCACGCTCGATTCGGCGCGCAAATCGTTTCAGCTCGCCGACACGGGTTATCGCAGCGGCATTACCGAATTCATCAATGTGCTGGCGGCGCAGGCCGCCCAGCTGGAGCAGGAGGAAAGCCTTGCGGCCGTGCAGGCCAGGCGGCTCGACGCATGGGCCCTGCTGATGAAGGAGCTTGGCGGCGGTTTCGCCGCGGCGCCGGCGGATCGTGTGCCGGAAGGAGTGGCCGATGCCGGGCGAAATTGATCTGTTTGCGCTGCTCGTGCCAGGGCTGTTGCCGATTCTCGCCGGTTGCGTGCTGCTGTTCGTCGTCCTCGACCTGGTGCTGGCGAGGCTCGGCTTCTATCGCTACACCTGGCACCCGAGCCTGTTCCGCGTTGCGCTATTTGCCGCGATGTTCAGCGGCGTGTCGCTGCTGCTGTGGCGATGACGCTCGCCTGTTACTGATCCCCATGAACCCGCTGACTGCTCCCGCTCACGCCAGGTCATCAAGATGAAAACGCAATCCATCCTGCGCGCCATTTTTACGCTTACGCTACTCGTGGTGGCAATCGCGCTGGTCCGCATGCTGTGGCTCGACTACATGTTCTCGCCTTGGACCCGCGACGGCCGCGTCCGCGCGCAGGTCGTGCAGGTCGCCACCGATGTGTCGGGGCTGGTGAGCGAAGTGCGCGTCAAGGACAATCAACTGGTGCGCAAGGGCGACATTCTGTTCGTGCTCGATCCGGCCCGCTTCCACTATGCGGTCGCGCAGGCCGACGCCGATCTTCTGCGCGCCCAGGCGCAACTGGCGCAGGCCAGGGCGCGCATGGCGGCAAGCGAATCCGGTTTCGCGATGAAGCGCGCCCAGGCGGCGCGGCGGGCCAACCTGGCTGGCGACGTGATTTCGGACGAAAGCCGGTTGGATTCGGCCGCGCTCGCCAAACAGTCCGCCGCCGACTATTCCGCCGACGTCGCCGCCTATGGCGCGGCGCAAGCTGCGGTCAAGGCGGCCGTGGTGGCGCAGCAGACGGCCGTGCTGAACCTGACGCGCAGCGAGGTGCGTGCGCCGTCGGACGGTTTCATTACCAACCTGAACCTGTATCCCGGCGACTTCGCCACGGCCGGCACGGCGCGCATGGCGCTGATCGACTCGCACTCGTTCTGGGTCTACGGCTACTTCGAGGAAACGAAACTGCCGCACGTCAATATCGGCGATCACGCGGTGGTGCGGCTGATGTCGGGCGGCAAGGACATCCAGGGGCACGTCGACAGTCTGGCAAGCGGGATTGCCGACCGCGACAACCCGACCAGCAACGGCGACCTGCTGGCGGACGTCAATCCGGTCTTCACATGGGTGCGGCTCGCCCAGCGGGTGCCGGTGCGGATCCACCTCGACCAGATTCCCGCCGGCCTCAAGCTCGCGATGGGCATGACCTGCACGGTCACGCTGCAGCCGCATGCAGGCCAATGATCACCGATCGCGCCGCTGCGCCCGGCCGGTGCGCGGGGCACCGGCGGAGACCACATGGCGGATGCGAGAGCTCCGCCGCCGTGCAAATTCGAAAGCGCTACGCCCGCAATCGGTTCATAGTAGCGGTCAGCGCGACCTGGGCAGCGGCACGTCAGATGCCGTCACTGTGTTGCGATTCATTTTTTTTCAACAACGCATCTCGCGGAGAAAATCATCATGAAGGCAAAGTGGACACTCGTGTTTCTGGCAGCGTCGGCGTTCGGCGCGATGAGCCAGCAGGCAAATGCACAGGTGGCGGGCGCGCAGCCGATCGGCATTACCGTGGAGCAGGCGCAACTCGTCGTCGAAGGCTGGAGCGTCAAGAAGAGCCTGCTCGGCAAGAGCATCTACAACGACAAGGGCGAGAAAGTCGGCGTGCTCCACGACATCATCGTCGCGCCGGACAACGCCGTTTCCTTCGGGATCGTGGCGGCTCACCAGTTCCTCGGCGTGTCCCAGCACGACGTGGCGATTCCGATGTCGCAGCTGGACTATTCGAACGGCAAGCTCGTCTGGGCCGGCGCCACGCGTGAGGTGGTCAAGTCGCTGCCCGTGTTCGTCTATTCGAAGGTTCGCACGGTTCCTATCGCTCGCAAGGACTACGGCCATCATTAATGGATGAGTCTCACGCGGCGGCTCGATATGTCCGCCGCGTGAATGGCGGCTCACGTCCTGGCCGCCTGTGCGACATGACTTCCGGCGCAAGTGCGGAAGTCTGTCGCGGCCGTGGTTTTTGAAGGTTTAAGAAAAAATAAGTACCGCCATTGACGCGTGCTCGCGCATGATCCACTTCAGACAGAAAGCTATCGCTCGCCGGTAGGTCTGAGTGTCATGTGCCCTGACAGCCGCGCTGGCTGTCATCCTGACGGACAGGCTGCCGGTATTCGTCAACGAATGCCCGCCTCGAACGCCATGTCCATGTACCTGCCTACCTCTTCCTTGCGCTCTGCTGGCCTGTGGCCACCCGTCGGTCCGGCCGTCATGAAAGCCTGCCGCCGAGCTCCTCCCGGAGCGCCGCTCGACGCCAATCTCATGTCGATGCCGGCCGCCGTCATCGTGCCCGGCATCGAGCCGCCGCAAGGCATGACGACGCCGGCGCGTAGTTCTCGCAGTTGAACGCGGTGTGCGCGACGGCGCAATTCGTGCGTGGTGTCCGCGGATTTCGAGGCTAGCGGACTCCTACGCGGGTATAGGTCGTTCATGGCTTCTATTCAAAGAAGCGCGGTAGTTTCCACTGATTCCGGCACGCCCCGACGTTCGCTTCCGCGCGCCCCGCGCGGCGTGCGCCGTTTGCCGCTCGATTAAACCCGGATATGAAACGACCCAACCAATGGTCATTGCAGACAACCGTAGGTAGGACAGGTTGGACCAATCGCCGTGCGATACCTTGGAGTCCATGCAGCGCCGCGTTTATTGGGCACTGCCTCACCACTTGAACGGATGCCCCGATCATGATCAGTTCGTCGACGTTATATCCCGAACCCGCAGCGGATGTCGCCCGGAAAAGTCTGGTGAGCCGGATCGGCATGGAGCATCAATGGCGCTGTCCCGGCGACGAAGCCGCCGACACGGCCCAGCGCGGCAATATTCTCGTGTCGCGTTGGACCCGTAACGACACCCAGCCCATCGAGGTCGTCAATCCGGGCAGTGCGGCATGTCATTGCTTCGCGATGAATCTCAAATGCACGTCGCTGACCTTCTCCCATGCCGGCCGCACGCTCGTGCGCGGCAGGGTGACTGCGGGCGCCTTGCAGATCACCGCGCCGGAGGTGGCGTGCCGCGCCGTGTTCGAATCGCCGGGCGACGTGCTGCACCTGTTCGTTTCGCAGCAGGTGCTGAGCGAATGCTTCGAAGACACGTTCGGCCGGCCGCATGCGGGCGATATCCGCATCGACGATCCCGGGCTCGTGCGCGATCCCGCGCTCGAACGTCTTGGACAGGCGCTCGCCGTATCGCAATCCGACGACGCCGCGCTCGGCAAGGTCTTCACCGACAGCGTGAGCCTTGCGATCGTGTCGCGCGTGATTGTCCGGCATTTCACCGCGAAAGACCGGCAGACGCGCGAGGCGAGTGCGTTGCCGCTCTGGCGGCTCAACCGCGCGATCGAATTCGTCGACGCGCACCTTGCCGAACCGATCGGACTCGCCGATATCGCCAACAGCACGGGATTGACCCGGATGCATTTCGCCTCGCAGTTTCGCCGCGCCACCGGCATGCGTCCGCACGAATACCTGTTGCGCCGCCGGATCGACCATGCGCAGCAGCTTTTGCGGGAGTCGAAACATAACGTGCTCGACGTTGCATTGAGCTGCGGCTTCCGTTCGCAGGCTCACTTTACGACGGTGTTCAAACGCCTGGTTGGAGAAACACCGTATTGCTGGCGGATGAAAGCGAATGTCGATCGGTAGACACATACGCGGCTTTTATGCCGGCTCGCCGCGCGAAGGCCGGCCTCTCATTCGCCTGCATGTGCCTGTCCCACCACCTTGCCGCGAAAAATATAGTACTGATACAGGTTATATCCGATCATCACCGGAAAGACCATTCCGATCCCGATCAACATGAACACCAGCGTGGGTGTATCGGACGCAGCCTCGACAATCCCCAGCTTGCCCGGAACAAAGTCCGGGAACAGACTGACGGCCAGCCCGGCAAACGACAACACGAACAGCGCAACCGACGCGCGAAACGGCCCGCGCACACTGCCGAGATACAACGATCCCATGATGTAAGCGAAGGCCAACGCGGAGGCGAGCCCTAGCGCGATCAGTACATGAAACACGCCGTGCTGCGTCCACCGGTCGTGTCCCACCTCGCTGAAGAACCACGTCGCCGCGGTCAGCACGACTGCCGCGGCCACCGTGACGAACGCGCTCAGCAGCGCGAGACGGCGCGACCATTGCTCGATGGAACCCACGGTCTTCTTCACGAGATAGGTGGACCCGAGCAGCGAGTAACCCGCCACCACGCCGATAGCGGACACGGCGACGAACACACCGCTCATGTCTCCCGGAATCAGGCCGGTGATCACCTTGCCGAGTATTACGCCCTGGGCGATCGCGGCGATCAGGCTGCCGATGCCGAACACCTTGTCCCAGGTCGGACCGTGCGAGACGCTGTGACGAAACTCGATGGCGGCGCCACGCATGATCAACCCGCCGATCAGCAGCATCACCGGCAGATACAGATCCTGCAGGAGCAACGCATAGGCCGGGGGGAACGCGCCGAACAGCGCGCCGCCCAGCACGACGAGCCACGTTTCATTGGCGTCCCAGACGTGGCCGATGGTCTGCACCATCACGTCGTGGTCCTCGCGGCGTTTGCGCAGCAGGCTGAGTATGCCGACGCCGAGATCGAAGCCGTCGGTGACGACGTAGAACACCAGCATCAGGCCGATCAGTCCGAACCAGGTGACGGCGAGCATCGTGTGAGTGGAGCTGTCCATGAGATTGCCTCGGAACGGGAAGGGTTTAGTACTCGGCGACGGTCGACGCCGCCTCGGCCTTGACGGCCGCGGGTGGAATCAGCGTGAGGTCGGGACCGGCGCGCAGCCAGTTGCGCGCAAGCACGAAGAAGGTGCCGAGCAATACCAGGTAGAAGCAGAAAAACATCGCCATGCTCAGCGTCACCGACGAGGCCGCCACGCTCGACACGGCATCTTTCGTACGCAGCAAGCCGTACACGACCCACGGCTGACGTCCCACTTCACGCACGATCCAGCCGGCTTCGACCGCGACATAGGGCAGCGGAATGCACAGCACCCAGGCGAATAGCAGCTTGCGTTGCTCTAGCAGCCGTTCGAGATTGCCGCGCGTTTTGCGCAATACGTAGGCGGTCCAGAAGGCCAGCACCATGAAAGCGAAACCGATGCCCGCCATCAGGCGAAACGCGTAATAGAGCAACGGCAGCATCGGCGGCTGGTCGGCCGGCGCGAAGTCGGTGAGGCCTTTGACCTCGCCGTGCAGCGTATGGGTGGCGAGAATGCTCAGCATGCCGGGCACTTCGATCGACCAGTCGTTGCGTTGCGTCGTCTGGTCCGGCCACGCGAGCAGCGACCACGACGCGGCGGTGCCGGGCGGGTTGGTGGTCCAGTGACCTTCAATCGCGGCGCCTTTGGCCGGCTGCGTCGCGAACACGCTGCCGCCGCTCGAATCGCCGAGCCAGATCTGGATCGGCGCGACGAATACGAGCACCAGCAAAGCGATCTTGAACGAACGTGCAAAGAACTCCGGATTGCGGCGCCTGAACAGGTTCCATGCGGAAATGCCGGCGATTACGAACATGCCCGTTTCGATGGCCGCGACCCACATGTGCGTCACGCCCCAGACCATGTCCGGATTGAAGATTGCCGCCGCATAGTCGGTCACGATGATCTTGCCGTTCTCCACCGTGACGCCGGCCGGTGTCTGCATCCACGAATTGGCGACCATGATCCAGAATGCCGAGATGCTGGAGCCGAGCGCGACCATCGAGGTGGCGAACAGATGCACCCCGCGCGGCACGCGGCCCCAGCCGAGCAGCATCACGCCGATAAAGCCGGCTTCCAGCATGAAGGCCATTGCGCCTTCGAAGCCGAGAATGTTGCCGAAGAACTGTCCGCTATAGCGCGAAAAGCTGGCCCAGTTGGTGCCGAACTGAAACTCCATCGGAATGCCGCTGACTACGCCCACCGCGAAATTCAGCACCAGCAGCTTGCTCCAGAACCGCGCGTGCCGGTAATAGCCGACGTTGCCGGTGCGCAGCCACAGCACTTCGATCAGAAGAAGGAAGGCCGACAGGCTGATGGTCAGGATCGGCCACAGAATGTGAAAAATAGCCGTCATCGCGAACTGGGCGCGAGACAGATCGAGGACGTCACCGAGATGCATGATGAGCTCCCGTGGCGCCGACAATGGTCGCCTGATAAGTGGAGTCGGGACCGACCGCCGCGGCGCGCGCGATCTTCACCGGCACGGATTTGTACGAGGGGGTGCGGCTTTTCGGGTCGAACGCGTAGAGCGGCACGAGCGGATTCGCTTCGGGGTAATAGGCGCCGCAGCAGCCGTCGGGCAATGAATAGTCGATCACCTTGAAACTGCGGATCACGCGCTCGATTCCATCGCTGGACAGCGCATACACATCCACCCTCTCGCCGGGATGCAGGTTGCGTTTCTGCAATTCACGCGTGTTCATGAAGATCACGTCGCGTTGGCCGAACACGCCGCGGTAACGGTCCGAGTGCGAGTAAAGCGTCGTGTTGTATTGGTCGTGACTGCGCATGGTGGTGAGCCACAGCGCATCGGGATCGTTGTGAACCGGGTTTTCGTCGAGTCCTTTGAAGACGAGGAAATTGGCGCGGCCAGTGGCCGTGGCCCATATGCGCTCGCGCGCGCTCGATGCAAGATGGAAGCCTCCCGGTACGCGAATCCGTTCGTTGTACGCCTGAAAGATCGGATAGACGATTTCGATCTTGTCGCGAATGCGGTCGTAGCTCGCCACGAGATGTTCCCAGTCGACGTGCGAGTCCGGGCCGAGCGTGGCGCGCGCAATGCCCGCGACGATCGCCGGCTCGCTCTTCAGATGCGGTGACGCGGGCTCATTGCGGCCGCCGGAAGCGTGCACCATCGACATCGAATCTTCGACGGTAATCGACTGCGGGCCGTCGGCCTGGATGTCGATCTCGGTGCGGCCGAGGCACGGCAGAATCAACGCGTCCTTGCCATGCACGAGGTGGCTGCGATTGAGTTTGGTGGCGATGTGAACCGTCAGATCGAGCTTGCGCATTGCCGCCTGCACGCGGATCCAGTCGGGCACGGCGGCGGCGAAATTGCCGCCGAGCGCCACGAACACCCGGGCGTCGCCGCGCATCATCGAATCGATGGCGGCGATCACGTCATGGCCGTGTGCCGCAGGCGGCCGGAAGCCGAAGGCCCGTTCTATCCCGTCGATCAACGCCGGCGAGGGCTTCTCCGTGATGCCGACCGTGCGGTTGCCCTGCACGTTCGAATGTCCGCGCACCGGGCACACGCCCGCGCCGGGCCGGCCGATATTGCCGCGCAGCAGCGCCAGATTGGCGATCTGCTGGACGTTTTCGGTGCCGCGGTGATGCTGCGTGAGCCCCATGCCGTATACGAGGATCACGTTTTTGGCCTTTGCGTAAATATCCGCCGCATTCTGGATGTCGCCGCGCGACAGCCCGCTTTGCTGCACGATCGCATCCCAGCTGGTGGCGCGCAGATCGGCGACCAGCTCGTCGAAGCCGTGCGTATGTCCGTGGATGAACTCCGTATCGAGCACGCGTGGCTGATCGGCGGCGAGGGCGGCATCGTCGGCTTCGATCACGGCTTTCATCATGCCCTTGAGCGCGGCGACGTCGCCGCCCACACGCACCTGATAAAGAAACGAGCTGATCTGCGTGAAGCCCAGCGTGGCCATTTCCACCGGATTCTGCGGCGAGGCGAAACGCTCCAGCGCGCGCTCGCGAAACGGATTGAACGAGACGATTTTCGCGCCGCGCCGCGAGGCGCTGTGCAGATCGCTCATCATGCGCGGGCTGTTGGTGCCGGGATTCTGACCGAAGATGAAGATCGCGTCGGCTTGCTCGAAATCTTCGAGCAGTACCGTGCCTTTGCCCACGCCGATCGATTCGGGAAGACCGACACTGGTCGCCTCGTGGCACATGTTCGAGCAGTCGGGGAAGTTGTTCGTGCCGAACTCGCGCACGAAGATCTGGTAGAGAAACGCGGCTTCATTGGACGCGCGCCCTGAAGTGTAGAAGTCGGCCTGATCCGGGCTGTCGAGGCCGTTCAGATGCCGTGCGATCAAGGCGAAGGCGTCGTCCCATTCGATCGGCAGGTAGCGGTCGGAGGCCGCGTCGTAAGCCATCGGATGGGTCAGACGGCCGGCCATTTCGAGGTCGTAGTCGTCCCATGCGGTCAGTTCCGACACGCTGTGCGCAGCAAAAAAACCGGGCGTGCAACGATTCGCGGTGGCTTCCCAGGCCACGGCCTTGGCGCCGTTTTCGCAGAACTCGAACGACGACGTGTGTTTCGGGTCCGGCCACGCGCAGCCCGGACAGTCGAAGCCTTCCGGCTGATTCATCCGCAGAAGCGTCTTCGCGCCGGACACGGCCACGCCTTGTAGCGCGAGTGCCTCGCCGGTTGCCTTCAGCGCACCCCAGCCGCCCGCGGGCTCGCTATAGATGCGAATAGTCTTTCGTTTGGACATGACCGTTTCCCGATGTTTCGTTGAGGAACATGAAGTCGAAGGATGAGCCGCCGCCGGACACAGGTCTTGTTTAAATGCCCGTCAATTTCAAATTCGCACGCAGGATGCGGTGCACGTCGGCGGTAGCGTGAGGACAGTGCGGCGCACGCCGTGCATTTTCGAAAGCTCGCAGGCGTTCTGAAAAGATCGGCGCGGCGCGGCGGCGAATAATGGTTCGCACCCGGCGAGGCCGCGTGAAGTCGGCGCAGCGGCGCCACATTCCTCACGATTGATGGATTGCTTATTGCGCGCCGACACCTGAGCGCCACCGGAGCATCAACATGCGATATCTGGACGAAGCACACCGCGAGATGAACGACAGCGATCTGGGTTTTTTGCCGGCCGCCCGGCACGCCGACACGACGGACTGGCACACTCGGAACCTGGCGCCGATCAAACCTGCGGTACTCGGGCGCTGGACGCGCAGCGTCGTCATCGCGACCGCCGTCTGGTCTGTGTTGGAGTTGCCGTTCGAGCTCTGGGTCAGCATGTCCACGCGCGATGCGCTTGCGTGCGTGGTCGCCAAAGTGCTGTGGGTCGCGCTGGTGGGCTTCGTTCTGGCCGGCAGCCGTGTGGCGCGGATCGCCTACGCGTTCCTTTGCACGATCGGCCTGATGGCGGTGGCCTTCGGGCTGCCGGTCGAGTATCGGGTGTTTCCGCTGGGATTCGTGCTGTCTTCGGTGGAATGCGTGCTGAAAGCGACCGCCTTTGTGTGCCTCGTGTCGGCTGGCGTGTACCCCGACGAGGAGTGATTGGGCAGCCGTCGTCGCGACGGCGCTTTCGTGGGTTCCCCTTCGCTTCTATTCTTCGAGTGTTCTGTTAAGGCGTGTCGCGGGTTGCTCAGGCCGCCCGCGCTCTATCCAGCGCTGAGAGCGCGCGCGTCATTGCATAGGCGCTGTGCACCGCGGCTTCGAATGCGTGCTCGTCGGCCAGGCGCCGTCCGTCGACCGCGACGATCCAGCGTGCGCCATCGTGCTCGCAAACAAGGCGCCGGTCGGCCATCAGATCCGCATACCAGCGCCGGATCCTCGGGTCCGAAATGGTAGCCGTCGGCGTGGCTCCAGTGAGCGCGGCCGGCCGTAGCGATTGGTTGATCATGGGACAACTCCGATGATTGGCGGGTGGTCGGATGAACGGGGTTGACCGGTCACGTCCAGTTCTTGTGGTCGTCGGTCTTCCTGTAGTAGCCGGGTGCGCCGGTCTTCCGGCGTGGTGTGCCCAGCCTGGCAAAGCCGTTGTCGGTCCCTGCGGTCCAATTGGGCACGTAGTCGCTCATGCGTCGATCCTGTGGCGACTGACCCGGCGACGGCGCCGGCAGTTGCCGCTGTGGCTGCCGCAGTGCTTGCGACGACGAGGCGGCCGTGTTGGCCGCTTCGACGGCAAACCGTTCGAGCGGCAATTGCATGTCGCGGTCGGTCTGGTCGAGCACCTGCACGATGCCGAGCGTGGGCGGTGGACTCGCTGCGCCCCAGGCCGCGAGCGCGACACACACGGCGGCTGCTGCATAGCCCCAAGCGGGTCGAAACCAGATAGCTTTCTCGGCGCTCATGATGTGTTCTCCGCGCGCCGACCGCGAAAGGCTGCGCAATGGATCGAGTGAGGGAAGACTGACGGAGCCCAGTATCGTGGTCCGGCCGGCTTCGATCTTTCGTTGCAGCACGATTGCTTGCGGATTCGCACGCGGCGGGCGGCGTGGCCCGCCGCCTGGGGCGAGGCAGGGAACGTGGGTTGGGCAGGTTGTCCGCGCCCCGCGCATGACGGGGGCGTACATCGGTGCGATATGTGGCCGGTTCCCGGGGCGCGGCGGTGCCGCAACAGGCGGCCGCCAGCGAGGTCAGGCGCGATTTTGACAGGCGCTCGCGGGCCACTGCGACGGCCCGCATCGTATCCCTATCGATAATAGCTTCGGATAACTTTCCAATTCAGTATGGTTTGACGTCGCAGGTGTTCCACCGGCTGCGCAGAATGCGGGAAGCGACACGCCCGACACGATGGGCACCCCGAAGCGGTGGATATCGCACCGGAGTGGCGGCGTGTGTCTTCCGAAAGTACTCAGCGCTTTGCCATTCCGCCTCGCCACCCTTCAAGTACCAGATCGGCGCTGCTGACCTCGGATATCCCCGCCGGGATCGCCGGTGTCCGGCTCAAGCGCGGCGCCGGCGCCGGTCGCAGCATATCGCTGTCGACCCCATAGCTTCCGCGCGCGGCCATATGCTCGTGCCTTGCCGCTTCATGCAAGCTGAGAACCGGACTCACGCATGCATCGGAATTGCGGAAATGCGCGGCCCACGCGTCGCGCGGGAGGCTCGAAAAACGCTCTGCCAGCGCAGCGCGGATCACCGGCCAGCCCGTCTTGTCGGATCGCGGCGGCAGACTGTCGGATGGAATTTCGAGCTGCGTCAGCAGCAGTTGCCAGAACGGTTCTTCGATCGCCCCTACAGCGACATAGCGATTATCCTGAGTCCGATACGTGTCATACCACGGCGCTCCACCGTCGAGCAAATTGGTGCCGCGCGAGTCGTTCCACTGGCCCAGCCCGCTCAGCTTGCAGAACAGCGACATCAACGTGGCCGTACCGTCGACCATTGCCGCGTCGATCACCTGGCCCTCGCCGCTATTGCGCGCTTCCCACAACGCGCAGAGTGCGCCGAACGCGAGAAACATTGCGCCGCCACCATAGTCGCCGAGGAGGTTAAGCGGTGGCACCGGCGCGCCATTCGCCGGGCCGATTGCATCCAGTGCGCCGGCAAGCGCGATGTAATTGATGTCGTGCCCGGCAGTGGCGGCGAGCGGGCCAGTCTGGCCCCAGCCCGTCATCCGCCCGAACACCAGGCGCGGATTGCGCGCGAGGCAAACGTCGGGGCCGAGCCCGAGCTTTTCCATCACGCCGGGACGGCTGCCTTCGAGCACGATGTCGGCATGTCCGACAAGTTCAAGCGCGGTATGGCGGTCCGCCGGGGACTTCAGATCGAGCGGCACGATACGGCGTCCGCGTTGCATGAAGTCATCGGCATCGGTGCGGGTGCCCGGACGGGCAATCCGCACGATGTCCGCGCCCATGTCGGCGAGCAGCATCGCACAGAAGGGTACGGGACCGAGCGCGCTGAACTCGATCACGCGCACGCCGGAGAGAGGGCCTCGTTTCATCGCTACTCCTGTCATGCATGGGAGGCGAGACGCCGGCCGGCAAAGAATACGCACACCGACGACAGCACGAAGAGAATTGCCACCACGATCATGCCGGCGGCGAGGCTGTGCGCCTGCTGCTGCACGCGGCCGATCATCATTGGAACGACCCAGCCACCCAGGATTGCACCGAACGAACTGATGATCGCGATCACGGCGGGTTTGGCCCTGGCAGGCAGATACGTTTGCGGGATCGACCAGAAGATCGCCAGTGACGCGTACACACCGATATTGGCCAACGCGAAACCGAACAGCGCGACGGCGAGCGTGCCCGACATGGCGACGGTGGTGTAGCCGGCCGCGGCGATCAGCATGGCGGCCACAGTGTGCAGCACGCGCTCCTTGCTGCGGTCCGAGCGGCGCGACAGGAACGTCATGCCCACTATGCCTGCGAGCGGCGGCAGTGCGGTGACGAAGCCGATGATGCTGAGCGGCACGCCCGTGTGATGCAATATCTGGGGAAGCCACGCGCCGACCGTCGCGTTGCCGGAGAAGATGCCGACATATCCTAGCGTCAGCACCCACATCTCTGGGCGACGCAGCAGCGTCACGACGCCTTCGGGTACACCGTGAGCGGACGGTGCGTCGCCGCTCTCGAGCTGTTTCGCGAGCCACCTCTTCTCGTCGCTCGAGAGCCACTTCGCCTGATGCGGCCTGTCGGTCAGATAGAACGCGCCGAAGATGCCGAGCATCACGGCGGGCAATCCTTCCAGCAGGAATAGCCATTTCCAGCCCGGTACGCCCCATGCGCCGTCGAGTTGCATGATCGCGCCGGACACGAGCGACGAGACCACGTACGCGGCCGGGATCGAGTAGGAAAACATCGCGTTGTAGCGAGCGCGATGCTGCTGCGGAATCCAGTAGCTCAGAAACAGAAAGACGCCAGGGGTCAGTCCGGCCTCGGCAATGCCGAGAAGCGCGCGCACCGTATAGAAACTGCGCGGTCCGGTGACGAACGCCATCGACATGGTCACCAGGCCGAACAGCATCGCGATTCGCGTGAGCGTGATGCGCGCGCCGAACCTGGCGAGCGCCAGGTTACTGGGGACTTCGAACAGCGAGTAGCCGAGAAACAGGATGCCGACACCGACGGCATACATTTGAGGCGTGAGCCCCAGTTCCTTGTTCATCGAGAACGACGCGAAGCTGAGGTTGCCGCGATCCAGCACCGATACCACGTAAAGCGCAATCAGATACCACATCAAGCGTCGCCCGACGCGCGACACCACCCGGGTGCCGTCGACATCGGCGGCGTCCGCCAGGGCGGCAACCCCTGGCGCCGAGGGCGCGATAGGGGATTGGGACGACAGGCTCATGTTCATCTCCTCTTGTTATGTTCCTCGTTTGGAGGGACCAATTTGGTGGGCTCACTATAAAATGACTACGCAAAACGTCAAAGCCCGGGAAATCCCTGAAAGCCTGCGCGACGCAGCCGGAGAAGTCGGAAAAGCTCCGTGGTTAATAAGATAAAGTGCATTAGAAACAGTTATTTGAGCGGGTTTTATGATTTTCTATGAACCCCGGCAGGATACCGCCAAAGGTTGCAAAAACGTCTCCATCGAAAAAATTCCCGGTTGACCACTCCCGAATTCTTTATATAATTGGTCCCACCAATTTTGCTATCAATGGAGACGGTCATGCTTTCCCACGAAGACAACGAGACCTTGGTGCGTGTCGGCCCCGGCACGCCGACCGGACAATTCATGCGCCTTTACTGGCTGCCGTTCCTGCCGTCGTCGGATCTGACCGTCGACGGCCAGCCGCAGCGCGTGCGTCTGCTAGGTGAAGATCTGATTGCGTTTCGCGACAGCGAAGGGCGGGTCGGTCTTGTCGATCATGTCTGCCCGCATCGCGGCGCGCCGCTCGTGTTCGGCCGCAACGAGAACTGCGGATTGCGCTGCGTCTACCACGGCTGGCAGTTCGGCGTGGATGGGCAGGTGATCGATACGCCCGCCGAGCCCGCGGAGAGCCGGCTCAAGGACAAGGTGCGGATCAGGAGCTATCCGTGCCGTGAGCGCAACGGCATCGTTTGGGCATACATGGGTGAGGCCGATGCGGACACGCTGCCGCCGCTGCCGAATCTCGAATGGAACATGGTGCCGCTGGAGAACGTGCACTTCAGCTTCCGCGTGCAGGAATGCAACTGGCTGCAGGCGGTGGAAGGCGAGATCGATTCGGCGCACGCGCCGATCCTGCACGGCCGCATCGACTCGCAAGGCGCGATCAACGAATGGACCGCCAAGCGCGACCTGCGTCCTGTGTTCGAGTGCCAGCGGCGCGATTTCGGCATCAGCATCGCGTCGCGCCGGGTACTCGACGACAGTCATCACTACTGGCGCGTCAACCAGTTCCTGTTTCCGTTCTACACGCTCGTGCCGCCGCAATCGAAGTATCCGGAACTGAGCGGCCACGCATGGGTGCCGATCGACGACGAGAACACACTGTGCCTGATGTTCTCGTACACGCCGGCCGCGCCGCTCTACGAGAAAACCCGCAAGCTGTTCGAAGACGGCCATGCGGGACGCGAGACCGGCCACGCGAGTGCGCATGCGTTCGCGCCGCGACCGGTCACGCAGCCGTATGCGAAGTACTGGACCCGGTTCAACCTCGAATCGGCTTTCCAGTTCAACTACGACGCGCAGACAAAAACCTGGTTCTCGGGCCTGCCGGGCTTGTGGGTGCAGGACGCCGCATGCCAGTCGGGCGTTGCGCCGATCTACGACCGCCGCAAGGAAAATCTCGGCATCAGCGATACGGGTGTGGCGATGACCCGGCGCCTGCTGCTCGAAAACGTGCGCAAGTTGGCATCCGAACGTGTGTCGCCGGTGCGGGTGGACGACCCGGATCTCTGGATGGTGCGTGCCGTGTCGTTGACGTTGCCTGCGGGCGCGCCGTGGCAAAGCGACGGCGCTGAACACATGCGCGCGCGACTCGGCGCCGATTTCGGCTACACGCCCTGAGCGGCCGCCTGCGAGAGTTCGACATCATGTCCCAGCACAACGCCGATCGCATCGACGTCCGTCTTACGCAGATCCGTCTGGAAGCGGACGACGTGGCGTCCTACGAATTCCGGCCCATCGACACGCCCGTTTTGCCGGCCTTCGAAGCCGGCGCGCACATCGACCTCTATTTGCCCGAGGACCGTGTGCGCAGCTATTCGCTGGTCAACGATCCTCATGAGCGCCACCGTTATGTCATTGCCGTGCAGCGCGAGGCGGCCGGTCGCGGCGGCTCCGCATGGATGCACCGCACGCCGCGGGTCGGAGACCGCTTCACGATCGGCGCACCGATGAACGACTTTCCGCTGTGCGAAGCAGCACGGGAATCGGTGTTCATTTGCGGCGGCATCGGCATCACGCCGATCGTTTCGATGATCAGGCGTCTCGAGCGCACCGGCGCGTCGTGGCAACTGCACTATGCCGCGCGCGAGCGCTCACGTGCGGCTTATGCAGACGATCTCGCGCAGATCGACGAGGCCGGCTCGCGAATCACCATGCATCTGGAAAGTGAAGGTGGGCGGCTCGACTTGCGGCGTGTGGTGGAACGCGCGCCCGTGGACGCTCACCTGTATTGCTGCGGACCGCGCGGCATGGTCGACGCGTTTATCGACGCATGCGCGTCACGGCCTCGCACACAGGTGCACTTCGAACGTTTCGCGGCCGCAAACGAATCGGCGACGGGCGGCGGCTTCGACGTGGTGCTCCGGCGCGACGGCAGACGTATCCCGGTAGCGCCAGGCAAGACGATCCTCGACACGCTGCTGGATCACGGTGTCGACGTTCAGTACGCCTGCTCGGCCGGCGTATGCGGCACTTGCCGCACGGGCGTGATCGACGGCGTGCCCGATCATCGCGACGATTATCTGACCGACGAGGAGAAGGCGGGGAACCGTGCGGTGATGGTGTGCTGTTCGGGGTCGTTGTCGCCGACGTTGGTGCTCGATCTCTGATCTTCAAACCGAACACGAATCACTGATAGAAGGTGCGCCGCGCGCATCGACGAGGAGACTTCATGCTTTCCAGACTGGTCGACGAATTTCCCGAGCACGAGCCGCGTCCCGCCAATGCGCCCAAGGCGCTCGCCGGCATTCGCGTGGTCGACTTCACTCACTTTATCGCCGGGCCGTTCGCGACGATGATGCTGGCCGACATGGGCGCGGAGGTCATCAAGATCGAAGCGCCGGGGCGCGGCGACGAGTTCCGTTATTATCCGCCGGCTCATCCCGAGGACGCCAGCATCGGCGGCCCCTATCTCTGGGCGAATCGCAACAAGCGCAGCATTGCGCTCGATCTGAAATCGGGGGAGGGGCAGCGCATTGCGCGTGAACTGGTCGCGACCGCGGACATCGTCGCGGAGAATTTTTCGACCGGCGTGATGGAGCGTCTCGGTCTGAGCTACGAAGCATGCCGCGAGCTGAATCCGCAGGTAATCTACTGCTCGGTCTCCGCTTATGGACGCGAAGGTGCGTTCGCGGACCGGCTGGGATTCGACCCGATCGCGCAGGCCGAAAGCGGATTCGTATCGATGAACGGCTATCCGGATCGCCTTGGCGTGCGTGCGCTGTCGCCGGTAATGGACATCAGCACGGCAATGATGGCGAGCAACGCCATGCTCGGCGCGCTGGTTGCACGCGAACGTACCGGCAAGGGCCAGGCTGTCGAGGTTTCGTTGTTCGACAACGCTGTGCTGATGACCGGCTACGCGACGGTGCAGCATCTGTTCACCGGCGAGGAGCCGCGCCGCCACGGCAACACGAGTCCCGATACGTGTCCGTCGGGAGTTTTCAAAGCGGCGGACAAAGCGTTCTATATCAATTGCGGTAACGACAAGATCTTCCATCGGCTCGCCAACCAGGTGCTGGAGATGCCTGAACTGGCCGCCGACCCGGTGCTTGCCGATCGCAACGGCCGCATCGCGCGGCGCGACGAACTGTTTCGTATCCTCGACGAAGCGTTCATTCGCCACCCCTGGGCACATTGGCAGCAACGCATGCGGGCCGCGTCGATCCCGTGCGGCGAAGTACGTACGGTCGGCGAGGCGCTGCGTTCGCCGGAAGCACGCGAGCGCAAGCTCGTAAGCCGTCTTGAACATGCGGAGCTCGGCTGGCTGCCGAATATCAATCTGCCGTTCCGCTTCAGCGAGACGCCGATCGACGATCCGTCGCCCGCGCCGCGCGTCGGTGAACACAGTCGCTCGATTCTGACTGAGGTGCTGGGGTACTCCGGCGAAGGTGCGGATGCGCTGTTGCAAGGCGGCGCGGTGTATAGCTGCAATCAGGTGGTCGCAGCCGCAGGCGGTGCCGAGGTCTCCACGTCATGACGGAGCGCACGCTGCGCGGGCAGGTCGCGGTAGTGGGCGTCGGCGAGAGCGAATACTACCGTGCCGGCCGCGCGCCGGACCCGGAATTCAAGCTTCTGCTCAAGGCGGTGCTGGCGGCGTGCCGCGATGCGGATATCGACCCGGCGGACATCGACGGCTTCGCCTCGTTCGCCGACGATCGCAACGACGCGGTGCGCATAGCCACGGCGCTCGGCGTGAAACGCTTGCGCTCCACGACGATGCAGTGGGGCGGCGGAGGCGGCGGCTGTGCCGCCGCGGTAGCCAACGGTGCGGCCGCGATCATGAGCGGCATGGCGCAGTGCGTGCTGGTCTATCGCGGGCTCGCGCAGGGGCAGTTCGGCCGCTTCGGCCAGGCGGCGCCGCGCGCGACCATCTCCGGCGATATGGCATATCAGATGCCGTATGGCGTACTTGCGCCGCCACAGAAGTTCGCGATGAAGGTGCAGCGTTTCATGCACGAACACGGCGTGCGCCGCGAAGCGCTGCGCGCGATCGCGCTCGCGTCCTATCAGCACGCGCAGGCCAATCCGCGCGCGGTGATGCACGGCAAACCGCTTTCCGCCGAAGCGTACGACGCATCGCGCTGGATCGTCGAGCCGTTTCGTCTGTTCGATTGCTGCATGGAGAATGACGGCGCGGGCGCGTTGCTGCTGGTGGCCGCAGAACGCGCGAAAGACTTTCCACATTGGCCGGTGTATCTGCTTGGCGCGGCGAGTGGCGGTGACTGGCGAGCGGCCGCCTCGCCGCACAACGCGCCCCATTACGCGAGTGCCAACTATAGCGGCGTTTCAAGCGATTTGTACCGGATGGCGCGCGTGTCGCCCGCGGACGTCGGCGTGGTGCAGAGCTATGAGAACTTCACCGGAGGCGTGGCGATGGCGCTGAGCGAGCACGGGTTTTTCCATCCGGAAGAAGCCAACGATTTTTTAACGCCGGAGAATCTCGTCGCGCCGTCGGGCAAGCTGCCGCTCAACACGAGCGGCGGCAATCTTGGCGAATGCTACGTGCACGGCTTCGAGCTGGTGATAGAAGCGGCGCGCCAGGTGCGCGGCGAGTCGACCAGTCAGGCGGCGCGGCATGACGTGGCGCTGGTAATCGGCGGCCCGATGGTGACGCCGGCAAGCAGCCTGCTGTTCGGATCGGAGGCAACGTTATGACGGATTCATCCGCTTCGTCGACATATCTGCCCGTCGGGCTTCCCGCCCCGGTGCCCGAACCGGACGGCTTATCCGCGCCATATTGGGCGGGTCTGCGGGAAGAAAAGTTGCGCGTGCAGCGTTGTGCGCACTGTCACACCTGGCAATTCGGGCCGGAGTGGGTCTGCCACGGGTGCCGTACCTTCGATCCCGCGTGGCATGAAGTGGCGCCGCGCGGCCGCATCTTCAGCTGGGAGCGCGTCTGGCACCCGTCGCACCCGGCGCTCGCTCAAGCGATACCGTATCTCGTGGTGCTGGTGGAATTGCCGCACGCGGGGCATGTGCGCATGCTCGGCAACCTGCTCGGCGATCCCCGTCAGCAGATCGAAATGGGCGCTGCGGTGACTGGCGTGTTCGAACATCATGCCGACGTCGCGACGCCTTACAGTCTGCTGCAATGGCGGCTTTCGACGTGAAAGTACCGAGAGGTTTGGGCGGGGGCTGTCTGTATAATCGTCAGCTACCGTCCTTGCGACTTTCTTCTTCTCAGCCTTATGCAATTAACGCCTCCCGCTACACGCGAATCGACTTCACGCTCGGAGCTCGTCGGCAAGATGCTGGCGTTCTTCAAGGAGCGCGGCTACGAAAGCGGCGAGCGGTTGCCGTCCGAGCGCGCGCTGGCGGAGCGCTTTGGCGTGGGTCGCAACGCGTTGCGCGAAGCGCTCTCCACGCTGAGCGCGCTGCGGGTCATCGAATCACGTCCGAACTCTGGCATCTATCTGCGCCGCATGTCTACGGACAGCAGCTTCGAGACCATCGTGCTGCTGACGGAGATGGGCTCGGAGCCGTCCATGAAAGAGGTCAAGGAGACGCTGGAGGTCCGCTGGGCGTTAGAGATGCGCGCAGTACAACTGGCGTGCGAACGCCGCACTGAAGGAGATCTGGACAGTCTCGCATCGGTAATCGACGCGACCCAGGCGGTGCTGTCGAACAAGGGCAACATCTCGGTGCAGGACACGGCATTCCACATGGCTCTTGCGCGCTGCACCCACAACGAGGTGCTGGTGCGGCTACTCAATTCGTTCTACCGGATTTCGGAAAGCCGCCGCTTTGCGCTGTTCGCCGACCCCGAGCGCGGTGAGATCTCGGCAGTTCAGCACGCAAAGCTCTACGAAGCAGTGAAGAAGCGCGACGTGAAGAAAGCCACTGCATTGATGGAGACGCATTTCTCGCGCGCCGTGGAGGCGTGGAACGAGATTCTCGGCGAAGAGCCGGCTTCAGGGACAAAACGGACGGGCAAGACGAAGTAAATGGCACGCGGGCAATATGCGCCCCACGAAGCGAACAAAGCCGGCTCAACGGGGAGCCGGCTTTTTTCGTGGATGCGCCTGTCTTCGCCAATCAGAACGTGTGCACTATGCCGAGACGCACAAGCAACTGATGATCGGTCGCCGATGGCGTCAATTGCGTGATCGACGCGACCGCTGCCTGGCCGAGAGAATCCGTCCCGCCTGCTTTCTGATAGATGGCGAGAGCATACAACTCGGTGCGCTTCGACAGGAAGTACGCGGTCGACAGCGTCCCCTGGCGATAGGTCGCGCCGTCATATGCGCCGACGCTCGCTTTACGCGTGTAGCTGTACGCAGCGTTCACGCTGAAGGCGGGCGTGAATGCGTAACTCGCGTTGACTTCGCCGTTGTTGAAAACAGCGCTGCCCGCATAGTGCAAGGTGTTCGGTCCAGCGCTGGTGTCGCCTAGGCCGCCGAAGCCCGCATGCGAAAAGGTCGCGCCGATGCTTGCCGGGCCGAGGTGATACTTCGCGCCTGCGATCAGCAGTTGCAGCGTGGCGGCGGATGCAAAGCCCGCATAGATCGGATTTGACTGACCGGCGGTAGCCGAGCCGAATGAGCCGAGGTTATTGGCCGTGTTGCCGCCCGAATTGCCGTTCGTGCCGAAGTACGACAGATTCGGGTCGCGTGCATTCAGGTAGCCCGCGGCCGCGGCAAACGGTCCATTCGCGTACGACGCGGCGAGCGCCCACACCTGGTTGCGGACCGTCGCACCAGCCACGCCGCCCACCGCATACATGCCGCCCAGCGTCATGCCCGCATACGGCGTGCTTCTGAATTTGACCGCGTTGTTGATGCGGATGGAGTGGCCGAGATCGTCGAAATCGTCGGGGTTCGCGCCCATGTGGCCGGGCACTTCTCCGGCTTCTGAAAGCGGCGCGAGCATGTCGCTGACGATGCTGTATTGCCGCCCGAAAGTCACCTGCCCGAATGGATTGGCGAGGCCCACATAGGCCTGGCGGCCAAACTCGAGGCCGCCCTGCGCGAGACCGCCGGTGTTGATGTTGAAGCCGTTTTCCAACGTGAAGATCGCGCGTAGGCCGCCGCCCAGATCTTCGCTCCCACGCAGGCCCCAGCGACTGCCGCCGATGCCCGTTGCGCCGTCCGACATCGCATATTGGTGTTTGCCGGCGAGCGCACCGCCGGCGCGGCCCGTCTGCACGTTACTGACGTAGTTGAACCCCTGGTCGATCAGGCCGTACAGCGTTACTGAACTTTGCGCGTTAGCCGCGGAAGCGGCCGTGCCGGCGATCGCTATCGCTACCAGCATGGGTTTCTTCATTGTGTCTCCGGATTTCCGATCGAATGTCGTATTTGCGAATGGCTTTCAGTGGATGAAGTCAAATTGGCTCCATCAAATTGGCCCACCATAAGTGGTGGGGCCAATCGTAGCGATGCACGATTCGTGCTGTCAATCCTGAGGACAACCCTGGTGGGTGATGTCGGCGTACGGCGTGCGCTTTAGCTTGCGAAACCCGGGCGGCTTTCGTGCTCGATTTATTCCTGACGGATGACTGACTCCCGGCACCAGTTCTTCCGGGTTGAAGAGCCTGCGAGCGCGCCGAATTCCGAATCGCCAACCGCTCCTGGCGAGGAAAGCAGGATCAATTGACGTGGGTCAAGAGGCCGAATCGCAGCGTGCGATATTGATTCGGAACGGTCACGATTTATTGCGCGACCGGGAGTCGGCGATCCGGCGAAGAACATGTCGCAGGAGCGGGTGGATAACCGGATTCGACTCTGCGCAGAGTAGCCAGTCTGCGCAGGCCACCACGGCGTGCGCTGAAACTCCCTTGTGAGCCGATTTCCAACCGACATCCGCGTCCAGCGCATGTTCGCCTTTCCGGAGCCCCATCATGTCGAAGAAAGTCCTTAGCCGCGAACAGATCCGGCAGGAAGTTCAGCAACGCCTGCTGCGAGGCCCGTCCACGCCGGCGGGTCTGGCCGGGATTGCCATTCCAATGCCGAAATCTCATTCGCTCGATGTCCATGCCCGCAATTGGGACATGGAGGAATTCGGCGGCGCCGGATATGGCGAATACGTCCGGAAAGTGGTTGACGAGGCGAGAAAGGAGTTCCTTCTATCCGATTCGGCCGAGCGTGACGAGTTGCTGGGCGACTCGCTTGCGCATAGTTGATGCCCGCGCGGCATCGTAATGCACCTGCACCTGTCAACGTCGGCCGGGCCTGAACGATTCAAATGCCCCCCGGCGCCGTCAAGTCATGAACACTCACCCTGGAAGACAAGAACATGGCATACGCAAGCATCAACCCGAACAGTGGCGAGACCCTGAAGCGCTTCGATCAATTGACCGACGCGCAGCTCGAACAGTCTCTCGCGAGCGCTCAGGCTTGTTCCCAGACGTGGAAGCAGACCACCTACGCTCAGCGCGCCGAGATCCTTAACAAAGCGGCCGCCTTGCTGCGCACTCATGTGGATGAATTCGCGAAGCTGGCGACGCTGGAAATGGGCAAGCGTATCAATGAAGCGCGAGGCGAGGTCAATTTCAGCGCCGATATTCTTGCCTACTACGCGAAGCATGCTGAAGCGTTTCTTGCTCCGGTCAGGCTGGAGCCGAAGGTTGGCGAAGCCCACATGGAAAGCAGCCCGTTCGGCGTACTCTTCTGCGTGGAGCCGTGGAATTTCCCGTATTACCAGTTGGCGCGAGTCGCGGGCCCGCAATTGATGGCCGGCAATGTCCTCGTGGTCAAGCACGCGGCCTGTGTGCCGCAATGCGCGATTGCATTCGAAAAGCTACTGATCGATGCGGGTGCACCCAAAGGCGCTTATACCAACCTGCTAATCTCGCATGAGCAGGCCGAGCGTGTGATCGACGATCCGCGTATCAAGGGCGTGGCACTGACCGGTAGCGTCGCGGCCGGCAAAAGCGTCGCCGCGCGAGCCGGGCAGAACCTCAAGAAAACCTCGATGGAATTGGGCGGCAGCGATGCATTCATCGTGCTGGATGACGCCGACCTCGAAAAGACGATTCCGTGGGCAGTGTGGGGACGCATGTATAACGGCGGCCAGACCTGCTGTGCAGCGAAGCGCTTTATCGTTCTCGATTCGATTGCTGACAGGTTCCTCGAGAAATTCAAGGCGGCGTTGTCGGAACTCAGGCCGGGCGATCCGATGGATGAAAAGACGACACAGGGTCCGCTCTCTAGCGAAGCAGCGCTTCTTCAACTGCTCAAGCAGGTCGACGATGCGGTGGCGAACGGCGCCACGCTGTTGATGGGCGGCAAGCGGATCGATCGCCCCGGCTCGTTTATGGAAATCACCATTCTGACTGATATCAAACCGGACAACCCCGCTTTCCGCGACGAGTTTTTTGGCCCGGTCGTGTCGTTCTTCCGTGTGAAGGACGAAGCCGCGGCGATTGCCCTGGCGAACGATTCCGACTTCGGTTTGGGCGGCTCCGTCTTCACAGAAGACATCGTGCGCGGCAAGCGGGTTGCGAGCAGCGTCGATACGGGAATGATGTTCATCAACAACATCGACTGGTCCGATGCGGAACTGCCGTTCGGTGGGATCAAGGACTCGGGCTACGGACGCGAGCTGGGCAACATGGGCATCCAGGAGTTCGTCAACAAGAAGCTGGTTCGCACCGCGCATCTCAACGCGCCGGTGTGAGCGATGGGGGGCGGCCGCCCCCATTATTCTGGAGAGATGCCACGCATGACAGATCGAGAAGCCCAGGCCCCCGCGCCGGACCCTCACGGCACGCTCTCCGCCGGCATTTTCGATGTCGACGGCGTGCTGCTTGCGTCTCCTCACGAACGTGCCTGGCGCGAAGCGCTCAGGGGCTTCGCCGACGAACAAAGGTTCACCACGGCGATGTACCAGTCCCAGGTGGCCGGCAAGCCACGGCTGAGCGGCGCGCTTGCCGCGCTGCAAACGCTCGGCGTGCCGAACGCCGCACAACGTGCCGAAGCTTACGCAGAGAGCAAGCAGAGGCGGCTGGAGGCGCTCATCGGCGCAGGAGCCGTGTCCGCTTTCGCCGACGCACTTCGCTTCGTCAATGCGGTGCGAAGGCTCGGCTTTGCGATTGCCGTCGCGTCATCCTCGAAAAACGCCAACGACATGATGCGGGGCATCCGGCTCGATGACCATCACAGTCTCTTCGATGTATTCGGCGCCAATGTCTGCGGCCGGGATTTGCCCGCCGGCAAGCCGGATCCGGCGATATTCCTGCTCGCTGCCGCGGAGTTGCCCGCCGCGCCCGCGAACTGCTTCGTGGTCGAAGATTCACCGGCGGGTATCGAGGCTGCCCGTGCAGGCGGAATGACGGCACTCGGGGTTGCGCGGCTGGATGACGCGAACTCGCTCTGGGAGGCCGGAGCCAATCTGGTCGTGACCACTCTGGACGAAGTGGATCTCGATCAACTGTCTCGTGGAAAACTCTGGCGGCGGATTTATGAACAGTCCTGAACAGTGGGACCGGTTGATGTGCCCGACCGCCGATTCGAGCTGGATCGCGCGGGAAGGCGGCTACGACCCTTTGCTTGAACGTAGCCGCGCCGCGCGCTTCGCAATCAGCAATGGCTTTTTCGGTGTGCGAGGCGTGCGCGCGATACACCGTGGCGGCCGCTGGGCGGCCACCTCGCGTACACTCGTTGCCGGCGTGTTCGATACAGCCGGTGAGGAACCCGGCATCCCCAAACTCGCCGTGGCGCCCGATTGGCTGAAGGTCCGCATTCTCCTGCAAGGAGAGCCTCTCATACATCACGTCGATGACGAAGCGCGCCAGGAGAGGATTCTCGACATGCGCCGGGGCGTGGTGATCGGCAAAGGAGACCTGTCGAACGAGTCCGCTTTCGGCGTGAAGATGCGCAGTTTCCATATGGCTTCTCTCAGCCAGCGCGCGATCGGTATGCAAATCATTCTGCTGGAGATGGAGCAGGGTGCGATTGAGGTGACGCTCGAAGCATCGATCGATGCGGTGGATGTCGGTCTGTTATCGGAGCGCTCGGAGCATGGCCTCAGCGTGTGGCGCACGCGGTCTTCCGGTACCCGGCTCGCAGTCGCCGCTGCAGTAACGCTGCAGATCGACCGGCAGCTCATTCCTTTTACCGTATGCGGCCTGTCGCAATGGTCGTGGAAGTGGACGTCGACGCCGGGGCAGGTGATATGTCTCACGCGAATGGTGGCCATGACTCGCGCGGGCAAGGATGATATCGATCCGGCTCGTGCTGCACAGGAAGCCCTGGCGTCCGCGCAAACCCTCGGTTGGCCGGCTCTGGTGGCGGTGCACGAGAGGGCATGGCAAGACCGTTGGGCATGCAGCGAGGTCGAAGTCGAGGGCGATCCGTCCGCACAACGGGCTCTAAGATTTGCGCTCTACCATCTGAACGGCGCGGCCAATCCTGCAGACGAACACGTTTCAATCGCTGCAAAGGCGCTGACGGGCGACGACTATCACGGTCACGTCTTCTGGGACACGGAAATCTATCTGCTGCCGTTCTACACGTTGACGTGGCCTGAGGCGGCACGAGCATTGCTGATGTACCGCTTCAATACGCTCGCCGGAGCCCGGCAGAAAGCAGCGTCAATGGGCTGGCAGGGGGCGTTGTATGCCTGGGAATCGGCCGATACCGGCGCGGAGACGTGCCCCCTTCAGGTCGTCGGCCCGGATCGGAAACTCGTGGATGTCAACTGCGGCAAGCAGGAACAACACATCAGCGCGGACGTTGCGTACGCTGTCTGGCAATACTGGCATGCGACTGGAGATGATGCGTTCCTTCGCGAGGCCGGCGCCGAGATTCTTCTGGAGACCGCCCGTTTCTGGGCAAGCCGTGCAAAGCTGGAGTCCGATGGCCGTTGTCATATCCGTGGCGTGATCGGACCGGATGAATATCACGAGTCGATCGACGACAACGCCTTTACGAACGTGATGGCACGCTGGAACATCCGGCGCGCTATCGAAACGGCGGCATTGCTGCGTACGAGTTGGCCGGAAAGTTGGCGACGCCTGTCGGGTCAACTGAAAATCGACGAGGCCGAGTTGCAGCGGTGGGGCAGGGTTGCAGAGACGATTGCCACAGGCTTCGATTCGAACACGGGTCTGTTCGAGCAGTTCGCCGGATTTTTTACGCTTGAAGACATCGATATCGCCGCCTATGCCGGCCGGTCGGTTCCAATCGACGTCGTGCTTGGCCGCGAGCGTATCCAGCGGTCCCGGATCGTCAAGCAGGCAGACGTGGTAGCGCTGCTGGCGCTGCTGCCGGAGGAGTTTCCTCGCGGCTCCGCTGCGGCGAACTTCGAATACTATGCGTCGCGTTGTGGTCATGGCAGTTCCTTGAGTCGCGCCATGCACGGCATAGTCGCGGCCAGACTGGGCCAGTCCGAAGTCGCGCTCGATTTCTTTCGCCAGACCTCCGCCATCGATCTCGACGATACACATGTGGCCACGGAAGGCGGTGTGCACATTGCAAGCCTCGGTGGCATCTGGATGATAGCGGTTCTTGGCTTTGCCGGTGTGTCCTTTGCCGGTGATCATCTATGTCTCGCCCCGGCGTTGCCCGCGGCGTGGAAGAGCCTTTCCTTCCCGATGCAATGGCGCGGCCGTCATCTGAGGATCGAGATAAATGACGCGAGTGCCGGGGTACGTGTAACGCTGGAAACGGGTGATCCGCTGAAGCTGGCCATCAATGGTGAACTGTTCGCGCTAAGCAGTGCGGAGCCGCTGGTCGTGAATAGTAAAACGCAGGCAGGTGTTGCCTGAAGTATGGGCAATTGCGGTGACAGAGTGGAAACTGACCGCTGTGCGGACACGCGGCCACCGTACCGACTTCCGGCGGCAGACATGCGAATGTGTGACGTGTCATACCATTTCCGCGTGGGCAAGATGAAAAATTCTGTATTCCGAACTCTGGGCGTGTTTGTGTGGTTAGCCGGGATGATTTCTCCGGTCCCGGGTCACGCCCATGCAATCGACCCGCAACTCGACTGCAAATCGAGCGCGCACGGATTTATCACATCATTGCTGGACGATCAATCTATCGATCCAACCCCCATGCGGATTGAAGCGAACTCCGTCAACGCGTTCCGGCCGGTTCATGGCGGTGACCTGACGGCATTCGGATTTCATGTCTATGCAGTCTTCGGTTATGCGCAGGGCGATCCGATGTTCAAACAGGGAAGCGGTGATCCGATTGCGGCACCGACGTACGGCGTGGTGGTAACCGGTGCCGCCGAGTCAGTGGAGGCCCTCGCACGACAGTCCGGGAGCGACGCAGGCATCCGGGAAGTGGTTCCCTTTCTCCTCACCGCGGTTTTCTGCAACGGGCATTGAGGTGAACGCCGTCGTCATCCACGATGCAGGCCTTGTGACTGACGCCCGCGAGCGTTGGACAGCGCTTGCCTTGCTGTTTGCCGCAACGCGGTTAATGCCGATCGAACCACATCCTTAGCACCCGGTTTCCACGAGCAAGCTTTCAACTGAGAAAAAGAATGCCTGATGAAGGAAAAATTGAGGCGATCTTCGCAACGGGGCTGACCAAGTGGTTCGGCGATGGTGCGACGCGAATGACTGCTGTGAGTGAGGTCGAGTTCATCGCCCACTTTGGCGAGATGCTGTTCATTGTGGGCCCGTCCGGGAGCGGCAAGACCACGCTTCTAAGCATGATTTCGGGCATCTTGCGGCCCAACGCTGGCAGCGTGAAAGTCAATGGCCGCGACATATGGCAACTCACCAACGATCAACTGGCGGACTTTC
Source organism: Paraburkholderia dioscoreae (assembly GCF_902459535.1). NCBI lineage: Bacteria > Pseudomonadati > Pseudomonadota > Betaproteobacteria > Burkholderiales > Burkholderiaceae > Paraburkholderia > Paraburkholderia dioscoreae. The sequence goes on from NZ_LR699554.1 coordinate 765,355, forward strand.
GTCTCAATACGATTGGCTTTGTGTTTCAGGACTATCATCTGTTTCCCCGCCTGACGAGCGCCGAGAACGTTGCCATTCCGTTGATCCTCAAACACCTCGACTGGGATGAATCGATCGTCGCGGCCAGAAAATGTCTTGAGGTTGTCGGACTGAAGGAGCGCAGTGAAATTCTCCCAGTAAAGCTCTCAGGGGGCGAGCAGCAGCGCGTGGCGATTGCGCGCGCCATTGTGAGTGGCCCACAGATCCTGATTCTCGACGAGCCGACCGCCTCGCTCGATGGCGATACCGGAAAGATGATCATCTCCTTCGTCAAGGAGAAGATACTCAACCAGAGCCGGTGCATTGTGATCGTGACCCACGACGCCCGGATCAACGAGTATGCCGACCGGATCATCCATATGGAAGACGGTCGCATCACTGGACTCGACAAGGGGACCGAGTGAGAAACAAGCTCATCTTCGCCCTTTCGATCATCGGCATTGTGGCCGGGCTGGTTGGCGCGTACCTGTTCGGAATCGAGCGTAAGGCCGAGCCCCCGGCATTTGCACCGGTCAGCAACCCCTACGTGACGGCGATTTACGCGGACGGTATTGTCGAAAGCGAACAGCGCGGCGGCGAGAACATCAATATCTACCCTGAGGTGTCCGGCCCGATCACCCAGGTGCTGGTGCATGAAGGCGACCATGTGGCGGCCGGCACTCCGCTGATAACTATCGACGATTCGGTGCAAAGGGCGACCACCGCGCAACTACGCGCACAGTCCGAAGCGGCACTGACGGTCTTGCAGGAACTCAAGGCAGAGCCGCGCAAGGAGACGCTTGCGGTCACCAGGGCTCAGGTCGAGCAGGCTCAGTCCAACCTCAAGGCAGCGCGTGATCAGTATGAGAAGCGTCGAGCGTCTTACGATTTGGACCAGAGATCGATCAGCAAGGACGTAGTCGATACAGCACGGGACGCCGTCGCGCAGGCCGAGGCGGGATTGGACGTCGCGCAAAGGCAATATGAGTTGACCCGGGCGGGTGCGTGGAGTTACGACATAAACAATCAGCAGAAGCAGTACGAGGCACTCACCCAGGCATACAAAGCCGCCAGCGCGCTGCTGCAAAAGTATTCGCTCAAAGCGCAGGCAGACGGTGTGGTGCTGGCGATCAACGGGACATCCGGCAGTTACGTTTCGTCGCAAGGTGTCTACGATGCCTACACGCAGGGATTCGATCCGCTCGTGGTCATGGGGGCCTCTCAGGATTATCTGGCGGTTCGCTGCTACGTCGACGAGATACTCGTTTCGAGACTGCCTGCACCGGCACACATCCAGGCGCAGTTGTCGATTCGTGGCACCAACGTCAAGGTGCCGCTCGAATTCGTCCGTGTGCAACCTTATGTTTCACCCAAGATCGAGTTGTCGAATCAACGCCAGGAGAAGGTGGACCTGAGAGTACTCCCGGTTATCTTCCGCTTCAGGAAGCAGGACCTGCCAATGGTTTATCCGGGTCTGCTGGTCGATGTATTCATAGGGTCGAAATAATGGCCACGCGCGACGGCGAAGAGGGCGAATGCCTTGCGCAGCACGTACGGCCGCGCATTGCTGGCGGGTTGTCTGTCGCTGCAATCGCGGTGGCAGTGCTTGGGGCTTGTTCCGTGGGTCCTGATTTCGTGCGTCCCACGCCGCCGGCCGGGAATGATTACACGCGCGAACAGCTGTCGGCGTCGACTGTCGCCGCGGATAACGAAGCTCAAAGCTTCACACGCGGCGCGGAGATTCCCGCCGACTGGTGGACGCTTTTCAAATCCGATCAACTGAACACGATCGTTCAGCAGGCACTGGAAAACAATCCGACGCTGGCCGCGTCGGAAGCGAGTTTGCGGGCGAGTCAGGACAATCTTCGGGCGGGCTATGGCGTATTTTTCCCGCAAATCGGCGCGGAATTCGATGCCACCCGCGCGCGCTCCGCGCCTTTGAGAAACGGTCTGCAGACACCAGGAAGCATCTTCAACCTGATCACCGCGAGTGGCAGCGTAAGCTATTTACTCGACGTATTCGGTGGCAAGCGTCGCACGGTGGAAGGATTGCGCGCGCAAGCCGACTATCAGCGCTATGCGGAGAAAGCCGCGTATGTAACCTTGTCCGCTAACGTGGTCAATACCACGATAGCGCGGGCTGCTTATGCCGCCGAGCTCGTTGCGACCGAACAGCTGATTGAGCTGGAGAAGCAGCAACTTGCTGCTACCGAAGCGCAAGTGCGCTCAGGCACGGCAGCTTACGCCAACGTATTGAGCGTTCGCAGTCTGATTGCCGGCAACCAGGCGTTAATCGCACCGCTGCAACAGAAGATCAGTCAGACCGAGCATCTGCTTGCAACGCTGGAGGGATTGCTGCCCTCCGAGGCGAGATTGCCGGAGATCGACCTGAGTTCGCTCGCGCTTCCAACGGATCTTCCAATAAGCCTGCCGTCGGACCTGGTACGCCAGCGTCCCGATATCCTCTCTGCTGAAGCCGCATTGCATATCGCCAGTGCGAACATCGGCGTGGCGACAGCGGCCATGTTCCCGAGCATCGCCCTGAACGGTACCTACGGTGCGGGGGGGACGAGTTTTGGCAATCTCTCGGCGGACAGTTTCCGATTCTGGAGCATTGGTCCTTCTATCACGCTTCCGCTGTTTCAAGGCGGCAGCCTATGGTATGGCCGTAAGGCGGCAATCGACGCGTTCCAGCAGGCGCAGGCGAACTATCGGCAGACGGTTCTCACCGCGTTCGCCCAGGTTGCCGACGCACTGAATGCACTCGACCATGACGCGCAGGCTCTGCAAGCCCAGGTTGAAGCGAGACGGGATGCGGACATTGCGTTGCATCTCCTGCAATTAAATTACCGCGCCGGCATGGTGAGATATCTGGATGTGCTGGTTGCCGACGTTCAATTTCATCAGGCAACTATCGCGTACTTCCAGGCAGTCGCACAGCGATATCAGGATACCGTAGCATTGTTCGTCGCACTGGGCGGAGGCTGGTGGAATGTGCAAGCTTCGGTCAGCAAAGGGGACGCTCCGTGAAATACAGCGGCATCATGCGCATCGGATTCAAGCTGCTGGTCAACGACAAGGCGAAGTTCTCCGCGTTGCTGATCGGCATTACCTTTGCCGTGTTTCTGATGGCGCAGATGACGGCAATGTTCGCCGGGATCCTGAACCGCGCCTATTCGACTGTCACCAATATCGGCGCGACAATGTGGATCATGGACCCGGCCGTCAATACGCCGACCACGTCCTTTCCGCTGCCGGACTACCTGCTGGACGCGGTGATCAGTATGGACGGCGTTAGCTACGCCGTGCCGTTGTTCATTGGTGGCGCACAGGTGAAGCTGGCGGACGGCACTTATCAATCGGTCAACGTAGTCGGGCTGGACGACGCGAGCCTGTTTGGCCGTCCACAAATGGAGCAGGGAAACATTCTCGATATCTATGCCGACGACGCCTTCCTGGTGGTCGACGACTCTGAATTTTCGAAGCTGGAAAATCCGAAGATCGGCACGACGTTCGAAATCAACGACCATCGCGGCGTCATTGTCGGCACGGCCAGGGTTGCCGCAAATGGGCTGAACGGTGTGCCGACGCTCTATACGACCTACAACCGGGCGATCCAGTACATTCCGGGAACGAGATTCACTATTTCCTATATCCTGGTGCAGGCGAAGAATGACGCAGCCATTGCCGGTATCAAACGGCAGGTCGAAAATTTAGGGTATCTGGCCTTGACCAAGAATGAATTCAACGAGCGGATCGCCGACTACTACACCTACAAAACGGGTATTGGAACCAACATCCTGTTGATGACCATTATCAGCTTCATAGTTGGGCTATCTATTTCGGGCCAGACGTTCTACACATTCATCCTCGAAAACCTGGATAAATTCGGTGCGCTCAAGGCTATCGGTGCAAAGGGGCGCGAGCTGGTCTACATGATCCTTTTCATGGCGACCTTTACTGCACTCACGGGTTATGGACTCGGGATCGGTCTCGTGACGCTGGTGATTTCGATTGCCAAAAGCCTGCTGCCCAACTACGCGGCAATTACGACCTTCTGGAATCTTGCTCTGGCGTTCGGCATGGTCGTGCTGATTGCGGGAATCTCCAGTTACATCGGCGTACGCAAGGTGCTAAAGATCGAGCCGTTCGATATTTTCAGAGGATAGCCGCGCGGCGTCTGAGCGTAGTAGCGGATTGTTGTCGGCTCCGGGACGGCGCGCTTCAGGCGTTGCTGCAACCGGTACATAACTGCGTGTCGAGGAGCCGAATCCGATACGGCACCGTCGCGCCGCGCGGCCCAATGATTGCCCTTTCCAAATCGCGCATCCCGCGCTCTTAGGCAATATTCACGGAATAGATCGCCCGGTACCAACTCCGCGCGGCGGTCTTCCCATGCCGCCAAATTTCCGTCAGCAAGCCTCTCTCCGCGACACCGCGCTGAAAAAATAACGAGCCCAGACCGGCAACGCGCGGCCCGTGCGTAAGCATCTCACGCTTGAGATGTCCAGAAATATTTGTTGTGCTTCTCTTTTTTGTCGTTCTAAAGTCAATCGTCGAGCGCTTACTGGTTGATTGTGAGCATCTCACCAGGATGCGTTTCTTGCGCGCCTCGTCCAGGAAATAAATCGACAAAGCGGCTCACGCTGAGATGCTTAGTAATCCGACATTAACCATTTACCGAAACGGGAATCTGAAATGCGCAAGATGGCTTTGGCATGTTCTGCAGCACTCGTTGCACTTGGCACCGTGACAGTGACGCCGGCCCGGGCCGAGGTCACGCTGTACGGCATTCTCGATACGTACCTCGGTTATACGAACGCAGGGGGCAAGGGCGCGCAGACCGCGATGCAGAGCGGCGGTCTGTCGGCAAGCCGCGTGGGGATCAGAGGAAGTGAAGATCTCGGCGGCGGCTTGCGTGCGACCTTCGATCTCGAGAACGGAATTCTCACGAACTCCGGCGCGGCGACGGATTCCACGCTCGCTTTCAGCCGCAGTGCGTGGGTCGGTCTCGGTACGCCGTATGGCGAATTCCGTTTCGGACGCCAGAACTCGGTGCTGCTGCTGATGCATAGCAAGTTCGACGCGTTCTCCGGCGGTACGTACGGCTCGTTTCTTCACAACGCGTCGACGTTCTCGTTCCGTTACGACAACATGATCACGTACTGGTCGCCGAACATCGCGGGATTCACGTTCTCCGCGGGTGCGAGCCTGGGCGGTCAGACGTCGCCGCACGACGCTTTGAACGCCTACGTGGGCTCGATCGATTATCAGCGCGGCCCGCTATACCTCGGCGTCAGCCACGCGGAACAGAATGGCGCGAACGGGAAAAACATTACGAAGACGACGTTCGCCGGCGGTAGTTATCAGTTCGGCAGCTTGACGGGTTATTTCGGCTATTACCGCGGCAACAACCTCGGCTCGAATATTTCAACCAATGTCCAAGGCAAATATCACAGCGTCTATTCGCTATCGACGACCTACAACGTCACACCGGCGCTACGGCTCGCGGCCGGCGTCGGTTACGCGCAGGATAGTTCAGGGCAGGACAACAATGCGGGAGAAGTAAGCGTTGGCGCGTTCTACAGTTTCAGCAAGCGGACGCTGGTCTATGGAACGTTTGAACGGCTCGTGAACCGCCACGGCGCGACCTATGCGCTGATCGCCAACGGGCCCATCACGCCGAACACGCCGACGCGCGGAGAAGGCGTGACGGGCGCGCAGCTCGGCATACTGCATTCGTTCTGACGGCACGAAGGCGCAGTGAACGCCATGCGGATATGTCATGCGGGAGAGGCCCGGGAGCGGCGTGACATATCGCTGAACAGCTCAGAAGTCACCTTTTTTTACGTGCATTTTTTTAATGGCTGTTCTAAGTTAACTCATCACCTGCCCACACGGATCCCTGTGAGCAGCCTACGAGACGAAGGAGAGGTGTCGTGAAAGATCCTGCAGCTCCGACGGTGGAATTGATCGACTGTTCGAACGAAGCAAAACTCCTTAGCGAGCGGGCGTGTTCTGCAATCCGTCAGGACATTCTGTCCTGCGTAATCGAACCGGCCGCCACGCTGACGGAAAGCGCGCTGACCGCACGCTACGGCATCGGCAAGGCAACCTGCAGGGTGGCGCTGCAGCGTCTCGCACAGGAAGGCTTTGTGCGCATCGTGCCGCGTCAGGGTTACGTGGTGACGCCGATTACGTTGAAGGATGTCGAAGAAGTGTTTGCGCTTCGCCTTGAGCTTGAGCCGCTATCGGCGCGCCTCGCTGCGGGCAAGGCGGATATCGATCTGTTGAACCGGCTGGAGCGCGCGTGCCGCAACGACGATACGTCGCTTGGCATCGGCAGCCGGATCGGCATCTTCATGGACGCGAATGCGGCTTTCCACATGGCGATCGCCGAATGTTCGGGCAATGGCCGGCTGGTTCGCATGCTGGGTGGCCTGCTCAACGACATGGCGCGACTCGTGTCGCTTGGCTTCGGCGTGCAGAACACCAAGCCGGAGATCCGCCATGACCACACGGCGATGATCAGCGCGCTCGCGAGCGGCGACGGCAAGCGCGCCGAGCAGATCGCGCACCGGCATGTGGCGACGTTCCGCGACATGACGATGGAAAAGGTAATGGCGAGCCTGCGCGACACGCATGCGGGCGCACCGATCGTTCCGCTGCGAGGCGCACGATGAACGCTGTGACTACTCAAGCCATGTTCGAGAAGGCAACCACGGTACGCAACGCGGTGGAAGTGGAGCACGTTTCGAAGCACTACGGCAAGCTGGCTGTGCTCGAAGACATCAGTCTGACCGCGCCTTCGGGTTCGGTGCTGGCGATCGTCGGCGCGTCCGGATGCGGCAAGAGCACGTTGCTCAACATCATCGCAGGATTGGCACAGGCGGATCAGGGCGACGTACGGATCGACGGAGTGGCCGGCGAGCCGACGCACGATACCCGCGTGGTCAGCTACATGTTCCAGGAGGACCGCCTGCTGCCCTGGCGCACGATCGTGGCGAACACGGAATTCGGTCTCGAAGCGGGTTCGCTCAACGCCGAACGGCGGCGCGAACGCGCGCTGGCCGCGCTGAAGATGACCGGCCTCGAAGGATTCGAGCACGCCTACCCGCACGAACTCTCGGGTGGCATGCGCAGCCGGGTGGCGCTTGCGCGCAGCCTGGTCGTGAAGCCGTACATCCTGTTGATGGACGAACCGTTTTCCAAGCTCGATCCGCAGATGCGCTCGCAGATGCACGCGGAACTGCTGCGAATCCGCGAGCAGTTGAAGATGACCGTCGTATTCGTCACACACGACGTGGAAGAAGCCATCGTGCTCGCGGATAAGGTGGTTGTCCTGCGTCCACGGCCGGGACGCGTGCGCGATGCGCTGATGATCGACCTGCCGCGACCGCGCGACCCGCTCGCCGCCGAAGTCGCGGAAACGGTGCGCCGCGTGCGCGCCCTCATTTAAGGACGTTGCGATGTCTTCTGTTTCGACCGCCAGTTCTGTTTTTCCCGCACGGTTTGGGCGACTGACGCGCTTTGCGAAAGTCGCCGGTCAACGTCTTTCGCTGCTCGCCATCTTCCTGATCGTGTGGTGGCTGGCGGCGCAACGCGTGCCTGCCTTCATTCTGCCTGGTCCGGGAAAAACGTGGAACGCGCTGCTTGACCTGATCGCCACCGGCACCTTTGCCGAAGATCTTGGCATTACGCTGTACCGCGTCGTCGCGGGTTTCCTTCTGGCCGCGCTAGTGGGCACGCCGCTCGGCATCCTGCTTGGCGCGAACCGGCGCCTCGGCAGTTTCTGCGAACCGGTGCTGTCGGTGGTCAACACGGTATCCGCCGCGATCTGGGCCATCTTCGCGTTGATCTGGTTCGGCATCTCGAACGGTACGACCATCTTCGTCGTGTTCATGGAAGCGATGCCGCTGATTCTCACGAACGTATGGCAGGGCGCACAAAGCGTCAACGCCGAATACGTGGAGCTTGCCCGCAGCTTTCAGATGTCGCGCAGCAAGGTGATGACCAAGATTTATCTGCCCACCGTGCTGCCGTATTTCTTCTCCGGTGCGCGCCTTGCGTTCGGTTTCGGCTGGCGGGTGTCGCTGGTCGCGGAGACGATCGGGTCTTCGAACGGCGTCGGCTACCGGCTGCGTCAGGCGGCGGATCTTGTTCAGACCGATCAGGTTTTCGCATGGACACTCACTATGGTCGTGCTGATGGTGGTGCTCGAGTACGGCATTCTCAAGCCGCTTGAAAACCACCTGTTTCGCTGGAAGAAGCGAGCATAGAGAATGGGCTCGCGGCGCACCGCTGCCGCGCCGCGAGCTGAAGTAGTCGAACATTTACGAAGAAGTAATGCGTTTGCATTCTATAAATAGGAGTACATATGAGCAGTACGATGAAGGCTTTGATTCTCTCTGAACACGGTGACGTCGACAAACTCCATGTCGGCGAGATGCCGATGCCGAAGGCGGTGCCGGGTCATGTGGTCATCCGTGTGCGCGCGTCCTCCTTCAATTATCACGATGTCTTCACGGTGAAGGGCATGCCGGGCATCAAGGTGCCGCTGCCTGTGGTCATCGGTCTGGATATGGCGGGGGAGATCACGGAGGTTGGCGACAACGTCGAAAACTGGTCGGTCGGCGCGCGCGTGCTCGTCAATCCGCTCAACAAGAAGAAAGGTCTGATGGGCGAAATGCTCGACGGCGGCATGGCGCAATACTGCCTCGTCAGCGCAGACCAGTTGATCGCAATGCCCGAAGGCGTGACGTTCGAAGAAGCGGCGTCGCTGCCGGTCGCCTACGGTACGGCGCACCGGATGCTCGTTACGCACAACACCATCAAGCCGGGCGATCGTGTAGTCATTCTGGGTGCGAGCGGCGGCGTCGGGACCGGTTGCGTGACGCTTGCCAAAATGCTCGGCGCCGAAGTGATCGCGGCCGCCGGCAGTGCGGACAAGGCTGAACGGCTCAAGGCGATGGGCGCGGATCACGTCATCAACTATCGCGACACCGATTTCTCGAAGTGGGTCATCGAGAAGTACGGCAAGCCGCAACGCCGCAGCTATGAAGGCGGCGCGGACGTCGTAATCAATTTCACCGGCGGCGATACGTGGGTGCCGTCGCTCAAATGCATCAAACGCGGCGGTAGCCTGCTCGTCTGCGGCGCGACCGCGGGCCACGATCCGAAGGAAGACCTGCGCTACATCTGGAGCTTCGAGATTCGCGTGATCGGTTCGAACAGTTTTTACGACGACAACCTCGCGGCGCTGATGGAATTGATTCGTACGAAGAAGATTGCCGTGCAGATCGACAAGGTGTTGCCGCTCGAACAGGCAGCCGAAGGCCTGCGCATGATTCGCGATCGGGAAGTGCTCGGCAAGATCGTCGTTACCCCATAAAAGTACGGAGACTCGAATGGCTGATAACCAGCAACTTACCGCGGAGCAGGTTCAGGCAATGCTTACGCGTGGTCCTTACCACCAGTGGCTCGGTCTGCGCGTGCTCGAAGTCGGCGAGGACTCGATCGAAATCGCCGCGACGTGGCGCGAAGAGTGGGTCGTGAACCCCGAACGCCGGTACACGCACGGCGGCATTCTTGCCGCGCTGATCGACCTCACGGCCGACTGGGCGCTGGTGTCGAAAACGGGCCGCGGCGTACCGACGATCGATCTGCGCGTCGACTATCACCGCGCGGCGATGCCCGGCGATCTCATCGCGCGCGGTAAGGTGGTGAAGTTCGGTAGCGCGATTTCGGTTGCGGAGGCGCATATTTACGACCAGTCCGGCGCGCTGCTCGCAAGCGGCCGGGGCGTCTATTCGACCGCGCCCGCACCCGCGCCGAAGGCATGATGAACACGGCGACATCGACGCTTGACCATGTGGTCGTGAACGCGATGTTCGAAACCGACGCCGCGGCGTCGTGTTTCGAAGCGCTCGGCTTCGCGTCTACCCCGCGCGGCTATCACTCGCTTGGCTCGGTCAATCACCTGATGATGTTCGATGGACATTATCTCGAACTGGTCGGCCTACCGCCCGGCGCCACCACGTTGCGGCGCGAGATTCTCGAAAGCCGTCTGGGTATAGACGGTCTCGTGTTCAAGACGGACGACGCGCAGGAAACCTATGCGCGATTGATCGATGCCGGCGTGCGTGCCAGTGAACCGCAGTCGTTCACGCGGCCCGTGGACATTGGAGGCGTCGAGCAGATCGCCCGTTTCCGGACAACCCGGCTCGCGGCCGAAGAACTGTCCGCCGGGCGCGTCTATTTCTGCGAGCACCTCACGCCGGAATGGGTCTTCCGTGCCGAATGGACGAAGCATCCGAACGGCGCGCAACGCCTGAAGGAATGTGTGATCGTGAGCGACGACCCGCAACTCGAAGCGCGCCGCTATGCGCTGATTGCCGGCGAGTCGGATCTCACATCGCCGTCCTCCCACCGCTCGCGCATTGCGTTGCGTGATTTCGATCTGGACTTTATCGATGGCGCGGCATATCGCGCGCGCTATGGCGACCTCGTATGTAACGCAGCAGGACGCGACAGCTATTTTGGCGCGGTCGTCGTCGAGGTAAGCGACCTTGCGGCGATGCGCGCACGTCTGGACGCGCTCGCGTCCCACGTCGACGAGAGCGTCGTGCGGCTGATGGCGCCGGCCCATGCGCAGAGCGGCGTGTCGTCCGTTGTCGTGCTGTTAGGCGAACTCAATACTGTCATTGAATTTATCGGAGCAGTTGAACATGCCCACGCCTGAGAATCTCGGCGATCTGATCGACGCCGACGGCGATCCGTGCAAGCTTGCAGTGATCGCGCTTGGGGAACCAGATGAAACGGGTTGCGCATGGCACGATACGCGCATGACCTACGGGGAACTCGACGCGCTGGCTGACGGCGTCGCGCGTGCACTGGTGCGGCGCGGTCTGAAAGTCGGCGAGCGCGTTGCCATTCTTGCGGCGAATCGCGCCGAATATGTCGCGGCGCTGCTCGGCATCATGCGCGCGGGAATGGTCGCTGTGCCCGTCAACTTCAGGTTTCCACCCGCGCTCTCCACTTTTGTGATTCGCGATAGCGGTGCACGTCTGATGTTTTGCGACGCCGCGCGACTTGCCGATTGCCCGGACGATCTGCCGACAGTCGTATTCGATTCGACGGGCGAGGAAAGTTTCGCTTCGTTCGTCGAACCTGGCCCGTTCGAGACTTTCGTCCCCACGCCCGACATGCCGGCAATGTTTCTCTATACGTCCGGCTCGACCGGCAAGCCGAAGGGCGTGATGCTGTCGCACGGCAGCCATCTGTGGGTGGCGCGTACGCGAGCGCGTGCGCAGCCACCGGCGGCGCATCGCTTTCTGGTGGCCGCGCCGATGTATCACATGAACGCGCTGACGCTCGTGCTGATGTCGTTGTACGGGCACGGTACGGTCGTACTGCTTCCGCAATTCACCGCGCGCATGTACATCACGGCGATCGAGCGCTATCGGGTCACGTGGCTCACCTCAGTGCCGCCGATGATTGCGATGATGCTGCGCGAAAAGGAGTTGCTCGCGCGAACGGATCTTTCATCGGTGCGTTTCATCCGGATGGGTTCGGCGCCCGTCAGCGAAAGTCTGCTTGCGCAGATCGGCGAGGTACTGCCGAATGCGAAGCTCACTAATGTCTACGGCACGACTGAAGGTGGGCCGATCGTGTTCGGGCCACACCCGCAGGGGATCGAACCGCCGTTGCTGTCGGTCGGATATCCGCATCCCGAAGTCAGCGTCAAGTTGCTCGACGCACCGCCGACAGGTGTGGCAACCGGCGTGCTGGCCGTCAAAAGCCCTGCCGTCATGCTCGGTTACCACAACCGGCCGGACCTGCCGCTACCGGTGACAGCAGATGGCTTTTATATAACCGGCGACGTATTTCACCGCGACGACCAGGGCTTCTATGCGTTCGTCGGCCGTGCGGACGACATGTTCGTGTCGGGCGGCGAAAACATCTTTCCCGGTGAAGTCGAGCAGATGCTCGAGACGCACCCGGATATCGTCCAGGCTTGCGTGGTGCCGGTTGCCGACGATATCAAGGGAACCAAGCCGGTGGCGTTTGTGGTGCGGCGCGCGGGTGCGTCGCTAACGGAAGAGGAAGCCAAACAGTATGCGCTGACGCATGCGCCCGCATACCAGCACCCGCGGCGCGTTTGGTTCGTCGACGCATTGCCGCTCGCGTCCACGAACAAGATCGATCGCGCCGCATTGAAAGCCATAGCGCTTGCGTCGTTGCAGGATAGCGAGGCCGCGTAAGTGAAACCGACACGACATTCAACATCATGGAGTTCAGTATGAACGAGAACTTTCGCGAGTTCCTGGAACGGCTGCGCGCGGCACAGCAACTGGTGGATATCCGGCAGCCCGTCGATATCCGCCACGTGGGCACGCTTGTCGACCAGAGCGACAAGGCGCTGCTGTTTCATAACGTGATCGGCTACGACATGCCGCTGCTGTCGGGCATTATCCGCACGCAGGAGCGCGCGATGATGGCAATGGGTTGCGACAGCTACTCCGAAATCGAGAAGATGCTGGCGCATGGCATTCAGAACCCGATTCCTCCTAAATACGTTGCCACGTCGGCCACGAAAGAAGTGATCTACAAAGGCGACGATGTCGATCTGTTCCGCCTGCCTATTCCGATGTCTTCGATTTTCGACGGTGGCCCGATGATTACCGCGGGCATCGTGATTTCTCGCGATCCGGAGTACGGCCTGAACAGCGGCATTTACCGCTTCATGGTTAAGGAAAAGGCACTGAGCGGCATCGACATCGTAACGCCGAACAATATGCGCATGTTCGCGCAGCGTGCCTACGAACAGGGACGTCCGTGCCCGATCTCCATTTCGATCGGCAACCATCCGATGGAAATCATGGGCGCCGGCTATCGCGCACCGATTGGCGTGGATGAAATGGCGATCGCGGGCGGCATTCGTGGCGTGCCGGTCGAACTGGCGCCTTGCGAGACTGTCGATCTGCCTTATATCGCCGACTCGGAGATCGTGATCGAAGCGGAAATCCTGCCGACGGGCTGGACGCAGCCGGAAGGCCGTTTCGGCGAATTCACCGCATTGATGGGCGGGCTGCACTGGAATCCGGACGTGCGCATCAAGGCGATCATGCATCGGCGCGATGCGATGTACTACTCGCTGCATATGCCGTGGGAAAACACGTGGCTCGCGGCACCGACGCGCTATCAGGCGATCCGCAGCGCGCTGCGCACGGCCGGCGTGCAGGTGAAGGACATCAACGTGACGTTGGGCGGCCGCGCATTCTGGCATGCGGTCATTTCGATCAGGAAGCAGGCGGGCGAAGGCAAGAACGCGCTGCTGGCGGCGCTGTCGGTGATGGATCTGAAGCACGTGGTGGTTGTCGATGACGACATCGACGTGTTCAACGGCGAACAGGTGGAATGGGCGATCGCGACGCGCGTGCAGGGTGACCGCGATCTGATCGTGATTCCCGGCGCGCGCGCCAAGCCGCTCGACCCGAGCCTGCCGGTGATGCCGCCTGGCATGGTGCCGACGGGCGCCAAGGTCGGTGTGGACGCAACGATCTCGGAAGGCATTCCGCACGAGCGCTACGAGCGCATTTCGTATGCGTACGCAGATACGGCGAAGATTGCGGACTACGTTGGCGGGAAGGCGGATACGGTGCATGTGTCGGAGCCGGAACAGGTGGAGGAGGCTGCAGCGGAAGCGCTCACGCTCATCGGCGACACGCCGCTTTACTACACCGAACTCGCCGAACGGCTGTCGAAATACGACTTCCGCACGCTGGCCCGCGCGCTCGGCGAACTGCATGAACGCAAGCAGTTGTGGAAAACCGCGGAAGGCAAGCTGTGCGTGCGCGGTTCGCGCTTCGACGCCGTGCCGCCGACGCGGCGCTGATTGCCGCGATGCCGTTCAGTGCGCTGCGCGGGCCGGCAGCGCTCCATCCACCCCATTGATGAGCTGACCTGATGCAACCCTACCTGCTTGCAAGGCGTGCGCTGTTTGCCGCCGTGATGTTCCTGCTCGCGCTGTCCGCGCAGGCCGCGCCGCTGCGCATCGGCTACTGGACGAGTGGCGTGAGCCTCGGCCTCGGCGCCGTGTTGGAAACCGGCGACTTCCTGAAGAAAGCCGGCATAGACGACGCACGTTTCGTGCACTTCGCCGAGGTTAATGCACCGGCGAGCGGACTCGCTGCCAATGTGATCGACGTGAGCTTCAGCGTGGCGGGCGCGAGCGCATTCAGCATCGCGGCGACCGGCGTGCCGATCAAGATCTTCGGTGCAACGGCGCCGGCCGATGTCACATTTGTCACGCCCGCCGACTCGCAGATCCAGTCGATCGCGCAGCTGCGCGGCAAGAAGATTGGCATGTCGCCGTCGGGAAGCTCGGTCGCGTTGATGACGGCCGCGGTGCTGAAAGCGAATTACGGCTTTAACGCCGGCGATTATTCGCTGGTGCCGGGCAATGAGGCGCGCCTCGCGCAGTTTCTCGTGCAGCACCAGGTCGACGCCGCGGCGCTGCGCTCCGTCACGGTCGCGCAATTGACGGAAGTGAAGACGCGACGTCTCGGCACGCTGGTGGAAGAATGGCACAAGCTGACGAAGTCCGATGCGATGCCTTATCTGGGCGTGGCTGCGGCACGCACGGAGTTGATCCAGCGCGATCCGCAATCGGTCGCGAAGCTGATTGTGGCGATTCACAATGCAATCGCCTGGGGCAACGCGCATCCGGATCAGGTCGCGGCGATCCTGCAGAAAGTCGCCAATCTGCCCGCAAGCGACGCGCAGATCTATGCCGCGCATTGGGCCGAGCTGAACAGCATCTCCTTCGAGCCAGTCGATATCGACACGCTCAAGCGCGAGCAGCAGATCTTCGCGGCGAGCGGCTCGATCAAAGGCACGCTTCCGCCCGACGTATTCGTCACCGGGCCGTACGAAACGGCAAAGAAGATCATAGCGGGTCAAAAGCCATGAGGACGCGTTTACGCGGGCAATGGCCGCATCCGGCGGAGAAAGGAGATGTTGCATGAGATCCCAATCCGCAGCACGGCGACGCATCGTGGTCGGTATCAGCGGCGCTTCGGGCGCGATCTACGGTGTGCGTTTGCTTCGTCTGTTACGCGATCTGGACGTGGAGTCACACCTTGTGGTCAGCCGTTCCGCACAGGTGACGCTTGCGCAGGAGTTGCAGATGCGGCTCGCCGATCTGCAAGCACTCGCGGACGTCAACTATCCGAATACCGATATCGGCGCGGCGATTTCGAGCGGCTCGTTTCGCGTAGACGGCATGATCGTTGCGCCGTGCTCGATCAAGACGCTGTCGGAAGTGGCCACCGGCTGCACTAGTTCGCTGCTTTCGCGAGCGGCAGACGTGATGCTCAAAGAACGCCGCCGTCTCGTGCTGATGGTGCGCGAAACGCCGTTGCATGCGGGTCATATCCGCAGTCTCGCAGCCGTCACGGACGCCGGTGCGATCGTCTATCCGCCAGTGCCGGCGTTCTACGCGCTGCCGGAAACGCTCGAGCAGATGGTCGATCATACGCTCGGGCGCGTGCTTGACCTGTTCGATATCGAATCACGAACCGTACGCCGCTGGAGCGGCACTGCTGCCTGATAGACGGTGCGACAGGGTGCTTTTTTTGTGTTCAGTTTACTTCCCTATATGCATCTCCTAGAATGACTTGAGGTTGGTGAGGTGCCTACAAAATGACGTAAGCATAATACGCAGCCATTCCTGGATAGTGCGTACGGGGGCGATATGGAAGGAAAAGTAATTTCTGGAGGCAAGGCCGCGGCCGAGGGCAAGTTGCTGGGCGAGTCGACTTATCTGGCCATGCGGCAGGCAATACTGTCCTGCTCGCTGAAACCGGGCAGCATGCTGACCGAGGCTGCGCTGATGGAGCAATACGGTGTCGGCAAGTCGACGTGCCGGCTGGCGCTTGCGCGTCTCACGCACGAAGGGCTGGTGCGTTCGGTGCCGCGACACGGCTACGTCGTCGTGCCGGTCACGCTGAAGGATGTCGAAGAGGTGTTCGCGCTGCGGCTCATTCTCGAACCCGAGGCCGCGCGGCTCGCGGCCGGCAAGGTGGACGCGAAGGCGCTGATGCGGATCGACCGCTCCGCGCGCGGCAATACGGCGTCGAAGAATCACGGCAACCGGATCGGTTTTTTCCTTGATGCGAACCGTGAGTTTCATCTGGTGATCGCAATGGCGTCGGGCAACGAACGTCTGGTGCGCAGCATCTCGGTGCTGTTCGACGAAATGGCGCGGCTGGTGGCGCTCGGTTTTAGTGACGAAGACGACAGCCCGGAAATCGCCGACGATCACCGCCAGCTGGTCGAGGTGCTGTCGGCAGGCGACGGCAAGTCGGGCGCGCGCATTACGCGCCGGCACATCGAGAAGTTTCGCGACATGACGATGGAGCGCGTGCTGCGCAGCATGAAGCAGGACTTCGAGCACGCGCCGCTAGTAGCGATCGGCAAGTAATACGGAGATTCCGCCTTTGCTTCAGGCGGAATCTCTCGATGAATGGTTGAACCGTGCTTTATGTTTTGATAAGGACATTTAGTAATCCTTCAAAGACGACGCTGGAGAGACCGGCTGCGTCGCTACTTCAGGCAAAGCACCATGAAATCATTTCGTTCCGTTCTAAAGGCAGCATGCGCACTCGTAATAGCCGGCGCGTGCCTTACCAGTGCGTATGCGGCGCCGCTGCGCGTGGGCTACTGGACCAGCGGCACCAGTCTCGGTTTCGGTGCCGTGCTCGAAGCGCAGAAGTTCTTTGAGAAACAGGGTCTGCAGGTGCAGTTCCTCCATTTTCCGGACGTGAACGGACCAACTACCGCGCTGGCTTCGAATGCGATCGATCTGGCATTCGGCACGAGCCTCGCGGGAGCATTCAGCCTGAGCCAGCAGGGTGTGCCGGTCAGGATGGTGGCCGCTACGCAGATTGTCGATGCGGAGATCGTCGTGCTCGCGGATTCGCCGATCCATTCCGCGGCTGAACTGCGCGGCAAGAAAGTCGGCATGTCGCCAATCGGCAGTGCGACCACCGGCGTCGGCACCGCCGTGCTCGACGGCAATTACGGGCTCAAGCTTGCCGACTATCGCCTGGTTGCGGGCGACGAGCCGCGTCTTGCGCAGTTCCTCGTTCAGAAAAACGTGGATGCCGCAGTCATGCGCCCCACCACGGTGGCGCAAGTGCCGGACAGTGCGCAGAAAGTCCGCGTCATCACGACTTTGTCCGATCAATGGAAACAGATGACGAAAGCGAGCACACCGCCCTATATCGGTGTCGCTGTGATGCGCAGCGAGTGGCTCAAGGACAACCCGGCGGATGCGGCGAAAGTGCTCGCGGCGATGCGCGAGGCGCTGGCCTTCGGCGCGGCCAATCCCGACGCGGTCGTGGCGATACTCAAGAAGGCCGGCAACATGAGTGACCAGGGCGCGCGTTTTTACGGCGATCACTGGACGACCATGAATACGGTCTCGTTCAAATCGGGCGACATCGACACACTGAAACGCACCTTCGAAGTTTTCAAGGCCGCCGGCACGCTGAAGGGCGAGCTTCCTGCGGATCTTTTCTATCAGAAGCCTTATCTCGACTCGGAAGCAGCCAAATGAGCGGATATCAGGAAT
Organism: Paraburkholderia dioscoreae; assembly: GCF_902459535.1. NCBI lineage: Bacteria > Pseudomonadati > Pseudomonadota > Betaproteobacteria > Burkholderiales > Burkholderiaceae > Paraburkholderia > Paraburkholderia dioscoreae. The sequence goes on from NZ_LR699554.1 coordinate 783,011, forward strand.
GGGTCCGGGGCCACAAGGGCTGCTCTGGAGTACGGGCCTTCATCAACGGAGCAGCAATATGACGGGAAAGTGCGACGGTACGGTCGCGACCATTGGATTTCCGGCTAGCCGGATCCGCTGGCCGGAAGAGGGCATTACGCGCGTGCCGCTACGTGTGTTCTCCGATGCGGCAACCTACGAGCGCGAACAGGATGCCGTGTTTCGCGGGCCCACATGGAGTTTCCTCTGCCTCGACATCGAGATTCCAAACGCGGGTGACTACATCACGACCAAGGTCGGTCATACGTCGGTCATTGTCGTGCGCCAACAGGACGGCACCATTGGTGCGCTCGTGAACAAGTGTGTGCATAAGGGCTCGGTGCTTTGCTACGAAGCGCAGGGGCACCGCAAGCGTCCGAACTTCGTTTGCCCTTATCACAACTGGGTTTACAACTTCGACGGCGAACTGACGAGCGTCGCATTCGAGAAGGGCGTGCAGGGCAAAGGCGGCATGCCCGAGGATTTCGACAAATCGAAGTTCCGTCTGACGAAGCTGCGCGTGGAGACCATCCGCGGCCTCGTGTTCGGGTCGTTTTCCGAAGAAGCCCCTGCACTGAAGGACTATCTCGGACCGACAATGGTGCAGCACATCGAGCGCACACTATATGGGCAGGTAAAGATACTTGGCCGCTATAGTCAGGTGATGCACAACAACTGGAAACTCTACGTCGAGAATAGCCGCGACAACTACCACCCGAGCCTGCTGCATGCGTTTTTCTCGACCTTCAAGATCAACCGGTTGTCGGCGGAAGGCGGTACGTTGCAGGATGAGGATAGCCGGCATCACATCACCTTTACGAAGCGCTATACCGACGTTGGCGATCAGGCATACGACTCCGGTGTGATTCGTGCGATGCGCGACGATTTCGGCCTGAAGGATCCTTCGCTGATCGATCAATGGATGGAGTATCCCGATCAGATCACCAATGCGATCCAGAGCATTTTTCCGGGCTTCGTGCTGCATCAGATCATGAATTCCATCGGCGTGCGGCAGGTGGTGCCGCTCGGCGTGGATCGATGCGAACTGATCTGGACCGTGCTCGGCTTCGAGGAAGACACGCCGGAGCAAACGCTCATCCGGCGCAAGCAGAGCAATCTCGTCGGGCCCGCGGGTTTTGTTTCGATGGAAGACGGCACGATAGGCGCGTTCGTCGAAAAGGGTATTCGCGGCGATCTTGACGACGCCGCGGTGATCGAGATGGGCGGCAAGGGCACCGGCCCGATGGCGACCCGCGCGACCGAAACCTCGGTACGCGGCTTCTGGAAATTCTATAGAGAACTGATGGATGTCTAGCACGACGCGCTACCCTGACCTGGAGGTCAGCACCCAGACGGGCGCGAGTATCGCGCGCCTGATGGCCCACTATTGCAGTTCGATCGACAATGGCGACTTCGACCGCTGGCCGGAGTTCTTCACCGAAGATTGCACTTACCGCATTCTCACGCGCACCGATTTCGAAGCCGGTCGCGATTTCGGTATCTGGTTCTGCAACACGCGCGGCATGCTGCTGGATCGCGTCAGTTCGATCCAGTCGGTTAATGTGTTCGAGCCGCATGTCTACCGCCATGTACTTGGACCGACCGAAATCGTCAGCGTCGAAGACGGGCTGATCGGTTGCGAAACCAGCTACATGGTCGTGCGAACCGGCTATGAAGGTGGCATGGTTGTGTTCAGCGTCGGACGTTATATCGATCAGATCGTTGTCGAGGGCGGCCGCGCGCTGCTGCGCGAGCGCACCGTCGTCACGGATTCGTGCCGCTACGACACACTCGTTGCGCTGCCTCTGTAAGGATGCTGCCCGGATGACCGAACCCGCCCGCCGTTACCGGCTGCACCTAGAAAGCCAGCGGCGTCAGTCGCCGCCTTTTCATCTTCACGAAGCCGTGTGGCAGGTCGCCTGCGCGCGCCATCCCGATCTCGCACAACAAATCGACGTGACGTTCGGCTGGGACGGCGAGCGGTTCGCGCGTCCGCTCGACGACGTCGACTTCCTGCTGGCGTCGAGATTCCCGCATGAGGTGGTGAACGACGCGCCACGTCTGCGCTGGATTCACACGACAGGTGCCGGCGTCGATCAGTTGATGCCGCTCGATCGCCTGCGTCGCGACCTGATCCTGACGAACAGTAGCGGTATTCATAGCGATAAGGCCGCCGAATATACGCAAATGGCGTTGCTGATGCTGAATGCGCAACTGCCTGCCGTGTTGCAGGCGCAGCGGGAGCATCGCTGGGACGCGCGGCTCACCACGTCGATTCGCGGCAAGACGGCGCTGATAATCGGTTTCGGCGATCTGGGCATGGCGGCGAGCCACGCGGCGCGCGCGCTCGGCTTGCGAGTCATTGCACTGAACCGGAGCGGTGCGGCACCGGCGCAGGCGGTGGAAGCAGTCGATGTACTCGCAACGATCTCCGCACTCGACGACTGGCTGCCTCAGGCCGACTTCGTCGTTATCACGGCGCCGCTCACGCCGCAGACACGAGACCTGCTTTCCGCCGCGCGCCTCGCCCGCATGCGGCCCGGTGCGGGCGTCGTCAACCTTTCGCGCGCGGCGCTGATCGACCAAGCGGCGTTGTTTGAGCGATTGCGTTCCGGAGAGTGCGGCGGCGCATTGCTCGACGTGTTCGATCCCGAACCGTTACCGGCGGACCATGTGGCGTGGGACGTGGCGGGACTCGTCGTCACGCCGCACATTTCGTGCGACGCGCCCGATTACAACCTGCGGGTGCTCGAACTCTGGTTTGCAAATTTCGCCCGATTGCTGCGCGGCGAAGCGCTGGCGAATATCGTCGATCGCACTCGCGATTATTGAGCGGGGCGATGGGGTTCACGATCGGCGCCGGTGCAACGGCGGTGTACCGAAGCCCCAACTTTGCCGCCCTGCCCAGATTGGTATAAAGTCGATCCGTGATCGCCACGCGATGGATGCCCATTGCCGCCTCCGTCTCTCATGGGTTTGCCGCCAGCATGAAATACAAAGACTATTACGAAATCCTGGGTCTCGAGCGAAGCGCGTCTCAGGATGACATCAAACGTTCGTATCGGAAACTTGCGCGCAAGTATCACCCGGACGTCAGCAAGCACGCCGACGCCGAAGAGCGTTTCAAGGAGTTGGGCGAAGCCTACGAGGTGCTCAAGGATCCGGAGAAACGCGCCGCCTACGACCGCATGGGCAGCGACTGGCGCAACGGCCAGGACTTCCAGCCGCCGCCGAACTGGGACGAAGGTTTCGAATTCAGCGGGGCGGGCAGCGGGCCCGGCGAGCAAGCCGACTTCCACGACATCTTCGAGAAGATGTTTGGCGGCGCGCGTGGTGCGCATCCGCGGCAGCGGTCTTTCGATGCGCGCGGCGAAGACCATCACGCGAAGGTATTGATCGATCTCGAAGACGCCTATCGCGGCGCGCAGCGCTCGATTTCGCTGCAAATGCCGGTGGTCGATGCGCAAGGCCATGTTTCGCTGGAAACGCGCACGCTCAATGTCACCATTCCGAAGGGGATCCGCGCGGGCCAGCATCTGCGGCTAAGCGGCCAGGGATCCGCAGGCGCCACGCCCGAAACGGCCGGCGACCTCTACCTGGAAATCGCTTTTCGGGACCATCCGCGTTTTCAGGTGGACGGGCGCGACGTTTCGCTCGAGTTGCCGGTGGCACCGTGGGAGGCGGCCCTCGGCGCACAGGTTACCGTGCCCACGCCCGACGGTTCCGTCGAGATGACGGTGCCGGCGGGTTCCGCCGGCGGCAGGCGCTTGCGGCTCAAAGGCAAGGGCATTCCGGCCAACCCGCCTGGCGATCTGTATGTGATTCTGAACATTGTCCTGCCGCCGGCGGATAGCGAATCAGCGAAGGCCGCTTACGATGCGATGCGGCAGGCGTTCAATTTCGATCCGCGCGCGCACTTCTATCGGTGATTATCGTGAAAGAGACGAGTACGACGACCTATTTGCAAGGGCAGATTGTCGATGAGAACATCGAATTCACTCTGGTCGAATTGAGCCGGGTGAGCGGGGCATCGGAGGAGGAGTTGACGCTCTGGGTTTCCGAAGGCGTGTTCGAGCCCAAGGGCGAGCAGCCGCAGGAATGGCGCTTCAGCGGCGCGGCGTTGCGGCGCGTGCAGACCGCGCAGCGGCTCGCGCACGACTTCCAGATCAATCCGCCCGGCGTTGCGTTAGCGCTCGATCTGCTCGACGAGATCGACGTGTTGCGCTCGCGTGTCAAGCGTCCTCGCGGAAGCTAGGCGCGCCTGCGCGACGTCCTGCTGCACGGCTTTCGTCAGGCTACCTGATGATCCGCTGACGCGGGACCGCATGCGGCTTGCGCGGCGGAAAGCGTTGGTAAAGCGGCCTGCAGTGCTCGGGCAATGGCGAGCGAGATCCGGTAGCGGCCGAGGTCGCTGGGTCTGCCGGTGACGTCGTGCGTGCTGTAGTCGAACCGGGTGGTGCCATCGTCCGAATAGTCGCCGGTGTCGGCAACGAGAAGACTGATGATGCATTTTCCCGGCTTCCCGCCATCTCCTGGCAGGCACAGGTGAATCCGCGCGAAAAGATCGGGATAATCGTGGGAGCGATCCAGCACCTGCTCGTAGACGGGTGAAAGGGTGAGGCCGTGAAGCGTGACGGAAAAGCCGTGCTGGCCGCTCAATGCTTTATAGACGATTCCTTTGAGCGCGAATCGCGGATCCTCGGTGGGCGTTTCGAGCGCAAGCGCGAGATCTCGAACGGCGGCGTCGAGCGTCGCAGCACGATCCAGCAGCCATAAAACTTCTTCGGTGTTCGACATGAAGGCCTCTATCTGATATCGCCGCGGAACGGCACCTCAAGGGCGACGCATTCTCGCGCCAGTTGATCCCACCTTAGAGTTCATGCTCAAGAGGGGATTGATACAAATCAACCTATCCAACGTTGCGATTGTTGAACGGATTGCGCGGATTGCGCTACTGGCGCAACCCGGTGTCCGGCATGCGTGCGCGTATCGACTATTGGGAGAACGTCCCGGTTGACTGGAATCAATGGTTGCTTCGTTTATCCGTCTAGTCTGAGTATCAGATCGAGTCCCGATTTGAGAGGGACTTTCCACACAGGAGGATACGGGACATGAATGCAGGCGATATCTGTACTAGAGACGTTGTGACGTGCGGGCTGAACGCAACCGTTCTCGACGCATGCAAGATCATGCGCGATCGTCACGTTGGCGATGTTGTGGCGGTGGAGAAAAGCGCGGATGGAAAGATTCACCCTCGCGGCCTGCTGACTGACCGCGATATCGTGCTCGCGGTGCTCGCACGGGAAGTCGATGCGTTCGGGCTTTTTGTCGGCGACGTCATGTCCTCGCCGCTCATCGTCGCATACGAGGGGGAAGACGTGTGGCAGGTCGTGAAGCGGATGCGTCTGCACGCCATACGGCGCATGCCTGTCGTCAGCAATGCGGGCGAACTGGTTGGACTGCTTTCGTTCGACGATCTGCTCGATGCGACATGCGTCCTGCTCGCCGAACTATCGCTTGTGACAGGGCGGCAGCCGCATTTCGAGGAGAAACAACGCGCGTGACCGTTCATGCGAGGTCAGGTATCCGTCGGGGCGTCGGAGCAGCAGAGAGATGTCGAACTCGCGTGGACCCAACGCACACGTATCAGGCCATCTGACCGATGGTTCTGCGAAAACGCCGCAATGCCATCGCAAACAGCACCGAGCCGATCGCAATCAGGATCAGAAACGGCCGCCATGCGACATCGAGGCCGGCGCCGCGATACAGAATGGCCTGCCCAAGCTCGACGAAGTGAGTAGTGGGTGCGAAAAACATGACATCCTGAACGATCTTCGGCATGCTTTCCCGCGGCGTGATGCTTCCGGAGAGCATCTGCAACGGCAATAGCACGAGGACCAGCAGCATGCCGAACTGCGGCATGCTGCGCGCGAGCGTCGCCATGTAAATGCCCATCGAAGTCGTGGCGAACAGATGCAGCGCCGTGCCGACCATGAACAGGGCCACCGAGCCTTCAATCGGCACATGCAGCGCGCCGCGCACCACGAAGGTCAACGAAGCCGTGGCCACCACCATGACCACGAGTCCCATCGACCAGACTTTCGCCAGCATGATCTCTGCCGGAGTGACCGGCATGACCAGCAGATGTTCGATCGTGCCGTGTTCGCGCTCGCGGATCAGCGCGGCGCCCGTGAGAATGATCGACAGCATCGTGACGTTGTTGATGATCTCCATCAGCGCGCCGAACCAGGTCTGATCGAGATTCGGATTGAAGCGCATGTGCACGGCGAGATCGACGGGCGGCGGCGCGGTGTCCCGATAGCGCGCGACAAAGCCGGAAATCTCGTCGGTCACGATCTGCTGCACGTAGCTGCTACCTGTGAACGCCTGGCTCATGCGGGTCGCGTCGACGTTCAGCTGGATCGACGCAGGTTTTCCGGCCAGCACGTCGCGCTGGAAGTTCGGCGGAATGTCGAGTGCGAAAGTGTATTCGCCCGTATCGAGCCCGTGATCGACCTGCGCGGGGGCGATCAGGCGAGGAATGCCGAACTGGGGAGGAAAGAACGCCGAAGCAATGCGGGCGGACAACGGCGAGGCGTCTTCGTCGACGATCGCGATCGGTGCCATATGCAGCGTGTCGGGCTGCGCGGTAGCGGCGGAATAGATCGCCACGGTGAAAGTATACGCGATCAACACCAGCATGGTCGGGTCGCGCCACAGGCTCCACAGTTCCTTGATCCCGAGTCGGTAGATGTTCGAGAGGCGGCGCATGCTCAGGTCTCCTGCTTTTTGAGGAGTACCGTGGTCAAGCCGAGTACCACCGGTATGGCGGCCAGCAGCGGCCAGAATTGTGCGTGAAGATCGGTAAAGCCCAGCGCCTTGTTGATCACGCCGCGGCTGATCGTGAACATGTAGGTGGCCGGATAGATCGAGCCGATTATGCGCCCGCTGCCTTCCATCGAAGACAACGGATTGATCAGGCCGGAAAACTGGATGGCCGGGATCAGCGTGCCGATCATGGTCAGGAAGATCGCGGCAATCTGGCTGCGGGTGAACGTGGATGCCAGCATGCCCATGCCGGTCGCGACGATGCTATAGATCAGCACTGCGGCCAGTAGCGTCAGAAAGTTGCCTTTGACCGGCACGCCGAAAGCGATTCGTGCCAGCATGGTCATCAGCAGGAAATTGAGCAGCGCCAGTACGACATAAGGAACCTGCTTGCCCAACAGAAACTCGCTGCGCGTGACCGGCGTGACATACAGATTGATGATCGAGCCGAGTTCGCGCTCACGCACTACCGCCAGCGCGGTCAGCATGGCCGGCAGCATCAGGAGCAGTAGCGGGATGATCGCGGGCACCATCGCCGGGGCGCTCTTCACGTCGGGGTTGTAGCGAAAGCGCGTTTCAATGTTGACCTGCGCGGCCGGTGTCAGGCCGAGGCGGTGGATGCTCTGATCCATCAGCCAGGCCTGATGCAGCCCGAGCACATAGCCGCGGATGGTTTCCGCGCGCTGCGGCATTGCGCCGTCGATCCACACACCCAGTTGCACCGGGGCGCCGCGTTGCAGATCGCGTGCGAAATTCGGGGGGATTTCGATGGCGAGCGAGAGCTGACCGCTGCGCATGCGCTTGTCCAGATCGTTGTAGTCGCTGAGCGGGGCCTGTTCCACGAAATAGCGCGAACCCGACATGTTCAGCGCGTAGTCGTGACTCAGTTCGGTCTGGTCGCGGTCGAGAACCGCGTAAGTGAGGCTTTCGACATCGAGACTCACGCCATAGCCCATCACGAACATCAACACCAGTGAACCGAGCAGGGCGAGCGTGGCACGTACCGGGTCGCGGCGCAATTCGAGCGCCTCCCGCCAGATATAGGTGAGGGCGCGGCTCGGGCTGAACGCGCGAGGGCGGGAGCGGTTCGAGGATCGATCCAGCGTGCCCGTCCCGGAATCGCTCGTGCTTGCGGGCGCTTCGATCATTGCTTCGGCGCCGCCTTCTTCGGCCTTGTCGGCACCCGCTTCGATCAGGTAGCCGATGAAGGCCTCCTCCAAGGTTGCCGTGCCGCGCAGGCGCACGAGTTCCGCCGGTGCCTCGGTCGCGAGCACGCGGCCCGCATGCATCAGCGAGATGCGGTCGCAGCGCTCTGCCTCGTTCATGAAGTGCGTGGAGATGAAAATCGTGACCTGGTCGCGGCGGGCGAGCTCGATCATCAACTGCCAGAAGTTGTCGCGAGCGACGGGGTCCACGCCTGAAGTCGGTTCGTCGAGAATCAGCAGTTCCGGCTTGTGCACCATCGCGACCGCCAGCGAGAGGCGTTGGCGCATGCCGAGCGGCAAACTGTCCGGCAACGCGTCGCGTACGTCGCTCAGGCCGAAGCGGCTCACCATCTCGTCGACCCTGGCGGCAATCTCCTGCGGCGGCACGTGAAAGAGCTGTGCATGCAGCACCAGATTCTGCTGAACCGTCAGCTCGCCATAGAGCGAAAAGGCCTGCGACATGTAGCCGACGCGGGTGCGCGTGTCGATATCGTTGGGATCGACTTCGCGTCCGAACAGCTTGGCCGAGCCTTCGCTGGCGGGCAGCAGTCCGGTCAGCATCTTCATCGTGGTCGACTTGCCGCAGCCGTTGGAGCCGAGAAAGCCGAAGATTTCGCCGCTGCGGATGCGGAAGCTGACGTGGTCCACCGCGACGAAATCGCCGAAGCGCATGGTCAGATCGCGTGCTTCGATGGCGAGGTCGGCAGCGGCGTCGGCCGGCAGCGGTTCGACAACGACCGGCTGATGACCGCGGCGCCGTTCCTCCGGCAGCAGCGCGATGAACGCCGCTTCCAGCGTGTCGCTGTGCGTGCGCTCGAGCAGGGCGCGTGGCTCGCCTGTCGCGAGGATCCGTCCAGCGTCCATCGCGACGAGCGAATCGAAGCGCTGCGCTTCGTCCATGTAAGCCGTTGCGACGATCACGCTCATGCCGGGGCGGCCCTTGCGGATGCTCGCGATCAGATTCCAGAACTGCGCGCGTGCCAGCGGATCGACGCCGGTGGTCGGCTCATCGAGAATCAGCAGATCGGGGTCGTGGATCAGCGCGCAACAGAGCGCCAGCTTCTGCTTCATGCCGCCGGAGAGTTTGCCCGCCGGGCGCGCCAGAAACGGTTTCAGGCCGGTGCTGCGGGTCAGTGAGTCGATGCGCCGGCGGCGCTCCGGGGCGTCGTGGCCGAATAGCCGCGCAAAGAACTGCAGGTTCTCCTCGACGGTCAGTGTCGGGTACAGATTCTTTCCCAAACCCTGCGGCATGTAGGCGATACGAGGGCAGACGAGCGCGCGGTGCCGGCGCGAGCGCATGTCGCCGCCGAGCACCTCGACGGTGCCTTGCTGAACCGCGCGGGCGCCGGCTGCGAGCGCCAGCAGGCTCGACTTGCCGACGCCGTCGGGCCCGATCAGCCCGGTCATGCGGCCGGCGGGAAAATCCAGCGTGAGGTTGTCGAGCGCAAGGGTTTTCGCATAACGCAGCATGACGTTGCTCAGCCGGATGACCGGCGGAGCTTCAGCCGCCGTCACGCCGCTCACTGCGGCACCTTGATCGCGAGCGAAGCAGGCCACGCGGCGTGCTGATCGATCCTGATCCACGCGACGCCCGGCAGGCCTGTCTTGACGAGCTTCAGATGCTGCAGCAGCAGTTCGCGATTGATGCGCGCCTTGACGCGGAACATCAGTTTCTGGCGTTCGCTGCTGGTTTCCACGGTCTTCGGCGTGAACTGCGCGGTGCTGGCGACGAAGGAGACGGTGGCGGGAATCACATAGGTGGGCGCGGCATCGAGTATCACGCGCACTTCGGCGCCCAGCGCGACTTTGCCGACCACCGTCTCCGGCAGGAAGAACGTCATGTAGACGTCGGAGAGGTCGGCGATGTTGAGAACCTTGCCACCCGCGGGGAGCACTTCGCCGGCCTCGGCGATGCGATATTGCACGCGGCCGTCGCGCGGCGCCGTCAACTGGCTGTCGCTGATGTCGGCTTCGACGCGCGCAACGGTCGCGAGAGCGGCGCGCTCCGCCGAATGCGCGGCCACCAGTTGCGCACGTGTCGCGTCGACGGCAGCCTGGGCGGCGGTGACCTGGGCTCTCGCGGCGCGGACCGTGGCTTGCGCGCCGCGCTCGCGGGCGCGATCGTCGTCGAGTTCCTGCATGGACGACGCGCCGTCGCGCGACAGCGTTTCCGAGCGCGCCAGCTTGCGTTGCGCGGCGTCCAGTTCGCTTTCGCGCTGGGAGACCACGGCTTCGGCAGCCACCTTGTCGCTCTGCCGCTGCACGACCTGCGCTTCGATGCTAAGCGCGGTGTTGATCGCCTGCTGATGTTGCGCGCGGGCTTCGGCAAGCTGTGCGTCGAGCACGGTCACCTGCATGGTCGCAAGCGGCTGCCCCGCCTTGACGAAGTCGCCTTCGTCGACGGCAATGGTCTCGACGCGGCCGGCCAGTTTGGTTGCCACGTCGATTTCGGTCGCCTCGATGCGGCCGTTGCCGCTCACGAAACCTGCTGCGGGGCCCGAGTCATGCAACATCGTCCAGCCGTAGTATCCGGCCACAACGATCGCGGCCAGTAAGGCGACGCCGAGCGTCAGTTTTTTTCTGCTGGGGCTCATGGCAATGGGCCTTGTTTGAGTGTGATGTCAGCGGCTGAAGGCGGGGGAGTCGGATCTGCATCCTGCACGCCTCCACCCAGCGCGGCATAGAGCGCGACGCGGCTCGTGAGCAATGCGCGCCGTGTCTGTATCAGTTGCTGCCGTGCGTTGAGCAGATCGCGCTGCGCGTCGAGCACTTCCAGAAACGGTGTCGCGCCGTTGTCGTATCGCAGCCTGGCAAGCCGCGCGCGCTCGGACTGCGCCACCAGCGTGTCGGTTTCCGCCTGAACCTGCGCGGCGAGCCACTCTCTTGCCGACAGTGCGTCGGCTACGTCGCGAAAGGCGTCCTGAATGGTTTCTTCGTATTGCGCCACTGCTTCGCCTTCGCGGGCCTTCGCGAGTTCCAGATTGCTGCGATTGCGCCCGGCATCGAAGATGGGCAGTGAGACGTTGGGCGTGAAGATCCACGCGCCGCTACCCGACGCGAACAGGTGCTGAAGATCGGTGCTCGTCGACCCGATGGCACCCGTGAGCGTGACGCGCGGAAAGAATGCCGCGCGTGCCGCGCCGATATTCGCGTTCGCGGCCCGCAGCCGATGTTCCGCCGCGACAATGTCCGGACGCCTCTCCAGCAATGACGACGGCAGTCCCGCATGCAGATCCGGGCCAACGCTCGCGTCGTTCAGCGGTGCCGGGAGCAGCGGGGCGGCCGCGCCGACCAGGACGGCGAGCGCGTGGGCCTGAGCGGCTCGCGACTGTTCCAGTTGCGCAACCAGCGTTTGCGCCTGCTGCAGCAGAATTTCCGACTGCCGGAGATCGAGCTTCGAGATCGCTCCCACCTCGAAGCGGCGGCGGAAAATGCGCAGCGATTCAGAGCGGCTTGCGATCGTCTCGCGTGCAACGGCGATACGCTCATCGAGTTCGCGCAGCAGCAGATAATTGTCCGCTACGTTTGCGATCACGCTGATGGTGGCCGCACGGCGCGCGGCGTCGCTCGCCAGAAATTCCTCAAGGGCTGCGTCCTTGAGGTTGCGCACGCGGCCCCAGAAGTCGAGCTCCCAATTGCTTTCCGTCAGCCCGACCTGATACGCCTCACCGTCGATGCTTCCGCCGGGCAGGAGTACGCCAGGCGCGCGGAAACGGACATAGGAGCCGCCAGCGGAGATCGTCGGGAGCGTGTCGGCGCGCCGGATACCGTACGTTGCACGAGCTTCTTCGACGCGCTGCACGGCAATGCGCAGTTCCCGGTTGCCGGTTAGCGCCTGCTCGATCAGGGCCTGCAGTTGGGCGTCGGGAAAATAGCTGCGCCAGTCGATCTGGCTGGCGGCCGATGTGGCGTCGGCGGACAATGTTCCGTCGGCGGAAGACCCGGTCGACCAGGTGTCGGGAACCGGCAGCGCGGGGCGTACGTAGTGCGGCGCGAGCGACATGCATCCGCCGGCGCCGAGCGCCGCTGCCAGTACGAGCGCCGATGCGAACCGTGTGCCGCTGCGAGGCGAGCGGCGTGTTGCTGGCGGCGGTCGTGAATGCGGCGATGAGAACATGTGAGCGTCTGGTGAATTGGCCAGGGTGTTTCGATCAGGGCAATGGCCCGTGCCCCAGCAAGTTTTATGCTGCAAATACTTATAACCGACGCTATGGATGGGGCAGCTTGATCTGGATCATGTGGATACGGACAGGTCGGGGCCGCTTTCCTTGTATCGCAATGTATCTGGCCCGCGGCCCGATACATGACGTTTCATCCGCGGGCATTGGCGACACAAGCCAGACACTTCTGCCGGGTCTAATGCTTCCAGGCCGGTTCATCTGGCTTGACGCTCTCGCACACAAGGAGAATAGCCATGTCTGACCGGATCAATGACCGGCGTCGCCGTCTGCTCGGGACGGCGCTTGCGGGCCTCAGCCTGATGGAACTCGGGCTCGGCGGAATCGCCCACGCGCAGGCGAGCGGTACGAACGCGGGGCCACGTGCCGCCGGCTTCGATAACCTGAAGCAGATCGACGCAGGCACGCTGAGCGTGGGATATGCAGAAGCAGGTCCGCAGAATGGGCCGGTGGTGATCCTGCTGCACGGTTGGCCCTACGATATCCACAGCTTCGCCGAAGTCGCGCCGTTGCTGGCAGCCGCGGGCTACCGCGTCATCGTGCCGTATCTGCGCGGCTACGGCATGACGCGTTTCCTCTCAGCGGACACGCCCCGCAATGGGCAACAGGCGGCCATTGCCGTGGACATCATTGCATTGATGGACGCGTTGAAGATCGACAAGGCGATTCTTGGCGGCTTCGATTGGGGCGCGCGCACGGTGAACATCATCGCGGCGCTGTGGCCGCAGCGATGCAAGGCGATGGTGTCGGTGAGCGGCTATCTGATCGGCAGTCAGGAAGCCAACCGGGCGCCGTTGCCGCCGAAGGCGGAACTGGCATGGTGGTATCAGTTCTATTTCGCCACGGAGCGAGGCTATGCAGGCTACGAAGCGAACCGCCACGACTTCAACAAACTGATCTGGCATACGGCATCGCCGAAATGGAATTTTGACGATGCAACCTTCGAGCGCTCGGCGCAGTCGTTCAACAACCCGGATCACGTTGCGGTGGTGATACACAACTATCGCTGGCGTCTGGGTCTGGTCAAGGGCGAGGCGCAATACGACGAACTGGAGAAGCGTCTGGCACTGGCGCCGGTCATTACCGTGCCGACCATCACGATGGAAGGGGACGCGAACGGCGCACCGCATCCCGAACCGGCAGCGTACGCGAAGAAGTTCACCGGCAAGTATGCGCACCGGAACATTGGCGGCGGTATCGGCCACAACCTGCCGCAGGAGGCGCCGAAGGCATTCGCCGATGCAATCGCCGACGTCGCCCGGTTGTGAGGGGACTTTGCGTCCGTGACCTTGCTCGTCACGAATCGCGATCCGCTACGCCCCGCGAGACCGCCCCCGCCGTTCGTTGCCGATACGACCGCGACGCTTGGGTGCTGCCGCCCGACTCGCCCGCTGTGCAACCGCGGATTGCGATTCATAAGTCCGTTGCAGAGGCCCACCGAACCTTCGGACCGCCCAATTCTTCAGTCAAATCAACGCGATTAACCAAGGGTAACTACCTACAAAACAGTGCGCCAGACGCCGGTTTAACAAAGTTAGAATGTTTCATCTAATTCTGTATCGCAGAACGATTCGAGGGGACTGGGAGCCGTCAGGCCAACAATCCGCATGCTTGCAGGCTGTTTTCGCATACCTCGTCTGGAGCAATGTGCAGGTTTAAAGAAGGAGTGCAGAGTGTATTTTTCGACGCCGGATCAGTTTATCTCCATGCAAAGTGCCAATGTTGCCGTCGCATTTTCGTTGGCGCAGCAAACATTCCAGTATTTTGAAGAACTGGCCAGGTTGAACCTGCAGGCAGCCAGGGCCACGCTCGCCGAGAGCGAACAGGCCTGGCAACTGGCCGTCTCCGGTAAGACGCCGATGGAATTGTTTGTTTATCAAGCCGGCAATGCGAAACCGGTGGCGGAGAAAGTGCTGTCGTATAACAGTCACCTGTTTGGAATTGCGAATAGCGCGCAGGCCGAGTTTCTGAAACTCTTCGAAGATCGCTTCGCGCAGTCGAACGCAAAAATGCAGACGGCCATGGACGATTTTTCCCGCAATGCGCCGGCAGGTTCGGAGGTCGCGGTCACCGTGTTCAAGTCCGCGGTTTCCAGCGCGGGGGTAGCCTACGAAGCAATGCGCAAAGCCGCCGCACAAGCCATTGCCGTGGCGCAGGCAGGCCAGGCCGCACCTGTGCCTACGCGGGACAAATAAAGCAGATCAACCAATAGCAATGCTCACACAGCCTGGCGCAAACGCTTCACGGCTGTTGCTCCGCTTTCCTGCAAGCAGGACGGATCGACCGATTCGGAGACGAAATGGGTATCGCATTGCTTGCCAACTCGTTCGAAGGGCGATCCGAAGGCGCTAAAAAAGTTAGCCGGGAATGTAATGGGAAGTCACGCCTCTTTTAAGAATGATCTTCTGCATATCGAAACGATAGTCACAACGCTTGAGAGATTAACTTCCAAAGGTGATTCGATGGCTTGCACGTCGTTAGTGAGTGACCCGGGCTATTGGCGTCAGCGCATCGAGGCGATACTGAATCAGCGCGAAATATCAAAGGTTGATCGCGAGCATGCTGACGCTTTACTGAGGCGCTTGCGCGGCATCGTAAAGACGTCTTCGTAAAGGCTAAAGGCGGAAGAATCGAACGGGTGTCCCGGATGCCCGTTCGAAATGGACCAGCCAGCGGCGTGTCCAACGCAGCCGTGACCAATCCACCAGGGTTTATTCCAGCGCCGCAGCCGGGCCGAAGAATTCATAGCGGCTTTGTGATTCCGGCACGCCGATCGCCTTCAGATGCTTCTTGACGGCCTTCATGAACGCGATCGGGCCGAGGAAATAGACGTCGACGTCGCGGGTTTCCGGCAGCCAGGCATGGAGACGCGTTTGGTCGAGATAGCCGATGCCATCGGCGTCGGCATCGTTGGCGCGGCGCTGTTCGTAGCAATAGAAACGCTTCAATTGCGGGTGACGCGCGGCCAGTTGCTCGATCGTGTCGCGGAATGCATGAACGCCGCCATGACGTGCCGAGTGGATGAAGTGCACGACACGACGGGTATTCAACGCGGCTTGCAGCATGGCCAGCGTGGGGGTGATGCCCACGCCGCCGCTAATCAGCACCAGCGGCTTGTCGCCCGGTTCGAGCGTGAAGTCGCCGGCCGGCGCAAACAGTTCGACTGTGTCGTTTTCGTTGACGTGCGTATGCAGATGATTCGACACCTTTCCATTCGGTTCGCGCTTTACGCTGATACGGTATTCGCGGCCATTCGACATGGCCGAGAGCGAGTAATTGCGGCGTACTTCTTCGCCGTCGATATACAGCCGTACGCCGATATATTGTCCCGGATGAAACGCGAGTAACTCGCCGTTGTCGTCGGGGCGCAGATAGAACGACGTGATCTCGTCGCTCTCCCGCACTTTACGCGCGACACGAAAGAGCCGCGTGCCGCGCCAGCCGCCCGGCGCCGCTTCCCGCTCGGCGTAGATTTTTTCTTCGAGCCCGATCAGCAGATCGGCAAGTTGTTGATATGCGGCGGCCCACGCTGCGATGACCGCATCCGTTGCGATTTCGGCGCCGAGCACTTCGCGGATGGCTCTTAGCAGGCACTGTCCGACAATCGGATAGTGCCCCGGCAGGATATTCAGTGCGACGTGCTTGTTGATGATCTGCGAGACCAGCCCGCCGAGTTGTTCGAGTTGATCGATGTGACGCGCGTACATCAGCACGCTGTTGGCCAGCGCGCGTGGCTGCGCGCCGCTTGCCTGATTCGCGAGGTTGAACATGGGACGCACTTCGGGATGTTCGCCGATGAGAATCTTGTAGAAGTGCGTGGTCAACGCTTCGCCTCCGCTCTCGAGAAGAGGAACGGTGGCTTTGACGATAGCGCGGTGTTCGGCGGAAAGCATAAATAGTCCTGGTGTGAATGGGTAGTCAGTCGTGCATCGACTGTCGTGCTTTTCTATCCATGTTTCGTGCCAGGTATAAAATGCAAATAAATCAACGATCTGAATTCGATGATGGTCAATTCGACCCTGGTCGCAAAGACTCCAGACGGAGTCGATCTGACTGCGCAGGCACTGCTCGACGTCCTCACGCCCCTGATCCTCGATCTCTCGCGCGACCTGTCCGACCGCGAGCGTTACCGCCGTTTGCTCAGCAGCCTGCGGACGCTGTTTCCCGGCGACGCGGCGGCGTTGTTGCGTCTGGAAGGCGACACGCTGGTGCCGCTCGCGATCGACGGTTTGAGCAGCGATACGCTTGGGCGGCGCTTTCGTGTCACCGACCATCCGCGCTTCGAGCAACTTCTGTCGCGCTCGGAGCCGACGCGTTTCGCCGCCGACTCCGATTTGCCGGATCCCTACGACGGCCTCGTGCAAGGCGCCACCGGGCATCTCGAAGTTCACGATTGCCTCGGCTGTCCGCTGTTTGTTCGCGGCCGGCCGTGGGGTTTGCTCACGCTCGATGCATTGGACCCGGCGCGCTTCGATCGCATCGACATGGCCTCGCTACAGGCGTTTCTGAGTCTTGCAGCGGCTACGGTGAGTGTCGTCGAGCGGATCGATACGCTGGCGCGCAGCGGCGAGGCGGAGAGGCGGCGCGCGGAGGCCTACCGGCAGGCGAGTAGCCAGAGTCGGCGTGAGATGATCGGCAGCAGTGAAGCCCACACGCAGTTGATGCAGGAGATCGAGGTTGTCGCCGGCAGTGATCTGACCGTGCTGATCACCGGCGAGACAGGCGTCGGCAAAGAACTCGTGGCCAACGCAATTCATGCGCTCTCGTCGCGCGCGAATAAGCCGCTCGTCAGTCTGAATTGCGCCGCGCTGCCCGACACGCTGGTCGAGAGTGAACTGTTCGGGCATGTGCGGGGCGCATTCTCCGGCGCGTCGTCGGACCGGCGCGGCAAATTCGAACTGGCGGATGGCGGAACGATGTTTCTCGACGAGGTGGGAGAACTGCCGCTTCTCGTGCAGGCCAAGCTGTTGCGGGTTCTGCAGAACGGCCAGTTGCAGCGGATCGGCTCGGACCACGAACACAAGGTCGACGTGCGGCTGATCGCGGCCACCAATCGCGATCTCGCCGAAGAGGTGCGCGCGGGGCGCTTTCGCGCGGACCTCTATCATCGTCTCAGCGTCTATCCGTTACGCGTGCCGCCGCTGCGCGAACGCGGCCGCGATGTGCTGCTTCTCGCAGGTTTTTTCCTTGAAGAGAATCGCTCCCGGCTCGGGCTGCTGAGCCTGCGTCTCGCGGCGGATGCGCAAGCCGCGCTGCTGCATTATCCGTGGCCGGGCAACGTGCGTGAACTCGAGCATCTGATCGGGCGGAGCGCGCTCAAGGCGCTAGCCGCGAATCGCGAGCGCCGTCGGATTCTGACGTTGACCGCCACCGACTTCGCGCTGTCGGCCGCACCGGACGAAACCACAAGTCAAATGCCCGCCGATCCGGCCGGGACCGGCGTGAAGGACTTCCGCAGCGCGGTGACCGAGTTCGAGCGGACCACCGTTCTCGACGCATTGGCGCGCCACAACCGGAATTGGGCAGCGGTTGCGCGCGAACTCGGTCTCGATCGGGCGAATCTGAACCGGTTGGCCAAACGGCTTGGCCTCAAATAACCCGCAATATGCCTGGCCGCGCAACCGCCGCAAAGTGGCAACAGGTTGCGCGGCATGTCCAACAGCAGGACGCTCAAGCGGTCATTTCTTCGTTTTGTGGAAACAGCGCGCGGCGTGTTTCTTCATCGAACTCGGCTTTCAGCGTCAGCTTGTTCTTCAAGGCCTGTGCGCGTGCCGCGGCGGGACGCACGGAGATTTCGTCCACCACGCGCTTTACGTTCGGATACGCGCTCAAACCCGCTTCGCCGAGAATGTAGCCGGCGAAGTTGGCCCAGCCCCACAGTGCGATATCCGCGACCGAATAAGTATCGCCGGCCAGATACTTCGACGTCGCGAGGCGTTCGTCCAGCACGCGATAGTGGCGCTCGACTTCCTTCAGATAGCGATTGCGCGCATAGGGCAGCGGCGTCGGCGCGTGATGCAGAAAGTGCACCGCCTGGCCCGAAAACGGCGACAGTCCGGTCGCGACGAACATCAGCCACGACAAGGCCTGCGCACGCTCGGCAGCCGATGTCGGCAGGAAGCGCTCGTGTTTCGCCGCGAGGTGCAGCAAGACGGCGTGCGAATCGAACACGGTCACGCCGTCGTCGGTAATCGCGGGGACTTTTGCGTTCGGGTTGATCTCGCGAAACTCGCGGCGATGTTGCTCGCCCCTGAACGTGTCGACCGCGATCAACTCGAACGGGGTCTGCAGTTCTTCGAGCATCAACGCGACTTTCATCGGGTTCGGCGAGGGGTGGAAGTAAAACTTCAGCATGACGATCTCCGTGGAATAGGGCTACGCAAATGACGGCCGTGCGGCACATTGCCGGTCGCACTTACGCTGCGATGGCGGCCGGGTCGTTGCGACCTGTGGTGATGATGGGCCGCCGGGCCGCGTTTGCCGTACAACTATTCCGATGAGATCGTTCGAAGAATTCGCACGTGTTGTCACGAGCGAATCGCTGCCGCCAGCGCGCTGTTACTCCGCGATCGAAAAGCGCGCCGGGCGCTTTTGCGGCGCCTTGCGGGGACGCCCTACGCGCGGGTTGGCGCCGCGAATGAAGAGAACGGCACAAACGGCCACCATGAACCAGATGCAGAGAACTACCGTCAGAGCGCTCATTTCAGTTTTCAGAAGTTGAGACTGCGATTGGTGCTGTCCGGCCTGCCGGCCGGTCAATGCGTCGTGTGCGGGCCGGCGCCGTCGAGCAGAAGCTCGTCGATCAGGCGCGTGGCCAGTGCCAATTGCTGTTCGAGCGAGGCGCGCGCCGCTTGCGCACCCGCCGCGTCGCCGCGCGCAACCGCGTCGTAAGTCTGCGTTGCGAGGCACAACACGCTTTCCGATGCGAGGTGCAGCCCGCGCATCGTATCGGCGTCAGCGCCCGGCACCGGGCTCGTCCATTCAGTCGTCGAAACAGCCGGCAGGCCGATTTCGAACTCGTCGTTTTTGTCGTGGCGGGAAGACATTTGAGGCTCCTTTTGCGCGATTGGCACGATGTCAGTGTGCGCCTGCACGGTGGGTTTCAATCCGGCGAACAGAAGCCTGTTTTTTGGTCAATCTGCGGTGGTTGGGGCGTCGAGTATTCCGCTGAAGAATAGGCGCGCGGTAAGCGGCGAACGGCAAAGGGTAAACGGCAGTGAATATACGCAGGAACCCCGCCGGCGCCACGTCCTTCACTCCGGCTTCTTTCCACCCGACTCATCCTGCGATTCGAGCGCGGCAACCATCTCGCGCACTGCGGTCTGGAGCTCCGGCACGTAGCGTCGTTTCGCCTCCGCGAGCGTCACCGCCCGCGAAAGAAACACCACATTCAGACTCGCCAGCACACGTTCGCGCGAGACGATCGCAACGGCGACCGCGCCGATCTTGCTTTGCGCGGACCAGTCGCCGTGATTGGAGCCGAAGCCGTCCGTGCGCACCCGTTTCACGAGGCTCTTTATCAACGTGTCGTTGGCGGCGAGCGCTTTCTGCTCCTCACCGCCCACGCCCGAGCGCAGCAATTCGAGAATGTCCTCGCGCTCGCCGTCGGGGCACATCGCAAAGTAGGCACGCCCGGCAGCGGTCAGCAGAATCGGCAAACGGCGCCCGACCATCGAACGGTGAAACGAGAGCGGACTGAAGCGGTGCGTCGTTTCGCGGATGATCATCGCGTCGCCGTCCGGCGTAGTGAGGTCCGAAGGCCACGCAACGCGCTGCAGCAATTGTCCCATGATCGGCGGTGCGATCATTGCAATCCGTTCGTTGTCCGTAAAACCTTCGCTCAACGAACGAACCTGCAGCGTCAGGCGGAAACTGTCGTCCGACGCGCTGCGCCGCACGAAACCTTGCTCCATCAACGTCTCCAGCAGTCGTCGCACGGTGGTGCGATGCAGTCCGGTCAGATCGCTGATCTGCTGGCTGGTGGCGCGGCCGCTTTCCACGGAATTGAGCGCCTGCAGCACCTGCAGGCCGCGCGCGAGCCCCCGCACGCTTGTGTATTTTGTCACCAGAAAACCTCATTAAATCAACCATGTGCATTCTATGCACATTTCTCACAAATTGTTGAGGCCGTACGGCGCGAGTCCTAGACTGCGAGCAAATCAACGATTCATGGAGACGCGAGATGCCGCATCTCATGCGCGACTTTTTCGCCATGGCGATACGCAATCGTCACGCCGTGCTCTCCCTGGATATTTCAAACAAGTCCGCTATCTGAAGCGGCGGCGCGTTCGGCCGCTCGCGGGAAAGGAGACAGTATGCCCTCATCGAATGATCCGGTGGCCGCGAGCCGCCGCTGCGAAACCGTGTCCGCCGACGTGGCGATTATCGGTGCCGGTCCCGTTGGTTTGATGATCGCCAATTACCTGGGCTTGCAGGGCGTGCGCGTGGTGGTGCTGGAAAAGCTCGAACAGATCATCGACTATCCGCGCGCCATCGGTCTCGACGACGAAGCGCTGCGCGTGTTCCAATCGGTCGGCCTCGCCGACGTGCTGTTGCCGCACACCACGCCTGACCACTGGATGCGCTTCGTCACGCACACCGGTCATTGCTTCGCGTCGATCGAACCGCGCACCGACGAATTCGGCTGGTCGCGCCGCAATGCATTCATCCAGCCGCTCGCTGATCGTGTGCTGTACGAAGGGCTGCGCCGCTTCCCGCATGTCCAGGTGCTGTTCGGCACCAGCGTGAGCGGGTTCACGCAGGACGCGACCGGCGTGACGATCGAGGCGGAGGACGAGAGAGGCCGCCGCCGCACGGTGCGCGCGTCGTACATGGTCGGCGCGGACGGCGGCAACAGCTTCGTGCGCCGCATGCTCGACGTGCCTTTCGAGGGACGTACGAAACCGAATCAATGGATCGTGGTGGATGTGCGTAATGACCCGATCGGCTCGCCGCACATCTACATGCATTGCGATCCAGAACGGCCGTACGTGTCGGCGGCGTTGCCGCACGGCATTCGCCGCTTCGAATTCATGGTCATGCCGGGAGAAACCGAAGAGGAACTGTCGAAGCCGGAGAACATGGCTGCGCTGATCCGCAAGGTGGTGGCCGATCCGCAGAAGGTGGACTACATCCGCAAGCGTGTCTATACGCACAATGCGCGGCTCGCCAGCACCTTCCGCGTGGACCGCGTGCTGCTGGCCGGCGACGCCGCGCACATCATGCCGGTCTGGCAAGGGCAGGGCTACAACAGCGGGATTCGCGACGCTAGCAATCTCGGCTGGAAGCTGGCAATGGTGGTCAAGCAGATCGCCGGCGACGCGTTACTCGACACCTACACGGCGGAGCGCCGCGCTCACGCCCGCTCGATGATCCATCTCTCGGAAGTGGCGGGCGACATCTTCGCGCCGACGAGCCGCTTCGGCATCAAATTCCGCGACGCCTTCGTGCGGACCTTCAACGTGGTCCCCGCCATGAAGCGCTACTTCGTGGAGATGCGTTTCAAGCCGATGCCGCGCTACGAAACGGGTGTGGTCCTGCTGGCGGAGCGCAAACGCAAGCATGGCGTGCTGGCTCGCGTGCTGGAACGCTCCGGTCATTCCGCGCCCGGCCGGCTGCTCGGCCTGATGAGCGAGAAGCGCGAGTCGCTGCTCGGCCGCCTCGTGTACGGCCGTGATCCGTTGTGTCACTCGCCGGTTGGGCGCATGTTCATTCAGCCTCGTGTACGCACAGTGGACGGCAACGTCGTGCGTCTGGACGACGTGCTCGGCAGTCGCTTTGCGATTATCGGCTGGGGCTCGGATCCCACCTTCGGGTTGTCGCCGCTTGCGCGCGAAACGTGGCAACGCCTCGGCGGCTGTTTCGTGCTCGCCAAGCCCGACAATCAGCTGGCTTTTCATGACGACGTGCCGGAGGGCGTGATCGCCATCGGCGATGTGCAGGGTCGGCTGAAGGAGTGGTTCGCACGTGTGCCGGAGTCGGTCGTGTTGCTGCGGCCCGATCGTTTCGTCGCGGGTATGTGCACGCCGCAACAGGTGTCGGACTGCATCGGCGAACTTGCCGTCAAGCTCTCGCTGAAGCCGGGCGAGTGGCCCGCGGTGAAGCTTGCGGTGCCTGAGCGGGCCGTCGCGTCGGAAAGCGTCGCGGCCATCGCGGCCGTTGCGACCGGAGCCTGACATGCCGGTGTTGCTCGAATGTCTTTCCCACACGCCGCTTAGCGGCTACTGCGATCCGGCGCCGGACGTCGTCGAGGAAGTCGGGCGGATTCACGCGGCGGCGCGCGCACGTGTTGCGGCCTTCGATCCGCAACTGGTCGTCGTGTTCGCGCCGGACCACTACAACGGTTTCTTCTACGACGTGATGCCGCCGTTCTGCATCGGCGCTTCGGCGAGCGCGGTTGGCGACTTCGGCAGTCTGGCGGGCCAGCTTGCGGTCCCCGCCGACATCGCGCTCGATCTCGCGCAAGCCGTGCTCGCCGCCGACGTCGACGTTGCCCTGTCGTACCGGATGCAGGTCGACCACGGTTGCGCGCAGGCGCTGGAGATTCTCACCGGCTCACTGGACCGTTATCCGATCGTGCCGGTGTTCATCAACTCGGTCGCGCCGCCTATGGCGTCGTGCCGCCGTGCGCGTTTGCTCGGCGACGCGCTGGGCCGCAGCCTCGCGCGGTCCGGTCAACGCGTGCTGGTGATCGGCTCCGGCGGCATTTCGCACGAGCCGCCGGTGCCCGAACTGGCGGGCGCCACGGACGAAGTCGCCGAGCGTCTGATCGCTGGCCGCAATCCATCGCCGGAAGCCCGGGCGGCGCGCCAGGCCCGCACTGTCGCGGCGGCCCGCGCGTTCGCCGCGGGCGACAGCCGCCTGCATCCGCTGAATCCCGAATGGGACCGCGCGTTCCTGAAGCTGCTCGAAGAAGGGGAATTGCCCGCGCTCGACGGCTTCACCGATACCGCGATCACGCGCGAGGCAGGCAAGTCCGCGCACGAGGTCCGCACGTGGATCGCCGCATTCGGCGCGCTGCAGGCGTACGGACCTTATCGCGCCACGCTCGATTACTACCGGCCGATCCCCGAGTGGATCGCGGGCTTCGGCGCGATGCACGCGCGGCCCATTGCCGAAACCGCCTGACGAATCACGGAACCCGATATGAACCATCGAAGCAATGCTGAAGCGCTGGCCCTGCGGTTGCACGAATCCGAACACACGCGTCAGACCATCGCGCCGTTGCGCGACGACGAGCGCTTCGCCCATCTGAACGCAGCCGACGCCGCCGGCCTCGCGTATGCAGTGCAACAGGTCAACGTCGAGGCGCGAGTGGCCGCCGGCGAGCGTATTGTCGGCCGCAAGATCGGCCTGACTTCCCCCGCGGTGCAACGGCAGCTCGGCGTCGATCAACCGGACTTCGGCGCGCTGTTCGCGTCGATGGCGTATGGCGACAACCAGCCGGTGCCGCTCGGCGAACTGATCCAGCCGAAGGTCGAAGCGGAAATCGCGCTCGTACTCGAACACGATCTCACGCATGAAAAGCACACCTACGCCGACCTGATTCGCGCGACGGCGTACGCGGTCGCCGCAATCGAAGTCGTGGACAGCCGCATCGAGGGCTGGAATATCCGCTTCGTCGATACGGTCGCGGACAACGCGTCGAGCGCGCGCTTCGTGCTCGGCAGCCGCCCCGTGCTGCTGCGCGACGTCGATCTCTCGGCTTGCGCGATGACCCTTTCGAACGATGCCGAAACGCTCTCGCGCGGCAACGGCGCTGCGTGTCTCGGCAATCCGCTGAACGCCGCCGTGTGGCTCGCGGACCGGCTGCAGCAACTCGGCACGCCGCTGCGAGCCGGCGACGTCCTCATGACCGGCGCGCTCGGCCCGATGGTCGCGGTGACGCAGCCCGGCACGTTCAGCGCGCAGATCGAAGGCCTCGGCAGCGCTCGCGCGATTTTCTCCGCATAAGCAATCATCCGACTGAGGACTCACATGGCAAGCGAAAAACTCAAGGCCGCGATCATCGGCTCCGGCAACATCGGCACCGATCTGATGATCAAGATCATGCGGCACAGCGAGCACCTGGAGATGGCGGCAATGGTCGGTATCGACGCGGCGTCCGACGGTCTCGCGCGCGCTGCGCGGCTCGGCGTCGCCACTACGCACGAAGGCGTGGAAGGGCTGACGCGCCTGCCGGTGTTCGAGGACATCGACTTCGTGTTCGACGCCACCTCGGCCGGCGCACATGTGAAGAACGACGCGTTCCTGCGCGCGCTGAAACCTGGCATCCGGCTGATCGATCTGACGCCTGCCGCGATCGGGCCGTACTGCGTGCCGGTCGTGAATCTCGACGCACATCTGGACAGCCGCAACGTCAACATGGTGACGTGCGGCGGTCAGGCAACGATTCCGATGGTGGCCGCGGTCTCGCGCGTGGCGAAGGTGCACTACGCGGAAATCGTCGCGTCGATCAGCAGCAGGTCGGCCGGTCCCGGCACGCGCGCGAATATCGACGAGTTCACCGAAACCACCTCGAAGGCGATCGAAGCCGTGGGCGGCGCGGCCAAAGGCAAAGCGATCATTGTGCTCAATCCGGCCGAGCCGCCGGTGATGATGCGCGACACGGTCTACGTGCTGTCGGATCTCGCCGACCGCGCGCAGGTGGAAGCCTCGATCGAAGCGATGGCCGCTGCCGTGCATGCGTACGTGCCCGGCTACCGTCTGAAGCAGAAAGTGCAGTTCGACGAAATCGCCGCCGACGTGCCGTTGAACATTCCGGGCCTTGGCCGCTTCAGCGGTTTGAAGACCTCGGTGTTCATCGAGGTCGAAGGCGCGGCGCATTATCTGCCGGCGTATGCGGGCAATCTCGACATCATGACCTCGGCCGCGCTCGCGACCGCGGAGCGCATGGCGCAATCCCTCGTGCAGGCTTAAGGAGACGCTTCTCATGGACAGGAAACTCTATATCTCCGACGTGACGCTGCGCGACGGCAGTCACGCGATCCGTCATCAGTATTCGATCGACAACGTGCAGCAGATCGCTCGCGCGCTCGACAACGCAAAGGTGGACAGTATCGAAGTCGCGCATGGCGACGGTCTGCAAGGGTCGAGTTTCAACTACGGCTTCGGCGCGCATAGCGACCTCGAGTGGATCGAAGCGGTCGCCGACGTGGTCGGGCACGCGCAGATCGCCACGCTGCTGTTGCCCGGCATCGGCACGATTCACGATCTGAAGGCGGCGTACCAGGCGGGCGCGCGTATCGTGCGGGTCGCCACGCATTGCACCGAGGCTGACATTTCGAAGCAGCATATCGAATACGCGCGCGAACTCGGCATGGACACGGTCGGCTTCCTGATGATGAGCCACATGACCACGCCGGAAAACCTCGCCGTCGAAGCGAAAAAGATGGAAAGCTACGGAGCAACGTGTATTTACGTGGTCGACTCCGGCGGCGCGATGAACATGAACGACGTGCGTGCGCGCTTTCGCGCATTGAAGGCCGTGCTGAAGCCGGAGACCAAGACCGGCATGCACGCGCACCACAACCTCAGCCTCGGCGTCGCGAATTCGCTCGTCGCGGTGGAAGAAGGTTGCGACCGCATCGATGCGAGTCTCGCGGGCATGGGCGCGGGTGCGGGCAATGCGCCGCTGGAGGTGTTCATTGCCGCGGCCGAGCGCGCCGGCTGGCACCACGGCACCGATCTCTACACGCTGATGGATGCCGCCGACGATATCGTGCGGCCCTTGCAGGACCGTCCGGTACGCGTGGACCGTGAAACCCTGGCGCTCGGTTATGCGGGCGTGTATTCGAGCTTCCTGCGGCATTCCGAAGTGGCCGCGAAGAAGTACGGCCTGAAAGCCGTCGACATTCTGGTCGAGCTGGGCAAGCGGCGCATGGTCGGCGGCCAGGAAGACATGATCGTCGACGTGGCGCTGGACCTGAAACGCGCGGCCGGCGTCTAGCTTTTTTAGAAGCCTGGCGGCTGCCCGAGCCGCCGGCAACCACCCAGCGTTATCGCCGCCAAGAGCGATGCTGAAAACACATTGGAGACTTTTTATGCAGCGATCAACCAATACTCGCACCACCGGTGCCGTCACGATCGGCCTATGCCTGATCGTCGCGTTACTGGAAGGGCTGGATCTGCAATCGACCGGCGTCGCGGCGCCGCGCATGGCTCGCGAATTTCATCTCGCGGTCGCGCAGATGGGCTGGGCATTCAGCATCGGCGCGCTCGGCCTGCTGCCCGGCGCGGCGATTGGCGGACGGCTCGCCGACAAGCTTGGCCGCAAGCGCGTGCTGATGCTCTCGGTCGCGCTGTTCGGCATCTTCTCGATTGCCACTACGCAGGTGTGGGACCTGAACAGTCTGCTGGCCGCGCGCTTTCTCACGGGACTCGGTCTGGGCGCCGCAATGCCGAACCTGATCGCGCTGTGCTCGGAAGCGGCCTCGCCGGATCAACGCAATACGGCAGTGGGCGCGATGTATTGCGGCATGCCGTTCGGTGCGGCGCTCGCGGCGGTGATCGGCATCGTGAGTCCGGGCGATGCGGGGTGGCGGCATATCTTCTACGTCGGCGGCGTGGGACCGCTGCTGGTGCTGCCGTTGCTGGCGATCTTCATGCGCGAGTCGGCGCATTTCGTTGCCGCGCGCTCCGGCGGCTCGCGTGGGTTGGGCGAGGCGCC
Source organism: Paraburkholderia dioscoreae (assembly GCF_902459535.1). Lineage (NCBI taxonomy): Bacteria > Pseudomonadati > Pseudomonadota > Betaproteobacteria > Burkholderiales > Burkholderiaceae > Paraburkholderia > Paraburkholderia dioscoreae. The sequence goes on from NZ_LR699554.1 coordinate 809,908, forward strand.
GTCCGGCATCGCGCAGGCATTGTGGAAGGAAGGGCGAGCCGGCACGACGGTCGCGCTGTGGATCAGCTATCTGGGCACGTTGATCGTGCTGTACTTCCTGATCAACTGGCTGCCGTCGCTGGTGCTGAGCCGTGGACTCACGCGCGTGCAATCGGGCGTCGTGCAGATGATGTTCAACATCGGCGGCGGCATCGGCGCGATCGTGATCGCAAGCCTGATGGATCGCATCGGCAAGCGTCGCACCGTGACCGGCATGTATCTGGGCATTGCCGCGGCGTTGGCCGCGCTCGTGGCGGCGAGCGGCGGTGTGTCGATGGCGTGCGGCGGTTTGCTTGCGGGTCTGTTTCTGGTCGGCGGACAGTCGGTGCTGTATGCGCTCGCGAGCAGCGTCTATCCGACGCACGTGCGTGGTACCGGCGTGGGCGCCGCCGTGGCGGTGGGGCGCATGGGCTCGATTCTCGGACCTTTGATCGCCGGACAGTTGCTGGCGATCGGGCAGAGCGCATCTGTGCTGCTGAGCGCGAGCATTCCGTTGATCGCGGTCGCGGCGGTTGCGGCGTGGCTCGCCGTTGGCAAGCCGGCGCCGGTCTACGCGCCGGTTGCCGCGCAATGACGCAATGACGCAATAGCGCAATAGCGCCGCCGAATGCTGCTCGCGCGCGACTGAGCGGTGTGCGCAGCCAATCAATTCTCTTCAGATCAAGGAAAGCAACATGACCTCGAATGTATCGGCAATCACCGAAGCGTCGACCAGCAAATTCGTGCGTATCAAGGAAGGCGAAGGAGAAGTGCAGTTGCACTACAACGACGCCGGCCAGGGCGCCGAAACCGTGGTGATGCTGCACGGCTCGGGCCCGGGTGCGAGCGGCTGGGCGAACTTCAATCGCAACGTCGAGCCGCTCGTCGCGGCGGGCTATCGGGTCATCCTGCTGGACTGTCTGGGCTGGAGCAAAAGCGATCCGGTCGTGTGCAACGGCTCGCGCTCCGAACTCAACGCACGTTCGCTGAAGGGCTTGCTCGATGCGCTCGACATTGAACGCGTGCACATCATCGGCAATTCGATGGGCGGTCATAGCGCCGTGGCGTTCGCGCTCGCCAATCCACAGCGTGTCGGCAAACTGGTACTGATGGGCGGTGGAACCGGCGGCCCCAGCCAGTTCGTGCCGATGCCGACAGAAGGCATCAAGCTGCTGCAAGGCCTGTATCGCGAACCGACAATCGACAACCTGAAGCGGATGATGAACGTCTTCGTGTTCGATGCCAGGGCGCTGACCGACGATCTGATGCAGGCGCGGCTCGACAATATGCTGGCGCGTCGTGATCATCTGGAAAACTTCGTGAAGAGTCTCGCGGCCAATCCGAAGCAGTTCAACGACTTCGGCCCGCGTCTCGGCGAGATTGCGGCGCCGACGCTGGTGATCTGGGGGCGCGACGATCGCTTTGTGCCGATGGATGTGGGTCTGCGCCTCGTCGCGGGTATGCAGAATGCCGAGATGCATATTTTCAGCCGCTGCGGACACTGGGCGCAGTGGGAACATGCGGAGAAATTCAACCGTATGGTGGTGGACTTTCTCGCGCACTGAAGCTTGCCGCGCGCACGTCGGCGAGACTCGGCTGCCCACGCATGGGCGCCGCCATCCGGTTATTTCGGACTACGGTCTTACTGCGTGCCGCCCGGTGCGGGTGTCTGCGGGGCTGGATTGACGCGTGCGGATTCCCGCACCAGTTCCTGCGTTATCGCGGCGGCAACGGGGTTCGACCCGCCGTGATCCTGGCTGCCCGGCGCGGCCTGGATTGGCGGCGGCAGCGGCAGCGACGGATCGGGTTTGGAAGACTCCCTGACGAGCTGTTCCGTCATGGCCGCCGCGACGGCATTCGAGCCGTGGCGGCTCAGGTCGTCACGTGCGCGGTTGACCGGCTGCGCCGTCACCGATTCGCGCGTTTCGGTCGGTCCGGCCGCGCGAACCTGTTTATGGCGCTGTCCTGGCGGCTTTGCGGCCGTTTCCGCCTCGTTGGTGACGGAGCCGGATTGGGACGCCAACGGCGCGCCCGCGATCTCGCCCGTACTGTTCGCAGACGGCGTAGTGGAGACCACGTTGCCGGCGGTTACATGCGTGCCGTCCAATCGCGGATCGACCGCCGCCGTAGTGGCGGAGTCGGCCGTTACCGCGGCGGACGCCGCTTCGGAGCGCTCGCCTTTCGGGAGCAACTGGTAAGCGATGAATCCCAGATCCACCAGAACCAGCGCGATTATCAAAGCCTTGCCTGTATTCGTCATATCCAACACCGAGTCGTTCGAGTGAGGTGATCGAATCATGATAATCGACTGTCCAAAAACATTTGGAGCGGCGTTCCGCAACGCGATTTATTCGGTTTTCTCCGTACGTTTTGACACCGTTTTGACACCGCGTGTCAGCTACCCGCAGCCTCCGCGCGTTTCGCCCCGAAGTCCCAGCGTTGCGCCTGCACCGTGTCCACCCTGGCAGGCAACAATCCGGCCTGAAAAAACGTATCCGCGATCTTTTGCTGCTCGCCGAAATTCTGCGCAAGAACAGGGCGTACCGCATAACTGCGGCGCGCATTCGCACGTTCGATGGTGGCGGCGTCGAGTCCCCAGATTGGCGCGAGTGTCTGGGCCGCTTCCTGAGGGTGCGCGCGCAACCAATCGCCGGCTTGCGTCAACTGGTCGAATACGATCTGGATGACATCAGGGTGCGCCGTCGCGAAGCGGTTCGATGCAAGGTAGTAGCGCTGATATGAAGCGAGCCCCTTGCCGTCCGCGAGAATGCGCACGTCGGCCTCGTGGTCGACGGATGCCACGTATGGATCCCACGTGATCCACGCATCCACGCTGCCGCGCTCGAAGGCGGCGCGGCCGTCGGCCGGCGTGAGGTAGCTGATGCGGACATCCGCGGGCGTAAGGCCCGCCTTGATGAGCGCCGCAAGCAGCAGGTAGTGACTGCCGGCGGCCTTGGTCACGGCAATGCGCTTGCCTTTGAGATCGGCGAGCGTATGGAGCGCACTGTCCTGCTTGACGATGATCGCCTGCGCGCCCGGCGACGGCGCTTCCTGCGCGACATAGACGAAGTTTGCATGCGCGGCTTGCGCGAAGATCGGTACGGTGTCCGCCACGTCGGCGCTGAAATCGACGGCATCGACATTAAGCGCTTCGGTCAGGGGCAAGCCGCTCGAAAATTCATTCCATGACACGCGAACGCCCAACGGCGCCAGCGCCTTGTCGAGCGAACCGCGTGCCTTGAGGAGCGTGATCAGGGTCGACGACTTCTGATAGCCGATCCGCAGCGCGACCAGCTGGCCATTCGAGGCCGATGTTTGCGCATTGCTCCGCGCCGCGATCGTGGTCAGCGAGGAAGCCAGTGCGACGCGAATGAAAGCCCGTCTTGTGAACAGCGCCATGAATGAGTGTCCTTTGAGTCGAGTCTGAATGGGAAGGCCAATCGGCCATCCTAGCAACGACCCTGCGCGACGCTAACTGACAGTTTCAGCTAATCATCGAACGCCAGCGCATAAGGACCAAGAGCCTTGAAGAATCGCCCGGCGTGCGACTGCACGCAGGTGTCTTCAAATGCAGGCGGGCGCCGTTTCCGTTAAGCGTCGCCGCCTTGTGCCACGATCAGATCGAGCGATCCGGCAAGAATCGATCTGGCGAGTTCGGGATCGTCGACAGCACGCGCCAGCGTCACCGCGCCCACAATGGTCGCAACGATGCCGAGCGCCAGGCTTTCGCTATGCCCCGCCAGCGTCTGCGCTATTTGCGACGCGAGCCTGTGCACGTAAAGCGTCAGACGCTCGCGGATTTCCGGTGCCGCATGCCGCGCTTCGCCGGCAAGCGCGCACAGCGCGCACCCGCTGCCGGGATTCCTGATATGACGGTCGCTGAGGAATACGTCGGCAATTGCCCGCAACGGGTCTTTCTTCGCTGATCCGGCCTCGCCCGACCCCGTGTTCAACGCCGCGATACGTTTCTCGCTCTGCGCGACTGCATATTCCAACGCCTCTACGATCAGCGCGTCACGCGAAGCGAAGTGGCCGTAGAACGCGCCATGCGTGAGCCCGGCGCGCCGCATGCAGTCCGCCACGCCGAGCGACTCGATCCCGTCTTCCCGGATTTGCCGCGCGGCTGTTTCCAGAACGCGCTGCCGGCTTTCTGCTTTTTGCGCCTGCGAGTAGCCCATTTCCGTCACCCTCTTGACAATCTGTATGATGAGCATAATACTGAAAATGTGCATGATGATCAACATGCAGATTGTCCGGCTAAGGGCGTCTTGCGAGATGTCCGCGTGCAGCGGCGCTTTGCCGCTTGATTCAATCGTTCCAGCCGCTGCGCCGCCGTGATGTCCGGTGCGCGGGCGGCGCAATCAAGGAGAGAGATGATGCGTTTCACTGGAAAGACAGCGTTGGTGACTGGCGGGAATAGCGGCATTGGTTTCGTCACGGCAAAACTTCTGATCGCCGAAGGCGCGCGGGTGGTGATCACGGGCCGCGACCGTGCGAAGCTCGACCAGGCGGTGACGGAGTTGGGCGAAAACGCGCTGGGCGTGCAGGCCAATCTCGACGACGAAGCGGCAATCGGCTCGCTGTTCGAACAGATCAAAGGCGCTTTCGGGTCGCTCGACATCGTCTTCGCCAACGCAGGCATCTCCGGGCCGACGCCGCTCGGCGGCACCTCGGCTGCCGCGTTCGAGGCGATTCTTCGCACCAACCTGACGGCGGTTTTTCTGACGGTTCAAGCGGCACTGCCGCTGATGAGCGCGGGCGGCGCGGTGGTGTTGAACGGCTCGGTGATGCGCGAACTCGGTTCGCCGGGGGCGGCGGCGTATTCCGCTAGCAAAGCCGGCATTACGGGCATGGCGAAGGTGTTCGCGTCGGAACTCGTGCAGCGCGGCATTCGTGTGAATACGGTGATTCCCGGCGGCACGCGTACGCCGATCTGGACGCGTGGCGCGCGCGAAGGCGCGACGCTCGACGGAACCGAACAGGCGTTTGCGCCGCGTATTCCCATGGCCCGCCTCGCAACGCCGGAAGAAGTCGCGGCAGCGGTGCTTTTCCTTGCGTCCGGCGACGCGTCGGGAATGACGGGCGCCGAGATCGTCGTGGATGGCGGCACGATCGGCGCGCCGTGGGGTGCGCCGATTTTCCGCCAGGGTTGAAGCGGATTGAAGCCGGGTCCGCGGCGGGGCGCCGCGATCCGCCCGAAGGGCATTTTTAACCAAGACGGCCCCGCACGGGACTGGCTATGCTTAGGCATATTCAGTCAATTCCTGCGAGGACATCAAGGTGCCGCATTATCTTTGCCATGAGCAGCCGGATCTGCTGGACTTCGAAACGGCCGTGATCGCCGCACGGCCGGGCGCGGTCGTGCTGGGCCGTTCCGCGTTGCATCCGGGCGGCGGCGGCCAGGTGTCGGACGCGGCCACGCTGACGCACGCGCACGGCGCGGTGCGTATCACCGGCGTCGCGGCGGAAGGCGACGTGCTGTGGCATCTGCTCGACGAGCCGCTCGAACTGTCCGGCAATGTGCAGGTGGCTATCGACGCTGCGCGCCGCGCCACGGTCGCCCAGCTCCATACCGCTACGCATATTCTCAACGCGCTGGTGTATCAGCGCTTTGCCGGCGCGCTCGTGACCGGCGCGCAGATCAACGCCGACGGCACCGCGCGCATGGACTTCGATCTGCCCGACGCGGATAATGACGCGCTGCGCCTGCTGGAAGAACCCGCCAACGAGGTGATCCGCAACGCGATGGAGGTGCGCGTCTACTACGTCAGCGCAGCCGAAGCGAAAGCCACGCAAGGTCTGATCCGCAGCCTCTCGGTCGCTCCGCCGCCGACGCCGGACGGCACGGTGCGCATCGTCGAAATCGGCGATCTGGACCGGCAGGCGTGCGGCGGCACGCATCTTACCAATACCGCGCAGTCGCGGCCCATCCGCATCGCGAAGATCGAGAACAAGGGCCGTCGCAATCGCCGGGTCAGAATCGAGCTGGTTTGAAGGGCACACGGAGCGCGAACTATGGAGACATCGGATAAATGCGAGCCGGAAGTGGTGTGCTGGCGCGACGGCGCGTTGGACGGCGCGTGTCTCGCGAGCGCCCGTTACGGCAATCACAAGTTCGACCGGCATCTGCACGACGAACTCGTCATTGTCATGACGGAGGCCGGCGCGGGCCAATGTCATACACGCGCCGGCAGCGAGATTGCCGGACCCGGCAGCGTGCTGGTTTTCGGGCCCGGCGAATACCATAGCGGTGAGGTCTGGGAAGGCCGCGAATGGATTTATCGCGCCATCTATCTGGACATGGAAGGTCTTGGCGCGCTCAGCGCGGTCTTCTCTCCCGACGCACGCGCCGACAAGCCGCTGCTGATTCCGCCGGGGCTCTACCAGGACCCGCACCTCGCGGGCCTGCTGGTCAAGGCGCATGCCAGCCTGGATGAACAGGGCTCCGTCTCGCTGATGGAGCGTCAGGCGAACTGGTGGGCCGCGATGGGCATGCTGGTCGGGCGCTATGGGCGTTCAGGCGAGGAGCCGGTCGAACCGCGGCGCGAGGCACGCAAGATGGAGCAGGTGCGCGAGTACGTCGCCGCCAATTACGAGCGGGATATCTCCGTCGACGAACTGGCGGAACTGGTCGGCCTGAGCCGCTATTACCTCACGCGCGCCTTCTGCAAGGCGTTCGGCTTGCCGCCGCACGCGTACGCGACGCAGGTGCGGTTGCTGGCGGCGAAGCGGATGCTCGCGGCGGGCCACAATGCGGCGACGGCCGCCGCGGCTGTGGGGTTCTACGATCAAAGCCATCTCAACCGCCTGTTCAAGCGCGCGTATGGCATTACGCCAGGCACGTATGCGGCGTTGAAGCCGGGGCATTAGGTGGCGCGAGGTTTGCCCCCACCATCACGCTTCTAAAGGCACGTCTTCGATCAACGCCGCCTGGACCGCGCGAATCCGTCGGTCGACGAAATACCCGCCGCCTTCCACGTAACGCAGATAAAGCCGCCCGCACAACGAGCATTGCCACACGGCGCACCGGTTATACGGAAAGTATCTCGGTGCGATAGGCGCGTCCGCTGCCCAGTAAGTGGTCTTACCCGGCAGATACTCGCTGAACGTCGGCTCCGGATCGTCCTCCCGCAACAACGTGCCGATTTCCTCGAACTGCGTTTCATCGAGCGACAGAGGTTGCGATTGCCAGCCTTCCAGCGGTGTTTTCGTGCACGAGCAGGGCGCGGCGGCGCGCGTCTGCGCAGCGCGCGCGAGTTCGAGGAAAGTTGCCGTGTTCAGGTATTGCGCCATGAGGTCCGCGATCAGTTGTTCATCATCCGTTGCCGGTGCGGAACGACCCATGAGCGGTCGAACCTGCCGTCGGCAATCGACTTTAACGCCGCCGTTTCTTTCGCATGCTGGCGACGCGCGCCCGCGATCACCGCTTCCACGTCGGCCGGGGCGATGGCGAGCAGGCCGTCTTCGTCGCCGACAATGATATCGCCAGGATGCACCACCGTGCCGCCGACCGTGACCGGCACGTTGATTTCCCCCGGTCCGTTCTTGTACGGGCCACGATGCGTCACACCGCGCGCGTACACTGGAAAATCGCGCTGGCGCAGCGCGCCGACATCGCGTATCGCGCCGTCGATCACGAGACCCTGCACGCCGAGACTTTCCGCGAAGCTGGCCATGATCTCGCCCATCAGCGCCTGTGTGAGTTCGCCCGCGCCGTCGATCACGAGCACGTCGCCGGGCCGGCAAAAGTCGAACGCGCGATGAATCGCGAGGTTGTCGCCCGGCCGCGTGTGAACCGTGACGGCGGTGCCGGCCATCGCTCTTGGCTGATGATAGGGCCGCAAGCCCACCATGCCGCTCGCGCGCGCCATGTTGTCGCTCAGCAGCGAGACCGCGAGTTCACGCAATGCTTCGAGTGTGGCCGGGTTGGCCTGCGGCGCGGACTCGTATTCGCGCCATCCGATTGGATTCATACCGTTGCCCCTTGAGTTGCCGGTGTAGCGAGTTGTCGATCGATTTGCCGCGAGAGCCGCGCATACACGGCGCGCGCGTTGTCTTCGTAGATACGCTGGCGGTCCGCGTCGCTGAGCCATTCGATGGCGTCGATATAGCGGCGCGTGTCGTCGTAATAGTGGCCGGTCTCCGGATCGATGCCCTGCACCGCGCCGATGGTTTCCGACGCGAACAGGATGTTGCCGACCGGAATGACCTTGGCGAGCAGTTCGGTGCCGGGCTGGTGATAGACGCAGGTGTCGAAGAACACGTTGTTCAGCAGGTATTCGGTAAGCAACGGGCGCTTCATGTCCTGCGCGAGTCCACGATAGCGCCCCCAGTGGTACGGCACGGCGCCGCCGCCATGAGGAATGACGAAGCGCAGCGTGGGAAAGTCGGCGAACAGATCGCCCTGCAGCAACTGCATGAACGCCGACGTGTCGCCGTTGATGTAATGCGCGCCCGTCGCATGGAAATTCGGATTGCACGACGAGGAGACGTGGATCATCGCCGGCACGTCGAGCTCCACCATCGCTTCATAGAGCGGATACCAGGAGCGGTCCGTGAGCGGCAAGCCGGACCAGTGGCCGCCCGACGGATCCGGATTCAGATTGCAGCCGATAAAACCGAGCTCTTCGACACAGCGCCGCAATTCGGCGATGCAGTTCGCAGGCGGCACGCCGGGCGCCTGCGGCAACTGGCACACGCCGACGAAGTTGCGCGGAAAAAGGCCGCACACGCGGTGCACGAGGTCGTTGCATTCGCTCGACCAGCGTGCGTTGGCTTCGGCGGTGGCAAGGTGATGGCCCATGCCGGCCGCGCGCGGCGAGAAAATCGTGAGGTCGGTCCCACGTTCGCGCTGAATCCGCAACTGGCCGGTTTCGATGCTCTCGCGAATCTCGTCGTCTCTAATGACAGGGCGGGGTGGTGGCGTGCCGCCGTCCCTGAGCGCGGCGATCTGCTGATCGCGCCAGGCTTCGTGCGCGGGTGGTGCGGTCGTGTAGTGACCGTGGCAATCGATGATCATGGTGTGCAAATCCTGTAAGTTGCCGTTGCGCGTGCATGTGATGCACGCGCGGATTCAGTCCGCTGTCGTTTCAACCTGTCTGTCCGGTCGCGCCGTTTCTCAGGCGCGCGGAGCGGCGTCGCCGGTGGCGAGGGAGCGCGCTTCGTCCTCCGCGGGCGTGACTCGCATGACCAGCGCGATGATCGTCGCGACGACCAGAAAGGCTGCGATCGTCAGCAAGGCCAGCTTGAAGTTGCCGGTGGCATTGCGCACGAGACCGATGCTCCACGGGCCGACCAGGCCGCCGAATTGCGCGATGGTGTTGATCAGCGCGATCGTCGCGGCGCCTGCCGCGCCGGTTCTGAATGAGGACGCGAGGCTCCAGAACAGCGGATTGCCCGCATAGATGAACAAACCGGTCACGCACAGCAGCGCATAAGCGATCACGGGGTTCGGCGCGTACGCGCTGCCGGCAATGGCCAGCGCGCTCATGCCGTACACGAATGCGAGGTGCTTCTTGCGATCGCCGGTGCGATCGGAACTGCGGCTGATCAGGAACGTGCCCAGCACGCCTAGCAAAGGCGGCGCGGCTGACAGAAAGCCGACTTCGAGATTGGTCAGGTGGCCGAGACTCTTGACGATCTGCGGCAGCCACAGAAAGAGGCCATAAATGCCGACCAGCGCACAACCGAACAGGCAGGCAAGACTCCATACGCGGATGTCGCCCGCCACGCGCAGCAGCGGAAAATGCGCGTTACCGCCCACCGCTTCGCGCTCGGCGGCGAGCGTCGATTCGAGCCAGCGCTTTTCGTCGCCGGACAGCCAGTCGGCGTCGGCGGGACGCTCGGTCATGATGCGCAGCGTCAGCAGACCGAGCAGCATGGCCGGCACGCCTTCGAGGATGAACATCCATTGCCAGCCCTGCAAGCCGAGAATGCCGTTCGCGTAGGTCATCAACGCGGTGGAAATGGGACCGCCCAGCACTGCCGAAAACGAACCGGCAATGATATAGCCGCCCACCGCACGCGCGCGGTAGCGTACGGGAAACCATTTCGTCAGATAGACCGCGACGCCCGGCAGAAAACCCGCTTCCATGACGCCGAGCAGAAAGCGCAGCACGTAGAAGCTCGAATCGTTGAATACGAACGCCGTGACGGCGGCGACCGCGCCCCACGTGAGCAGTATGCGTGCGATCCAGCGGCGTGCGCCGACGCGATGCAACAACAGGTTGCTCGGCACTTCCAGTACCATGTAGCCGACAAAGAAGATGCTGCCCGCGAAGCCGAACACGGCCGGACTGAAACCGAGCTGTTTGTTCATGTCCAGCGCGGCGAAACCGATATTGATCCGGTCGAGATAGTTGAAGAACATCATCGCGAAGAGCAGGGGCATCAGGCGCCCGTAGACTTTTCGCATGGTTACGGCTTCGTTGATCGCGGTCATCCTGTCTCCTACCTTGCTGCGACGGCCGTAGCCGTGGCCGCGTTCTAATCATGTGTGGGTCAATGATAAGAACGTGCGCGCAGGGAGTCCAAGACCGCTTGCTTATGCTTCTATAATTTTTTGCTTATAGTGTGGCGTTCGGCAGCGGCGCGGGGAGACAAGCCAGAAACGCCCGCAGATGAGGCGACGGGTCGTCGGTGCGGAAGGTGGCCGCGAGTGTGGAGCGATACGACGAGCCCGGTCCGGTGAGATGGCGGAAAGCCACGTCGGTGCGCCCGTGCCGCGCCACCGATTCGCCGATGAACGTCACGCCCAGGCCCGCGGCCACCAATGCAATCGCGGTCTGGATTTCATATGCTTCGTGCGCGACGACCGGGGTGATGCCCGCATCGCGGTAGAGCGACAGCACCGAGCGTTTGAACTGCGCGTTCTGATGCTTCGGATAAAGAATCAACGGGGTATCGGCGAGATCGGCAATGCGCACCTTCTTGTGTGCGGCAAGCGGGTGGCCGGGTTCGAGCGCGGCCATGACGCACTCGCTCAGCAGTGGATACGACGTGCAGCCTTCAACCGCCAGCGGTTGCCGGCCAATGCCGATGTGAATGCGCATGTCGCGCAGCGCGTCGGTCTGTTCTTCGGTCAGCATTTCGAAGAGCTTGAGCTCGACCTGCGGAAACGCCTCGTGAAACGCTTTGAGCGCCGGTGGCAGCACGCTGTACATCGACGAACGTGTGAAGCCGATGCTCAGCCAGCCACGCCGGCCAATGCCTATTTCCTGCGCGACGACCGTCATCTGCTCCAGCGTGCCGAGTATCTGGCGCGCCTCGCTGCACAGATAGTGGCCGGCCTCGGTGAGGCTCAGCGGGCGTCTTGCCCGATCGACCAGCTGCGTGCCTAGTCGCTCTTCGAGCGAACGGATCTGCTGGCTCAGCGCGGGCTGTGCGATATGCAGGCGCTCGGCGGCGCGGCTGAAATTGAGTTCCTCCGCGAGAATCACGAAACACTGCAGGGCCCTGAGGTTCATATGGGTTCTTTCGTCCGTGCCTATCGCAGTACGGGGCCGGCCGTTTCCGCGCTAACCGTGGGTTGATGGAACATGTCGTAGATCGCTTCGAGCAGCCAGGCAATGCCCGGGTCCGCCGAAAATTGCGAGTGCGAGTGAACCTGGATTTCAATGGGCGGCAGCGCGAACGGCAAAGGCAGAATGCGAAAGGCCTTATTGCGGTTGAAGCGCTGCGCGATACTTCGCGGGAAAATCACCGCGAGGTCGGTATGCTGAACGATCTCCGGCGCCACCACGAAATGCGGCAGGCGCAGCACGATATCACGGCGCAGATTGAGTTCCTCCAGCCACTGTTCGACCATCCGGTGGCCGGTTGCGTTGGTGCTCGCATAGACGTAACGCAGGTTCGCGAGATCCTCCTTGGTAGGCTTCTGCTTGCGCAGCGGGTGGCCGGCGCGCACCACGCAAACATGTTCGTCGACGAAGAGCGTCTTGCTCACGCAACCGGGATCGAGACCGGGCACATAGCCGAGCGCGAGATCGATCTCGCCGCTGCGCATGGCCGAGCTCACCGAGTCGACGGAGACATTCGCGATTTCCAGGCGAATGCCGCGTGCGTTGCGGTCGAGCATTGAAAGAAGCGGCGGCAGGAAATAGAACTCCGACATATCCGACATGGACACACGAAACACGCGTTGTGCCGTGGCGGGGTCGAACCTCGCGATTTGCTGGACCGCGACATTGATGATGCTGAACGCCTGCGTAAGCGGCGCGTGCAGGCGCAACGCGGCGTCGGTGGGAACCATGCCGGTGGGCGTTCGCACGAAGAGCGGGTCGTCGAACAAGGCCCGCAGCCGGCGCAACGCATGGCTGACCGCAGGTTGCGTGAGTCCAAGACGCTCCCCGGCGGCGGTCAGGCTGCGCAGATCGGAGATGGCCAGAAACACACGCAGCAGGTTCAAGTCCGTAATGCCGGGGTGCGACTTGCTCATGAGGTTCGATCGCGGCGAGGGAGGGCGTTTATTTGGGTTTCAGATTACCGTAAATGCTACGCATAGGGAAATGCAGTGTCGCGCCGTTGTACGGCGGAAAGGCGATGAAGTCCTGCTTCATGCTGGCGCGAATGGGCGACGCGAGCGCAGCGGCCAGCGCCGCAGGATCGTCGAAGACGACCTTGTTGCGTTGCATGGCCGTGGCGCGCCCGATGCGCAGACCTGACCGGTAATCGAGCCGCGTGTAGATTTCGAGCTCGCGAATGCCGGGCAATTGCGCCATCAGCGGGGAGTGATGCGCGAGGTAATGCGTGAGCCACGCGTTGAAGTCCTGCGCTTCGCCTTCATAGCTGACGAGGTACGTGCAGCGTTCGGCGCGGGTGCCAGGGCCGGCCGGATCCGGGGTGGCGAACGTCCTGACCGCCATGACCTGCTGCGTGAAGGTGAGACCGTTGTTCGACGAACCGTCTGCCAGGTCGTGCATCGCGTGCCCTGGTTGCAGCGTTTGTTCGAGCAGTTCGAGGTCGTCGAAATACCATTGCAGCACGCAGCGGGGGCATGCGGAGGCGTCGGTCTTCGACAAAGGATCGCAGTCGTCCGCTTGCGCAGGCACGTGGATCGCAAAACGGCGCAATCCCTCAATGCCTTGCGATGCCGCTTCGAATCGCGACAGGTCGGTAGACCTCGCCTCACTCGCAGGCGCACCGTGGCCAATCAGAAAGAGGCAGACTTCCACGCTCACCTCGATGCTTGCGCGGCAAGCGGCGCTGTAGCCTGCGGCCGTATCAGGCGATGAAACTGCCGCCCGAAATAGATGAGACCGTCGCCATCCGGGCGCAACGCGATGTGGCGGATCTGCGCGAACATGACCGAGTGCGAGCCGACCTGCTTGATGTCGACGATCTCGCCTTCGAGACTGACGATCGCATCTTCCAGCACCGGCGCCGACGACGCGCCTGCCGTCCATGCGTGGCGCCCGAAGCGCTCGTCCATCGAGCACGCTGTCATGCCGGCAAAATCGCGCGCGAGCTCCTGGCACTCCGCGGCAAGCACATTGATGCACACGCTGCGGTTGCGATGCAGTACGTCATGCACGTAGCTGGCCTGATTGATACAGACGAGCATGGTGGGAGGCGCGTCCGTTACCGAGCACACCGCGCTTGCGGTGATGCCGCAGCGGCCGCCGGGGCCATCCGTGGTGATGATGTTGACGGCGGCCGGCAGGCACGCCGTCGCGTCGCGGAAACGTTTTCTGGTGTCTTCGATCGTCACGTTGTTTTCCTTCTGCATTGCGCGAGGCGGGGCGTGCTACCTTACGGAAAAGGCGTGACCGGCGGCACGCCGGCGAACAACGCGCCGGACGCGTCATAGGTGCCTTCGCCCAGAAACGCATGCTGCGTCACGACGATCGAATCGCGCACGAGACGCTGCAGCCGGCTCTCGCGATAGATCGCAGCGATGCCCGCCATCTGATAGGCCTGCATCACCACTTCGGCGCCGACCTGCGCGGCGTGTGTCGCGCTGAGGCGCAACAGATTGGCCTGCTCCTGCGAGACGGCATCGCCGTCGATAATCGTCTGCCACGCGGTTTCGGCCGATTCGTAGAAGAACGCGCGGGCGCTGCGCCAACTGGCCTCCGCTTTCGCGAGGCCCGAGCGGTAATAGCCGCGATCGGCGAGGCGCGGTGCGCCGGTCGTGGTTTTGGTCGAGCCGGACATGCCCGTGAGCAGATCGAGTGCCGCTCGCGCGAGACCGATATTCACGGCGGCGTGCACCTGGGCCTGATAGGCGATAGCCGGGTAGCGGTAGAGCGGTTCGTCGATCAGCGCCGCGCCGCCGCGTACGAAGGTCCATTGTGCATCGACGAATTTTTCACGCAGCCGCAGATCGTGGCTGCCGGTTCCCTGCATGCCGACTACGTTCCAGTTTTCGACGATCTCGACCTCATGCGCGGGGAGCACCGCGGTAAACGGCTTGCCCGCAGCCGCTCCGCCGGCGTTGGCGGGCGTGCCGCCAATGCCGACGCCGATCCAGTCGGCGCCTTTGCAGCCGCTCGCGAAGCGCCATTGCCCGCTGACCAGGAAGCCGCCCGGCGCCGGGTTCGCGGGTTGCAGCGGATAGAGGCCACCCGAGAAAACCTGATCGGGGCCGGTGGCGTAGATCTGCTGTTGTGTTTCGATCGGCAGCGCGGCGAGATAGGTGTTCGCCGAGCCGAACGCGGCGACCCAGGCTGCGGAGCCGTCGGCGAGCGCAATGCGTTCGAGTATCCGCAGGAATTGCGCGGGCGGCAGCGCGTCGCCGCCGAAACGTTGCGGCGTGCTTGCGCGAAAGATGCCCGCGCGCTTCATCTTCGCGATCATGTCGCGCGGCACATGCGAGAGTTGATCGAACTCGTCGCGGCGGCGTTCGATCTCGCCGATCAGCGCATCGAGCGTGATCGGGCCCGCGTAGTCGGGATACGAGTCCGTGTGACCGATTGCATGAGGCTCGTAGGCGTAGGTCGAATGACTGCTCATCGGAAGGCTTTGCATGGTGACGGCTTGAGAATTGGAGTGAATGAGTTCGAACGAAGCGGTGTCGACGGGGCGTCAGACGCTTTCCTGCCCGGCGTGCTCTTTGGTCCTGGCCTGAAGCCGCAGTGCTTTGGGAAAGGTCTCCGGTGCGAAACAGGTGGCGAGTACCGTGATCAAACCGAGTACGACGAGATAAATAGCCACCGGCGCGGCGCTGCGGTAATGCGCGAGCAGCGCGGTCGCCACCATCGGCGAGAGTCCGCCGCCGAGTACCGACGAAATCTCGCGGCCGATACCGAGCCCTGAGAAACGCAGATGCACAGGCAGCAACTCGCTGATGAAAGCAGGCTGTGCGCCTTCGAGAATGCCGAGCGTGATGCTGTTGGCGAGTACGAGCGCCGTAATGACTTTCCACAGCACGCCGGAGCCGAGCAACGCGAAATACGGGTAGGCGACCAGCACCATCGCCACCGCACCGACGAGATAGACCGGCTTGCGGCCGATCCGGTCCGTGAGGCGCCCCATCAACAGGGACACGGGGATCATCAGCAGCATCGACACGGTCAGACCGCCGAGCATCCAGCTCGATTTGAGGCCGATGAACTGGCCATACGCAATCGAGAAGGCGAAGAAGATGTACGAGGCGGCGCCTTCACCGAAGCGCAGGCCGAACACCGTCAACACCTGACGCGGGCATTGGCGCAGCACTTCGACGATCGGCATGCGGGCGTCGCGGTGCGTGGCCTTGACTTCGGCGAACTCCGCGCTTTCGTCGACGGAGCGGCGCATCCACAGGCCGAGCGCGACCAGCACGGCGCTGCAGAGGAACGGCACGCGCCAGCCCCAGCTGTGAAAGTCGGCGGGCGAGAGCGTTTGCACGAGAAGAAACGCGGCGGTGGACAGCACGAAGCCGAACGCCGCGCCGCACGGACTCCAGGCCGCAAGGGCGCCGCGTCTCGCGGCCGGCGCGTTTTCGTGGATCAGCAGGATGCTGCCGCTCCATTCGCCGCCGGCGGCGAGGCCTTGCAGAATGCGCAGCAGCACCAGCATGACGGGCGCCGCGAGGCCGATTTGCTGATAGGTCGGCAGAAGGCCCATGCAGACGGTGGCCGTGCCCATGACGAGCAGCGTCAGCATCATGACCGTCTTGCGGCCGTAGCGGTCGCCGATATGGCCGCACAACACGCCGCCGATGGGCCGCGCGATGAAGCCCACCGTAAAGCCGCCGAATGCCGCGATCGTGCCGGTCAACGGATCGCTGCCCACCGGAAAGAACAGCTTGCCGAACACGAGCGCGGCGGCGGTGCCGTAGAGAAAAAAATCGTACCATTCGAGCACCTGACCGAGCACGGCGGTCGTCACTGCGCGACGAACCTTGCTAGTGGGCCGGATTGCGGGCAGGGGTGTCAGAGCGGCTGTCGCGTCAGAGTTCATGGCAGGTGGAGGGTCACGATGTGGAGGGTCGCGCGTTCTCGCCATGTTCGTTGTTCGGCTGGAGCGGCGAGACGAGCCCGGCAGGCATGTCGAACGATAGGACCGTGAAAAAACGCGGTCAAATTCGGGCCAAAAATGGCCGTCATGAATCGTATGCATGACGGTTACGCTATTTCGCTAGGGCTATCGGGGCTATCGGGGCGACGGCGGCGGTTGCGTTTCTTCGGAACGCCAATGCTGTGGGCTTTCGTTCGGGCAACTGAGATTTGGCCATGCGCAGGCCATGCCACTACACTGTGTGGTCTTATCCTGCGAATCACGGAGGGAACTGGAATGCAACTGACCGACTTCGATACGCTGACCTTCGACTGCTACGGGACGTTGATCGACTGGGAAACCGGCATTTTCGAAGGTTTGCGGCCGCTCCTCGCACGTGTCGAACCGCCCCTCACGCGTGACCAGGTGCTCGAAGCGCACGCACGGCATGAATCGTCGCAGCAGAAGTACACGCCTGCGCGGCGTTATCGGGAACTGCTGCCGATCGTCTACAAGCGTCTCGCGGAGGAGTGGCAGGTGCCGTACACGCTCGCCGATTGCGTGGCGTACGGCAAGTTCATTCAGAACTGGCCGGCGTTCGACGATTCGGCCGCGGCGTTGCAATACCTGAAGCGGCATTACAAGCTCGTGATTCTGTCGAACGTCGACAATGAAAGCTTTGCTTATAGCAACGCGAAATTGCAGGTCGAATTCGACGCGATCTTCACGGCCGAAGATGTCGGTTCATACAAGCCGTCGCCGCGCAATTTCGAGTACATGCTGGAAAAGCTGGGCGAACGGGGCGTGGCCAAAGAGAAGATTCTGCACACGGCCGAGAGCCTGTTCCACGACCACCAGCCGGCGAACGCGTTCGGCCTGGCGTCGTGCTGGATTTATCGGCGGCACGCGAAGCAGGGCTTCGGCGCGACGATGGATCCGGGTTCGCAGCCGAAAGTCGATTTCCGCTTCAATAGCATGGCCGAACTGGTGAAAGCGCATCAGCAGGCTTTGCAGCCCAAGTAGCGAGCGAGCCGGAATCAGCGCTGCGGCGCACCGGTTCTCGCGAGCGGTGGTTGATGCGGGCGCTACTGCGTGGGTGCCTGTGCTTTATGCTTCACGCAGTCCGACGTGAACGCCATGCTGGCCTGATCCGGCGTCATGTGCGGCGCGTCCGGGCTGTAGATCTTTTCGATGATGGCGTTGACCGCCTGACGGTCCGCCGCATCCTTGTAATAGCGGGCCGCCTGATCGAGCGCTTGTGTCCGGGTCTTTTTGTGCGCGCGCCACGAGGCCACCTGACCCGCGATATCGCCGATTGCAAAGCACTGATCGCTGACGGTTTGCGCAACGGCTCGAGCGGCCGGTTGCGCGAGGCACACCGCAAGCAGCGCGGATACAACTACGCGTTTCATTCCCTGAATCCTGTGGTTAGATGAGCAACGGTGCGAAAGCGCTGGCATCCACCACCGCGGCAACCGAACGGGTCGACAACGCCGTAGTTTATCGGGAACTCACGTGCAGCGTTTTTTCACGCACGGCCCGCTCGGGCGTTCAATGTCCAAACGACTCGGTCTTCGACGCGCTCACGTTCGCCACATGTGGCCGTGCCGCCTGCTTGATCAGCAACGCCACGCACGCAATCAGACCCGCCGCCGCGACCATCGCGAAGATGCCCGCGAAGGTGAAATGGCGGCGCGTAAGTTCGGCCACGAGGAACGAACCCGCAATGCCGCCGAAGCGTCCAATGCCGAGCATCCACGCCACGCCCGTGCCGCGGCCTTCGGTCGGATAGAACGCGGCGGCGAGCGCCGGCATCGACGATTGCGCGGTGTTCATCAACACGCCGGCCACGAATACGATGAACACGAGCGCGCCCACGTTGCCTACCGCCTGGCCGATGAAATACACGCTCACGGCCGTCAACGCATAGCAGGCCGCAATGATCCGGTTCGCGTTGAAGCGGTCCATCAGCACGCCGCACAGCACCGCGCCCACGCCGCCGAGCGGGAACAGCGCGGAAATCAGCGTCGCGCGTTGCGGCGTGAGTCCTGCGTCTTTCAGCAGGATCGGCATCCAGTTGATCGACGCGTAGAAGATGACGAGGCCCATGAAATAGGCAACCCACAGCATCACCGAGCCGATGATGTACGAGCGCGACAGCACCACGGCCACGCCCTTGCCGCCGGTTTGCGGCGCGGTTTCGGTCATGATGAAGGCGCCCGCTTGCGCGGCTTCGGCCGAAATGCGCGAGAGCGCCGCGCGAATCCGTTCGACCGGCTGGCTATTGGCCACCATGTAGCGCACCGACTCCGGCATCTGGATTACCAGCACGACCAGAAGCAACAGCGGAGTAATGCCGCCGAGCAGCAGCACGCTTCGCCAGCCGAAATGCGGAATCATCCACGCCGCGAGAAATCCGCCGAACGCGGCACCCAGCGGAAAGCCGCAGAACATCAGATTGATCACCGTCGCGCGGCGACGATCCGGGCAGTATTCGCCCATCATCGTCACGGCGTTCGGCATGGCCGCGCCGAGACCGACACCGGTGATGAAGCGCAGCGCGGTCAATTGTTCGATGCTGTTCGAGAAGGCCGAACCGAGGCACGCCACGCCGAACAGCAGCACGGCGCCGAGCAGCATGGAGCGCCGTCCGAGCCGGTCGGACAGTGGTCCCGAGCCGAGCGCGCCGCAGGCAAGACCGAACAGCGCCGCACTCAGCACAGGCGCGAGTGTCGGCCTTGTGATGCCCCATTCGGCGATCAGCGAAGGCGCAATGAAGCCGATCGCGGCCGTGTCAAAACCGTCCAGCAGGACAATGATGAAACACATGAAGAAGACGAGCCACTGGAACGGCGAAAACGGATGGTCGTTGATGAAGGTCTGAACGTTCACAGCGTGACTGCGACTCATGATGTGTCTCCTGGCTGCGGAATACGGAAAGGCCCGCCGTAACGAGCGGCCATTGCGCGGGCGAGCCGGTCGTCATTTGATTTCCGTTTCTAGTTTGTTCGTATGTAGAACCGTGATTCTTTATTCGAACAAACATCGAACTGTAAGTAATTCGACAACGAAGGGTCAACGCGGGATTACCCGACACTCTCGTGGATGCCCTCGAACCTCACGCCGCCTGCCCGCGAGTATTCGCCGCCGGTGTTCTCGCGCGCGAGCGTATGGTCCGCAAGCGCAGCGCCTACCTATTGCCTACCTATTGTGTAGCGTTCAGCTTCCGCCATAGCGTCGTCTTGCTGATGCCGAGCGCCTTACAGACCGCGTCGCGGTCGCCGTCGTGCGCGGCGAGCGCGGCGCGGATTTCGTCAGCTTCCACGTGACGGCTGCGCTCGCGCAGGGATAGCGCGGCTTTCCTGCCGCGCGCGTGGGGCCCGACGATTTCAGGCGCGACCGTGCGCAACATGTCGCGTGTGAAAGCGGCTTCCGTAGTGTCTTCGGGAACCGCGTCCGCGTCGGCGAGTTCCACGGCGATCCGTTCGATCACGTTCTGCAATTCGCGCACGTTGCCGGGCCACGCGTAACGTCTGAACGGTTCATCGAGTGCGGCGAGCAGGTGTTCGGCGGCGGCCGCGTCGGGCAAACGCGCGGCGAGCCTCGGTTCACGCGCCGCGGCTTGCAGCAGCAGTTCGACGGCGAGCGGCAGCAGATCGGTCGGCCGCTCGCGCAGCGGCGGCAGTGCGATGCTCAGAATGTTGAGACGGTAGTAGAGATCGGCGCGAAAGCTCCCTGCTTCGATGCCCTCGGTCAACGCGCGATGCGTCGCCGCGACCACGCGAATGTCGACCCGCGTGGGCTCGGTCGAACCGAGCCGCACGACTTCGCGCTCCTGCAGCACGCGCAGAAGCCGGCTTTGCAACGACAGCGGCATCTCGCCGATTTCATCCAGAAACAGCGTGCCGCGATGTGCCACTTCGATCAGCCCCGCCTTGCCGCCCTTGCGCGCGCCGGTGAACGCGCCTTCCTCGTAGCCGAACAGTTCGCTCTCCAGCAGCGCCTCGGGAAACGCGCCGCAATTGATCGCGACGAACGCGAAGTCGCGCCGCGCGCTCAGCTGATGCATGCTCTGCGCGACCATCTCCTTGCCCGTGCCGCTTTCGCCGAGGATCAACACGGTGGCGTCCGAGCGGGCATAGCGTTTGACGAGCGTGCGCACCCGTTCGATCGATTCGGACGCGCCGACGATATCGGCGAGCCGGTAACGCGCGCTGAACTGCTGCACACGCTGGCGCGAACGCAAGGTCCGGTCGAGCCGTTCCACCGCGCGCGATTCCTGAAACGTCAGCACGGTGCCCGCCGCCGAGCCGGTGCTGGCAAGCGGCCCGCGATGCACGACATAGCTCGCGCCGCGTACCGTGCAGAACGTGTCGCCGTCCGCGTCCGGCAGGCTGCCCGCGAGATCGGGCGCGAGTTCGAGCAGCACGCGGCCCACCGCATTCGCCGCATCTAGGCCGAGCACGCTCGCAAGGCGCTGGTTCATCGCTTCGACCCGCCCTTGCGCGTCGAGCGCGACGACGCCGTCGCGCAGATGCTGCAGCAGATTGTCGAGCCGTTGACGCCGAACCGTTTCCCGCCGTGTGGCCTGGGCGACTTCGAGCGCCGTATCGAAAGCCGCGCGCACCGAGGCGCGCGAGTAGAGAAACACCGCGCCCATGCCGGCATTCGCGGCCAGATCCGTGACCAGTCCGGGGCCGACCACCACGTCGATGCCGCGATCGCGCAGATCGAGCACGACGCTCTCCGCGTCCTGCGCCGATTGATAGGAAGCGAACGTGACGTCGAGTGCATAGGCTGCCGAGAAGCGCAGCACTTCGTCGGGCGTGTTGCCGTGCGTGACGAGTGCGACCTTCGCGCCGTCGCGGCGCGCGCGAGCGAGCGCGTGCATCACGTCGAAACCGGTCGGGCCGATCAGCACGACTGGCACTGAGACGCGCGTCTTCAGATACGCGCCGTTCGAGCCGCCGGCAATCACGACATCGGGACGACCCGCGCCCGCGGCTTCCACTTCGCGCACGGCGTCTTCGAAACCGTGCGCGACGATGCGCAGGTCCGCGCGTTCCACATATTCGCCGGCGATATCGAAAAACAGATCGCGCAGGCGGCTGATGCTGAGCGCCCAGATGCGGGGACGCTGGGCGGTTTCGAAAAGAGGTGTGCTCAAGGCGGGGCGGCTCGCGGCGGGGCTGGAAATGTCCGTCTATTATGCGCGCATCCATTTCTAATTTGAAATCAGCATTTCACTTGTGAAATCGATGGCGATCCGGCGAGGCCGGGAGTCTTTTGTTAAATCAGGCACTTAGCGCGCACTCGGGCGGCTGGCCCGTTCTTTGCGTTTTAAGGCCCGGTGAAGCATCCCCCATACATCTGGAATCTGGAGACAGTCATGAGCGAAGCAGATAACAGCACGCCGAACACGGGCGCGTTCAAACCGAAAAAATCCGTCGCCCTGTCGGGCGTGACGGCGGGCAACACGGCCCTTTGTACGGTCGGCAAGACCGGCAACGACCTGCACTACCGCGGCTACGACATTCTCGATATCGCCAGCGCCTGCGAATTCGAAGAGATCGCGTACCTGCTGGTTCACGAAAAGCTGCCGACGCAAGCCGAACTCACCGCGTACAAAACCAAGCTCAAGGCGCTGCGCGGCCTGCCCGCCAACGTCAAGGCCGCCCTCGAATGGATTCCGGCCGCCGCGCATCCGATGGACGTGATGCGCACCGGCGTGTCGGTGCTCGGCACCGTGCTGCCGGAAAAAGACGATCACAACCTGCCGGGCGCGCGCGACATCGCCGACAAGCTGATGGCCTCGCTCGGTTCGATGCTGCTGTACTGGTATCACTACTCGCACAACGGCAAGCGCATCGAGGTGGAAACCGACGACGATTCGATCGGCGGCCACTTCCTGCATCTGCTGCACGGCGTGGAGCCGTCGAGCGCATGGGTCGACGCGATGCACGTGTCGCTGAACCTGTACGCCGAGCATGAATTCAACGCGTCGACCTTCACGGGCCGCGTGATCGCGGGCACGGGATCGGACATCTATTCGGCGATCACCGGTGCGATCGGCGCGCTGCGCGGACCGAAGCACGGCGGCGCGAATGAAGTCGCGTTCGAGATCCAGTCGCGCTACCAGAACGCTGACGAAGCCGAAGCGGACATCCGCCGCCGCGTCGAGAACAAGGAAGTAGTGATCGGCTTCGGCCACCCGGTGTACACGATTTCGGACCCGCGCAACAAGGTCATCAAGGAAGTCGCGAAGACGCTCTCGAAGGAAGCGGGCAACACCAAGCTGTTCAGCATTGCCGAGCGGCTGGAGTCGGTGATGTGGGACGCGAAGAAGATGTTCCCGAATCTGGACTGGTTCAGCGCGGTCTCGTATCACATGATGGGCGTGCCCACCGCCATGTTCACGCCGCTCTTCGTGATCGCGCGTACGGCGGGCTGGAGCGCGCACATCATCGAGCAGCGTATCGACAACAAGATCATCCGTCCGAGCGCGAATTACACCGGGCCCGACGATCTGCCGTTCGTGCCGCTCGCAAAGCGTGTTTGACGACGCCGTGAGTACTGTTCGGCGCGCAAAGGGTCGACGCGCCAGGGCAAGTACTTTTCCTTCATTGCGTCTCGAGAGCGCGACGCAATGAAATTGGGCCTTGGCTCGCTGGAACCCCGAGCCAAGGCTGTTTTTTGCGGCGCGTCGACGTGAACGCCGGCAAATCCAACCGGCACACTGCCGCGAGCTTAAACTACACGTACCTGACCGGCCCGCCAGGGAAGCGCTAGAAAAAGGGGCAGCTGATTGTGATCGGCCGCCGCCATCGTCCCCGGATCATTACTGTTTTGTCCCCTACGCCATGAATACCGCAAACCGCAAACGCCTTCCCGGCACCCAGCTCGATTTCTTCGACACGCGTGCCGCCATCGAAGCCATTCAGCCCGGCGCATACGACAAGCTGCCGTACACGTCGCGCGTGCTGGCAGAGAATCTCGTGCGCCGCTGTGACCCGGTCACGCTCGTCGCGTCGCTCAAGCAGATCATCGAACGCAAGCGCGAACTGGATTTCCCGTGGTTCCCGGCGCGCGTGGTCTGTCATGACATTCTCGGCCAGACCGCTCTGGTCGACCTCGCCGGTCTACGCGACGCGATTGCCGCGCAAGGCGGCGATCCGGCAATGGTCAACCCCGTGGTGCCGACGCAACTGGTAGTCGACCATTCGCTCGCTGTCGAGTGCGGCGGCTTCGATCCGGATGCGTTCGCGAAGAACCGCGCGATCGAAGACCGCCGTAATGAAGACCGCTTCGACTTCATCAACTGGACCAAGCGCGCGTTCAGGAACGTCGACGTGATTCCGCCGGGTAACGGCATCCTGCATCAGATCAATCTCGAGCGCATGAGCCCGGTGGTGCAGGTGAAAGACGGCGTGGCTTTTCCCGATACGCTGGTCGGCACCGATTCCCATACGCCGATGGTGGACGCGCTCGGCGTGATAGCCGTCGGCGTGGGCGGACTCGAAGCGGAAAGCGTGATGCTGGGCCGCGCGTCGTATATGCGCCTGCCGGATATCGTCGGCGTGGAACTGACGGGCAAGCCGGGTGAAGGCATTACGGCGACCGACGTCGTGCTCTCGTTGACCGAATTCCTGCGCAAGGAAAAAGTGGTCGGCGCGTACCTCGAATTCTTTGGCCCCGGCACGGCCAACCTCACGCTCGGCGACCGCGCGACCATCGCCAACATGTCGCCTGAATTCGGCGCCACGGCCGCGATGTTCTATATCGACGAACAGACCATCAAGTACCTCAAGCTCACCGGCCGCGACGACGAGCTCGTCAAACTGGTGGAAACCTACGCGAAGGAAACCGGCCTGTGGGCGGACAGCCTCAAGCATGCGGAGTACGAACGCGTGCTGAAGTTCGACCTCTCCACCGTGGTGCGCACGCTGGCCGGTCCGTCCAATCCGCATCGCCGTCTGCCGGTGTCGGAGTTGGCGGCGCGCGGCATCAGCGGCAAGGTGGAGAACGAGCCTGGCCTGATGCCGGACGGTGCGGTGATCATCGCCGCCATCACGAGCTGTACGAACACCAACAATCCGCGCAACATGATCGCGGCCGGTCTGCTGGCGCGTAACGCGAACCGGCGCGGACTGACGCGCAAGCCGTGGGCGAAGACTTCGCTCGCGCCGGGCTCGAAGGCGGTCACGCTGTATCTGGAAGAAGCCGGGCTGTTGCACGATCTGGAGCAACTGGGCTTCGGCGTGGTCGCGTATGCGTGCACGTCGTGCAACGGCATGTCCGGTGCGTTGGACCCGGCGATCCAGAAAGAGATCGTCGATCGCGATCTGTATGCGACCGCCGTGCTGTCGGGCAACCGCAACTTCGACGGCCGCATTCATCCGTACGCCAAGCAGGCATTCCTCGCGTCGCCGCCGCTGGTGGTGGCTTATGCGATTGCGGGCACGATCCGCTTCGACATCGAGAAAGACGTGCTCGGTATCGACGCCGACGGTCATGCCGTCACGCTGAAGGACATCTGGCCGTCGGACGCGGAGATCGATGCGATCGTGGCGTCGAGCGTGAAGCCGGAGCAATTCCGCAAGGTGTACGAGCCGATGTTCGCGGTCACGGTCGACACGGGCGAGAAGGCCAGCCCGCTCTACGACTGGCGCCCCATGAGCACGTACATTCGCCGTCCGCCGTATTGGGAAGGCGCGCTCGCGGGTGAGCGCACGCTCAAGGGCATGCGCCCGCTGGCCGTGCTCGGCGACAACATCACGACCGATCACCTGTCGCCGTCCAACGCGATTTTGCCGAACAGCGCCTCGGGCGAATATCTGGCGAAGATGGGCCTGCCGGAAGAAGACTTCAATTCCTATGCGACTCACCGCGGCGACCATCTGACGGCACAGCGCGCCACCTTCGCGAACCCCACGCTGAAGAACGAGATGGTGCTCGAAGACGGCAAGGTGAAGGCGGGTTCGCTGGCGCGCATCGAGCCCGAGGGCAAGGTCACGCGCATGTGGGAAGCGATCGAAACCTATATGGAGCGCAAGCAGCCGTTGATCGTGATTGCCGGGGCCGATTATGGCCAGGGTTCGTCGCGTGACTGGGCGGCGAAGGGCGTGCGTCTTGCCGGCACGGAAGCGATCGTCGCCGAAGGGTTCGAGCGCATTCACCGCACGAATCTGGTGGGCATGGGCGTGCTGCCGCTGGAGTTCAAGCCTGGTGTAAACCGGCTCACGCTCGGTATCGACGGCACGGAAACCTTCGACGTGATCGGCGAGCGCAAGCCGCGCACGGACCTCACGCTGGTGATTCATCGCAAGAACGGCGAGCGCGTGGAAGTGCCGGTCACGTGCCGGCTCGATACTGCCGAAGAGGTCTCGATCTACGAAGCCGGCGGTGTGCTGCAACGTTTTGCGCAGGACTTCCTCGAATCGACGAAAGCGGCCGCTTGAGGCCGCCTGGTTTTCAGATCGCTTGAAGCAGCGAACGTTTTAACGCGGGACAGGGCGATACGGCGCGGCATGCCGTACGCCCTCTGCCGGAAGTCCCCTTGGGGACCGTCCGCCCACATCAGGACACGACTTTCATGGCCCACCAACCTCAGATCAAGATTGCCGCCACCTATATGCGCGGCGGCACCAGCAAAGGTGTGTTTTTCCGCTTGCAGGATTTGCCCGAGGCCGCTCAGGTGCCGGGCGCCGCGCGCGATGCGCTGTTGATGCGTGTGATCGGCAGCCCCGATCCGTACGGCAAGCAGATCGACGGCATGGGCGGCGCGACGTCGAGCACCAGCAAGACGGTGATCATCGCCAAAAGCGGCCGGCCCGATCACGACGTGGATTACCTGTTCGGGCAGGTGTCGATCGACAAGGCGTTCGTCGACTGGAGCGGCAATTGCGGCAATCTTTCGGCCGCCGTGGGACCGTTTGCGATCAGCGCGGGTCTCGTCGACCCGAGCCGGATTCCGCGCGATGGCGTGGCGACCGTGCGCATCTGGCAGGCGAACATCGGCAAGACGATCATCGGGCATGTGCCGATGACCAATGGCGCCGTGCAGGAAACCGGCGATTTCGAACTCGACGGTGTCACGTTTCCGGCCGCTGAAGTGCAACTCGAATTCATGGATCCGGCCGCGGAAGAAGAGGGCGCGGGCGGCTCGATGTTTCCGACCGGCAACCTGGTCGACGACCTCGAAGTGCCGGGTGTCGGCACGCTGAAGGCGACCATGATCAACGCGGGTATTCCGACCATTTTCGTGGATGCGGAATCGATCGGCTACAAGGGCACGGAATTGCAGGACGCCATCAATAGCGACGAAAAAGCGCTGGCGATGTTCGAAACCATTCGCGCGCACGGCGCGCTGCGCATGGGGCTGATCAAGCATCTCGACGAGATCGCGACGCGCCAGCACACGCCTAAGGTCGCGTTCGTTGCGAAGCCGGCCGACTATGTGGCGTCGAGCGGCAAGCGCATCAGCGCGGGTGACGTCGATCTGCTGGTGCGGGCGATGTCGATGGGCAAACTGCATCACGCGATGATGGGCACGGCCGCGGTGGCGATCGGCACGGCGGCGGCGATTTCGGGCACGCTGGTGAATCTCGCGGCGGGCGGCGGGGCGAAGAAGTCGGTGCGCTTCGGGCATCCTTCGGGAACCTTGCGGGTTGGCGCCGAGGCGAGCGAGAGCGGCGGAGAGTGGACGGTCACGAAGGCGATCATGAGCCGCAGCGCGCGGGTGTTGATGGAAGGCTGGGTGCGGGTGCCGCAGGAGAGGTGAGGAGCTTGCCGGCGCCGTCAGCATCATATCGACGATTCGCCGGCACGCGAGCTTGCGGACCTCCCGATTTCGTCCAGAAAGGACGAAGTCGGGAAGGAAAGCGGGTTTGGAGGTGCTGGGGCGAGGTAGCGGAAATCGGACCTGGGCGGCACGCCCGCTCACTTCACCCCGTGCTTCGCCTGCCATCCCTTCATAAACGCGATTTCTTCGTGCTGTGCCTTGATGATGTTCCTTGCCAGCCGCTTCAGCTCCGGATCCTTGCCGTATTTCAACTCGACCTGCGCCATTTCAATCGCGCCCTGATGATGCGGAATCATGTGCGCGACAAAATCCTTGTCGGCGTCGCCCGTGTAGTCGGCGCTCATGTCCTGCATCATTTTGTCGTCGGCGGCCTTGAACGCTTGCGTCGACTCGCCGGTGCCGGCGTCCGCCGAACCGGACATATCCATGCCGGGCATGGCCGCCGGTTGCTGGGCGTGGACGGGCGCGGCAGCGACAGCAAACGCAAAGCCGCCGACGAGACAGAGGGCACGAAAGGCGCGAAGGTTTTTCATAGCGGATGTCCATTGGGAAAAGGTTGTCTCGAACGACGCTGATGCAGGCAAGCGAAAACGGCGGCGTGCTCCCGCTTCCGCTTCCCGGCGGCGATCCTATCAGGTGGTCAGGCTTTCAGGTGATCAGGTTCTCAGCGACGGATGAAAGCCCGCCGCTTCGATGGCCTCGATGAATTGCGCGGGTGCCAGCGTCGACATGACCTTGACGATTTTAACGGGGAGATCGACTTCGAGCTTTGCAGCCGGGTCGAGACTCATGACAGCACGTGTGATGGCGTTGGCGCACCCGCCGCACGACATGTCCGGGACGGTGAATTCCATTTCCTACCTCCGATGAGAAGTCATGGCTTAAGCGTGAACCTTCCCACGGCGGTAAGGTCAAGCGTCTTTTTGCGGGCAGGTCGAAACCGTATCGCCGCACTAAAAGCGGGCACACGCGGCGTGGTCCCGGTCATACGATTTCCCGGAACCGCATGCTAGACTTCGTACCCATGTCCTGCTGGCGCAAACTCTTCATCGTCGTGCTGCTTGCGCTGAGCCTTCCGGTTCAGTCGTTCGCGGCCCTCTCCATGAAATGCGAGTCTTCGCATTACGTGGGCGATGGGGCGCCCACGCATCACGAGCATGCCGGTTCAATGGCTCAACATCATGACCATGCCGGGATGGAGGCCGCTCAAGCCGACCCTATCGCCGGTGCTCACCTTCAGCATTACAACCCGGGCAGCAGCGAGCATCACGTGCACGCTTGCTCCGCCTGCGCGTCCTGCTGTTTCGGCGGCGCGTTGCCGATCACGCCGGCGGCCTCTCTGTCCGCTAGCGCCATTCAGTTCGCTGTTCCTCTGCCTCCCGCTGTGCGCGTCGCGTCGTTTCTGACCGACGGCGTCGAACGTCCTCCCCGACTTCCTCTCGTCTAGTTCTCTCGCAGCCCCGCGCTGCGGTGTTCCATTTCGTCTCGATGGCGGCCGTGTGTCGTCCATCGGCACGGTCTACGACGAGACTATCCATGCGAATGTTCATTGCGGCGCTGCTCGGCGCGACGGCATATCTGCCGGCGCTCGTGCACGCCATGCCCATATTTCCCGATCCAGCGGATGCGGCCGTATCCGTGCCTGCGGTCGAGGTGCCGTCCGCCCTGGCCGATTATCGGCCGTACCGCGAGCAGCAAACAACGAGTTGGCAGGCGCTCAATCGCGCGGTGACCAATCCTTCTGATGGCGCTGGAATGAGCCACGGCACGATGCATTCGGGCGTCGATTCGGGCGTCAATCCGGGTATCGCCGAAGCCAAAGACGATGCCCACGGCTCCCACCACGAAGGGGCGGCAAAATGAGGCCGCGTGTGTTCCCATTTTCCCCCGCGATTGCAATTGCTATTGCAACGGCATTGCTCGCCGGCTGCACGACATTCTCAAAAGACGGCGGGTTCGGCACCGTTTCGACCGCGGCCTCAGAGCGGCTCGGCAAAGACGCCGTACTGATAAAAACGGATGAAGATCGACGCACCGCCGCCAGCCGCACGCAAGAACTGCTGTCCACGCCGCTCAGCATGGACGACGCGGTCCAGATCGCACTGCTGAACAACCGCGGTCTGCAGGCTTCGTATAGCGAGCTCGGCATCGCTGAAGCGGACCTCGTTCAGGCAGGCCGCCTGCCGAATCCCGGCTTCTCGTTCAGCCGCACGCATGGTGGCGATGACCTGAGTATCAGCCGCACATTCACGCTCGGCGTGCTACGGGTGCTGACAATGCCGCTGACGACGCGCATCGAAAGCCGCCGTTTCGAGCAGACCCGCTTGCTCACCGCGGACGCCATGCTCAAAGTCGCCGCCGATGCCCGGCGCGCCTACATCAACGCAGTTGCGGCCGGGCAATCGGCGGTCTACGCGGAGCAGGTGAAGGACTCGGCCGAGGCCAGCGCCGAACTCGCGTCACGCATGCAGCAGGCCGGCAATTTCAGCAAGCTCGATTACGCGCGCGAGCAGGCCTTTTACGCGGAAACGATGGCGCAAGTAGCAAGAGCGCGACAACAGTTGGTGTCCGCGCGAGAAAAGTTGACTCGCGCGATGGGGCTCTGGGGTTCGCAAGCACAGTACAAACTGCCTGCGCGTCTCCCCGATCTGCCAGCCACGCGCCCCGAACTGCACGATCTGGAAGCCTTCGCAATGCAGAACCGGCTCGACATCCAGGCCGCGAAGCTGCAAACGCAAAGCGTAGCCGGTGCACTGGGCTTGAGCAAGGCGACGCGTTTCATCAATGCGCTGGACGTCGGCTATCAGAACAATTTCACGACTTCGGACGGCCGCGAGCAGGGCTATGAGATCAGCGTCGAGATTCCCGTTTTCGACTGGGGCAGCGCCAAAGTGGCGCGTGCGGAAGCGATCTACATGCAGTCGGTGAATCGCCTTGCCGGGACCGCGATCGACGCGCGCTCCGAAGTGCGCGAATCGTATTCGGCCTACGTGTCCGGCTACGACCTGGCGAAGCACTATCGGGACGAAGTCGTGCCGGTGCGCAAAACCATCTCCGATGAACTGCTGCTTCGCTACAACGGCATGCTCGCGAGCGTGTTCGAACTGCTGGCCGATTCACGCGAGCAGATCGGCGCGGTGAATAGCGCTATCGACGCGCTGAAAGACTACTGGCTCGCGCAAACCGATTTGCAACAGGCGCTCGGCGGCCGGTTGCCGGTTGCTGCTATCGCGACGCCGCTCGCATTCACGACGCAAGCGGCGTCGTCCACTGAATCGGAAGGTCAATGACATGGTGTCACGTCGACATTTTATCGGCGGCTCGGGAGCCGCTTTGCTAGGCGCCGCGCTGGTCAGCAAGGCCGGCGCCGCGTCGCTGCCCGAAGCGCCCACGATGGCCACGGCCGCCATGCAGGCGCCGCGCGCGCCGTCGAATGGCCGGCCTTACACGCCGGTCGCCACGCTCAACGGATGGTCGCTGCCGTGGCGCATGAAGAACGGCTGGAAGGAGTTTCATCTGACCGCGGAACCGGTGGTGCGCGAACTCGCGCCGGGCATGAACGCGAATCTATGGGGTTACAACGGCCAGGCGCCTGGGCCGACCATCGAGGCGGTTGAAGGCGACAAGGTGCGCATTTTCGTGACCAACCGGTTGCCGGAGCACACCACGGTCCACTGGCACGGCATGCTGCTGCCGTGCGGCATGGATGGCGTGGGCGGCCTCACGCAGCCGCACATTCCGCCGGGCAAGACGTTCGTGTACGAATTCCGGCTGGAAAAGCCCGGCACCTTCATGTATCACCCGCACGCCGACGAGATGGTGCAGATGGCAATGGGCATGATGGGCATGTTCATCGTTCATCCGAAAGATCCGGGCGTGATGCAGGTGGACCGCGACTTCGTGTTCGTCATGTCCGCCTACGATATCGATCCGGGCAGCTTCACGCCGCGCGTGAACGAGATGACCGACTTCAATATGTGGACATGGAACGCGCGCGTGTTTCCGGGCATCGATCCGTTGCCGGTGCGTGCGGGCGATCGCGTGCGTATCCGCGTCGGCAATCTGACGATGACCAATCACCCGATTCATCTGCACGGCTATCACTTCGAAGTAGTGGGCACGGACGGCGGCTGGATTCCGCCTTCCGCGCGCTGGCCCGAGGTCACGGCCGATATCGCAGTCGGGCAGATGCGTGCTATCGAGTTCACGGCGAATCGTCCGGGCGACTGGGCGTTTCATTGCCACAAGTCGCATCACACGATGAACGCGATGGGGCATCAGGTTCCGAACATGATCGGCGTGCCGCAGAAAGACCTGGCGAAACGTATCAACCGGCTGGTGCCCGACTATATGGCGATGGGTAGCACGGGCGGTTCGATGGGCGCAATGGAAATGCCGCTGCCCGACAACACACTGCCGATGATGACCGGCACCGGACCATTCGGCGCGCTCGAAATGGGCGGCATGTTCACGGTGGTGAAAGTACGCGAAGGGTTAGGGCGAGACGATTACCGCGATCCGGGCTGGTTCGCGCATCCCAAGGGAACAGTGGCTTATGAATATACCGGCGAGTTGCCGGACGGTTGATGTCGTGACGAACATATTTAACTTTGGCGAGGGTGAGATGAAGAATGTATTGATTTCGATGATGACGGTTTGCATGCTGACGATTTCCGCTTCGAGCTATGCGGCGGAACCGGCGAGCCATGCAGCGGCGAGTGCGGACGGCGCTCAGGTGGGCGGTGACGCGAAGGCCGGTATGTCGCATGGCGAGGTCAGGAAAGTGGATCTGGCTGCCGGCAAGCTGACCATCAGGCATGGTCCTTTGGAAAACCTCGGCATGGATGCGATGACCATGGCGTTCAAGGTGAAAGATCCGGCAATGCTCTCGCAGGTCAAGTCCGGAGATAGCATCGACTTCGTCGCTGAAGAGGTGGACGGGGCGCTGACGGTGATGAAACTGGAGAAGCGATAGCGGGCCCGGCGTGCCTGCCCGGCCCCGCTGAGCCAGACGGCAAGCGTTTCCCGGACGGCAAGGCAGCTTGGGCAGGCATGGTCGAGGTCTCTCACGGGAAGTCTTACCGCCTCTTTTGTGCGGTAGCTCACCAAGTCGAGCCGAACTTACTCGACGCGCGCTTTTGAAATGTTATTCTCGGGCGTCGTGAACTTCATTGTGCACAGACGCGGGCGACTTCAAAGAATACCTAGATCCCATCAGGAGACGGGCATGCTGAGAAAGGTAGTCGATCGGGCGAAAAAGATCCGACGCAGCGAGGGGTTCAAGCATTCCGTGGCCACACCACGTCGCATTTCGCTTCATGCTACACAGCGTTTGAACAGGGGAATCTTTGCCATTGAAATTCAGGAGAACTCCGGTTTTTTCTCCGTGATGCAAATGGTCCTGTTTATCCTGATGTATTGCGAAGAGAAATGCCTGTCGCCGTGCATTAGTGCTCGCGGTGGGCTCTACGGCGATCCTGAAGGAAAGATGGACTGGTTCTCGGCCTTCTTCGATTCCATGCATGGCGAGGCCACGGCGTCGCTCACCCGCAAGGTGAGAAAGTCTACGGTTCGCGATCTCGTGCAACTGGGATTTCGTCAACGCTACGAGGCCCGGCTTCAACTCGGGAGCGCCAGCGAGCTATTCTTCGCACATTACCGGCCAGCGGGCCATATTCAGGACGAGGTCGACACCATCTGCCGGCAACTCGAAATCGGCATGTCGACGCTCGGCGCGCATTTCAGAGGCACGGACAAGACGCTGGAAGCCATTCCGGTTTCATGGAGCGATTTCTGTCGCCACATGGAAACGACGCTCGCTGAAAACCCGCACCTCACTAACATTTTCGTTTCAAGCGACGAACAGGCCTTTCTCGACTTCTTCGTTGCCTGGCCATTTCGCAAGCCGGTCAAGGTGGCGCCCGCGAAATTGCTCGCGAGCGGCAACACGCCGGTTCATTTCAGCGGCTACCCTGGGCTCGAAATCGGTCGTGAAGCATTGGTCTGCAGTCTGCTGTTATCCCGTTGCGGATATCTGGTGAAGACGCCATCGTATCTATCGGCATGGTCCCGAATATTCAACCCGTCGCTGCCGGTGAAACTCGTATCGCCGCCGCGGCCGGATGCATTCTGGTTTCCGGACAGCCGGCTCTGGCTCGAACAGGTGGCGCAAGACAAAGCGGCCTGAAAACGGACGCTTTCTGCTGTCTCGCGGTCGTGACATTGATCGGAAGATTGACGGGCATATAATCAAAGCCCGCGAGATCTATCGTGACTGCAAAGAGGCCTTCAGCATGTACATTGCCATGAACCGTTTCAAAGTGACGCCCGGATCCGAAGCCGCTTTCGAACATCTCTGGACAACGCGCGATACGCATCTGAAAGAGGTGCCGGGCTTCGTGGAATTTCATCTTCTGAAGGGGCCACAGAAGGAAGATCACGTTCTGTATTCCAGCCATACGATATGGAACGACTACGCGTCCTTCGAAGGCTGGACGAAATCCGAGGCCTTTCGCGCGGCGCATCGCAACGCCGGTGGAGACAACCGGGTGCTCTATCTCGGACATCCGGAATTCGAAGGCTTCGAGGTCATTCAGACCGTCAAATGAACGCGTGACTTCGGCTATTGGGCCGCGTACGTCACCCAAGGGGCGCCTTGCGTTGGGTTTCGTTCGCGGCCGCGAGCGCAGTTCAAAACCGGCGATCCGTTCATGGTGGGCGCTCGTGCACGACGGCACCAGCAGGACGACCTAGCCGCGCCCGCCGAGGTCGGCGAAAGTCACACTGCGTGCCTCGCACGCATCGGTAAAAACCGTGTCGTAGCTCGAGAAAAACACCGTGCGCGTTTGCGCGAGGGTTCTGAACAGATCAACCAGTACGGCGCGCGCGGCGGCGTCGAGTCCCCCGACGGGTTCGTCCGCGATCAGAACGCGGGTCTCACCGAGCACGGCAGCAGTCAGGAAAATCTTCTTGCGCGTACCGAACGACATCTGCTCGAAGCGTTTGTCGAGATGCGGCGTCAGGCCGAAGCGGTCCGCGAGGTCCAGGGTATCGCCCGTTACCGCGGTTTTTCTCGCCGATGCCACCTTGTTCAGATATTCGCGACCGGTCTGATCCGGATAGGTCATGCAGTCTTCGGGCACGTAAGTGAGCACGGATTTCGCGGCGAGCGGCGCAGTGCGCAACGAATGGCCGCCGAGCCACACCTCGCCGGCGTCGGGCTCGATCGTGCCCGCAAGGAGGCCGAGTAAGGTCGATTTGCCGCTGCCGGACTCATCGTTCAACGCCACGCATCCGGAGGTGATGTCGTCATGCAGTCCCTGAAAGATGAGGCGTTCGCCGTAGCGCTTGCTGAGGTTTTCGAATCGAAGCATGGGTTGGAGCGTGTGCCGGGTGTCTTTTACAGGGTAGCGTGGCGCAAGTGTAGCAGCGTGGGTGGCCTCCGCCGTCGCCTCGAAGCCGCGTCGGAGTAAGAGCATGTAAGCCTGTAGTAGACCAGGGGCTGAAAGAACCCGCTGCATGACGTAAAGTTGCGCCCGCCTGGGCCGTTAGAATAGCAACCTCGTTTTTCTCGCCACCTTCCTGAATACCTCGACGGATTCGTCGATTGCACCTCATGCACACTGCTGCCGGCAAAGCGGTTCCACTATCCCGCGCAGAACTCGGGCGTATCGTTGCCGCCATCGTGATCGGCAATGGTTTCGTCGCCTATGACTTTACCGTCTATAGCTTTGCGGCTGTCGCGATCGGCAATCTGTTCTTTCCGTCGCACGATCCCGCG
The DNA here is from genome assembly GCF_902459535.1 of Paraburkholderia dioscoreae. Lineage (NCBI taxonomy): Bacteria > Pseudomonadati > Pseudomonadota > Betaproteobacteria > Burkholderiales > Burkholderiaceae > Paraburkholderia > Paraburkholderia dioscoreae. Next base: position 844,926 of record NZ_LR699554.1, read on the forward strand.
TCGTCGCTGTTGCTCTCGCTCGCCACCTTTGGCGCGGGCTTTGTGATGCGTCCGCTCGGCGCGATCATGATCGGCCACATTGCCGACAGCCGTGGCCGTAAAGCCGGCCTCACCGCATCGCTCGCCTTGATGACGCTCGGCACATGGCTGATCGCGTGCCTGCCGGGTTACGCCTCGATCGGTCCGACCGCGACCGTGCTGATGGTGCTCGCGCGCCTGATGCAGGGGCTCGCGGCGGGCGGCGAAATCGGCCCGGCGTCGGCGTCGCTGATGGAGTCGGCCGGCTACCGGCATCGCTGTTTCATGGTCAGCTGGCGTGGCGCCAGCCAGGGCGCGGCCGCTTTCGCCGCCGCGCTGGTCGGCGCGAGCACCACTGCGCTGCTGTCGCCCGCCGCCATGCATGCATGGGGCTGGCGCATTCCGTTCGTGCTGGGCGGGCTGATCGGCCCGGTCGGCTGGTATCTGCGGCGCCGGATGCCGGCAGCGGCGCCGCAGCAGCGTACGCGGCTCAGCCCGCGGCGTCTGTTCGCGGAGCACATGCGCCCGCTCGTCTGCGGACTTCTGATGATGGCGGCGCCTTCGGTGAGCATCTACGTCACTGTGTTCTACATGCCGGCCTACCTGGTCCGTACATTGCACCGGCCGCCGACCATCAGCCTGCTGACGGCCTGTCTGTCCGGCCTCGTGATTCTCGTGGTGACGCCGCTGATCGGGCTCGCGGCCGACCGGCTCGCGAGCCGCAAGACGCTGCAGTACGTATCGCTCGTGGCTTCGCTGGCGGCGGCCTGGCCCGCTTTCTGGGCGCTGACGCACGGCGCGGGCAATCTCGTGTCGCTCGTGATCATCGCGGCTTACGTGGCGCTCGCGGTGAACAACGCCGGTGCCGGTTCGGTGCTGATGATGGAGGCGTTCCCCGCTCACCGGCGCGCGGCCGGATTGTCGGTGATCTACAGCTTCGGCGTGGTCCTGTTCGGTGGATTTTCACCGTTTCTGGTGACGTGGCTCATCAACCGGAGCGGCGATCCGATGGTTCCGGCGTGGTATCTGATGGGCGCGACCGCGTTCACGCTCGCGGCGCTGAAGGCGTTTCCAGAGCAGACGGAAGCGGGCGTCCGCGCCGCCAGCGTTGCGCCGCCGCTCGCCTGAGCGCTAGGCCGCGCTGCGCAATTGCCGTAGGTCGAATGCGCGGGCGCGCATGTCTTGCGGACTCATGTCGAAAGCGCGGCGAAAGGCGCGGGTGAAGTCGGAGGCGCTCTGAAAGCCGAGGCCGAAAGCGATTTCCGTCACCTGAAGGTGCGGGTAACGAACTAGTTCGTCCGCCGCCTCCCGCAGGCGCCGATGGCGAATGTAGGCGCCAAGACCGCCTTCATGCTCGAACCAGCGATAGATCGTCGCGCGTTTCAACTGCAGCGCCTGGACCACGCTGGTCGGCGTGAGGTCGCCCTGATGCAGATTGGCCTCGATATAGCGGCGTACCCGGCCCATCACCGCAGCTTGCAGCGCGGCGCGGCCCGTGCCGCTCAGGCGCGCGTCCTTGCGAAACGTGCCTACCATCAACTGCGCGCCCGCGTGCAGCGCCTCGACGGCGCTGGCCGGATCGAGGTTGGGAATTTCGCGGGCGAGAGCCGTCATATGATCCAGCACGACGCCGGTCAGCGGCGAGCCCTGCTGGACGATACGGCCGTGAATCGCGGCGCCGTCGCGCAACTCCTCGTCCACCACGGCGGCCGGCACGAACAGGCTCAGGAGGCGGCATTCAGGGCGTTCGGCGCGAAACGGCTGGTTCAGGTCGAACGCGACGATGCCCTGCACCGAACCCGGCTCGCTGCGCTTCTTGCGCATGCCGGTCACATGGCCGACTTCCCCTTCCACGAAGAGCTGAAATACGTAATCGCGACGCGAGTCCGTGGACACGCGCGCCACCGAGCGTTCCAGCAGCATCGAATCGGTACTGCAGTCCGTCAGCACCATGCCGCCGACCGCGTATAAATCGATTTCACCGCGAAATCCCCCGGCAACCTGCGCCTTCGACGGCGGCGCGTCGACCACATGTCCCACGCGCTGGCGCCAGGCCAGGAACTGTTCGTCGGGCGCGAGGCCGTGCGTGCTGAAACGGCTTGTCGAAATGGCGGAGCGCGAATGGGCGGCTGCGGCTGCGGCCAGGTGATGCGGCAGTGAGCGCTGATTCATGAATCGATGGCTGCGAGCGAGGAGTGCGGTTTCGGCGAGTATGCGCAATGCATGGGAGATTTATCGCCGTCGCCATAAATTTGAGACGGATGGTCAAGCCTAACAAAAAAGCTGCATTAATGTTGCGCGACTAGATGCAGACCGTTTTCGCCGACGGCGCGGCACGCCGTGGACCGCTGCCGCCGTATCGGAATCGCAACTGCGCATGGAAAGCGCGCCGATCCGCTATCAGCGGCGCGGGGAGCGAAAACAGACTTTGCCGGCAGGCAATTCACGGGGTATCAAGAATGGGCGGCACGGACAGGCGGCCGACCGCGCGGCGTCCGGCCACGCTGGTGGACGGCCAACTGCGGCATCTCGAGAGCGTGGTGGAGTACGTGACGCGTGGGGACGCGTCCGGCGGGCTGCATTCGCTCGACCACGGGTATTGGGAAAAACGCATTCGGGCGCTGGAAGAGACTTACGAACTGATTGCCGCCCAGCGGCAGCGTGTGACGAAACTCCTCGAAAGACTCGCGAGTGACGCGCCGATCGCGCTGAAGCCGCGCACGGCCGCCTGAACCGACCGAAGAACAAGCACGAGAACCGGGGTTGAGCAGAGGAGGACCAGATCGATGCATGCCGGCATCGGTAATAAAAACTGAAGAACCTGAGAGAAAGTGGCGAGGGTGCGAACGGGCCCGCAGAGGCCCGTCGCACATCCGCCCAGCCTGACCTGCAATCGACATTCGCGGCGCGACTCCGTGCTGCGGGGTCGGCCTCCGACGACCTTCTCGCTCATGAGGCGGTGAATGACTTCCGCCAACGGTGCGCATCGCTCGATTAGCGCCGAACAATTCCCTCGCGCACAACGTGATTCCTTCCTGATCGCCCGCAGTATTTTGCGGTGGCGAAAACATGCCGATTGTTGGTCATTCTCCATCGCGTGCAATGGCTTGGCATCTCACGCCGTTTGCTGCGCGGTGCGAGCGCTAGCACTAAATCCATACACAAGGTTGCGCCGGCATCGCCCGTCGAAAAAGAGGGTCCTACTGTAATTCTGACCGCTTTAATTGGGGAGCGGTTAAATGTAGGTATGCAGAATACGCGACGAATTTAGCGCTGATAAACTGTGCGCTGGAGCGGCTCGTGACTGCAATGCGCGCAACGCCCGCTCCCCAGCAATCCGGTAGCCAAAATCGCCGGATAGACGGTAGAAACAGGCTTTTTCCGCGATTTTGAAGAAACGGCGGCACGGCATAATTGACCGTGTTCTGTCCGTTAAAAGGGACGCATGGTTGGGTGTCCTTTCTTCTGGGTCATGCACGGTGTCGCCTCTGTCGATTCCCTTTCGCCAACCTCTGCCCATCTGATTTTGACAAGTATCGGGGCTCGCCTTGAGCCCGTTTTTGGAAGTGACTCATGAAGCCGGGAAAGAACTCGCTTGGTAAAAGACGCACACGCAGACGCAAGATCGCCATGTCGGTGGCGGCAGCACTCATCGGGGGGGTGTTCGCATTCGGCGTGTGGCATTACCAGCAACGCGCGGCGCAGGTCGCGCCGGCGCTGACCGGCGTCGCGAACCAGATGCGCCGCGATGCCTCGGCATGGACGCATGAAGAGAAAGACGCGTCGCAAATGCTGCGCGATATTCACGACGGCCACGTTGCCGCGGTTGGCGTGAGTCCCAACGCGATCCTGATCTCGAGGCGCGACGGCACGAAATACTTCGTCACGGACCACAACGCGACGTTCTCGCATGCGCTTCTGCTCGGCGAACCCAAATCCGGCGAGGCCGCCGCATACCAGCTCGTCTGGCTTCCCGACGCGGACATTCGTACCGGCGGCTCACGCTGGCTGCAGGTGTTCGACCAGACCCGCGACGCCATCAGCGTGCTGCTTCCGCTGCTGTTGATCGGCGGCATGGTGTGGTTCATGCGGCGCGAAATGCGCGGCGGCGCGAGGCTTCTCGACAGGGCGCCCGCGCTGCGTTTCGACGACGTGATCGGCGCGTCTGAAGCGAAGGCGGCACTCGCGGACATTCGCAGCTATCTGTCCGACCCGAAACAGTTCACGTCGATGGGCGTGCGCGCGCCGTGCGGCATTCTCATGGTGGGCGGACCGGGTGTCGGCAAGACGCGCCTCGCTCAGGCGCTGGCGGGCGAGTGCGGCGCGAACTTCATTTCGATCACGGGCAGTTATTTCAGTGCGAAGTACTACGGCGTCGGCATCCAGAAGGTCAAGCATCTGTTCGAACTGGCGCGCAAGAATGCGCCCACGGTGATTTTCATCGACGAAGCGGACGGTCTCGCCAAACGCACGGATACGGGCGGCGGTCCGGTCGAAGCCGAGAGCAACCGCATCATCAATCAGTTGCTGGCGGAGATGGATGGCTTCGCTTCGAACGAAGGGGTCATCATCGTTGCGGCGACCAATCATCCCGACAATCTGGACGAGGCATTGCGCCGGCCCGGCCGCTTCGATCGCACGGTGCAGGTCCGTTTGCCCGATCGCGAAGACCGCGCGAAGATTTTCCGCTTCTATGCCGAGAAGCTGAAGTCGAAGTCCGCGGACATCGACTATGACCAACTGGCGAGACTGACCACGGGCCTGTCGCCGGCAACGGTGGCGATGGTGGTGAATCAGGCGGGGCTCGTCGCGCGCAAATCCGGCGACACCGAAATCGCTTCGAAGCATTTCATGGAGGCGATCAAGATTGCGCGCATCGGCGACGTGAGCGGCGCCGAGCGCGCACTGAGCGAAGACGAACGCACGCGTATCGCCGTGCACGAAGCGGGGCATGGTCTCGTTGCCGCGCTGCTGGGCACGGGAGTGCTGGAAGAAGTCACGATCCTGCCGCGCGGCGGCGCGTTGGGCGTTGCGCTCATCACGAAAGCACAGGACAAGCACCTGTATCGCGAGAGCGAGATCCGCAATGAAATCCAGGTGCTGCTCGGCGGGCGCAACGCGGAAATTCTCACGTTCTCCGAAGCATCGAGCGGCGCTGCTTCGGATTTGCAGGAAGCTTCGCGCATCAGTCTGGACATGGTGTCGAAATTCGGCTTTAACGCCGAAGGCAACCTGTTCAGCCTTGCGGCACTGCCGTCGCAGTATGCGGGGTTGCAGATGAAGAGTGCGATCGAACACGCGAACGTGCTGCTCAAGGAATTGAACGAGTTGTGCCATGCGCTGCTGCATGCGTACGAACCGGTGCTGCGCGCTATTGCCGACGAACTGCTCGAGCAGGAGACTGTGCCCGGAGAAACCGTGTACCGGTTGATCAGGGAGCACAAAAGCACACTGAAAATCGTCCACGAGCCGGCGGCGGCTTGAACGAATGACTGACTGCGCGGTTGTGTGACATCTCGCGGGCGGCGCCGGCAATCGGCGCCGCCCGTTGTCTTTTGACGATCCGCGCTACGCAAAATCCGACGGCCCGGGCGGTGGAACACCGGCAGGCGTGTCAGTGTCGCCCAACGCCTCGTCCTTGGCTTTATCGGCAGGCGGTGGCGTTTCACCTTTCTTCGGCAGCGGCTGATCGAGACCCGGTTCGACTGGCGTAGGAATGGCGTCGCCAATAGGCTTGGAAACCTCGGTAGGCCGGCTGCCGGGGTCTTCTTCGGCCTGGCGCTCGGGCTCGTGTTCGTTCGGGGAATTGGCCTTGGTTGCCACGAGATCTCTCCGGTTGGTGAGGATGACACCATTGGGCAGCAATGCGCGTACCACGGCCGTTTCGAACCGGCGCAGCGGTCAGGCTTATAAAACGCCCGATTTCCAGATCATCTGCGCCGCGGCGGCCACCACGAATACGAGCACGAGCGCCCGAAACGCGCCGGGCGGCAACCGGTCCCGCAAGGGCCGCACCAGCAGCATTCCCACGATCACCGGCACGCTCGCGCAGGCCGATATGGCCAGATCCGTCCAGCGGGCATGCGCGCCGCCGCTGAATGTCGCGACGAGCGTAATGATCGAAACCACGAGAATGATGGCGATCTGCTTCGTGAACGCTTTACCCGTGGCGCCCGTGGCGATCAGATACATCGCGAGCAAAGGGCCCGGCACCGAAGCGATGCTCTCCATGAGCGCGGCGCCGAAGCCCAGCACGAACCCCGCCGGCTTCGCCCATGTCGGCGACAGCGTAAGCCGCGGGGACGCCAGCAACAGCAATGCCGCGATCATCAGCAACGCGCCAGCAGCCGCTTGCGCGCGATGCGGCGCCAGCGAAATCAGCACGCTCACCCCGACGATGTTGCCGATCACGGTGCCGATCAGCGGCGCGGCGATGCGCCGGACGGTCGGCAGCAGCTCTCCGCCTTCGAGTGCCTGCGGGATATTGCCGAGGATGATCGGCATCGACAGCAGAAGAACCGCTTCCTTGATCGGCAGGAAGTGGCTGAGGATCGGCATCGCCACGAGCGGCACGCCGATGCTGACCACGCCCTTGACCATGCCGCCCAGCAGGAGCGCGGCGGCAATGCCTAGCAATGCGTAGAAGTCGAGCGCTTGCAGGCTCGCGCCGAGAACGCCGTCGGCGAAAGTGAAATGAGGCATGTCTGAAAAACGCGGGCTGCAAACCGCGAGTTGGAGTCCGCGAGCCGGCGCGCGGATCGGATCGACCGGACAACGCGCGGGCGGTGGCTTGTTGTTATCGTTTGGCCAGTTCGGTCCCGAGTGTCGCGCGAGATTCGAAGCAGCCGGCTAAGTGAGGCCGCATGATACCGCGCCCTCACATGCGCCGCGTGCAAGCGAAACGTAAGACCTGCCGATGTCAGACCGCGTCCGACGCGGTGCGCTCTTCCGTCAATGGCGGCTCGACTCGCTCGTGACGCGACGGCAATGCGGCCGGCGTATACGCCGGCCCCGCCGCACGCCGCGTCTTCAACCGCAGGATCGGTTCCTCGATCAGCCGCCATGACAGAACTGCCATCGTGAGCGCAATCGCAAACGACCCTGCAATGCCCGCGACGTGCGCCCACAAGGGCACCACGCCGCCGAAGAGCGCGGCGGCGTGATGATTGCGCGTGAGGTCGGGGATCAGGTTGTGATAGAGATAAAAGCCATAGCTGATTCGCCCGAAGCTCACCAGCCAGCCCGTTTCGAGCAGGCCGATGATCACCGCGTTGCGGCAGCACGCAATCGAACACACCAGCGCCGCGATGCATAGGCCGTACGCGGCACTGACCGCGGTGAACAGCATGGGGTTGCCCAGCTCGCTCCACATCGGTTCGGTCGCGCAGAAGGCCACGAGCCCGAGGCTCAACGCGAAGAGCGTCGCACCGTGTCCGAGCCACGCTCGCAAGCGGCGCTCTTTGCCCGCGATCATCAAGCCGCCGATTCCGCCCAACGCGAGCAGCCAGAAGTTCGTCAGCGGGTGCGTGTAGATGGTGATGTCCTGCCAATGCGCCGCGCGCATCGCCATTAGCGAAACAAGTCCGGCCACGACGATCACAAGGCACACCGCGCGATGCCGTCTCGAGGCAAGCAGCAACAATAGCGGCGCGAACACGAGATAAAACTGCTCCTCGATCGCGAGGCTCCACAAATGCGAGTAGCGCCCGGGCCAGTAGTGCAGCACCGAGCCGATCCAGATATTGGACAGGTAAGCAAAATGAAACGGCATGCCGCTCGCCAGTTCGGGACTCGCCAGGCCGAACGCCATCAGTACGCACATCACCAGCAGCATCAGGTAGTAAATCGGAAATATGCGCAGGGTCCGGCGAAACAGAAACCGCTTCAATTCGGCGCCGAATCGGCTGGCGCCGTTTTCAATGCGCGTGCGTTGAGCGGAAAGAATGCCGATGATCAGAAATCCGCTCAGCGCGAAGAAGATCCATACGCCGAGATGGCCGATCTCGCCGATGTCGCCGAACAGGCGGTGCTGAAAAAATACCATCAGGACTGCGATCGCACGCAATCCGTCGAAGCCGGCAATTCTGTCGTTCATGTGGTCGTCTTCCAGTGCGAAGGTAGCGCGCGCGGCGCGGCCGTTCTGGACGGTAATGGAAGGACCGGGGCGCTCGGTGACGCTCAGGTCAGCCGCGGCGAATAGAAGGCGTCGCAATGACGCTCGACGTGCCTGCCGATCGCGGATCGGCTGACCGCGTGTCCGGTCCACATGAGTGGCCGCCGTCGAAGGTGGCATCGCTTGAAATGCGCGAGGTCCGACGGGCGTGCATGAAATCATCCTACGATGAAAAAAAGCGAAAAAAATCGTGCATCGCATCCGGCGATTTATTTTCCGCGCCCATTACCGATTGCATTCTCGGCCGGCGCTTTAAAAGCGCAATTCTTGCCGCGAATCGAATAGGCGGAACAGGTGACGACTCAGTATTACCGCATGCCGACAGCCGTATTTCAGATTGCCGCTGCGCGATGTGGAATTAGAGGCCGGTTGTCAGCGCGCGCGGATGGGCCGCGCGGCATCGGCGGGAACGTTTTATTGTCATGGTGTTCCTACGAAAAACGGCGCACGACATGGGTGCGCCATTCCTGCGAGAACCTGAATGGAAACCCGTCGCGGCCGCCTGGGAGGAGATCCCCTTGGGGGACGCTCTATCGAAGTGGATTTCTTCCGCGGCGTGGTGCTGATCGTCATCGTGCTCGACCATATTCCCGGCAGCACGCTCTCGCATCTGATGCTGCACGCCTACGCGCTGTGCGATTCGGCAGAAGTGTTCGTGTTTCTCGGCGGCTATGCGTCGGCGGCGGCTTATACGGCGGTGCTCGCAAAACGTGGCGAGAGTGCGGCGAAGTTGCGCTTTGTCCGGCGGTGCTGGGAAATCTACCGCGCCTATCTGTTGACGGCGGTGCTGACTCTGCTGTCCGGCGCCGTGCTCGCCATGCTGAACCTGAACCGTCCCATGGTCGACCTGACCGGATGGCCGCTTTTCGCGGTTCAGCCGCTGCGTGAAGCGCTTGATATCATGCTGCTGCGGCGCCAGCCTTATCTGTCGAGCGTGCTGCCCATGTATGTGATCTTCGCGCTGTGCGTGCCGTTCGCGGTGCCGCTGGCCCGGCGTTCGCCGCTGCTGGCGCTGGGTTTGAGCGTGGCGATCTGGGCGCTCGCCCGGCCGCTGGCCGCATTGTTCAGCATTGACGAGGTGGCCGACTGGGCTTTTAATCCGTTTGCATGGCAGTTGATGTTCGTGCTCGGAATCCTGTCCCGGGTGCAGCCCGTCAGCGAGCGCTTCCATGCTACCCGCACCGCTCGCTGGTGCACGTGGGGCGCGGCCGTGGCCGTGCTGGCGTTCGCTATCGTCAAACTCTTCGTGCTGACGCAACCGTTGCCCGGCACGTTTAAACAGAACCTTTCTCCCGATCGCGTGATCAATTTCATCGTCATTGCCTGGGTCGCCGCGCAGTTCGTGCGCATGGGCAGCATCGCGTGGCTCGCGCGGCGGTTGCCCGCCGTGGTTACGGTCGGCCGCACCGGGCTCGTGTGTTTCGTGGCGGGCACGCTCGTGTCCCTGATCGTCGATACGGCGACGCCGCACACATTTCATGGCTTTCGCGGGGTGCTGATCGGACTGGGCGGCGATCTCGTCGCCATCGGCGCCGTACTCATGATCGCGCGCGGCTGGCGTGGCTGGAAAGGGCAGCAGACGGGTGCGGCTGCCAATGGCGCAGGTTACGGATGAGGGCGAGTTGGGATCCTGCGCGTGCCGCGCGCGAGTCGCGCGCGGCCATCCAGGTTGCCGGTGCGCTGTTGTGGCTCGCCGCCCACCCGGCGTTCGCCGCGCCCAAAGAGGCGCCGCTCGCCATGCGCTGCGCCGAATTCGCGGGCGCCATTCTGCCGCCCGAACTCATTGCCTTGCCGACCGCCGGTGCGCAGATCGAAAGCGCGGCCATGGTGAGCGCCACCGCGCCGGGCAATCAGCAGGGCGTCGAGTATTGCCGTATCACCGGCCGTATCAAGGGCGTCAAAGCCACCACACCCGACATCCGTTTCGATCTGAATCTGCCGCGACGCTGGAACGGTCGCGCATTGCAGATCGGCGGCGGCGGCTATAACGGCGTTGTGGTCAGCGGAACCGGCGTGATGCCGTTTTCGCCGAATCGCGCGCCGCTCGCGCAGGGGTACGCCACGTTCGGCGACGACTCGGGGCATGTCGGCGATTCGTCGGTCGCGGTCTTCGGTCTTGTCGATGAGGCGGTCACGAATTTCGGCTTTGCGCATCTGAAGAAAACGCACGACGCCGCACTTGCGCTGATTGCCCGCGCATATGGCCGCCCGCCGCAACGGATGTATTTCGCCGGCGGCTCGACCGGCGGCCGCGAAGGCTACACCGTGATGCAGCGTTTTCCTGACGACTACGACGGCGTGATCGCCAATTCGCCCGCACTCAATTTTTCCGGCGTGCGTCTGCTCGGCGTGAAGCTCGGCCAGGCGGAGTACAACACGCCCGGCGGCTTCATCCCGCCGTTGCTGCTCGAACACGTCTATCAACGCACAGTCGCCACGTGTGACCGGCTCGACGGCGCGGCGGACGGCATTGTCAGCGACGTCGCCGCGTGCCGCGAGCGCGAAGCCGACATCATCGCCTCGCTGCGCTGCGCCGGACGCACGCCGTCTCACGATGAATGCCTCACCGACACGCAACTCTCCGCCTTGCTCGTGATGCGCGACGGACTCTCGTTGCCCTACCGTCTGGCCTGGGACGTGAGCGGCTATAGCGGCTACAACATTTTTCAGGGCACGCGTCTGAACGGCCTGCTCGGCCTCGCGCATCAGCCGGAACGCCTGCCGGTGCCGACGTTCTTCGCCAATGGTTATCTGTTCGCGCAGGGCGACGGCTACATCCGCTATTTCGTTGCGCGCGACGCCGGCTTCGACTCGCTCCGGTTCGACCCGCAACACCCCGGAAAATATCGCGCGCAACTGGTCGCGCTGTCGCAGACGATCGGCGCGATGAACCCCGACCTTACGCGTTACATTGCACGCGGCGGCAAGCTCATCACGCTGCAAGGCCTCGCCGACGAAGTCATCAGCCCGAACCAGACCATTAGCTATTACGACACGTTGGTCGAGCGGTTCGGCATCGACCAGGTCAATAATTTCATGCGCTTGTACATGGTGCCGGGATTCCAGCACGGCAGCGGCGTGTTCATTCCATCCGTCGATCTGCTGGGCGCGCTCGATAACTGGGTGACGCGCGGCGCTTCGCCCGAGACCTTGACGGCGACCGATATCGCGGCGCCGACCAATGGCCGCTCACGTCCGCTGTGCCGCTATCCGCTGTTTCCTCGCTACGTCGGCAAGGGCAATGTGAACCTGGCCAGCAGCTTTGTCTGTGCTGAGCCGTGACCGGCAGAGTCTTGCATTGCAAGAAGCGTCGTGGAAATTGAAAAGCCGGTATGCATGGTTGCAGCTCCGGAGCAGGCTCCGGTTGCACAAAGAGAAGGGCGGCGCCACTCAAAGGCGCCGCCGCCCCATTCGAACTCAGCAATTCAAAGCATGCGCGGGACCAGAGTTTACTGGCCGTTTTGCATCGTGCCGCCAGCACCGTTGTTCATGCCATTGCCTGTACCGCTGCGAGTGCCGTTGCTCATGCCGTTACTCATGCCGCTATTGGAACGGTTCGTCGACGGGCTATTCGGCGATGCGCCAGTACCCGTGCCCACGCCACCGCCAGTGCCCGTCACGCCGGGCGTACCGTAGCCCGAATCGCTCGGGCTCTTCATCGATCCGGCGCCCACGCCGGGCGTTGCGATCCCGCCGGCTCCCCCTGTCGTGCCGCCGCCGGCACCCACGCCGGTTCCTCCACCACCTGCCGCGCCGCCACCACCACCCGCACCGCCGCCGGCCTGTGCGTATGCTCCGCCCGATAATGCCATCACGAGCGCCGAAGCAAAAACCATCCTGGTAACGTGTTTCATGGTTGACCTCCATAAGTCGGTTTGATCTCACGCAAGCGCTTGTCGCTCACATGCATGAACTGCCGCAAGCGGTGTGCCTTGCTTGAGCGTGTCCGCTTTAACGCGAAGGCCACGGCAGCATGCTTGATAGCGAGCATGGGCCATTCCTGGCGAATGCCGAAGAAGCGGCAGAAAGGTAGGCATCGGCTGCACATCGCGCCGCTCGCCGAAAAAACCGACCGGGGAGATAGTGTGGAAACGCCTGCGGAACGCGTCTCGCCCAGCCCTGATGGGCTGGCAACCGACCGCCAGCGTTCGCGCGAAGCGGGCTTCGACCGCTATCTGTTGAAGCCAGTGTCGACCGAAGAAATTCAGCGCGTGACTGCCAGCCGCTTTCCGGGCGCGTTGCGCCAGGCGCGCACCCCAGCCTGAACCCCACGTGTTCCCGATGCTGCGCCGCAATGCGCTGCACGCTTTCGCACTTTCCATTACATTGCGGGTGCGGCGGCGCTTCAACACCGCTCCTTCCAATCAAACAACGGTGTCTGCCATCATCGATTCCATGCAGCCAATCGTCTCGGTCACGAACCTGTCGAAAACCTATGCCAGCGGTTTTCATGCACTCAAGAACATCAATCTGGCGATCAACCGTGGGGAAATCTTTGCGTTGCTCGGCCCGAACGGCGCGGGCAAGACGACTCTCATCAGCATTATCTGCGGCATCGTCAAAGCGAGCGAAGGCAGCGTAACGGTGGACGGCCGCGACATTGCGAACGACTATCGCGCCGCGCGCTCGCTGATCGGCCTGGTGCCGCAGGAGTTGACCACCGACGCCTTCGAAACCGTCTGGGCGACCGTGTCGTTCAGCCGCGGCCTGTTCGGCAAGCCGAAAAACCCCGCATACGTCGAAAAGGTGCTGCGCGACCTGTCGCTGTGGGAAAAGCGCGATAGCAAGATCATCACGCTCTCGGGCGGCATGAAGCGCCGCGTGCTGATCGCCAAGGCGCTCTCGCACGAACCGCGCGTGCTGTTCCTCGACGAACCGACTGCCGGCGTGGACGTGGAGTTGCGCCGCGACATGTGGAAACTGGTGCGCTCGCTGGCGCAGAGCGGCGTGACGATCATCCTCACCACGCACTATATCGACGAAGCCGAAGAAATGGCCGACCGCATCGGCGTAATCAACGCGGGCGAAATCATGTTGGTCGAAGAGAAAACGGAGTTGATGCGCAAGCTCGGCAAAAAGCAGTTGACGCTGCAACTGGAGAGCCCGCTCGCGCAAGTGCCGGTTTCGCTCGCCGGCTACGGGCTCGCCGTCGCGAAGGGCGGCAACGAGTTGATCTACACATACGAGGGTGAGGGCGGGCGCACCGACATCATCGCGCTGCTCAAGGCGCTCGACGACGCCGGCATCCGCTTCAAGGATCTGCAGACCACGCAAAGTTCGCTCGAAGACATCTTCGTCAGTCTGCTCCGAGGTGACCAATGAATCTCTACGCAATCCGCGCGATCTACAAGTTCGAGATGGCGCGCACCTGGCGCACGCTGATGCAGAGCATCATCGCGCCGGTGATTTCGACTTCGCTTTATTTCGTCGTGTTCGGCGCGGCGATCGGCTCGCGCATCAAGGAAGTGGACGGCATTAGTTACGGCGCGTTTATCGTGCCGGGTTTGATCATGCTGTCGCTGTTGTCGCAAAGCATTTCGAATGCGTCGTTCGGGATTTACTTTCCGCGCTTTACCGGCACGATCTACGAACTGTTGTCCGCGCCGGTGTCGTACCTGGAAATCGTGGTGAGTTACGTGGGCGCGGCGGCCACCAAATCGATTCTGCTGGGGCTGATCATTCTCGCGACAGCCGGATTGTTCGTGCCGCTGCAGGTGCAGCATCCGTTCTGGATGATCCTGTTTCTCGTACTCACGGCGCTCACGTTCAGTCTGCTGGGTTTTATTATCGGTATCTGGGCGGACAGCTTCGAGAAACTGCAACTGGTGCCGCTTCTGATCATCACACCGCTGACTTTCCTCGGCGGCAGCTTCTACGCGGTCAATATGCTGCCGCCTTTCTGGAGGGTCGTGACGCTGTTCAATCCGATCGTCTATCTGGTCAGCGGATTCCGCTGGAGTTTCTATGGGCTCGCCGACGTGAACGTCGAGGTGAGCCTCGGCATGACGGCGTTGTTCCTCGCGGTGTTTCTGCTGATCGTTGCGTGGATCTTCAAGACCGGCTACCGGCTCAAGAGCTAACCGGGCGGATGGCGAACCGGCGCACGGCCGGTTCGCCATCGTTTCCTGTGCCGACCCCCACCGGCATGCCGGCCACGGCGCTCTTTCCAGCTTAACTTCTACGACACATACGCCTGCGCGACATTGATCAACTGGACGCGGTTGCGCACGTTGAACAACTGCCGCAGACGCCGCAGGTGATAGTCGACGTTATGCGGCGACAGTCCGAGGAAGTACGCGATCTCCTTGTCCCGCTGACCCTGCACGACCGCGCGCAGCACCGCATGCTGCAATTCGCTCAGCGTGACGCGCTGCTGCTGCGCGGGCGCGATGCCGATCACGCTCTTCGCGTGCGTCCAGATGAATTCGTGGATCATGTGCGCGAACATTAGCGTTTCCGCCACGATCGATTCGGTCATCCAGCGGGGATTGCCGGTCTCCGAGTTGAAGCACAGGCTCGCGCTCAACTCAGGTTCGGGCAGCGGCATTTGCGTGAGGATCCCGCTTTTGCGCCCGGTCGCCTCCAGCATGTCGATCAGGCCGCCAAGCCGCTCGCTGCGCATTTGCGCGCGCGGCAGATCGGCGCGCATGTCGGCCGTGTTCCAGAGAAACGGCATACCGGTCGGCGAGGCGAGTGCGACGCGCGGGTCGAGTTCGAAATAACGCTCGCGGAAATAGCGCGTGAGCCAGCTCTGCGACTCGTAGCTGGTCAGCACGAACATCGTCTTGTGATGCGCCGACGTGCGCGTGGCCGAATAGCTGAACGAGTCGAAGCCCAGTTGCCTGATGCGCTGCCGCACGAATTCGATGCGGTCCTGCGCGCTGCCAAAGCGCACCAGCGGACTGATGACCGGTGCGGCGCGCCGCGCGGCGGGCGAGGGCGTGCCGATCTCCTCCTCGGTGAAGAGTGTGAGAAAGCCCGTGGGCGCGACGCCTGTTGCAGTGCGGTTGTGTGCCCTGGATGCTTCAGCCGCGTGGGCTGATTTCTCGGGTTGCCGCGTGCCGGCCGGGTAGGCCGGTTGGGCGGCAACCGTCGAGTTGCAAGCTGCCGACGGGTGCCCGGCTTCGCCTTGCGGCGAGCCGGTCAGCCAGTGCGGCAGCGTATCGCATTCGTGTTCCATTAAACGGTAGCTCCAGCGTTCGAAACGCGTGAAAGACGACAAGCTGAATGATTAGCTATTTCCAGAAATTACGGTAGCCGGTTCCTTGCTATCATTTTTGAGTTCTTGCTCCGATAGCGAATTGGCAACACGGGTATGGCGGGGTTCACTCTTCATATGGCACCTCCTGGGAATGGACGTGATGGCACGAATTCCAAAGCTGACAACGACGCTTGCCTACGATCGCTACATGGCAGGCCAGAAACTGGTCTCGAGCGTGAATCGCCCGTGGCGGCACCTCGTGCTGCGCTCGTACCTCGAACCGGTCGAGCAGGAACTGCTGGAAGCGCCCGGCCTCCAGGACCTCACGCTGATGACCCTCGCGAGCGGCGCCGAGCATCTCGAACGCAACCTGAACGGGCGCTGGGAGAGCGCCGATCTGCGGGTGGGCGACGTCTGGTTCGTGCCGCCCGTGCCGATCTCATGGCGCTGGCGTTCGATCAGCGATGAGCCGCTGTCGACCGTCCACTTGCACATCGAGCGCAGTCTGATCGACAGCGTCGCCGATCAGATGGAGCTTGGCGGCTCCCGCGAGCTGTCGCTCGGCGACGCGATGCAGTTTCGCGACCCGGTGGTCGCCGCGATGCTTGCTGCATTGCATCGCGCCGCTGCGGATCCCGCCGACTCGCGTCTCTATGTCGATGCGCTGGTTCACGCGCTTGCCGCGCATCTCTTGCAGCATTATTCGCGCGGCCGCTCTGCGCTGGCGGGATCACCGGCCGGATTGCCGGCGTGCCCGGAACGCCTCGTGCCGCGCCGGATCCGCCGTGTGACCGACTATATCCGCGCCAATCTCGCCGGGGATCTGGCAATCAGCGAACTGGCCGCACAGGCGGGGTTAAGCAGCTTTCACTTTGCGCGCGTGTTTCGCCGCGAGACCGGTGAAACGCCGCATCAGTTCGTCACGCGTTTGCGGCTCGAGGAAGCGGCGCGGCTGCTGTATGCGACCGATCAGACCGTGCTGCAGATCGCGCTTGCGGTTGGTTTCGAGAATGCCAGTCATTTCTCCGTGCAGTTCAAGCGTGACTACGGCGTGACGCCGCTCGCCTACCGGCTGCGCGGCTGAAGTACGGATTGCGCGGCCGGAAGTGGCCGGCTGGTCAGCGGGCAGTGGCGGAACGGCGGCATAAGCGTCAAGACAGCCGGATGAGGGCACCCGGAGCCTTGCCGCTTTCGCCTCCGGGCAATGCCGCAGTGCTGTCGTGCTGTCTTTGACGGCGGACCGCCTTGGGTCGCCGGGAGGGACTGTCCGATGAGCCGCCTTGGGAATCACGCACTTTGCGCAGTGTGCTGCGCATTGCGCGGCTTGCAAACTACGAACTTTCGTGGCGATCGGACAGTGCGACCTGGCATGCGCGTGCCGTCATGGCCGGGCGGGCGCCATCCGCACGGAACGCGGGCTTGGGTTCAATTGGCCCGACCGGCAAAACAGCAACTGTATCTGTCGAAGCCTTGCACAGGACGACAGAATAGTGCGCCCGCTGCCTGGCCCGCCTCGCCTCGCGTCCGACCGACCATTCCATTCAACCCGTCACACTGGAAACCTGGCGATGACCCGACTTCGAATCACCTCCTGCGGCCATGTCTTTACCGCCGAAACCCATCCGGACGCGCCGCATACCGTGGCGGCCTTCCTGAGGCTCCTGCCGTACCGGCAGAAGATCATCCACGTGCGCTGGAGCGGCGAAGGCTGCTGGGTGCCGCTCGGCGACTTCAAGCTCGAGAACGACGGCGTGGCGGTCGGCTTCGAGAACCACACGAGCCATCCGTCGGTCGGCGACATTCTGTTCTACCCTGGCGGCTACAGCGAAACCGAGATCATTCTCGCGTACGGCTCGTGTTGCTTCGCGAGCAAGCTAGGACAACTCGCGGGCAATCACTTTCTGACCATTGTCGAAGGCAAGGAAAGGCTGCGCGAACTCGGCGCCAAGGTGTTGTGGGAAGGCGCACAGGACGTGCTGTTCGAAAAGATCTGAAGGCGCGGCGCGCAAGCCTGAAAGGCAACTACTTTCGGCGCGGCGGTTCGGACGCGTCCTTACCCTGGTTAATTTTTGTTCCGCAAATCGCGCATACTGGAGGCGCCCGGGCGGCTTGCGAAGCGCTCACTCTTTGCCTCCTGAGCGCGGTTTGCAGTCCCTGCGGTCGCGTCAGGTATACCCCGAAGCGTTCGTCGGGGTGGCGCGGAACACCTATTTTCGCCGCCATGCGGCGCCAGGTCTCCCACATGACGGACTCGCACGCACTGCCGCTTACCGCTTTTGCCAAACAGTTGCGTCTGCAACAGGTCGATCTGACCGAGCGGTGGATGAAGGCCGTTTTTCACGACGCAGAATTGACCGAATCAGACCGGCTGACCTACGAACAACTGGCCGATCATATCCCGAACATTCTTGACGAAATCTGCAGCGTGCTGGAGAACCAGGATCTCGACCACGCCGAGGGCGCGATCAAGCGCGACGCGCGCCTGCACGGCAAATTGCGCTGGAAGCAGGGCTATCGGATCGACGAACTGGTGCGCGAGCTCGATCTGTTCCGGCAGATGCTGACCGGCGCGATCGTCGAATTCAGCGAAGCCCGGCCGTATTTCACGCGGCGTCATGAGGAGCGGGCGCGGCATTTCATCGACGAAGCCGTCAGCTTCGTCACGTTGACCTCGATCCGCGAGGTCGTCAACGAGCGCGACCGGAAAATCGACGACTACACCGGGCGCCTCGAGCGCGCCAATCACGAACTGACGCTCAAACAGCGGCTGGTCGGCGATCTGTACGAATCACGCATGCAGATCACGCGCAGCGTCGTGCACGATCTGCGCAACTTTCTCAACGTGTTTTCGATGGCGCTGCAAGTGATCAGCAGGGCGCCGTCCCGAATCGACACGGCGCTCGCGCTCGCGAATCGTCAGGCCGCCGATATGAAAACGCTGGTCGACCAACTGGTCGAGTATTCAGTGGTGCTCGGCGACGCCAGTCCGCTCGTGCTGGAAAGCTTCTCGCTGCGTGAGCTGTTCGACGAGCTGGTGATCTCGTGTGAACCCGCAATTGAAGGCAAAGGGCTGCGCTTGCAGACGGTCTTCGACGGCGCGCTGCAGATGGTCGTGTCCAACCGTCTCAAACTCAAGCAGGTCGCGCTCAACCTGCTGACCAACGCGACCAAATATACCCGGGCCGGGCAGGTCGAATTGAGCATGACGGCCGCGCAGGACGATCGCTGGTGCCTGCGTGTGTCCGACACGGGCGTGGGCATCGACTCATCGGACCGGGAGCGCGTATTCAAGGAGTTCGAGCGCGCCGCCGCCGACGACATTCCCGGCGCCGGTCTGGGCCTCGCGATCGTCAAGGAGTTGTGCCGGGTGCTGGAGGGCGAGATTCGTTTCGACTCGCATGAAGGCAAGGGCACGATCTTCGAAATCACTTTCCCGATGCACCTGCAGGCTGTGGGCGGCTGACAGATCTGTCTCGACACGGCGTGGTCCGCCGTATCAGTTCCCGCTTCTTCGGTGTGGTTCTCTTGTATGACGTCTGTTTAGCTATCGAGGATAGACTCGTTGCGGTCGATGCTCGTCCGTTTGAAAGCTTCAGCCGCGATTCGCACTATCCCGATGTGCTGTTTTTGGACAAATTAGAACTGTGTCTTAGAAAAGACTAAAAACACTCGGCGCAATTTAAGACGTTTGGCATTTTGCGTCTTAAATGGGCTATGCCGCTTTTCTAATATAAGCTAAAAAATAGCTCTACAAGGTATATTCGTGTTCTGCGGCTTTGCGGCGAGGCGAAGCGCGATGCCATCTTAAGTTTCTAATGGTTCTAGCTAAATAGTTAGGATGACATAAGAAAAACCTTGTGCTTGAGTCTTCTATAAAAAGAGTAGGGAGGTATGTTGAACAAGTCCTATAAGACCGTGTGGAACAAAACGACCCGCACATATGCAGCCGCGTCCGAAATGACGAAAAGTCTCGGTGCAAAAGGGGCTTCGGTGCGTGGTTCGCTGGTAGCGGCGAGTGCCGGGCTGCTCGGTGCGCTGGCGTTTTCGCAGCCGGCAGCCGCCGGGGAATGTGCGTCATCGGAGCCGGACTGTCTCAGCGTCGCGCAGGCGCTGGCGGCGGGCCCGGCCGTGCCGCCGGCCACGGACGATGCCGCGAGGCCCGCAGACCTGGCAGCCGCGATCGATAATGCGCACGTATTCACGGGCAATCCGGCGCTCGACGCGGCGACGCCGCCAGTCACGGTCAGCTCGAACCGGACCAGCTTGCTGGGGGCGGCCGTGACTACGCCAGTGACCGACTATATAGCCGTGAGCCCCAATGTCGTTCTGGGCGCGCGCACCAGCGCGTCGACCGACCTGAACGCGATGGCGATCGGCCCAACGGCCGCGGCAACCGGCTTTAACGCGTTGTCCGTCGGCTCGGCCTCGATTGCCGGTTCCGACGCTTCGACCGCAGTCGGATCGGCGGCAGGAGTGGGTTCGGTGAATTCGACCGCCGTCGGTGCGGGCGCGATGGTGGTCGCCCTTTCGAATAACTCGGTGGCGGTCGGTTACAACTCCCGGTCAGCCGCAATGAATACGATATCGCTCGGCTCCTTCGCGAGTGCTGCTTCGAGTGGTTCCGTGGCGATCGGCTACAACTCGTTCATCAATCCCACCGCTAAGGGTTCGATTGTCATCGGCGGGAATTCATCGGCCAGCGGTACGGGTTCAGTCGCATTGGGCTCCGATTCGATCGCCGATCGCGTCAACGTCGTGTCGGTGGGCAGCCTGACGCAGGGCCGCCAGATCACCTACGTCGCAGCCGGCACGCGGCCCACCGACGCGGCCAACGTCGGCCAGCTGTCCGGCGTGGCCGAAGCGCTGGGCGGCGGCGCGCTGATCGATCCGAACGGTGCGGTGGTCGCGCCGGCCTACACCGTCGGCGGGACAACGTACCACGACGTGGGCGCGGCACTCGCGGCGGTTGTTTCAGGCAGCGCCGCCGGCAGTGCGGACGCGCTGCGTTACGACACCCCGGCGCACGACGTCGCGACGCTCGGTAACACCGTCACGCCGGTCAAGCTCACCAACGTCGCGGACGCTACCTTGAGCGCAGCCAGTTCGGACGCGGTGACGGGCGCGCAGCTCTACGGCACCAATCAGGCGGTCGGGAAAAATACCGCGGACATCACCAACATCACCAACAACGTCAATAACATCAGTAACGGCAAGACGGGGCTGGTTCAGCAGGACTCCGTGACGCGCGATCTGAGCGTGGCGAAGGGCACGGACGGCAAGCACGTCGACTTCACCGGATTGACGGGATCGCGCGAGCTGGTCGGCGTGGCGGCGGGTACGAGCGCGGGCTCGGCGGTGAATCTGGCCCAGCTCAGCCCGGTCGTCGCGGCGCTCGGCGGCGGCGCGACGGTCAATGCCAACGGCTCGGTAGCCGGCCCCACGTATCACGTGCAAGCCGGCACGCAGACCACGGTCGGCAACGCGCTCAGTTCGCTCGATACGGGCCTGTCATCGTTGCAGTCGCAGATCAGCGGCGGCACGGTCGGACTCGTCACGCAGAATGCCGCTTCTCACGACATTCTTATCGGCGCATCCACGACCGGCACGCGTGTCAGCGTGGCGGGCACGGGTGGAAATCGCGTGATCGGCGGCCTCACGGCCGGCGCGGTCGGTGCGGCCAGCAGCGAAGCCATCAACGGCGCGCAACTCTATGCGAACACTGCCAGCACGGCGGCGGCGCTGGGCGGCGGCTCGACCGTCAATGCGGATGGGTCGCTCAAACGGCCGGCGTACAGCATCGGAGGAAGCACTTACAGCGACGTGGGGTCCGCGCTCGCTGCTGCCGTCACCACCAGTGTCCAGGCGGGCGCTAATTCGGTTCAGTACGATTCGGCAACGCACGACATCATCACGCTCGGCAACGGTGCCGCGCCGGTTCGGCTCACCAACGTGCGCGCCGCGAATCTCGCCGCCGACAGCACGGACGCTGTCAACGGCCAGCAACTCTTTGCCACCAATCAGGCTGTCGCGCAGAACACCGGCAGCATCACGAACCTCGATCAGCGGGTAACGGACAACACGACGAACATCAGCAGTCTCGACCAGCGCGTGACGGACAACACGACGAACATCAGCCATCTCGACCAGCGCACCACCACGATCGAAGGCGACGTGACCAACATCACGAACCAGATCACGAACGGCGAGATCGGGCTTGTTCAACAGGATCAGGCGTCGCGCAATCTCACCGTGGCGAAGGGCACGGACGGCGCCCGCGTCGACTTCGCCGGCACCGGCGGCGCACGCGAGCTGACCGGAATCGCGGCAGGCACCACGGAGGCTTCCGCGGTCAATCTCGCGCAGTTCAAACCAATGGTGGCCGCGTTGGGCGGCGGCGCGCAGATCAATGCCGACGGTTCGCTGAGCGGCCCCAGCTATCACATGCAAGGCGGCACGCAAACCACGGTCGGCGACGCGCTCGGTTCGCTCGACAACGGCCTCAGCACGTTGCAGCAGAACATGGAGAACGGCGGCATCGGCATGGTGACGCAAGATCCGGTATCCCGCGTCATCAGTGTCGGTGCGACGACGAACGGCAATCTGATCAATATGTCGGGTACGGCGGGCAATCGGATCGTCACGGGCGTGGCGCCGGGCGCCGTCATTTCGACGAGCAGCGACGCGGTCAACGGCTCGCAACTGCATGCGCAGGCCGCGAGCACGGCGGTGGCGCTGGGCGGCGGGGCCACTGTCAATGCGGACGGTTCGATGACGGCGCCGTCGTATAGCGTGGGCGGCACCGTGGTGAACAATGTCGGCAGTGCGATCACCAACCTGGATGGTCGCGTCACGCAAAATAGCAGCGATATCGCCGGTCTGCAAACCACCATCGGCAGTCTCAACGGGGCGGTCGCGAACGCGGTGCAGTACGACAGTTCGGCGCACGACAGGATCACGCTCGGCGGCACGGCGGTCAATGTGCCGAAGGTGCAACTGACCAACCTGAAGGACGCCACTCTATCGGCCACCAGCACCGACGCAGTGACCGGAGCGCAACTCTGGAACACCAACCAGGATGTCAGCACGCTGAACCAGTTGGTCCAGACCGTGCGGAACAATCAGACTACCGGCACGCCGTATGTATCCGTCAACAGTTCCGGTAACGCGGCGCAGGCGATCGGTAACGGTTCTGTCGCGATCGGCGGCGGCGCGAAAGCGTCCGCGCCGAACTCGGTGGCGATCGGCGAGGGCTCGGTGGCCGATGTGACGAACACGGTTTCCGTGGGCTCGTCCGGCAGCGAGCGCCGCATCACCAATGTCGCGCCAGGCCAGGCACCTACGGATGCCGTGAACATGCAGCAGTTCCAGGGCGGCCTGAGCGACATGGCGCGCAATGCTTACTCCGGAACGGCATCGGCGCTGGCATTGACCGCGATCCCCGAAGTCGATTCAAGCAAGAACCTTGCAATCGGGGTTGGCACGGCCGGTTACAAGGGCTATCAGGCGGTGGCGGTGGGATTGTCGGCGCGAGTCACGCAGAGTCTGAAGGTGAAGCTCGGCGCGGGCATCAGTTCCGCCACGACGGCGGTCACGGCGGGCGCGGCGTATCAGTGGTAGCGGGAAGGCAGGGGATCGGCGCATTGGATATGCGCCGATAGACAGGCAGCGAGTCACGCTCGTTGCCGGCACCCCGCCGTCTGAACACGCGGGGTGCCGAACAGGATATTTACTGGAAAAGTTTCATTGCCTGCGAGAGCGTGTTGACCACGCCCCATGCCAGCGGAAGCGTCACGTAGAGCCAGAAGACGGCGAGTTTGACCTTGCTTGTTTGATTCGCTGTTTGAACGGTCGACATGGAAGTCTCCTTAGGCGCCTTTGGCGAGTTGAGTGTCGGTCATGTGGTGCTTGTCGTCCACACGCTTGACTAGCAGGTTGCAGACGAAGCCGACTACCAGCAGCACGGCCATGATGTGCACGGTCATCGTGTAGGCGTCCGCCTTGGCCACGCCGTGCGCGACTTCATAGGCGCGAATGTAGTTCACCAGCACCGGGCCGGCGACACCCGCCGCGGCCCACGCCGTCAACAGTCGGCCGTGAATGCCGCCGACGAACGCCGTGCCGAACATGTCGGCGAGATATGCGGGCACGGTGGCGAAGCCGCCGCCGTACATCGTCAGGATTACGCAGTAGGCGAGCACGAAAAGGGCCATCTGACCGGACGCCGCGAAACCCGGCACCAGGTAATACAGCACCGCGCCGAGCGCGAAGAAGATGAAGTAGGTGTTCTTGCGGCCGATCCAGTCCGACGCCGACGCCCATACGAAACGCCCGCCCATGTTGAAGAGCGACAGGAGACCCACGAAACCGGCTGCCGCCGCTGCCGTCACCGTGTTTTTGAAGCTCTCCTGAATCATTACGGAGGCCTGGCCGAGAATGCCGATGCCGGCCGTCACGTTCAGGAACAACACGAGCCAGATCAGATAGAACTGCGGCGTCTTCAGCGCCTGGTCGATATGCACGTGGTTACGCGAGATCATCTTGTTCTGACCGGTCGCGGCCGGCGTCCAACCGGCCGGCTTCCAGTCTGCCGGCGGTACGCGGATTGCGAGTGCGCCGATCGTCATCGAGATGAAGTACGCAATGCCGAGCACGATGAACGTCTCCGCCACGCCGATGCTGGTGGCGCTGCGGAAGTGGTTCATCAACGCCACCGACAACGGCGCGGCGATCATCGCGCCGCCGCCGAAGCCCATGATCGCCATGCCGGTCGCCATGCCGCGGCGGTCCGGAAACCAGCGGATCAGCGTGGACACCGGCGACACATAACCGAGGCCCAGCCCGATGCCTCCGATCACGCCGTAGCCGAGATAGAGCAGGACGATCTGATGCAGATACACGCCGAGCGCGGAAACCAGGAAGCCGCCGCCGAAGCAGCAGGCCGCGGTAAACATGGTGCGGCGCGGGCCGACGCGTTCGAGCCACTTACCGGCGAAGGCCGCCGACAAACCGAGGAACACGATCGCCAGCGAAAAGATCCAGCCGAGCGAAGTCAGCGACCAGTCATCCGCGCTGGACTGCGTAATGCCGATGACTTTGGTTAGCGGGCCGTTGAACACGGAGAAGGCATACGCCTGGCCGATACACAGATGGACGGCGAGGGCTGCGGGCGGAACCATCCAGCGCGAAAAACCCGGTTTCGCAACGGTGGCCTGTTTGGAAAAGAATGGGGCAGAGCCTGAATTCCCGCTCGGCTCGGTGATGCTACTCATGGTCGGTCTCCGGTGACGAATTAGTTGTTATCGGCGCTTCATTACGAATGCTTTAGGCGTCGCGGCGTATAAGTCGCGGATTTCGAAGCCGTCGATATATGTATTCAAATTACATATCAAGCGCTCAAATCCACGACAAAAATAGCACCGATGAACGATAGGGGGCGATCATGGCCTTTGCAATATGAGATGAAAAAACATAAGGTGTTTGCCTGGGTGAAACACGACCGTACCCCGTCGAAGCGCGGCACCGCAGAGCGAATGGCCGGAATAAACTACCGGATACCCGAAACGAAACGGGCCGGCAGTGGCATCTTTCGCCACGCCGGCCCGTTTCTGGCGGTGCTGTATCAGAGCATCAGGCGACGGTGCGCCCGGTTCTCATCCTGGCCGCCACGAGCAACGAGATCAGACAGCCCACCGCCAGATAAGCGGCCACCGGATGCCAGGAGCCGCCGGCAAAATTGACCAGCGCCACCGCAATGAACGGCGTGAAGCCGCCGCCAACCACACTCGCCACCTGATAGCCCACACCCGCGCCGCTGTAGCGATACTCGGTGCCGAACAGTTCCGTGAACATGGGCTGCTGCACGCTCACCACCATGTCGTGCGCGAGGTTGGCGAGCATGACGGCAAAGACCACGATCCATACCGTCGAGCGCGCTTCCAGCGCGAGGAAGAACGGCACTGCGCTCAGCATGCCGACCAGCGCGCCGATCATATATACACGGCGGCGGCCGAAGCGATCCGCCAGCGCGGCGAAGCACGGAATCGTCACGCAACTCAGCGCGCCGACCAGCAGACCGATGCTGAGGAAAAATTCGCGCGGCATATGCAGGTTCGCCGTCGAGTAGTTAAGCGCGAAGGCGGTCACGATATACATCGTGAACAACTCGGCGAGTCGCAGCGCGATGATCAGCAGGAAAGCCTTCGGGTGCCGCAGCAGCGCTTCGACAATCGGCAGGCGCACGCTGTGTTCACCGTGCTCGCCGACTTTCTCGATGAACTCCTTCGACTCTTCCATGCTCGAGCGGATCCACAGCGCGATCAGCACCAGCACCACGCTGAACAGGAAGGGCAGGCGCCAGCCCCAGCTCAGGAACGAGGCGTTATCCATCGCACGGCTGATGAGCGCGACCAGCCCGGTCGAGAGCACGAGGCCCACACCGTAGCCGACCTGCACGCCGCTGCTGTAAAACGCTTTCTTCTTCTCAGGTGCGCTTTCCACGGCCATCAGCGCCGCGCCGCCCCATTCGCCGCCCACCGCGAAGCCCTGCATCGCGCGCAATGTCACGAGCAGCACCGGCGCCAGCCAGCCGATGGTGGCGAACGACGGCAGCAGGCCGATCGCGGCGGTGGAAAGTCCCATCATCATGACCGTGAGCACGAGCATGCGCTTGCGTCCGAAGCGGTCGCCGAAGTGTCCGAACACGAAGCCGCCGAGCGGACGGAACAGAAAACCGACCCCGAAGGTAGCGAACGCGGCAAGCGTCCCCATCGCCGGGCTGACCTTGGGGAAGAACTCAGCGTTGAAAACGAGCGCGGCGACGATGCCATACAGCAGGAAGTCGTACCAGTCGACCACGGCGCCGACGAAGCTGCCGAGCGCCGCTTTGCGGGCCCGGCTGCGCGCGTTGCGGTTGTCGGCCATCGCGGCCGTTGGGAGGGTGGTGCTCATCACAGTGTCTCCTTGAACTTTCTGACTGCCGCAGTCGCGCGGGAAGAGGGGCGTTGCCGCTCGCGATCGGTCGCAGGATGTCCGAAGGTTAATGAGGCGAGACCGATCCCACAATCCGCCTTCGATCGATATTGCGCGTTTACACCGAGCGTCGCCAGGTTCGGGCGCCGCGAGGAACCGTCTGTAGGGCAGCCGTGCTACCTTGAAGATTCGATCTCGATACTACAGTCACTGATATACTACATACGGAATATTGATTTTTGCGGCATTGCAGCATATGATTGTGTCATTCCTTCACTCAATCATTCGGAGTTACAAATGGAATTTGTTCCTCTCTCGCTGTTTGCTGCTGCTGTCGTGGGTTTGGGCGCTGCGGCCACGGTTCTGCTGACTCGCTGGATTCCGCAACCGGTTGCGCAGCTTGCAGCGCAACATGGTCGGTTCGTGGGCTTGGGCGAGCAACGCGGCGCAGCCATGCCGGCCCCGTACCGTGCACATGTTCAACAAGAGGCGATGAATGTCGTCAGAACTTCAAACTGAAGCAGTGGCCACCCCTTTAACGTTGTCATTGCAGCCGATCGGCGCGAGCGCGAGCCTGCGCGATCAGGCGTATGCCATGCTCCGCCAGGCGATTGCGGACGCGGACATCTACCAGAACCGCGAGGAAATCCGTCTCGACGAGCGCGTGCTGAGCGAATCGCTCGGCGTGAGCCGCACGCCGGTGCGCGAGGCCATGACGCTGCTCGAGCAGGAAGGTTTTCTGCGTATGGTGCCGCGGCGCGGCATCTATATCGTGCGCAAGAGCAAGCGCGAAATCGTCGAAATGATCCAGATGTGGGCCGCGCTCGAAAGCATGGCGGCGCGTCTTGCCACCTTGCACGCCACAGACGAGGAAATTGCCCGCCTGCGCCATATGTTCGACAACTTCCGCGACGCGACGCCCGCTGAGCATATCGCCGAGTATTCGGACGCCAATATCGCCTTTCATCAGGCGATCGTCGAACTATCCAGGTCGCAGATCATTCTCGACACGATCAAGAACATCTTCATTCACGTGCGGGCGATTCGCCGCATGACCATTTCGCAGAGCGACCGCGCTTCGCGCTCGATCGTCGACCACCTGCGCATTATCGAGGCGCTGGAGCAGCGGGATACCGAACTGGCCGAGCGTCTCACGCGTCAGCACTCGCTGGATCTCGCCGCATTTGTCGAGGCGAATTGCGATTTTCTGGACTGACGCTCGGCTGGGCGGCGGTTGATCGGCAAGTTGCAAGAAGGGCCCGCGGCGGAAGCGCCGCGGGCTTTTTTTGTTTGCGCCGCCTGGCCGAAATGATCGCGTGGCAGTCGTAGTGCGGGATAAACCCCGCTTGACGATGTTAAAAATATGGTATGTGATATATCAAACGTGCCGAATCGGGATCTTAGCGTAGTACTTCCTTCAGTTCGGCCTCGCGCGTTCACCGCTTTTCCAAACCATGCACAAATAAGCCCGGCCCTTCAGGAGACAGGACATGAGCAAAGCACTCGACGGTGTGCGCATTCTCGACTTCACGCATGTGCAATCCGGACCCACCTGCACGCAACTGCTGGCATGGTTCGGCGCGGATGTGATCAAGGTCGAGCGGGCGGGCGCGGGCGACATCACGCGCGAGCAGTTGCGCGACATTCCCGAGGTGGACAGCCTCTACTTCACGATGCTCAACCACAACAAGCGCTCGGTCACGATCGATACGAAAAACCCCGAAGGCAAGCAGGTACTCGAAGCGCTGATCCAGAAATGCGACGTTCTGGTGGAGAACTTCGCGCCGGGCGCGCTGGACCGCATGGGCTTCACGTGGGAGCGGATTCAGGAGTTGAATCCGCGCATGATCGTCGCTTCCGTGAAGGGCTTCGGCCCAGGGCCGTACGAGGATTGCAAGGTCTATGAGAACGTCGCGCAATGCGCGGGCGGCGCGGCCTCGACCACAGGCTTCGACGATGGCCCGCCGGTCGTGACGGGCGCGCAGATCGGCGATAGCGGCACCGGCTTGCATCTGGCGCTCGGCATCGTCACTGCGCTTTATCAGCGCACGCACACCGGACGCGGCCAGCGCGTGCTCGCCGCGATGCAGGACGGCGTGCTCAATCTGTGCCGCGTGAAGCTGCGCGATCAGCAGCGGCTCGAACGCACCGGCACGATGAAAGAGTATCCGCAATATCCGAACGGACAGTTCGGTGAAGCGGTGCCGCGCGCGGGCAATGCATCCGGCGGCGGTCAGCCGGGCTGGATCCTGAAGTGCAAGGGCTGGGAGACGGACCCCAACGCGTATATCTACTTCATCACGCAGGCGCCGGTATGGGCGAAGATCTGCAATGTGATCGGCAAGGAAGAGTGGGCGACAGATCCCGATTACGCGACGCCCGCCGCGCGTCTGCCTCACCTGAAGGACATCTTCGCCGAGATCGAGCGCTGGACCATGACGAAGACCAAGTTCGAGGCCATGCAGATTCTCAACAAATACGACATTCCGTGCGGACCGATCCTATCCATGAAGGAAATCGCCGAAGAGCCTTCGTTGCGCAAAACCGGCACGATCGTCGAAGTGGATCATCCGACTCGCGGCAAATACCTGACGGTTGGCAATCCTATCAAACTGTCCGACAGCCCGACCGAAGTCACGCGTTCACCGCTGCTCGGCGAACATACCGACGAAGTGATGGCCGAACTCGGCTATTCGCCCGAACAGATCAGTGCACTGCGCACAGCCGGCGCGATCTAGGCGCACAAGGAGCGACGTATGGATACGTGGATGCGATTCATGTCGAGCGACGGCGGCGTCGTGTTCGGCCGTGTGGAGGGGGGATATCTGCACGAATATGAAAGTCTCGATCAGCCGGTGCCGACCGGCGCCGTGCTGTCGACGCGTGCGCTGACGCCGCTTGCGCCGTGCGCGCCCGGCAAGATCGTCGCGCTGTGGAACAACTATCACGCGCTGGCGGCGAAGCTTGGCAAGCCCGTACCGACGCATCCGCTGTTCCTGCTGAAACCGGCCGGTTCGGTGATCGGCGCGGATGAGCCGATCCAGCGGCCGCTCAGCTACGCGGGCAGGATCGTTTATGAAGGCGAGCTCGGTATCGTGATCGGGCGGCGCTGCCGCGATGCGAGCGTCGAAGAGGTGGCCGAAGCGATTTTCGGCTACACGCTCGTCAACGACGTCACCGCTGCCGACCTGCTGAACGAGAATCCGCACTTTCCGCAATGGTGCCGGGCGAAGGGCTTCGATACGTTTTGCTGCATCGGGCCGGCGATCGTCTCCGGTTTCGACTGGCAACGAGCGCGTCTTGTCACGACGCTCGACGGCGTGGAGCGGCAGAACTATCCGCTCGCCGACATGGTTTTCTCGCCCGCCGAGCAGGTGAGTCTGATCTCGCAGGATCTCACGCTCGAACCGGGCGATGTGATCGCGTGCGGCACGTCGGTCGGCGTCGGGTCGATCAGGGATGGCGCGACGGTATCGATTACGGTCGAGGGGATCGGCACGCTCAGCAACAGCTTGAACGCCGCGCGCGCGGCGGCCGTGGCCGGCGCGGAGCCGGTGGTGGCAAGCGCCGGCTGACGGCCGGCCGATCGCGCGATCCATCGGGCACGTGCCCATGCATTCCGACACGAAGGAGTATGCATGCCGCTAGCGTATGACAGTACCGTGTGGTGTTCGCTGGCTGTGTTGTTTGCTTCCGTGTTGGCTGTCGCGCTTGCTGCAGTCGGACAACTGCAGTTCGATCGACGACCGAGGCGTCGACCGGACTGGCACGCCGGCGCATTGGCCGCCGCACTTGCAGGGCTTTTTGCGGTGGGGATGGGCGCGAGCAACGGCGTGATCGGCGCCGCGGTGGCGGGCGCGGTGCCCGGCGCGTGGCTGGCGCGCCGACGCAACCTGACGCGGCGGCCGTGCCTGGTTGCCCTGTTGGGCAGCGGCATGGGGCTCGCTGTGATGTCGGGCGGCTTTGCGCGTTATCTGTCGTCGGCGGCGCAGGCCAACGTCGAGCGCATCGGACTCTATGTCGCCGTGTTCATTGGCGCGTTGATCTTTGCCACATCGGCGATTGCGTTCTGCAAACTGCGCGGTGCGTTGGAACCGGCGGCGGTGGCGCGTCCGGGCCATGACATCGTCAATCTGCTTGCGCTGCTGCTGTGCGGTTGGCTCGGCTACGGTTTCGTCACTGAACAGGCGCAGCCGTTCGGATTCGCTGCGCTACTCGCGATGAGCGCGTTGGCCTGCGCGATGGGTGTGCATCTGATGATGAGCCGCGAGTATTCCGACGGCCACGAGTCCGGCGGACATGATTCAGGCACGCTTGCCTTTGCCGCGCGTTGCCGTAGTCATAGCCATAGTCTGACGACGGGCAAACGCGGGCTGTTGGCGCGAATCGTATGGCGCGGCGGCGAAGAGCAGACGTGGACGCTGCGCGACATAACGCGAGGCGATGTGCGCACGGCAGCCTACTCACGTTGTCGAAGCGAGCGGCATGGAGTGAGCGTGGACGGCCGGCAACGCATGTGCGCCCACCTTCGAGCGACTCGCGCCACAACGCGGCGTGCCTGATGAAGGCACGCATAGATGAAACGGCGAGTAGGGCGCAAAGCGGCAGCGAGATCCCGCCAGCGCTCTCAGCCGCCTGTCGCCGCGAACTCGCTGAAGTACTGGGCCTTCTTGTGCAGAATCAGTTGAGCGAGAAAGTCAGCATCGTACGCACGGTGAAGATGGCTGTGAAACCGCTCGATATAGGCGGTGATCCGGGCAGCTTCGCTGTTGAACTCCTTGAGCACGTCGAGCGTGGCGCGATCCCAGCGGAAACGCAGGCCGAGGTCGCTGAAAGCGGCGTTGTAAGCGCTCAGATGCGCATCGTCGGGATGGATCGCGGCAACACGGGCAGTGTGCGCGCTGCTACGAGACTCAACCGAAGCGTGATTCATGATCGGCCTCCTGGGCTGGCGAGTGAGGGAACTCGCTTGCAGCATAGAAGTCCTGACGAATCCGCAATAGTTAAAGTTTCATTGGGTCTCCATAGCCTACTGCTTATACACGCTCAATTCCTTGACGCGCGTGATCTTCTCGATCAGGTTCGCGCCTTCCTCCATGAGGAAGCGTTTGAACGCGACCGCCACCGGCGGCAGGCGCTTGTTTTTGCGGTGCACCACGTACCAGTTGAGCATGACCGGAAAGCTCTCGACGTCGAGCACGACCAGATGGCCGAGCTGCAGTTCGAGGCTGATCGTATGCGCGGACAGGAAAGCGATGCCCATGCCCGCGATCACGGCCTGCTTGATCGTCTCGGTGCTTTTGATTTCCATGGCGATCTTGAGGTTGGCGAGGCGTCCGGCAAAGCCTTCCTCCATCGAATTCCACGTGTCCGAGCCGCGTTCGCGCACGATGAAGGCTTCGCTCGCCAACTGACCGATCTTGATGCTGCGCTTGTGCGCAAGCGGGTGCGTGGGCGCCGCCACGATCACGTACGGGTGCGGCGCGAACGGCTCATTGGTCGCGTCGGTTTCATGGGGCGGGCGCACCATTACCGCGAGATCGGTCTGATTGGTCGCGAGCTGATGCAGCAGTTCTTCGCGGTTGTGCACGGCGAGGTTGAGCACCACACCCGAGTAGCGGCGCGTGAATTCGGCCAGCAGCCGGGGAAAGAAGTAGTCGCCCGCGCTGATCACCGCGACATTCAGCTTACCGCCGGAGACGCCCTTGAGCTGGCTCATCGCTTCGTCCACTTCGTGGAACTGCTGGATGATCGCGCGGCTGTAGTGAAGCATCTCGGTGCCGGCCGGTGTCAGATAGATCTTCTTGCCGAGTTGTTCGAACAGCGGCAGCCCCGCGTGTTCTTCGAGTTGGCGGACCTGGGTGGAGACGGCCGGCTGTGTGAGATGCAATTCTTCGGCGGCGCGCGAGAAGCTCAGGTGGCGCGCCACCGTTTCGAAAACCTTGAGTTGCCGCAGCGTCGCATTTCGCATCGTCATGGCCGATGTATAAGCAAAAGTGAATCAACATAATAACAAACTTTAATTATTAGTAATTCAGCAATGACCCTAGCATGGCTCTGTATAAGAAAGCGGAAATACCGCCGCAACGATCGGCAAAGTACTCGGGTTAACGCTTGGATTCAAGGCCTATCCGGCGATAGGCCCGGCGCTTCATCACAGTGAAAAAGCATTAATTGATCGGAATAAAGCACTTTCCGGAAAAGCGAAGAATTCAAGCTGGACAAATTTAAAGCAGCGGATTAAAGACGCAAATATCAGATATTCCCGGGAGCACGGCTTTTCGGGTCATAACCATAAGGTGGGACGCATACAGCGCGGCATATCCCGAGGGGATTTCCTTCGGGACGTCGGCCGGCTGCACTAAATCAATAGTGGAGACAAGGCTCATGGACGATATCACTCAGCAGACCAAGGCCCGGGTGTTTTGGGCGAACCGTTGGTGGCAACTCGTCATCGGCATGGTGTGCATGGCACTCGTCGCCAATCTTCAATACGCGTGGACGCTGTTCGTCACGCCGATGAATGCGCGGCATCACTGGGGCGAGGCGTCCATTCAACTTGCGTTCGCCATCTTCATTCTGACCGAAACGTGGCTCGTGCCGCTCGAAGGCTGGCTCGTCGACCGGTTCGGACCTCGGCCCGTGGTCGCCGGCGGCGCCGTATGCGCGGGCATTGCATGGGTGATGAATTCGTATGCGACGACCCTGCCGATGCTGTACGTCTCAGCGGTCATCGCCGGGATCGGTGCGGGCGGCGTGTACGGCACGTGCGTGGGTAACGCGTTGAAATGGTTTCCGGACCGGCGCGGTCTCGCCGCCGGTCTCACGGCCGCGGGCTTCGGCGCAGGCGCGGCGGTGACGGTGATTCCGATTGCCAACATGATTACGCGCTCGGGCTATGAGCACACGTTCTTCTTCTTCGGCATTCTGCAAGGCGGCTGCATTCTGGCGCTCGCGTTGCTATTGAAGAAGCCGAATTTGCGCCAGCAACCCGCGGCGAAGAAAAAGTTCGCCGTTTCGAAGGTGGACTTCACGCCCGGCCAGATGATCAGGACGCCGGTGTTCTGGGTGATCTATGTGTCGTTCGTGGCGGTGGCCGCGGGCGGTTTGATGGCGACCGCGCAGATCGGTCCGATCGCGAAAGACTGGGGGCTTGCCCGCATTCCGATGACGATCTTCGGCATGACCTTGCCGCTGCTGACCGCCACGCTTTCCATCGACAATGTGTGCAACGGCTTTACGCGTCCGCTGTGCGGTTTCATCTCCGACAAGCTCGGTCGTGAAAACACCATGTTCGTGATCTTTATCGGCGAGGGTCTCGCGCTGCTCGGCCTGATGCAATACGGTACCAATCCGTATGCGTTCATGACATTCGCCGCGTTGATCTTCCTCTTCTGGGGGGAGATCTTCTCGATCTTTCCGGCAATCTGTGCCGATACTTTTGGCAGTAAATATGCGGCGGCCAATGCGGGCACTTTGTACACCGCAAAGGGCACGGCTTCGCTGCTGGTGCCGATCGCTTCGGTCCTGTCGGCGACCGGCGGCTGGAGTCTCGTCTTCATCGTCTCCGCCGTGGTGACCATCGCGGCGGGTATCTCGGCGAAATTCATACTCGCCCCCATGCGCGCACGCTGGATCGAAACACACAACGAGCCCCAAGGCGTGCTGGCGGTGGCCGGCGCCGGCCAGGCCTCGCGGCTGAGTCGCTGGCCTGAGCAGACAGGGGAATAGGGTGAGCGGCCCGTGCCCGGCGGCGGCGTCATGAATGTTTCGTTGCAGCAACTCAAGGTGTTCGTCGCCGTCGCGCGTGAGCGCAGCTTCACGCGCGCGGCGCGCGAGTTCGATTTGACGCAGTCGGCAGTGAGCCGTTGTGTGCGCGAACTCGAAGAAGCCGTGGAACTGAAACTCTTCGACCGTACCACGCGCCAGGTTGAACTGACTCATGCGGGCGCGAGTCTCGAACGAAGGATCGGCCGACTGCTCGATGAAATCGAACTGACGCTGCGTGAAGAACGGGCTGCTTACGACGGACACACCGGTGTGGTGGTGCTGGCGAGCAATCCGGTGCTGTCGTCGGGCTGGGTGGCACAGGGGCTTGCACGATGCGCGGCGGCTTATCCGGAGTTGATCGTCTCCGTCAGGGATCAGCCGCAAAGCGGTGTGCTCGCGAGTGTCGAGCAAGGCGAGGTGGACTTCGGCGTGGTGTCGTTGGCGGAGCCGCTCGCCGGCGATCTGTTGCGCGCGCAAGTGGTTTTCACGACGCCGCTGCATGCGGTGATGCCGTCCGCGCATCCGCTTGCACGCCATGCCACCGTTGCATGGAGCGCGTTGCACGAATGGGCGCTCGTTACGCTGAATGGCGACGCGGGCGTGCGCTCAGCGCTCGAACTTGCCTTTAACTCGAACGGTGTGAAGCGCAGACCGGTCCAGGAGTTCGGGCATGTCGCCGCGGTCTTGCGCATGGTCGAACTGGGGCTCGGCATCGGCGTATTACCCGTCGACGGACATTGGCCCGAAGTGAGCCCGTCGCTCGTCAGCCGGCCGCTCTCGCCCGCTATGAATCTGACGACGCTCCTCGTGCATCGCCGCAACCGTTCTCTCAGACCCAACGCCGCGGCCGCCTGGGCACAGTTCTCCGCGCCAGCCGGCGCGACTTCGAATGCCGCCGACATGTCGCCGTCCGCTTCGCCAACGCGAATGGCGTCGAGCGTCGCGCGCGACGGCGCCGTGCTCCATGAGCCCTAGCCACGCTTCTTATCCCGAGCCGGTTCGCAGTATTCAGCCCATTCACTATCCCAGCCAGCATTTCAAGCAAGGAGCTTCATGATGGAAACTGAAACCGACCTCAGGCGCCATGATTTACTGATCGACGGCAAGCGTTTGCCGCCCGGCAGCGGCGAGTATTCCGTCGACATCGACCCCGCCACCGAAGAGCCGATCGCACTGGTTGCGCAAGGCAGCGCCGCCGACGTGGACGCGGCCGTGCACGCGGCGCGTGCCGCACTGAAAGTATGGAACGCGATACGGGCCGCCGAGCGCGGCCGCATTCTGATGCGTCTTGCCGGCCTGATGCGCGCGAATTTCGACGAGCTCGCCGCGCTCGAAAGCCTCGACGCGGGCAAGCCGATTGCCGCGGTGATGCGCCAGGACATTCCGGCCGCGATCGATACGCTCGAATATTACGCAGGCTGGTGCGACAAGATCAACGGCCAGGTCGTGCCGGTGCGGCCCGATGCATTGACGTACACGTTGCGTGAGCCGGTCGGCGTGGTCGCCGCGATCGTGCCGTGGAATTTCCCGCTGATGATCGGCATGTGGAAGATCGCGCCGGCGCTCGCGTGCGGTTGTACGGTGATTGTCAAGCCTGCCGAGATCACACCGCTGAGCGCATTGCGCGTCGGCGAACTGGCACTCGAAGCGGGCATGCCGCCGGGCGTGCTGAATATCGTCACTGGCAAGGGACGCGTGGTCGGCGACGCGCTGGTTGCGCATCCCGGCGTCGACAAGGTGACGTTCACGGGCTCGCCCTCCGTGGGGCGCGGCATTCTGCAAGGCGCGGCCGGCAATTTCAAGCGCGTCACGCTGGAGCTCGGCGGCAAATCGGCCAACCTGATTTTCCCGGATGCCAATCTCGACAACGCGGTGCGCGCCGCAGCGGCGGGGATTTTCTTCAATACCGGACAGGTGTGCTCGGCGGGCTCGCGCATTCTCGCCCATCGCGACGTGTACGACGAAGTGGTCGAGCGCCTCGCTGCCCGTGCGAAGTCGATCAAGGTCGGCGATCCGTCGTTACGCGAAACGTCCATGGGGCCGCTCATCTCCGCGGCACAGATGAAAACGGTGCTGGGCTATGTCGAAACGGGTCGCGCCGAAGGGGCGTCGCTCGTAACCGGTGGCGCGCGGGTGGGCGAACGCGGCTTCTTTGTCGAGCCGACTGTCTTTGCCGATGTCGAGCATGACATGCGCATTTCGCAGGAGGAGATCTTCGGGCCGGTGGCGAGCGTGATCCGCTTCAACGACGAAGCCGATGCGATACGGATTGCTAACGGCACGTTATATAGCCTCGCCGCGGGTGTGTGGAGCGCGGATATCGGCCGCGTACACCGGGTTGCGCGGGATCTGAGGGCGGGGACCGTGTGGATCAATACCTATGGCTACACCGATGTGCGCCTGCCGTGGGGAGGATCCGGCGACTCGGGGTTCGGCCGCGAACACGGCGACGTCGCGATCGAAAACTTCACGGAGCCCAAGGCGGTGTGGCTCGCTATCGACCAGTAGCAGTAGCGGCCAATAAAAGAGGACCGAATGCGCGTAGCATTCGATCCTCTTTTGCTTGCGGCCGTCTGGTGGAAAAAGTCTTCTGACGCTTCCTTCGGAATCTCAATTCCCTTGCAACGCCATCCGTTCGCGCAATTTGACGAGTGCCAGCACCACGTCGATGGTCGGCGTGGGCTCGGCAACGAGGCGTCCCATTTCCTGCACGACGGTCAAGAGCGGATCGATCTCCATCGGCCGACGATTCTCCAGGTCCACCAGGGTCGAGGTCTTATGCGCGCCGACCGCACCCGCGCCGTCAATGCGCTTTTCCACATCCACGCGAAAGTGCACGCCGAATTGGTCCGCAATGCGCTTGGCTTCCAGCATCATCGTGCGCGACACGGCGCGCGTGCCGGGGTCGCTGGTGAGCACGTCGAGCGTGGCATGCGTCAATGCGCTGATCGGATTGAAGCACAGGTTGCCCCATAGCTTGAGCCAGATTTCGTCGCGGATATTGTCGCGAATCGGCGCGTCGAAACCGGCCGCCTGCATGACTTCGTGCAATTGCTGAATGCGCGGTGTGCGCTCTCCGCTCGGCTCGCCGATCGGGAATTTCTTGCCGTATACATGCTTGATGACGCCGGGTTCGACGATTTCGGCGGCGGGATACAGCACGCAGCCGATCGCCCGCTCAGGGCCGAGTTTCGTCCATTGACCGCCGTCCGGGTCGACGCTGGCGAGGCGCGTGCCCGCGAACCTGCCGCCGTGCTGATAGAAGTACCAATACGGAATGCCATTGACGCCCGTGACGATCGCCGTGTGTTTGCCGAGCAGCGGCTGCATGGCGTCGACCATGCCGGGCAGCGAATGCGCTTTCAGCGTGACGATCACGAAGTCCTGCACACCGAGCTCGCTCGGGTCGGACGTGCAGCGCACCGGCGAACTGAACGTTTCGCCGTCCATGATCAGACGCGCGCCATGTTCGCGCATGGCTGCGAGATGCGCGCCGCGCGCGACGAAACTCACATCCGCGCCGGCGCGGGCGAGTTGCACACCCATCAAGCCGCCGATCGCTCCCGCTCCGAAGATACAGATCTTCATGATGCCGCTCCTCTGACGATGAATAGTCGCTTGCCCGGTGCCGTATGTCGCCGCGCACGGTCTCTGGGTCAGTGTTCGAGGATAAGGGCGCGTGAAAATTGCAGATAGTTAAAGTTTCTCGACGAGTCCATTAGGGATAGGTTATGGACAGCGAGAGACCGGACTGCTTTAGATATTTCAGAGCCGATCCGAAAACTGGACTCGGAAGCTGACGAATGCAGCGGTTGATTCGGAAATTTCCCGTTTTTGGGCAATCCTGATGGGCGCAGAATGCGATCTCTTTGAAAAGTGATGCATTCGGTTGGCATTGCAAACGGACCGTATTGAGAGTGATGCCATGAAGCCGAGAATTGTTTTGGACTATTCCGTCATGTTTGCGCATGTGGCACCGGTGAACCGGTTACTCAGCGTCGAAGCCGGCGTTCAGCGCCGCAACGCTACCGGGTGCTAGGGCAAGCTCAATGCGAACGGCAATTCGTCAACCTGCCAGCCGGAATTTCGCGGACGTGGACAGCGTACTGGCTCGTCTGCTCGACGTGATGCTGATCGCTTTGGGGGCGGCGCTGGCCTCGTTCGGGCTTACGCCCCACGCGGGGCTGTCGATCCTTGAGGGTGCTTTCGTCGCGTTCGACATGGCCTTCGCCATTTTGCTGCTGCCGTGGTTCGGCGTGTACGACTCATGGCGCGGCCGCTCGAAATGGCGTCTGAGTATCAGCATCGTACTTGGCTGGATCGCGGTGCAGGTTTGCGGTCTCGCGGTGTTGTTCCTGCTTCACCGTGCCTCGTCTGTGTCCCGGCTCTGGTGCTTGAGTTGGACCGCGATCACGGCGGTTGGGCTGGTCGCTTCACGGTTGCTGGTGCATGCGGTCCTCGGCCGCCTGAGGCGGGCAGGAGAGAATCTGCGAATGGTGGCGGTGGTGGGTGCCGGGGCGCATCGCGACCGGGTTATCGCCAACATTGTGCGGTCGCCGGACGCGGGCTTTCGGGCCGTTGCCACATTCAACACGCGGCAGGCAAGCGAGTCGGATTTTCCCGGCTTGCCGTCGTTCGGGCGTCTGCGGGAATTCGCGGACTGGGTGCGCCGTGAACAGATCGAAGAGGTGTGGCTCGCATTGCCGATGTCGGAAGAGGACACCGTATTGCGGATCATCGACGAATTCAGCGGCGACCTCGTCAATGTGCGCTTCATTCCTGACGTGCGCAGTCTTGCAATGTTCGATCGGAACGTGATCGATCTGATCGGCGCGCCGGCCATCAATCTGATGGCCTCGCCGATGACACCGTACGCCCTGATTCAGAAAGCGGTATTCGACCGGCTGTTTGCGATCGCCGCGTTACTGGCGTTGGCGCCGGTGATGCTCTCGATTGCCGTTGCGGTCAAGGCGACGTCGAAGGGGCCGGTGTTGTTTACCCAGCGGCGCAAAGGCGCGGACGGGCGTGTCTTCAGCATTTACAAGTTTCGTTCCATGCGCGAGCACGCGGCGCGGCCCGGTGTGGTTCGCCAGGCCACGCGCGGTGATCCGCGCGTCACTCGGGTGGGCGCGTTTCTGCGTCGTACGAGTCTTGATGAGTTGCCGCAGTTTCTGAATGTGTTGCGCGGCGAAATGTCGGTAGTAGGGCCACGGCCGCACGCGATCGAACACGACGACGAGTACCGGAGCATCGTCGACGGTTATATCCATCGCTACCGGATTAAACCGGGCATCACCGGGTGGGCTCAGGTGAATGGCTTTCGCGGCGAGACGGATCGGATCGAAAAGATGCAGGCGCGCGTGGAACACGATCTGTACTACTTGCGTAACTGGTCGTTCGGGTTGGATATGCGCATTGTTTTTGCCACGGTGGTGAGGGGGTTGCTGCATCGGAATGCATATTGAAATGCGTCGTCAAGATTGCCTTCAATCAGATCGATTATGAAGTACTACTGATTGGAAAGATGATGCATATCCCAGTGGAACATGAATCAAATCTGCCCGATGGTGGGCAGCGAGAACGTGGCTTCGGCACGTTTTCCTGAATAGGTTGAGTACGATGTTAGCGGTATTTTTGACCCGGCCGGCGTTCAGGCTTGGGGTTTTGACGACGGCGGTGGCCGTGTTGAGCAGTGCATGTGCGGTGGCGCCGGGTATGCGAATGGAAACGTCGCGTGTGCAGGGCACGTCGGGTGCATCCGGTACGTCGAGCATTGCCGGAGAAGCGGTGCAAGGTGCAATAAGCGAAAAGGCCGATGCAACGGCTGGCACGCCGGACATCGCTATTACCGAGGTCGATGCGGAGTTGCTCTCGCAACTGGCTCGAAGCCGGAAACAGCAGCAACTCGAACTATCGCAATTGCTCTCGGGGGAGCCCCAGGCTTACACGGTTGGGGCGGGCGATGTACTGCAAATTGTCGTTTGGGATCATCCGGAATTCGCGGCGGCGCTCGGGTCTTCGCAAACGCAATCCTCCTCGCGGCCCGGCGATCCGCTTGCTGGATTCGTCGTCGATCAGAACGGCAGCCTGACATTTCCGTATGCGGGCACGCTGCGCGTAGCCGGTCTGCGCACCGAAGAGATACAGCAACGCTTGAGCGGCGCGCTTGGCAGATATTTAGTCAAGCCGCAAGTCACTGTACGCATGGCGTCTTATCGCGCGCACCAGGTGTATGTCGATGGAGAAGTGCACAGCCCCGGCGCACTGGCTGTCAACGACGTCCCCATGACGCTTTACGAAGCAGTCGGCCGCGCCGGTGGATTCAGCGAAGCCGCCGACCAGAGCGACCTGGTTCTGGTGCGCGGCGAACGGTCTTATCGCGTGAACCTGACGCAGATGCTTGCACAGGGATTGAGCCCGTCGCGCCTCTATCTGAAACCCGGCGATCTGCTGCGCGTGGTGTCGCGTGACGAAAACGGCGCATACGTGATGGGGGAAGTGAACAAGCCTGTCTCCGCGATTCCGCGCCGAACCGGGCGCATGACGCTGGCCGACGCGCTTTCACAGGCCGGCAGCGTGAATGCTTCGACCGCCGACGCTGCACAGATGTTCGTGATCCGCGGCTCGCTGACAGGATCGCCGCAGGTGTTCCACCTCGACGGCCATTCGCCGGTCGCGATGCTGCTCGCCAAGGATTTCGAATTGCAACCGAAAGACGTGGTGTATGTGGACGGCAGCGGCCTGGTTCGCTTCAACCGTGTGCTGAGTCTGTTGATGCCGTTGATCAGCACGGGGCTGACTGCGGGGGTGATTGCGAAATGACCCGGATTTTGATGGTATGCGAGGGCAATGTTTGCCGGAGCCCGGTGGCGCGGGCACTTCTCGAGCGGGCTTTGCCGCGCGTCTCGGTGAGTTCCGCGGGTACGCGTGCGCTCGTTGGCAGGCATGCGGATCCGCTGGCGGTTCAGGTTGCGCGCGAGCACGGCATGGATATTAGCGGTCATGTGGCCGCGGCACTGAGCAACGAACACGTGCGCGCGGCAGATGTCGTGCTAACCATGACCGGCATCCAGCGCGCATTGATTCTCGATCGATTCCCATCCGCCAGGGGAAAGGTTTTCCGGTTGGGCGAACATGAGCAACTCGATATTGTGGATCCGTATCAGCGGCATCGCGTCATTTTTGAACTGGCCTTCGCGCAAATCGAGCACAGCGTTTTGAAATGGTGCGAAGACCTTGCCAGGCTGATGCATTGAATCATGAAATTACTTGATCAGGAACGCTCGGCCGAAGCGCCAGGCGAAAAGGAAATCACGCTGTCCGAGGTCATTGGCCTGTTGGGCGAGAATCGGCTTCTGATTGCGTTGATCACTGCGGCAATGCTGTTTCTCGGCGTGGCCTATGCGTTCGTCGCCACGCCGTTGTACAAAGCCGATGTGATGATTCAGGTCGACAGCGACCCCGGCAGCGAGACGCTCAACGACAAGCTCGGCGATCTTGCGTCGTTGTTCCAGAGCAAGGCGTCGACCGACGCTGAAATTGAGCTGATCCGTTCGCGAATGGTGGTCGAAGAAGCGGTCCGAAGTTTGCATCTTGACGTCAAGGCAACGCCGTACCGATTTCCGCTAATCGGCGCGCTTGTCGCACGGTATATGCCCGCAAGCGCTCCCGCGAATCCCATCTTGGGGATGAGTACTTTCGCGTGGGGCGGCGAGAGTCTGGAGGTGACGCAATTCGACGTCCCCGCCGCGCTCTACGACCGGTTTTTCAAATTGATGGTGGGACCGAACCAGACGTTCGAACTCCACGATCCCGATGGCCGACCGGTGTTACACGGCGCTGTCGGCGTCGCGGCGCAGGGCAAGACGCGGTATGGGCTGGTGCAACTAAGGGTGAACCGCATGGTTGCGCGCGCCGGTACGTCGTTCAATCTGGCGAGGGCTTCGACGCAACTGACGGCAGCGGATTTGCAAAGTGCACTCGATATCAGCGAGAAGGCGAAACAGTCGGGCATTGTCGCAATCTCGCTGGAAGGCGCGGACGCTGCGAGGACCGCTGCGACCGTCAACCGTATTGCGAGCATTTATGTTCAGCGAAATGTGGACAGAAAGTCCGCGCAGGCGCAGCAGATGTTGCAGTTCCTCGGTGAACAACTCCCCCAGTTGCGCGCGGACCTCGACGAAGCCGAGGCGAAATATAACGCGTTCCGTACCCGGAACGGCACTGTCGATCTGGAGGCCGAAGGCAGACTTCTCCTGCAGTCGATCGTCGATAGCCAGACCAGGTTAGTCGAGTTGCAACAACAACGTTCCGCGCTTGCGCAACGGTACACGGCGGAACATCCCTCCGTGCAGGCCATCGACGCCCAGATCGCGGATCTGAAAAAACGGCAGGGTGCTTTCAACGAAAAAGTCGCGGCCCTGCCGAATGTGCAACAACAGGCGCTCCGTCTGATGCGCGACGTGCGGGTTGATACGGACCTGTACACGAAGCTGCTGGATAGCACGCAGCAATTGCATGTCCTGAAGGCGGGTCAACTGGGTAACGTTCGCACCGTCGACTATGCGGAGGTGGCCGAAAGGTCCGTCAAGCCGAAGAAAACCCTGGTGATTGCATTGGCAGGCGTTATCGGTTTGCTGCTCGGATGCTCCATCGCATTTGTGCGCGGCACGCTGAATCGAGGCTTGGAGACGCCGTCGGAAATAGAAGGCGCAGTGGGTGTGCCGGTGTACGCGATCGTCTCGAAGAGCACGCGGCAGCGGGCGCTACAGCAGGCGGCGTGTGGCGGCGCTCCGGGATTGAACGTGCTTGCGGCGGTTCAGCCCGACGATATCGCGGTCGAGGGAATCCGCAGTTTGAGAACGGCATTGCAATTCGGTTTGCTCAAATCGCACAACAACATCGTGATGTTGACGGGGCCGCGGCCAGGCGTCGGCAAGTCGTTCCTCTCGGTGAACCTGTCGGCGGTGCTATCGGCAGGCGGCAAGCGCGTGCTGTTGATCGACTCGGACATGCGTCGGGGCAACGTGCACAGATACTTCTCGCTTCCCAGTAAGCCGGGCCTGTCCGATGTGATCGGCGGAGTCGAGCCCTCCAGCGCCGTCCACCG
The DNA here is from genome assembly GCF_902459535.1 of Paraburkholderia dioscoreae. Classification (NCBI taxonomy): domain Bacteria; kingdom Pseudomonadati; phylum Pseudomonadota; class Betaproteobacteria; order Burkholderiales; family Burkholderiaceae; genus Paraburkholderia; species Paraburkholderia dioscoreae. The sequence continues at coordinate 888,165 of NZ_LR699554.1, forward strand.
CCAGGTTCTGCCGAACCTCGACGTATTGACGAGCGGCAGTGTGGCCTCTAGTCCGGCTGAAATGCTGATGAGCGATTCCTTCGGCAGATTGCTCGCACAGTTCAGCAAGCAGTACGACGTAGTGATCGTGGATTCGCCACCGGTTCTGGCTGTGACCGACCCGGTGCTGGTCGGCAAACATGCAGGCCTGACATTGCTCGTGGTCCGTCACGGACGTCACTCGGCCGCCGAGCTCCAGGAAAGCGCGCGTCAACTGAGTAGCGCCGGCCGTGCAGTCGATGGAGTCCTGTTGAACGGCGTACCCCTGCGAGCCAGTACATACGGCGCGTTCTCCGAGTATGGGGCGCAGAAGGCCAGGTAATGGATTTCAACAAATCAGCCCGGACTGAAACAGGGCCTTCCACGAAGATCGTCGCGCGTCATTTCACGACGCGCGATCAGTGCACGGCTCGCCTATGAACAAACGGATTTCGCGCATCTTCCGAAAGAAGTCTTCGACGCAGGTGTGATGAAACCCATCGTCCATATGGCGATGACCATGCCTGCCCTCGCATTGCCAATGCGTTATTTGCAAAACGTTTCAGTTCGGCTCTAGCGGTCTGAGCGAACGCAATCTGCTTACGGATATAGGAAAGAAATGGATTTTGAAACTGTTTCGGTGGTTGGCCTCGGCTACATTGGACTTCCAACAGCGGCCGCATTTGCAGCACGCCGCAAGCGCGTCATTGGCGTGGACGTCAGCCAGCATGCGGTCGACACGATCAACCGCGGCGCCATTCACATTGTCGAGCCAGAGCTCGACATGCTGGTGCACGCGGCGGTAACGCAAGGCTATCTGCGCGCAACGATCACGCCCGAGCCTGCGGATGCGTTTCTGATTGCCGTGCCGACACCTTTCTCGGACGGCTACAAGCCGGACCTCCGCTTCGTCGAGGCGGCGAGCCAGGCGATCGCGCCGGTGCTCAAGAAGGGCGATCTGGTGGTGCTCGAATCGACTTCGCCGGTCGGCACGACCGAACAGATGGCAGCCTGGATGGCGCAAGTGCGTCCCGATCTCACTTTTCCGCAACAGGCAGGCGAACAATCGGATATCCGCATCGCTCATTGTCCGGAGCGCGTGCTGCCCGGTCACGTGATTCGGGAACTGGTTGAGAACGACCGCGTAATCGGCGGCATGACGCCCCGGTGCAGCGAGTTGGCGCGCGAACTCTATCAAAGCTTCGTGCGCGGCGATTGCATCCTGACGGATGCCCGGACAGCCGAGATGTGCAAGCTCACCGAGAATTCGTTCCGCGACGTCAACATCGCCTTTGCCAACGAACTCTCGATTATCTGCGACAAGCTCGATATCAACGTGTGGGAGTTGATTCGCCTTGCGAACCGGCATCCGCGCGTGAGCATCCTGCAGCCGGGGCCCGGCGTGGGCGGTCATTGCATTGCCGTCGACCCCTGGTTCATCGTGGATTCCGCACCGGAGCAGGCGCGCCTGATTCGTACCGCGCGAACGGTCAACGACTCCAAGCCGGGCTATGTGATCGACCGCGTCGAACGCGCGGCGCGACGCTTCAAGGATCCGGTGATTGCGTGCCTCGGGCTGGCTTTCAAGGCGAATATCGACGACCTGCGCGAAAGTCCGGCGGTCGAAATCGCCGACGAACTCGCGGAGCGATTCGCGGGCCAGGTGGTGGTGGTCGAACCCAATGTCAGAACGTTGCCCGCGGCGCTCGACGGCAAGGTCAGGCTCTGCGAATTGAACGAAGCGCTGCTGGAGGCGGACATTATCGTCATTCTGGTCGATCACGCGCAGTTCCGGCGCGTGGATCCGGTTCGATTCCAGGCGAAGGTCGTGATCGATACGCGCGGCGTTCTGGCGCATGCGTAAGCCGTCGTGTTCTTCAAGGCCCGCACGCAGAGGCATCGATTGAGCGATCAATATGCAACGCGCGCGGAGCCGGCAGTGAAGGCGCCGCGCATCCGCACGAACTTCCTCGCCATGATGGTGTGGCAGATCGGGAATTACCTCGTGCCGCTGGCGACGTTTCCGTATCTGACGCGTGTGCTCGGCGCGGCGAATTTCGGCGTGCTCGGGTATGCGATGGCGGTCGCCACGTACGGAATGCTGGTGACGGAGTGGGGGTTTTTTCTCAGTGGTCCCAAGGCGGTAGTCGAACGCCGGGAGCGACCGGAGGCGCTTAACGAGCTCGTCTGGTCGACGATGACCGCGAAGGGATGCCTATGCGCACTCTCGTTTGCGGTGCTACTGGTCGTCGCGCACTTTGATCGAAAGCTGGCTTCGGTTCTTCCCGTGGTACTCGCCGCGTGGCCGATGGCGATCGGGAATGTCTTTACGTTGAACTGGCTGTTGCAAGGATTGGAGCGCTTCCCGGTGTTTGCGACAGTGGCGTTGGCGGGACGCTTTGCGGCGTTACCGCTGACGTTCATCTTCGTTCGCGATAGTGGCGACGTTGCTTTCGCGGCGGGAATCCAGGGAGGAGCGGCGGTTCTGACCGGCCTGTTCTCTCTGGTTGCCGCACGGCGCATGGGTGTGTTGCGTCTTCCCTCGGCCTCGGTACGCTCGGTTTGCCAGCGCGTCAGGGAAAGCGCCGACATGTTCGTCTCGTCGGCGTCAGCGAGTCTTTTCGGCGTTACCAACGCGGTCATTCTCGCGTCAATGGCAACGCCGTATCAGGTGGGCATCTATACGGCCGCCGACAAGCTCAAAACCGTGGCCAACATGGTGCCGGCTCAAATCAACACGGTTTGCTACCCGCGCATCGCTTCGTTGTTCAAGGCGCAGCCCCGCTCGGCTGCGCGGCTTACGGTTATCGGCGCACTTGCCACTGTGGCGACGACACTTGCCGGCCTGGCTGTCATCGCCTGTGCGTCGGTGCCTCTTACTGCGTTGATATTGGGTGCGGGCTATGCCGGCTCGGCGTCGCTGCTGAAGCTGCTTTGCGGGGCAACGGTATTCGGCAACCTGGCTTATTTCCTCGGATTGCAGGTGCTGGTGCCATTCGGGAGTGCCCGTACCCGTTCGTTGTTGATGCTGGCCGCCGGCGCGTTGAACGTCGGACTGGCGATCGTTCTGACACCGCGTTTCGGCGCCGAGGGCGCTGCGGTGTCGGTGCTCGCCGCAGAGGCAGCGCTGCTCGCTGTATATGTCGCGATGATCCTCGGCAAACCATCGCTACGCCACCACTTTACCCAACTGTTGATTCGATGATGGAAAGCCTGGTACCCGTTCACGTCATATCCCTGTCCCGTTCTGGCCGTCGCGACGCGATCGCCAGGTTCTTGACCGATCATGGCGCCGCATTTCGAATCGAGGACGCAGTGGATGGCCGTTCGCTTGCGCAAAGCGAACTGGATGCCGTCTATGACGACGCTGCGGCTCGCCGTCGTTACGGACGTTCGATGACCCGTGCAGAGGTGGCGTGCTTCATGAGCCATCGTTCGGTGTGGCGCAAGATTGTCGAGACAGGGCGCGCCGCAGTGGTCCTCGAAGACGATGCGATGCTCGAACCGGCTTTCTTTGAACACGTGTTGCGTGCGAACGAGCCCGAACTGTCCGCCGTTGCCGACATTGTTCTCCTGGGACGATCCAAGTTGCGCCGCACCGCGTCGTCGTGGACCTACTTCAATGAACCGCTCAGACGGGTCACCGGAGTCGGCGGACTGCGTGTCGGTGTCCCGTTCAAACAGTGGACGTCGGGAGCCGTGGGCTACTGGATCTCGGCGCACGCCGCCCGTCGGGCCCTCGCATACTCGGAACGCCCACTCGGCGCGCTGCTCGATGATTGGCCGTGGCATCGCGACGAAGGCGGTGCTCGCGTAGTCGAATTGCGCCCGTACGCGGTGTGGGAAGACTTTGACCGGTTGCCAAGCAGTATCGAGGATGAGCGTAGAGCGAATATACGTTCACGCGCGTCCTGGCATGACGTGGCGCTTTGGCCGCTACGTCTTGCACGCACCGCGGCGCGTTGGAGTGTGGTTGCGTTGCAGCGGTTTTCGCCGGTAAACGAAGCGGCAAGCGCGCGCCATGATTAACAGCGTATTTCTGCACAGGCAAAGCGGATTGACGGTACTGAAGCCGACACGTCTGCTTCCGGGATCGTTGATATGGATGGTGTTCGCCGGCGGTCTCGCACTGTCGCCGTTCGCTGACTATCTGTCAGTCCGGGCCGCGCATGGAATCGAGGCTGCGGGCGGCGAGGCGCGCTACTCGCTGTTCGTGCGCGGGAGCATGGTGACGGGGCTGCTACTGATTCTGTTGGCAAGCGGCCGGATGAGGCTCTCGAGTTGGCGCACGGCGCTGCTGGCCGTGCTGGCGGTCGTGGCATCGGCTGGGACGTGCGCATTCGGGGATATGTCGAGCGCAGAGTTCGTGCAGCAGACGGTTTTCGTTCTCAAGTCGTTCTCCTTTTTTGTTTGCCTCGCAGCCCTCTCGGGAATGAGCGACCGGCAACTCGGCAAGCTGGAACCGATCATGCGGTTCACGTTGCTTGCCTACGCGTTAGCGATCGTGGCGGGCGCAATGTTCTCGATCGATATGTTTCGTAGCTATTGGGCTGAAACGCAGATCCGTTCCGGCTACAAGGGCATTGTGTACGCACAGAACGAAGCATCCGCGCTGATGATCGTGGGGCTGGGCTACAGCCTGTTGAGAGTTTTGAAGTCGGGCTGGTCGGCGTGGAATGGCGCGCTGGTGTGCAGCATCGTGCTGGCCTCTTGCCTCGTGGGTACCAAAGCGGCGATGGCCGGAGCGGTTGCCATGACATGTTCATATTTCTACTGCCGACATAAGGTGCCGCAAGCGACCGTCCGCGCATTGACACTCGTTGCAGTACTGGTTGGCGTCACGGTGGCCGTCTATCTGTCGCTGCCGGGCGTGCAAAGCGCCGTCGATCTCAGTCTGAATTATTTCATGTATCAACGTGATCACGCGGGCAACGGTGGAGTATTTACCATGATTTTGTCCGGGCGTGATGTCAAGTTTTCAAACGTATGGGACGAAGTAGCAAAGGAAGCCTATGTCCCGCTGTTCACGGGCGGTTATCCGGTAGTGCGTTATCTGGTTGAGATCGATGTTCCGGATCTGATGTTGGCGATGGGTGTGCCGGTCGGCATCTTCTATTTGTGGGGCGTGGCGAAGGCATTTTTGCATCGTGGATGCGGTGCGGCGCCGGGTTTCGGCAAGTGGTTTTATATCGTCTTGATGGCAATGGCCTGCACGGCGGGGCACGTGCTGGTGTCGGCGATCGTCAGCCCGTACCTGGCCATGATCGCCGTGCTCGTCGAACGCGCCGCGGCATCGCCGCCCTTTAACGAAAAGGTGGAACGATGAGTAAGCGCCAGGACGATAACCCAAACCTGTCTCACGAAGCGGCGCCGTTACGCGTGCTGCACGTGGGACCGGGACAAGGTCAGCGAGGCGGCATTGCATCTGTTCTCGCTGAACTCGGCGCACAGCGGGCGAGGTTTCGGCATGCGGGCGTCGTTGTGGCCATCTTCGAAACACATGGTTTCCAGAGCATGAGATCGCTGCTGTGTTTTGCGCTAGTCGACATTCCTCGCTTTCTGTTTGCGGTGCTCAAAGGTGTTGACCTGATTCATTTCCATGTGTCGGTCCGTGGGTCGTTCTATCGGAAATTCCTGTTGTACCTTCTTGCCCGGTTGTTCGGCAAGAAGACCATTTTTCATCTGCATGCGGGTAATTTCCAGGATTTCTGGGCGAGTAATGGACCGACTACTCGTAAAGCGGTGTCGTGCTTCATTCGCGGGGCGGACGCCGTGGTGGCTGTGTCGTCGGCAATTGCGTCAGAGCTCCAGGGTCATCGAGGCATTACGCACAATCTGTATGTGATCGGGAATACGGCGTATAGCGCCGAGTTGGCGGCCGGTGCGGCTTTGCCCGAGTCCTCGGACGGGAAGGGCGCGGACATGACGCGATATGTCGCCTTTGCCGGCAGATTCACGGAAGGTAAGGGGCTCGACGAATTGCTGAGGGCGATTGCGGCGCTGAATCGGCAGGGCCTTAAGGTTCAGTTGCGGCTAGCCGGTGCCGGCGATACGGATAGGTGGACTCGCGCAGCGATCGAATACGGCGTAAGCGACCAGGTCCGCTTTGTCGGCTGGTTGCAGGGCGATGCAAAACTCGCGTTCTATCGCGACGCGGCCGTATTTTGCATGCCGAGTCATTTTGAAGCGTTCGGCATCTCGACACTGGAGGCGATGTTTATCGGACGCCCCGTGATTGGCACGCGCGTCGGCGGATTCTTCGATCTGGTCGAGGAGGGCGTGACAGGCTATCTCGTCCGTTGCGGCGACGCACACGAACTCGCGGAGAGAATCCGGCATTTGATGGAGAGTCCTGAACTTGCGCGTGCGATGGGGCGGCAGGCGGTATCAAGAGCCTTGAGCCGTTATTCGGTTGATGCGATTGTCAGTCAGTATGTTCGTTGTTATCGGCAAGTAAGCGGATTCAGGGGGGCGTGACTTATATGAGGCAGAGATGGGCATATCGATTGACGCTAATTTGTCTTTTAGGAACCTTAAGTATTGCTCGCGCCCAGGATATCGGAATTGCCTGGACCGATCCGCAAATGACCGCGTTGGCGAGCACGTATGACAGGATTTTCTCGACCGGATGGGACCACGGTATCGATGCCGGCATCGGCGTTCAGGCAAATCCCGGCGATATCACCGTGGTCGACGATCCCGTGGTGGGCGGACGAAAGGCTTTACGAGTTCATATGTTCCAATCCGAGGACTTTTCGAGGATCGCGAACGGCGTGCCCCGCGCGGAATTGATCTTTCCGAAAGCGGTGAGTTTTTCGCAAGGACCGGATTATCTGATCAGATGGAGCACGCTCATACCGGTTGGATTTACCTTCGACGCCAAACAGGCGGTCATCATCACTCAGGTACACCAGGGCGAATGGACGGGCGGCCCGACAATCGCGCTGAGTTTGCAGGGTAAGCAGTACGCCATTTCGGAGCGGGGAGGGGTGAATACTGCGACCGTTTCCGCAGGCAAGTGGTTGTGCTGCGCCGACGTTGACAAGGACAAGTGGGTCAACTGGTCGCTGCGCTATGTTGCCGACGATTCTGGTTACCACGCTTCGACTCAGTTGTGGAAGGACGGACATCTGGTGTTCGCGTCGCAAGGGGTGCCGAACGCCTATATAGGCGTACAGGACGCGTATCTGAAAATGGGGCTGTACAAGTCTGGGTGGAAGAGTTCGGTGTCGGACGTCAGCGAGATCACGTTGTTTTATGGACCGGTCTCGGTGTCGAAGAAATAAAGACTACACCCGCGGCAAGCTATTCATGGGTGGGTGTCAGGGAACTAACAGAGTGGTGTTATGAAGCGTATTGAAGTGTTTGGATGTCCGATGGATGCGGCGACAATGGACGAAACGGTTGCCGAAATCGTAACTCGCGTCAATGCAAGGCAGTTCACCCAGCATGTCGTGGTCAATGTGGCGAAGCTCGTACACATGCAGGCCGACAAGGAACTGGCAAAGTCGGTGCAGGATTGCGATCTGATCAATATCGACGGGATGGGCGTGATCTGGGCCGCGCGAATGCTTGGTCACGCGGTGCCTGAGCGCGTTGCCGGCGTCGATCTATTCGACCGCTTGCTGGCGGAGGCGGCGAAGCTTGGACTTCCGGTGTTTCTGCTCGGCGCGACCGATGAGGTCGTCACACGCGTCGCCACGATATGCACAGCCCGCTATTCCGGTCTGCAAATCGCCGGATACCATCACGGTTATTTCGGCGACGACCAGCAATCCGTTGTCGACCGGATCCGCGAGTCAGGCGCACGACTGCTGTTCGTGGCGATTACCTCGCCCACCAAGGAAAATTTTATCAACCGCTGGCAGGCCGCGCTCGGTGTCGATTTCGTAATGGGGGTTGGCGGAACGTTCGATGTCGTGGCCGGTAAAGTCAGCCGCGCGCCTCGGTGGATGCAAAGAGCCGGTCTGGAGTGGTTCTTCCGTGTCCTGCAGGAACCGCGTCGTATGTGGCGCCGCTATCTGGTCACGAACAGCAAGTTCGCACTGATGTTGGGTAAGGCTTTGATCGTCCAGCGGTAGCCGGGGTAGACCAGTTGCACGGACTGTGGAAAGGGAAGTTTTTCATGCTGCACATTTATCGCATTGCGCATCTGCTTTATCGGCTGCACGTGCCTTTTCTGCCTTGGGCGTTGAAGGTTTTTAACCGCGTGGTCTTTTCTGTATCCTTGCCGCCGTCGGTAATAGTGGGGCGCAACGTGATATTCGGCTATCAGGGGCTCGGTATCGTGGTACACCGGCACGCGGTGCTAGGTAACGATATCGTCATTGCACCCAACGTGGTAATTGGGGGCCGCGGCCAGCCTGGCGCGCCGATAATCGAGGACAACGTTCTGATCGGCGCGGGCGCATGCATATTGGGGCCGGTGACGATTGGGCGGAACGTGAAGATCGGAGCGAATGCCGTGGTCACGTTCGACGTACCGCCGAATGTAACGGTGGCAGGCGTCCCTGCTCGAATCGTCAAGCCACGGCAGGGCAGTTGAATGCCTTGCCCGTATGTGCTCACCCCCGCCTGGCCATCAAAAACCCCACCCCGATCGCCGCCAGAAAACACCCACAGCAGCGATTAAACCACCTCCGAACCCGCGCGCGCACCAGCCATTTCCCGAGATACATCCCCGCCCACGAATACAGCGCGATAGCAAACCATTCCAGCACCAGAAAACTGAGACCCAGCACCGCGAACTGCGGCAGCATAGGCTTGGCGATATCGACGAACTGCGGCAGGAACGCGGTGAACACCAGAATGGCCTTCGGGTTGCCGGCGGCCACGAGGAACTCTCGCCGAGTGACCCGCGCAAGCGAGGCATCGTGCTGCTGTGCCGTGTCGAGGGTAGGCGCGTCGCTGCGCCACAGCTGGATGGCGAGCCAGATCAGATAGGCGGCACCGGCCAGCTTGATCGCGAGAAAGAACCACTCCGACGCGTGCAACACAACTGCAAGGCCTGTCGCTGCAAGCACTAGCATCATGGCGAATGCGATCAGGCGACCCGTGCCGCCGACGAACGCGGTCATGAAACCATGGCGCGCCGCCACATTGATCGACAGCAGATTATTGGGCCCGGGTGCGAGATTGATCGCGAAGCAGGCGGGCAGAAAGAACAGCCAGGCGGTGATGGACATGACGGCTCGCGCGGTGAATGGACGCTGGAGATCTATCACACGGCAAGACGGCGGCCCGCGCGATATATCTTCCTCCAGTTCATTGTAGCGAAACCGGTCCGGGGCTACGCGGTCGGCGCCCTCAATTCACCGCTTTGACAAAGCCCGGATCGCCGATCAACGCGTCGACGCTCAGCTTGACCGTGTCTTCAATGGCGATGGTGTTATTGGTGAATTTGGGTGATTTCTGTTTAACCGTTTTGGTGGTTGAAAACACGACCTTTTGGGTCGTGGCATCAGTTACCACATAACGCATTTTCAGCGTCCAGAACGCTGTGGAGCGCGTGTCGTCCACCGTGAATTTTTCAATACTTCCGCTGAGAACCCGTTTGCCCGAGTCGAGATGAAAGCCGGCGATTTTCAGGCTGTTCACAATGCCGTTGCGCACGGTTTCGTTGATATCGTCTTTGAGCACGATGCCTGTCATCGCCGTGTTTTCGATGCGGTTCGGTGAGACCTGTCCATTGCGGGCCGGCATGTAGGGGAAGTCACGGGCGGGGGCGACGCTGAGCCAGCCGGTTGGATGCGCCGCCGCGCGCGGCGCGCTATTCAGGCCGAACCACGACCACGAGCAGGCAGAGAGCATCAGCGGTAGCGCGATCGTGCCGCATCCCTTGAGCATGGTCGTTGCCAGGGGTGAATGGGTAGGACTGAGCGATTGCGGCAGAGGCGCGCTCCAATGCGGCGACTCAGGCGCTGTGCTGGAAAAAGCGGCGGTCGAAGTCAGAGGGATTACCCTTTTAAATTGAGTCATTCCGGGGAATAAACGACATGGTAACAGCGACCTGGATCCGTGCGTCTCTTAATGAGGTCGCGGCCCGGATTCGCGGAGGTTTAAACGGGTGTGCCCATCATAGCCAGCAGGCGCTGCAAGAGACACAGCGTCAATAGAGGATGGCGTCCACGCATCGATCGGCGCCCGAGCCAAATCGATGCGAATGCCGTTATCTCACGACAATAACCGCGGCGCATGAAAACTGTGCGCATCGGACACGCACAGGGCTTGCTCGCGTGGCTCGGAAAGTACTCAGGATGACATATCAAATGATCAGGCGAACGGCAACAGCGACTGCTATGAGATCGAACCGCTCGCATAGTCAGGCGAGGGTTGCAAAGAAGCGAGCAGCGGTCTGGCCTGCGGATCGTCGAGCCATCAGAAGAACCCGGCTTTCCCCTGCGTCATGTCCACCAGCGCTCGCTGGGCGTTATCCACCGCGTTGACGGGCAAGCGGATCGTCATCTTCACCAGCATCGCGTAGGCGCTGTCCACAAGCGCATAGCCTTCGGCATCGATCCATCGGCGCACTTTCGCTTCGTCGGCGTAGCTCACTTCGACGGTCAGCGAAACCTGAGCGATCCGTTCGACGCGCGGCGCATCCAGTAAAGCCGAAGCGATCGCGTCCGTGTACGCGCGCACGAGTCCACCGGCGCCGAGCTTCACGCCGCCGTAGTAGCGCACGACGGCGGCCAGCACACCGTCCAGATCGTGATGCCGCAGTACTTCGAGAATCGGCCGGCCGGCGGTGCCGGACGGCTCGCCGTCGTCGGACATGCCGGACTGGCCGCCCGCCAGCAGCGCCCAGCAGACATGCGTCGCGGCGGGATGCTCGTCGCGCAGACGCCGCAATTCGGCCATCGCGGCGTCGCGGTCGGCGACCGGTATCGCATACGCAATAAATCGGCTCTTGCGAATCTCGAGTTCTGCGCTCAACGGCGCGGGCAGGGTATAAGTGGGCAAGGCAAAGACTTCGGTGGATGAAAAATACGGGCCGCGTGCGGCACCGTGCCCGTCATGGTAACGGATCGGCGCCTGCTGATGGATCTGGCGTCGCGGCGCATGCGCGCCTTGAGCGCCGTGTTTTTCGCCGTGGTGACTATCGTCTGCCGCGCTCCAATGAAATTGCACGCCTTCGTCTACAATCTTTTGCTGAACGCGTGCGCCCTTCCGCGAAACTCGGCGCGCGTCATCAAGGAGACAGCATGCTGGATCTATCCACGTTAGGGACTTTCGTTGCCGTTGTACTCGGGCTTTTTCTGATTCCCGGTCCGGCTGTGCTGCTGGTTTTGACGCGCACGGTGCATGGCGGCCGCCAGGCCGGCATTCTCACGGGGCTCGGTATCGCGGTTGGCGATTTCATTCATACGCTGGGCGCATCGGTCGGCCTCTCGGCGCTTCTGATGACCTCCGCGCTGGCCTTCAATGCGGTGAAGTTCGTCGGTGCGGCCTATCTCGTCTATCTGGGCGTTCGCGCGTTGCGCGAGAAACAGGCGGGCGCGCATATGCCGGCCGTGGCGCCGGTATCGGCCGCGAAGGCTTTCTTTCAGGCCATTCCCGCCGAAGTGCTGAACCCTAAGACTGCGCTGTTTTTTCTCGCGTTTCTGCCGCAATTCGTTCATCCCGAACACGGTTCCACGTTCTTGCAGTTCACCACGCTCGGGCTGATCTTTGTCGGCATGAGTGCGCTTTATACGACGCTGATCGTGCTGACCATTCGTCCGCTGGGCAAACTCGTCAAGCGTTTGACGTGGCTGACGCGCTGGCAGAACAGGATCATCGGCGTGCTGTTCATTTCGCTCGGCCTGCGTGTGGCGACGCAAACGCGTTGAAAACGCGTTGAGCAATCCACGCACGTTGCTGCCCGTCACTGCGGGAGTAGCGCGACCGCGTTGTGGCTAGATATTGCGGCGCTGTCGCCTGAGACGGCCTTCGCGCGCATATTCCATCTGGCCTTCGGTGCGAACCGCGAGCCTTTCCTGTTGGGTGCGGCTCATCTGCTGCGTATCGTCGATGTCGCCGACACGCAGCACTTCCTGGGCGATCCTGATGCGCAGCGTCATCAACGGTTCGCCGCGTTCAACCAGCGTGCGGTCCGCTGCGCGCGCCTGCTGGACGCCGCAGTCGATCAGATTGCGCAGTTCCAGTAGCGTGAGCCGCTGCCGCTGGATTTCGAGGATGAGCCGCTGAACGGCCTGCTCGTCGCGGGTGCGCCACCAGGCGCGCAATTCGGCGAGCGTGGGAGGTTCGAAGTGTGGAAGGCGCATTGCTCAGACGAAAAGTACTGTATATGCGTACAGTATATCCCGTCTCTTTACGGAACCGCGTAGAGCACTTTCGCGGGCTTACCACCTGCGCGAAAGGCGGCCCGATTGGCTCAGCACAGCGCCAGCATGATGGACGTCGAGACCACGATGATGAAAAGACACGTGGCGGTAAGGATGTCGTAGGGATAGCGCATGATGTATGACCATCTGACGTGGCGGAGCGAAGAGCCATCATAGGGATAAGCGCACCACGCGACTGTTAAGCTTTGCAAGACGCGGGGCATCGGCGGTCGCCATGTACCTGCATACGATCGGAGGGGCAAACATGAGCGACGCCGCGGCTTGCGCGACCACACGTGCGCCGGAAATCGAGTTCTGGTTCGACTTCGGCAGCAACTACAGCTATCTCAGCGTCATGCGCATCGAAGCGCTGGCTGCGGCGCGAGGCGCGCGGATTTGCTGGCGCCCCTTCTTGCTGGGCCCTGTTTTTCGCGGCCTCGGTTTCGACGATTCGCCATTCGTGCTGCAGAAAGAGAAGGGCGCGTATGTGTGGAAGGACATGGAGCGGCAATGCCGCAAATATGGCATTGCACTGAAGCGTCCCACCACATTTCCACGTGCAGCACTTCTCGCCATGCGCGTGGCGTTGCTCGGCGCGGATCGCGAATGGATGGCCGCCTATTGCCGCGAGATCATGCAACTGAACTTCGCGCGTGACCGTGATATCGGTTCGCTGGAGGTGGTGAGCGAGGCGCTCGGCGAATTGGGTTTGCCCGCGCAGCAGATCATCACCGAGGCGCAAAGCGACGCGAACAAACTGCGCTTGCGTGAACAGACCGCAGCGGCCGCGCGCCGGGGCATTTTCGGCGCGCCGACATTTTTTGTGGGCGATGAAATGTTCTGGGGCAACGACCGGCTGGACGATGCATTGGACTACTGCGTATCGATCGCGCCAGACGGCTAGCGCGATGAATGCGTCGCACGCAACCTGCGCCTTCGTATGCTACTACTCGTCGCTCTGCTGGCAGAAGCGCCGGCCCGGAACGTGCGAGACGACAGCCTGAGCGATTTCAAGCGGCGTGCTTTCGGCGGGCACCACCCGGCGGCTCGATTCGGGCGTGTGCTTCATGGTCCATTCGACGAGCCGGTACGAACGCCCCCAAGGATGCTGCAGCGGGTCCGAGACCTTGCATGAGTGAATCTGCCGGACCCATTCGTTGTCGGGCATGGCGCGCAGATGCTCGAATACCGTGTCTTCATCCATGATTTGACTCCTTCTTCGCGGGCCTGCAGCCCGTCTTCTGGCGCGTCGTCGACACCCCGGAGAAAAAGCGCCGCCGATGTTCTGGCGGCTTCAACAGGGGATGTTGTGCCTCATGGTTACAGCAAAGAATTAAGCGAGACTTAAGATCGCGCAAAAGCGTAGGCGGTGCGCACCCTCAAGCCCTCGCGAAATTGGCCGTTATCAGAGTGGTTGGGGCCGCCAACCCCGCTCCGCCTTCGGGCCTGCACCTCACAACGTGACGAATCTCGCCCAAACGCCGCTCGCCGAGCGTCTTCGCTCGCTCGTCGATACCGTGCAGCACAATGAGCGCACGCTACGCCGCTTCCAGAACGTGGAACTACGGTTGATCGGCGCGCAGGACTTCGCGTCCTTTCTCGACACGCTATTCAGTCAGTTGCCGCGGGAATTCTCGCTGGCGGGCGTGACGCTCTGGCTCGACGACCGCGCGCCGATGCTGCGTGAACTGCTCGAACCGGTCGCCTTGCTGGCACTCGATCAGCCCCGCTTGCGAACTTCGCGCGAAGGCGGCCTTGCGGCACAAGGTCTGTGCGAAGACGGCCGGCCGTGGCTCGGCACACTGCGCGAACTGAACGACACCGTGCGGCGCGCTTTCTTCGGTGATGCGGAAGATGTGCCGGCAAGTGCGATCCTGCTGCCGCTTGCCTCCGGCGATACGATCAGCGGCTATCTCTGGCTCGGCAGTGACGACGCGGCGCGGTTCGGTCAAGGCATGGCCACCGACATTCTGGAGCGCTTCGCGAGCATCGTGACAGCGAGCCTCGACAATGTCGCGCATCGCGAGCGGCTCAAGCAACTGGGCATGACCGATTCGTTGACAGGCCTCGCCAATCGCCGCTATTTCGACGAGCGGCTGCGCGAGGAAGTCATGCGCGCCGTCCGCTATCGCATGCCGGTGGCATGTCTTTTCATCGATATCGACAGCTTCAAGCGGATCAACGACACCTACGGCCATCAGACCGGCGACCGCGCGCTGGCGGCGGTGGCGGCTTGTGTGCGGCAGCAGGTGCGTCTGGGCGATACCGTGGCGCGTTACGGCGGCGAGGAATTTGCCGCGCTGCTGCAAGGCGACCGGGCCGACGCGCTCACCGTCGCCGAGCGCGTGCGGCTGGCGGTCGAAAGGCTGGCTTTGCAGGACGATCATGGCGAACGCATCGCCTTGACGGTGTCGATCGGCGTGGCGTCGCGGATGGTCAGTGGCACGCCGACCGAAGCCGCCACGTTAGGCGGCGCGATCATGGAGGAAGCCGATCGCGCGATGTACCAGGCCAAACGCAACGGCCGTAATCGCATCGAAGCGCTGGTGAGCGCAAGCGGCGATCACACGGCCGGTTGAGCGGCGCGTGCTGCGGGAATTCGCCGCATTCAGATCGCCGGCGCATCCGGCGGCACGCCGAGCAACTGCAGCGCTCCGCCCGTCACGCCGCTGAACACCGGGCCGGCCACCGTTCCGCCGTAGAACGCCTTACCCGCCGGGTCGTCGATCATCACCGCGACGATCAGCCGTGGGTCGCTCATCGGCGCCATGCCGACGAACAGCGCACGGTAGCGGTTCTTCGCGTAAGTCGCGCCGACCTGTTTGCGCGCCGTGCCGGTCTTGCCGCCGATCCGGTAGCCTTCCACCGTTGCCGCGCGCCCGGTGCCACCCACGCCGGTCGCCATTTCCAGCATTGAGCGGATGGCGCGCGCGGTGGCCGGCGTCGTGACCGCATGACCCGCGTCCGCGGATTGCTCGACGTTACCCGCCCCGCTGCGCAACAGACTGACGCGATGCATCGTGCCGTCGCCGGCATAGGCCGTGTAGACCTGTGCGATCTGCAATAGCGACGTGGAGAGCCCATAGCCATACGCCATGGTGGCCTGTTCGATCGGCCGCCAGCGTTTATACGGCCGCACCTTGCCCGACGCTACGCCCGGAAAGGTCAGCTCGGGGCGCAGACCGAGCCCGTATTCCTGATACTTGGTCCAGATCTTTTCGGCCGGCAGATTCAGCGCGAGCTTGGCGAGCGCGATATTGCTCGACTTCTGCACCGCTTCGGCGACGCTCATCGCGCCGTGATTCGAGGTGTCGTGAATCACGGCCGGGCCGATCCTGTACCAGCCGGGCGCGGTGTCGATAATGCTCTGCGGCCGCACCTTGCCCTCGTCGATCGACAGTGCGACGACCACCGGCTTGATGGTCGAACCCGGCTCGAAAGTGTCGACCACCGCGCGGTTGCGCAGTTGGCGGCCGGTCAGGCGGGCGCGGTCGTTCGGATCGAAGCTCGGGTAGTTGGCGAGCGCCAGGATTTCGCCGTTGCGGGCATCGAGCACCACCACGCTGCCGGCTTCGGCGTGATGTCGGGCAACAGCCTCCTTCAGTTGCGCGTAAGCGAGCTGCTGAATCCGCCGGTCGATCGTCAGGTGGATAGTTTCGCCGTTCTGCGCGGGCACCAGCGGCCGGGTCTCGGACACCACGCGCCCCAGACGGTCGCGGATCACTTCGCGCTGGCCGGGCACGCCGAGCAGTTGTTCATTGGCGGCGAGTTCGATACCTTCCTGGCCGTTGTCCTCGATATCCGTGAAACCGACCACGTGTGCCGCGGATTCGCCTTCGGGATAAAAGCGCTTCGAATCCGCGATCTGCGTGATGCCGGCAAGGCCCAGTTTGGACAGATGCCCGGCGGTCTCCGCGTCCACCTGGCGCTTGAGCAGGACGAAGGTCTTGTCGCCGTTCAGACGCCTGCGCAACTCCGCCAGCGGCAGATCGAGCAGCCTGGAGAGCGGCGCGACCGCGGCTTCGTCGATCAGCTTGGGCGAGGCCCAGATTTCGTAGGTCGCAAGGCTGACGGCGAGCATCGAGCCGTTGCGATCGACAATCCGCCCGCGTGTCGCGTCGAGTTCGATGGTGCGTTGGTAGCGCTTCTGGCCCTGATCGACGTAGAAATCCTGGTTCACCACCTGCACCCAGAACGCGCGCCCCGTCAGCGAGGCGAACGCGCCGAACACCAGCAGGACGATGAATTTCGAACGCCACATCGGCAGGCGCGCGGCCAGCAACTGGTTCTTCGCGACGGGCGCGTAGGGGTCGTGAGATTGCGATTTCTTCTTCTGGATCATTAGGGGCGGATAACGAACAGCTCGATTAACTTGCGCCGCCCGAATCGGCGGCGGCGAATGCCTTCCTGAAGTGCCGGCGAAATCGCTCGGCCGGCGCCACGACATGGCTGGGCGCGTCGAGCGTGGCCGCACGTCGCGGCCGATCGCCAGGAAGGCCGGCTCAATTGTAATGAGAACGTAATCCGTATGGGAGATCCGCGCAAGTGGGGCGTGACCGGGTAGGGCTTCGCGCACCGTGTCGCCGCCGGGCGCGTCCGGGAACTCGCCGACGCCAAATCTGGCTCTACGCGGCGGCGCTCCGGGGTGAGGTAAGCATTCGCCGCGCAAGGCGGCACCACGTCGACCATGAGTGGCCGAAGATGGGCGAGCCGCGTACGGGCATAAAAAAACCGCGCGGACTTGAAAAATCCGCGCGGCTCTTTCGTTCGATTAATGCGTCGACTCCGACGCGGCGTGTTAAAGAGGCGCTCTCTGCCTGTTGAGCGCCTTCTTTTTTGGGTGACTGATTGCGTCGGTTGCGGGTGGTGGTTCGAAACCGTCAGGCCGGCAGCGCGAAGCTCGAGATCGCTTCGCGCAGCACTCCCACCTGATCCTTCAGCGAATGCGCCGCGGCCGCGGCCTGCTCGACCAGCGCCGCATTCTGCTGCGTGACCTGATCCATTTCGCCGACCGCCCGATTGACCTGCTCGATGCCCGCGCTCTGTTCGCGCGAGGCGTTGCTGATCTCTTCGAGGATCTCGTTCACGCGCCGCACCGACTGCACGATCTCGCCCATCGTCGAACCCGCGTTGGCGACCAGCGACGCGCCGGCTTCGACCGTATGCGTCGAAGTCTCGATCAAGGCCTTGATTTCCTTCGCCGCCGTGGCCGAGCGTTGCGCGAGGCTGCGCACTTCGGCTGCGACCACCGCGAAGCCGCGACCCTGTTCGCCCGCGCGGGCCGCTTCCACGGCTGCGTTGAGCGCGAGAATGTTGGTCTGGAAGGCGATGCCGTCGATCACGCCGATGATGTCGCCGATCTGCCGCGAACTGGTAGTGATCTCGCCCATCGTGCGCACCACGTCGTCGACCACGCGGCTGCCGCGCGTGGCGACGTCCGCGGCCTGGCCGGCGAGGTGGGCGGCCTGCTGCGCACTGTCCGCGTTCTGCTTCACGTTGACCGTCATCTGGTCCATGCTCGAAGCCGTTTCGACGAGCGCGGCGGCCTGCTCTTCAGTGCGCTGCGAGAGATCCGTGTTGCCGGCGGCGATTTCCGTCGCGCCGATATTGATGTTTTCCGTGCCGAGACGCACGCGCGACACGGTTTCGACGAGGCCGGCCTGCATCGTCTGAAGCGCGTGCAGCAGGCTGCCGGCGCTGTCCGGCCGCACCGGCACGCGCGTGGCGAGATTGCCACCCGCCATTAACTGCGCGTGTTCCACGGCCGCTTCGAGATCGCCGCCGAGCGAGCGGCGAATGCTGCGCAGCACCAGCAGCATGACGACGGTGGCGATCGCGCCGAGCGTGACGGTGATGACGAGCCAGCGCAGCAGACTGGCGTAGAACTCGCTTTGCACGTCGTCCATATACATGCCGGTGACGATATACCAGTCCCACGGCGCGAAGTGCAGCGCGTAGCTGGTTTTGGCCACCGGCTTATCGTTGCCCGGCTTGGCCCACAGATAGTCGATGAAACCGCCGCCTTCGCGATTGCCCGCGGTGACGATATCGGTGAACAGATGGTTGCCCGCCGGATCGGTGAACTGCCCAAGGTTCTTGCCGACCATTTCCGGCTTGAACGGATGCATCAACATGACCGGCTGCGAGTCGTTGACGGAGATGTAGCCGTCCTTGCCGTAGCGCATGGCCGCCAGCGTCGCGAGCGCCTGCTTTCTGGCTTCGTCTTCAGTGATTGTGTGCTGCTGCGCGAGCGTGTAGTAGCGGCCGACGATGTGGTTGGCCTGGTCGATCAGCGATTGCAGCTGATCGCGGCGATCCGAAATCATCGAGGCGCGGTTTTGCCATGCGCCGAAGCCGCCGATCAGGATCAGGCCGATCCAGAGGACGCCGATCATCGAGGCCAGTTTCTTGTTCAAAGTCATAGCGGTTTTTTGCTTTCGCACAGTGTCGGTCAGGATTGGGTTCGCTTGCGGCGAATGGCTTGTCGCTGACTGTGTTTACGGCGCGGCTTCAGGGACTCCACAGGCAGGGGAAACCCGCTGTCGGAGATTTTTATTTGTCTGACTAAAAGGGTTTTTTACGGCCAGTATGGCATTTTCATGCTTGATTCGAAGGGATTATTTTATTTTGTATTGATTCAATCCGGCTTTCCCTGTACTGCCGTTTAAAAATGCCGGTGCTTGCGAATCGAGATTAATAATCGGGGCATTCCATAAATGAAGGCCGGATATTAAAAGCCTCAAGATCGCCACAATTGGCTTGCGACCCAACTGCACGAATCCACTGCCTACCTGCAACACAGCAAGCAGTTGCGTCAAGATTCCACAAAATGCCAACAAAATACAAACGCCAGACGATGCATTACCCAGCTTGCAAAAAACGACACATTTTTCCACTTATCCGCAAATGGGGAAAAGCCGCCGTCGCGGGGAAGACGAATAAATAAAAATTCCGCTATAGTCGCCATTTTCCAGCCGCCAGTCGGGCAAAAGAAGAGCGCCAATAAGCCCGCCACCAGGAGTACAAATAATGAACGCCCGCGAACCTGCCTTTATCTCCGCTTCCCGTAGCGCGCGCCTGCGCCAGATGCTTGTCAGCAACGAACTCGAATTCATGATGGAGGCCCATAACGGCCTGTCCGCGCGGATCGTCCGCGAAGCCGGTTTCAAGGCGATCTGGGGCTCGGGCCTCGCGATCTCCGCGCAATTCGGCGTGCGCGACAATAACGAAGCAAGCTGGACGCAAGTCGTCGACACGCTCGAATTCATGGCCGACGCGAGCGACCTGCCGATCCTGCTCGACGGCGATACCGGCTACGGCAACTTCAACAACGTGCGCCGTCTCGTGCGCAAGCTCGAACAGCGCGGCATTGCCGGCGTGTGTATCGAAGACAAGCAGTTTCCCAAGACCAACAGCTTCATCAACGGCGAAGCGCAACCGCTCGCCGATATGGATGAGTTCTGCGGCAAGATCAAAGCCGGTAAGGACTCGCAGTCGGACGAAAACTTTTCGATCGTCGCGCGGGTTGAAGCGTTGATCGCCGGCTGGGGCATGGACGAGGCGCTGCGTCGCGCGGAAGCCTACCGCCAGGCCGGCGCGGATGCGATCCTGATTCACAGCAAGCTCTCGCGTCCCGACGAAATTCTCGAGTTCGCGCGCGAATGGGCGGGCCGTGGTCCGCTCGTGATCGTGCCGACCAAGTACTACAGCACGCCCACCGAAGTTTTCCGCGAAGCCGGCATCAGCACCGTGATCTGGGCGAACCATCTGATTCGCGCGGCCACCTCGGCCATGCAGGCCGTCGCCAAGGAAATCCATTCGAGCGAAACGCTCGTCAACGTGGAAGACAGCATCGCCGCCGTCAATGAAATTTTCCGTCTGCAGGATGCCGACGAATATTCAGAAGCCGAAGACCGCTACCTGTCGAGCGGCCGAGCGGCCGGTTCCGCGGTCGTGCTCGCGGCAAGCCGCGGCAAGGGTCTCGAAGCCGTCACCGAAGACCGTCCGAAAGTGATGCTGCCGATCGCCGGCAAGCCGCTGCTGCGCTGGCTCGTCGATGCATTCAAGAAGCAGGGCGTGAACGATATCACCGTGGTCGGCGGTTATCGCGCCGATGCGATCGACACGGCCGGCATCAAGCTGGTGGTCAACGAACAGCACGCGCAAACCGGCGAACTCGCGTCGCTCGCCTGCGCGGTCGACAAGCTGGCGGGCGACACGGTGATCTCGTACGGCGATCTGCTGTTCCGCAGCTATATCCTGCGCGATCTCGTGGAGAGCGAAGCGGCGTTCAGCGTGGTGGTCGATTCGTCGCTGACCGACGCGGAAAACGCCAGCGTGCGCGATTTCGCGTGGTGCTCGGCGGCCGACGACCGCGGTCTGTTCGGCAACAAGGTCGTGCTGCGTCACGTATCGAGCGGGCAGGACGCCAGCTCGGCCATCGCGTCGCAAACGCCGCATGGCCGCTGGGTCGGTCTGCTGAACGTGCGCGGCGATGGCCGCGAGCGTTTGCAGGCGGTCATGAGCCAGTTGCAGGCGCGCCCGGATTTCGCGTCGCTCGACATGCCCGCGTTGCTGAACGCGCTGATCGAAGCGGGTGAATCGATCGAAGTGCAATACGTGCACGGCCACTGGCGCGGCGTGAACGACCTCGAAGATTTCCGCCGTGCGGGCGACTTCGCGCATGCGCAGGCGCCGTTCGCGGCTGCGGCCGGCGGCTCGGCAAACAGCGCAGCGACGGGCGCAGCGAGCGGAGCCGCGCAATGATCGAGGCTGCACAGTTTGTCGAGGCGGCGCGCGAGCGCGGCTTCGACTGGTATGCAGGCGTACCGTGTTCGTATCTCACGCCGTTCATCAACTACGTGTTGCAGGACGAGTCGCTGCATTACGTGTCGGCGGCCAATGAAGGCGACGCCGTCGCGTTGATCGCGGGCGTCACGCTCGGCGCGCGCAACGGCCGGCGCGGCATCACCATGATGCAGAACTCCGGGCTCGGCAATGCCGTGAGCCCGTTGACCTCGCTCACGTGGACCTTCCGCTTGCCGCAATTGCTGATCGTCACGTGGCGCGGCCAGCCCGGTGTCGCCGACGAACCGCAGCACGCGTTGATGGGCCCAATCACGCCCGCGATGCTCGAGACAATGGAGATTCCGTGGGAAACCTTCCCGACCGAAGCCGACGCGATCGGCCCGGCTCTCGATCGCGCCATCGCGCATATGGATGAAACCGGCCGCCCTTATGCGCTGGTGATGCAGAAGGGCAGCGTGGCGCCGTATGAGTTGAAGGACAGCGGCGCGAGCGCGCGCCGCGTGCCTGTTACGCCGCAATCGCAGTTCACGAATGTGGCGGCGAGCGAGCTGGCTTCGCGTCACGACGCGCTGAACAAGGTGATCGCGCACACGCCGCTCGAATCGACGGTAGTGCTCGCGTCGACCGGATTTTGCGGGCGCGAACTCTACGCGATCGAGGACCGTCCGAACCAGTTGTACATGGTCGGCTCGATGGGTTGCGTGACGCCGTTCGCGCTGGGTCTTGCGCTCGCGCGTCCCGATCTGCACGTGGTCGCGCTCGACGGCGACGGCGCCGCGCTGATGCGCATGGGCGCGTTCGCGACCATCGGCGCATACGGTCCGTCGAATCTCACGCACCTGCTGCTCGATAACGGCGCGCATGACTCCACCGGCGGCCAGGCGACGGTGTCGTCGCAGGTTTCGTTTGCGGGCGTCGCTGCGGCGTGCGGTTATGCGTCGGCGGTCGAAAGCGACGACGCGAACGTGATCGACGCGCTGTTCGAAGCCGCGCCCCTCGACGGCCCGCGCTTCGCGCGTCTGGCCATTCGCGGCGGCACGCCCGACGGGCTGCCGCGTCCCACCATCACGCCGCCCGATGTGAAGACGCGTCTCATGCGCCACATCGGCGCCGCTTAAAGTCAACGTCAAGGAGCGCCCATGCTGCTGCTCAACCCCGGCCCGGTGACGCTCACCGAACGCGTTCGCAACAGCCTGTTGCAGACGGATTTGTGCCACCGCGAAAGCGAGTTTTTCGATTTACAGGAAGAGGCGCGCACGCGTCTCGTCGATCTTTACGGCCTCGACGCCGGCGAATGGCAAGCCGTGCTGATGACCGGTTCCGGCACGGCGGCAGTTGAAAGCATGACCGCCGCGCTGGTGCCGCAGAACGGCAAGCTGCTCGTCGTGGAAAACGGCGTGTATGGCGAGCGCATTTCGCAGATCGCCGCGCAGTACGGCATTGCGCATGAATCGCTGAAGCACGAGTGGATGCAGGCGCCCGACCTCGCGAAGATCGCCGCCCACCTCGACGCGGACAAGGCGTTCACGCACGTCGCCGTGATCCATCACGAAACCACGACCGGCCGCCTGAACGATCTGGCGGAACTCGGCGCGTTGTGTCGCGAACGGGGGCTGCGTCTGCTGGTGGACGGCGTCAGCAGTTTCGGCGCGGAAACGATCGATTTCGCCGACAGCAGTCTCGACGCCGTGGCCGCCACGGCGAACAAGTGTCTGCATGGCGTGCCGGGCGCCTCGTTCGTGCTGGTACGCCGCGCCGCGCTCGCGCAGGCGGCGAGCCGCACGTACTACCTCGATCTCGGACGTCTCGCGCGTTTGCAGGATCAGCGCAACACGCCGTTTACGCCTTCGGTGCATGCGTACTACGCACTGGTCGAAGCGCTGCGCGAACTCGCCGACGAAGGCGGCTGGCGCGCGCGTCATGCGCGTTACGCGGCGCTCGCCGAACAGGCGCGGGCGGGTCTTGCCGAGCGCGGCATCGGCAGCGTGCTGCCGCCGGAGCAGTCGTCGGTGGTGTTGCGTGCGTATCGCTTGCCGGAAGGCATCGCATATCCGCAACTGCACGACGCGCTGAAGGCGCGCGGCTTCGTCATCTACGCGGGGCAAGGCGGCCTGTCGGCGGAACTGTTCCGCATCTCGACGATGGGCAACATTCACGCCGCCGACGTCGACCGTCTGTTGCAAGGCTTCAGCGAACTCATGCGCTGATTCGCGTTTCCGGTTGCCGGCCGCGCAATGCGGTCACACCGGGTCTTTGTCCGGCGGGCCGTCGGGCTGCTGCGGTTCCTCGGTGTGGTGGCCGGGCGACGGCGGCACCAGCGGATCGGCTTCCGGGTCGCGGTTCGGATCGGCGTTCGGATCGGGAATCGGACTGGTATGCATGTCGTAGCTCATGACGGCACCTTTGGGTGGAGAAGAGGAAGAGGACGGTACGGGCGGCGCGGTCGAACTTACGCCGGGTGTTCTCTTCAAGCGTACGCGTTTCCGGCGCGCCGCGTCTCTTACTTTTTCAGGCGACGGCCCACGCTGAGTTGCCAGTAACGCTCGGTGGCGAAAATGTCGTCGTAATTGCCCGCGCCGAATGCGCGCAACTGGCTTTCGTAAGCGTTGACGGCTTCGCGTTTGAGTTGCGCGCGGCGCTGCAGATCGATCGTATGGCCGGCACTCGGGTGGGCCGGTGTCGCAACGATGCCGCGCTGCGCGAGATCGGCGAGCCGCGCCTGCACCACCCCGGGCGTGCGGCGGTGAATCGCTTCCTCGTAGCCGAACCAGGTCAGATGCGACAGGCGCGGCAGAATTTCACAGCAGGCTTCGAACACCCGCACGTGATCGTCGTGGTACAGGCCGAGCGGCATCAGCAGCGTATTCGCGGTGGTGCGATAGATGGTTTCTTCGAGCGCCGCCGCCAGCTTGCTGATGGACGGCGAATCCGCATACTGGCTGTCGCGAAACGGCATGCGCAGCGGAATCGCGTCGAGCACTTCCAGCGCGCGGTTATCTTCCCGCGTGCGCTCGTGGATGGCCTGATGGGCGTCCGTGAAACCCGATTTTTCATCCCATTCGGTATGCATCGGCTGCTCGGGCGGCGCGGCGAACACCGTGCACACCGCGGCGTCGGGATGCGCGGCGAGTAATGCGCCGCAACTGAAGACGGCGTCGTCGAAATGGGGCGAGACGATGAAAAGACGTGGGCTGGTTTCGCTCATGGGGCATGTGATGGTTTGCGACGCGCGGGACGTGCACGAGGTTGATCGACCGGGGCTCGAGCGTCGCGCCGGTGCCAGAGAAAATGCGGCGTCACATCAGCTTAGGCGGAATTGGCGGGGCTTGCGCGGCGGGTTTGGGGTGCGCAAGTGGCGTGCCTGAGGGGCACGACGGTTGGTGGTGGGTTGATGGTGTCCTGTAGAAGCTCACCGTGAGGGGAGAGGGTTTCCCGGATCGGCTCACCTTTGCGCGGCGAAGAGGCGTTGTTGGATAGTCAATCGACGAAGCCGGCGCGCGCGCGACCAACACGGAACCAGGGGGCAAAAAGACTACGCCCCTTCCGCCACCAACGCCGCCGCGCGACCGAACGCCGCCACCATACCCGCGACGATATCCTCACGCAGCCGGCCGTCAGCCATTTTCAGCGCATACGACGGATGCCACGCGGGCACGATCAGACGCCCGCTGTGACAGATGGTCTGCCCCAGATATTCCGACAGATTGACGTGCGCGCCGGTCAACGCCTTCAGCGCGGTCGCGCCGAGCGTGACGACCACGCGCGGCGCGACCTGCGCGAACTCGTGCTCCAGCCAGTACTGGCAAGCCTCGACCTCGCGCAGCGCGGGCGTGCGGTGCACGCGCTGCTGCTCGATCGTTTCCCATTTGTAGTGTTTGACGGCATAGGTCAGATACAACGCGGCGCGTTCGAGTCCGGCGCGTGCGAGTACCGTGTCCAGCAGATGACCGGCGGGGCCGGTAAAGGGCGTGCCGTTCTGGTTCTCGTCCTCGCCGGGTTGTTCGCCGACCACCATGATCGCCGCCTGAGCCGCACCGGCGCCCGCGACGGCCTGTTTCGCGTTGCGCCATAACGCGCAGCGCCGGCAGGTGGCCAGCGGGCCGGTCGGCTCGCGCAACGGTGGCGTGACCGCCGAATATTCGACCGGTGGCATTTCCGGGACGGTGACGGTGCCGCTCTGCGCACCGAGACGGCTGCGCTCGCGCGCGAGGTGCGCGGGCAGCGGCGGGCCCGCGGGCGGCGTTCTCCAGTAGCGCAATGGCACGGACGCCGGCGCGCCGTTGAAGACGCTGGCGTAATACGCGAGCCACAGCGCCTCGGTGGGTTCGCTGGTCGTGGCTTCGCCGGCCATGACACCCGCTGGCAGCACCTGGCTGGCCGGCGGACTTTGCTGCTGGCTTTCTGTAAAAGGATGCGCGGCGCGCTCGCCGTTGTCTGCTGCCGGCCGGCTGATTCGCAGCAACATGCCGTTCCAGAAAGCCGCGCCGTGTGGTGTCGCGAGCATCCATGTGGAATCACCCATGCGCTCGGCGAAGCGTGCGGCGGCGCGCTCCAGCAGATCATGATTCGGCTCGTACCAGCCGACGAATTCCGGCGGCCCCATAGACGGATCGCGCCGCCTGAACAGGGTGAGCAGCAGCAGATCGTCGGTTTCGTGTTTCACCGACTGGACGCGTTGATCGAGCAGCGCGCCGTCGCGATCCGCCAGATCGAGGACGTGGCGCTCGCCGCGAGTCCAACGCCACAGAATGCGGTAGAGCAGGGACCAGCGGTCCGGCGCGCGGAAGCAGGCTGCGGTTTTCAGCCGGGCGAGCAGTTCACGAGGAATGACGGGAGTGGCGACCGCCGGAGTGGCGGCGGGGCTGGCCGGAACCTCGGCGCTGTGAGTGCCGGGATTGCTCGAAGGGCGCGAATCGCTCAAAGGGCTCGAAGCGTCCGAATCACACTCGACCCACTCGATCCGCTCCGGCTCGATCTCTTGCCGCAGCAGTTCCCGCGCCGCGCGGCGCCATGCGGCGAAAGTCGGTTCGATTGGAATGCGTTTCATGCGGGCGCGCCGCGGCCATGCGCCACGTAAAGCGCCAACCCGTGCGGACAAAATACTGTATAAATATACAGTATGCGCCTGAACGCCAGTCCGGATCAAGCGTGTCGCGTCACAACTACCCCGGCCGGGCGTCACGCCTAGACGCTGCGCAGATCCTCAGGCGTATCGACATCGCGCAAAATGCCTGGATCGTCCACGTCCAGCCGCGTGACCTGTTGCGACATCAACAGGGATCTTGCGCCGGTATCGCCGTCGAGCGCCAGCAGCGCGTCGCGATGCTCGATGCCGAAGCCGACCGGATGCCCCCGCTGCCCGTGGTAATACGGCGCGACCAGCGAAGCGCCGCCGTCGAGCGCGCGCGCCACTTCTTCAATGGTGGAGATGGCGATGCGCGGCATGTCCGCGAGCGCGACGATCCAGCCTTCGGCGCCCTCGCAGGCTTCGACCCCGGCTGCGAGACTCGCGCCCATGCCGCGTTCGGCGTCCAGCGCGAACACCACGTCGCAACCGGCGTCGTTGAGCAGCCGAGCGAGCGCGTCCGAACCCGGCCGCACCACGGCCACCACCTGCGAGACGACCCGCAACAGCCGATGCGCGGCCTCATGCGCGACCGGTGTGCCGTCGGGCATGCGCGCCAGCAGTTTATTGTGCAGGCCGTCCGGGTCGAAACGCGAACCGAAGCCGGCGGCGAGCAACACGCCAGTGGCGAGCGAGGCGTAGACCATGAGCAGGCACCGGTATAAAGATGAAGATCGATTGTGCGATGCAACGCAGCCGTAGGCAAGCGCCAATGCATATGCACGGCGCTTGCTGTCCGACATCCTCATGCGCTTGCCGGGCTTCGTCACGTCAATCGAAACGGACCCGCGTCACACTGAAACCGGCCGGCGAACGCGAACGCGCGCGTCAAACCTGCATCGTGCCCATCACCTTGTCGAGCGTGACGGGCAGGTCGCGCACGCGCACGCCGGTGGCGTGATACACCGCGTTCGCAATCGCCGCCGGTACGCCCGTAATACCGATTTCGCCGATGCCGCGTACCCCGAGCGAGTTGATATACGGATCCGGCCGGTCGATAAAGGTAATGTCCAGCGAACCGATATCGGCATTGACCGGCACGTGATACTCGGCGAGATTCGCGTTGGTGAAGCGGCCATAGCGGGTATCGACCGGGCTCTCTTCCTGCAGCGCCGCCCCGACGCCCCACACGATGCCGCCCATCAACTGGCTGCGCGCCGTCTTCTGGTTGAGCACGCGTCCCACGTCGTACACGCCCACCACGCGCGCCACCCGGATCGTGCCGAGGTCGGCGTCGACATGCACCTCGACGAACACCGCGCCGAACGAGTGGAACGAGTACTTCTGCTTTTCGTCGCCGGGCTTGACGGTTGCGATCGCCTCGATCGGCTTGCCGCCCGAGCGCGCGATGATCGCCGCTGCCGGATCGCGCTTGCCCGGTTGCGAGCGGCTCGCCACCCAGCCGTTTTCCACGGTGATGTCGTCGAGCGCAATGCCGTGCACGGGCGAGGCTTGATCGGCGAGCGCCAGCGCGATCAACTGGCTGCGCGCCTGGCTCGCCGCGTCGCGTACCGCCGGCGAGACGCTCGCGGCCGATTGCGAGCCGCCCGACACAGGCGCCCTGGGCAGCGACGAATCGCCGAGCGCGAAGTGGATGTTTTCCGGCGCGAAGCCGAGCGCGTCCGCGGCCACCTGGGTCATCACGGTGTAGGTGCCGGTGCCGATATCCTGGGTGCCGGAGGCGACCATCGCGGTGCCGTCCGGCAAGATCCGCGCAATCGCGCTGGCTTCGCTGCGATTGGCCGGATAGGTGGCGGTGGCCATACCCATGCCGATCAGCGTGCCGCCGTTGCGCATCGAGCGCGGGGCGCTCGTGCGCCGCGACCAGCCGAATTTCTCGGCGCCGATCTGATAACACTCGCGCAAGGACTTGCTCGACCACGGCTTGTTTTCCTGCGGGTCGGCATCGGCGTAATTCTTGATGCGCAGCGCGAGCGGATCCATTTTCAAGGCCGCCGCGAGTTCGTCCATTGCCGATTCGAGTGCGAACGAACCGGTTGTTTCTCCCGGCGCGCGCATGAAGGTCGGCGTGCCCAGATTGAGCGGCACGATGCGGTGCGTGGTCACCTGATTGGGCACCGCGTACAGCATGCGCGTGACCATGCAGCAGGTCTCGGTCCAGTCTTCGATCACCGACGTGTTCGAGATACTGTCGTGACGCATCGCGCTCAGCGTGCCGTCGCGCCGCGCGGCGAGCACGAAGTGCTGCTCGGTGTGCGGACGCGCACCGACCGGGCCGAACATCTGCGGCCGTTCGAGCACGAGCCGCACGGGCCGCCCGGTCTGTTTCGCCGCCATTGCGCACAACGACACATGCGACCACGACGAGCCTTTGCAACCGAAGCCGCCGCCCACGAACGGCGAAATCACGCGCACGTCGGCGGGCGCAATGCCGAGCGTCTTCGCGACCGCCTGCGCCGCGCTGCTGACGCCTTGCGTCGAATCATAGAGCGTGAGCTGCGGGCCGTCCCAGCGCGCCATCGTGGCGTGCGGCTCCATCGGGCTGTGATGTTCGATCGGCGTGGTGTAGGTCGCGTCCACGTGTACCGTGCCGGTTTGCATGCCGTCGTCGAAGCTGCCGCGTTGCGTGTCGGTTTGTCGGCCTTGCGGCTTGTCGGGGGCGTGCGCGTTCGGTTTGGCCTGCGCGAAGTCCGTGACCGCGGCGCCGCTCTGATAGGTGATGCGCAACTGGCGGGCGGCGTCGGTGGCATGTTCGAGCGTATCGGCCACCACCACGGCGACCGGCTCGTTGCTGTAGTGAACCTGGTTGTCCTGGAGCAGCGACAGGCGGCGTCCGGCCGGCGGCGCCAGCGCGGGCTTGCCGCCGTTTGGCAAGCGCGGCGCATTCTGATACGTCATGACGAGCAGCACGCCGGGCAGCGCCTGTGCGCGGCTCGCATCGATCGACGCAATGGTGCCGCGCGCAATCGTGCTGGTGACGAGCACCGCATGCGCAAGACGTGCCTCAGGAAATTCGCCGGCATAGCGCGCCTCGCCGGTGACTTTGAGCAGGCCGTCGGTGCGGTCGAACGGTTGACCGATCAGATTCATGCGACACCTCCCGCGTGGCCGGCGGCCTGATTCACTGCGCGCACGATCGCGCGCTGCGCGAGCTGCACCTTGAAACGATTGTCGTGTTGCGGCCGCGCGTCGCGTAATGCGGCGGCAGCGGCGTTTTTCAACGTGGCTTGCGTGAGCGGCTGGCCATTGAGCATCTGTTCCGCGGCGCTCGCGCGCCACGGCTTGTGCGCGACGCCGCCCAACGCGATACGCGCGGTCCTCACGCGATCGCCGTCCATCTGCAAAGCGGCGGCAACCGAGACCAACGCGAATGCGTAACTGGCGCGGTCACGCACTTTCAGATAATGGGAGTTCGCGCTGAAGAGCGGTGGCGGCAGATCGACGGCGGTAATCAATTCGCCGGGCTGCAAGGTCGTATCGACATCGGGCCGTTCGCCAGGCAGCCGGTGAAAATCGGCGAACGCAATGGTCCGCTCGCCAGCGGGGCCGCTCACGCGCACCACGGCATCGAGCGCGGCGAGCGCCACGCTCATATCCGACGGATTCACCGCGATGCATTGGGGACTCGCGCCGAGAATCGCATGCGTGCGATTGTGGCCGTCGAGCGCCGCGCAACCGCTGCCCGGTGTGCGCTTGTTGCATTGCGTGAAGGCCGTATCGTAGAAGTAGCCGCAACGGGTGCGTTGCAGCAGATTGCCGCCGACCGTCGCCATATTGCGCAATTGCGACGAGGCGCCCGCTAGAAACGCTTGCGACAGCAACGGGTATTGCTCGCGCACCAGCGCGTGGTTGGCCGCGTCGCTATTGCGCACCAGTGCGCCGATCCGGATGCCGCCGTCAGGCAGCGTCGTGACCGTATCGAGTCCGCCGATATGCGTGATATCGATCAGCCGCACCGGCCGCGCTACGCCGCCCTTCATCAGATCGAGCAGATTGGTGCCGCCGCCGATGAACACCGCACCCGGCTGCTGCACCGCCCGCACTGCGCCGGCGACGTCGCCGGCGCGTTCGTAAGAGATCGCATCCATGCTGTCGCCCCCTCAGGCGTTGCGGCTGTTGCCGCCGCCATTCGTTTCGTTGATGGCGGCGCTGCCATTCTGGCCACCGCCTTCGTGCACCGCGCGCACGGCGGCCACGATATTCGCATACGCACCGCAGCGGCAGATGTTGCCGCTCATGCGTTCGCGGATTTCATCGTCGGAGAGCTGGGCGGGGCGGCTGCGGACATCGGCCGTGACAGTGCTGGCGGTGCCGGTACGAAATTCATTGAGCAGGGCGGTCGCGGAGCACAACTGCCCGGGCGTACAGTAACCACACTGAAAGGCGTCGTGTTCAATGAATGCGCGCTGGATCGGACTCAACGCGCCGTTAGTGGCGAGTCCTTCGACCGTTGTGATGTTCTCGCCCTCGTGCATCACAGCGAGCGTCAGGCAGGAATTGATGCGACGGCCGTCGGCGAGCACGGTGCATGCGCCGCATTGTCCGCGATCACAGCCTTTCTTCGTGCCCATGAGGCCTGCGTATTCGCGCAGCGCGTCGAGCAGGGTCACGCGCGGCTCGAGTTGCAGCGTGTACGCGCGGCCGTTCACGGTCAGCGTGACCGGGCGCGGCGGTACGGCTTGCTGAACCTGAGCGGGCGGCGCGGGTGGGGTTTGGGTTTGCGCGCGCAGATGCGGCGCGGCGCCGACCGTGGCTGCGGCAGCAGCCGATTGAAGGAAGCGGCGGCGTGAAGGTTGGGGTGGGGTGGTGGCGGACTCGTCACTCGGATCCTGACATTCGTTATGCGTGGACATGACGTTCTGTTGACTCCGTTGAAAGGTCGATGCAGGCTAGCGATGCGTCGGTATCCGAAGCGTCGCGATCATTGGACATCACGCAGCAATTTCGGTGCCGTTGCAGACACAACGGTATTAGAAAATATCGGAGACAGCCAAGATGACATCAGTTTTCAGAGTCAGATCCGCGTCAGGACATGTGCCCGTGGTGCGAACCGTGGCGGCCATGATGGCCGTGACAGTCGTGCTGACTGCCTGCCACGGCGGCAGTGACAATCATCCGCCGCCGCAGGCCAATGCGCTGCCGGCTTTTATTACCGCTTCTTCGGTAAGAACCCAGTCCTACGATGGCAACACCGACGACCTGCTCACCGCTGGCCTCGGCAAGACCGGCCTCGCGTCGGCCACGGCGCCGGCCATTGCCAACGCGGCGCAACCCACTGCCGCCGAATTGCGGCGGCTTGCCATCTGGTCGAACTATCGCGCGCTCGTCGACATGACCGCGAACGGCGGCTATGGACGCTTCTGGGGACCTAATGTCGATCTGAACGGCAACGATACGCTCGGCGAAGGCAAGATCGCCGGCAAGGAATACCTCGCCTTCGCCGACGACGGCAGCGGCACGCAGAACGTCACGGTGCTGGTGCAGATTCCGGCGAGCTTCAATCCGGATCAGCCGTGCATTGTCACGGCAACGTCGTCCGGTTCGCGCGGCGTGTACGGCGCGATTTCGGCGGCCGGCGAGTGGGGTCTCAAGCGCGGCTGCGCGGTGGCTTACACCGATAAAGGCAGCGGCAACGGCGCGCATGAGTTGTCATCCAACCTGGTCACGTTGATCGACGGCACCTTGCAGGACGCTACCGCGGCGGGCAAGGCCAGTCTCTTCACGGCCAACCTCGGTAACACGGATCTCGCGTCTTATAACAGCAGGTTCCCGAATCGCTACGCGTTCAAGCATGCGCACTCGCAGCAGAATCCGGAGAAGGATTGGGGCAGGAATACCTTGCAGGCGATCCAGTTCGCGTACTGGACGCTCAACGATTCTTATGGCACGCTCAACGGCTCGACGCGTAATGTGCGTTACGCGAGCGGAAGTATCACGACCATCGCGGCTTCGGTGAGCAACGGCGGCGGCGCGTCGCTCGCGGCGGCGGAACAGGACACGTCCGGTTTGATCACCGCGGTGGTCGTGGGCGAGCCGCAGATCAATTTGCGGCTGCCCGAGCAGGTCTCGGTGGCGCAGGGCGGCGTGCCGGTCGGCGCATTCGGCAAACCGCTCGCCGACTACATGACGCTCGCCAACATGCTGCAACCGTGCGCGGCGCTCGCGCCCGCCGCGGCCGGCGCGCCGTATCTGACGGCGTTGCCGAGTGCCACGACCACCTCGATTCGCACCGCGCGATGCGCGTCGCTGGCGGCCGCCGGTGTGATCGCGGGTGCGGACGCGACGACCCAGGCGACCAACGCGCTTGCGCTGCTGCATCAGAACGGCTACCAGACCGACTCCGACCTGCTGCAAGCGCCGATGTGGGACTCGCAAGCGGTGCCGGCTGTCGCCGTGACCTATGCCGACGCGTACGCGAAAGCGAGTGTCACCGCGAACCTTTGCAACTTCAGCTTCGGCACGACGAATGCGGCTGGGACCGCGGGGGTCACACCCGCGGTGTCGCCGATGCTCACGGTGTTCGGCAACGGCAACGGGGTGCCGCCGACCAACGGCATCAACCTCGTCTTCAACTCGGGCGCAGGCGCGGCGGATCACCGGCTGGCGACCGCCGACGGCAGCTATGCGGGCGCCTCGTGTCTGCGCACGCTGTGGACGAACGGCACGCTGACCGGCAGCGTCGACGCTATTCGCGTGAATGCGAATCTGCATGGCAAGCCTGCCATCATCGTGCAGGGCCGCGCGGATGCACTGGTGCCGATCAACCACGCGTCGCGGCCGTATCTCGGCTTGAATCAGCTAAGCGAAGGCGCGGCGAGCAAGCTGTCGTTTTACGAAGTGACGAACGCCCAGCATTTCGATGCGTTCCTCGGCGTGGCGGGCTTCGATTCGCGCTTCGTGCCGCTGCATTACTACAACCTTCAGGCGCTCAATCTGATGTGGAGTCATCTGAAAAACGGCACGCCGCTGCCGCCGTCACAGGTGATTCACACTGTACCGCGCGGCGGCACGCCCGGCGCCGCGCCGCCGCTGACCACGGCCAATCTGCCGCCGATCGCGGCGAGTCCGGGCATCAACGCGATCACCGCGGCCAATGGCGTGGTGAATGTGCCGAACTAAGCGTACCCGGCTGAGCGTACGCAATTGAGTCCGACTCGCGCGGACTGCACGCACCGGCTCGCAGCGGCGATCACACATGCGAGCCGGCATGCGTGAATCGTTGCCTGCGAGCAAGCGGGTCCGGGTATAAGCGATGCTAGGGCAGATGAAATAAACCGCGTTCAAAGGAGAGCGAATGCAGTTCGACTACAGACACTTCCATATCGATTGCCGCGCGCGTCACGCGGAAGACGGCCTGTACCACGCGAGAGCGAAGATCACTCGCGTGCCGCGCAAAAACGAGCACGTCCAGTCGCACGATTCCGGCGACATCGACGGCTTTGTCAACGAAGCCGATGCCATTTCATGCGCGAAGTCGTGGGCAATGGAGTGGTGCGACGCGGCGGCGCAATAGAGCGCATTGCAGGGAGGGCAAGTCGTGGCCAGGCTTCGAATCGCAACCTTCAACATCAACGGGATCCGCTCGCGCTTGCCGGCGCTCTTGCAATGGCTCGAACGCGAGGCGCCCGACATTGTCTGTTTGCAGGAATTGAAGGCGGCGGACAGCGCCTTTCCCGTCGAGGAACTGCGTGATGCCGGTTATGGCGCGATCTGGCAAGGTCAGAGCGCATGGAACGGCGTGGCGATCCTGGCGAAAGGCGAGGCGCCGCTGGAGAGTCGCCGCGGCCTGCCCGGTTTCGAGGACGACACTCACAGCCGCTATCTCGAAGCCGCTGTCGGCGGCATCGTGGTGGCGTGCCTTTACCTGCCGAACGGCAATCCGCAGCCGGGACCGAAATTCGACTATAAGCTCGCATGGTTCGGTCATCTGATCAGGCACGCGGCGAAGCTATACAAAAGCGGTCATCCGGTCGTGCTGGCGGGCGACTTCAACGTGGTTCCGACCGACGAAGACATCTACAACCCGCGCTCCTGGCTGAAAGACGCGCTGCTGCAACCCGAAAGCCGCGAGCGCTACCGGCAACTGCTTGCGCAGGGCTGGACCGACGCGCTGCGAACACATTTCGGCGCCGAACGGGTCTACACCTTCTGGGACTATTTTCGCCGGCATTGGGAGACGAATTCCGGCTTGCGCATCGACCATGTGCTGCTGAGTGCCGACCTCGCGCCGCGCTTGCGCGATGCGGGCGTCGACCGGTGGGTGCGCGGAGAGCCGCACGCGAGCGATCATGCGCCGGCGTGGGTCGAACTGGAGGTGGGTGCGGGACGCCGCAAGAAAAGCGGCGCATGAAAGCAGAACGGGCGATCGCGTGAAGCAGATCGCCCGGTATCGGCCGCGTTGAAGATCAACGGCGATAGTCGCGCTCAGAGGCGCCGTGTGCCCACAGCGCGCCGGCCACGAAACCCGCAAGCGCGACCACCGCAATGGCGGTGAATGGGCTTTCCGCCGTGGTCTCGCGCACGAGGCTGGTGGTGCTGGCGCACAGTTGCTGCGCTTTGCCGCTGAGCTCCCTAGCCTTGCCGGCCAATTGCGTGCCGGGATCGCCCAATACGTCGCCCACCGCGCCCTGAACCTTGCCCGCGACTTCCTTGACTGCGCCTTCTGCCGAATTGGCTGCCGAATTGGTGTCCATACGATTTTGCTCCCATTGTCATATTTACGTGTGAGCCACTGCAGCGCGCAATACGCCCACACCAGGGTTTCGCGCATGCCGCCCGGAAAGCGCGGCTCACGTCCACCAAACAGGGCGCAAGAAGCGCGCCCGCCAAAGGAGGAACCCGCAAAGCGGCTGCGGATGTCAGCGCCGGCGCCGCGAATTGATTCCCACGAATACGGCCATCAGCATGATAAAGCCGCCGAACAGCAGGGCCGAATTCACCACGACATGCCTGAGCCCAAGCATCTCGACGTTGATGAACGGATAGGGATAGAAATCCGACAGACTCGCGCGCCAGAAGGTCACCCCGAGATAGGCCAGCGGATATACCAGCCACAACAGGCAATGCCGCAGCTTCAGATGAAAGCGCGGCACGAACAGCACCCAGTAGAGCGCGGCCAGCATCGGCAGGGCGCTGTGGAGCGATTCGTTGAGCAGCAACCGGAACGCTGCCGGCGACCACAAACCGCGCAGCAGCAGGTTATAGGCGATGCCGACGAACACCATATAGACAACCACGGCGGTGACGACGGTAGGCTGCCGGAAAAACCGCGCAGGCGCCGATCTGTGCGAACGCAAGGCCACGCAGGTAAAACAGATCGCGCAGGCGAGTACCGTCAGATTCGTGAGGTAACTGCTCATACGCGCAAACCCGTCGAACACGGTCAGCCCGCGCGCGAGCGTGCGATCGATCGTCACGTCGGCTTGCGCGACGATGGAAATCCACGCAATGACGGCGACGATCGCCGCCAGCGTCACCGACGAAACACTGGGCGTATGCAGCGGAAGCTCGGGCTCCCGCGGCTCGGAAAGGACAGGGCGCATGCGTTCGATTCTATACACACCGCATGCGCTTTGCAGTGCGTGCTGCAGGGCGCATGCGCCGAACCGGCCTCGCGCGAGGCCGACAGAATACTACGGCGTGCCATGCGAACCGGTCACCGGCTGCAGGCGCCCGACTACCGCCGGAATCGCTGAACTCGCCGGCACGGCTTCGTCGATCGCGGTGCGCCCGCCGTCATGAAAGAATGCCAGTTCCGCGGCCTTGTTCAGGACCAGGATGCTGATGCGCCGGTTGGTCGGCTCATCGGCGATATTGCTGTTCAGCGGCAATACGTCCGCCAGTCCGCGCACCTGCAGCAGCTTTTCGCCATGCATGCCGCCGGCGACCAGCGCGCGGCGCGCGGCATTGGCGCGTTCGGACGACAGTTCCCAGTTCGAGTAACCCTCCGGCCCCGCGGTGTAGGGCACGGCATCCGTGTGGCCGGCAATCGAAATCCGGTTGTCGACGTCGTTGAGCGCCGCGCCGATCTGCGTGAGGATCGTCTCCGCATACGGCTGCAGCTTCGAACTGCCGGAAGGAAACATCGGCCGGTTCTGCGAATCGACGATCTCGATACGCAGCCCTTCGTTCGTGATCGAAATGCGGATCTGATCCTTGAACGCCTTCAGCGCGGGGCTCTGCTCGATCAGCGCGGTGAGCTTCGCCTTCAGTTGTTCGAGGCGCGCCGCGTCGGATGGCGCTACCGTCGGCGCGGCGGTGGCGGGCGGAGTCGGCTGCGTCTGGCTCTTTTTGCCGTCGCCGGGCCGCGTATCGGAGATGTCGCGGCCGCCGCCTTGCACCACGCTCGGCCGCGCCGCGGCCGTGCCTTCGTTACCGCCGATCAGGCTCGACAGCGGCGTGTTGAAATAGTCTTCGATACCCTGCTTGTCGTACTTGGACGTGGAGCCGAGCAGCCACATCAGCAGGAAGAACGCCATCATCGCGGTAACGAAATCGGCGTACGCGATTTTCCATGCGCCGCCGTGATGGCCGCCATGATCCTCGCCCTTCTTCGAGCGGCGCACGATCACAGGTGCCAGCGCCTGTTCCCCTTGCGACGCGCGCGAGTTTTTTTCGCTCATCATGCTGCTCCGCGTCAGGCCGACTTCGGCGTCTTGGTGGCGCGCACGGCGTCGTCGAGTTCCTGGAAGCTCGGGCGGTCGGCGGTGAACAGCACCTTGCGGCCGAACTCGACAGCGATCGCCGGCGCGTAGCCGGACAGCGACGCGAGCAGCACGGCCTTCACGCACTGGTAAGGCTTGCCTTCGGCACGGCCTTTGGCGGTGAGCAGATCGGCCAGCGGGCCGATAAAGCCATACGCGAGCAGAATGCCGAGGAACGTGCCAACCAGCGCGCCCGCAATCATCTCGCCGAGCACGGCGGGCGGCGCGCCGACCGAACCCATGGTGTGCACCACGCCCATGACCGCG
The DNA here is from genome assembly GCF_902459535.1 of Paraburkholderia dioscoreae. Classification (NCBI taxonomy): domain Bacteria; kingdom Pseudomonadati; phylum Pseudomonadota; class Betaproteobacteria; order Burkholderiales; family Burkholderiaceae; genus Paraburkholderia; species Paraburkholderia dioscoreae. Next base: position 925,373 of record NZ_LR699554.1, read on the forward strand.
GCGACAATGCCGAAAGCGGGCAGGCCGTCCGCCATTTTCTGAATGGCGTTGGCCGCGACTGCAGATTCCGCGTGATGCGTGGCCAGTTCCTCATCCATCAGATCCTGTACTTCGAGCACGTTCACATTGCCGCCGGACATCATGCGCAGATAGTCGACGATGAAGTCGAGCAGATGATGATCCTCCAGCACATGCGGATACTTCTGAAAAATCACGCTGTCTTTCGGCGCGCCCACTTCGGCTTCGAGCGACATCATGCCTTCCTTGCGCGCCTTCTGAAGCAACTCGTAGAGCAGGGCGATCAGTTCAAGGTATTTTTCCTTGGTATAGCCCCCGCCTTTGAAGCATGACGGAATCGCCTTGATGGTTTTCTTCAGCGTGGAAGTAGGGTTGCTCACGACAAACGCACCGATTGCCGCGCCGAAGATGCACAGTAGTTCGAATGGCTGAATGAGCGCCGGCAGATGGCCGCCCACGCCGATAAAACTGCCTAACACGGAACCGATCACCAAAACCCAGCCGATTGCAACAAACATACTCTCTCCGATTATCTTGCGCGGCCCACGTTCGACCAGAAAAGCCCTTGCTTCAAGGGTTTTCCGGTGCGTCACAAATCTCTGTATGTACTGGTAAACGGCGTGATCCGATGGTGCTGAAGTGCTGGTCTGGCTGAAACGGGAAATAAGTTCACTGATCGGTTAATTTTTTGACTATACGCAGGTAAATTCGTCCGCGTCTTGCGATGTCGCCGTCGCAATTCGTGTTTGCTGTTCCGCTAAAAGCCCGGGCAATATGCCGCTGTTGCCAGAACGGATAGGTAACCTTTTTACCGACCGGTCTGGTAGCATGACGATCGATTTGTACCGACGGCCGTTCTCGCGGCGCTTCGTCGCGTGATGGCCCCGTCGTCTATCGGCACCGGCAGCGCTAGCGACTCAACCGGGGAGGAATTGCCGCATGCGGAAACTGAGATCTGCTGTCCAAAGTTGGCTGGTGCCTACGGCGGCCGCCGGCATGACGGGCCTCAGTCTGCTGTTCGTCCCAACGCCCGGTCACGCTCAGGAGTTCTCGCTATTCGGCGGCGGCTCGCGTGCGGGCAGTACCAACACCTATACGTGGGCCTTCAACTATCAGGAAGGCTTGGGGCAATATTTCGCCGCCAGCTTCACGTGGCTCAACGAAGGGCACATTCCCGATCACCACCGCGACGGTCAGATGATCCAGTTGTGGGGGCGCATTCCCGTGGGCAGCCCGCAATTCGTTCTGCAGGCGGGCGTCGGCCCGTACCGGTATTTCGACACGACCACCGCCGGCCAGGGCGGCAGTTATTCCGATACTCACGGCTGGGGCGTGGTGTATAGCGTGCGCGCCGCGTACTACGCGTCGAGCCGCTGGATCACGCAACTCCAGTTGAATCGCGTGCATGTGCAGCGCGGACCGGATGCGACCAGCGTGATGTTCGGCGTCGGCTATCAACTCGACGCTCCGGGCTCGCCCGGTCCGCGCGACTGGGCAAGCGGCAGCACGCACAAGGTCACCAACAACGAAGTGGCGTTGTATCTCGGCAAAACCATTGTGAATTCGACCAGTTCGCCGAGCGCGTTCGGCGGCGCGATCGAGTACCGGCGCGGCCTCGCGAAGTATCTCGACGTAACGGTCGGCTATCTTCACGAAGGCAGCAGCAAGGTGGCGCGCCGCGACGGTTTCACCAGCCAGTTGTGGGCCACCCGCGCGTTTCTCAACGACAAGGTCGCGCTGGCGCTCGGCCTCGGCGCCTACTATGCGATCAACGAGAACGAGAACAGCGCGACGCCCGGACCGGGCGCCGGCAAGTTCTCCGGCCTCGTTACGATCGCGGGCTCGTATCGCCTGAGCGACCACTGGGACGCGCGGCTCGAATGGAACCGCGTCGTGACCCGCTATGATCGTGATTCGGACGTGATTTTCGGTGGTCTGGGCTATCGTTGGTGAAGGCTCACGGCGTCAGGCGTCAAGTGTTGTCGTGCCAGCAGAAGCAGTCTCTCGAACCGCAAGTCAAGACTCGGAACAACGGAGAACAGCATGAAAGCCAGCACCATCGCCGAGCGGGAGGCCCGTGGCCGCGCCGCCCGTGAGCACTCGAAACGTTCGAGCCATAAAGCGGTAGGCGAACTGCATCGCAATCCGATCGAGTTGCTCAAGCAAAGCAGCGAAGGCCGCGTGCATAACCTCGTGCCGCTGCGTTATGGACGCATGGCTGTGTCGCCTTTCACGTTCTTTCGCGGCACCGCCATCTTGCAGGCACACGATCTCAGCAAGGTGGGCGACACGGGTTTGACCATGCCGATCTGCGGCGACGGCCATCTGATGAATTTCGGCGGTTTCGCCACGCCCGAGCGGCAACTCGTTTTCGATCTGAACGACTTCGACGAGGTGTCGGTCGGGCCGTTCGAGTGGGATCTGAAACGTCTCACCGCGAGCCTCGTCGTCGCCGCGCGTCACATGCGTCTGAGCCGGGGCACGGCGGAGAGTCTGGTGATGACGGCGGTTACCGAATATCGCGATCGCATGGCACAGTACGCGCAGTGCGGCGCGCTCGAACTCTGGTACGACCGCATTACCTTCGAGTTGATGGCGGAGACCGCGTTGACGCCCGAACGCCGCCGCACTGTGCGGCGCGGCATGGAAAAGGCCGCGAGCCGGACGCACGAAAGCCTGCTCGAGAAAATGGCGGAGCACGACGGCGGCCGCTGGACGATCCGCGACGCGCCACCGGCCCTGTTTCACGTACTGGGCGCCAACACGCTGTTCACACCGGAGGAGACCGAAGCGTTCCGAGGCTCGAACTGGCGCAAGATGCTCGAACGCATGTGGGGTGACTACGTGAAGACGCTGTCGCACGACCGGCGCGAACTGCTGGACCATTTCACCGCGCAGGATCTCGTGTTCAAAGTGGTGGGCGTCGGCAGCGTCGGCACGCGCTGCCTGGTGATGCTGATGGTCGATCACATGGGCAAGCCGCTGTTCCTGCAAATCAAGGAGGCGCGGCCCTCTGTGATCGCGCAGTTCTACAAGTCGCCGGCCATCAGGCATGAGGGCGAACGCGTCGTGCAGGGACAACGCATGCTGCAGGCGGCAAGCGATATCTTTCTCGGCTGGGCGGCGGGGCCGCTCGGGCGGCACTTTTACTTTCGCCAGTTACGCGACATGAAGCTGTCGGCGAACATCGAGTTATTCGACAACGACCTGCTGGACGGCTACGCGCGCCTATGCGGCTGGATCATGGCGCGCGCGCATGCGAAGGCGAGCGGGCAGGCAATCGAAGTGAGCGCGTATATCGGCCGTGGCGACCAGTTCGCGGAAGCGCTCGCGGGATATGCGATGACTTACGCGGACCAGGTGGAACGCGATTACGACGTGTTCCTGAAGGCATGCCGCGGTGGTGAGCTGGAAGCGCGCACGGACGAAGACATGGCGGCGGATTTCCGCGTGTAGCCGCCGCTTTCGCATGGCTCGCCGGGCTGCTTTGCGAGCGAGCCGCGCAGCCAGCATGCGCTGCGCCTTACACACGTGCGTGCTCGTGCTCAGTTGTCGAGACGCGCCTCGCGCAACGTCACGAAACGCAGATGCCGCAGTCTTGCCGCGCGGATCACGCGCGGCAAGACTGCGAGGATCAGCGGCATGCCCTCGGCCGTGAGCGCTGCGTTGCCGTCGTGCAGCAGGAGAATGTCGCGCGGCGCGAGGCCGTCGAGCAGGCGCCGTGTGACCACGTCGGGATCGCGCTCGCGTGTGTCGTAGCCGCGCCGCGTCCACGCCGCGAGCCGCAGGTCGAGGTTGCGCAATACCGGTTCGAGAAAGATGTTGCGCAAGCCGGCCGGCGCGCGGAAGAACATGGGCCGCTCGCCGCTCAGTGCTTCGAGCGTGCGTTGCGCGGCGTCGATCTCACGCGTGAGCGCGCCGGGAAACGTCACGGAAAACGTATGCGTGTGAACCTGCGAGTGGTTTTCGAGCGCATGGCCGCGCGCGACGATCTCGCGTGTCAGGTCCGGGTAAAGCTGTGCCTTTGCGCCGATGCAGAAGAACGTGGCGCGCACGCCGAAGGCGTCGAGCAGATCGAGCACTTGCGGCGTGACGAGCGGATCCGGACCGTCGTCGACGGTCAGCGCGATCGCGTCGGCATTACGCGCGGCAGCGGGCAGGCGTGTCCAGTTCGGGCCGAGCAGCGAGGTGCGCGGCAGCAGGCCGGCCACCGTGAAAATGGCGTGATTCGCAAAAATCGCGGCTAGCCACCAGCGCCACGCGGCGGGCGCGAGCAGCCATCCGGCCAGCACGAACACGTGCCATGCGGCGGTGGCCGTGAGCATCGCGGGATAGCCGGTGCGCGGCCAGCGGGACAGCGGCGCGTGGCGGGCGCCGTGCGGCGGCGTGGAGAGTTCTTTCATAAAACGTGCTTCCTGTCTTCCTTCCTCCTTCCTGGGAAGGCCTTGAATTGCGCGCGTGACGCGCAACAGCAAACGATACCATCGATGCGTACCGCGACGCGCCCGCCCGCAGGAACAGTTACCGATGAAAGCGCGCTGAAAGACGTGACAAGGCGGCATGGATTCGCAGGCCGGTGACCAGGGTGGGCACTCTTCCGCGGAGAGCCTGTTGCGGCAGACGAACGATCAGAAGGACACGAACGTGCGCCTGATCAGCGCAGAAGACCGCGCGGAATCGTTCGTCGACTTGAAGACCGGCCGCGCGTGCATTTGTGATGGACGACCCGCTGTTGTATGGTGCTAAATCGCACCATCTGTACAACGAGGAGACGTGTCGTGACGGGAACGGGAATCAAGAAGGTCGCGCTGGTAACGGGCGCGGGCAGCGGGATCGGCCGGGCGTGCGCGCTCAGGATGCTGGAGCACGGCTATAGCGTGGTGCTGGCCGGCCGCCGCCAGGAACTGCTCGATGCCGTGGTCGAGGAGGCGCAGCATCTCGGCGGCGACGCTCTCGCCGTGGCGTGCGACGTCACCGACGCGGGTAGCGTCGCCGCCTTGTTCGACACGATCCGCGAACGGCGCGGCCGTCTCGACGTGCTGTTCAACAACGCGGGCCGCAATGGTTCGCCCGTCGATATCGACGAACTGGATATCGACGAATGGCGCTCGGTGGTCGACACCAATCTCACCGGCGTATTCCTGTGCACACGCGCGGCCTTCGGTCTGATGAAAACGCAGAGTCCGCGCGGCGGGCGCATCATCAACAACGGCTCGATCTCGGCGCATGCGCCGCGGCCGCACAGCATTGCCTACACGGCGACCAAGCACGCCATTACCGGCCTCACCAAAGCCGTGTCGCTCGACGGCCGCCAATACGACATCGTCTGCGGGCAGATCGACATCGGCAATGCGGCGACGGAAATGGCCGCCCGCATGGCGCGCGGCATACCGCAGGCCAACGGCGAGATCGCGGTCGAGCCGCTGATGGATGTTCAGCATGTGGCCGACGCCGTGCTGCACATGGCCGAACTGCCGCTCACGGCGAACGTGCAGTTCATGACGATCATGGCGAGCAAGATGCCGTTCGTCGGCCGGGGTTGACGGCGCGGCGCGCACAGCAAGCCGCGCGGGATCCACTTATACTGGGCGCTTTCCGCTCCGATGGATTGCGATTCGCCGTGCCCCGAACCACACTTGAGGACGACCCGCAGCCGGTGCCTCCCGCGCAGCCCGATCTCGACGACTGTTGTCATAGCGGCTGCAATCCGTGTGTTTTCGATCTCTACGACGAAGCGCTGGAACGTTATCGAGTCGCGTTCGCCGCATGGCAAGCGCGGCAGCACACACGGCAACAGGCGCAATAGGTGCAATAGGTGCAACAAGCGCAGCGCATGACGGCAGCGCGGCGCGGCAAGCCGCGCACGCGCCGTTGAACGGCGCTCAGGGTTTCGCCTCGAGCGCCGCAGCCCTTCACCATGCTCCGTCATGACCGACCTTCAGTCCGCGCCTCTCGAACCTCTCAATGAATCGCATACGCTGGACGATCTGCATCGTTTCGTGCAACGTTATCCACGGCTGTTCGTGCTGACCGGCGCGGGCATCAGCACCGATTCGGGCATTCCCGGCTATCGCGACGACAATGGCGAATGGAAACGTTCGCCACCTATCACGCTCCAGGAGTTTCTCGGCACGCCCGCCATGCGCCAGCGCTACTGGGCGCGCAGCATGGTCGGCTGGCCGGTGGTCGCGCATGCCGAGCCCAACGCGGCACACACCGCGCTCGCCCGGCTCGAAGCGGCCGGTCACGTGCCGACGCTGGTGACGCAGAACGTCGACGGTTTGCATCAGCGGGCGGGCAGCCGCGAGGTGATCGAACTGCACGGCGGTATCAACGGTGTGACGTGTCTGGACTGCGGCATGCAACACTCGCGCGCGTCGATCCAGCAGACGCTCGAAGCGGACAATCCCGCGCTTCTGAACGTGACGGCCGAAACCGCCGCGGACGGCGACGCGCATCTCGAATGGCACGATCTTGCCGGCTTCCGCGTTCCGGCCTGCCCGAACTGCGGCGGCTTGCTGAAGCCGGCCGTGGTGTTCTTCGGCGAAAGCGTGCCGAAGGAGCGCGTAGAAGCGGCTTCGCATGCGCTTGACGCGGCGGACGCCGTGCTGGTGGTCGGCTCGTCGCTGATGGTCTACTCCGGCTTCCGCTTTTGCGTGTGGGCGCAGAAGCAGGGCAAGCCGGTGGTCGCGATCAACCTGGGGCGTACGCGCGCGGACCCGCTGCTGTCGCTGAAAATCGCGGCGCCGTGCGCCGATACGCTGACCGAGCTGGCCGCCCGGCTGGCGCTGGATTGAACAGGCTGCTCCGACAGAAACGCACCTCGAAAGGACAACCCATGCTGACGACGATCGCGCAACTCGAAGCCCTCTACGGTCAGCCGCACGAGCGCGCAGTGCGTAAAGAGATCCCGTACATCAATGAAGACTATCGCGCGTTCATCGAAGTCGCGCCGTTCGCCGTGCTCGCCACCGCCGGGCCGGAAGGCCTCGACTGTTCGCCGCGCGGCGACGCGCCGGGTTTTGTGCGCATCGTCGACGAACGCACGCTCGCGCTGCCGGACCGTATCGGCAACAATCGGCTCGACAGTCTGCGCAATATCATCGCCGAGCCGAGTCTGGCGCTGCTCTTCATCATTCCCGGCGTGGGCGAGAGCCTGCGCGTGAACGGCCGCGGCCGCATTACCAATGATCCGCAATGGCTGGACAGTTTTGCCGTCGAAGGTAAACTGCCGCGCACCGTGCTGCTGATCGACGTGGACAGCGTCTATTTTCATTGCTCGAAAGCGTTGGTGCGCTCGAAACTGTGGGATCCGGCGCATTACGTCGAACGTTCGCGGCTGCCGAGCGCGGGCGAGATTCACCGGCGCATCAACGGCATGCAGTTCGACGCGGCCACCTATGACCGCGAGCTCGCTGAACGTGTGCGCACGGCCTTGTACTGAAACCTAAGGTGAACATGACGGATTCCCAAGCGGCATTGCGGCAACGTTCGCCATCCGCCGAACGCAACCGTGAACCGATTCTCGCCGTGCTGCGCGAAGCACTGCCGGCCACCGCCCGCGTGCTCGAAATCGCGAGCGGCACGGGCCAGCATGCCGTCTGCTTTGCCCGCGCCATGCCCGGTCTCGACTGGCAACCAAGCGATGCCGATCCTGCCGCGCGCGCTTCGATCGCCGCGTGGATCGCGCACGAAGGGCTCGCAAACGTGCGCGCGCCGCTCGCGCTCGACGTGCATCAGCCCGACTGGGGCGTAGACACGTTGGACGCCGTGGTGTGCATCAACATGATTCACATCTCGCCGTGGAGCGCGACGCAGGCGCTGTTCGCGGGGGCGAGCCGCCGTCTCGTCGGCGGCGGCGTGCTGTATCTGTACGGTCCTTGCAAACGCGGCGGCGCGCATACGTCGCCGAGCAACGATGCTTTCGATCAGCAGTTGCGCAGCCGCGACCCGGCTTGGGGCGTGCGCGACATGGAAACCGTGGTGGGCCTGGGCGCTTCGGTCGGATTCGTGTGCGATGAGCCGCTCGCCATGCCGGCCAACAATTTCAGTCTGGTGTTCCGGAAACGCACGGACGCGGCGCGGGTCTGACAAACGTTCGACGCAGCGAGTGGCGCGCTGCCCACCGGCTGCCGGTCAGCGGCAAGTCGGCATTTCTTTTATTCTTTCACCCTCGACGTCCCGCTGATGTTCCTTCCGGCGCGGCGTCACGACATTTTTTGGACTCTGGAGAATTCACATGAGCAAACAGGCAATCGGCGTGGTGGGGCTGGCGGTCATGGGCCGCAATCTGGCGCTCAACATCGAGAGCCGCGGCCATGCGGTGTCGGTGTTCAACCGTAGCCGCGAGAAAACCGACGAACTCATCGCCGAATATCCGGACAGGAAGCTGGTGCCGGCCTTCACGCTGGAAGAATTCGTAGAGTCGCTGGAAAAGCCGCGCCGCATTCTGCTGATGGTCAAGGCGGGCGAGGGCACCGACGCCACGATCAACCAGTTGAAACCGCTGCTGGACAAGGGCGACATTCTGATCGACGGCGGTAACACGCATTTCACCGACACCATCCGGCGCAATCAGGATCTCGCGAAGTCAGGTTTGCACTTCATCGGCACGGGTGTGTCGGGCGGCGAAGAAGGCGCACTGAAAGGCCCGTCGATCATGCCGGGCGGCCAGCGCGACGCCTACGACCTCGTGGCCCCGATTCTCACCGAGATCGCCGCGAAGGCGCCGGACGGCGAGCCATGCGTCGCCTACATGGGACCGGACGGCGCGGGCCACTTCGTGAAGATGGTGCACAACGGCATCGAATACGGCGACATGCAGCTGATCGCGGAAAGCTACGCGGTGCTCAAGCAGGTGGTCGGACTTTCGAACGAGGAGCTCGGCAAGGTCTACACGGAGTGGAATCAGGGCGAGCTCGACAGCTATCTGATCGAAATTACCGCGAAGATTTTCAGCAAGAAAGATGAAGAAACCGGCAAGGATCTGGTCGACGTGATTCTCGATCGCGCCGCGCAGAAGGGCACCGGCAAGTGGACCAGCCAGAACGCGCTCGACCTCGGCGCGCCGCTGCCGCTGATTACCGAAGCCGTGTTCGCGCGCGTGCTGTCGTCGCTGAAGACGCAGCGCGTGGCCGCGAGCAAAGTGCTGGAAGGGCCGCAGGCCAAGCCGCTCGGCGCCGAGCGTGAGGCGTTCATCGAATCGGTGCGGCGCGCGTTGTATTTCAGCAAGGTGATTTCGTACGCGCAAGGCTTCGCGCAACTGCGCGCCGCCTCGGAAGAGTACAAGTGGGATCTGGACTACGGCACGATCGCAAAGATTTTCCGCGCCGGCTGTATTATCCGCGCCCGCTTCCTGCAAAAGATCACGGACGCTTATACGAAGGACAAAGCGATCGCCAATCTGCTGCTCGATCCCTATTTCCGCGACATCGCGAAGAACTACCAGTCGGCCTTGCGCGAAGTCGTGATCGCGGCGGTCAACGCGGGCGTGCCGGTGCCGGCTTTCGCGTCGGCGATCGCGTACTTCGACGCCTATCGTTCAGAACGCCTGCCGGCGAACCTCGTGCAGGCGCAGCGCGATTTCTTCGGTGCGCATACTTTTGAACGTATCGACAAGCCGGGCAGCTTTCACGCGAACTGGAGCTGAGCGTTTGAATGGCTGCCCGGCGCGTCCTTATGACAAGGCGCGCCGGGCAGCGCCAGTGCTTGAAATTGAGATAGCGAATTATTGCTGAAAGCTATTGGGCAGATAGCCGCACGGCGTGGCGCGTCGGCTACTATTGCGATTTTCGAAATAGAGTTTCGTCGTTTTAGGGGTTTCCCCTAGGTGTCGACACTCCTAAACTTCTACTTAACCGCTGCGAGACACTAAGTCCGAAGCGCATTAAAAACAAGTTCTGGAGGTTTACATCATGAAGTCCCTTATCTCTGCAGTTGTCGTTGCCGCCGCTCTGGTTGCCCCGGTCGCTTCGTTTGCTCAATCGAATCAGCCGGTTACGCGCGCTCAAGTTCGCGCTGAACTGGCTCAACTGGAAAAGGCCGGCTACAACCCGGCGGGCGATCAGATCAACTACCCGGCTAATATCCAGGCTGCCCAAGCGCGTGTCGATGCTCAAAACGGCACCGCTCAGGCCGTGAACAGCGGTTACGGCGCCCCCGCCGTCGGCACCTCGCAAGCTGGCCGCCCGGTGAGCAGCACCGACCGTAACTCGGTCTACTTCGGCAACTAATTCACGCCGAAACTGTTGGAATCGCCGCCTGCCTGGATAGCAGGCGGCGCGCAAATGGAAACGCCGTCCGGATTGCCGGGCGGCGTTTGTCGTTTACGGCGCGGCACGGCCGCAGGCATGTGCCGCTATCTGTCTATTGCTGCGAACAGCGGCGCATGGTTTTCGCCGCCGGCGATTCAGCGGCTCGGCAGATGCGGAATCGCTTCGTTGCTAGTCAGATTGAGCTGGTGAATCTGCCGATGCGTCTTGTTCAGATGCGCCTGCGCGGCTACGCGTTGTGCTTCCAGTTGCGAAACATCCTTGCGCACCTGATGCTGCCGGCTCGCTACCGTCTGCTCCTGCGTGCCGCGCCTTTGCAGCTCGCTGCGCAGCCGCTCAGCCTGTACCTCGGACCGGGCGATCATCCGCGCCAGCTGTTCGTTCTGCGCCTCCAACTGGGCGCGGCGCGTTTCGCCGTCCGAGAGTCGCGTCGCCTGTTCTTCGAAATGATGAAAGGCGGCTTCGGCGGCTTCGAGATCGGCGGCTTTGAGCGCGCGCCACAGCGAGCCGTCCTGATACAGGGCGACGTAGTACGCCAGTTCCTTCGCGTGAAACAGCAGGCTGACCGAATACGCAAAGCTGCGGAACACGCGGAACGGCGTCAGCGCTTCTTCTTCGGCGAGCCACTCGACCTCCGCCGTGTCGGCGATCTGCACGCCGCGTGAGCTGACCTGCGACGGCACCACGGGCACCGGCCGCAAGGTCGTCACGGGACGGGCCGGCCTCGGCGACGAGGCCGGCGCCGCGGCGTCCGCGCAAGCCGCCTCGGCTGCCGCGGCAAGCGTTGCCCCCTCGTTGTCGTCGGGCGATGAAGGAGCGCAGGCGCTTGCTCGCGCATCCTGCACGAGATGCGATGGGCCTGCCAGCACGCTGCGGCGGTTCAGGAGACTTTTCACGGCGGTCCTCCGGTTGAGTCGCCCGAAATCTGCAAACGGTGCCGACAGTGAAGCAGGCCGGGTAGTGTGGCAGGCCAGGCGGTGAGTGAAACGGGGCGGACCAGCGGCGCCGGTGAGCGGACGCCGGGTGCGCGGCAATGCGGGTGTAATCGGGAACGAACGTCTAATGCAGCGGACGATGCCGGCGGCCTATTTCATCGAACAGCGCACGGCTGGGTTCGAGCGCGAGCAGCCAGGATTCGTCGTAGCCGCTCAGATTGTCGAGCGCCTCGCGCAGCCGCTCGATCGCCACGGCAGGGATCTCGACGCTGGCTTCGACGCCGCTCGACAATCCCGCGATGCTTGCCAACTGTACCAGCGCGTCGGCGGCCTCGGCCACGTCGGCGGCGAAAACCAGGTGTGTGTTCAGGAGTTCCACCAGACCGGGCGACGCCGCAATGTCGTCCACGTTGAGCTGCACGGCCAGAAAAGTGGCTTTGTTCATCCTCAACTCCCTTGCAGAATTCAGACGTTTTTGCGTACGGCGGGCCGTGGCAGCAAGACTGAGTATAGGGCAGGGCTCAAAGGATTCAATAATCACACGAATGGGCCGCGCGGCCCGACGCCAGCGAGCAGGCGAGCCGCCGCACCTATAATGAGGCCAGCCATACATGACTCGCGCTGGCATGAGCGGCCCGCCATGCCCCGTGGGCCGTGACTGGCGACGTTGTCTTTCCTCCACGGCCTGGTGACCATGAAGATCATTCGCAGCAGGGATTTCACCGCGACGCGCGCCTGGGGCGCGCTCGATATCGCCAACATGGGCGGCATTACGACGCGCCTGCATTGGACCGATCAGCCCTATAAGTGGCATGTCAACGATGGCGAGGAAGTGTTTGCCGTGCTCGATGGCCGCGTCGAGATGCGTTATCGCGAAGGCGGTGTCGAACAGTCGGCCGTTCTCGAAACGGGCGACGTGTTTTACGCTGCGGTGGGCACCGAACATGTGGCCCATCCGCTCGGCGCGGCGCGCATTCTGGTGGTGGAGGCAGAGGGCAGCGTCTGAACGTTGGCGGAAGGCCGATGCCATGTGGGGCGGTCGTCGCCGCGCACGGCGGCATAATGGTTAACCGCTGCCGGGCCTTCGAGACGGGCGGCATGGCAAATGCTTGGCCATCGATTGAATCCGATTGATTGAACGAAGAGTCGAGGAAAATCACATGACAAGACCATGGCAATTAACGGGGATCCGGTGGCTCACAGCGGCCGCGCTCGGCGTGATGTTCAGCGGCTGCACGACCATGCCGTGGGAGAGCACGCCGTTTTACAGCAGCACGCCGTCACGTCCGACCACGCTCAGCACGGTTCCCGTTCCTGCCGGTTTCTACCGGGTCAATCCGGGCGACACGATCGGCGGCATTGCATCGGCCTACGGTCGCAAACCCCAGGAAATCGCCGCGTGGAATGGCCTCGCGGTCAACGCCGCGGTTACTCCAGGGCAAGTATTGCGGGTGTCTCCGCCGATGGCCTCGGGCAGCGTGGTGACGCCGCCGGTCGCCGTCGGGCCGAATGGTTCACCCGCGGCGCCCGGCGCCCCGACGGCGTCCGCCGGACCGCAGCAAGGCGTGTTGCAATGGCCGCTGCGTGGACCGGTGCTGAAAGCCTTCGCGCCGGGCAAGTCGAACGGCATCGTGATCGGCGGAAGACCGGGCGATCCGGTCAAGGCTGCCGCCACCGGCCGCGTCGTCTATGCGGGCTCGGGTATCGAGGCGTATGGCCCGCTCATCATCATCAAACACGACGATTCGCTGATCACCGCGTATGGGCAGAACAGCACGCTGCTGGTGAAGGAGGGCGACGCGGTCGCGCAAGGGCAGACCATCGGCGAAGTCGGGGTGGACAGCCGCGGCGTGGCGTCGATCCAGTTCGAGGTCCGTCAGAACGGCCAGCCGGTCGATCCGCTCGCGTGGCTGCCGAAGTCGGGTGGGTGACGCATCTTTTTAGCGCGATTTCGGCGCTGCGCGAATTGAATATACTGTGTGGCTAAACTGCCTGCGGCAGGTTCGCTGCGTCGATAGCGGCGCAGCGGCGGCGACCGGCCGCCGCAGGCGGTCATTCATGGACGCACAGGGACACACAATGATCGATTTGCGCAGCGATACCGTAACCCGTCCGACTCCCGCCATGCTCGCGGCCATGTCGGCCGCTGAAGTCGGCGACGACGTCTGGGGCGACGACCCCACCGTGCTGCGTCTGCAGGCCACGGTTGCCGAGCGCGCCGGCAAGGAGGCGGGCCTGTTCTTTCCGAGCGGCACGCAAAGCAATCTGGCCGCCTTGATGGCGCATTGCGCGCGCGGCGACGAATACATCGTCGGCCAACTCGCGCATACCTATAAGTACGAAGGCGGCGGCGCGGCAGTGCTCGGCAGCATCCAGCCGCAGCCGCTCGAGAATGCCGCGGACGGTTCGATCCCGCTAGAGAAGATCGCCGCCGCGATCAAGCCCATCGACAATCACTTCGCACGCACGCGGCTGCTGGCGTTGGAAAACACCATCGGCGGCAAGGTGCTGCCGCCCGCTTATGTGGACGAGGCAGTGCATCTGGCGCGTCAGCGCGGCCTGTCGGCTCACCTCGACGGCGCGCGCGTCTACAACGCGGCCGTTGCTTCGGGCAAGCCGGTCGCCGCATTGTGCGAGCCGTTCGATTCGATCTCGATCTGTTTTTCGAAGGGACTGGGTGCGCCGGTCGGCTCAGTGCTGGTGGGCAGCCAGGCGCTGATCGACGTGGCGCAGCGCTGGCGCAAGGTGCTGGGCGGCGGCATGCGTCAGGCCGGCATCCTGGCGGCGGCTTGCCTGTACGCGCTGGATCACAATGTGGCGCGTCTCGCCGACGACCACGCACACGCCGCGCATCTGGCAGCGGGTCTGGAAGGCATCGAGCATGTCAAGGTGCAGTCGGTCGCCACCAACATGGTGTTCGCGCAGTTTCCGCAGCAGCATTGCGCGCCGCTCGAAGCGTGGCTCAAGGAGCGCGGTATTCTCACGCAGATGCTGTACGCGTCGCGATTCGTGACGCATAAGGATGTGACGCGTGGGGATATCGATACGTTTATTGCCGCGGTGAAAGCGTATTTCGCGGCACGCTGAGTGTTTGGCACGGTCGCGCGCGGTTAGGCGCGGTTAGGTAAAGCCGCAGGAATCAGCCAGAACAAAGCGGACGCACTGAATTGCACCCCAGCGCGCCCGTTTTTTCATTTCATCGACGCTTTCGCATGCCCGCCCGACCGATGCGACGGCACGAGCAGGCGCAACCCGCTCGCCAGGCTTGCCGCGCCGGCAAAGAAAGCGCCGCTGCCGAGCGCCAGCGTCGGCCCATGCCGGCCGGCAATCCCGAAGCTCAACGCGACCAGCGCCGCGCCGGTGGTCTGCCCAAGCAGCCGCGCGGTCGCGACAATGCCGCTCGCGCCGCCGCTGCGTTCGGGCGGTGCGCTCGCCATCAATGCTTTCAGATTCGGCGACTGGAAGAAGCCGAAGCCCGCGCCGCAAACCGCCATGCGGATGCCGATGTCGAGAACATGCGGATGAACCGGCAGCAGCGCCAGCGACGCCATGCCCGCCGACAGCACCGCGAGGCCGATCGCGCCGAGCAAGCCCGGCGGATAGCGATCGGACAGGCTGCCCGCCAGCGGCGCGGCCAGCGCGACCACCACCGGCCATGGCGTCATCAGAAAGCCGGTTTCGACCTGACTGCGATGCAGTACACCCTCGAAGTAAAACGGCAGCGAGACGAACGCCAGCCCTTGCGCGGCGAACGAGCATACGGCCGTCACCGCCGACAGGGCGAACACCGGCCGCCTGAACAGATCGACCGGCAGCATCGGCGCCGGGTGGCCGGTTTCGCGGCGAATCAGCAGGAGCCCGAACACCACCGCGATCGCCGCCGCGCTCAGCACCAGTTGTGTCGAAGCACGCTGGGCCGCCTCGCCGAGCGCGAAGATCAACGCAGCGAAAGTAACGACGTTCAGAAGCGCCGCGACCGGATCGAAGTTGTGCTTGCCGCGCTCGGTGTGCGGCAACGCCGGCCATGCGAAACCCAGCGCCAGCAGGCCGAGCGGCACGTTGACCGCGAACAGCCACGGCCATGCCGCGACCGACAGAATCAGTGACGCCACCGTCGGCCCGACCGCGAACGATACGCCGACGACCAGCGCGTTGGTGCCGAGGCCGCGTCCGAGCCGGTGGGGCGGATACAGGTAGCGGATCAACGCGGTATTCACGCTCATGATCGCGCTCGCACCGAGCCCTTGCATGATGCGGGCGGCAGCGAGCAGCGGCAGCGTCGACGCCAGCGAACACGCCAGCGACGCCAGCGTGAAGAGCGCAATCCCGCTGATGCAGATCCGCCGATGCCCGACGATATCGCCGAGCGCGGCGAGCGGCAGCAGAGTCGCGACCATCGCGAGCTGATATGCGTTGATGATCCACACCGACGCCGCGGGCGCCGCATGCAGATCCGCGGCAATGGAGGGCAGCGCGGTATTGGCGATCGCGGTATCGAGTGTGGCGAGCGCGACGCCGAGCATGATCGCGGCCAATGCTCGGCGGTTGGCGGCGGACAGCGGGGCGTCCGCAGGGAAAGGCCGGGTGGCGGAGAGACTGGGTTTGTCGGACAAGGCGTGGCTCGTCGGGTTAAGCATGCCGACGCACCGCACGAGTCGAGGAGCGCGGCGCGGGAGCGGCAGGGTTGTGTGGCGTGAGGCGCGCACGGCCTGAGTACGGCTTTCGAGGCTTTCAGGCGGGCGCGCGGCGAATGTAGCGATTGTTACAGACACGCGGAAATCGTGCTGAGCGTGCCGGAATTTCCCGCTATCGACCGCGGGCACTCACAGGCAATTCACATGTAGCTCTGACCCGTGCGCCGGCGCAGCAAGTCGTCCCGCTTCTCGTTGTCCAGCACACGCTGCCACGTTCGAGCGGGCGTGTCGTAATTCGACGTGATCCCGTTTTGCAGCATCAGGTAGGTTTCGTGCCCCGTCGCTGGATCGATCTGCGCGCGCCATACCGGCGTGCCGCCTAACGTGCGCACCTCCAGCGTAGTGGGGCCGCTCGCTACGGCGTAGAAGCCATCCTTGAACAGCCACGCGGCGTTGTGCGCCGTAAGCCATTGGCGGGCGGCGGCGGCATTGCCCTGCGCAATGTGATCCGGATAAAACAGGAAACCGGAGCCCTGCTGCGACTTCACGCCAGGCACGCTGGTGACGAAATGCGACACGCCGTCCGGCAACGCGCTGTCCGGGTTCTGGTAGAACCGGTAAAGCTGCTCGGGACTGCCTGCCGTGGAGTTCCTGAACGTGGCGAGGGGGACCGGAGGTTCCACCTTGTTTCCGGACGAATCGCTGAACCGCCAGCTCTGCCGGGCCGTCAGTCCGGACCGCCCCTGGGGCGGCGCGACGTAGGGCGTATAGGCTACGGCGCCTTCCGTGAGCAGCTTGCGGTCCTCGACGTGAATCATGGCACCGGTCTTCGGATCATGGAAAAACACGCCGTTGAGGCTGCCGGCGCCAGGATTCGAACCGATGTATGCATTCCCGTCGCCGTCGATGCGCAGCACCTTGTTGTAATCGCTTGCCAGATGGATGCGGCCGTCGTCGCCCATGCGGAAGCGGTCTTCTCCGCCGTTGGCCGGCGACCGGTCGATGGAGGGATAGCCTGCGGCGAAGTTCAGTCGCGCCTGATTGTCGGCGCCGCCATTGGCCCAGTCCGTTCCGATGGTCACGGGGCCCCGATAGGCGAGATGATTCGCCTGGTCATTCACTCTTTGCTGTATGTCGGCATTTGCATGCTGGTAGAACCTCGCCTGCATCAGGGCGGGATTCTCGTTCGGCCGGTAGAGTGTCTTACCGTCCTGCTGGAACGGGGTGACGAACGGACGATGCTCGGCGTCGGCCCACGCCGGGTTGTCCGGCGAGAAATGCGCCAGTTGCGGTTGCGCACCGGCAGTGCGGGTCTCGTCATAGATATCCCAGCGATAGTCCGGGTTGGCGACGTACGGCCCCAGCTTGCCGTTCTCGTACTTCTGCCAGCCGCGGATCTGCGTGTAGTCGAGATGGCCCATTGCAGCCACTTCGCCGTCGCGCGGGGCACGCGCGTGCTCGCTGCCAAGACTGCCCTGTACGTCGACCATGTTGGGCGACGGAGCAACGTAATAGACGTAGCCCTTCTTCGCGGCCGTCGCATCGATACGCGCCTGCGCCGCGGCCCGTCCGGTGAACGTGCCGACGTAGCCGCCGCCGTCGGTGGCCGCCGGGTTGCCCGCCACGATGGAGTCGTGCAGGTCAAGGTTGGTATTGTGAAGCGGGGTGTCTTCGACCGAAAAGCCCTGCTGCTCCTTGAGCTGAGCGGGACTCGTCTGCGACGGCCGGAAAAGCGCGAATGGATGATCAGGCTGGTCCACG
The DNA here is from genome assembly GCF_902459535.1 of Paraburkholderia dioscoreae. Taxonomy (NCBI): domain Bacteria; kingdom Pseudomonadati; phylum Pseudomonadota; class Betaproteobacteria; order Burkholderiales; family Burkholderiaceae; genus Paraburkholderia; species Paraburkholderia dioscoreae. The sequence continues at coordinate 942,992 of NZ_LR699554.1, forward strand.
CCGGTGGCTCGCCTGAATTCGGTACGTGGTCCGCCGTCCCAGCCTGACGGGCCCGGCTGGTCGAAATCCGGAGGCGGAGGCAGTTGGCCCGGATCCGTCGGCGCGAGCACGGGGGGCCGCTCGTTGCCGAAAGCGCGAAGCGCGGCATTCTGCATCATTTCCCGGTGGGCGTCCGGCGCGACGCCGGTATAGGCGCGCCAGGTGAGCGGGTCTGCATAGTAGGTCGTCCATGCCTCGGTAACGCCGCCGAAATTCGCGTAACCATGCTCGTAGAGCGCGTTGATGGCGGTGGCGAGCGAGTCGAAGCCTTGATATCTGAACGCGCCGTGACTTGTGTCGTAAAGCTGGTATTCATCGTTCCGGTAGTCTGCCGACCGGTTGACTCGCTGGATGATGATCGCATGGTGACTTCCGTCCCCAAAGCTCAAGGTCACGTCCGTGAACGTATCCTGCGCCGTGCCCAACCCGTCGTGCGACGGAAGTGGGGTCGAAAAGTGACGTTGCAAATCGTTGACGAGAGCTCTGGGGGTTGTCAATTCATTGCGGCCCTGGCGCATTTCGTAGCCTGGCACATCACTCGGCGGCGCATCCTCGTGCGCCGTTTGCAGACGGTGAATTTCGTCGAGTGTCGACGACCGCGTTGAGGGCGCAAGAAGGCGCCGATAAACAGCGTCGGTCGCTCCCATCAAGTCGAGCGAGCGACCCTCGATGATCTTGTGCATGGCCAGCCAGGACAGACCCGCGCACTGATCATCCAGCACATCCGGCTGCCTGGCCGCCGAATCGAGGGTTTCTATATTCAGGCCATTCTCTCCTGCGGCGGAACCCGCGTAAGCCTGGTAAGTGTCCTCAAACGGATCGTGAACGGGAGGCGTCTGCCGCTTGACCCGGGCGTCGGGAGGCGTACCGCTCGCAACCAGAGGCGCTGCCGGCCGGTTGGCCGCAGCGTCTGCGCCCGGTCGGACACCGTGGGCCGACCCTTCCCTTCGGGCGACGTCCGGAGGCAATGGTGCCGCGCCGGACGGGTGCATGGTCGCGGCGGCCCGGCGCGTTTTGAAGACGAGGCTCGCAAAGGCGGATGGGGGGCGGGGCTGATGCGCGAGCGTGCTTGCGTTCTGCGTCTGGGACGTCACACCTTGAATTTGCGTCGAACCCTTCCGCTCGTCCTCTCCGGTTCGTGCGCCGCGCGATGCGCCAAATGACGGGGCTCGTGTTTGCCGGTCCGTTAGCTGGCCGTCCGGCGTCGCATTCGGGTTCGTATCGTTGAAATTCGTGGGGCGGTTACCTGCTGCCGAAATCGTCATCGCTGCACCTCTCGCTGGTTTCTCACAGGTCGCGTCGCCCTTGAGCGGAGCGGGCAACTGTGACCATGAAACCAGACACGACGGAGTGACAGGTAGTAACGGGGTAAGTCAGAAAGTCCTGATTAATGCAACTAACGGTCAAGTTCGCGCAGCGTCCACAAGCTGACCGGCACCCCGCGTACTGCACGCCCTTGCTCCACAACCGCCCGGCAGGCTAGGCGCCCTGATTTGAACACGCATCGAGCCCATCGGGTCGTTCATCCGCGCGTCACGCCGCTAAAAAATAATCGTGTTGTGTCCCATCCAATGCGCATCACGCGATTCGCAGTCGTTGGTCTTGTTTGCGCAGCCGATGCACGCGCGCAGTGCCATGTAGGCGCGGCTTGCACCGCTCGTGTGCGGAAAAACGGCGCGCCGCCCTATGCAGCCGGGCATGGCATGTGCGTGAGAAGCGCTCGCGCTCGCCGGTCTCCGGTGGTCGTAAAATGTCCTACTCTGTTTCTTAACCCGCCTGACCGGCACGCGCCTCCCGTCCGTCATCTGTGCGGTTCGCGTATGCCGCGTCGCTCATTTCCCCGGAGGCTTCGATGACAGCCGTCGATCTGGAATTCGACCAGCTCAACAGTACCGTCGACGCGCTACGGCGCTCAATTTCCAACCGCATGATGTATGGCGTCGGCAAGGACGCCGTCACCGCGCATCCGCACGACTGGCTGCACGCCGCGGCGCTCGCCGTGCGCGACCGGCTGGTCGCGCGCTGGATGAAGACCACGCGCCTGCAATACGAACAGGACGTGAAGCGCGTCTACTACCTGTCGATGGAATTCCTGATCGGCCGGACCTTTACGAACGCCTTGCTGGCGCTCGGTATCCACGACCAGATGAAGGAGGCGCTCGCGAGTCTGGGCGTCGACATGCAGATGTTGACCGATATCGAGCCGGACGCCGCGCTCGGCAACGGCGGCCTCGGCCGGCTCGCGGCCTGTTTTCTCGATTCGATGGCGACGCTCGGCATTCCGGGTTTCGGCTACGGCATCCGTTATGAATATGGCATGTTCCGTCAGCAGATCGTCAACGGCGAGCAGGTCGAAGCGCCGGACTACTGGTTGCGCGCGGGCAATCCGTGGGAGTTTCCGCGGCCAGAAGTCACGTACATGGTTCATTTCGGCGGCCGCACGGTGCAGCGTGGCGACCATGTCGAATGGATCGACACCGAGCACGTGAACGCCACCGCGTACGACACAGTCATTCCCGGCTACGACACGGACGCGACCAACACCTTGCGTCTGTGGTCGGCGCGCGCGACCGAAGAGCTCGATCTGGGCGCGTTCAATCGCGGCGACTACCGCAACGCGGTCGACACGAAAAACATGTCGGAGAACGTTTCGCGTTTGCTGTATCCGGACGACTCGACACCGGCCGGCCGCGAACTGCGTCTGCGTCAGGAATACTTTTTCGTTTCGGCGACCATGCAGGATCTGATTCGCCGCTATCAGCGCACGCACAGCACGTTCGGGCGCTTCTCCGAAAAAGTGGCGGTGCATCTGAACGATACGCACCCCGTGCTGGCGATTCCCGAGCTGATGCGTTTGCTGGTGGACGTCCACCATCTGCAGTGGGACAAGGCGTGGAAGCATGTCACGCAGATTTTTTCGTACACGAACCACACGTTGATGCCCGAAGCGCTCGAAACGTGGGACGTCGAAATGCTCGCGCGCCTGTTGCCCCGGCATCTCGAGATCATCTTCGAGATCAATGCGCAGTTCCTCAAGCTCGTTAGCGAGCAGTCGGGTCATGACGGCGAGATGATTCGCCGCATTTCGCTCGTGGACGAATACGGGCAGCGGCGCGTGCGCATGGCGTATCTGGCAATTGTGGCGAGCCAGAAGGTGAACGGCGTATCGAAGCTGCATTCGCAACTGATGACTCGCGATATCTTTGCCGACTTCGCGCGCATCTATCCGGACCGCTTCACCAATGTCACCAATGGCATCACGCCGCGCCGGTGGCTCGCCCAGGCGAGTCCGCCGCTGTCGTCGCTGATCGACCAGAAGATCGGCAAGCACTGGCGCACCAATCTGTTCGAGCTGGAGCAGTTGCGCGAACTGCGTAACGACAACGGCTTTATCGACGCTTTCCGTGATGCGAAACGGCAGAACAAGCTGCGGCTCGTGCACCGCCTCGCGCATCACACCAAACTGCATTTCGATCCCGATGCGCTGTTCGATCTGCAGGTCAAGCGCATTCACGAATACAAGCGGCAGTTGCTCAACGTGCTGCATGTGATCGTGCGCTACAACCAGATTCGCGCGAACCCCGAGCGCGACTGGGTGCCTCGCGTGGTGCTGTTCGCCGGTAAGGCCGCGTCCGCTTACCGGATGGCCAAGACCATCATCAAGCTGATCGGCGACGTGAGCGAGAAGGTCAATCACGATCCGCTGATCGGCGATCGCATGAAAGTGGTGTTCGTGCCGAACTACGGCGTAAGCGTGGCGGAGCTGATCATTCCGGCTGCGGATCTGTCGGAGCAGATTTCGATGGCCGGCACGGAAGCGTCCGGGACCGGCAACATGAAGCTCGCGCTCAACGGCGCGTTGACGATCGGCACGATGGACGGCGCAAACATCGAAATCTGCGATGCGGTGGGGCGCGAGAACATGTTCATTTTCGGCTACACGGCGGACGAAGTGGACCGCCTGCGTGCCACCGGCTACCGGCCGCGGCAGATCTACGAAGAGAATCCGGAACTGCGCATGGCGCTCGACCAGATCCGCTCGGGCTTCTTCTCGCCGGACGATCCGCTGCGTTTCGCGGATATTTTCCACACGCTGGTCGACTGGGGAGATCACTACATGGTGCTGGCCGATTTTGCCGCGTTCGCGAAGGCGCAGGACGACGTGGACGCGCGCTTCGTCGACAAGCGTGCATGGACCGAAAGCGCGATCGAGAACGTGGCGGGCATGGGGCAGTTTTCTTCGGACCGCACCATCGGCGAATATGCCCGCGACATCTGGCATGTGAATCCGCTCAATATCGAATAGCGGGCGGACTGCCTCGTTCGGGTTCTGAAGCGTAAAGGCCGCGTGACTGTGCAGCGCGGCCTTTTCCATTGCCGCGAGTTGCGGCTCTCGTTGTCGTCTTTGCGGCGGCTACTGCACGAGCTTCTCGGCCTCGAGCGCGGCCCGCAGGCCCAGCTGGCCCTGCGGGAAATCGAAGAGCACGTCGATATTCTGCATGCCCATCAGACCGATCACGATGCGGTTGGCACCTGGTTTGACCTTGACGATCGTGACTTGCGCACCTTCATAACGGTGCATCCATTTGCCCGATCCGATCGCCGCATTGTAGTTGCCCTGATTGAGTACCTTGCCGACGTCGTCGTCGCCGGTCCAGTTCGGCGCCTTGTCCATTTCGATGCGGATCATGTCGGTGCTGGCGGTGGCGAACACCAGCGGCGCGCAAAAGGTCATCTTGTCGGCCACGTTGACGCAACCTCTCGGCCATTGCGCCGTACCGTCCTGCAGCACGGTCATCGGCACCATCGTGTAGTCCTTCGTGATCGCTTTCGACGGGCTCAGCACCAGGTAAGGCTTCGCGAAGTTCGCATGCACCAGATAGCGCTGCCCGACGTTGCCGGGCAAAGCACGCAGCGGTTGCGTGCAGCATGTGTCGTCCGGTTGCGCTGCGCCGATGCCGAAGAGACCCGAAAACGCCCAGCCGAATTCGGCGGTGTAGCCGTCCATGCCCACGCAGCGCCGGGAGGTGGACTGGCAGTTGACCACGTCGACGGCCTGCGCGTCGATTTGCGCCGGCTTCGTTCCCGCGATGCTCAGCGGCAATTTTACGGTCGCGCCGGACACTTGTGCGCCGTTCGTCAAGGGCAGCGAACTCACCGGCCCGGCGTTCGGATAGTTCGTGTTGGGCAAGACTGACTTCAGTACGCGCACGCCTTGCGTACCGGTATCCAGCGCGACATACACCGGCTTGCCGTCGAGTTGGATGGGCAGTCCGAGGCGCGCCTGATCTTTGTCGCCACGATCCACTTGCAGCGGAATCAGTAGGCCGTCGTTGCCGCCGTTGATCAGCGAGGCAGCCGGCGCAGGCGGCGTGGGCGTGGGGAAGGTAACGGCGCAACCGCCTAGCGCAACGAGCGCGAGGGTGACGACGAGCGCGGCCGCGCCGAAACGGCGCCGGCTGGGACGCAAATGCCGGCGCGCGGCACCATGAGACGACAGGAACATAGATTACGCTTTGCAAAAAGGTGTTCCCTGGCGAAGTCCAGGCGTCGCGAAGCACGTCGAGGCAATCCCACCGGATTGCCGCGGCGTGGGCAGTGAAACCGCGACGCCCGCAGGTCTGCGGGAGGGAACACGCAATAACAGGAGCGGCGACTCTACATGGCCGCTCGGGTGCAATTGCAAAGATGTGTGAAGGCTTGATGCGGGTTTGCATGCGGCCGGCAGCGGGCGCGTGCGGGTTTCGTCCGCGTCAATGGTCGCGGGGACGGCGAATCACGGTCGTGTGCGCGCGGCCGAGCGTGGCGTGATCGAGTGCGGCGGTCAGCAGGCCGATCACGTCGTCGAGGGTGCGGGAAGTCACTTCCACACGAAACGTCACGCGCTCGTGTTGCTGGTCGACGGTGACGATATACAGGCGCAGATCGTCGCCGAGCGCGGCGTGCAGCGCGCGCCGTCCGTTTGCCGACGAGGTGCCGGGCACGGTGACGTCGATAATGACGAGCGGCACGACGACATGCGTGCGGCGCGCCATGCGCGGCGTGCGCGAGTTGCGCGTGACGGGGAGATCGGACGTTGCGACGGAAGTGAGCATCATGATTGCGCCGCCCGGCAGGCGGCGCGCGTTGTTGACACCCGTTCACTCTAGCGGCGCGCGTCTCAAGGACACGCAAAAGCTGCCGCGCGGCGAATCAATTTTGTGTTAACGCGTGGGGTGGCAATCCGACGCACACCATGCGGCGCGCTGCCCGGCTGACTGCGGTATCAGACCTTCGGCGCGGCGGCTGCGCCCTTCGCCTCGTTCACGGCCGCGCCGACGCGTTCGACGAAATCGCGATCGGTGCTCATCAGCGCTTCGCGCTCGCCATTTGCGGTTTGCACCATCAGACGATGGGTGATGTCCTGAGTCACCCAGGTGAGCCAGCCGACCACGGCCAGCATCGTGCCGCACACCATGCCCACCGGCGAGCGCCATATCGCGCCGACAATAGCGCCGACGAGGCCGACGAGCGAAATCGTGAGCGGCAAGACCTTGTTCTTCTGCACGGTGACGACCTGCACGCCCACGATGTCGCGCAGCGGAAAGACCTGGCCGGCAGCCGAGAGTGCGTTGCGCGTGACCGACACGCCACGATCATTGAAAGGGGTTTCCATCGGGTCCAATTCAAGCGGTAGCAAAGGGCGCAGCGTACCAGACTTCAAATGCATGAAGTTGCCGGATTTTTTGATGTCCGTCAGGCAGAGCGCGAGGGCCGTGCGCCAGGCTTCCCGCCGCCCGCGCAGAATCACGACAAAATCCGGCGAACCCAAACCGCCCGCCACGTCAGGCCAGTGCCGCGATACGCTCATCGAGCCATGCGCGCAGTGCGGCGACTTCTTCGCCGCATACGGAATGCTCCATCGCATACGCATGCCACTCGACCTTGCTGCCCTGCGCCAGCGCGAAGTCGCGAGCGGTCTCGCCGAGCTGGATCGGCAATATCTGGTCGTACTCGCCGTGAGCGGCAAAGATCGGCGTGCCGTGGTTCGCGGGCGCGAGGCGGCTCTCGATGAAGGCTCTTGAGGGCAAATAACCGGACATGACGATCAACCCGCCGAGCGTGGCCGGATGTGTGAGCCCCGCTGAGTAGGTCATCGCCCCGCCTTGCGAAAACCCCGCGAGGAATATTTTCGAGGTCGGAATGCCGCGCCCGTTCTGCCCGGCGATCAGTTGCCTCACGGTCGCGCACGACGCTTCGATGCCCGCCTCGTCGACCTGCCGTTCGATCGACTGGAACGAACGGATGTCGTACCACGCGCGCATCACGTAGCCGTTGTTCGCGGTCACGGCCATCTCCGGCGCGTTGGGAAACACGAAACGCACGGCGGGTCCGTTGCCGAGACGCAGTTCCGGAACCAGCGGCACGAAGTCGTTGGCGTCGGCGCCGAGACCATGCAGCAGGATCACGGCGAATTCAGGATTCGGTGCGGTTTCGATTTCGATGGTCTGCGGCGTACTGTTCATGGCGTGCTACTCCCTGGCGTCGGCATGGTCGGATGAGCGGGATCAGAACGAACACGATACCGCATGACGTACGAACCAGATCGGCCGCGGCGCGAGTATCGACGATACCCGCGCCGCGGCCGCCTGCCAAAGGCGTTACTGCAGACGTTGCTTCAGTTCGTTGGCCAGTTGCCGCGTGGCTGCTTTGGTCGGCGCGTCTTCGGCCAGCACGTTGAGCAAGCCGAAATCGTGAATCGTGCCGTCGTAACGGACGGTGGCCACCTCGTCGCCGGCTGCGTCGAGCTTGCGACCATACGCTTCGCCTTCGTCACGCAACACGTCGGACTCGGCAACCTGAATCAGCGCGGGCGGCAAGCCCTTCAGTTGTTCCGTCGTTGCACGGAGCGGCGACGCGTAGATCTCGTTGCGCTGCTTCGGATCTTTCGTGTAGGCGTCCCAGAACCATTTCATCATCGGCCGGGTCAGGAAGTGGCCTTCCTGGAACTGATTGTACGAACCGTCGTTGAAATTATTGTCGGTCACGGGCCACATCAATCCCTGGAAGCGGATCGCCGGGCCTTGCTTTTCTTTCGCCATCAGGCTCACCACCGCGGCCATGTTGCCGCCGACGCTGTTGCCGACCACCGCAAGGCGACTGCCGTCGACGCCGATCTCGTCGCCGTGCGCGGCCACCCACTTCGTAGCGGCATAGGCCTGGTTGATCGCGACCGGATAACGGGCTTCCGGCGAAGGCGTGTAGTTCACGAAGACCGCCACGGCGCCCGACTGAACCACCAGATCACGCACCAGACGCTCGTGAGTCGGGAAGTCGCCGAGTATCCAGCCGCCTCCGTGGAAGAACATGAAGACAGGCGGCGTCCCGCTCGCGCCGTGCGGCCGGACGATGGTCAGCGAAACGCTGACGCCGTCCTGCTCGATGGTGCGATTGGAGACGTCGATACCCGACAGATCGACTTTCACGCCGTTCTGTGCATCCACCAGAACTTGCCGTGCCTGAGCAGGCGGCAAGGTGTTGATCGCGGGGCCCTTGCCGCTGTTGAGCGCTTTCAGGAAGCCGGACGTCACACGGTCGGGCGTGGGTTGCGAAGCGGGGCTCGCTGCAAAGGCGGAGCCGAAGGCGAGGGCGGAAGCCAGCAGCACAGGGACGAACTTGATCTTCATGATGAACTCCGGGACATTCGATAAATGGGAAGAGGGTCTCGATTCAGACGAGCGTGAGCGTGACGGCGATGTTGTTGCGCGTGGCGTTCGAATACGGGCACACGATATGTGCCTTGTCGACGAGGGCCTGCGCCGCTTCCTGCGCCATGCCGGGCAGCGAGATCTTCAACTCCACTTCGATTCCGAAGCCGTTCGGAATCGCGCCGATGCCGACGCTGCCTTCCACGGAGACGTCCGCGGGGATCGCGATGCGCTCGCGCGCCGCGACGAACTTCATTGCGCCGACGAAACACGCGCTATAGCCGGCCGCGAACAGTTGCTCCGGGTTGGTGCCTTCGCCACCCGCACCGCCGAGTTGTTTCGGCGTGGTCAGCTTGAGGTCGAGGTTGCTTTCGGGCACCACAGCGCGGCCGTCACGGCCACCGGTTGCCTTGGCATGAGCGCGGTACAGCACGTTGTCGATTCGGGTCATGATCAATTCCTTACAAGTGGGTATCTACTACTAGATAGATAAAGGACGCTAAAAAATGACGCGTACTTCGCGCCGATGATTTCGAATTAAAATCTATCTACGTATAGATAGATTTGAGGGTAAAAACAAGGAGGCGGGCGACCACCTCCATGACAGCATTACGGCGCTTTCTTCCACGATGCTTCTACATCTTCCAGCCGGGCCTTCGTGCCGAACAGCCGGCTTGCCAGCACGCTGCCCTGATAAGCGGCGTACAGCGCGCGCGCAGCGGATTCGGGCTTGCCGTTCACCGCCAGCGTGTGCTCCTGCGCGCCCTGCGCGAGCACTTGCGCCAGCCATTTTTCGTTGGCTTTGAAAAACGCCTGGATCGCCTCGCGAATATTTTCCGGCAACGACGCGATGTCCGATGCCAGCATGCCGCACAGACAGATCCGGTCGCCGTCGCCCAGCGTTCGGCCGAAAAGCCTGGTGTACTTGCTGAGCTTCGTATTGGCCGGCAGTCTGGCGTCGATAGCGTACAGCGAAGCCAGCACTTCCTTGCTGTATTCGTTGACCGCTTCCAGCACCAGGTCGTCTTTTGACGGGTAATAGTAGTGGATGCTCGACGTTTTGACGCCAACCAGCTCAGACAGATCGCGGTAGCTGAAACCGTTGTAACCGCGCTGCATCATCAACGTGATGGCGTGATCGAGAATCTGCTCGCGAACTGTCGGGGTCGTTTCCATGACTGAACTTTATCTACTACTAGATAGATAGTCAAGCACTTTCTTGCATCGGGTTGCGAGGCGATACGAGGTACGTCGGGTTGATAGTGTCGCCCTAAAAGAAAAACGCCCCGCAGGGCGTTTTCCGGACTTCCGATCCAGCGGGGAACTCGCGTTCCCCGCTGCGAAAGAGACTCGCTTAGAACTTGTGACGGATACCGACGCGGAATGCCAACTGGTTGTCCGAACCCGTGCCCGACGTGTTGAAGTAGCTCGTGCTCGAACCGATCTGCGCCTGCAGATCCTGGCCCTTGTTGCGGCCCGCAGCGATCTGGTAGATACCCAGTGCATACACGTCCGTACGCTTGCTCAGCGCGTAGTCGACGCTCAGGTCCGCCTGGTTCCAGTGGCCCGTGTTCGCGTCGCTCAGGTGCATGTACGTGTAGCCCGCGGCTGCCGTCAGTGCCGGCGTGAACGCGTACTTCGCGCCCGCTTCGTACGCGGTGAACGTCGTCGAGCTGCCCGAGATCGGTTCGAAACGCGTGTTCGTGTACAACGCCCACAGCGTCGCGGCGCCGATCGAGTAACGGCCGCCGACGCCGAACGTGCGCAGATCGCGGACCGTGCCCGTCGTCACGTTGGCGAGAGCCGTCGAGAACGTCGGGGATGCCTGGCCCGGGAAACGGATATCCGTGTACGCCGCGCCAACGCCGAACGGGCCGTTCGCGTAGTTCGCGCCGAAGCTGTAAGCGCGCGACGAACCCGCCACCGGTGCAGCGGCCGGGCCGGTTGCCGGTGCGCCGCCGAATGCGCCGGCCTGGTTCGAGAAGCCGTACATTGCGCCGAAGGTCAGGCCCGCGAAATTCGCGCTGCTGAACTTGACTGCGTTGTTGATACGGCTCGACGTCAGTTGGTCCACGTCGTTGATGTGGTAAGCGTAGTTACCCGCGACGGTCTGGCCGCCGTTCGAGTAGCTGCCGCCCAGATAGTCCGTCGAAAACGAGTACTGGCGGCCGAACGTCAGCGAGCCGGCGCCGTCCTTCGACAGACCCACGAATGCCTGACGGCCGAACAGCGCGCCGCCCTGGCCCAGCGTGCCGTTGCCGCTGTTAAAGCCGTTTTCCAACACGAACAGCGCCTTCAGGCCGCCACCCAGATCTTCCGTGCCGCGCAGGCCCCAACGGCTGCCTTGTGCGACGCCGTCGTCGTACTTGAAGATGCTGTCGTGGCCCGTTGCGGTCTTCGAATTGTTCGCGTAGCTGATACCGGCGTCGATCAAGCCGTACAGCGTGACACTGCTTTGCGCGTGAGCAGCAGTGGCGAAGAGAGCGAGAGTAGCGGCAGTCAATATTTTCTTGTTCAAAACTTTCTCCGATTAAAAAGTAAGCGATCGCGCGCCAACTCTTTGGTAAGGTCGTGCGATGGCCCGCAATTTAAGGGAACGCAGAGTAAGGTATGTGACAGCGCGGTTATTTTCGAAATCTGTCGCGCGGGCGCGACACTCGCCTGGCCGCGCAAGCCGGAGTCACGCAAGGGCCGCCCATATAAGCTTTTTCCAGATCGTGCATATAAGCGCGTGAAAAACGATTTCGCGCACGCTGACGGCAAACAACTCAGGATCGGCACGATGAGCGGTCCGGATGCGCAAATCTGGTCGGTCGTGACGAAGGTGGCGGCGCGCGAAGGGCTGAACCTCAAGGTCATCGAGTTCAATGATTACGTGCAGCCGAATGCCGCGCTCGATGCAGGCGACCTCGATGCCAACGGTTTTCAGCACCAGCCGTTTCTCGACAGCCAGACCAGGCAGCGCGGCTACAAGATCGTCAACGTCGGCCTGACCTACGGGTCGCCAATGGGCTTCTATTCGAAGAAACTCAAGTCGCTCAAAGACTTGCCGGAAGGCGCGAAGGTGGGCATCCAGAACGACCCGTCGAACGGCAATCGCGCGCTGCTGCTTTTGCAGAAGTACGGCGTGATCAGGTTGAAACCGGGCGTCGGCAGCAACGGCGTGAACGCCACGCCGCTCGATGTCGCCGAAAATCCGAAGAAGATCGAACTGGTGGAACTCGACGCCGCGCAATTGCCGCGCGCGCTCAGCGATCTCGACGCGGCGTCGATCAATACCGACTACGCGGTCAAGGCCGGCCTGCAGCCGACCAAAGACGCGATCGCGATCGAAGACCTCAAAGGTCCGTACGCGAATCTGATCGAGGTGCGCGAGCAGGACCGCAATCAGCCGTGGGTGAAGAAACTAGTGGCGGCGTACGAGTCGGATGAAGTGCGCAAGTACATCGACACGCAATTCAAACGCGCGATCATTCCGGCTTTCTGAGCACGGTTCTAATAAAAGGCGCGTAAACGTAAATCGCCCGCTGAAACAGCGGGCGATTTACGTTACGGCTCAAGCGCTTACGAACGCGCTTGATGCGATGCGCCGCGATGCGCGACAACGCCGCCGGCCCGCGTTGTGCTTTTAGTTGCTCAACAACGAGCCGCTGCGGAACGCCTTCGAACCGGCAATGCGCGCGAACTCCAGGCCGGCCGTTGCAAAGCGCGTCAAATGCCGTGCATACAGCACGCCGGCCACGCTGCTCTTTAGCGTGACGACCTGCTCCGTCAGCGGATCGACGATATCGGCAATCTCATGACCCACGTCGACCCACGTGCCGACTTCGCAGCGATATACGAGCACGCCGCTGATCGGCGCGACGATCGGCTCGGCGCCGGCAAGCGGCGTGGCGGCGAATTCGAGCGGCGGCAGCGGGGCGGCCGTGCCGTCGATCACGCCGCGCGAGGTCAGGTATTCGATAATCGCCTGCGCGTCGTGCTCAGCGTACTCGTACGACACTTCACGCTGGCCGCGCAATTCGATCGTGACCGAGATCGAGCCGTTCGGAATCGGGAAGCGGTCGCCGTAGCGGCCACGCAGATCCGACCAGCAGAAGCTGTGGATTTCGTCGAACGGGTTGCCCACCGAATTGAGCGCGAGCAGCGACGCCTTGGCGTCCAGATAGCAGGCGAGCGGCTCGACTTCCGGCCACAGGTCCGGGTTCGTGTAGATGTGCATTGCCGCTTCCCAGTCGCAATGCAGATCGAGCACGACGTCGGCGTCGTACGAGAGCTTTTGCAGCGCGAGGCGCTGCGATTCGAGTTCGGTTTGCGGGCTTTGCGCGTCGAGCGCCTCGCGCATGGCCGTGCGAATCGCCGTGCGGTTGGCGTCGACATTGTCGGTCAGGCGCGACTCGATGACCGGCTGCACCAGTGCCGACAGATCGTGGAAATTGCGGTTGAAGTTCTGTGCCGTGTTGGTTTCGAAGCGCCCCGTAAGATGGCCGAGAAAGTGCTGGTTCAGGCCGATCGGGTTGGCCACCGGCACGATCACGACTTCACCGCGGATCTTGCCGGCCGCTTCCAGCGCGGCCAGCTTGCGGCGCAGCGCCCACGACACCAGCATGCCGGGCAGTTCGTCGGCATGCAGCGACGACTGGATGTAAATCTTCTGGCCGCTGCCGGGACCGTAGTGGAAGCTCGTCAGGTTGCGGGCGGTGCCGAGCGTCGGGGCAATCAGCGGATGGGTTTGGGTTTGCATGGTTTTCAAATCCGCGGCCAGGGGGCATGCCGCGCTATCTCGTTGATAACAGTAGGGAACTTGCTTGATGACGGGTTGGGCTCGAACCGGCGGGTGGCGCCGCGTGATCGCCTCGATCGCACGATCTTAGCCGATATGACGCAGTGTGTGGTTTTATGGGGCGCCGCAAATGAAAACGGGCTCCGCCATGTGGCGGAGCCCGTTTCTGCGAACCGACCCGCGCGCCGTCAGACGCGCATGGCCGGCCCGGTTGCCAGCTTAGCTGCCGTACACGTCGAAGTCGAAGTACTTCTTCTCGAGCTTCTTGTACGTACCGTCCTTGATGATCTCGGCGATTGCCTTGTCGACCTTCGTCTTCAGATCGGTATCTTCCTTGCGCATGCCGATGCCTGCGCCGTTGCCGAGGATCTTCGGATCTTCGAGATCCTTGCCGACGAAGTCGAAGCCGGCGCCGCGCGGCGTCTTCAGGAAGCCGATCTCAGCTTGCACCGCGTCTTGCAATGCCGCGTCCAGACGGCCCGACAGCAAGTCGGCATAGACCTGATCCTGGTTCTGATACGGCACGACCTTCGCGCCCTTCGGCTCCCAGTACGTCTTGGCGTAGGTTTCCTGGATCGTGCCTTGTTCCACGCCAACCGTCTTGCCCTTGAGCGAGTCGGCCGTCGGCAGGATGCCGGAACCCTTCTTCGCCACGAGGCGCGTCGGGGTGTTGAACAGTTTCGACGAGAAAGCGATCTGCTCGGCGCGTTGCGGCGTCATGGACATCGACGACAGCACGCCGTCGAACTTCTTCGCCTTCAGGGCCGGGATCATGCCGTCGAAGTCGTTTTCGACCCACACGCACTTGGCCTTCAGGCGCGCGCAGATTTCATTGCCGAGGTCGATATCGAAGCCAACGAGCTTGCCGTCCGAGCCCTTCGACTCAAACGGGGGATAGCTGGCGTCAACGCCGAAACGGATAGTCGACCAATCTTTAGCGTGTGCGCCAATCGAGACGGTAGCAAGCAGAGCAACCGTCAAAGCCGCTAGCAGTTTTTTCACTGTTTTACTCCTCGGTGTAGTTCAAATACGCCCGCATGCGGTTGTGCCGCTGCGGGGCACCCGGCGCGACTCACGACCGGGCTTGGGTTGAAGCTGCCAGCCGGGGCGGCCAGCAGCGCGCGCCAAGCTTATCAGTTCAAAAAGATTGGGTAGCTAGTGAAACACCGGATGGCGCACGAGAATAGCTTCTAAAGCCTGAATGTGGTGGAGAGGCAAAAATGGCACTAATGCGTATTGAGTGACACGGACCTGCCCCGCCTCGGGATGTAAAGCCATAGTAATGAAGTTGGCTAATTGCCCGCACGCCTGCTGCCGACCGCACCGCACCACAGTTCGCCTTTGTCCATCATCTGCGCATCCTGCGCGGACATGCCCGCGCAGGTGCCGCGCATGTCCTGCGTTTCGCGCTGGGTGCGCGCGAGTGCCGCACGGTTCATCTCGCCCTGAAGCCAACTGCCGAAGCACGCAATCGATCCGGCCGCGACGGCCGCCCACATCCATTCTATTTTGCTCAAACGCATTGTCTGTTTTTTGTCCGGCTCGTCGACTGCCCGGAAGACAGGCCGCCCTGCAGCGGGCGACGCTGCCTTTAACCGCCGGCGGCGGATTGGGCAGGAGAACGTTTATCGGCATTCGCGCCGCGGTTCTTTAGAAGCGGTGTCGCCGGATTTCCGCATGGCGCTATTTCATGGCGGCTATTGCGTGTTATCACGTAGACCGCTCGCGTTTCGTGGTTTTGCGTTTTTCACCACCCGGCGGCACGCTAAAGATTCCGAATAAATTGCCGTCAAATGCAGATGAGCGCGATTGCTGTATCTCACCTGACGGAATTTTTTCGACTCCGGTGAAGCCGAAAACCAAAAATGGTTTCCTTAGCGCTATCATCGTTTCTCTTCGCGCCCGGCCAAATGCCTCATGCAGAGCATATCTGTATGAAGAAAGCCGCCGGGCGGCCGTTCGCGGGTCGATTCCGCGCGTTGACGCTCGTCACAAGGCCTTCGGCTAAACGGTGTTGTATATGCACATGATGTTGATGGCAGATGAAAAGCGCCTTTGTAAACGATTCTTTCACTTTCGAATCGCCGCATGTGCGCGCGCGCATTTATTGCGTCGCAGCGTTTGTGCGGGATTTTTGACATTTCTGATCGCCGCGGTTTTCTGCCTGAGTCTTTTTTCGGCGGCGCCGGTTAAAGCCGACGACAAAGTTTTGCGTGTGCTGGCATGGCCCGGCTACGCGGACGCCGACGTGGTAAATCATTTCGAAGCGCGTTACAAAGCCAGAGTGGAAGTCACGCTGGTCGATTCCGACGAGGCGCTGTGGGCTCAGATGCATGCCAAAGGAACGCCGCCGTTCGACGTGCTCGCCGCCAATACCGCTGAAATCCAGCGCTATACCGAGGCCAATCTGCTGGCGCCGCTCGATCTCGCCAGGTTGCCGAACACCCGAAAACAATTGCCGCGTTTTCAGGCGCTCGCGTCGATCGGCGGCCTCACGTCGGGCGGCAAGGCTTACGCCATTCCGTTTACATATTCGTCGATGGGGCTGATCTACGACCGCAAGCAGGTCGCCGTGGCACCGCGCACCATGCGCGAATTGTGGAATCCGCGTTACCGCGGCAAGGTGCTCGACTTCAATAGCGCGCAGCACAATTTCTCATTCACGGCGTTGGCGCTCGGCTATCCCCATCCTTTTCAGCTCGACCCAACGGAAATGCGCACGATTGCTCACAAGCTCGTCGATCTGCGCCGCAATCTGCTGACCTATTACACGTTGCCCGAGGAGGCGACCGCCTTTTTCATCCAGCATAAGGTCGCGCTGATGTTCGGCAACTACGGCACCCAGCAGGTCGAATTGCTGCGCCGCGCGGGAGCCGACGTGGGCTACGTGATTCCCGACGAAGGCGCGCTCGCGTGGCTGGATTGCTGGTCGATGACGCGCGCCGCGGCCGATCCGCCGCTTGCGCTCGCATGGATCAATTACATGCTCGAACCGGACGTCAGCGCATTGCTCACGCAGCGCCAGGGACTCGCCAACACATTGACGGCGCCCGTGGAAAGCAGCGATAGCGCGCGCATCGTGTGGATCGGGCCGGTGGAAAATATTCAGCGGCGCGAGGATCTGTGGGCCAGAATCGTGTCCGGGGACCGGTCGGAGCGTTTTTGATGATACGCCCGGGGCTGACCTTCAAATTATCCGTGCTGCTCGCGTGCATCGGCGTGCTCGCATCCGGCGCGACCGGCTACTACGCCTATCATGCCAATCGCGCGATGCTCGTGAACGAGGCCGGGCGCAGCCTGCTCACGTCGACGGAATTGTTGGGTCAGCGCTTCTCCGCCTCGATCGACGATATCGGCGCCGACGTGCTCGTACTCGCGAGCATGCCATCCACGGCGAAGGTCGCGCAGACCGACGACGGCGCCGGCCCGAACGTGGCACGCGAACGACTGGCACAGGTGTATTCCAGTTTCATGGTTCATCACCTCGAATACCTGCAAATCCGGCTGATCACGCGCCAGCACTACGGGCTCGAACTGGTCCGCTTCGACCGCGACTCGGACGGCCTCGTGCGGGTCGAAAGGGGCAACCTGCAGGAAAAAGGTCAGTTTGCCTATGTGTTCGACACGCTGACGTTTGCGCCGGGCCGCATTTACACCTCGCCGATTTCGGTCAACCACGAGTACGGCACGCATGCTGCGCAGGGCAAGCCTACACTGCGGCTCGGTACGCCCGTGTCGAACGCGAGCGGCGAGGTGGTGGGCGTGGTCGTGATCGATATCGATCTGGCGGTTTTGCTCAAGCGGCTGCAAAGCGATTTGCCGAGCGACTATCAGGTCTATCTGGCCAACGAGTGGGGCGATTTCCTCGTTCATCCCGACGCCTCGAAAACCTTCGGCTTCGATCGGGGCCGGCGCGTGCTGATGCAGGACAGTTTCTCCGTCACGAGACCACTCTTCGAACAGTCGCAGGGCGAGGTGCTGGCAAACGGTCTTGCACAGCCGCGGCAGGCCGCGGGTCAGGTGCTCGCTTTCGTGCGCAGACCGTTCGGCGATCTGGAGGGCAACCGCTTCATCGTGCTCGGTCTCGCCAAACCGCTCGACGACGTCCTGTCCGGCGCGAATCTGCTCGGCAACCAGATCGTGCGCATGGTGCTGATTTTCAGTGTGCTGGCGCTGTTTCTCGCCATTCTGTTCGCACGCGCGCTGACCAAGCCGCTGCACATTCTCGCGCACGCAGCGACGCATCTGTTCGCCGAACATGCCATGCATACGCTGCCGCTCAACCGCACCGACGAGATCGGCGTACTGGCGCGCTGCTTCGAGCGGCTGCGCCGCGAAATCAAATCGCAGATGGACGTGCTGCACGCCAAGCAGCGTGAGCTCGTGCATCTCGCCACGCACGACGTGCTGACCGGACTGCCTAACCGCGTCCTGTTCATGGAGAAGCTCGAAAACGCGATCGAGGAAGCGGCGCGGCGTCAGGAGTGCCTCGCCGTGCTGTTCGTCGACCTCGACCGCTTCAAGCAGATCAACGATCAGTTCGGCCATTCCGTCGGCGACAAGGTGCTCGCCGCGGTGGCGCGCCGCCTGAAGCAGGTGCTCTGTTCCGCGGACGTGGTGGCGCGTTTGGGCGGCGACGAATTCATCGTGTTGATCGAAGGGCCGCGTTCGCAAGAAGCGGCGCCCGCGATCGCCTCGCGCATCATGGCGACGTTGAACGAAGAAGTGCGGATAGACGGGCAAAGCATGACGGTGGGCGCGAGCATCGGCATCAGCCAGTTCCCCGACGACAGCGGCACGGCGGAGGAACTCCTGCTCAACGCCGACGCGGCAATGTACGCGGCCAAATCCGGCGGACGCTGTGCGTATTTGCGTTACCACGATGTGCTCGAAGCACGCCGGCGCGAACAGGCTGAGCAAGCCGGGCAGCCTTATATGCGCGCCGGTGAAGGCGCACCGGAAGGACACGAGGCCGAGCCGACGGCCTGAAGCTCGCCGTGAGCCGCGCGGCAGTTCAACCCGCGCGCGTTCCGCACAACGGCGTCTGTCATACCTTCAAACGATCCGGGCCCCGCCGCGATACGTGGCGCGCGGCACCGGCAGCCTGTCGAGCATCGTCACACGCACGAAGTCCGCGCGCAGGCCGGTTTCGATCGCGCCGCGGTCGTGCAGACCGGCCTTACGCGCCGGTTCGGCGGAAACCGTCGACATGGCGCGCGGCAAGGTCCAGCCCGCTTTGTCGACCAGTTCGAACACGGCGGTCATCAGGCTCGAGGGCACGTAATCCGACGAGAGGATATCGAGCAAGCCGGCGCGCGCCAGTTCGAGCGCCGACACGTTGCCCGAATGCGAGCCGCCGCGCACGATATTCGGCGCGCCCATGATGGTCGAAATGCCGTGCTCGCGCGCGGCCTCGGCCGCGATGCGCGTGGTGGGGAACTCGGCGAGCACGATGCCTTCCTCCTTGGCCTGCTCGACGTGTTCGATCAGGGTGTCGTCGTGGCTCGCCACCGGAATGCCGAGCCGGTTGCAGCGCGTCACGATCTCGCGGCGGTGCGCGTCGGCGTAACGTGCCTGTTCGACCGACAGTTCGGTCAGCGCGGTCGCGACGTGTTCGTCGCTCAGCTTGCCGTTGCGTTCCTGGAAGCGGCGCCATTGTTCGCGGTCATGCCATTGGCGCTGGCCCGGCGTGTGATCCATCACCGAGGCGAGCCGCAGTAACGGATGCGCGCACAACGAATCGAACACTTCCACCACGTCGGCGGTGGCGATTTCGCAGCGCAGATGCAGAAAGTGTTCGGCGCGCAGCAGCTTGCGCTCGGAGAAGCGCGTGAGCGATTCGGCGCATTGCGTCTGCAGATCGCGGCCCCGCAATCCCACGTTCGTGCGCGAACCGATAGCGAGCGCGTCGAACACGGTGGTGATGCCGGCCGCGGCCACCTGGGCGTCGTGAATCACGAAGGCGGCGTCGGTATTCCATTGCACGCCCGGACGCGGTGCGAGATGCTTCTCGAGGTTGTCCGTGTGCAGTTCGATCAGGCCGGGCAACAGATAGTCGCCGTCCCAATCTTCGGCTTCGCGCGCCGCGGTCGTGCCGCGCTCGACCTCGCGGATCATGCCGTCTTCGACGCGTACCACGCCGGTGAATACTTCGTCTCGCGTCACGATGCGAGCGTTCCTGATCAACATCGACTTGCTCCGTAGTCAGTCAGACTTGAGTGTGGGCGTTTTATGCAGCGCCGCGTGCGTCAGTGTAGTGCCGCCGCGCGCCGGTTTTGTGATATTCAGTGACGAAGCGGCGGCTTCAGTTCCAGGCGGCGCGTGGCCACCTTGTTGCGCGTATCTTCGTCGTGAAAGATGCCGACGATCGCCGCGCCGCGCTCGCGCGCTTCGACGATCAGATCCGCGACCACGTTGCGGTTTTCCGCGTCGAGCGAGGCCGTCGGTTCATCGAGCAGAAGCAGCGGATGCTCCGCGATCAAACCGCGTGCGATATTCACGCGCTGCTGCTCGCCGCCCGAGAACGTGGCGGGCGCGAGCAGCCATAGCCTCTCCGGCACATTCAATCTGGCCAGCAGCGCGGCGGCGCGCGAGCGTGCTTCGGGTTCCGGCACGCCGCGCGAGAGCAGCGGCTCGGCAACGAGCGTGAGCGTCGGCACGCGTGGAATCACACGCAGAAACTGGCTCACGTAGCCGACCACGCCGCGGCGCAGGCGCAACACGTCGTGCGGTTCGGCGCCGGTGATCGAGACGGGCTGGCCGCCGTTTGCTGCGTCGCGAATCGCGATCGAGCCGCTCGTCGCCAGATAATTGCCGTACAGGCAGCGCAGCAGCGTGCTCTTGCCCGCGCCGGACGGCCCGACCAGCACCACGCATTCGCCGCGCTCGACTTCGAGCGAGACGCCCGCGAGCGCTTCGATCCGCACGCCGCCCTGACCATGCAGGATAAAGGTTTTGCCGATATCGACCGCGCGCAGCATCAGCGCCGCGTTGTCGATGAACGCGCGCTCACCGGCGCGCGCTTCAGTGCCTGTTTCAATGGATCGCATTGTGAGCCTCAAACCGGCAGAACCGAGGAAACCAGCGTTTGCGTGTACGGGTGCTGCGGATCGTCGAGCACCTGGTCGGTCAGACCTGCCTCGACGACTTCGCCGCCCTGCATGACCATCAACCTGTGCGCGAGCAAGCGCGCGACGCCGATATCGTGCGTGACGATCAGCACCGACAGATGCAGCGTGGACGTCAGCGTGCGCAGCAGATCGAGCAGGCGTGCCTGCACCGAGACGTCGAGACCGGCGGTGGGTTCGTCCATGAAGACGAGCCGCGGACCGGTCACGAGATTGCGCGCGATCTGCAAACGCTGCTGCATGCCCCCTGAAAACGCCGCCGGAAATTCGTCGATGCGCGAGGAATCGAGTTCGACGCGCTCCATCCATTGCGTGGCCGCGTAACGGATATCGCCGTAGTGACGCGCGCCGACGGCCATCAACGGTTCGCCGATGTTCGCGCCGGCCGAGACGCCGCTGCGCAGTCCGTCGCGCGGATTCTGCTGGACGAGGCCCCACTCGGTGCGCATCAGCAGACGGCGGCGCGGTTCGGACAACGCCAGCAGATCGAGTTGGTCGCCGTGAGTCGCCGTGTAGTGAAGCGAGCCGCTGTCGGCCGCGGTTTTCAGCGCGAGCGTATTCAACAGTGTGGTCTTGCCCGAGCCGGATTCACCGACGATGCACAACACCTCGCCCGGATACAGATCGAAGCTGACGTTTCGGCAGCCGTTGCGGCCGCCGTATTGTTTGGTGAGCGAGCGGGCGCTCAGCAGCGGCGTCATGTGGGTTCTCCTTTGCCTGCTTCGCGCAACGGCAAATCGAAGTCGGCGTCGCCGCGGCGTTCGTGGCAGTAGTCGCTGTCGGAGCAGACGAACATACGTTTGCCCGCATCGTCGACGATCATTTCGTCGAGAAAGCTTTCCGTCGAGCCACACAACGCGCAGGCGTGCTGCCACTTCTGCACTTCGAACGGATGATCGTCGAAGTCGAGACTGCGCACCGGCGTGTATGGCGGAATCGCGTGAATGCGCCGTTCGCGGCCGGCACCGAACAATTGCAGTGCGGGGTTCATGTGCATTTTCGGGTTATCGAACTTCGGAATCGGCGAGGGCGAAGCCAGATAGCGGTGGTTGACGATCACCGGGTAGTCGTAGGTGGTCGCGATGCTGCCGTGATGCACGATGTCCTCGTAGAGCTTCACGCTGATCAGGCCGTAATCGGCGAGCGCGTGCAGCTTTCTGCATTCGGCGACGCGCGGTTCGAGCCGAAAGAGCGGCTCGGGCATCGGCACCTGATAGACCAGAATCTGCCGCTCGGTGAGCGGCGTTTCGGGAATGCGGTGACGGGTCTGGATGATCGTCGCGTCGACGGTGCGGCGCGTGGTCGCCACGCCGGTGGTGCGCGCGAAGAAACGGCGGATGTTGACCGCGTTGGTCGTTTCGTCGGAGCCCTGATCGATGACTTTCAGCGTGTCCTTTCTGCCGATGATCGCCGCGGTGACCTGAATGCCGCCGGTGCCCCAGCCGAACGGCAGCGGCATTTCACGCGAGGCGAACGGCACCTGATAACCCGGCACGGCAACGGCCTTGAGCAGGGCGCGGCGCAGCATGCGTTTGGTCTGTTCGTCGAGGTACGCGAAGTTGTAGCCGTCGGCTGCGCGGTCGTATGACGCAGTGGACGCGCCGGCGAGAGATGTGTCGGGCGCATTCATGCTGCCTGCTCCTGCTGACCGTTGGTTTGATCGAGGCGCTGGTTCGTGCCTTGATCCTCGCTGTGCGCGGCGTGCTGCGCGCGCAGTCGCCGTACGAGTTCAAGCTCCGACTGAAAGTCGACGTAATGCGGCAGCTTCAGATGCTGCACGAAACCGGACGCTTCGACGTTATCGCTATGCGAGAGCATGAACTCGATATCCTGCGTCGGCGAGGCCAGTGTTTCGCCGAGTTCTTCGGCGCGCAACGCGCGGTCCACGAGCGCCATCGCCATTGCCTTGCGCTCCGAGTGGCCGAACGCGAGACCGTAGCCTTGCGTGAACGTCGGCGGGACATCGCCGCTGCCGGCGAACTGGTTGATCATCTGGCATTCGGTCACGTCGATGTCGCCGATTTCGACCGTTTCGCCCAACTCGTCGAGTTCCATCTCCACGGCGATCGTGCCGAAGCGGATTTCGCCCGCGAATGGATGTGAGTGCGCATAGCCGCGCTGGGTCGCGTAACCCATCGCAAGCAGAAAGCCTTCGTCGCCGCGTGCGAGGTTTTGCAGGCGTGTGGCGCGGCTTGCGGGAAAGGCGAGCGGTTCGCGCGACAGGTCGCCGGGTTCGGGCGCATTCGGCGTGGGACGTTCCTGTTCGATCAGGCCTTCCTTGTCGAGCAGGCTGACGACACGCGGCATTGCTTCAGAATCAGCTTCTGCTTTAGACGCAGCGGTTTGAATCGAAGAAGACGCTGCCGCCGCGCTTGCCGCCGCATCGCGATCCACATGGCCTTCCGCGAGCAGCGCGAAATCCAGCAGACGCTGCGTGTAATCGTAAGTCGCGCCCAGCAATTGCCCGCCTGGCACGTCCTTGAAGGTCGCCGAAATGCGGCGCTCCACCTGCATCGCTTCGGTATCGATCGCCCGCGTGTAGCCGAAACGCGGCAACGTGGTGCGATACGCGCGCAGCAGGAAGATCGCTTCGACGAGATCGCCGGCGGCCTGCTTGATGGCGAGCGCCGCGAGCTCTTCGTCGTAGACCGAACCTTCGGTCATTACGCGCGCCACCGCGAGGCGCAATTGTTCGCGAATCTGCGCGACGCTGAGCTCGGCCAGCCGCATGTCGCCACGGCGTGCCTGGTCGAGCAGACGCCACGATGCTTCGATCGCGCGTTCTCCACCCTTGACGGCAACGTACATCAGTTCACCTTCGCTTGAGTTGTGCGTGGCAGGCCGATCAGGCGCGCGCCGCAGATGAGATAGCAGTCGACACCGCAGGGAAAAAGCGGCGCGAGGGCGGCGCGTTCGCGCCAGAAATGCCCGGGCAGGCCCACCGGCGCAATCGTCTCGGTGTGCTGGATGCCCGGTCCGCTCAGCACGACCGGCGCGCCGCCCGTGAGCGCCTCGACGCGGATCAGCAGCGTGACCGATTGCTCGGGCGATTCCGCCGCGCCGAGCGCGAAGCTTTCCAGCGGCGGCAAGGTGCCGGCGTCGTGGATATAGGCAAAGGCGGCTTGTGCCGGTTCATCAACGAGCGGCGCGCCGGTATGAAAGCGCAATGCCGAGCCGAGCGCCGTATCCGGTTGCGCGAGCCAAACCGGCGTCGCGTAGTCGCACAGTGCGAGCAGCGCGGCGAAGGCGGCGAGCTCGGCACGCGTGGCGCGCACTTCAGGCAGCACGTTTTCGACCACGCCGACCGTGCCCGGACGCGATAGCGCATCGAGCAAGGTGCGGAACACCGCCTGCGTGTCGTGCACCGGGTCTGCGAAACCCGGCGTCAAGGTGGACAATGCAATCTGTGAGTTTTCCATCAGTCGCCCCGGACCATCGTGAAGAATTCGACGCGCGTGGCCGCGGCGTCCTGCTGCCGCCCGGCGCGTTTCACGGCCTGCTGCGCGGCTAACGGCTCGATCAGTTGCTTATGCAAGACGGCGTGATGCTCCGGCATTTGCAAGAGCGCATCTGCCAGCGCCGCCAGTTCGGCGCGGCGGCGGTCGCGGCCCAGGTGGCACGCCACGCCAACCGTCGCGTCGGCACCGGCCGGCGCGCGCAAACGCAATGTGGCGCGTGTGACCGTGGCTTCGCCGAGATTGAACGGGTCGCCGCTGCCGCCAATACGCCCGCGCACCATCGCGAGGCCGATTTCAGGCGGGCGCAGCCAGTCGTACGGCGGCGCGGGGATGTCCCGCAATGCGCGTTCGAGCGCGGCTTCGAGATCGTCGCGCGGCGTGCGGGCCAGCACGGCTATCCATGCGCGCCGGACCGGCGCGGGCGCAACGGAGGAAGGCGAGGCGGAAGTGGCGCTCATCGAATTTCCTGTTGATCCAGTGAGTGGACATTTGACCATCTATTCATCTAAACGTCTAGACGTTTAGGCGTATGCTTGTCGAGCCGTATAGCGCTTGCGAGCCGTTTCACATTTTCATCACGGCTTGCGCACTACAATGCACGTCATAGCGAATATTTGAACCCAAGGGAATGACAGCACCATGACATCGAACGACAACGCGACGCCGGGCACGATGCTCGAACGCGGCGCGGGCGTTGCCGTGTGGCGGCAGATCGAGCAGATTCTGGCGGCGGAAATCGCCGCCAGCGGTTTCGGCGAAGAAGGGCGCCTGCCGAGCGAGGGCGAGCTGGCCAAACGCTTCGACGTGAACCGGCATACCGTGCGCCGGGCCATGCTGGGTCTTGCGGCGTTGGGCCTTGTCAGCGTCGAGCAGGGGCGCGGCACCTTCGTGCAGCCCGGCGCCATCGACTATACGATTGGCCGCCGCACGCGGTTCACGGAAAACCTGCGTCAGCAGCATCACGCGGCGGCGGGCACCATGTTGTCGGCCGCGCGCGTGAAGGCCGAGCCGAGCGTCGCCAAGGCGCTGGGTCTGCGGGCCGGCGCGCCGGTCTACCGGATCGAATCGCTGCATGAATCCGACGGCGTGCCGCTCACGTTCGCGCGCAACTGGTATCCGGCGGCGCGCTTTGCGGACCTGCCCGACGTGTTGGAGCGCACCGGCGGCATCACCAAGGCAATGGCGGAATTCGGCGTGAACGACTATCTGCG
This sequence comes from Paraburkholderia dioscoreae, assembly GCF_902459535.1. Lineage (NCBI taxonomy): Bacteria > Pseudomonadati > Pseudomonadota > Betaproteobacteria > Burkholderiales > Burkholderiaceae > Paraburkholderia > Paraburkholderia dioscoreae. The sequence continues at coordinate 968,297 of NZ_LR699554.1, forward strand.
CAAATGGAGCAGGATTGGCAGCGTGCTGCCCGAACCGGAAGTGGCGCGGCGTTTGAATATCAACCGTCAGCAGCCGGTGCTGTGGGTCGAAAACGTCGACGTGGATCTGCAAGGCACGCCGGTCAAATACGGCTTCACGCACTTTGCCGCGGATCGCGTGCAACTGCTGGTGGAGCACGACCTGTGAGCGGCGCCGCATGGGGCGCGGAGGCGCGTTTTGCCGTGTATTACGCGCCGTCGCGTGAATCGGCGTGGTGGCAGGCCGGCTCGGCGTGGCTTGAGCGCGACGCCGAAAGCGGCGAGCGGTGCGCGGCGCCGCAACCTCCGGAACTGACGCGTCCGCTCGCAGCGTTGACCGGGGCGCCGCGCCGCTACGGTTGGCACGGCACCCTGGTCGCGCCGTTCCGGCTTGCCGAAGGCATCACGCAGGCACATGTCCTGCAAGCCACACGTGAATGGGCGCGGACGCAGAGTGCCTTTGTGTTGCCGGTGGAAGCCGCGACGCTGGGCGATTTCGTCGCACTGAGGCCGTCCACCGCGCAAGGGGAGACTAGCATTCGCGAGCTGGCAACGAGCGCGTTACAAACGCTCTATCCATTACGTGCACGGCCATCCGCCGCCGAGGTAGCCCGCCGGTCGGCGGCACCGCTGAGCGAACGGCAACGCGCGCTGCTGGCCGAATGGGGTTATCCGTATGTGCTCGACGAATTCCGTTTTCACATGACGCTCTCCAGTTCGCTCGCGGATGCGCAGGAGCGCGCCACGCTGGTTGCATGGTGGCAGGCGCAAACGCCCGCGCTCGGACTGCTGATTGTCGACCACGCTGCGCTCTTCGTCGAACCGGCGCCCGGTGAGCCGTTCGTGTTGTGGCAGCGCGTGCCGTTTCAGACCGACGAGGTGAAATAACAATGACAGGTCGTTTGGTTTATGTAATGGGACCGTCCGGCGCGGGTAAGGACTCGTTGCTGGAGTTCGCGCGCAAGCGTTTGATGGGCGAACCGATTCTGTTCTCGCACCGCTATATCACGCGGCCGAGCGGCAATGGCGAAGCGCACGTGGCATTGAGCGTCGAAGAATTCGCGGTGCGCTCGGTGCTCGGCCTGTTCGCGCTCGAATGGTCGAGCCACTCGCTGCGCTATGGCATCGGTATCGAACTGGATGCATGGCTCGCGCGCGGTTGCACGGTTGTCGTCAACGGCTCGCGTCAGTATGTGCAGCACGCGCTGGCGCGTTATCCGAACATGGAAGTGGTGCACGTGGACGCCGCGCCGCATATTCTCGAAGCCCGGCTCGGCGCGCGGGCGCGCGAGTCGGTGGAACAGGTCGCGGCGAGGCTCGCGCGCCGCGCGCCGTTCTCGTTGCCGGATGGCGTGCGCTGCACCACGATCGACAACTCCGGCGCGCTGGACGAAGCGGGCCACGCGCTGATTGCGTTCCTGAAGGCGGAAGCCGACGTTCAGTAACCCGTACTATCCGGTTTGCGTCACGGCCGATTGCGTCACGCGGAGCTCGCGCGCGGCGGCGCGCGGGCAGCGATGATGGGGCTGCGGTGGCGAATGCGTGCAACTGCTGCAGCTTCGTTCGGATAAGCCCTTCCGTGACGGTTGTTGGTCAGGATGAGAAAACAGCATCTTGTTCGAACAAAGCGGCGTAGCTATAGTGCTCGCTTGTTCGCCGCGTTGTGCCGCGGCCATGAATCAACGGAGCCATAGAAATGAGCGAAGCCGCGCGTTTTACCGAAGTGTCCGACCTGGCGCCTGCCGCCGAGAGCCTGCGCGAGATCCGCCATCACATTCACCACCATCCGGAACTGGCTTACGAGGAACACCAGACGGGCGAACTGGTCGCCGGAAAGCTCGAACAGTGGGGCTGGCAGGTCACGCGCGGCGTCGGCCAGACGGGTGTGGTCGGCACGTTGAAGGTGGGCGACGGCAAGCGCAGCATTGGTATTCGCGCCGACATGGACGCGTTGCCGATCATCGAGCAAACCGGCTTGCCCTATGCGAGCGGCACGCACGGCAAGATGCACGCATGCGGCCACGACGGCCATACCACCATGCTGCTCGGGGCGGCGCAACGCCTCGCGGCCACACGCAATTTTTCCGGCACGGTGCATCTGTACTTCCAGCCGGCCGAAGAAAGCGGCATCGACAGCGGTGCGCTGAAGATGATCAACGACGGCCTGTTCGAGCGCTTTCCCTGTGACGCCGTGTTCGGCATGCACAACCATCCCGGCGAACAGCCGGGCGTGCTGCTGTTTCGCAAAGGGCCGTTCATGTCGGCGGGCGACAAGGCGATCATCACGATCGAAGGCGTGGGCGGCCACGCGGCGCGTCCGCATCTGACGGTCGATCCGGTGGTGGTGGCGGCGAGCATCGTGATGGCGTTGCAGACCATCGTCGCGCGCAATGTCGATCCGTCGCAGCCGGCGGTGGTAACGGTCGGCGCCATGCATGCGGGCACCGCGAACAACGTGATTTCCAGCAGCGCGAAGCTGGAGCTGAGCGTGCGCTCGTTCAGCCCCGAAGTGCGCGCGCTGTTGAAGAAGCGCATTACCGAACTTGCCGAAAGCCAGGCCGCGAGCTATGGCGGCAAGGCGGTGGTGGAATACATCGAAGGCTATCCGGTCGTCGTCAATTCGGATGCCGAAACGGATTTCGCGGTGGGGGTGGCACGCGAACTGGTTGGCGACGACAAGGTAGTCGCGCAGACCGATATTCTGATGGGCAGCGAAGACTTTGCCTTCATGCTGCAGAAGCGGCCGGGCACGTTTTTACGGATCGGCAACGGCGCGGGCGAAGACGGCTGCATGGTGCATAACCCGCACTATGACTTCAACGACCGCAATCTGCCGGTTGGCGCGGCGTTCTGGACCCGGCTGGTGGAGCGCTATCTGGGGCAGTGATCCGGCCATCGAGTCGTGCCGATCGCCCGTCGCGGCGCCCGCCGCCGGAATTACCCGCGCCTCGCCACCATCTCCGAGACGGTTTGCGCGGCGTGCTGCAGCGGCTCCAGAAACGCCTTCACCATCTGCTTTGCCGAATTGCGCTGCGCGTTGCCGCTGATATTCATCGCGGCGATCACGCGTCCCTGCCGGTTGCGAATCGGCGCGGATAACGAAATCAGTCCGCCTTCCAACTCCTGATCGACGATCGCCCAGCCCTGGCGGCGCACCTGCGCGATCAGCTTCTTCAGCTCTTCCTTGTCGGTAACTGTACGCGGCGTATGCGCATAGAGCGGCGCCGAATTCAGCGTCGCCTCGAGCGTTTCGTCGTCGAGCGCGGCAAGCAGCACGCGGCCCATCGACGTGCAATACGCCGGCAAGCGGCTGCCGATCGACAGGTTGATCGTCATGATCTTGTGCGTCGGCACGCGCAGCACGTAGACGATCTCGGTGCGATCGAGCACGGCCGCCGAGCAGCTTTCGTGAACCTGTGCCGACAGTTGTTCCATCACCGGCTCGGCGAGGTTCCAGAACGGCATGGAGGTCAGATACGCGAAGCCGAGGTCGAGAATCTTCGGCGTGAGGCGAAAGAGGCGCCCTTCGGCCTCCACATAACCGAGCGTCTGCAAGGTCAGCAAGATGCGGCGCGCGCCGGCGCGCGTGAGGCCGGTGGCGGCGGCGACGTCGGTGAGCGTCTGTTCGGGGCGCGTGGCGTCGAACGCGCGGATCACGGCGAGGCCGCGCGCAAACGACTGCACATAGGAGTCGCCCGGTTTGTCCGGGGCCGGTTCGGCGCTGGCGGGAACGGCGGAAGACGGCGGCAGGGCTTGGCTCATGGACCTTGAAAGATGCGTTCGAGAAAGGGCGGACGCGCGTCGCACATGTTCACCCGGCGCAATGCGACTCAAAGGCGTGACGATAGCTTAAGCCTTCTGTTTCGCCAACTTTGCCGCTTGGCGAGCAAAAATGCCAGGGTTTGCATGGATGCAGGCCGCATCCAAAATTTGTATGATGACCCGATAACATGATCAATCGAGGCATCGATGTTCGACAAGATTCCTGCGCGGGCGTTGAGCGACACGGTCGCGCAACAGTTGCTGAAGCAGATCGATAAAGGCACTTTCAAGCGCGGCGGCAAGCTCCCCACCGAGGCCGTGCTCGCGCAGCAGTTCGGCGTGAGCCGCACGGTGATCCGCGAGGCGATCTCGCGGTTGAAGAACGAGGGCGTGGTCGAACCGCGCCAGGGCAGCGGCGTGTTCATCGCCGCGCACGGCGCGATCCGGCCGCTGCGGATCGATTACGCGGAAGCGGTCGAGCCGGGTTCGGTGGTGCAGATTCTCGCGTTGCGCCGGGCCATCGAGGCGGAGGTTGCATCGGAGGCCGCCATGCGCCGCAGCGACGCCGACATGGTGTCGATCGATGCGGCGCTCGCGAAGATCGACGAAGCCGTGGCCGAAGGCGAAGACGGCGTGGCGGAAGACGTCGCGTTCCATCGCGCGATCGCGGCGGCCACCGGCAATCCGTATTTCCTCAAGACCCTCACGTTCCTGAACCAATACCTTGAAGCCGGCACGGTCGTCACGCGCCACAACGAAGCGTTGCGCGAAGACTTTTCGCGTCAGGTGCGCGAAGAGCATGCCGCGATCGCCGCCGCGATTCGGGCCGGCGATCCGATGGCGGCGCGCAATGCGGCGCGAACCCATATGTACAACGCGGCACGGCGTCTCGCGGAAGCGGGGATTTGCTGAGCTTCATTACAGGGCTTCAGTGCGGTGCGTCCGGGTTCGGCTACGGCCGCGAACGTCCAACGAATACATAGAGGTCAAGCATGTCCAGAAATGTCGGTGTCATCGGTCTTGGCGCAATGGGCCTGGGCGTCGCGCGCTCGTTGTTGCGCGCGGGTCTGCGGGTGCATGCGTGCGACCTGCGCAGCGAAGTCCTGAATGCGTTCGTCGCGGAAGGCGGCGTGGGTTGGGCCACGCCAGCCGAACTCGGCGCGCAATGCGAGGTGGTCGTCACGCTGGTCGTGAATGCCGCGCAAACCGAGGCCGTGCTGTTCGGCGAGCAGGGCGCAATCGCCGCGATGAAAAAGGGCGGCGTGGTGATCGCGAGCGCAACCGTGGCGCCGGACTTCGCGATCGAACTCGGCAAGCGGATCGAGGCGGCCGGTTTGCAGATGCTCGACGCACCGGTTTCGGGCGGCGCGGCGCGCGCGGCGTCCGGCGAGATGACCATGATGACGTCCGGTCCGGCGGCGGCCTATGCCGCGTGCGAAGACGTGCTGGCAGCAATGGCCGGCAAGGTGTATCGCCTCGGTGCCGAACACGGCGCGGGCTCGAAAGTGAAGATCATCAATCAGTTGCTGGCCGGCGTGCATATCGCGGTAGCCGCCGAGGCTATGGCGCTCGGCTTGCGCGAGGGCGTCGATCCGGATGCGCTGTACGAGGTCATCACGCACAGCGCGGGCAATTCGTGGATGTTCGAAAACCGCGTGCCGCACATTCTCAACGGCGACTACACGCCGCTCTCGGCCGTCGATATTTTCGTCAAGGATCTCGGTCTCGTGCTCGATACCGCGCGTGGTTCGAAATTCCCGTTGCCGTTGTCCGCCGCGGCGCATCAGATGTTCATGATGGCGTCCTCGGCCGGTCACGGCGGTGAAGACGATTCGGCGGTCATCAAGATTTTCCCCGGCATCGACGTGCCGGCGGCGAAGTAACCGGAGTCGCGCCATGACGGCCAATACGAAACGCGCGCTGCTCGGCTGTATCGCCGACGATTTCACCGGCGCCACCGATCTCGCCAACATGCTGGTGCGCGGCGGCATGCGCACGGTGCAGACCATCGGCGTGCCCGCATCGGATGAAACGATCGCGGCCGATGCCGTGGTGGTCGCGTTGAAATCGCGCACCATTCCCGCCGCCGACGCGGTCGCGCAATCGCTCGCCGCGCTCGACTGGTTGCGCGCGCAAGGATGCCGCCAGTTCTTCTTCAAGTACTGCTCGACCTTCGATTCGACCGATGCGGGCAATATCGGCCCGGTGACGGATGCGCTGCTCGACGCGTTATCCGCCGACGGCAATGCCGGCGCATTCACGATTGCCTGCCCGGCATTTCCCGAGAACGGGCGCACGATCTTTCGCGGCCATCTGTTTGTCGGCGACGTATTGCTCAACGCGTCCGGCATGGAGAACCATCCGCTCACGCCGATGCGCGACGCGAACCTCGTGAGCGTGCTGCAACGTCAGACCCGATCGAAAGTCGGTCTCGTACGTTACGACGCCGTGGCGCGAGGCGTGTCGGCGGTGGGCAAGTCGTTCGATACGTTGCGCCGTGAAGGCGTGCGCATGGCGATTGCCGACGCGGTGTCCGACGCCGACCTCTACATACTCGGCGAAGCCTGCGCCGATCTCTCGCTGATTACCGGCGGTTCCGGCATTGCGCTGGGTTTGCCGGCCAATTTTCGGCGTGCGGGTTTGCTGGAAGACCAGGCGGACGCCGCGCAACTGCCGCGTATCGAGGGATTGTCGGCGGTGCTGGCCGGCAGCGCGTCGAAGGCGACCAACGCCCAGGTGGCCGAGTGGCGTGCCACACGACCTGCGTTCCGCGTCGATCCGCTCGCCGCGGCGCGTGGCGAGAAAGTCGTCGAGCAGGCGCTGGCTTTCGCGCAACCGTACCTCGACAAGGGCGAACCCATGCTGATCTACGCCACCGCCACGCCCGACGAAGTCAAGGCGGTGCAACGCGAACTCGGTGTGAACGAAGCAGGGCATCTGGTCGAAGCCACGTTGGCGTCGATTGCGCGCGGCCTGCGCGAGTGCGGCGTGCGCAAGTTCGTGGTGGCGGGCGGCGAAACCTCGGGCGCGGTGGTACAGGCGCTCGACGTGCACACGCTGCGAATCGGTGCGCAGATCGATCCCGGCGTGCCGGCCACCGCGACGACCGGCGCCGAGCCGCTCGCGCTCGCCCTGAAATCCGGCAATTTCGGCACGACGGACTTCTTCGAAAAGGCACTGCGCCATCTGGACGGAGACATGCAATGACCCGTGCGCCCGCACTCCATACGACGAACGAAGCACGCGTGCGCGAAGAAATCTGCGTGACCGGCACGAGTCTTTATCAACGCGGCTATACGGTGGGCACCGCCGGCAACATCAGTGCGCGGCTCGACGACGGCTGGCTGATCACGCCGACCGATGCCTGTCTCGGTCGGCTCGATCCCGCCGATATCGCAAAGGTCGATCTCGACGGCAATGCGGTGTCCGGCGCACGCCCGTCGAAAACGCTGGCACTGCATCGCGGCATCTATGCGCGCAACGGCGAAGCGCGCGGCATCGTCCATACCCATTCGACGCATCTGGTCGCCTTGACTCTCGCGGGCGTGTGGCGCGAGACCGACGTTCTGCCGCCCATCACGCCGTACTACGTGATGAAAGTGGGCCACGTCCCCCTGATTCGTTACAGGCGTCCTGGCGATCCGCAAGTCGCCGAACAGATCGCCGCGCTTGCCGATAGCGTTCGCGCCGTGCTGCTGGAGCGTCTCGGCCCGGTGGTGTGGGAGCGCTCGGTGGCGCAAGCCGCGTATGCGCTCGAAGAACTCGAAGAGACCGCGCGTTTGTGGCTGATGACTAACCCGCGGCCCGCGCCGCTCGATGAAGCCGCACTCGAAGAACTGCGCGCCGTGTTCGGCGCGCGCTGGTAGACAACACTCACAAAACAAAGCCAGGCCGCGCCCGATGCGCCGCGCCGGCCATCCATTCAAGGAGACAATGCATGAGTTCGTATCAGACCGCATCCAGCCGCCCGATTGCAGCCGCCGCCGCTGCCGCGGGACAACCCGGCGCCGCCGAAGTGGAGCGCACCTATAAGAAAGTGTTCTGGCGCATCGTGCCGTTTCTGATGCTGTGCTACGTGGTCGCCTATCTGGACCGCGTGAATGTCGGCTTCGCGAAGCTGCAAATGTCGCAAGACCTGGCATTCAGCGAAACAGTGTTCGGTCTCGGCGCCGGCGTGTTTTTCATCGGCTATTTTCTGTTCGAATTGCCGAGCAACATTCTGATGCACAAGATCGGCGCGCGCATCTGGATCGCGCGGATCATGATCACGTGGGGGCTGCTATCGGCGGTGTTCGTGTTCGTGAAGACGCCCATGCAGTTCTATATCTTGCGTTTCCTTCTGGGTCTCGCCGAAGCCGGTTTCTATCCCGGCGTGATCCTGTACCTGACTTACTGGTTTCCGTCGCATCGGCGCGCAAAGATCATTGCGGTGTTCATGTCGGCGATTCCAGTGTCGGGCATCTTCGGCAATCCGCTGTCCGGCTGGATCATGCAGACGTTCCACAACAGCTCGGGTTTCGCGGGCTGGCAATGGATGTTCCTGATCGAAGCGATCCCCGCCATCGCGATCGGCATCGCCACGATCCTGTATCTCGACAACGGCATTTCCAGCGCGAAGTGGCTGAACGAGCGCGAAAAGCGGCTGCTCACCGATGAAATCGCCGCCGCGCAGCCGCAGGAAAAGACGCAGAAACATTCCGTCGGCGCAGTGTTCCGCGATCCGCGCACGTGGTTGATGTCGCTGATCTATTTCGCGTTCGTCACCGGACAATACGGCCTCACGTTCTGGATGCCGACGCTGGTCAAATCGACCGGTGTAACGGATGCATTCAATATCGGCTTGCTGAGCGCGATTCCGTTTCTGTGCGCGATCGTGGTGATGAATCTGATGGGACATAGCGCCGACAAGCGCCGTGAGCGCCGCTGGCATCTGATCGTGCCGGCGCTGTTCGGCGCGATCGGCTTCACGGTGGCAGCGTCGTTTGCGGACAACACGGTGGTGTCGATCGTGTTTCTCTCGCTCGCTGCCGCCGGTGTGCTGACCTGCGCGCCGCTGTTCTGGTCGTTGCCCACTGCGTTCATGTCGGGCGCGACCGCCGCGGCCGGCATTGCGATCATCAATTCGATCGGCAATCTCGCGGGTTTTGCGAGCCCTTACATGATCGGCTATCTGAAGGATCTCACGCACAGCACGCAGACCGGCATGTACGTGCTGGCCGGCATGCTCGTGATCGGCGCGATCGCCACGTGGCTCACGCCGCCCAAACTGGTCAACCGATAAACCGATACTCGCGCGCGGTATGAGTCGCTGCCGCGCGCGGGATCAAACCGTTTTCAAGGAGTCGCTGCCATGCCTCGCTTCGCCGCCAACCTCACGATGATGTACAACGAGCACGCTTTCCTCGACCGTTTCGCCGCTGCGGCGCAAGACGGCTTCAAAGCGGTCGAGTTTCTGTTCCCCTACGACTTCCGTGCCGACGAGATCAAGGCGCGGCTCGACGCGAGCAGTCTGACGCAAGCGCTCTTCAATGCGCCGCCCGGCGACTGGGCCGGCGGCGAACGCGGCATTGCGTCGCTGCCGGGCCGCGAGGACGAATTCCGTCGCGGCATCGACACGGCGCTCGACTACGCGCGCGTGATCGGCAATCGCAAGCTGCATGTGATGGCCGGGCTGATCGGCGCGGATCAGCCGCGCGCGAAGCATCGCGAGGTATACCTGAGCAATCTCGCGCATGCCGCCAGGGCCGCGCAGGCCGAAGGCATCACGGTCGTGATCGAGCCGATCAATACGCGCGACATGCCGGGTTTTTTTCTGACCCGTCAGGACGAAGCACAAGCGGTCTGCGCGGAAGTCGGCGCGCCGAATCTTAAGGTGCAATTCGACTGCTATCACTGCCAGATCGTGGAGGGCGATCTCGCGCTCAAACTCAAACGCGATATGGCGGGCATCGGCCACATTCAGATCGCGGGCGTGCCGGAGCGGCATGAGCCCGATACGGGCGAGCTGAACTATCCGTATCTGCTCGAACTGATCGACTCGCTCGGCTACGACGGCTACATCGGCTGCGAATACCGGCCGCGCGCGGGCACCTCGGCCGGTCTCGGCTGGCTCAAACCGTATCTGAACGCGAACCGCTAACAAGGACGAAATACATCATGAAAGTACTGATTACCGGCGGCGCCGGTTTTCTCGGCCAGCGTCTCGCGCGTGAGCTGCTCGCGCGCGGTTCCCTGAAGGACACGCAAGGCACGCCGCAAGCAATTACCGAACTCGTGCTGCTCGACGTGGTGAAAGCCAACGATTTCGGCGACAGCCGCGTGCGCGCGGAAGTTGGCGATATCGCCGAGCGCAGCGTGCTCGAGCACGTGATCGACGACAGGACGTCGGCGATCTTCCATCTGGCCGCGATCGTGAGCGGGCAGGCCGAAGCGGATTTCGATCTCGGCATGCGCATCAATCTGGATGCGTCGCGGCTGCTGCTGGAAACGTGCCGGCAGCGTGGCCACCGTCCGCGCGTGCTCTTCACGAGCTCGGTGGCGGTGTATGGCGGCGAGCTGCCCGACGTCGTGCAGGACGATACCGCGCTGAATCCGCAGTCGTCGTATGGCGCGCAGAAGGCGATCGCGGAGTTGTTGCTCAACGATTACGCGCGGCGTGGTTTCGTCGACGGCCGGGTGCTGCGGCTGCCGACCATCAGCGTGCGGCCGGGCAAGCCGAATGCCGCAGCCTCGTCGTTCGCGAGCGGCATCATTCGCGAGCCGTTGAACGGCGAAGCGGCAGTGTGCCCGGTCGCGGGCTCGACGCGCTTGTGGCTGCTGTCGCCGCGCAAGGCGATCGAGAGTCTGATCGCCGGACTCGAACTCGATTCCGCCGCGCTCGGCAACCAGCGCGTGCTGAATCTGCCGGGCATTTCGGTGAGCGTCGACGAAATGGTCGCCGCGCTGCGCGAAGTGGCGGGCGACGCGGCCGTCGGGCGGATCGTGTGGGAACCGGATGCGCGAGTCGAAAAAATCGTGGGCAGCTGGCCGGGACGGTGGGATACGTCGCGTGCGCAAGCGCTGGGGCTAAGCGGCGAGCGCAGCTTTGCCGACGTGATCCGCAGTTATGTCGCGGACGAGCATATCCAGATCCGCTAGTCGTAGTTCTGCTTGCCGCGGTTTCGCACAGAGCCCTACAGCGGTCCTCATGCACGCCGCAGGCAGTCTTCCAGCCTCGTGCCGGCGCCTTGACCAAGGCGCGCCGGCACGGGCGCGTCAATCGTCAGATCCTTTTGCAAGAATCGTCGCAGGCTGCACGTATTCCCTGGTGCGGGCGCGGCCGCGCTTGACATGGTTTCGGCCGCGCGCCTATTATCGAGGCTGGTTGTTCGATATATGACCGTGTGTTCGTGTAAAGAACAAATAGCCTCAGTCCCGAGGTCATCGTTTATCATCCGCGCGAGGCTGAGTTGACGTGAGGGCTGCCCCGCAGCTGCTTCCCGTCGCGTTCAAGTCCACTTGCAGGACGCCGGGCCGGCGCATCCGTGCATCCAGCCTGCGCCGCGCCGCGCCGCGCCGCAATTCCGGTCGTGGCGCAGCGCATGCAGCACATCCATTGGAGACATCATGACCGAAGCATTCCTGTGCGACGCGATTCGCACCCCTATCGGCCGCTATGCGGGATCGCTGTCGTCGGTGCGCGCAGACGATCTGGGCGCCGTGCCGCTCAAAGCGCTGATGGAGCGCAACAAAGACGTCGACTGGAACGCGATCGACGACGTGATCTACGGCTGCGCGAACCAGGCCGGCGAGGACAACCGCAACGTCGCGCGCATGTCGCTGCTGCTGGCCGGCTTGCCGCAAGGCGTGCCGGGCACGACGGTGAACCGCCTGTGCGGTTCGGGCATGGACGCGGTCGGCATTGCGGCGCGCGCCATCAAATCGGGCGAGGCCGCGTTGATGGTGGCCGGCGGTGTGGAAAGCATGAGCCGCGCGCCGTTCGTGATGGGCAAGGCGGCCAGCGCGTTCTCGCGCCAGGCCGAGATTTACGACACGACCATCGGCTGGCGCTTCGTCAATCCGTTGATGAAGAAACTGTACGGTGTCGATTCGATGCCGGAAACCGGCGAAAACGTCGCGACCGACTACAACATCAGCCGCGCCGATCAGGATGCTTTCGCGTTGCGCAGCCAGCAGAAGGCGGCGCGCGCGCAACGCGACGGCACGCTCGCGCAGGAAATCGTCGGCGTGACGATCGCACAGAAGAAGGGCGATCCGGTCACGGTATCGCAAGACGAGCATCCGCGCGAGACGAGTCTCGATGCGCTCGCGAAACTCAAGGGCGTGGTGCGGCCGGACGGCACGGTCACGGCAGGCAATGCTTCCGGCGTGAACGACGGCGCAGCGGCGCTGCTGCTCGCCAATGAAGAAATCGCAAAGCGTTTCGGCCTCACGCCGCGTGCTCGCGTGCTGGGTATTGCAACGGCCGGCGTCGCGCCGCGCGTGATGGGCATCGGCCCGGCGCCCGCCACGCAAAAACTGCTGGCGCGTCTGAACATGACCGTCGATCAATTCGATGTGATCGAACTGAACGAGGCGTTTGCTTCGCAAGGTATCGCCGTGCTGCGCGCACTCGGCGTGGCCGACGACGACGCGCGCGTGAATCCGAATGGCGGCGCGATCGCGCTCGGCCACCCGCTCGGCATGAGCGGCGCGCGTCTGGTGACCACCGCGATGTATCAGTTGCATCGTACGCAGGGCCGTTTTGCGCTGTGCACGATGTGCATCGGCGTCGGGCAGGGCATTGCGATCGCGATTGAACGGGTGTGAGGGTTTAGCGGTCGAGCCGGCGCGCTTGGGTTCAAGCTTTGGTTCAAGAAAAAAGAAACAGCTTCTTCGCTCACGCGACGAGGCTGTTTTTTTTGTGCCGCGCGCAGATCAGGCGGATATCGAATTTGCGTCTGATTCGGATTATGTTCGAATGTCACGGAACATTGATTTCGCATTCGCCAGTCTTGCAGTATGTATTTAATTCTGGCCGCATTTCAGACATGCCGGTCATTAAGAGCGGCCGGGAAATGTCACAGTATTGTCAATGGGTGGCATTTCGCTGCGGCGCAACGCCGCGGCGCCTGACAGCACTGCCAGCATTCATTCGAAAATCACAATTCAATCAATCAAAGTTCGCTGCAAGCCATGTAAAATCGTCCGCGTCGTACCTTTTAAAAACTATCATCCTGACGATATCCTGGGTACTCGCGGCGTTAAACATCGGCATTCCAGAGTTTCAGATTGCCGTCTCGCCGAATCAAATAATTTTTCAAGGAGCACATATATGAAGGCAGCGACAATTGGCGCAGCGTTGATGGTCGCGGCATTCGCCGCAGCTCAGCCGGCGTGGGCGCAAGATTCGATGGCCAGTGCCGCGCAGGGCGTTGTCAGCGCAGTGGAGCCGGTGCATGTGAAGGCGCAGATCGTCGGCATCGATCCGGGCAGCCGCACGCTCACGCTCAAAGGGCCGGACGGTAACGCGGTGGTCGTGCTGGTGAGCCAGCAGGTCGCCGGTTTCGACCAGTTGAAAGTGGGTGACCGGGTTGACGTGCTCTACAAGAACGCGCTGCTCGTGAAGGCCGAGAAAGTCAGCGGTAAAGACAAGGGTGTTCGTGCGCGCGTCGATACGCAGGTGTACGCGCCGGCCTCGGGCGGCTTCGAATCGGCACGCCAGGTCGAGGTGCTCGCCACGGTGCAGAAGATCGATCGCAAGAAACGGCTGGTCACGCTGCGCGGCGCGTATCAGACGCAAACGCTCCAGGTCGGACCGGACGTCGATCTGAAGGACGTCAAGGTGGGCGATACGATCCATGCGGTCTTCGTGTCGGCAGCGGCGGTGGAAGTCACGCCGCAAGACGCGGCGAAGTGATCGCCGTCACGCCCGCACTAACGTTCACATCAACGCTATGCGCGCGAGCGTGACAATGCCTTCATGCAAGACGGCATGTGGGTCGTTCTGAGTCCGCAAGCCCGTCAGACAGACGTACCGAAACACCCCTCATAGCAGGGGTGTTTGTTTATCGGGCGCGCGCAAGCCTCGTCGATCGCGCGTTCATCAGCGCTGCTAACGCGGCGCAGGCGGTCCGAGGCTCAACCATGCGAGCCTTCCCAGCCAGCGTCTGAACGGGCCAACTTTCGGCGCAAGCGCATAGCTCAATGACACCCGCGCGGCGCATTCGCTATCCGTACTGAGCCATACGCGCTCACCGCGTTGCAACTGGAATGTCTGTCCCGGGTCGAGCCAATGATCGTAAGGGGAACTGATGCGTGTGAGCCAGAGGCGCTCGTCTTTCACTGCAAGCGTGCTGTCGGCTTCGACACGCCAGGTCAGCGTAGCGCCAGGCATTACAGAAAAATGCACCACCACCTTCGGTAGACGCTCGTGCTGCTGATATGCAACCGGACTCGAGTCGTCATCCATGCACTGCGGGCTTGCCTGATCCATCTTGCTCTCCGTCATCAAGCCGGCGGACGGAGGCGCGCACAAAACAAAAGGCCCCTTCCGTTACCGGCGGGGCCTTGGGGATTGGTTACGCAGATTAGACTGCTAACGCACGCATACCCCCAATGGCCAGCCGATCATGGCTCGCTTCGGGTGTGTAATCGCATTAGCGATGGAGATGTGCGTCAACATGGGATTGAGTGTGCCGTTTTGCCGCGGGTCTTGTCAACAGGAAATCGCAATCCATGCAGACGGCTATACGAACCACGTAACCTGCATTTCACCTCCCGGCCACGTTGCGAAGCTGATCGAGCAAGCCGCGGCAACCTCCAGCAAGCAATGATCGACCGCGATGCGCCGCCTGAGATCGTACCGATTGCTCGATGCGGTATTCGCGACGGTCTCACGCCGCACGCGAGGCAGCCCGCTGCTGCCGCAACACCTTCACGAAGTTCAGCACGGTCGGCGACTTCTCGCGTTGCCGATGAATCAGCGCGATACCTGTTGAAAGCGGTTTGCCCTGCAGTTCGTGGTACGACACGCCTTCCACCTGGATCTGCCGGATCGATGCGGGAACCACCGCAACTCCGAATCCCGCCGCCACGAGGTTAGCCGCCGACGAGATCTGCGGCGACTCCATGCCGATGGCGGGCGCAAAGCCGGCCTCACGGCACGCGCTGATGATCGAGTCGTACAGGTTCGGGCCGATCGGCCGCGGAAAGAGGATGAACGGATCTTTCGCCAGGCCCGCCAGATCGACGCGCCGCCGCCGGCTCAGGCGGTGGCTAGCCGGCAGCACGACCAGCATGTCTTCGTCGACCAGCGGTTCCACGACCAGATCCCGGCAGTTCAGCGGCATGCGCACCAGAGCGGCGTCGAGTTGCCGCTCAGCCACCTTGTCGAGCAGCAGCGAACTGTTGCTCTCCTCGCAACTGATGGACACGCGCTCATAGGCATGCCGATACTGTTGCATCGTCATCGCGACGGTGGGATGAAACACCGTGGAACCCGCGAACCCAAGCGAAAGCCGCCCGGTCTCTCCGCGCCCCGCGTTCTGCACTTCGACAAACGCCTCTCGCGCATCCTCCACGATGCGCTGGGCACGCTCGCGAAACAGCCGCCCGGCCTCGGTCAATTCGACGCGGCGCGGATGGCGGATGAACAACCGCGTGCCGATTTCCCGCTCCAGCTTCAGGATTTGCTGGCTCAAAGGCGGTTGGGCGATGCCGAGGTGCGTTGCGGCGTCCGTGAAATGCAGGTGCTCGGCGACCGCGAGGAAGTAGCGTAACTGGCGGAATTCCATATCTTTTTCGTCTCCAGAAAGTGACTTCGAGATATTGGACTAATGACTGCGCTCATTCTAACCTTTGCGTCAACCCGATGCGCTCAAAGGCCGCACCCGAACCACCGGCCGGGATCGACGCGTATCTCACCCAACATTTCCCGAGGAGAAGTTCGATGTCCGCAGCGCGCACACCACTAGCCAACCTGCCGGCCAACGCGGCCCAAATGCTCGTTGCGGATTTGCGCAACATCGTCGGCAGGAAGCACACGCTGACGGGTGACGGTGCGACCCATCGCTATTGCACGGGCTTTCGTTTCGGCGCGGGCAGGGCGCTCGCCGTAGTGCGTCCCGGCACAGTCGTCGAACAGTGGAAGGTGTTGCAGGCATGCATCGCGGCGAACGTGATTGTCATTACGCAGGCGTCGAATACGGGCCTCACCGGCGGCTCGACGCCTGATGGCAACGACTACGATCGCGACATCCTGATTGTCAGCACGACCCGGATGAAGAAGGTGTACGTCATCGACGACGGCAAGCAGGTGGTCTGCCTTCCGGGCGCGACGCTCGATCAGTTGGAAAAAGTGCTGAAGCCTCTCGGCCGCGAGCCACATTCGGTGATCGGCTCGAGTTGCATCGGCGCTTCGGTATTCGGTGGTGTCTGCAACAACTCGGGCGGTGCGCTGGTGCAACGCGGGCCGGCATATACGGAAATGGCGGTATTCGCGCAGGTCGATGCGACAGGCAGACTGAACCTGGTCAACCATCTCGGCATCTCACTGGGCAAGACGCCGGACGAGATTCTCGGCCGACTCGAACGCGGTGAGTTTTCTGCTGCCGATGTCCGGCACGACGCGGGCGCCGGGTCCGACCACGGCTACGCGACACACGTGCGTGAGATCGATGCCGATACACCGGCGCGCTTTAACGCCGATCCGCAGCGCCTCCATGAAGCGTCGGGCTCCGCCGGCAAGCTGATGGTGTTCGGCGTGCGGCTCGACACCTTTCCGATCGAGCAGAATGCCAAGGTGTTCTATATCGGCACGAACCGGCCGGACGAGCTTACGGTGATCCGCCGCCACGCGCTGCACGACTTCAAGCATCTGCCGATCTCTGGCGAATACCTGCATCGCGATGCCTTCGACATTGCGGAGGAGTACGGCAAGGATACTTTCCTCGCGATCAATTACCTCGGCACTTCCAGGCTGCCCGCGCTATTCGGACTGAAAAGCCGCTTCGACGCGCTATTCGATCGCCTTGGTTTTTTCCCTTCGCATTTCACCGACCGCGTGATGCAGGCCGCGAGCCGGCTGTTTCCGAGCCATCTGCCGCCGCGCATGAAGCAGTATCGCGACAAATACGAGCATCACCTGATGCTGAAGGTGGCGGCTGGCAGCGTCGAGGAAACGCGCGCTTTTCTCTCCGGCTATTTCGAAAGCGCGACCGGCGGTTATTTCGAATGCACCGACGAAGAAGGCAGGAAAGCGTTCCTGCATCGCTTCGCCGCCGCTGGCGCCGCAGTTCGCTACCGCGCGGTGCATCCGCGTGAGGTGGAGAACATCGTCGCGCTCGACGTGGCGTTGCGCCGCAACGATCGCGACTGGATCGAGACGCTGCCACCCGAGATCGAAGAGACGATTTCCATCAAGCTGTACTACGGCCACTTCCTGTGCCACGTGTTCCACCAGGATTACATCGTGAAGAAGGGCAACGATTGCCTCGAAGTCGAACACAAGATGTGGACGCTGCTGGACCGCCGCGGCGCGGAATATCCGGCGGAACATAACGTCGGGCATCTGTATCACGCGAAGCCGCAGCTCGCCGCGTTCTATCAGCAACTCGATCCTTGCAACTGCTTCAACCCGGGAATCGGACAGATGTCGAAGTTCGCGAATTATCGCGAAGCGGCGGGTTGAAGCGCCACGATTGAGGAGGTGACTGGAAGAGGGCGGCTGAACGCCAGCTCAATTCAACGCGCCAACGCCCGCGTCATGGAGAATCTTGCTCCACATGGTCGAGTCGTCGCGAATTCGCTGACGCAATTGAGCCGGCGTGCTGGTCTCCAGCGTAATGCCGCGGGAAGCCGCGAACCCGCGCACGTCGGGCGCGGCGAGGGCTCTCACCAATGCGTCGTGCAATTTGTCGACGACCTCTTTGGACGTGCCCGCGGGCGCGAGCAATGCGTGCCATGTCGTCATGATGTAACTCGGCACGCCCGCTTCCTTCATGGTGGGCACGTCCGGCAATGGTCCGAGGCGCTGCGCGCCCGTTACCGCGAGCGGCCTGACTGTGTTGGCCTTGATAAACCCGATCGAACTCGACAGGCTGCCGAACACGAGGTCGGCCTCGCCAGTGAGCACCGGTAAAGCCGTATTCCCCGCATACGTGATGTTCACGGTCTGAGTGCCGGTGCGTGCCATGAACAGCATGTTCGCGAGATACAGCGGACTGCCGACGCCTGCGGTCGACACGTTGAGTTTGCCGGGATGTTCGCGGGCGTACTGAACGAGTTCCTGAAGCGAGTGAACGGGCACCTTCGGATTGACGACAAGCACGAAACCCGATTCGGCCATCATCGAGATCGGTGTGAGATCTTTTTCGACCGAGTACGACAGATCTTTGTACAGAATGGGATTGACGGTCAACTGCGTGCCGAGTCCCCACAGCAGCGTATAGCCGTCCTTCGGCGAATGAGCGACGAGTGCCGCTGCAATGTTCCCCGCCGCACCCGGTCGGTTTTCGATCACGACCGAGGTGTTCAGCGCCTTGCCGAGTTCCTGTCCGACTATGCGCGCCAGCGGATCGGTCTCGCCGCCCGGAGGAAACAGAATCACGATCCGTATCGGGTGGTCGGGATATTCAGCCCGCGCAACCGTTGTCGCGAGTGTGCAAGCTATGCACGACAGCGCGAGGACAAGCCAATGACGGACGCCGCGCATCGATATTCTCCGGTTCGGTGTGAGTTACAACCGCCATGCCCTACCGCGCCACATCACACGGGGACGTTCGCCGGCGAGGCGGATCGCGTCCATTCCGGTTCGTCCATGACGGTTGCGCGATGCATCTCGCGCCGATCCGTCGGCGGCGAGTAGCGCAGGCCGCGGTGTATCAGTGTCCGGTTGTCCCACATCACGAGGTCTTTGACAGTCCAGTGGTGGGTGTAAATGAATTGCGGCTGCGTGGCGAACTCCATCAGTTCCCGCAACAGATCGCGGCCTTCGGGAATCGGCCAGTCCACTACGTGAGTCGCATGCACCGAAAGATAGAGCGTCTTGCGTCCCGACAGCGGATGCGTTTTCACCAGCCGGTGGATCGACGGCTTGAGCATCGCGCGCTCTTCTTCCGGGAAATCGGTGAAGCCGCACATCGCTCGCGTATGAAGGATGTCGAACTCCGCGGAGAGATTTTCAATCGTCTCGCGAAGATCCTGCGGCAATGAGTCATAGACGAGGCGCATGTCGGCGAACTGGGACTCGCCGCCTCTCGTGGGCACCGAGTAGTTGAGCAGGAAAGAGTAGCGGGCGGGAATGGGCTGATACGACTGGTCCGAATGCCAGCGGCGGCTCACAAACGTATTCATGCGACGGTTGTCGCCCGCCTTGAACGTCTCGTTGTCCTTGCCGACGTTCGAAATGTCGCTGATGCGCGGCTGCAGGCGATGTTCGTTCTGACGCGTCGCGTATTGCACGGAGACCTGTACCGGCCCGAAGTTTTCGCTGAACGCGAGCAGTTGATTGTCGTCGATATCCTGCGCCGGGAATACGAGTACCGGATACTGTGCAATTACGTTGTCGATGGCTTGCGCGTCGGCAGCCGACAGAGGTTGCCGAAGGTCGAGGCCGGTAATACGCGCTGCAATGGGTTCCTGGATTGCTTCGACTGCGAAGGTCATGAGCGCCTCATCGATGGAGATGACGGAAAGACTGCTTGTCGGAATGGCCGGCCGGATGCGGGCCAGGTCAGATCAAGCGTAGGCGCGCGCGCCTTCATGCGACAAGCGAGATTAAGTCACAGCGGGCGTGATATCGGCGTGATATCGGCGTGATGTCGATGTGATATCGATGTGATATCGATGTGAAGCGGGAGCGGCTGGTTGTGACGCGGAGTGTGACTTTAACGCGCTTGTGACGGAGCGGCGTTGCGCCCTAGCATCGCAACACATGCCGCGTGTGGAGGGTGACAGCGCGCTGGAATGACCCGTATTGAACCGCTTATTCACTGCATGGGAGATAGCATGGACCTCGAACTTCGCGGACGCACGGCGCTCGTCACAGGCGCGAGCACGGGCATTGGAACGGGCATTGCAAGGGCGCTGGCGAGCGAGGGCGTGCGGCTTGCGATCACCGCGCGGCGCGATGCACTGCTGGAGGAGGTGGCGGCGTCGATCGTGGCGGAGGGCGGCATGCGGCCGATCGTGATCGTCGGCGATCTCACCGCGCCCGGTCACATCGAGCGCATTCTCGCGCAGGCGACCGACGCGCTGGGGCAGATCGATATTCTGGTGAACAATGCGGGCGCGTCGCGGCCCGCGCCGCTCGATGCGGGCGAAGACGTCTGGGAAGAGGCGTTCGCGCTCAATTTCACCGCAGCGCGACGCATGACACATGCGGTTCTGCCGGCAATGCGCTCGCGCAAATGGGGGCGCGTGATCAATATCAGCGGTTCGATGGAACCGCGTGGACTCAATCCCAGTGGTCCGGCGAAGGCGGCGCTGCATCTATGGGCCAAGAGCCTCTCGCGCGAAATTGCCGCGGACGGCATCACGATCAACACTATCCCGCCGGGCAGAATTCATAGCGAGCAAATCGAAAAGCGCCTGCATCCCACCGAAGAATCGAAACAGGCGTTTATTACGCGCAACGTGCCGATCGGCTACTTCGGCGATCCGCTCGACATCGGTTATCTGGCGGCATTTCTTGCGTCGCCGCGCGCGAGGTACATCACGGGAGATGTGATTCCAGTGGACGGCGGCATGCATTTTTACGCGCACTAATGGTCGATTCGGAAGCGTCCCGCCGCGTGATACGCGGCTTGCTTCGTGCTTCGTTGTTGCCGCGAAGCTCAATGGCTGTTTCTCGCGAGGAAATCGCGAACCACGGCCACCGCGGAAGGAATGCAGCCGGCGGGCTCTTTCCACGGTTGCAGGGTGCGGACACTCGGAGCCAGCCGCGCAAGTTCTTCCGCAATGACCGCCGGGTGCTCCAGGTCGGCGCCCGGCAGGATCAGCATGGGCGTCTGGCACGAGGCGACAAACTCCCGGCTCACGCTCAGGACGAAATCGCCAGCCCACATTCTGCGGCCGAAATCCTCAAGCGCTGTCGGGCTCAGGTCCTGACGATTGGCGGTCAGTTCATCGGCCCACTTGCGCCATGAATTGGGCATGACCTGACGGTTGGCTTCGTCGATACCAATGGGCTGCTGGAGCACCAGCGACGCCACGCGCGACGGTGCGAGCCGCGCAAGATTCAATGCGTAAGACGCGCCGATGCAGCATCCCATTACGTGACAGCGCTCGATACCAAGGTGGTTGAGCAAGCCGAGATGGTCAGCCGCATACTGATCCCACGGATCGCCGTCGGAGAGCGGGCCGGTCGACTGGCCGGCGTTGCGTTGATCGAGTGCGATCACCTTAAAGTCGTGGCGGAAGATCTCGACGGGATTGAACGCCATGCGCTGCCAGTCGTCGATGGTTGCCCGCATGCCGCCGGGAGGAAGCAATAGCAAAGGAAAGCCGCTTCCATATTGTTCGTAGCGGATCGAAACGTCGCCTTTTCTGAAGAATGTCATTTCGTCCTCGATTGAAAGCTGTCGTACGCGGTCATGGCCGGTCGCGCCACTGCGTTTTACGATCCCACACCGGCAGTGATTCCCACAAGCCCGTTTTTTACACGCACGGTCTGACTTTTGCAGACACTGCCTGCAATCGGCGGCGTCGATCCGACGTACTGGCGCGCGTTCGCACTCGGCGCTCACACGCGGTGTGATCTAAATGCGCTTGTGAGCCCATGCCGACACCTTCTACGATGGCTGAATACTCGCCTCGTGTGGGGCATCATGGAGCAGCTATGGCGTTTACCGTTGAGGTCGTGCACCCGTTATTGGCCGCCCGCATTCACGGCCTCGATCTGCATCAACCCGTCGCGCTGGAAGATGTCGAGGCGATCGAGCAGACAAGCGGCCGTTATCCGGTTCTGATCTTTCCGAAGCAGTTCATCAACGACGACGAACTGCTTGCGTTCAGCGCGAACTTCGGACCGGTCCATACCGCCATGTCGTATCAGACGCGTGAGAAGGAGCACCGGTTGCAGCCGAAAATCACCGACATCTCGAATCTCGGCAAGGACAATCAGACGTTCAAGCGCGGTGATCATCGCCGGATGAACAACTTCGTCAGCAAGCGGTGGCATACGGACGCTTCATATGAAGCAATTCCGGCGCGCTACTCGTTCCTGCTGGCGTATACCGTGGCGCAGCGGGGCGGTGAAACGCAGTTTGCCGATATGCGTGAGGCGTACGACGAGATGCCCGAAGATCTTCGCCCGGTAGTCGAGGATCTGAGCTGCGAGTACAACATCTTGTGGGCGCGCATGCTGAGCGGCTATACCGAGTTTCCGGACGAGGAGCGTGCGAAGCTGCCGCCCGCGCAGCACAAGCTCGTCAGGCGGCATCCCGTGTCGGGACGCAAGACGCTCTATCTGTCGGGGCACGCGACACACGTAGTCGACTGGCCGATTCCTGAAGGCCGCGATCTGCTGCGCGAATTGATGGAATTCGCGACGCAACCTCAGTTCGTCTATACCCATAAATGGCACGAACGCGATCTGGTGATGTGGGACAACCGCGCGTTGATGCACCGCGGGCGCCGCCACATTCCCGATACCGACCCGCGCGAGATGCATCGCGCCACGGTAATGGACGATCCTGCGTGGACGCGAGCGGACAGCAGCGTGCGCAGCGAGGCGGGAACGTGACGTGACGTAAAACATGCGCCGGCGGTTGCGAGAAAACCGCCGCCGGCGCTACGCACGTCACACGTCGGGCTATCAGAAAGAACGCAGAAACAACGCAGAAAGAACGCGCCGCTATTGCGCCCTGAGACCCGCCTGTGCAAAAAGTTGACTCCAGAGCGGCACTTCAGTGCGTATGCGCTGATCAATCTCGCCGGGGGAACTGCTGACCGGCAGAAAGCCGAGTTGTTCGAGACTACGCCGGACGTCCGGCTGCGCGATCGCTTTGACCGTGGCATCGTGCAGCGTTGCAACCACCTTGTCAGGCGTCGCCCGCGGCACCGAGATGCAGTTCCACACCGCGAACGCGTAACCGGGCAGGCCCGCTTCAGCAATGGTCGGCACATCGGGCAGCACGGGCACTCGCGACTTTCCGGTGACACCGAGCGCACGCAGCTTGCCCGAACGGATATGCGCGGTGACGTTCGGCACACCGCCGAATTCCATATCCGCAATACCGCTCAACACGGCGACGGTGTCTTCGGCGCCTCCTTTATAAGGCACGTCCTGCAACTGAATTGCCGCTTTCGACGTGAACTCCAGCGCGGCGAGATAGAGATTGCTGCCAATGCCCGCCGTTGCGTTGGTCAGTTTCTTCGGGTTCTGTTTGGCGTAAGCGATCAGCTCCGGAATCGATCGCGCGCGGACCGACGGATTCACCACCAGTACGAACTGCTGCTCGGACAGCAGACTGACATGCCGGAAGTCGTTCGCGCTGAAGCCTGGCGTTTTGTACAGCAGCGGATTCGCTTCGAAGATCGCGCTGATGCCGAGCAGCATCGTGTAGCCGTCGGGCGCCGCATTGGCCACGTAGTGGGCCGCGATGTTGCCGCCGGCCCCTGGATGCGCCTCGACCACCACGGGCGCACCCAGCAGGCTCTGCAATGCTTTGGCGACGATGCGAGCCTGCACGTCGTCGGAGCCGGCCGCATAAGGGTTGACGAAGCGCACCGGGCTTGATGGATAGTTCGCCGCGAAAACCGGGCGCGATACGCCGGACAGCGCGGCCGACCCCAGTGCAGCAAGAAAAGCGCGCCGCGCGTTCATTGCATGTGATCTCCGTCGGCTATTGCGCTGTCTGATTTCCGGGGCTCCGCCGAAGGGACGCCCGGTTTGCATCGTTCCATGCGTTTGCATGCGGACAGCTTGCACGGATGCTAGTTGTCGCGTGAGCTTCCTGACAAGCGCGAATAAGTCACGACTGCTGTGATGAACCGCTGTGATGTACACATGGCACGCCCGAGGTGCCGAAAAGTCGCTTGCGGGTCTTCGGCGGCGGTGCGAGCGTGAGACATTTGCACGGTCGCGCCGCGGATAGATTCCATGTCGAATTGCATGGAGAGGGCGGCGGCCGGCGTGTGAAAAATCATCCACTCACTGCTCGCGTGCCGCCATGTTCAATGTACCCAGAATCAAGACGGAAGTCTTCGCCAGTCTGCCCGCCTCCTTTCGTGTAACCGATCATGCGGAAGTTCGCTTCGGCGTGATTCGCGACTCATTTCTGGAGGGACCAGCATTCGATCGCGAAGGCAACCTGTATTGCGTCGACATACCCTATGGCCGTATTTTCCGGATCGCGCGGAGCGGTCAATTCGAACTCGTCTGCCAGTACGATGGGCGGCCTAACGGCATTGCGATTCATCGGGACGGCCGCATCTTCATTGCCGATCAATTGCGCGGAATCGTCGTGCTGGACCCGTTGCGCGGCACGGTCGAAGATCTGGTGAAGACCGGCGGATTCGAACCGTTTCGCGGTCCCAATGATCTGATATTTAACCGCGCCGGCGAGCTGTTCTTCACGGACCAGGGGCAGACCGGCCTCGATCGGCCGTTCGGGTGTCTTTATCGTTTGACTGTCGAAGGCAGGCTCGACAGGCTGCTCGACAATATCCCAAGTCCCAACGGACTCGCGTTGAGCCCCGATGAACGCACGCTATATCTGGCGGTAACGCGCGCGAATGCCGTCTGGCGTGTGCCGCTGGATCCGTTCGGCAACGGCTCGGTCGCGCGGGTCGGCCACTATCTGCAATTGTCCGGCGGCACCGGGCCGGACGGTCTCGCGTGCGCCGTCGACGGCAGTCTTGCGGTCGCGCACATCGGCTTGGGCGCCGTTTGGCTCTTTGACAGGATCGGCGAACCGGTTGCCCGGGTGTGTTCGTGTGCCGGGCTGCAGACTTCGAACGTGGCATTCGATCCCGCCGACAGCGGTGTGGTCTACATTACGGAGTCTGAATCCGGACAGATTCTGCGCGCCGCGGTGCCGCTTCAGGGCGCCCGTCCTTACTCGCACGACTAGACCGCGTCACGACAAAAAACACCTTCGCGAAGCCCAGGCTGATGCACCCAGTGGCATTAGCGAGGGCGTGGCCGTATCGAGCTTTCAGACGGGCAGGCGCACAACACTAGGCGACGCTTGCCGCGACGGGCTGATTGCTGCCGCGCGTCCACGTGCGGTCGTCGAGCGTCGTTGCGCGATGCATCTCGCGAACGTCGGTTTCCGGAATATGCGGACGACCGCGATGCATCAGCGCACGGTTGTCCCACATGACGAGGTCGCGAACCGACCATTCGTGCGAATACACGAACTGCGGCTGCGTGGCGAACTCGGTCAGTTCGCGCAGCAGATCGCGGCCTTCCGGCTCTGGCCAGCCGACCACATGCGTCGCGTGGCTCGACAGGTACAGCGATTTGCGCCTGGAGATGGCATGCGTGCGGACCAGTTCGTGAATGCACGGCGCGAGCGCCTTGCGTTCTTCGTCGGATGCGTCGTAGAAGCCGGCGGCCGCGCGTGACGCCATGATGTCGTAGTGGCAGCTCAGGCCTTCGACAACCTTGCGTAAATGATCAGGCAGGTTGTCATACGCGGCGCGCATGTCGGCGAACTGCGTTTGACCGCCGACCGCCGGTACGATATACGAGAGCAGAAACGAATAGCGTGCGGGCAGCGGCAGATACGAGGCATCCGAGTGCCAGCGGCGGCTCGTGAGGTTGTTCATCCTGCGGCGGTCGCCGGGCCGGTAGGTCTGGTTCTCCTTGCTGAGATTGGAGATGTCGTTGATCATCGGGGCGAGCCGGTGATCCTCCGGGCGCGTCGAGTATGAGACGGCAATCTGCAGCGGACCGAAGCCGGCGGCGAATGCAAGCAACTGGTCGTCGTCGATGTACTGGCGCGGAAAGATCAGTACCGGATATTGGCCGCTGGCCTGCTCGATTTCAACGATACGCTCATCGGAAAGCGGTTTTGACAGATCGAGTCCGTGGATGCGCGCAGCGATGAATGGATGGACGGCTTCGACGTTCAGGCTCATGGATGTTCCTTGTATCGGACGAGGGTGGAGTTCGTCAGGCACGCGCGAATGCGCGCTACGAGTTCGCTCCATTCCATCGTACCGACCGCATGCGGCGGCTCACAAGCGAGTTTATTGAACACCTGGTGTGAGGTTGCGTCGGGCGGCGGCGCTACACCACTTCGATGTGCTCGGCCTGGGTCCGGTCGATCTCTTCGATCGTTTTGCGCACCTCGTCCTTGAGCCATTCGGAGAAGCGCAGAATGACCGGCTGCTCGCTCTTCATTTCGTTGTGCACGAGGTAATACGATCGGCCGGTCTTCACGCGCTGCGGAAGCGCCGCGACCAGCCGCCTGTTGGCAAGGTCTTCCTGCACGAACAGCGTTTGCGCCATGGCGAGGCCCAGACCGTCTACCGCACCCTGATACGCGAGGCCCGAGTATTCGAGTTTCAAACCCTTGTAGCCGTCCACACGTGTCGCGCCGGTCGCGCTCAGCCAGCGCTGCCAGTCGTCGTGGCGCGCTGCCGCGTGCAGCAGAAGGAACGATTCGAGATCGTCCGGATTGCCAAGTTCGTGTCCGGCGAGCAACGTGGGGCTGCCGACCGGTACGAGTTCTTCATGGAACAGATGCTCGCTGACCAGACCCGGCCAGTCGCCGTTGCCGAACCAGATCGCAACGTCGACCTCTTCGTCTCTCGGCGACACGTGTTCGTGCGCGCTTTCGACCTGAAGGGTGATCTCGGGATATAGCTTCTTGAAGCGCGCGAGCCGTGGAATCAGAAAGCGCATCGCGAATGTGGACAGCACGCCGATACGCAAGGACGCATTGTCCGGCCGCGCGTAGAAGTATTCGGCGGTCACGTCCTGGATCTGATCGAACAGCACCTGCAAGCGGGACGCGTAAGCGGCGCCGCGCTTGGTGAGCACGACCTGCTGGTGGCCGCGCTCGAACAGCTTGGCGTTGAGGTAGTCCTCGAGCTTCGCGACATGGCGGCTGATCGCGCTGTGCGTTACGCACAGCTCCTCCGCCGCGCGCGTCATGCTCTGATTGCGCGCGGCGGACTCGAAAGCGCGCAACGCATTCAATGAAGGAAGTCGGCGTTTGGGCATCGCGTGTCTCCGTCAATCATCCGGGAGCAGTGGGGGCTGTCCCGGTCGCGCCAATTATTTCGAGCGACGAATCTGACGCGGATCGATGTCGGTTCGAACAGCGAGTAACTGCGCCGCAGTCTCACTGTCTAAAAAAGGCTCGCACTCGCGCGACTAATTATCAAGATAGGGTTTTCCATTGAAAGCCCCGCCGCTCGGGCATCCCGTCGATAATGCGCATACCGCGTGTGCCAAAAAGTGTCTTGCGACGCCGCTTTGGCACGTGTGATTCTTGGGGCGCCGGAGTCACCGTTCGACGCGAAACGCCGCATGCCTTGACCGGTGTCTGCGAATGCGGCTTTCACTCCCGAACGGCCGCCCTGGCTCCTTTGAGGACACTTCCAGATGAGCAACGTGGTGGGCAGTGGAGCAATGACGTACCGGATCGTCGAGGGTTGGGGCACCTTGCCCGACGGCTGGGAACTCTATGACGTCGCGGCGGTGGGCGTCGACAGCAACGATCAGGTGTACGTGTTTCACCGGGGGCGCCATCCCGTGATCGTGTTCGACCGGGCCGGCAACTTTCTGCGTGCGTGGGGCGACGATCTGTTCCGCCACGCGCACGGCATTCATATCGGCCACGACGGCGCGCTCTACCTGACCGACGATTTCGATCACACCGTGCGCAAATGCACGCCCGAGGGCAAATTGCTGATGACGATCGGCGTGCCCGGCGAGCCTTCCATGTTCATGAGCGGCATGCCTTTCAACCGGTGCACGCACACGGCGCTTTCGCCTCGCGGCGACATTTACGTGGCCGACGGCTACGGCAACGGGCGGATCCATAAGTATTCGCCTGACGGAAAAAGAATCCTGTCATGGGGCGAGCCAGGATCGAGCAAGGGCCAGTTCAATCTCCCGCACAATATTTCATGCGACGAAGACGGCTGGGTCTATGTCGCGGACCGTGAGAATCATCGCATCCAGGTGTTCGACGGCGACGGCCGCTTCGAAACGCAGTGGCACAACCTGCACCGGCCTTGCGGCATGTACATGCCACCCGGAAAGTGCCCGCTGTGTTACGTCGGCGAGACCGGTCCTTACTATTCCTTCAATCGCGGCGCGCCCAATCTCGGACCGCGCGTGAGCATCCTGTCGAACAAGGGCGAACTGCTCGCGCGCATCACCACGACGCCGGCGGCCGGCACGGGCCCCGGCCAGTTTCTCGGGCCGCATGGTCTCGCGGTCGATTCGCGCGGCGACATCTACGTGGGCGAGGTCTCCTATACCGCATGGCCGTCGCTGTTTCCAGGCGTCGAGCCGCCGCCGCGTTTGCGATGCCTGCAGAAGTTCGAAAAGATCGCGGCGTGACAGCGCTATGCACGCGCTGATCCACGCCTGAATTCGCCATTCCGGTTTAGCCTTGGAGAATCCTCATGCACACTCTGACATCTAGCTCTGTTTCACTATTGCCCGAGGTCGCGCGCTTTCTCGACGCGGGGCCGCTCGGCGGCGTGATCGACGGCCGCGATGAACAGGCCGTCGACGGCGCCACCTTCGAGACGCTGGACCCCGGCACCGGCGAACATCTCGCGACGGTTGCCGCGATGGGATCCGCGGACGTCGATCGTGCGGTCGACGCGGCACGGCGCGCGTTCGCCCGGTCGGGCTGGGCCACGATGCACCCGAACGACCGCGCGATCTGGCTGCACCGGCTCGCGGACGAAGTCGAACGGCGCAAGGCGATCATCGGCCAGATCGAAGCGCTCGACGCCGGCAAGATCGAACAGCAGGCGCAAGGCGACGTGCAGAGCTTCGTCGATACGCTGCGTTACTTCAACGAGCTGGCCCTGAACACGGAGCGCCGCTCGGCATTGCCGGTATCCGGCTACGAGGCGTGGACCACGCGGCAGCCCTGGGGCGCGTGCGGATTCATCGTTCCGTGGAACTTCCCGATGGTGCTGATCGGATGGAATATCTCTCCGGCACTCGCGGCGGGCAATACGGTGGTCATCAAACCGGCGGAGGACACGCCGCTGTCGGCCATTTACCTGGCTCGGCTCGCGCGCGAGATCGGCTTTCCAGATGGCGTCATCAACGTCGTGACGGGTTTGGGTGAGATAGCGGGCGCTGCATTGTCGCGCCATCCGGGACTCAAGCGCATGTCGTTTACCGGTTCGCCGGAAGTCGGACGCATGGTGGCGGAAGCTTGCGGCAGAAATCTCGTGCCATGCAAACTCGAACTGGGCGGTAAGGGCGCAGCCGTGATTTTCGACGATGTGGATATCGAGGAGACCGCGGACAAACTTGCGCGCGCAATCACATTCCACACGGGCCAGGTCTGCTGCGATGCGACTCGCTGGCTCGTGCACGAATCGATCTTCGAGCGTTTCGTCGATGCGAGCGTCGCTGCGTTGCAGCGCACAAAGATCGGCTATCAACTCGACCCCGGCGCGGAGATGGGGCCGGTCGTGAGCGCGAAACAGCGCGAGCGGGTGCTCGGCTATCTGGAGCGCGGACAACGCGACGGCGCGCGAGCCGTCCTCAAGGGCGGCGCAGTCGACGTGGCCGGGCACGACGGTTTCTACGTGAGTCCCGCGTTGCTCGCGGGCTCGCTCGAGAACGTGGCCGCGCGCGAAGAGATTTTCGGTCCGGTCGCCTTTCTTGCGCCGTTCAGGGACGAAGCGCAAGCCGTCGAGCTCGCGAACGACACTGACTACGGTCTTGCCAACAGCGTATGGAGCCACGACCCGAGACGCGCGGCGCGGGTTGCGGAAGCGATGGTGGCGGGCAATAGCTGGATCAACGCACACAACCTGTTTCCACTCGGCGTGCCGTATGCGGGAGTGAACAGGAGCGGCATGGGCGGCGGCGTCAACAGTGTCGAGACGCTGTTCGACTACTGGCGAAGCCAGTCGATGGTGCGGCCCACACGTTGAACGAGGTTGACCGGCCGCGCATGCGAAACATGCAAAAAGCTTTCGAAAATCGCACGCGCGCTGTGACATAAATGACGTTGCGGGTCCATGCCCGTGTGAGCAAACTGGGTTCACGACGTGTCGCGACATACACGCCGCGCGACGCATCCGACTGGCGGACGCAGGCACCGATGACCTCGGCGCCTGCGGACTTCGACCGGCGAATGCGGCGAACAGAACAGGAGACGGATTTGGCCGACATCGACGCAGCGCAGGTGACGCGCATAGCGCACATTGCCGACGCGCTACTCGGCGCACGGCGTTCGAATAATGTGCTGCCCATGCTCGCAGCGCAGGACGCATCCGTCTCGATGGCCGAGGCATTCGCCGTGCAAAGCGAAATGACGCGGCTGCTCGGTCAGCCGATCGCGGGCTGGAAGGTCGGCTACGTGCGCGACGTGCGGCTCACGCATGCCCCCGTCTATCGCGACGCGTGTGTTGCGGGCGGCGCGCGGGTCCGGCTGACCTCATCCCCTGCGCCGGCCGTCGAAGGCGAGGTGGCCTTCGTCCTGAGCCGCGACCTGCCGCCGCGAGCCTCACCCTATACACCGGACGAAGTTGCCGACGCCGTGAGTTCCGTATGTGCCGCCATCGAGATTGGTGCGCCACGCCTCGGAAATTTCATGGAAGCTCCCCTCGAACACAAGATTGCTGACAACATGGGCAACTGTGCGCTGATTTACGGCAGCGGTCAGCGCAACTGGCGGGACATTGCGCTGGAGAGCTTGCGCGTGACGCTCGCGATCGACGGCGTGGTGGTGACCGAAACCTGCGGCGGCAATGCGGCGGGCAATCCATTCGATGCGCTGGTGGCGCTTGCCAACGCACCGCATAAGCGTGAGCCTTTGCGCGCGGGGCATGTCGTGATTACCGGAACGTGCACGGGGATTTATCCGGCGCGCGCGGGCATGCAAGCGCGCGTTGCATTCGAAGGTCTCGGCGAAGTATCGGTGACACTGGAATAGGCGCGGGCGCGCTTTGCGGCCGTGTTTTGCGGCTGTCAGGAAACTCGAACACTGCTGATCAATGTTGAACGAACACGGGAGAAGGCTCTTGTTGGGACCGACTACACAGCGCAGACGGCTGCGCCAGATTCTCGATCGGGAAGATTGCGTGACGATGGCCACCATCTTCGATCCGATTTCCGCGCGGCTTGCCGAACAACTCGGCTATGAAGCGGGCCTGATGGGCGGCTCGCTCGCGTCGTACGCGGTGCTCGGCGCGCCGGATCTGATCGTGCTGACACTGACTGAGCTCGCCGAACAGGTGCATCGGTGCACGCGGGTGTCGGACGTGCCGCTCGTCGTGGACGGCGACCACGGTTATGGCAATGCGCTATCGGTGATGCGCACCGTGCACGAACTGGACCGCGCGGGCGCCGCGGCCGTGACGATCGAAGACACACTGCTGCCGCGGCCTTACGGAAGCTCCGGCAAACCGGCGCTGGTTTCGTTCGACGAAGCGGTGGCGCGCGTCGAGGCCGCCGTCGCGGCGCGCGGCGACTCCGACCTGCTGGTGCTGGGGCGCACGAGCGCCGCGACCATCAACGGTATCGAGGACGCCGTCGCGCGTTTCAAGGCATTCGAAGCGGCAGGCGTCGACGCGATCTTTCTGCCGGGGCCGCAGCAGCGCGAACAGATCGACGCGATCTCGGACGCGGTCAAAGTGCCGCTGTTGATGGCGGGCGCACCGGAAGCGCTATGCGATCCGGCCTATCTTGCTACCCGCCGGGTGAAGGCGTGGTCGGCGGGACACCAGACCTTCTCGGTCGCGCTCAAGGCGCTGCACGATTCGATGCAACTGGTGCGTTCGGGCACGCTGTCGCTGCACCTGCCCGGCCAGGCGTCGAAGCAATTGCTGGAACAGGCGACCGGCGTTCGGGAATATGACGAGTGGACCCGCCAGTACCTGGTTGGTGGTGCATAAGCAGTACATGGCAGTACATGGCAGTACACGGCGGTAGATGGCAGTACACGGCGGTAGATGGCGGAACGACGACCGCACGGCAGCAACGACCCGCACAGGAGTGCAATGCGATGGACGCGACTGGATCGACCGATTCGACCGAACACGTGAATGCGCGCCGCCGCGACTACTACGCCGGCATGCTGATGGCCGCCGTGGGGCTGGGCGCGATCTACGACGGCATACGCTACAGCATCGGCACGTTGAGCCAGATGGGGCCGGGTTTCTTTCCTGTTTCGATCGGCGTGGCGCTCGTCTGCACGGGCGTGGCGATCGCGGTCGTGGCGAGATATGCGGCGCCGCAGGACGGCGAAAAGAAGCTGGCGCCCGAGCGCAAGGCGTGGTGCTTCATTCTCGGCAGCATCGTTGCGTTCATCGTGCTCGGTAAATATGGCGGTCTCGTTCCGGCCACTTTCGCGATCGTCTTCATTTCCGCGCTCGGCGATCGGGAGAACACGATATGGCGCGCGTTGCTGCTCGCCGCCGGAATGACGGTGCTCTGTGTGTTGGTGTTCTGGTGGGCGCTGTCGTTGCAGTTCCCGCTCTTTCAATGGGGCTAGACAAGCATGAGCCAGTCTCTGATCGATCTCTGGTATGGCTTCGGCGTCGCGCTGGAGTGGCATAACCTCGCGTGGTCGTTCTTCGGCGTGGTGGTGGGCAACCTGATCGGCGTGCTGCCGGGCATGGGGCCGCTTTCTGCCATCTCCATGCTGTTGCCGCTTACCTACACCATGCATCCCGTCCCCGCGATCATGATGCTGGCGGGCATCTTCTACGGGTCGCAGTATGGCGGCGCGATCGGCGCCATCCTGCTGAATCTGCCGTGTCATCCGCCTCACGCGGTGACGTGTCTGGACGGCTATCCGCTGACGCGGCAGGGCAAAGGCGGAACCGCGCTCGGCATCGCGATGATCTCGTCGTTCTTCGCGGCGTCGTGCGGGATCGTGCTGATGATTTTCGCCTCGCCGCTGCTCGTCAGCATCGCGTTCAAGTTCGGACCCGCGGAACTGTTCTCGATCATGCTGCTGGGTCTTCTGGCCGGCGGAACGATGTCGCGCGGGCCGGTATTGAAAGGCGTGGCGATGACGCTGTTCGGCTTGCTGATCGGTGTTGTCGGCACCGACATCAACACCGGTACGATGCGCTTTACGTTCGGCTTCCCGAAGCTCGGCGACGGTGTCGAGATCGTTGCGCTCGCACTGGGGCTGTTCGGTGTGGCCGATTTCCTGCGCAACGTGAACCGCCTGCAGGTCGTGAGCCGGGCCACGCATGTGCGATTGCGCGACATGCGCCCGAGCTGGAAGGAGCTCAAGCAGGCCTTCTTCCCGATGGTTCGCGGCACAGCGGTCGGCGCGCTGTTCGGCGGCATGCCGGGCACGGGCTCGACGATCACCACCTTCATTGCTTACGCACTCGAACAGAAGATTTCCCGCAACCCGAAGAAGTTCGGTCAGGGTGCGATCGAGGGTGTCGCCGCGCCCGAGGCCGCCTCGCACTCGAAAACCCAGGTCGACTTCATCCCGACAATGAGCCTCGGCATACCCGGCGACGCCGTCATGGCGCTGATTCTCGGCGCGTTGATGATCCAGGGCATTCAGCCCGGACCGCAACTGATCACCGATCACGCGGACCTCTTCTGGGGGCTTGTCGCCAGCTTCTGGGTGGGCAATATTCTGCTGATGCTGCTGAACGTGCCGCTGATCGGCATCTGGGTCAAGTTCTTGCGCGTGCCTTATCGCTATCTCTATCCGTCGGCGTTGCTGTTCATTGCGGTCGGCGTCTACAGCACGAACAACAGTCTGTTCGAAGTGGGTGAAGTCCTGGCGTTCGGCGTGATCGGCGCGATTCTGCTCGCGCTGGCGTTTCCGGTCGCGCCGATTCTGCTCGGCTTCGTGCTCGGACCGATGGTCGAAGACAACTTCCGGCGCGCACTGCTGCTCTCGCGCGGCGATATGGCGGTGTTCGTCCAGCGCCCGATCAGCGCGGTGTTCATCGCCATCTCCGTGCTGCTGATCGCCTTGCAGGTGGGCTTTGCGATTCGTGCCGCGATCCGCAGACGCAAGAGCAAACCCAAGGCCTTTCGTGTGACAGGCTCGACGCAAACCACCTCGCACGACAACGCATAATCGCGCGCATGCCTTCGGGCATTCTGCGCAACGCGAACGAATCAACGGAGACACGCTCGATGGATGAGCCCACGCGCAGAAACGTCGTCACGCGACGCACCTGTCTCGCCTCGCTCGCCGCGCTTGCCGCGAGCGCGTGGATACCGGCGGCGCGAGCGGACTATCCGGACAGCCCGATCCGCATCATCATCGCGTTTCCGGCGGGCGCGGGCGAGGCCGAAGCGCGCATCGTCGCGAAGACGCTCGGCGCGAAGCTCGGCCAGCCGGTGATCGTCGAAGCTCATCCGGGCGCCGGCGGCAATATCGCCGCCGCCTACGTGGCGAAATCGCGCGGCGACGGCTATATGCTGCTGCTGGGCGTGAGCACGTTCTTCGAGACCAATCCGATGATCTATCGTGACATCGGCTACAAGCCTGCGGACCTGCAACCCGTCAGCATCATTTCCGAGCAGCCGTTCCTGTTGATCGTAAACGCCTCGCTGCCCGTTCACTCTTTGCAGGAACTGATTGCTTATGCGAGGGCGCGGCCGGGCAAGGTCACCAATGCCACGGCCGGCCCCGGCAGTCCGCTCGATCTGATCGGCAAGGAGTTCATGGTGCGCGCCGGCGTGCAGATCATCAACGTGCCGTACAAGGGCGGCGGCGAAGACGCGATGGCCGTGCTCGGCGGCTTCTGCGACATGCTGTTCGGCGGCGTGGCGGATGTCATGGCGGGGATCCAGTCCGGCAAGATGCGGCCGATCTGCGTGACCGGAAGCCGCCGCCTGCCGCATTTTCCCGACCTGCCGACGATCGCCGAGGCGGGCTTGCAGGGCTACGATTTCAGCGTCTGGAACTGCCTGTCGGCGCCCGCGTCCACGCCTGCGCCCGTGGTCGAAAAGTTGCACGCCGCGATCGTGCAGACTATGGCTTCGCCCGAGGTTCAGGCGGGCTTCGACAGAATCGGGTTCTTTCCGGTGAGCGGTACGGGCGCCGAACTGTCGCGCCGTATCGCGACCGAAACGGAGGTCTGGCGCGGCGTTCTGAAGAAGGCGGGGGTTGCTCCGCAGTAGGGTGCGGGGCGGGCGAGGTTCGTCACGCGTGCCGGCCCGGCGCGCGGGCGGCGGCGCGGGCACGCGGCACGCGTCGCGCAGCACCCTGCACGCGCGTCAACTTTTGGCGTTGCCGCGGAAAAGCGGCTCCGGCAGGCCACGTACGCCGGGTTGGAACGCGAGGAGGGCGCCGGCAAACGGCTGCTTCGCCAGTTCATCCGGCGTGAGTCTTTGCGAAGCGGTGGTGATGTAGAGCGTATCGAGATTGCGTCCGCCGAACGTGCAACTGGTCGGGTTCTGCACGGGCATGTCGAACACACGGTCCACGCTGCCGTCCGGCGCATAGCGCTTGATACACCAGCCGCCGTATTCCGCGATCCAGATATGGCCTTGCTCGTCGACCGTCGCGCCGTCTGGCACGGCGGGCAGTGTCGTCTTCGCGAACTCGCGGCGTTCACCGAGCGCGCCCGTTCCGGGATCGAGCGCGTAAGTGAAAATGGTCTGCAGATCGGAATCGGCGAAGTACATGGTGCGGCCATCGGGACTGAAACAGGTGCCGTTCGGCACCCGGATGCCCGCCTCGATACTGACGGCACCGCGCTCGTCCACGCGAAACAGTTCTCCCACCGGCTCGCGCGTGCGGTCGTTCATCGTGCCGACCCAGAAGCGGCCCTGGCGGTCGCATTTGCCGTCGTTAAAGCGCAGCGCCGGGTCTTCGGCGCGCTGCGGCGCGAAGCGGGTCATTTCCCCCGTGCGCGTGTCCAGGTAAAACAGTGATCGCGACGCGACCAGCAAGCGGTTGTCGCGGCACAACGCAATCGAGCCGACGAGGTCGGGCATGGGCCAGTAGCGCAGCGCGTCGCTTGCGGGATGCCAGCGCTGGATGCCCGGCCGCCGGATGTCGATCCAGTACAGCGCCTGTTCAGCCTCGCTCCATAGCGGGCATTCGCCGAGAATATCGGTCGTTTCTGTGACGCGTTGAGCGGCGGTCATCTTGACTCCGGTGCGCGCATGAAGGAGAGGGGCGGCCCTGTCCGGCAACTCGCCGGCAGCTCAATGCCGCCCCCTATGCGGTCCGATTTTAAGAGTCGGTAAAAGGCTCGCAAGCGCAATAAACGCACATTGCGTGTGACCACGCTGGCGCTTCAAAGCGGCCGAGCGCCGCGGACCATCGGCGCCCGCTCAGCGCGCGTGGGCGACACTGCGCAGGATCTCGATGAACTTGTCGGCGTGCGTGGCCTGATTGTCGAACGCGGAGCGCACGATGCACGGCGTCAACGTGATCGGCTCGGCAAGCGGACGTTGCATCAGGTCGTGCCATGCGCCCGCGCACGCCGTGTATTCGTCGACGATGGCGATACCCGCGCCGGCCCGCACCAGCGAGCACGCCACGTCGGTCTGGAACACGTTGACGCGCGAGCGCATTTCGAGGCCCGCGTCGCGAAACGCGGTCGAAACGAGTTTGCCGAACGTGATGCTCGGATGATGCACGATCAGCGGATACGCCGAGACGTCGGCGAGCGACAGCACGGTCTGACTGCCGAGCGGATGATCCTTGGGCAGCACGCAGGCCATCTTGCCGGTCGTGAACACTTCGACTTTCACGTTCGGATGCTGGATCGGCATCACGGCGACAGCGACATCGACCTTGTTGCTGAGCACCTCGGTCGCCATGCAGTTCAGTTGCGACGTGTGATAAACCACCCGGATCTTCGGATAGCGCGCAATGAACTGGGCAATGGCGCGCGGCATTACCGTATAGCTCAGACACGGACTGGACGAGAGATTGAGCGTACCGGTCGCGCCTTGCGCCAGATCGCGCGCGAAATTGTTGACCTGTAGCGCGTGTTCGTAGAACTCATCGACCTGCCGGAATAGCGCGACGCCTTCGGGTGTCGGAATCAGCTTGCCTTTCGCGCGATTGAAAAGCTTCAGGCCGAGCGTCTGTTCGGTATGGGCAATGATGCGGCTCACGGCGGGCTGCGAAATGAACAGCAGCTTGGCTGCGCCATTGATCGACCCGGTCAGCATGACCGAGCGGAATATCTCCATTTGACGCAGCCGGAAGTCCATGACGTCTCCAAGCGGGCAGGCAGCCCTGTTCCGGGCCGGCGCCGGGCGGTGCTTCGAGGCTGATGGCTGGGCGTCCCGGCGGGCGGCGGCACCACTTTTTCAAGCGTACAGAAATCTGGCCGCGCGTCCAGTCGGGTTGGTGCCTATGCGCGCACCGGATTGCTTCGGTGTGCATTGAAACGCGGCAGTGAGCGCCTGCCGGAGATCGGACGTCACGCATGCTGTGAATTAATCTGTCTTGTGATGACGCGACCGGCAAGCCTACGATAGTCCTGAATCATCGCACCGGCATACGCGCTGCGGCGCTGCTCGTGCGTGGGAATCCGCTTAACCCAATCAGAGAGATCTGCAAATGAGCCTGGATATCGAACCTGCCCATCCAACAATCGCAGCGCGCATTCGCGGTCTGGATCTGCGCCAGCCGTTCAGCGACGAACAGGTCGATGAAATCGGCCAGGCAAGCGCCATTTACCCTGTGCTGATCTTCCCCAATCAGTTGATCGACGACGCGCAGCTGATGGCGTTCAGTCAGAACTTCGGTCCGCTGCAGCCGGTGGTTTCGTTTCATACGGCGAAAGCCGATCATCGGCTCTCGCCGATGGTGTCGGACATCTCCAACCTCGACAAGAACAACCGGACGTTCCCCGCCGGCGACCGGCGCCGGATGAATTTCCTGAGCAGCCGGCGCTGGCACACGGACGGTTCCTATCTGCCCACGCCGAACCGCTATTCGATGCTGCTCGCGTATACGGTCGCACGCGTTGGCGGGCAGACGCAGTTCGCCGACATGCGCGCGGCGTACGACGCGCTGCCCGCCGAGTGGCTGGAGCTCGTCGAAGACCTGACGCTGGAGCACAACGTGATGCATTCGCGCGCGGTGGCCGGCTTCACGGATTTCGACGAAGAAGAACGGCGGCGCTTTCCGGCGACCCATAAAAAACTGGTGCGGCGGCATCCGGTTTCCGGACGCCTGTCGCTGTACCTGTCCGGACACGCATCGCATGTCGTCGGCTGGCCGATTCCGGAAGGACTCGATCTGCTGCGCGAGCTGACCGAATTCGCCACGCAGCCGCAGTTCGTCTACACGCACGAGTGGTCGGTCCGCGACCTCGTGATGTGGGACAACCGTTCGCTGATGCATCGCGCGCGCCGTCATTTTCCTGATACCGACGTGCGCGAGATGCATCGCGCCTCCACCATCGACGACCTCACGTGGGTCCGTCCAAAAACCATTGCGTTGGCGGGATAGCCGGCGCAAGCGCGAGGGACGTCATGCCAGAATCCTTGACTCGAACGATCGCCCACACGATCACTCACACGATTCGCAGCGGGCTGTCGTTCGCCGAAGGCGCACGCTGGCACGACGGGAGGCTGTGGTTTTCCGATCTGTACACCCACCAGGTCGAGGCCATCGATCTGACAGGGCGCGCCGAAATCGTTGCACGGGTGCCGCAGCGTCCTTCGGGGCTCGGCTTCATGCCGGATGGCACGCCGCTCGTCGTGTCGATGCTCGACCGCTGCCTGCTCGCCATCAATCCCGACGGAACGACGCGGCTCGTCGCCGATCTGCGCGATGTGGCAGGCGGCCCGTGCAACGACATGGTGGTGGATCGGCATGGACGCGCGTATGTCGGCAACTTCGGTTACGACAAGAACAACGGCGAGCCGCCGAAGCTCACGCGCATCATTCGCGTGGACCCGGACGGCTCGATCCATCAGACCGGCAGCGCGGTCAGTTTTCCGAACGGCATGGTGATCACGCCGGGTGAACGGCATCTGATCGTCGCCGAAACGTTCGCGCACCGCGTGAGCATGTTCGATATCGACAGCAAGGGCGATCTGTCAGCACACCGTTTTTTCGCGGAGATCGACGGCTGCAATCCGGACGGAATCGCGCTCGACGCCGAGGGTGCGATCTGGATCGCCGACCCTGCCGGCAAGCGCGTGCTGCGCGTGTTCGAGGGCGGCTGCATCGCGCGGGAGATCACCTTCGAGCAGGGCCGCGGCGCCTACACCTGCACGCTGGGCGGCCGGGAAAAGCGTACTCTGTATATCGTCACCAACACGTCGAGCGGACCGCAGATGGCCGGGCTGCGCGACGGCCGCATCGAAAGCATCGAAGTGGATGTCCCGGGCGCCGGATGGCAGTAATCCGCCGCCTTCCCCGTTGCCTTACTCATCCGGAAGGAGAGCGCCCATGTCCGAGTCCGTCGAGACCCCACCTGTCTGGTTGATCACCGGATGTTCCACCGGCTTCGGCCGTGAACTGGCTGCCGCCGTGCTCGCGCGCGGCTGGCGCACGGTTGTCACGGCGCGCGATCCGGCATCGATCGCGGATCTGGTCGAGGGCCGCGAAACGCATGCGCTTGCCGCACGACTCGACGTCACCAGCGCAAGCGATATCGAAACGGTCGTGGCCCGGACGCTGGACGCCTACGGCCAGATCGATTTCCTCGTGAACAATGCGGGCTACGGCTATCTCGCCGCAGTCGAAGAAGGTGAAGACGCCGAGATGCGCGCCATGTTCGAGGTCAATTTCTTCGGGGCGGTCAATATGATCAAGGCGGTCTTGCCGTCCATGCGCGCGCGCCGCTCGGGCCATATCGTCAACGTCACATCGGTCGGCGGGTTCGTCGGCAATCCGAGTAGCGGGTACTATGCTGCTACCAAATTCGCGCTCGAAGGATTGAGCGAGTCGCTCGCGCGCGAAACGGCGGAGCTCGGCATCCGGGTGACGGCCGTCGAACCCGGTCCGTTCAGAACCGACTGGGCGGGACGATCGCTGAAGCAGACGGGAACGCCGATCGATGACTACGCGTCGATTGCCGGCAAGCGACGCACGCAGGTGGTCGAGCGCAGCGGCCGGCAACCGGGCAGTCCCGAGCGCGCCGCTGAAGCGATCATCGCCGCGGTCACTGACCGCGAACCGCCCGAGCACCTCGTGCTCGGCAGCGCCGGCCTCGCGATGGTGCGAAGCAAACTGGCGCGCGTGGCGGCGGACCTCGATGCGTGGGAGAGCACGACCGTATGGACTGACGACCCGCTTACATAACGGCGGCCGCGCGCACGAGGTCGGCAGGAAGGCTCTGCGAGG
Organism: Paraburkholderia dioscoreae; assembly: GCF_902459535.1. Taxonomy (NCBI): domain Bacteria; kingdom Pseudomonadati; phylum Pseudomonadota; class Betaproteobacteria; order Burkholderiales; family Burkholderiaceae; genus Paraburkholderia; species Paraburkholderia dioscoreae. Next base: position 1,008,481 of record NZ_LR699554.1, read on the forward strand.
CGGCCGGATAACAAGGAACCGCCCGCGCCAGCGCATCTTCGGGATGCAAGGAGACAATCATGTTGACCAGACGTGCGTTCATCGCCGGACTCGGCGTGCCATTGATGAGCTGGGCGCTCGACGCGCGCGCCGCCTATCCGGACAGTCCGTTGCGGCTGATCGTCGGCTTTCCGGGCGGCTCCGGCGAGGCGCAGGCGCGTATCGTCGCCAAGACACTCGGGCAGATTCTCGGCCAGCCGATCATCGTGCAAGGTCAAGGCGGGGCCGGCGGCAACATTGCCGCGGCGTATGTCGCGAAAGCCCGCGCGGACGGCTATACGATGCTGCTCGGCGTCAGCACGTTCTTCGAGATCAATCCGCTGATCTATCGCAATCCGGGCTTCACGGCGCGTGATCTGCGACCGGTGTCGCTGCTGTCCGAGCAGGAGTTCGTGCTCGTGGTCAGGCCTCAACTGCCGATCCATTCCGTGCAGGAACTGGTGGCGTATGCACGCGCCAATCCCAACAAGCTGACTAACGCAACCGGCGGACTCGGCAGTCCGCTCGATCTGTGCAGCCGTGAATTCATGTCGCGCACCGGCGCGAAGATACTGAGCGTGCCGTACAAGGGCGGTGGTGAAGACACGCTCGCGCTGCTGGGCGGATTCGCCGACATGATGTTCGGCAGCGTGACGGATGTGACGGGCAATATCGAGGCAGGCAAGATGCGCGCGCTCGGCGTGACGGGCACCCGGCGCCTGAAGAATTTCCCCAGCATCCCGCCGATCGCCGAGGCGGGCGTGCCCGGTTATGACGTGACGATATGGACCTGCCTGTCGCTGCCGGCAGGCACGCCGGACGAGGTCGTGACGCGGCTGCAGGCGGCATCGGAGAAAGCGATTGCCGATCCTGCATGCCGCGCCGGCCTCGAACAGATGGGGCTGTTCCCGCTGCATCTGAACGGCGCCGACGTTGCGCGCCGGATCGAAACCGAAGCGCCGATGTGGCGGGAGATTTTCCGCAAGGCGGGCGTCGAGCCGGTATAACGTTGGTATGGCGTGGGTGGCGTTGATATGGCGCCGATGCCTCACCGTGGTTGTACCGGCTGTACGAAAATGTGACTTGCCGGCGCTTCATGCCCCATGTGATCGTTGAGCTACACGACCGGCATTTCCACATGGGGCGAAGCACATGAACAGACTTTACGGCAGTGGCGAATACACGTATCGGCTCGTCGACAATTGGGCAAAACTGCCTGACGGCTGGCGTTTCGGCGACGTGGCCGCGGTGGGCGTCGACAGTGCCGACGATGTGTACGTGTTCCACCGCGGAGCGCATCCGGTGATCGTGTTCGATCGCGACGGCAACTTTCGCCGCGCATGGGGCGACGAACTGTTCAAACGCCCGCACGGATTGCATATCGGGCCGGACGGCGACGTCTATCTGACTGACGACGGCGATCACACCGTCAGGAAGTGCACACCGGACGGCAAGCTGCTGATGACACTGGGGACGCCCGGCAAAGCCGCGCCCTTTATGAGCGGCGAGCCGTTCAACCGCTGCACGCACACGGCGCTCTCGCCGCGCGGCGATATTTACGTTTCCGACGGTTACGGCAACGGGCGCATCCACAAGTACTCGCCCGACGGGAAGCTGTTGTTCTCATGGGGCGAGTCCGGTTCGGATCCGGGCCAATTCAACCTGCCGCACAACATTTCCTGCGATGAGGACGGCTGGGTCTATGTCGCCGACCGCGAGAATCATCGCATCCAGGTCTTCGACGGCGAAGGGCGCTTCGAAACGCAGTGGCACGAACTGCATCGGCCTTGCGGCATGTATATGCCTGCGGGCAAGTGTCCGATCTGCTACGTCGGCGAGACCGGCCCGTACTGGGGTTTCAACCGCGGTGCGCCGAACCTCGGGCCGCGCGTGTCGATCCTGTCGAACAAAGGCGAGCTGCTCGCGCGGATTACGAGCAATCCCGCGGCAGGCATCGGTTCGGGTCAGTTTCTGTCGCCGCACGGGCTTGCGGTCGACTCGCGAGGCGACGTGTATGTCGGTGAGGTCGGCTATACGGCGTGGCCGTCGCTATTTCCGGAAGTGCCCATGCCGGACGAAGGGCTGCGGTGTCTGCAGAAGTTTGCCCGCGTCGGCGCATGAATGAGTGAGCGCCGGCCACGGCCGGCGCTCCGGCGTCGAAAAGATGCGGACACCCAATCAACCGTGCGCGAAGCTCTGCGCCGCGCTCACATCTGCTTGAACCCGGACTTGTCGAAAATGGACCGCCATTGCGCGGTCTCCGACGCGATGCGCTGCACGACCGCTTCGCTCGAACTGCTCACGGGTATCAGGTTCAATTGCGCGAAACCGTTGCGCACCTCGGGGTCCGCAATCGTCTTGATGACGGCGGCGTTGAGCTGCTGGATGATCGGCGCGGGTGTGGTGCTGGGAACGGACAGGCAACTCCACACCGAGAAGTCGAAACCGGGCAGGCCCGCCTCGGCGATGGTGGGAATATCGGGCAGGCTCGCGAGTCGGCGTGAGCCGGTGATGCCAAGCGCGCGAAGCTTGCCCGCGTGTATGTTGCCGACCACGTTCGGAATGCCGCCGAACTCAAGGTCGGTGAATCCGCTCATCACGGCCATGGTGTCTTCACCGCCGCCCTTGTACGGCACGGGTGTCGTCGTCACGCCCGCGTGCGCCATGAACTGCCGGTTCGCCAGATCGAGCGGACTGCCTGGCCCCGCGGTCGCGACCGTGATCTTGCCAGGGTTCTGCTTCGCATAGCGAATCAGATCGGGCACGTTGCTGACCGGCAGCGTGGGCCGCGACACCAGCAGAAACGGCTGTTCGGACAACAGGCTCACCGGCGTCAGATCGCTCAGCTTGTAGCCGATGTCCTTGTAGATCAACGGATTGGTCTCGAAGAAGGTACTGACGCCGAGCAGCATCGTATAACCGTCGCCGCGCGCCTTGGCAACGTAGGCGGCGCCGATGTTGCCGCCGGCGCCTGGATGCGCTTCGACGATCACGGGCTGGCCGATGTACTTGCCCAGGGATTTGGCGAGCAGCCGGGCCTGCGCTTCCTGGGTGCCGCCCGGAAATGGAATCACAAAGCGGATCGGACTTTCGGGGTAGGCCGCCATTGCATATCGGGCGGGCCAGGCTGCCAGTGCCGTGGCGCCCAACGAGGCGACGAATTGGCGTCGGGAAACCATCGCTGAAGTCCTCCGTGTTGTTCTGCGGGCGGCGCCCTATCGCATTGCTGAACCGCTGCGAGGGCGCGGCGTCTCCATCCGCCCGGCTCCGGCGAGATACCGGATACACGTCATGCTAACGGGCAATGAAAGCCTTTCACAAGCCAGATAAAGTCACAGCGAGTATCACAAAACGGAAGCCTCGCCACGGTTCGGCGCCGCGCGCCGACAACCGCTTTGGGCAACCTGAAGGTCATATGCGGCGTGCAAAAAATAACCTTGCGACCGAGTCTTTCGCCGTGGGACTGTAACGGAACTGGACACGTTGCGTGCACAGCGGCAATTCACGTGTACGCACGCCGCACGCACGTGTCCCTGTTCCGACTTTCGAGGATCGACTTCATGGCAACCATTGTGGGCAGCGGTGAGTTTACCTATCAGACCGTGGACGGTTGGGCGCAGTTGCCCGACGGCTGGAAGATGGGCGAGGTTGCCGCGGTCGGCGTGGACCGGCACGACAACGTCTACGTTTTCAATCGCGGCGAACATCCGATGATCGTGTTCGATCGCGAAGGCCAGTTTCTGCGCTCGTGGGGCGAGGGTTTCTATGCACGTCCGCATGGCGTGCACATGGGGCCCGACGACACCATCTATCTGACCGACGACGGCGCCAGCGCAGTCTACAAATGCGATCTCTACGGCAAGACCCTGATGACGGTGGGCGTGCCTCGCGAGCCGACGCCGTTCATGAGCGGCCTGCCGTTCAATCACTGCACGCACACTGCGCTCTCTCCGGCGGGCGACCTGTTCGTGTCGGACGGCTACGGCAATGCGCGCATTCACAAGTACACCCCCGACGGCAAGTTGATCAAATCATGGGGCGAGCCGGGTTGCGAGCCCGGCCAGTTCAACCTGCCGCACAACATTTCCTGCGACGAGGACGGTTGGCTCTACGTCGCCGATCGCGAGAATCACCGCATCCAGATCTTCGACAGCGACGGGCGCTTCGAGACCCAATGGCACAACCTGCATCGTCCGAATGGCATGTATATGCCGCGCGGCAAGTGTCCACTGTGTTACGTCGGCGAGACGGGCCCCATGTACGGTTTCAATCGCGGCGCGCCGAACCTCGGTCCGCGGCTGTCGATTCTGTCGAACAAGGGTGAGGTGCTGGTGCGGATTCAAAGCACGCCGTCTGCCGGTACGGCGCCGGGGCAATTTCTTTCGGTGCATGGCGTCGCGGTCGACTCGCACGGCGATATCTATGTGGGAGAAACGTCGTATACGTCGTGGCCGCTGTTGTTCCCCGACAAGCCGATGCCGACCACGCTGCGCAGTTTGCAGAAGTTTCAGAAGATCGCGCCGCAGACCGTAGCGCAATGACCCTTGCCGGTTCGAGATGAAATACAGGAGGCAGCGATGATCGTCGAGGAACGAATCTATGATTTGCGGCCGAACGGCGCGCGTGAGTTCGCGCAGCACTTCGAGCGCGAAGGCATTGCGATCCAGCGGCCGGTGCTGGGCAGGCTGATCGGCTATTTCTATACCGACATCGGTCCGCTGAATCAGGTGGTCCACCTGTGGGGCTACGAAGATCTTGAGGATCGCGCGCGCCGCCGCGCGATTCTGCTGGCCATGCCCGAATGGCAGGAGTATGTGCGCAAGAACATCCAGCCGTTGCTCGTGCGCATGCAGAACAAGATCCTGCTGCCCATGTCGTTCTCGCCGCCACTGCCGCCGCTGTGGCAACCCGAAGACGAGCATGCGCGACGTTGAGGGCGCGCGCGATGTCGCGCAGGCCGGCGCCGGCGCCGCCGCTGATGCTGACGCTGGAGCCCGAGCCGGAGCTGACACCGGACCCGACGCCGGCGCGCAAGGTGCCGCAGAACCAGTCCCGTTGAATGTCTCCCGGCTTGCCGAGGCGCTCGCGAGTGCACGTCTATGCGGCCGGCCATTGCAGGTGCTGCCATGCGTCGACGTGCCGCTCTCGTTCGAAGATGCAATGGCGGTGCAGCGCGAGGTCGGCCGTCGTCTGGGCGCCGCGGTGGCGGGCTGGAAAGCGGGCCTGATACCGGGTGTGCGCTTCACGTGCGCGGCTGTCTTTGCTGCGGACGTGCTAGAGAGCCCGGCCGTGTATCGGTTGCCCTGTGTGCCGTCGGAGGGCGAGGCCACGGCTTTCGTGGAAGGCGAAGTCGCGTTTTCCCTCGCACATGACCTGCCGCCGCGAGTACAACCGTATTCGAATGACGAGGTCGCGCACGCCGTGGACCGCTGCCACGCAGCGATAGAAATCGGCAATCCCCGCATGGTTCATTTCGACGCCGCGTCCTTGATGCATAAACTGGCCGACAGCATGGGCAACGGCGCGATCGTCTGGGGGGCGGGCACGAGTGGATGGCGCGCCATCGACTGGTCGGCTTTGCGCGTGCGCATGATGCTCGACGGCAAAACGGTCGTCGATCACGTAGACAGCGGCAAGGGCGCCGATCCGCTTGCCACGCTTGTCGCGCTGGCCAATGCGCGGAACCGCGAGCCGTTGCGCGCGGGGCAGGTCGTGATCACCGGAAACCGCACGGGCTTCAACGTCGCGAGAACGGGAACCCGCATTCATGTCGCGATCGGCGGGCTCGGCGAGGTGAGTGTGCAACTCGTGTAGGGTTTGCGTACCGTCATGCTTCCGGCAACGGTGAAAACGACATGGGCAGCAGAATCCGGTTGCGTTGACGGATGGAAAGTACGCGCACCTTCTTCGAGTATTCCATCCAGCCGGGATCGGCGGCGAGCCGTGCGCGGCGTGCGGCTCGGTCCGCGTAACTTTCGTATGCCCAGATATGGACGATCTGGTTCAGCGGGCCGAGGTCGGTATGGAAATAGCCGATGAGTCGGCCGAGGATCGGGCGCTGGATCGCGATGCCCTCGTTCTGGATGAGCTCGATGTACTCGCCCAGCCTGCCGGGCTGCAGATCGTAAGTCCGTTCTTCAATGATCATATGCGCTCCTGTCCTGCGGCATGCGTGAAACGCGCGTCGGGCAGAGAGCAGCGAGGGCTTCTGTCCGGCGGCAGGGAGTGGAAAAAAAGCCGCGCTCAGAAAAGATGCCGGATGGCAAGCCGGACCACGCCCTGGTGATTGACCGAGGACGGCGACAGGAAGTTGAGCGCGGCCACCGCTGGCGTGCCGTTTGAATTGACGCCCGACGCTTTCTGATACGAAGCCACCAGATAGAAGTCGGTGCGTTTGGAGACGATGTAGTCGGCCCCTATCGACACCTGGTTGTATTTCGCGCCGACGTCGCCGTTTACCGACGCACGCCGGGTGTAGTTATAGGCGGCGGTCGTCGAAAATGCCGGGGTGAACTGGTAGCCCACTTCCGCTTCGTAATCGTTGATTGCCGCGGTGCCTCGCAGACGGGCACCCGCGCCCGCGTTGCCCGGATCAGCGCCCAGTTGCAGAAAGCGGCTGTTTGTATAGGTGCCGCCGAAGTACAGCTTGCCGATCGTGTAGATCGCTCCCGCTGCGAATATATCGAGGGCGCGGGCCGACGCATAAGCGTTATAGACGGGCGACGTAATCGCAGCGGGCGCGTTGGCGCCGTTGTTGTACGCGGAAACGAACGGATCCTGCATATCGGTGTACGCAATCGCGGCCTGCAGCCCGCCGCCCGTATAGCCGATGCCCGCACCCCAGCCCGAATTCTTGTTGAAATTGCCGCCCGTGCCGCCGAGGCTATACAAACCGCCAACCGTGAAGCCGTGATAGCTGATGCTGTTGTAGCGGATCGAGTTGTTCACGCGGAAGGTATTGTTCAGATTGTCGACGTCGCCGGCATGAGCAATGAAGCCGCCGCCCCAGCGACTCGAGGCCACGAGATTCGCGCCGACGAACTCATAGACGGTGGAGTACTGGCGTCCCACGGTCAACGTGCCGAACTGCTTCGAGTCGATGCCGACATACGCCGCGCGGCCAAACAGCAGGCCGTTCTGTCCGAGCTTGCCCGTGTCGATATCGAAACCGTTCTCCAGCCGGAAGATCACCGACTGACCGGCGCCGAGGTCTTCGGTGCCTTTCAGGCCCCACCGGCTGCCGTACCACTCGCCGCTGACCATGTTGAACTGGCGCCCGCCGTTGGCATTGCTGACGTAGTTGATACCGGTTTCGGCGATACCGTATAGCGTCAGACTGTTTTGCGCGTGGGCCGCGCCGGCACATAAAACCAGAACGAATGATGTCGCGCATTTCATGTTCATGAAATGGTCTCCTTAGTATTTGATCTTGACGAGCTACCGCGCCTTTTAGCCGCTCTTCGCATTACCGTACACCTTCGCCGAACGAAACTTTGTCTGCAACGACACGCGGCGGACCCGGCTTTAATATCGTGCTTCCGTAAGCGGGCTGTAGTCATGCTAGGCAGGCCGGATGAACGGATCAAAGCGCGTTTTAGTCACAGCGAATGTGACGAAATCGCGAGGAGTGCGCAGCAACGATCACGGCTCTATCGCTGTAAGCCAATACGGGCGGGGCTGTGCGTCAAATGCGCGGAGCGAATCCGCCGCACGGAAAAACGCCGGGCCTTAACCGCGTGTTATATCCGACCGCTGTTTTTGCATGCGACGAAAGTCACCGCTATCCCTAAGATTTCCATACGGACGGTCGCAAAGCGGTTCAGCCGCACCGGCCACGGACGATGAGCGTCCATACGGATCTCAGAACAAACGCTTAACGGGAGCATGACGACGTGAAAATCGGACTCATCGGATTGGGCAACATCGGACAGCATTTCGCCACCCGGCTTCTTGCCGCGGGTCATCCGCTGGTGGTGTACGACACGCGCGACGAAGCGATGCAGCGATTCGGCGCGCTGGGTGCCGAACTCGCGAAGGACACGGTCGATCTCGCGTCGCGCGCGGAGGTCGTGTTCCTCAGTCTGCCGCTTCCTTCCGTCGTCGAGGAGGTGGCTACGGGTCCGCACGGCGTGTCGCAAGGCAGCAGCGTGCGCATCGTAGTCGACCTGTCCACCACGGGGCCCAGCGTATCGAATGCCATTGCGCGCAAACTCGCGGATCGTCATATCCAGTTTCTCGGTGCGCCGGTGAGCGGGGGCACGGTGGCCGCGGAGAAGGGAACGCTCACGGTGATGGCGGCCGGCCCGATGGAAGCGTTTGAAACGGTGGAACCCTGGCTTCGCGTGATCGGCAAGAACCTCTTCTATCTGGGTGGCGGCGCCGGACTCGGGCAAACCATGAAGATCATCAACAACACGCTGTGTGCCGTCGGCATGGTGGCGAGTTGCGAGGCGCTCGTGTTCGGCGTGAAAGCGGGACTCGATTCGGCAATGATGCTGGACATTCTGAACGTATCCAGCGGGCGCTCGTTCGCTACCCTCGAAAAAATTCCGCAGTGCATCCTGCACCGTGATTTCCCGATGCGTTTCACGACCGAACTGATTCACAAGGACGTCAAGCTGTGCATCGAAGAGGCCGAGAAACTCGGCGTGCCGATGATCGTCAGTCCGGCGGCGCGCGCGTTTCTGTCGTTCGCGATCACGCAGGGCGACGGCGGCAAGGACTATGCGCACACGATCGAGCATTTCGAAAAATGGGCGCGCGTGCAGTTCGGATCGACGTCCGAAACATCCGGCGAATAGCGGCTGTCCGTTGCGTTCGCCGGCGTTTGCCACGTTTAACCGGAGAGGCTCCCATGTCGTTGATCAAGATACGCAAGAAACTGCTCACCATCGAAACCGTCTATCACGAAGGTGGGCCGCGCGCGGATGTGCCGCTGAAGCTCGGCGCTATCGCGTGCATTATCGAGAACCCCTTTGCCGGACGCTACGTCGAAGACCTGAGTCCGCTTGTGCGCGACGCGCGCGAGATGGCCAATGAGATGGTGCCCGAACTCGTCGAGGCGCTCGGCGGCAAGGACAGAATAGAAGCGTATGGGAAGGGCGCGATCGTCGGTCTGAACGGCGAACTGGAGCATGGCGCAATCTGGCATGAAGCGGGTGGCTGGGCCATGCGCGCGGTACTGACCGAAGCCAAATCGATCGTGCCGGCGGCGAAGGTCGTCGCGTCGGCCGGCTTTCACCTGCAGATTCCGTTGCATCACATTCGCGCCGCGTACGTGCGCAGCCATTTCAATACGTTCGACATGGGCGTGGTGGACGCGCCGCGTCCAGACGAACTGCTGTACGCGCTGGTGATGGCGACCGGCAGCCGTATTCATGAACGTCTCGGCGGCCTGCGCGTCGAGCAGATATCGGTCAACGACGGACAGCGCTAACCCGGTCAACCGTGCGCCGGGCGGCACGCCGCAAACTTTACAGGACGGTCCGCGACGTGCCTCGCACTCAATCACTCTGGATACCAATAACATGGGCGACGCACCGACATCGCAGAACTCCGGCAAACCCGTTGCGCTCGTGCTGGTGTTTATCACCGAGGCACATCGTGAACTGGTCGCGCAATCGTTCGATCTGATCTATGCGCCCAACGCCGCGCTGGGTGCGGACCGTTCGAACGGCGCGGCGCAGATCGCCGCGCATGGACCGGCAATCGAGGTGGTACTGACGAACGGCACCAACGGCATTACCCCCGATGAACTCGACGCGATGCCCAACCTGAAGATTGTTTGTACGTTGGGCGTCGGCTACGAAAACGTGCCGCTCGACCATGCGCGGCAACGCGGCGTGGCGGTCTGCAATGCCGCCAACACCAACGACGACTGCGTCGCCGACCACGCGATGGCGATCCTGCTGGCGGCGGTGCGCGGCGTTCCAAAACTGAATCGGCAATGCCGCGAAGGTATCTGGCGCGACGATATCCCACGGCCGCCGCACGTCTCCGGAAGACGCATGGGCATTCTCGGCCTCGGCGCGATCGGGCGCAAGATCGCGCGCCGCGGGGTCGGCTTCGACCTGGAAATCGGCTATTTCAATCGCGCGCCGAGGCACGATGTGCCATACCGCTACTTTACCGGCGTCGTTGCCCTCGCGGCGTGGTGCGATTACCTGATGGTCACCGTTCCCGGCGGCACGCAGACGCAGCATATGGTGAACGCCGAGGTGCTCGATGCGTTGGGGCCGCAAGGCGTGCTCGTGAATGTCGCGCGCGGCGGAGTGGTCGATACGGCGGCGCTGGCGCAGTCGTTGCGCGAAGGGCGGGTGTACAACGCCGCGCTGGATGTCTACGAAGGCGAACCCGAGCCGCCGCGAGTGCTGTTCGAGTTCGACAACGTGGTGCTCACGCCGCATGTCGGCGGAATCTCGCCGCAGGCGATTCACGCTTCAGTCGTGCGTTTCATCGAGAATGCGAAGCTTCATCTTGCCGGCAAGCCGCTGCTCTCACGGGTCAATTGAAGAGCAGCTTGCCCGGGTTGAACAGATTGTGCGGATCGAGCGCGTTCTTGACCGCTTGCATGGCCTGAAGGCTCGCGACATCGAGCGCCTGATGCAGCAGATTGTTTTTGCGGCTGCCAATGCCGTGCTCGGCCGAAATGCTGCCCCCGAGTCGCAGCACCTCGCCGTACACGAATTCGTCAATGCGGTCGCAAAGCGCGTTCGGCATCGCATCCGGGATCAGCACGTTGGCGTGCAGGTTGCCGTCGCCGAGGTGTCCGAAGCCGGCCCACGCGCAGCGCTCCGTCATGCTCGAAAGATAGCCTTCGAGATGCGCGACGAATTCGCCCATATTGCCGGCGGGCAGCGAGACGTCGTGTTTCAACGAACGGCACCGTGCTTCGGCCAGCGGGAGACGTTCGCGCAGAGTCCAGAATGCGTCGCGCTCGGCAAGGCTCGACGCGAGCGCGGCGTCCGCGGCGAAGCCCGAGGCGATGGCCTGATCGAGCGCACTGGCGAGTATGTCGTCCAGCAGACCGGGCGGCGTCGATCCAGATAGTTCGACGAGACACAGACAGGATTCGTCGAAGCCGGGTGGCATTCTCGTGTCCGGGAACTGCGTCGATACATTGGAGAGCGAGCCGTTCGACATCCATTCGACACCGCTCAGAAAGTCCGCACAGTGAGCGCGCAATACGCCGAGCAATTGCAGCGCGTGTTCGATGTTCGCGCATTTGACCAGCGCGGTGGCGTGGGCAAAGGGGCGCGGAAACAGACGGAGCGCCGCGCCGGTGATGATGCCGAGCGTGCCCTCGCTACCGATCAGCAGATCGCGCAGGCTATAGCCCGTATTGTTCTTGCGCAAGCATTTGAGGTCGCCGATAAGGCGGCCGTGTGCGTCGACGGCTTCGATGCCCACGCATAGTTCGCGCATATTGCCGTAGCGCAGCACCGCATTGCCGCCCGCATTGGTGGCGAGATTGCCGCCGATCGTGCAACTGCCTTGCGCGGCGAGGCTGAGCGGAAAGAGACGGTCGTGGCTTAGCGCTGCATCTTGCACGTTCTGCAGGATGCAGCCCGCGTCGACCGTGATGAAGTTGCCGAGCAGATCGATGCCGCGAATGCGGTTCAGGCGGCGTGTGCATAGAACGAGTTGCCCGCCGGTCGAATCCGGGGTCGCTCCGCCGGCCAAACCGGTGTTGCCGCCTTGCGGAACGACGGAAACCTGATGTCGCTTCGCGATGCGTATCGTCTCGCCTACGTCTTCGACTCGCGATGGACACACCACGGCGAGTGACCGGCCATGCAGGTGGCCACGCCAGTCGACATCGTACTGTGCGCGGTCTTCGTCGCGCACAATGGCGGCGCGGCCGAGCGCGTTTTCGAGTTCTTGCAGACAGTCGGTCGACATCGGCTACCTCGTGCTGAGTTGTTCGGCCACTGTACCGGCTAACGCGGCGCGCGATAAATCGCAAATTCCGGCGCGTTGATAAGGGAACGAGATGAATGACGGAAGCACGGTCTCGCGGCGCGCGACACTGAAGCAGTTGAGGGCGTTCTGCGAAGTTGCCGAGCGCGGCGGTTTCAACGCTGCCGCTCAGGCGCTGCATGCAACGCAGCCAGCGGTCAGCGGCTATATCCGACAGTTGGAGCGCGCGTTAGGCGTCTTGCTGATCGAGCGCACCACGCGCAGTGTCGCGCTGACGCCGGCAGGTCGCGAGCTCTTGCCGCGACTGCGCAGTGCGCTCGCCGACATGGATGCAGTGTTGATCGAGGTCTGCGCGCTCGCGCGCGAGCCATGCGCTCACGTAGCCATCGCGGCCGCCGGCTCGGTCGTCACGCTTTTGCTTGCGCCGGTCGTCGCGGCACTGCGTGAGAGCCATCCGCATCTGACGCTGCGCGTCATCGAGACAAGCGGGCAACATGTCCGGCGTCTCGTGCAAAGCGGTGAAGTTTCGTTTGGCATGACGACACTCGACGGATGCGAACCTGAGCTCGATGCGCGCCCGCTGTTGTCGGATCGGTTCGGCGCGCTCATGGCGAAGCATCATCCCCTTGCGTACGGCGAGCGTGCGTTGAACTGGTCCATGCTCGCTGGCGAAACGCTGGTCGAGCTCACCGAGGAGAACTGCATGCGCCGACTCTTCGACGACTCCGTCGCATTTCGCGCAAACGCCGGGCCTCGCATTGAAGTGTCGACCGTTCATGCGGCGGTGGCGCTCGCCGCGCAGGGCGGAAGCATTGCGGTACTGCCGGCGCTATGCGCGCATGCGTTTGGGACGCCATCGACCGTTTTTCACCCGGTGGATGGTCCGGAAATCTGGCGCAGTGTCGGTGTCGTGCGTCGGCGTGGTGCCGTGATATCCGTGGTGGAAGAGCAGATTGTGCGCAGCCTGGGCGGCGAGGCCGAAGCGCTTGCATTTAGCGCTGCTACGCGTTCAGGTACGCACGGCGACGCGCTGCATCTGCGTTTGGCCGACATGGCCTGCACGTCACCTCGTGCGTGACATAAACGAACTTGTGAGCCTCGCGGTGTGGTGAATATGATGGTGCATGATTGCCCGCCATCCCTGACGAATAGTGAGTGCGATGTTCCACTGCGACGAACTGAAGATCCATCGTATTGTCGACTATCAGGGGGCGATGGTCGCGGCAACCACGATGTTTCCCGATCTCACCGAAGACGTGCTCGCCGCGAACCGTTCGTGGCTTCAGGGAATCGGCGCGCTCTCGCCGGATGACCGCATCGTGCTGTGTTTTCAGTCGTATCTGATCCAGACACCGAACCATGTCGTGCTCGTGGATACCTGTATCGGCAACGACAAGGAACGGCAGACGCGGCCGCATTGGCATCACAGGCGGGATGAAACCTATCTTCGCGCGCTGGCCCGCATCGGCATGACGCCCGCGGATGTGGACTTCGTGTTGTGTACCCATCTGCATGTCGATCATGTGGGCTGGAATACTCGCCTCGAGAATGGACGCTGGGTGCCGACATTTCCCAACGCGCGCTATCTGTTCTCGGCGAAGGAGATGGCGTTCTGGGCCGCGCGAAACCAGGAGCAACCCGTACCGCACCTGATCGATAGTGTCCTGCCCGTGATCGAGGCCGGGCGTGCGGAGTTGGTGCGCAATACGCATGAATGTAGCGAACATGTCCGCCTCATTCCCACGCCAGGGCATACGGTCGATCATGTCGGCATCGCACTCGGACGGAACCGTGATTCGGCAGTGGTCACGGGTGATCTGATTCATTCGCCCTTGCAGTTGAGGCATCCGCAACTGTCGATGCTTCGCGATTTCGATCCGCTCGTCGCGACCGCAACCCGCCGACGTTTTCTCGAGCGCTACGCTGAAACGGAGACCCTGTGCTGCGCGGCGCATTTCCCCACGCCGTCGGTGGGCCGGATTCTGCGCGTTCCTGAAAGCGACGCGTTCGAGATGGTTGCGGCATGAGTTCCGCTCGAACCGGCACGGAACACTGGCGCTGGCGTGCCATGCTGGCGGCCTGCACTGTCGTGCTTGGCGTGTCGGGCGCGCTTACGCAGACCGACGCGCGGGCGGAGTGGCCGGAAGGACCGATCCGGCTTGTAATTGCCTTTCCAGGAGGATCGAGCGAAGCACAGGCGCGCATTCTTGCCAAAGCACTCAACACCTATCTGGGCCAGCCGATCGTTGTCCAGGCGCAACCGGGCGCGGGCGGCAATATCGCTTCCGCTTACGTTGCGAGAGCGAGGCCTGACGGCTATACCATTCTGCTCGGCTCCAACACTTTTTTCGAAACCAATCCGCTCGTCTATAAAGACATCGGTTATCAACTGGTCGACCTCAAGCCGGTGAGCATGCTGTCCGAACAGACTTATGTGCTCGCCGTTCGACCTGGTCTCGGGCTGCGAACGGTCCGTGAACTGGTTGACTTCGCCACCCGCAATCCCGGAAAGCTGACCAATGCGACGGCAGGTATCGGCAGTCCGGTTGCACTTGCCAAACTGGAGTTCGAGCAGAAGACAGGCGTGCGCTTAACCGACATTCCGTACAAGGGCGGCGGCGAAGACACGATGGCGGTTCTGGGCGGATTCGCCGACCTCGAATTCAGCGGCGTAACCGATGTTGCCGGCAACATCGAGGCCGGCACGTTGCTGGCGTTGGGCGTGACGAGCCGTCAACGGGCGCCTCGCCTACCCAACGTGCCGAGTCTCGAAGAAGCGGGGCTTACGGGATATCAGTTCACAACCTGGAATTGCATTTTCGTGCCCGCTGCGACAGCGGCGCCGATCGTCGCCCGGTTGCATGCCGCACTCGTGAAATCCATTCAGACACCGGAGGTGAGAGCCGAATTCGAGCAATTGGGATTTGCCGCAGTCAGTAGTACCGGAGATGCTGCCGCCCGCAGGCTGGCTTCCGAGGCACAGAGCTGGAGTGCGCTCTTCCGCTCGCGTGGCATTGTCGCAAAGTAGAAGCAGCCGATAAGAAATTCTCTCGACGGATCAAACAAGGTCCGTCTTACATCTGGAGACGCCACCATGATCCGCCTTTTTTCTACACGGGTATCCGCCGTTGCTGCGTTGATGTCGGTCGCTTTCGTGTTTTCGCCGCTGGTTGATGCACAGGGTACGGACACGAGCGCATCTTCACCAAAGCAAGTTCGAAAAGCACAGCGCAAGGCCGCGCGCGCCAATCGGACCGCGGAACTCAAACAACTCGAGAGCAATGGTTATAAACCGGGTAAGGATCAGGCCAACTATCCGCAAGATATTCAGAACGCCGAGCGCAAGTCCGGGCCGGCGGCACATCCGGCGCCGGCGTCGGGACAGTAAGCTTTCAGGCGTGGAGAATATGCGCGGCGGCGAATTGCATTGACGCGTTAGATCGATTCGTTTGCCCGTCGCGTCGAGATCAATCGGAGCCGAAGTGAAAGATACTTCGGATTCGCTGTAGCAATTGCCCTTGCGGACCGATGTCGGGCGAGGCACGAACGGCTACCTCACGGTGGAGTATCTCCATGCCACGACGTACCGACTTGTCGAAAGCGAATGCCAATTCCGTGTTTTTTGCCAGCAGGGGTGCGATCGCTTCGCGCGGAAGCCGGTAGATCCTGCAATGGGTGCGTGCCACCGCGGTAGCCGCGTGCGGCGCCGCGGTGAGCATGCCGATTTCGCCGACATACTCTCCAGCACCAATGCAGCCGACCGTTCCGGCTACGGCTCCCGATTTTCGCGTCAACTCCAGAATTCCCGCGGCTACCATGTAGAGCGCGGCGTCCGCTGCGTCTTCCGAGAAAAGCGCCTCTCCGGGTTCGAGCCGGAGCAATTCGAAAAGATCGGCAAGACTGTCGAGTTGCCGTTCGTCGAGGTACTCGAACAGGGTGATGTCGCGAAGCAGTCTGCGGACCGTCAACGCCTCATCGGTGAGATTGAGCGTTGCCGTTTCGTCCCGGCGGTCCTGGTCGAGAAAGCCGGCATAGTGCAGTTGACGGCGCGCGGCCCGCAGCAGGATGTCTTTAGTAGAAGAAAGGTGGCGGGTATTCCCGACGAAGAAAGAGATCTTGTAGGCATTGCGCCTTGCACCGAGTTGAGTGAGCACGGCACTCGGCGCGGGCACCGAAAGAATATCCGGACACAGCAGTGTCGCGTGAAGCAGGGTTTCGATAACGCGTTCCGGAACCGCACTTTCGGGGCAGACTATCTCGACGGATGCGGCCCTGCGTTGGCTCGGACTGCTTCGGTTGACGATCTCGGCCTTGGCAATCAGGCTATTTGGAATGATCGCCATGTCGTCTCCGTCCGTGTGAATCCGGATCGACCGCCAGTTGATCTGCGCGACGACGCCCTCGATCTTGTCTGCGATCTGGATTCGATCCCCCACGCTGAACGGTGCCTCGATGCCGACTGCGATGCCGGAAAAGACGTCCGCCAATGTATTCTGCAGTGCGAGAGCGAGCACGATCGCCACGACGCCGGAAGTGGCGACCACGCCGGTAATCGGCAGCGCGAAGACCGAGTTCAGCACGATCGCGGCGGTCGCGATATAGATAGCCGCTGCGAACAGGTCCGAGAAAAGCCGGGCCCCGCGCGAGCGCCGGTCGCGATGGAGTGCGAACCAGAGGCCGCCAACCACGATGCGCGAACCCAGCAGCCACCATGCGCCGCCTATCGCTCGCAGCCACAGCGCCCCGCTGTCGGCATGATCGGGCAAGGGCGGGAATACCGGAAAGAAGATGCCCTGTTTGTGAAAATAGAAACTGATGACGAGAAAGCAGCTGACGTCGAACGTGATACGGACTTTGTCCGAGAAGCGCCGCAGCCCGAGCACGCCCACGAGCGTGATCGCGACCAGCATGGCGGCGGAGAGCAGAGTCAGATTCATCTCGTTCTCCTTCGGCGCTATTCAGGTGTGGTGCCGAGCGTGCCGGTCGCCAGCGCCAGCATGGCCGCGGCGGACAAAGCCGTGCTGTATGCGTCGGTGGATGCGTTTCGTGCCTGCAGAAGCTGGCTGTTCGCCAACGTCAGGTCCGTGATGGAGCCGACGCCGCTGTGATACGCCGCGAGCGCCGCATCGAATGTGGTTTGGGCCGCGCCGGCGAGTGCTTTCGATGCCTGGTATGCCGAAAGACTCGTGCGCAATGCATTGTCGGCTTGTACGATCTGGCGGACTGCTTCGTCGCGCACGTGCGTCAGGCGGGTGTCGGCGTTATCGGCATCGGCCCGCGCCTGGGCCAGTACCGCCGAGCGCGTGCCGCCGTCGTAGAGCGGTATCGTCAGGCCGACGAAGATGCCGCCGTTGAAACGGTGCCCGTTGACGTTGACGGTCGGCGGTTCCTGACTGGCCGAGGGGAGCGCTGTCAGATTCAGGCCTCCCTCGTTGTATGAGCCGATGGCCGACAGGAAAATTTTCGGCATGAATTCGGCTTGTGCCGCCCGAATGTTCGCGAGGCTTGCGCTTCGTGCCGCGTAAGCGCCGAGCACGTCGGGCCGCCGCCCGAGCGATTCGGAAACGATCGCTTCCACCGAGGTCGCCATTGACGGTGACAGATTGCGTCCCGCTACATCGGCGACCTTGATGCGGGTGAGGGGCGAGACGCCCATCGCCGTCAACAAGGCCAGATACGCATCCTGTTCGCCGCCGGTGGCCTGCACGAGTGCGAGGTTCGCCTGTGCGGTGCCTTGGCGTGCCTGCGCGACCTCGATCACGGTGCCTATGCCGTGTTTGTAGCGCTCTTCCGCGGCGCTCTGAACGGCTTGCGCGTCGCTCAGCGACTGCGCGGCGGTCGCGGCGCGGGCTTTGGCGGCGGCATACGTGTAAAACGCAAGGGTGACGTTGTAGATGACCTGCTGATGGGTGGCGTTAAAGGCGATGTTCGAGATGACCGACGCCTGCTTCGCCGCCTCGACCACCGCCGCGCGTTTGCCGAAGTCGAATAGCAGCCATTGCAGAGATACCGCCGAGACGGTGCCGTTCGCGGAGCCGCTATTGTTGAAGTTCACGCCTTGCACCGAATCGCTGCCGCTGTTGCCCTGAAAACCGCCGATCGCCGTGGCGGTGATCCTTGGCAGGTAGGTGCTCTCGGCGATGCCCGCGGCGAGCGCCACCCGTCGTGCGTCGTTCCAGGCAATGCGTGTCGCCGAGTTGTTCGATTCAGCGACGTCGATCAGCCTGGGCAGGGAATAGACCTCGTTGGGATCGACAGCGGGAGCAGGCGGGATATTCGTCAGCGCGGAGTTCACGGGAAGCACATAGCCGTTCGCCGTTGCCACCGGGTTTCGTTCGCCGGCGATGATTTCGCCGCTGGATGTGGTCGAGGGCGACCAGGGCTGATCCGGTCGGGGCGGCGCCATATCGAGCGCCGATGTCGCGCAGCCGGCCAGCAGAAACGACGCCAGGACGGCGACGATGGAGCCGATGGAGCCGATGGAACCGATGGAACCGTTACGCACGCACATAGTCGGCCCTCCCGTTCTCGTCTTCGACTGGCCGGTTGACTGCGTCTTCCAGCCTGGCGAGAAAGGGATCGACGAGCGCATGCGTTGCACCCAGGGCATTCGCTTTCGCTGCGTCTCCGGAGTAGCGCGGTGAATCCGCGTGTTCTGACGCCGGCAGCGTCGCTTGCCCTGTCGTGTCAGGGCCAAATGTTGCGGCCAGGCGATCGAGCCGGCTCGCGAGCGCAGCAACTGCGAGAGGCTCTCGCGCGGAGTCGATGAGGAGCGGCCCCTGCAGCAGTGCGACGGCATCCGCAACGCGCCTGCGCCGGTCGAGCCAGCCAGGCGCAGGGCGAATGGAGGACGGCTCATAGCGCGACAGATCGAGATCCTGCTCGATGGCGCCAAGCGCTGCCTGAGCCTCGGCGGCGAGCGCCCAGCGCCTCGGCTGCGTGTCGGAGCCGGCCATTGCGGCCAGGCGGCGAAGCAGGGCTGCAATGGCGGGATCGATGCGCTTCGCCACGCTGACCGGCCAGATCTGCGTGAACACTACTGCGACGACGAGGTTGCCGAAGAGAATGCCGATCACCCGGTCGCGAGCGGTGGTCATGTCGAAGGCAGGCGACGGGCCCTGAATCACACAAAGAAAAAATGCGAACGCAATCTGGAAGCCGATATAGGAAACACGCGGGCTGCCTGCCGCGATCCAGCCCGAGAAGAGCGTGGCGACGAAAACAATGGCCATCAGCGCACCGATCGACGTGACGTTCGGCATCAGGAACACAATCGCCGCAATGCCGGCTGCCGCGCCGATCAGGCAACCGACAATCCGCAACGTCAGCTTTTCGACAGTCTCGGCGGTGGTGCCGAGCGAAACGATGTAGCAGGTAATCAGGCAGGTGTGGATTCCAGGCCAGTTGAGCAGCGAATAGACGACATAGCAGAACATGGCCGCAGCGGTCGTCTTTAGCGCGTATTGGACATGGGCCGGGTTGGCGAACGCGTCCGGTACGAAAAACCCTCCGGTGCTCTTCGCTGCCGGTGGCGGTTGCAAGGCCGTCGGCGGCGGCTCGGCGAAGCCGGCCAGCGCGGCACGCAGTTCCGCCAGCGCCGCCGCCACGAGCGGCGACAACGCGCTCTCGCCGTCGATCTGCGCGAGCGTGATGTCGACCGGATAGTTGCCCGTCTGGAGAATCGCCGCCATCTCGTCGAGTGTCTGCGCGATGTGCTCGCAAAGGCGCCCGGTTTGCGGCGTTGCGGGTTCGCGCGCGATGACGTCCAACATGGCGAGGATCGCGGCGGTTGCCTGAGTGGCTTGCTTCAACGCGGCAATGTCCTGCGCGGGCGAGGTCTTCTCCGCGCCGGCCAGTTTCAGCCAGGCCGGGACTTCGCCGGCCCCTTCGTGCAGGCATGCGAGGAAAAGCCTGCGGGTGTTCTCATCGGGTGAGCGAAGCAGCGTTGCGCCGACGCGCAGCCGATGCGCCAGCGCGCGCCCGGCAAGTCGCCGCGGCGCCGGCCCGGCGACGAGGTTGACCACGATCGAAACGCCCGCCGGAATGCCGACGAAGAGCCATGCGTAGAGCAATGCGCGGGTCGCGATCTCGCCGATATGCGCCGTGCCGAGCAGATCGAGAGCATAAGCCGCGATCAGCGCGACGATGGCGGCGATCGGCTTGAGCTTGCTCGCCGACGCCGCGAACAGCATGCAGAACGACACCAGCGTCATCGCGACGACCCGCCAGAGCGGCGCGTCGATCACCTGCATGGTGATCAGGAGGACCGTGCTGACGATCAACGTGATCAGCAGAAGTAGGACAGCGCTTATGACGACACTCGTCGCGCGATCGGGTTTCATCACGAAGAAGGCGACATAGGCGGTGAGCGCCGGCTCGGGCGTCTGATAGATCTCGACGACGAGCGTCGTCAGCGCACAGATGACAGCCAGCCGGATCGCGAATTCGAGCCGGCCGGGAAACGGTTCGACAATGGCGCGAATCCGCTCCGCCGCGAAGGCCTGCTCGTTATCGACAGGCGTCGCCATGCTTGACCTCCACGACGGCTGTAGCGCCCAGTCTCATGAGCTGCTGCGGGGGATTCTCGAGGCGGATGCGCACCGGAAAGCGCTGAGCGACCCTGACCCAATTGAGCGAACGCTCGATATAGGGCACCGAGCGGGGCAGGGAGATCCGGTCGGTGTCGAGTACGCCGGCGCCGATACCCTGAACCGTGCCCTTGATGGGCCGGGCGCGGTCGATCATCGAGAAAGCCGTTACGCAGTCGCCGACGGCGATGGCATGCAGATCGGTTTCCCGGAAGTTCGCGACCACGAACCATTCATCGTCGTTGACCAGCGTGAACAATGTCTGCGCCGGTGCAACGATCTCACCGGTCAGCACGCTGAGTCCGACGACGCGCCCGCCGTGCGTCGCGCGTACGGTCGTGTCGTTCAGCGCGTGCCGCGCGATATCGAGCGCTGCCTGCCGCGCGCGCACCGTTGCCTCGGCGCCTGCTTCCGTGTCGATTGCCTGGACGGCTGCCGTTTGCTGTTCGCGCGCCTGCTGGAGCGAGGTGGTGGCATCGTGCCTTGCGGTCTGCGCCTGATCGAACTGCTGGGCCGGCACGTAGCCTTTCGACGCCAGCGGCCCAAGCCGTTCCACCGTGCGCTCCGCAAGGCCGAGATTGGCCTTGGCCCGTTGCACCTGATCCGCTGAGATGGTCGCGGTTGACCGCTGGGTCGACAGCACACGCCGCTGGGTATCCAGTGCGGCTTGCGCTACGCTCAGGTCCGCCTGGGTCTGCGCCACCGTCAGGCTATACGGAACCGGGTCGATCTGAAACAGCAGATCGCCTTTTGCGACGTGCATGTTCTCGGCCACCGGAATATCCACGATCCGGCCGCCGACCACGGACGCCACGTGGACGACATCGGCGTCGATCGTGGCGTCGTCGGTGGACGGCATGACCGAACTCCTGTGCAACACATAGAGTGCAAAGAGTACGGCGGCGGCGACGATTGCAAGCGAAATCAGCTTGGCCCAGAGCGGGCGACGAGGGCTGCCCGCAGCCCTCATGGTCCGTGCCCAAACCAGAGCACCCACACGAGCAGGCCCGCGCAGACGCCGATCGCCGTGCAAACGAAGAGCTGAAAGGGCAGGACGTCGGCCAGCCCGGAGAACACGAAGAGCGCTCGCGCGCCGATCGAGGCAAGGACGCCGAGCGCCGCGCAAAACATCCAGGCGGGAAAGAAGGCACCGAACAGCGCGAAAGAAGGTGCGCCGCGGGTGGCGCACCCGTTCAGGGTGCCCAGGGTGAGTGATATGAGGAGTGCGTGTCGTTGCCTCATGACCATCCTGTCATTCGGGTTTCGAGAACGGCGTTGTCGGTCGCCGTCGCTGCCAATGCACGGCACCGAGTGTACCATCGCGCCGCCGGTGTGGGCGCCCCGGCGAACTCGTCGTGGCCACCCGCTTGATTTGAGGTCGATTGCGATGCTGCGCCTGTTACGGTTCGTCAACCGCGGGGCATAGTTCGTGTCAGATGCCGGGTTTGCCGGAACAGAGAAGAGCATCGGGATCATCAAACGTTGAATGGGCAGGCGGTGATGACGTTGCAGATATATTTGCCATCCTAATCATCAAGACTGCCGTGCGCGGATCAGTGACCGCCTTCTGGCTCAAGGTATTTTCATCTCGGGATGATTCAGTGCCGGTCTGTGAGCGATCTGGCGGCGCTCGCGGGAAACTCGACAATCACCTCTGGACGGGAGAGCACGACAGATCTTAAAGTTATCCTGACCTCTCGCATATGTAACAACACACAATGGAGTTAGCTCTTTTCACAATGCCGATACGCGCGAGATCCGCCTACGAATTACCGTGTCGTTAGGGGAGAGTTGGCTGCGGGCGCGACGAGGCAGCGCACGCGGTGAAAAGCCCTCGTGCCTGCTCTATCGTGCGCTGAAGGACGTGCCCGGAGTCGTCGTTCCCAAGCGCGGATAACCGGGCAATCTTTATTTGGGCGAGCCGCGCAGCTTGATGGCGATGTCGAGCTTCGATACCCAGCCGGCGTCGTCCAGTCTTGCGCCGAGAATGTTTTCGATTCGCTCCAGCCGGTAGTTGAGCGTATTCGGATGAATACCCAGCACGCTTGCAGTTACCTTTCTTCGCTGGAGCTGATCGAAGTAGGTTCCGAGTGTTTCGAGCAAGTCCGGCTCACTGGCAAGCTGTTCGACCAGCGAGACGAGATAGCGCAGCGCGTTCTTCGCGCCACGCACACTCTCTTCGACGACGATCTCCGAATACAGACGCACGCGCTCTTCGCCGCTGCGAGCGCGGCCAAAGCCGAGTGCCCGGCTTGCCTCGTCCGCGGACGTGGCCCAGCCCGCCGCGCCTTCGCCCATGAGACCGACGCCAATCGCCCTGATTTCAGGCAATGTCTCCGCGATGGACGCTATCTGTTTGCCTACCTGACGATCATTGATGCTCATCAGGTCGCCGAGCCGTGAGGGTATCCACACGAGCAGTTGTCCACGAAACCAGATGGCGACGAGTTCGTCGACGGGCAATTTGAGGCGCCGGGCAGTCGCGGCAACGATCCGGTCGAGTTCGCTTTTGAAGCTGGGCGAATTGCTGTCGATCCGGTCGACGTCAATGGCCAGCGCTATGCGGGGAATAGTCCCGTCGAGGCGTAGCGCGGCTGCCGTTTTGGCGAATCCTTCCGTGTCTTCGGGGAAGTTGAAAATAATGCTGTGTAACTGATATCGCAGCGATTCACGCCAGCGGGCCTGCTTGTATTGTTCTTCCAGGTAAGTCTGCGAGATGATTTGCGCCATGATGTCGAAGAACTCCATCAAATACGGGGAGATCTGAAATAGCAGCTCATCCCGCAGGCTGTCGTCTTTCTCGTCGAGCTCAATATAAAAGCACCATAATTCGCGCGAGCCCAGTCGAAACGCACGCAACAGCGCTTCGAGGGGTACGCCCTGCTGAACCCGCCGGCGTCCGTACTCGCGGAACGTTTCAAGCTCCTCCCCGGAAGGCGCGCTCCCGGACAACAGTGTGTCGAACCATAGCTTCGAAGATAGAGCGATCGAATTGCGGATATCCAGCCTGGCGGATGAAGCAAGGTCGGCATACGGCTTGATATTCATCAGTGCCGCGTAGACCCGATCGATGACGCTCGCGTGATCCAGAGCCGCTTTCTCGGTCCACGTACGTAAGGATGGGGAGATTTCAGGTATGCGGATTGTCACGCTTTGCACTCCTCCAGGGTCTGCTCGACGTTGGTTAAATTGCAGGCGAGCGTGGGTTCGTGTCGATAGGCCAGTTCTGTGCCAGGTCGTGTCGGCCGGTTTGCAACTGGCGCAATGATAAGTGGGAAAACCAAACGCGCGTGGCCAATTGGATTGTGACAATCTACAACGCCATTGTGGGTTCGCCCAATGAATAGGCGTGTTCAATCTATGTCGAAATATGTCACGCAGTGCGGAAAACGCCCCCAAAACCCTTGTCGTACGGGAGTTCTTTCCGATGAAACAGCGTGACATATCTTCCCTGTCGATTATGTCTACGCGTCCTTCTATAGTCCGTTCGTTGCCACATCGCAGTGACCGAAGTGGCCCGAATCCAGGAAGGATATATCGTGAAGAATCGTCCGTTCGTCGTCCCGGTCAGCGCTTCTGCCGCTGCCTCTTTGTCCGTCTCGGTGACGCCCCCGTCATCTGCACGCAGCGCGCTACGCAAGCTCATACTCTGCGCCGCAACGGCTGTACTCACGCTCGGCAGCGCATCGGCGTTCGCGTGGTCCGAACACGGCACCGCATATACGTCGCGCGGCACTTATAACGGCGCGCGTTACGGCGCGTGCGGCGGCGGCAGCTGTTCGCATGCGGGCGGTGTCGTCGGCCCCTACGGCGGCCTCGCCACCAACACCGGCACGGTGACTCGCACCGCGCCGGGCCAGTTCTCGAATTCGGGCACCGCGACGGGCCGCCACGGCAACTCCGTCCAGCACTCGGGCGATACCAGCTGCGCCGGTGGCACGTGTTCGCATACCGGCACCCTCACGGGGCCGGACGGCAAGACGGCCGCCACCTCCGGCGAGGTCACGAAGACCGGACTGGGGCAGTATTCGTCGTCGGGATCGGTGACTGGTTCGAACGGCAATACGGTTAGTCATTCGGCGTCGACGAATTGCACCGGTTCAACATGTTCGCGTTCGGGCACGGTGAGCGGACCGGATGGCGGAATCGTCAGTCACTCCGGTTCGGCCACGCGCGTTGCGTCGGGCGTCGTGACGACCTCGTCGAGCGTGACGGGCGTACACGGCAATACGGTGACGTCGGGCGGGACGGTTGTGGCGAGCACGGGTGTTGTGGCGACGGGCGGTACCACGGTCGTCGTGGCGCCGAAGCCGGTTGTCGTCGCGCCGCTGGTCGCGTATGTGCCGCCACCCGCAGTTGTCGTGTCGCCTGCGCCAGTCGTGGTTGCACCAAAGCCGGTCGTGGTCGCGCCAGCGGTGGCCTACGTGCCGCCGCCTCCAATTGTCTACGTACCGCCGCCTCTGCCGCCTGCCGTGTATGTCGCTCCGCGGGTGGTGTATGTCGCACCGGCGCCGCGTCCGGTGGTTTGGGTGCCGGGCCATTGGATCGGGCGTGTCTGGGTGCCTGCGCACTGGTCGTGATGGGAGCCGCCATGCGAGTCAAATCACGTGGGACAGTTGAGCAGAGTGAAAGCACTGCGTTCAGACCGGCTTTCAATGAATTGCGGCCCGGGCGATTCTACAAACCGGGCACGCTGGCAGCGATCGTCGTTGCGACAGGATTGCTGATTGCAATCAGCCGCTTCGGGACAGCAGCAGGCACGCGCGATGTGATGGGATCGTCGCGGGAATGCTCCGCCCGGTATGTGGCGCTGCTCGATCTCGCGGAACTGGCAAGACGTGATGGCAAGTCGTCCGAAGTGGTCGTGCGCGGGCTGAACGACAGGGGCGGCGCGATGAGCGGGTGTGTGTCGACGGGCGGCAGTGGATCGGTGGCCGCGCTGACCGCGCGGCCCTCCCGCTGAACACTCGCGCCCGCGTTGCTTCCATAGGGCGTATGCGTGAGCGTCGGAGTTGAGACTGGACCGGCTATATCACGTGTGGCCAATTCGCGATCAGCCTCGCGAATGTCAGTCTCCCGCGCTCTTATTGCGGTTCCGCGAGTGCCAGCGGGAAGCGGATCTCGAATGTAGTCCCCACACCTTCGCGCGACGCAAAATTGATCTGCCCGCCCAACACACGGCTCAGTTCCTTGACGATCGCGAGACCGAGACCCGTGCCGGGAATATCTTCGCCCGCAGCGCGCTCGAATTCGTCGAACACGCGGTCCGCGTCCGAAGGCGCAATACCCACGCCGGTATCGGAGACGCGAATCGACCAGTGCGACTCGTCGGCCATCGCGAACTTGAGTTCGATGCCGCCGGACTTCGTGTACTTGGTTGCGTTGGAAAGCAGATTGACGGCAATCTGTTTGAGTTTGAGACGATTGGACGTGACCGCCGTCAATGCAGGATCAAAGGCTGCATGCAACGTGAGCCCTTTCGCCTCGATCGACGGACGCGAAGAGGCGACCAGTTCATCGTAGAGTTCCCGCAGTTCGACCTGTTCGAGTGTGAGCGGAGCGCCGTCGCCGAGCACGACGGAGTACTCGACGATCTGATCGACGAGCTGTTTCATATCCGCTGCCTGGCGGTTCGCCAGCGTCAACGCGGTATCGGCTTTGCCGGGCGCGCGCGCGATCAATTGCAGTGCGATGGTGAAGGCATTCAGAAAGTTGCGCAGATCATGAACCACGCTGCGCGTGATCTGCATGCGCGACTCGTAAAGGTCGCTCACCAGACGCTGTTTCAGCGTGAGTTCGTGATTGGCGCGTTCGAGCCGGCCGGTATATTCGTCGATCTTGCGGTCGCGTTCGCTCACCACTTCCTTGACCGACGTGAGAGTGACCATACTGAGCGTTTCGGCAATCAGGCGCCGTGCCCGACTCTCGTGGCGGCGCGTGAACGATTGATCGAGACTGGCGAATTCTTCCAGCATGTCGGCGAGCGTCTGATGAAAGAGATCGAGCTCACGCACCAGTTCCTCGATACGATAGCCCTGGCGCCAGCGCACCTTGCCATGTTTTCTCGCATCGCTCTCGATGCCCGGCTCGACCCGTTCGAGATCTTCGACATCCAGTGCCAGACACAGTCCTTCGAGAATTTCCGGCAGATGATCGGCGAGTTGCTGATAGGTAAGTTTGTCCGCTTCGATCAGATCGGCGTCGCCGAATACGGCGTTCATCCACTGCCGGGTGAGTCGGGTTCGTTCCGCGCGAATGAAATCGGCAAAATTGCGCAGGGGGCTAGTACGTATATCGGTCATGGTGTCGCATTGGGATCGGTTCCGCCATTATCACCGCAATCGCGCGCTATGGAACACCTCTTGCGTGACTGAAAGTCAATGAAGACGACCGGCTACACGACGGGCCTTTGATACGGTCAATTTTGCCGGTATTAATTCCCTATTAACCTGCTTCACGCAGCCGGGTTGAGCGCCTTCAAAAAATCGACGAACGCGCGCAATGGTGCCGGCAAATGGCGACGCCCGGGATAATAGAGAAACGGGCCGGAAAAGCGCTGCCACCACGGCTCCAGAATCGGCTCCAATGCTCCGCTATCCAGATGCGGGCGCAGCATGTCTTCGAACAGATGAATGACGCCCACACCCGCGACGGCCGCGCTGATTGCGAGGTCGATTGCCGCGCCGGGGCGCACCAGCAGCGGTCCCGACGGATTCAACTGCAACACTTCACCATCGCGCTCGAAATACCAGATCGGCATCGCGCCGCCGGCGAACTGGCCACGTAGGCACGCGTGCGAGAGCAACTCACCCGGATGCTTGGGACGTCCGTGCACGTCGAGATAGCCTGGCGCCGCGGCCGTGGCGAAGCGTTGCACACGCGGTCCGATCGGAATCGCGATCATGTCCTGTTCGAGTCGCTCGTCATAGCGAATGCCGGCATCGCAACCGATGGACAACACGTCGACGAAACCATCTTCGACTACCACCTCCACGCGTATGTCGGGATACGCTTTCAGGAACGCCGCGATGATGCCCGGCAAGACGATGCGCGCGGCGCTCGACGGCACGTTCAGTTTGAGCGTGCCGGCCGGCTTGTCCCTGAAGACGTTCAGTACGTCCAGCGCCGCTTCCATTTCGCTGAATAGCGGCGTCAGCTTCTCGATCAGACGCAACCCGGCCTCGGTCGGAGCGAGACTGCGCGTGGTGCGGTTGAGGAGGCGCAAACCGAGCTTCGCTTCGAGACGGCGCACGGCGATGCTCAGACTCGACGCCGAAACGTTGCCGATGCGCGCCGCGTCGCGAAAGCCGCCTGCGCGCGCGACCGAGACGAATGCAGCCAGATCGTTCAATTCCATGATCACTGTTCACATTATTAAACAACCTGTACACGTTAGACGTCTTTATTTAACAGCGCAACCACCGCCATACTCTGCTCGACCACTCACCAAGGAGAGCACCATGTCGAATCCCACCACCCCGGACACCTTCCTGCTGGCCGGCCGTCCGGTGCGCCGCATGGGCTACGGGGCCATGCAACTGGCCGGCCCCGGCGTATTCGGACCGCCGAACGATCGTCACGCCGCTGTCGCCTTGCTGCGCGAGGCGCTGGCTTCTGGCGTCAATCACATCGATACGAGCGATTTCTACGGGCCGCACATTACCAACCAGTTGATTCGCGAGGCGCTGCATCCGTATCCCGGCGACCTCGTGATCGTCACCAAGGTGGGTGCCGTGCGCGGCAGCGATGGCGCGTGGTTGCCGGCGCTCGAACCGGAGGATATCGAGCGTGGCGTGCATGACAATCTGCGCAATCTCGGCCTCGACGTGCTCGACGTCGTCAATATGCGGATGATGGGCAACGTGCATGAACCCGCTGAAGGTTCGCTCGAAAAGCAGGTGACGGCCCTCGCCGAACTTCAACGCCGCGGGCTCGTGCGCCATATCGGTCTGAGCAACGTCACCGCGACGCAGATAACGGAGGCGCAGCGCATCGCGGAAATCGTCTGTGTGCAGAACCACTACAACCTCGTCCGCCGCGAAGATGACGCGCTGATCGACGAACTCGCGGGGAAGGGCATTGCGTATGTGCCGTTCTTCCCGCTTGGCGGCTTCACGCCGATTCAGTCGTCCGCGCTGTCGGACATTGCGCAAACCCTCGGCGCGACGCCGATGCAGGTGGCGCTTGCCTGGCTATTGCATCGGTCCCCTAACATTCTGCTGATCCCCGGCACGTCGACGCTCGGGCATCTGCGGGAAAATCTGCAGGCGTCGCAGTTGAGCTTTACCGACGAGGTGCGCGCGCAACTGGATGCGATAGGCGGTTGACCAGGGCCGGTGGCGCAACGCGTCGATCCGCACGCTGGGCGCGCGCGAAGATTGGCGGCGACTCGAGACGGCCGGTGCTATCAGCGGTACTGGCTCCCGTCGCACGGAGCCGGTCTCACACCGAATTCGCGATGTACTCCCTGAGCCACTGATGCGCCGGGTCGCGATGCGAGCGTTCGTGCCAGAGCATCGCCATTTCGTAGCCCGGCAGCTCCACCGGCGGCTCGACCATCCGCAGCGCGCTGTTGGCGCGCGCGAGCCGCGCGGGCAGCATCCCCACCAGGTCGGTACTCTCCAGCACCGATGACATGAACAGAAAGTGCGGCACGGACAGCACGACCCGGCGTGTCAGGCCGGCCTGCGCGAGCACGTTGTCGGTCACGCCGATAAAGCCGCCGCCGTCCGGCGACACGATCACATGCTCGAGCTTGCAGAACTGCGCGAGCGTCGGCCGCCGTTTCAGGCGCGGATGACCGGCGCGGCCGACCAGCACGTAGCGCTCGGCAAACAGCAACCGGCGGCGCAAACCTTCGGGCGCCCCTTCGCTCGTATGAAAAGCGAGATCGATCTCTCCCTGTTCTGCCTGCCGCGCAATGCGTGGCGGAGCCGCTTCGACAATGGCGAGACGCGTGCCCGCCGCCGCGGCGCGCAAGCCGGCCAAAGAGGGCAGGATGATCGTCGATTCGGCGTAGTCGCTCGCGGCAATGCGCCATGTGTGATTTGCTTCGGCTGGATTGAACGGGCGGGTCGGCGCCACCGCGCGCTCCAGTGCCTGGAGGGCTTCGCGCAAGGCTTCGCGCAACGCTTCGGCGCGGGCGGTGGGCCGCATGCCGCGCGGTCCGGGCAGCAGCAACGGGTCGCCCAGGGCATCCCGCAGTTTGGCCAGATGCACGCTCACCGAGGGTTGGGAGAAGTTCAGCCGTTGCGCTGCGCGGGTCACATTGTGTTCCGACAGCAGCACGTCGAGCGTGACCAGCAGGTTGAGGTCCAACCCTCTCAGATTATTCATGGCTATACCTGACATATTGGGAATTCATTTCCAATATACCGGAGCAGGGTCTATCTTTGGTTTCTTTCAGTCACGAAGGCCCAGTCATGAACGTTCTTCTTGTTTACGCGCACCCGGAACCCAAATCGTTGAACGGATCCCTCAAGGACTTTACCGTCAAACGCCTTCAAGATGCCGGACACACGGTTCAGGTATCCGACCTGTACGCGATGAAGTGGAAAGCAGTGCTCGACGCGCACGACAGTCTCGCGAAAGAACCCGGCGAGCTTTTTTATCCGTCCCGCGACTCGAAGCATGCATTCGAGAATGGTCTGCAGAGCAAAGACATCGAGCTCGAGCAGGAGAAACTCTTGTGGGCAGATGCGGTCATTCTGCAGTTTCCGCTCTGGTGGTTCACCATGCCGGCCATCCTCAAGGGATGGGTGGAGCGCGTGTACGCCTATGGCTTTGCGTACGGTGTCGGAGAGCACTCCGATGCGCGCTGGGGCGAACGCTACGGCGAGGGTCGGCTCGCCGGAAAACGTGCAATGCTGGTGGTCACGACGGGTGGCTGGGAATCGCACTATAGCTCGCGAGGCATCAATGGTCCGATGGACGACGTGCTGTTCCCGATTCAGCACGGCATTCTGTATTACCCCGGCTTCGACGTGTTGCCGCCGTTCGTGATCTACCGGACGAGCCGTATCGATGAAACGAATTATCCCGCTGTGCAAGATGCGCTTGGTCAGCGTCTGGACAAACTCTGGACGACGGCGCCGATTCCGTTCCGGGCTCAGAACGGCGGCGCGTACACGATTCCGGAACTGACTTTGCGGGCCGATATTGCGCCGGATCAAGTCGGCTTCGGTGCGCATGTCGAGCAGGAGCGGGATGGGTACGCAGTAGGCTCTTCATACGGCGCAAGCGCGAGACTCCGCACCTCTGCATCACCCGTCGCCATCCCGGACTGACCGAAGCTGACGAGACCGTATGCCTGACTGAAATTTGGT
This sequence comes from Paraburkholderia dioscoreae, assembly GCF_902459535.1. Classification (NCBI taxonomy): domain Bacteria; kingdom Pseudomonadati; phylum Pseudomonadota; class Betaproteobacteria; order Burkholderiales; family Burkholderiaceae; genus Paraburkholderia; species Paraburkholderia dioscoreae. The sequence continues at coordinate 1,039,331 of NZ_LR699554.1, forward strand.
TGTAAGTCGCCGTTGCTAGAGTCCTTGAAAGAATTTTGCCGCCGGATACCGGACAGTGTTCTTCGGACACCTAGATAGGGAAGAGCGACAAACCATGAACCAAGCTCGTGCGTTCTGGCTCATTCTGACGCTGCTTTTTACGGCGCCTGCCTGGGCATTTCAGTCCCGGGTCGTCACGATTCCAAGCGTCGCCATGCACAAGTCGCTCGAAGCGACGGTCGTGCTGCCCGACCAGTACGCGCGCGGGAAAGGGGTTGACCGCTTTCCCGTGGTCTATCTGTTGCATGGCTCGGGCGGCGACTATACCGACTGGACCTCGAATTCGCAGATCGGCAAGCTGGCCGACCGTTACCACGTGATACTCGTGATGCCCGACGGCGGCCACGAAAGCTGGTATATCGACAGCCCGGTCGATCCGCGCAGCCGTTACGAAACCTATGTGGGTACGGAGGTGGTGACGTATGTCGATGCGCATTTCCGCACGATCGCGGCGCGCCGCGGGCGCGCCATTACCGGCTTGAGCATGGGCGGATTCGGCGCCTTGCATATCGCGCTGGACCGGCCGGACGAGTTCGGTGCCGCAGGCAGTATCAGCGGCGCGGTGGATCCGCGAGGCTGTGAGGACGAGCCCGGCATCGACCAGGTATTCGGCGATCCGGCGCGGCATGCCGACTTCTGGAACAACGAGGCGATCGTCGAGAATGCGCGCAGCTTCGGCGCCGCGCATATCGCGCTCACGATCGACTGCGGGGTGAACGACTCGCTCGTGCAGTCGAACCGGACGCTGCACGAGCGTCTGGTCGAACTTGGCGTGCCGCACGATTACGCGGAACGGCCCGGCGGCCACACCTGGAAGTACTGGGCCAATGCGGTGCAGTATCAGGTGCTGTTTTTCGCCGGGGCGTTCAAGCGCAACGGGAGCGGCGCCACGAGCGCCACGGCTTGAGACCGTGCCGCGCTGTGGGGTGTGCTGTGGGGCGCGCTTTGATGCGGCTTCAGGCCGCCCGCTGATCCATCAATCGATTCCATGAAAAACCGCGTCGTCCGGACCGAGATAGACCGGCGGGCGCCACGCCGCATCGCGCATGGAATGCTGAACCAGTTTCTCCACGCCCAGCAGCACCGCGAAAATCGCCATGCGCACCGGAATGCCGTTGTCGGTCTGCCGGAAGATCGCCAGCCGTGAATCGTGGTTCAGGTCCACGCTCAGATCGTTCGCGCCTGGGCGGCTGTCGCGCGGCAGTGGGTGCATGATCAGCGTATCGACGCCGCACACGCTGTCCACCAGCGCCTGATTGATCTGGAAATCCGGCGTATAGCCTTCGAACGATTCGTCGGTAAAGCGCTCTTTCTGGATGCGCGTGGCGTACACCACGTCGGCGCCGCGCAGGCCGGTGGACAGATCGTGAGTCTGCTCGATCACGTGGTCGTTGCGCGAAATCTGCTCGATGATATAGCTCGGCATTTCGAGCATAGGCGGCGAGATCAGCGTGAACTTGATGCCGCGGTACAGCGCCAGCAGTTTGACCAGCGAGTGCACGGTGCGCCCGTACTTCAGGTCGCCGACCAGGGCGATATGGGCACCGTCGACGATTTTGCCGAGGCGCGAGAACTCACGCTGAATGGTGTACAGATCGAGCAGCGCCTGGCTCGGGTGTTCGCCCGGCCCGTCGCCGCCGTTGATCACGGGCACATTGGTCGCGCGCGCGAATTCGGCCACCGAGCCTTGCTCCGGATGGCGGATCACCAGGGCGTCCACATAGCCGCTCATCACGCGGCTGGTGTCGTAGATCGATTCGCCCTTGGCCATCGACGAAAACGTGAAACCGGTGGTGTCGCAAACCGAGCCGCCCAGCCGGCAGAACGCCGCGCCGAAGCTCACGCGGGTGCGCGTGCTCGCCTCGAAGAACAGATTGCCGAGCACAGCGCCTTCCAGCACGCGGGAGATTTTGCGGCGCCGGGCGATCGGCTGCATGATGTCGGCGACGCGGAAGAGCGCTTCCACCGAGTCGCGCGAGAATTGATCCACCGAGAGCAACTGCGGCTTGCCCTCGAAAAGCATTTGGCTCGCGAGCGACTGTGAGTCTACGCTTTGCGTATGTTTTTCGCCCGGCTCGCCGTGCACCACGATTTCCGACACGAAGCGCTCCACGATCTCCGGCATGGCCCGCGATTCCTGCGAGTCGTCCGGCAGGAGCCATGTATCGAGCGCCCGGCGCGACACGCCGATGCGGCTCGCGAACGTGTCGCGCGTCATGTTCAGGCGACGCATCGCGTCGCGTAAGAAGGCTTGTTGCGGGACGCTCATGGAGGCACCTGTCGGAAGGAGGGGATGGTGGGCGCGATGTACGCTTTGCGTATATTAATTTCCCCGCGCCAGAAGTCAAGCGATTTTCGCGACAGGCTTTGCCAGGCCGCGCCGGTCGCGGTTACACTGCGTCTCATGCACTCCGGCCCAACGTTCAGACTCCGCCCGTCGACCTTCACGCGTCTCGCCCATGCGAGCGTCGCGATCGCGCGCGCGAGTGATTCGAACGTCGGCGCCAAAGCCAAAAAACAGCCGCTCATCTGACCGGAGCACGCTGTTCCGTCAGATGCGACGGAACAGCCGGTCAACGCCCGCCTGGGCACTTTCCTGTCTTTCCTCCCTCGCACGCTGCACGGAATCGATACGGTCGTCATCGAGGTAAAGACATGTCTATTTTTTCGGGTATGTGGGTTCCGCTCATCACGCCGTTCGCCGACGGCGCCGTCGATCACGCCGCCTTGCGCGCACTGGTGCGCCGCTATGCCGGCGCGGGCATTGCCGGGCTGGTCGCGCTCGGCACCACCGGCGAACCGGCCGCGCTCAATGCCGCCGAGCAGGACGCCGTGCTGGCCACGATTCTCGACGAAGCGCAGGCCGCCGCTCGCCACCCGCATGATGCGCGGGCGCTGCCGGTGCTGGTCGGCGTGTCGGGCAATCACACGGCGAGCATGCGCGAGCGTATCGAGCAACTGAATCCGCTGCCGATCGCGGGCGTGCTGATGGCCGCGCCGTACTACATCCGGCCTTCGCAGGCCGGCATTGTCGAACACTTCACGGCGCTTGCCGATGCGAGCGCGAAGCCGGTCGTGCTGTACGACATTCCCTATCGAACCGGCGTGCGGCTCGAACTCGACACGCTGTTTGCGCTCGCCGCGCATCCACGGATTCAGGCGGTGAAGGATTGCGCCGGTTCGCTCGACATCACGCTCGCGCTGATTCGGGATGGCCGCCTGCAAGTGCTGGCCGGCGAGGACATCAATATTTTCAACACCTTGTGTCTGGGCGGCAGCGGGGCGATTGCGGCATCCGCGCATGTGCGGACCGAGCGCTTTGTCGCGCTATATCGCACGCTCGCGGCGGGGCGGCTCGACGAAGGCCGGCGCATTTTTCACGCGCTCGCGCCGCTGATCCAGACGCTGTTCGCCGAGCCGAATCCGGCGCCCGTCAAGGCACTGCTGGCCGCGCAAGGGTTGATACGCGACGAACTGCGCATGCCGATGACGCGTTCCGGCGGGGCGCTGCGCGAGCGGCTCGCCGCGTTGGCCGAACGGGAACGGAGCGAGGCGCAGGAGACCGAAGCATCGGTTTGAGCGGAGCGGCCGCTGCAGCGCCGCGTGCGGGTGATGGCGCGGCGTGCCGGTCACGGCGTGTCGCAGATATACATTACCCGGTCTCCTGGTATTTGAGATGATGCTTCGTGATGCCAGGTGATAATCGGCGCCCTCTGCCCATTATCGCGGCCGGCGTATATCCGGTCGATGCCGTATGCAGTCAGTCCCGATGGCCGATCTTCTGTTCCGCTCGCAATCGCGTGGTACGTGTCGCACATGGCGCACGTTTAGCGCGCTGAACGCGTTGTCCATTCCGAACACGCACTGCGCCATGTTCGGGCGAATGCGTTCAGCGAGCCCGTCGCGCGCGGGGTGCCGCTAATGGCTTCCGTGTTTCGCGCCGGTAATCGGCTTGCCAGCGGCTCGGTCGGCTTCGTCACGCGCCGCACTGCGTTGACGCTGGCTTTGAGCGCAGCCGGCGGCGCGTCTGCGCTCGCACTCGCCGCGGGCTTTGCGATCGGCTCGCACTGGCCGGTGCACGTTGCCGGGTCCGGCGAACCGGTGACGGCTCACGTCGAGCACGACTATGCGATCGATCAGCTCGGCAAGCTGAATGCTTCAGTGGCGCAGATCGAGCCGCGCATCGCGCGACTGACCGCGCAGGTCGGCGACTTACGCGATTTCGAAGCACGCCTGAACATGCCACGGCCGGCGCCGCGCGCGCCTGTCGTGCCTGCCTCGCCGGCTGCGGCGCCCGCCTCCGACACGGCCGCCACCGACAGCGAAGACGAAGGCGAGGGCGGCCCTTCGCTGCCGCCGCTTCGCTGCAGCGAACTCGCGCCGGCGCCGAGCCGCCATGCCGATGCCGAGCGCACCGCCCAGCAACTGGATTGCATTGCCGCGACGCTGTCGGCGCTCGAACAGCAGACCGCCGGGCACGCGGTCGCGTTCGCCGCCTTTCCCGGCCGCATGCCTGCCGACGGCGCACGCTTCGGCTCACCATTCGGTAATCGTATCGATCCGTTCACGCATCGTTTGAGCTTTCATCCGGGACTCGATCTGGTTGCGAAAACCGGCACGCCGATTCTCGCGGCGGCTGGTGGCCGCGTGGTCCTCGCCGGCGAGAAATCGGGGTATGGCAATGCGGTCGAAATCGATCACGGCAACGGCCTCATGACTCGCTATGGCCACGCGTCGCGCATTGTCGTGCATGTCGGCGATCTGGTGCTGCCGCGCCAATATATTGCCGATGTCGGCTCGACTGGCCGCTCCACCGGTCCGCATCTGCATTTCGAAGTGCTGGTCAACGGTGCGCCGGTCAATCCGGTTGCCTACCTCGCGCTTTTTTCGCCCGCGCCTCATGGCTGACCGACGTCTTCGGCGCAATGCGGGCAGCCTGACTCACCGCACCTATATGCTGCGGCCAGCGCGTTCGCTGGGTTTTCGCGTGATGGTGTGGGCCGTGGCATGCGTGCTGTGCGCTTGTGCGGGTGCGGCCGGCCTGGCGTTCTGGCACGCGAAGCGCGCGGACACGCCGCTCGCGCCATGCAACGCGGCGCCCGCCGACAGGAGCACCGAGCAGATCGAGTTGACGCGTGCGCGGCTCGCGTTGGCGGAAGAATCGGCGGCGCGCGCTGCGGTGCAGAAAACGGCGGACGGCGCCGCAGCCGAGGTTGCACGGCTCAACGCGGAGTTGCAATTTCTGCGCGGCCAGAGCAAGGGCCGGCCGTCGGCACAGACCGAAGCCGAGGGCCGCTGATCGTTCCTGGCCTACGCGAACCACCCACGTCACCTGGTCACGACAACCAGCAAACACACCAGCCACACCCGGTTCGACGCCGCGCCCGGCATTGCACGACGACCCTTTCCATTCACAAGAGATTGCTATGTTCAACAAGAAAAAAGCCGCGGGCATCCAGCAGACCAAGCTCGCCACCCTGGTCGCCCACGACGTGCGGATCACCGGCGACCTTCAGTTCAGCAACGGCCTGCGCATGGACGGCCACGTCACAGGCAACGTCAGCGGCGAGCCGGGCGGCCAGACGCTGCTCGTATTGAGCGATCGCGGTTCGATCGAAGGCAACGTGCACGGTTACGACGTGGTGGTCAACGGCAGGATCGTCGGCGACGTGATTGCCGATCACTTCGTCGAGTTGCAGAGCAATGCGCATGTGACGGGCAACATCTACTACCAGCAGTTGCGCATGGATTGCGGCGCCTCGGTGGACGGCAAGCTCACCAAACAGGACGTGGCGCAGGTGGCGACGCCGCATCTGGTGTCGGTGGCCGACAGCGCGTTCGACGAGCGCAAGGCCGGCTAGGCGGGCGGCGTATCAGACCGGCCCCGGCAGCGACTGGCGCTGCGCCGACGTGTCGTGGCCGAGCGCATCGCCGCGCGCGGGCCGCATATCGCGTTCCGCGCGCAGTGCCCGCGTTGTGGCGAGACGTTCCACGGCGCCGCGCTCCAGCGTGGCGAGCATGTTCATTTCGACCATCTGCAATTTGAAAGCGAGCACGATCAGGCCGCTCGCCAGCAGCAGGTCGCCCGCGAACACGACCGCGTAAAGCGCCGAGGTATGCTGCGGATTGCCGAGCAGCAGCGACAGATTGGTGCGATCGAGCAGCACGAGCAGGAGCGGCACGATTGCATTGAGCGTGGCGATCGTGCCGCCGATCATCGCGATCAGGCGAGCGGGCCCGAGCTGCGGACGGCGCCGGCGGCACACTTCATACAATGTGGCGGCGCGAAGCGGCAGAAAAAACAGCACGAGCAGGCCGGCGCGCAACATGAGCGGCACCTTGAACAGCAGGGCACAGGTGTACAGCGCGCAGAATACGGCTGTGCCGGCAAGCCCGGCGCGCCACGGCGCGCTCACGCCGAACAGCTTGCGCGTGCCGGCCCAGATCAGCAGGCGGCTTTGCAGCGCAAGCGTCGCGGTGGCGATCAGCAACACGTCGTAATTCCACCTGAAATGCAAGGCGAAGCAGGCCGAAGACGCAGCCAGCAGATAGAAGCCGACCGCCCAGAAGCGGAACGCGACGACGCGCGCGAACATATGCGACAGCGCAGTCGTAATAAGGGCGCAGCACAAAAACGTGATCAACCACAACGAAGTAAACGTCGCTACGTCGAATTTCATGAACTCTCCAACCCCAGAGCCGCCTGTTATTGTTCATTTGTAAATCGCGATCCGCCAAGGGGCGCGGTTAACGGCAATGCCGCGCTGCCCGCTTCAGAAGATCGCGACGCTCACGCAGCTACCATTCTCTCTCGCAGCAGGTTGCCGAAGTCGTCGGCGTTGAGCGGCTTGCCGAGCAGGAACCCCTGCATTTCATCGCACATCATGGTCCTGAGCATGTCGAGTTGCGATTCGGTTTCCACGCCCTCGGCTACCACATCCATTTCCAGCGAATGTGCGAGCGCGATGATCGCCGAAACGATCGCGCTGCCTTCCGGTCCATGCACGTCGAGACCGTTGGTGAAGAAGCGGTCGATCTTCAGTTGCTTCACGCGAAAGCGCTGCAGATAGGCGAGGCTCGAATAGCCGGTGCCGAAGTCGTCGATCGCGATCTCGAAGCCGCACGCCTGGAACTGGCGGATCATCTCGATGGTTTTGGGGGCGTCCTGCATCGCTACGGTTTCGGTGATCTCGAACATGATCTGCTCGCATTGCACGCCTTCGGCCTGGACGATCTCGAGCATGTTCGCGACGAGGTTCGGCTGCAGCATCTGGCGCGGCGACAGGTTGACCGCCACTTTCATCGACGGCAGGCCCTGAGAAATCCAGCGGCGAATCTGCCGGCACGTTTCGCGCACGACCCAATAGCCGATCTGCACGATCTGCCCCGAGCGCTCGGCGATCGGAATGAACTCGAGCGGCGCCAGATCGCCGAGTTGCGGGTGATGCAGACGGATCAGCGCTTCGGCTCCGGCCAGCGACTCGCCGCCGCCGTGAAACTTCGGCTGGAAGTGCAGCGAGAACTGACCGGCCGCGAGCGCGTCGTGCAACGCGTTCTGAATCTGCAGCGTGCGCATGGCCGCCTCGTTCATGCTGCGCTCGAAGAAGCGATAGGTGCTGCGGCCCGCACGTTTGGCTTCGTACATGGCGGCGTCCGCGTTTTTCAGCAGGCTGTCGACCGTGTCGCCGTCGTGCGGAAAGAGCGCGATGCCGATGCTCGGCATCACCTGGAGGGGCTGGGAGTCGGTCCACATGCCCATGCGCATCCGGTCGAGCACACCTTCGGCCAGCGCGCCGGCGTCTTCGCGCGAACCAAGATCTTCGGCCAGCACCACGAACTCGTCGCCGCCCAGTCGCGCCACGGTGTCGCTCGCGCGCACGCACAGCAGCAGGCGCTGTGCGAACGCGGTCAGCACCTGGTCGCCGACCGAGTGGCCGAGCGAATCATTGATCGTCTTGAAGCCGTCGAGGTCCATGAAGAGGACCGCGCACATGGAGCGCTGCCGCTGCGCGCGATGGATCGCGTGTTCGATCCGCTCGGTCAGCGTGCTGCGGTTCGGCAGACCGGTCAGACTGTCGAGCGTGGCGAGCCGCACGATCTGGCCGTTCAGGTTCGACACCGCGCCGACCAGAAAGGTGGTGCGCGCATCGAAACGAGACAGCATCAGCGTGACGATCAGAATGGCAAAGGTGAACAGGATCACCGAAGTCGCGAGCCACGTGGTGCTGACGCCGTTGGCCGCGCCGCATACGAGGCCGGGCGGAAACCCGGCGGCGGCCATGCCGGCGTAATGCATGCCGCTGATCGCGATGCCCATCGCCAGTGCCGAGGCCAGACGCTTGCGCACCACGTGGCGCGCGTCGTCGTCGCTGAGCGCGCGCGCCAGCCACAGCGCGGCGCTCGACGCGCCGATCGCGATCGCGAGCGAGCCGGCGAACCATGCCGGCTGATAAACGATGCCGGGCGTCATCTGCATCGCGGCCATGCCGACGTAGTGCATGCCGGCAATGCCGCATCCCATTACTACGCCGCCGGCCAGCAGGCGGCTTGCGGTCAGTTGTTCACGGGTCGTGATGTGCAGCGCCAGGTACGAAGCAGCGACCGCGAGTCCGAGCGAAGCGGCGGTCGTCGCGAAGTCGTAGCCGAGCGGAATCGGCAGAGAAAAGGCGAGCATCGCGATGAAGTGCATCGACCAGATGCCGACGCCGAGTGCCGCGGCGCCGCCCAGGCGCCAGACATGCCGCAGACGCGGCGATGCCAGCAGGAAAATGCGGCCGGTCAGATCGAGCGCTGTATACGACGCGAGCGTCGCGACGACGAATGAAATGGCTACCAGCCAAAGGTTGTATGAGCTCTGCATGTTTAGTCCAACCGCCGGAAGGGAAGCGGCTGAACTGGTTATCGACCGTTCGAGGGATTTATTTAATTAGTTTTCGATCCATTTCGGCGGCGCGTGCCGCTTGTGTCTGGCCGACACCTTCGTTGAGCCGGCCTGAACCCAGCCTCATTCACCCGAGGACGCCGCGTGGCGCAGCTTGGCAAAAAATGTGGTTTGCAAAGTCGGTCTTCTTGCGCGGAACCCATCCGAGTGCATATTCGGCCGAGGGTGGACATCAGGATGGCGGATTGCAGCGTTCGCAAGAATCCAGCCTGGGTCCGGCGGCAAGGGGAAACCGACACTTGTACATATCGACCACAAGCGACCGTTTGGAACGGGTGACTGAATAGTTGGCACTCCATCTCGTCTCGTGAACAACGCGTACGCCAAGCGACAATCCTCGGCGGCCTCATCGCCACGCCAGCTAGACGACACAAGGCAGCTTCAGCGGTTTGTTTCATATTATTTGTGTCGGAATGCCCGATTCTTATCCGGTCCGTAATTTTTACGTATGCCGAGTTTCAGCACGGCACTCATTTAAAGCGTACTGGCCGATAAATTTAATGGCATGGATTGCAGATGGTTACGGCGTAACCGATCCGGTTATCTTCAGGAACGTTCTCTGCTGCCGATAGACCTGTCACAGAAACGCGCCTGAATACCGTCATGGGTTAGCAGGAACAGGATCCACTGCCGGAGACGCTTCGTATGGGAATATCGAACGCAGAAAAGCAGCGCCGATTCAGGGCACGCAATCTCGGATCTGGTGGCAGCTACGAGCGGTTGACCGCGGTAATTCCGATCGCTACAAAACGACAGCTGGAAAGGCTCGCGAGCCATTACAGCTGTACGTTGGCGGGGATGATCGGGATGCTGGTTCATGAGCGGACGCTAAGTCTGCTGAATTCCTTGAGCGAAGTCGAGCAGGAGGAATTTTACAGTGAAACCCCGGTTCATCAGCGTCGGGAAAGCGACCAATCGCTATGTGACACAAACAATTGTTGTGATTGCAATGACAAATCGTAAAGAAATTGAGCTGTATCGATCTCAACGGAAAGCGTCTAAATCGATCGAATTTCTTATCCTGATGTTCGTAAAAAGCGCCGAAAAATATTGCCTAATTGTGGAAACATTTTGATATTTGTCTACGATAAATCTCTTCACACGACGGCTCGCGCTCTTGCTCTATCCGTGAAGACGATGCGAAAAATACAGCAAAAGAATGACGCGGCCGACTTCCCGGTCGGCACCGCTGAGTGGCAGGCCGCGATGGAGGAATTTGGCCGCGACATCATTACTGCGCTTGCTGAAAGTGCCGCGAACATGGTCGCCGATTGTGATCTGGTCTCGCAAATCGCACGGCAAGAGTAAGCGAACGTGCCCGGCCGTCCGATGAAATGTCTCCGCACTATCCCGCGCATCTGCCGGGAGCCGGCGCACGATCGTAGTCGCGCCTTCATCGCTGGCGTAGTCCCGGCGCGGACGAAAGCGCCTTCTTTACTGAATGGGCCTGGATCAAGGTGCTTCGGCCGCGCTTGCCGCCGTAGCCGAAGCGTGGGGCCTAAGTCCGCTACGGTCGATCCCGCGCGCGGCCCATGATCTATCGGAAGCCGGCCGTTCACGCGCTGTGCTTCCCGGGTCGCGGATATCGCAATTCCTCCAACGGACGCTCATATCACACGGCATAAGACATTGTGCCGGTCCATCGAGCCGCCGGATTCTTGACGCCGGTGCGCAAACGATTGCGTGGCGTCGTGAAAATGCATTGCCTGGAAGGCGCGAACTTCACAGAGCTGCAATACACAACAACCGATCAAAAGGGCTGAGTTGTACTATGAAAGGGGAATCGGAATCATTTTGGGCGAAGTTTGCCGATCCGGCGGTGCCGGAACTTCAGAGGGGACGAACGCAGTGGTTGCTGCCGGTTGCTTTGACGGTAGTCCTAACGATGACGGGCGCTCATGCGCAGGAGCATCGAGCGCTTATATCCGACACCGCTACCTCATTGCAGTCCGCGCAATCCGATCAATCGGACACCGATTGCATGAGCCCTCCTCTGGCCCTCATCCCGGCAACGCTCGCTGGGGCGACCGCAACTCCAATGAAGCTTGTCGATGGCGCACGGTTGGCATGCAGTTTTTCCGCTGACGTGCCAAAGCCCGAGGCCGGCGTTCGACGTTCGTCACCAGGTCGTGCGACCGATGTCCCGCAGCCCGTTACGGGTCCGGTGGAGGATTCCGCCGACGCTGAGTTGGCGTATATGAGCGGCTTGCCGTCGGTAGCCTCTGGTCCCGCGTTCACCGGTCTTGTGCCGGAAACTTCGAGTTCTTCTCCGCCCGAAGAAGACCTGGATCTGACGGGGCCGACTGGATGCGAACGCGGCCAGGCTTGCGAAGGCGGAGCCGCGCCTGGCGAGGCGAGCGAATCGGCGCAGCCGGAGCCCGAGCCGGATGTGCGCCCGGTTGCAGGCGCCCGAACACGCGTAAGTCGCCGCCTGTTGGTGGGACTAGCGGCCTGGCTGGCTTTATGGCTGATGACATGCCTGCTTATCCACTGTGCGTGGATGTTCTACAAACGACACCTGACACCCGACGCGAAGCTCATTCGCGCTGCTAAAGCGGGGATAAAGAGGGGAGAGTTCCGGGTGGAATACCAGCCGCTGGTCAGCCTGAGCGAGGGGCGCTGTGTCGGGGTCGATGCGTTGATACGATGGGACAATGTGGAGTACGGGCAGTTGGGCCCCCATCACTACATGAGTCGTATCGAGCAGCGTTCGTTCATCGGGCCCGTTACGCGTTTCATTCTTTCGACGGCGGTCCGCGAACTCGGACCGCTGGTGGCTTCGAGATCCCTGTACATCGGAATCAAGGTTGCCGCGAGGCATGTCGAGAGTCCGACGTTCGTATCGGACGTGATCGGCTCGGCTGAATCGATCCTTTCCCGCCTGGTGTTGCATCTGCCTGAAGAACACTGTGCCAGACCGACAAAAGGCGTTCTCGATGCCGTCACCATGTTGAGAGCGCGGGGAGTGAGATTGGCGATGTCAGGTGCAACCAGTGTCGAGATGTACAGCACGCTTCACGAAGCGTTTCATTTCGATCTGTTGAAGATCGATCGGCGGATCCTTGCGCTCGACGACGGCGAACGCCGGCAACGGTTGGCGGCTTTAGTCGACGCGGCTCGGGAGTTGGGCTCGATTGTGGTTGCCGAGGGAGTCGAGAGTGCCAGCCACCATAGGGTGGTCAGCCGGTCCGGAGCTGAAATCGGTCAGGGGTTTTTCTACGGACGCACAATGATCTTGAGCCTCCTCGTGACGTTCCTCAACGCTGGCGGAAACTCTTTACGTGGGAAAAAAGTGCGCCTGTGGCAATGATTGCGCATCTGGCCGGCTACATTACCACGCAGCGGGCACCGCATGCCCGTCAGGCAGATAATCAGCGTCGGCGGTGCCGGTTCGCCCCGCGCGGCACGGAACTGCAACCCGGACTCAAGTCCGGCGCGTCAACGACGACGGCTGATCTGCACTATCCACGGAGCCTGTTTCAGGCTCGCTCGTGCACCATTCCCGCCACAACGCGAGCAGGATGGCAACCACGACCGGCCCGACGAACAGCCCGATAAACCCGAATGCGCCGATGCCGCCCAGTACGCCGAATAGGACGAGCAGAAAGGGAACACGCACGGCATTGCTGATAACCACGGGCCGTATCAGGTTGTCGACCCAGCTCACCACCAGCGCGCCCCATAACAGAAGTCCCACGCCGGCGAACGTGTTGCCGTTTGCGATCAGTCCGATGCCTACGGGTATCCAGACGAACGGTGTGCCGAACGGAATCAACGCAGCCAGCGTCGTGATGATCGTCAGGAGCAGCGGCGCCTCGACACCCGCCGCCCAATAACCCAACCCGGCAAGCGCGCCTTGCACTATCGCGGTGAGGGCGAGTCCATAGACGACCGAACGCGTGACGCCGCCGATCGCGCTCAGGTAGCCATCGAGCCGATCTCCCAGAACCGGCCGCATCACACGTTGAACCTGCCTGAGCAGGGTGTGTCCGTCGCGATACGCGAAGAACAGGGTCAGGGTGGCGAAACCAAGTTTGATCGCATTACGCCCAACGCTGCCGACCATTGATGCGAGTTCGCCGATCCAGCGGTCGCCCGACTGCGTGATATAGGCATGCAGTCTTTGAGGGTCATCCGCGAATTCGCTGACAAGCTGCTGTAGCGCATGTCCTAGCCACGGAATGCGCGCGATGAAATCCGGAATGCGAAGCGGGCCGGACGCCGCGTATTCGGCAACGTTGCGGTAGAGTGCCAGGAACTCGCGAAAGACGGGCGAAATCAGCGACGCGATCGGAATAAATGCAATCATTCCGACCAGCAGCGTCATCAACAGAGCGCTTATCCATGCGCGGCCTCTTATCAAGGCATGGAGCCGGCAGTACAACGGCCAGGTTACATACGCGATGATGAGCGCCCACGCGACAGGTATGACGAACGGCCAAAGAACGACGTAACCAAGCACCAGGATTGCGGCGAGCAACACGGCCTGGATAACACGCTTGCGGTCCGGCATGGTCGGATTGTGCTTCATTGGCGAGGATTGCTTGCGGTTGCGGATACGCCGGCTGACCGGTGACGGATGAACCACTTTTCCGCTTCCACCAGAACGAAAACCAGCGCGGACACGAAGAGGCAAAAGCCGAGTTCCTGCGCGTTCAGCGGCGCGGTGTCGAGTATGTTGTTGAGCGCGGGAACGTAGATCGCGGCGAGCTGCAACGCGATAGTCAGCGCAACCGCAGCAGCCAGCGGGCGGTTCGACAGCAAACCCTGGGTGAAGATCGACGTTTGCTCGGAACGGATGGCGAGCACATGTCCCATCTGGGACAAGGCCAGCACGGTGAAGGTCATGGTGCGCCAGTGTGCGTCGTCGAGCCCCATCGCAATCCACTGTGTGCCCATCGTTACGGCTGCTATTACGATGCCGATCCGCACCACGTATTGCCATAGTCCATGTGCGAACAGACTGTCGTCGGGAGGCCTGGGCGGCCGTTGCATGATGGTTGGTTCGCCAGGCTCAGCTGCCAGTGCAAGCCCCGGCAGGCCATCGGTCAGCAAGTTGATCCACAAGATCTGGATCGGCAGCAGGGGGATCGGAAGACCGAAAAGCGGTGCAAGCGCGATGGCGCAAAGTTCCGCCAGGTTGCCGGTCAATACGTAACGGATGAATTTGCGAACGTTGTCATAAACCCTTCGGCCTTCCCGGACTGCCGCGACTATCGTCGCGAAATTGTCGTCGAGCAGGACCACGCTGGCCGCTTCGCGCGCGACGTCAGTGCCGGCTTTGCCCATTGCCACGCCGATGTTTGCCGCCGCAAGGGCAGGTGCATCGTTGACACCGTCGCCGGTCATCGCAACGTAGTGCCCGGTCGACTGCATTGCTTTCACGATGCGGATCTTCTGCGAGGGATCCACCCTTGCGTAGACGCGGATGCGCTGTGTCGCTTCGAGCAGTGCCTCGTCGGACAGGCTGCTCAGCGCGTAGCCGGTCATGACCTGCCTTTCATCGGTAGCAATGCCGACTATTCTGGCAATCGCCAACGCGGTGACCGGGTGGTCGCCCGTAATCATCACCGGGGTGATGCCGGCCTCCCTGCACAATGCGACAGCACCTGCGGCCTCGGGGCGAGGCGGATCGAGCATGCCGATAAAGCCGAGTAACGTCAGGTCGCACTCGAGTTCGTCGATGCCGGCGGGTGGCATGTGCGGCCAGCGGCGCGCTGCCACAGCCAGCACGCGCAGTCCGTCCGCCGCCATCGCACCCGCCATCGACGTCAAGGTGGCCGCGTCGAACGGCGTGCCGTCCTGTCCGATAACCGATGTACACCGTTCAATCACGGTTTCAGGCGCACCCTTGGTATAGGCGATAAACGAGTCTTCAACCCGATGCACGGTGGTCATGCGTTTTCGTACGGAATCAAACGGCATTTCCGTGCAGCGCGGCGTCGATTTGTCGAGAGCGGAACGATCGACGCCGGCGTCCGCCGCGACCTGCCACAGTGCCACTTCAGTGGGATCGCCGGTCAGCTTGCCGGATGCGTCGTGCGCCGCGTCGTTGCACAGCGAAACGGCCCGCAGCAACTGCCCGGTGATATCGTCGATGCTCATGCTCGCGGCTTGCAACCGCCGCATCCCCGCCGGACATACTTCAACCACGCGCATTTCATTGAGCGTCAGCGTGCCGGTCTTGTCTGTGCAGATGAAACTCACGGAGCCGAGCGTCTCCACGGCAGGAAGGCGCCGGACCAGCGCCGCGCGCTGCGCCATGCTGCGTGCACCGAGGGCCAGCATCATCGTGACAACCGCGGGCAATGCTTCTGGAATGGCGGCGACGGCAAGGCTCAGTGCGGTGAGCAACATGAGTATCGGTGGCTCGCCGCTCGATACGCCGAACACGAATATCAGCACGCAGAATGCGAGAATGGCTATGGCGAGTTGCTTGCCGAATCGACTCAGCCGCCGTTGCAGCGGAGTCTGTAGGGCGGGAGCCGACTCCAGCAGGGCGGCGATCTTGCCGAGTTCCGTATTCATCCCCGTTGCGACTGCCACGCCGCGAGCCCGCCCATAGGTCACGATGGTGCCCTTGTAGACCATGTTGGTCCGGTCGGCGATGGGGAGCGTCGCATCGCCCGTTAGCGGCAGCGGATGCTTGTCGACGGGGGCGGCCTCGCCCGTCAGCGTTGCTTCGCTGACTCTTAACTGCGGAGCCTCGATCACTCGCAGGTCGGCGGGAACGGCGCCGCCTGCTTCGAGAAGGACGATATCTCCGGGAACGACTTCGGCGGCGGTAATCGTCAATGGACGTCCGTCGCGGACGACCGACGCGTGAAACGCGGCCAGTCGCTTGAGTTCCGCCATAGCGTGTTCGGCGCGAAAGTCCTGAAAAAAGCCAATCGTTCCGTTCAGTACGACGATCGCGACGATCACGAGCGCATCTTCAAGGTCGCCGACGACTCCCGACACGATGGCAGCGGCGAGCAGAACGAGGATCATGAAATCCTTGAATTGCTCGATCAGCATCGTGGCGATCCGGCGCCGTTCCGTTTCGATGATTTCGTTACGTCCGTAGACCGTGCGCCGACGCGCCACCTCGTCGGCGTCGAGTCCCCTTATCGCGTCGGTGCCGAAGCATTCAATCGTGGACTCAGCGGTCTCCGCATGCCAGGCGCGGTGCTCAGGTAGTGCGCGATGCTGCATGTCTCGAGGATTCATGCCGGAACCTGTGTGCTGATCGAATGGCGCTTTTCTTCGTCCCGACCGCCGGCATTGCAAATCGCAGTCTGCGGCGGTGACTTTGGAATCAGCATCGTCGTCGTGGGCCTGCGCGGCCTTGACACAGGTCAATCAGAAAGTGAAGGTGGTGCGCTGAGCCGTGTTTCTGGCGTCAATTTCAAAACCATGTGCTTCTACGCGCTGTGAGACAGAACCACGTCGTTAGGCGACGGGCCGTGTAGGAGGCTATCCGCGCCGTGCCAGCGGCGACCTTTAGCATGTACTGCTGGCTGTTTTGCGCTCTTTCGCAAACTCGAGCACGAGAACGGTTGTGAGGTCGAAGCGATACTCGATATGACAACCGGCAGCAAGCCGCTGCCGGTTGTCCAATGGCGCTCCTTTAACGGTCGATCTGCTGGATGCCCGCCAGTCGCCACCCTTCGTCGCCATGTACGCTCCTGACCATGTTCCAGATTTCCTGGAACGGCTGGGCGATCTGCGCGTCGTCTTCGCGCATCTGACCGTAAAAGCGCACGCTGACCAGCGTTTCATCTGCGTTGCTTTCCGTGCCCAGCACTTCGGCATCGAGTTGCGTCACGTCCGTACGGCTCGGCTCGTGGCCCCGGTGTTCGAGATCCTGCTTGAGTCGCATAAACATCTCCGGCGTTGTCAGCTCGAACAGATCGCCTTGCTCATTGCGGTCCCACGCGCCTTGAAGACGCATGAACATGGCCTTCGCCGAGACCAGAAACGCGGCCTGATCCGCGAGCGCGGGTTCCGGCGCCTTGACGCTGCCCGCCGCTCCGGTCGTACCCATCGCTGCGCGCGGCCAGTCGCGGAGATTCGTGTCAGGCCGCGCTTCGCGGACCTGATTCAGAAACGGCGAGCCGTTCGTTTGCTGCCGGTTTGCCGAACCGTGTCCATAAGCGAGATCCGGACGACGACGGTTGGCGATGAAGCGGAACAGCATCACGCCGGCGACAACCACCAGGCCGATCAGCAATGCATTGGACAGCATTTGCGCCAGCCCTTCGGCCAGACCGAACGATGAGAGCAACGCCGCGATGCCGAGTCCGGCGGCGAGTCCGGCGAGCGGGCCCATCCAGCGGCTGGCGCCGGAGGCCGCGGGCGCCTGCGCTGTCTGCTGGGCCGGTTGGGCCTGCTGGCTTCGTTGTCCTTGCCCGGTGGGCGACGCCGCCTGCGACTGCCGCCCGATGCTCTGGCTGCCGCCGACGCGCTTCGCTTCGGCGTCGTTCGAGGCCACGGCGCCGAGGGCAAGCAGTCCGGCCAGACCGAGCGCCGCTGTCCCGCGCGTGATCGCGCCGGCAGCACTTCGAAGTCGATTGATGATCTGCGTGTACATATGAAGCCTCTTTCGGTAAGCAAGGGGACTGTCCGCCTAGTGCGATTCAGGTCGCGCGAAAACATTACGAACGGTAATATTATTGGCTGGTCAAACTTGCTGTCCGTCGCGCTTGCAATCCGCTCTGGACAGCCTGAAAACCGTTGCCGTGGATATAGTGCTCAAGCTGCTGGATGGTCTGTTCCTGCTCGACAATCAGGTTCTGAACGAGGTCGCCGATCGACACCATTCCGATCACTTGTCCTGCGGTAATGACAGGCAGATAGCGGATCCGGTACTCCGTCATGAGAGCCATGCATTCTTCGGTTGTCTGGTCCGGGCTGACGTAGCGCACAGCCGTCGACATGATGTCGCGCACAGGCGTATGCCGCGACGAGCGGTCCATCAGCACGATTTTTCGTGCGTAGTCACGCTCCGTTACGATGCCGGCGATACGTCCCTCATGTGCGACGATCAGTGCGCCCACCCGCCGGTGCGCCATGACCGCTATCGCGTCGTAAACCGAAGCGCAGGCCTGAGTCGACCACACCCTCTGGGACGCTTTTGAACGCAGGAGTTGCGCAACGGATGCCATATGTCACCTCTCTCAGTGGTCGTTAGCCGCCCGCTGGCGCCTAAGTACGAGGTTTCAATGTAACTGAACGTGATGAAGCGTAAAATGCGTATTTTCGATGTGAATACTTCGAGAAAACCGTAGTGTCTATGGTTTGACGGAGGAGGGAGAGGGCGTGAACTTCAAGCATCTGCATTACTTCTGGGTTGCGGCACACGCGGGAGGAATCGTGAGGGCCGGCGAGCAGTTGCACATCTCGCCGCAAACGCTCAGCGGGCAGATCAAACTGCTGGAAGAAGCGCTGGATAAAAAGCTGTTCAGGAAAAACGGGCGAACGATCGAACTCACCGACGCTGGCCGCCTGGCGCTCGATTACGCCGATGAAATATTCTCGCTAGGCTCGGAGCTGGAAAGCGCCGTGCGGCGCGAGAGCGAAGCCGGCGCGCAAACGCGGTTCCGCGTTGGGATCGCGGATTCGGTACCCAAGGCGATCGCGTACCGGCTACTGGAACCGGCGCTGAGTGCTTCCATGTCGCTGCGTATGATCTGTCACGAAGGCAAACTGCATGCGCTGCTCGCGCAACTGGCCGTACACCGGCTCGATCTGATCATCGCCGACGCCCCCATTCCCGCCGACGTCAACATCAAGGCGTTCAATCACCGGCTCGGCCGTTCTACGCTTAGCTGTTTTGGTGCGCAGGCGCTGATTCAAAGCGGGAAGAAACGCTTCCCGCTGTCGCTCGGCCAGTTGCCGGTGTTGCTGCCCGGCACGGAATCCGCAGTGCGACGCAAGCTGGATCACTGGCTCGCGTCGCATGCCATTTCGCCGCGCATCGTCGGGGAGTTCGACGACGGGGCCATGACCCTGGCGTTCGGCCGGGAAGGCCGCGGGTTGCTGTTCGCGCCGACGGTGCTGGAAAACCAGTTACAGGCCGAGCACAACCTGACGATAGTCGGGCAGATCAATTCCATCGTGGAGGAATTCTTCGCAATCTCGATCGAGCGCCGAATCAGTCACCCGGCTGTCGCGGTGATCATGGACGCGGCGCGTAGTGAATTGTTCAATGGCTAGATGAGAGTTGGCTCGGATCGGGAGCAGTGAAGCGCGATGATGGGGAAGCCCGGCATCGCCCGCCGTATCAACTAGCGCTTGCCAGCCGCGAAACTGGGGCGGAGGTCGCAGTTTCGCTTGCGCCCCATGCGATTGAAGCATGTTCGCTTTGCGCTTTATTCGCGGCTGGTTGTCATTTTTAGCAGCTGTTATTGGCCAGCAGCCGGCGACACTACGCTCGGGGTCGCCAGCGTGTTGTTGCTCTTCGGAGCGCTCGTGCCGGATGTCGAACTGCTGTTCGTGCCACTCGGCAGACCTGAGTTCGGCGGCCTGTTGGCCGTACCGCTGTCCGAACGAGTAGCGCCCGGTGTGCCGTAGCCACCAGTTGCACCGTTCGCCTGATTCGCCGGGCTGGCCGTGCTGCCTGCCGAACCGCTGCCGCTCGAACCTCCGGCCGTTTGTGCATAAGCGCCGCCCGACAGCGTAAGTGCGGCGAGGGCCGCGATTAATGTGCTGGTTACCTTGCTCATGATCCATCCCTCCTTTGATCGGACTGGAATATAGACGCAGACGATCGCCGCCTGCTTGATCACGAGTGCAGCAATGACCGTGCCGCGGGCTCGTACTCGTGGCGAAACGATGTGCATTGCAGCAAGCGGCTGTCGTCTGAGCCAGTCAGACGCGCCACGCCGTTCAGCCCGCCGCTGCGTGCACAGTCGCCGCCACACCGACCCTTACTTTCGGAAAGCAAGCCGCGTCCAGCTAACTTGCATGTTTCGCCGCAATTGGTTGTCACCCAATCCGTTGAACCCATTGACTCCGCCAACTCGGCGCTTCAAAGGGATCCGAAAAATACTGGGTCTCGTGAACGACCTTGCCGTTGCGGAATTCCATAATACTGACCGTGTAAGCCGGTCGCCCGTTATAGGTGATGGAGTATTCAGTGATCCAAAGATTACCTTCTCCTTGAATTCGCCTGACATCGAACCCTGCTGGCTTGCCTGGATGATGACTCCGCAGTGCCTGCAAATTCATTCGCCCGAGAATTCGTTCACCCGACTGGGGATAGTCACAGATGGCATCATCATCGTAAATATCGTGTTCCGCGTCGAAGTCGCCGGCCGCCGACGCTTGCCAGTGCGCATTCAGGGCTTCACGTATCTTTTCTCTCTGCATGGCGTGCCTCCGCATACCGTTTACGTTCGTCTATTGCGTGCGTCATGGAATGAACACGAGGCTGCCCGTCTTGACGATTTCGGGACTCCACGAAGCATGCGCTCAATGAGTGCTTTTACCGCGCCAGGTAGCAGTCTAATCTTCATCGCGACAGGCAGTTGCCAGCAAGGGACGACTTCGCGAATTGCCTATGCTCAGACGTCGGAAACGTCAGTCGACGGCGTTGACGTTCGGAAACTTGTTACGGAACGCCTGCGGCATCGGCACGACTTTTTTCGTCTCGTAGTTGAAGAACACGAAACCCGATTTCGCCATTGCGACAAGCGTGCCATCTGCCGGCCGCGTAATGCGGAAGATGATGTCGCCGCCATATTTGTTGAAATCCATGATGCCGACTTCGAAGCACAACTGGTCCCGCGCGTAAGCTTCAGCGCGATAGGTCGTGGCGAGATCGGTCACGATGATGCTCGTGTGCACGTCTTTCATGTCCTCGATACCCGCGTCGAACAGGAAGCGTGCGCGGGCCTCGGAAATCATCGAGATCATCGAATCGTTTGCGAGGTGGTTCGCGCCATTGATGTCGGTGACGCGCACTGTGAGATGCGTCGAATAGTAAAACTGGTCTTCGGGAAACTGCAATTGAATGCGGGCCATGACGTGAAAATTGTGGGTTGGAAGAGGTGGGCGCGCTTAAGCGCTGACGCCCGATTCTAGCCGTTCGATGTGCGGGGCGTGTGTAGAACCCAATACGCTGATCGTATGCAGATGATCATGTCGGCTGTACCGGGCACGCATGATTGGCGCTGCCCGACTTTGGCGGACCTCCGGTTCCGCGGATAGCGGCCCGTCAAAATCCTCTTGCGAGTCCCCGTTGTAAGTATCGGCGGGGGTTGCTGACACGGCTCACATCTGATTCTGGCGCCGGCATGCTCGCAATATTTCCTGAACCGCAAATGCCCCTCTCACGGTTTGAACATTCTGCAGGACACACACGTGATACGACCTTTCGCGCGGCAGGAGCAGTGCGCCATTTTTGTAAAGCGCCTCGCACGAGTTGCTAATCACGTGGGCCGCGAAGTTGCTCTGGCTGTTTCCTAGCGAACGCAGGATGCATTGATCGTAGTCTGGATTGTCGCCCCCGAGCGCCAGAGCGGGGAGCGGCGTGGCGAGCGTGATCGAGACAAGCAGATAAGCGAATTTGAGCATGATGTGAGAGCGGCTCAGGGATATATCGGCTGGCAATCGTAGCATGTCGCATTTCGATGCCAGCGTGCGTTTTAGAAGGCGCTTATGTCGGCTTCATCGGACAAGCGTTGCGCGATTGTCTGCGATTCATGCGACGAGGCTGATCGCAGGAACTGGCCGCGAACGGCGGATCGACCCGGCCAACGAAACGGCGTAGTGATGCACTCGTGCAGTAAAGCAGCTTTGTATCCGACCATGCCCGCACCCGCTATCGTGCCAGTCGCCGGATCACCTGCCGTCCATTCCTCCGTGATGTAGCCGTACCCGCGGGCCGCCAGATAGAGGTTTGAGCAATGAACTGCGCCATGCGCTACGCTCACTCATGTTCTGTTCGCCCGCTCTGGACCCGGTTTGGCTCGCGCACCAGATGCTTGCGGGTGATGGACACGACTGTCTGCGCCGCGCGTCCGGGTGATTTATGGTTGCGAGTTTTCGGTGATTCGACGACTGGCTTGCGATCGAAACTTCGAAGGGCCCAAGGCGTATCGCGATCATTTCAAATGGCTGTTGCGCCAGTTACGCGGCGTCACACCAAAGCGCGAATTAAACCAGTTTGTGAAGGAACCCTGCTGCGAATAGCCGAGCAGTGCGGAAACCCTCCCGATGGGATAGCGCGGATTGCTCATATAGCGCACGGCAAGTTCGCGCCTGACTTCCTCGACCAGATGCGAGAAGCTGGTATGCGCCACGTCAAGCTGGCGCTGCATGGTGCGAACACTCAGACGCAAATGGCGGGCAACCAGTTCGACGCTGGCCTGTTCGAGGGGCAACAGCAAGTAGATTGCCTTGCGCACTTCCAGCGCGGTCGAATCCACGCCCGTCATGTTGAGTGAATCCGCGAGACTTTCGGCATATCGCACCAGTTCGGGGTCAGCGGCGGGATTCGGGTAGTCGAGATCGGCGGCCGCACACACAAAGCCGTTGAAATCGCTGCCGAACTCCAGCGGGCAGCCGAAGAACCGTCGATGAAACGTCAGGTTTTTCGGGCCCTGATGAACAAAATGGACCGAGCGTGGCTTCCAGTGGTCACCCAGCAACGCGCTGGAGTGACGCCAGAGGACACCGACCGCGAGTTCAATCGCCTGATTCGTCGGGGTACCCGGTTCGACGACCAGTTCCTCCCGAATGGTGACTGTTTCGCCAGCATCCTCGACGTAAAGAGCCAGGGCTTCGTTCAGCAGATGCCGGTATTCGGCCGTAGCCAGCAGAACCTCGCGCAGCGTGCGCTTGTGCGCGAGCAGAACATTGACCACACCGGTACCGAACTTCTGCCGGGTCTCGGCCATTTGAAGCGCGAAAGTCGGGCATGACGCCTTGTTGGCTGTCAGTTCCAGCAGCCGGCACGATCTGGCTGCCGGAATGCGATCGTCCGGATTCGCAAGCGCCGCGGTATCGATCCCGACCTGCTGGGCAAGCTCGACCGGGTTCAGTCCGAGCCGCCGCGCCACATCGAAATAGCCGCTCATTGCTACCGAGCGCAACATCGTTTCCATGGCTTTGTCTCCGCACCCCTCTCGCGGGCGGCGTCGCTGTGTCTGGGAATGAAATGCCTACCGTGCGCACGTACTGGTGTTAACGCGCAGTGGCACGAAATACTAAAAAGATGGCGTTCAATCATAAAAGTGTAACGCAGGATTGCCGTATCGTGCGATCTCAGCGGTTCATCATGTTCCGACCAGTTCTCACGCGGCCAGCCGTGTCGCGAGCGTCGGAATACCGTCCCCCAATTGGAGAACACGATGCAATTCCTCGACGATTCGCTGCACCCCGAGAACCAGGACAAGGTTGTTATCACGACTGCTCCGTACGGCCCGGAATGGATGCCCGAGGACTTTCCGGAAGACATACCGGTGACGATGGCGGAGCAGATCCAGAAGGCCGTCGACTGCTACAACGCTGGCGCGACCGTCCTGCACCTGCACGTGCGTGAACTGGATGGCAAGGGCTCCAAGCGCCTGTCGAAATTCAACGAACTCATTGCGGGTGTGCGCGCAACCGTGCCCGACATGATCATCCAGGTCGGTGGCTCGATCTCGTTCGCGCCGGAAGACGACGGCCAGGCCGCGAAGTGGCTGTCGGACGATACGCGCCACATGCTGGCCGATCTCGACCCGAAGCCCGACCAGGTGACGGTGGCGATCAATACCACGCAGATGAACATCATGGAGTTGCTCTATCCGGCGTACCTGGAAGGCACTTCGTTGGCCAATCCCGCGCTCATGGCCGCGTATAGCGAAATGACGGTTCCCGCCGGCCCGGCATGGGTCGAGGAGCACCTGCGTCGTCTGCAGGCCTCCGGCATCCAGCCGCACTTCCAGCTCACGGGCATCCATGCGCTCGAGACACTCGATCGCCTCGTGCGCAAGGGTGCCTACAAGGGGCCGCTCAACCTGACATGGATCGGTATCGGCGGGGGCTTCGACGGCCCCAACCCATTCAACTTCTTCAACTTCGTGCACCGCGCGCCGGACGGCTGTACGCTCACCGCCGAGTCGCTGCTCAAGAACGTGTTGCCGTTCAACATGATGGCGATGGCTATGGGCCTGCATCCTCGCTGCGGCATCGAAGACACGATCATCGACCAGCACGGCAGCAGGATGACTTCGGTACAGCAGATCGAACAGTGCGTGCGCGTGGCGCGCGAACTGGGCCGCGAGATTGCTTCCGGCAAGCAGGCGCGGGACATCTACCGCATCGGCGTGCAGTACGAAACGGTCGACGAGACGCTCGTGGCCAACGGCATGGCGCCGAATCGCAAGGCCGGTGTGAAGAACCTGCCGCTGCGCGCGGCGTAAGGGATTGGAACGCGGCTGACGCTTCGCGGATGTCGGGTTCTGAAAGTCGGGTTCCCGATCTGGCGGGAACGGTTGCACGATATCCATAAGGATCCCTTTGCCTTGCCGGGCAAAGGCGGTCGCCAACGAGCTGGACACGAAGGAGACGACTCATGTTCACGCATGCCGAGCCCACGACGGCCGATGTTTCGACGACGCAAAAAGACGTGCGCGCGTATGCGTGGGTGGTATTTGCGCTGACGGTCGGCTTGCTGCTCTCCGACTATATGTCGAGGCAGGTGTTGAATGCGGTGTTTCCGATGCTCAAGGCCGCATGGAACCTCTCCGATACCCGGTTGGGCTCGCTGAGCAGTGTGGTCGCGCTGATGGTCGGCGTGCTCACCTTTCCGCTGTCGGTACTTGCCGACCGCTGGGGCCGCGTGAAGAGCATTCTCCTGATGGCTGCGATGTGGAGTCTCGCGACCCTCGGCTGTGCGCTCTCGACAAGCTATGGCGAGATGCTGCTGGCGCGCGCCTTCGTCGGTGTCGGTGAAGCCGCCTATGGCAGTGTCGGCATCGCGGTCGTCCTTAGCATCTTTCCGGCACGGCTGCGCGCCACACTCACCGCCGCGTTCATGGCTGGCGGTGCATTCGGTTCAGTGCTGGGCATGGCGCTGGGCGGTGCGGTCGCGGCTCACCTGGGCTGGCGCGCCGCGTTCGGTGCAATGGCGGCTCTGGGGATCGTGCTGCTGGCTGCCTACCGGTTTGCCGTCACTGAAAAACAGTTGGCGCGCCTGCAGCCCGCAAATGTGAGCAGGCAAGCCCAG
This sequence comes from Paraburkholderia dioscoreae, assembly GCF_902459535.1. Taxonomy (NCBI): domain Bacteria; kingdom Pseudomonadati; phylum Pseudomonadota; class Betaproteobacteria; order Burkholderiales; family Burkholderiaceae; genus Paraburkholderia; species Paraburkholderia dioscoreae. The sequence goes on from NZ_LR699554.1 coordinate 1,064,509, forward strand.
GGCCACGGTGTGTGCACGAGCTTCCGCGCGCTGATGAAAGGGCTCTTTTCGACGAAGTCAGTCGTGTGCGCCTACGTCGGCAGCGGTATCCATCTGCTGGTCCCGGCAGCCGTGTGGGCATGGATGCCCAGCTTCCTGAACCGCTACTACGGTATGTCCACCGGCAAGGCGGCCATGAGCGCGGCCGTGTTCGTGCTGGCGACCGCGGTCGGCATGGTGGTGTGCGGAAATCTGACCGACCGGCTCTGCAAGCATGCTCGGGAGAGGAAGTGGAGCACAGCCATCGCCTTCTGCCTGATCTGCTTCGTTTTGCTTACGATCGGTTTCCGGATGCCGGTGGGTCCGGCACAGCTCATCGTGATCGGCGCCGCCATGTTCTTCAGCGCAGGCGCGACCGGTCCCTCGGGTGCGATGGTGGCGAACCTCACCCCGCCGCCGATCCATGCGTCGGCGTTTGCCACTCTAACGCTGGCGAACAACCTGCTGGGGCTGGCACCCGCTGCTGTCCTGACGGGCATCGTGGCCGACCGGATCGGGCTGCTCGGCGCGTTGCAACTCGTGCCGTTTGCGCCGCTCGTCGCAGCAGTCGCCTTCTTCATCGGCAAGCGGAATTATGGTGTCGACCTCGATCGCGTGGGTGCCCTGCGTGAACAGGCCGGTGCAGACCCAATGGCCACCGGCAAGCTTTAGGCCTCGCAAGTGAACCCGAGAGCGGGGCGGAGAGCACCGTCGGCGAGCAGATATAAATTTGTAGTTCGAGTAAAGAACAGGAGATTCGAAATGGCGAAAGCAGTGCGTTTCCATGAAACCGGCGGTCCCGAGGTTTTGCGCTATGAAAACGTTGAAGTGGGCGACCCCGGCCCAGGGCAGGTTCGCTTGCGCCATGAGGCAGTGGGTCTGAATTTCGCCGACACCTACTTCCGCACCGGCCTGTACCCCGTGCCGCTACCTGCGGGCATGGGCGTCGAGGCTGCAGGGGTGGTCGAGGTAATCGGCTCCGACGTGACCAACGTTACGCTCGGCGATCGCGTGACCTACACGGGCTTTCTCAACACACTCGGCGCCTACAGCACCGAACGCCTGGTCCCGGCCGCGCCGCTCATCAAGCTGCCGGATACGATCTCCTGCGAAACAGCTGCCGGTATGACGATGCGAGGTCTGACCTCGTCATACCTGATGCGTCGCATCCGCGATTTCAGGGCGGGTGACACGATTCTGCTGCACGCTGCCGCCGGCGGGGTCGGGCTGATTGTGTCGCAATGGGCGAAGCTGCTAGGCCTCACCGTCATAGGCACTGTTTCGAACGAGGCCAAGGGTGAGGTAGCGCGCGCGCATGGCTGCGACCACATCGTCTACTACAGCCGGGAAGACGTCGCGAAGCGCGTGCGCGAACTGACCAACGGCGTGGGTGTGGACGTCGTGTTCGACAGCGTCGGCAAGGATACCTTCGAGTCATCGCTCGATTCGCTCCGGCGCCGTGGCCTGATGGTCTGCGTCGGCACGGCTTCGGGGCCGATCCCGCCATTCAATCCGCAGCTTCTGGCAATGAAGGGCTCGCTCTACCTGACACGCCCCGCGCTGGCAGACTATATTGCCGATCCCGCCGAAAAAGACGAACTCGCCGGTGAACTCTTCGGACACGTCGCCGCGGGCCGCATCAAGATCGAACTCAACCAGCGTTACGCGCTGGAGGACGCGGCGCAGGCCCACCGCGACCTTGAATCTCGCAAGACGACCGGCTCGTCGGTCTTCGTCGTCTGAGGAGAACGCCATGCGAGCCGAACCATTGACGTGTGCCATTGGCGCCGAACTCATCGGCGTGAATCTTGCCGATGCCGTCGACGATGACGGCCTGTTTGCCGAGATCCGTGCTGCGCTGCTCAAACACCGGGTGCTGTTTCTGCGCGACCAGAACATCTCGCGCGCGGAGCATGTTGCGTTTGCGCGCCGTTTCGGCGAACTGGAGGACCATCCTGTCGCCGGCAGCGACCCGGAACATCCCGGGCTCGTGCGCATCTACAAGAACCAGGATCAACCCAACGATCGGTATGAAAACGCGTGGCACGCGGATGCCACCTGGCGCGAGGCGCCGCAGTTCGGCGCCGTCCTGCGTTGCGTTGAGTGCCCGCCGGTCGGCGGCGACACAATGTGGGCAAACATGGTCCTTGCATACGGGAACCTGCCTGACCACATCAAGACCCAGATCGCAGACCTGCGCGCTCGCCACAGCATCGAGGCGAGCTTCGGTGCCGCGATGCCGATCGAAAAACGTCTCGCTCTGAAGGCTCAATTCCCGGATGCGGAGCACCCCGTCGTGCGTACGCACCCGGAGACCGGTGAGAAAGTGTTGTTCGTGAACGCCTTCACCACCCATTTCACCAATTACCACACGCCAGAGCGCGTGCGCTTCGGGCAGGACGCCAATCCGGGCGCGGGTGACCTGCTGCGCTACCTCATCAGCCAGGCCTACATCCCCGAGTACCAGGTGCGCTGGCGCTGGAAACCCAACAGCATCGCGATCTGGGACAACCGCAGCACGCAGCACTATGCAGTGATGGACTACCCGCCATGTCACCGCAAAATGGAGCGCGCCGGAATTATCGGCGACAAGCCGTACTGATCGGGCAGCAAACCCTCTTGCATGGGATCGGAGTAGCGCGCTAAAGCGCTAACTCCGATCGACGGAAAACCACTTCATGACGCTCGATATGACGCCCACCATCCTGATGGTGCCGGGCTTGCGCGACTTCGTCGCAGAGCATTGGCAAACGCTGTTGGAGCGGAGATTGCCTAACGCGATCTCGGTGCCACCGCTTGAGCACGACAAACTCAGTTGCGCGGCGCGCGTCGCGGCGCTCGATGCAGCCCTCGCGAAAATCGCTGGCCCGGTGATCCTGGTCGCGCATAGCGCGGGCGTGATGATCGTGGTGCATTGGGCCCAGCAGCACAGCCGCAGGATTCACGGTGCGCTGCTTGCCGCTCCGGCCGACCTCGAGACGCCGCTGCCCGCAGGCTATCCCGCCTTCGATGCGCTCGCTCAGAACGGTTGGCAGCCGATTCCACGAAAGCCGCTGCCGTTTCCGAGCATCGTCGGTGCAAGCCGCAACGATCCGCTCGCGCAGTTCGAGCGTGCCGAGGCGATGGCGAAAGATTGGGGCAGTCGGCTCGCCGACCTTGGCGAAGTCGGTCACCTGAATCCGGCTGCAGGGTTTGGCGAATGGCCGATGGCGGAGACACTGATCCATGAACTCGTCTGATCAGATACCGGTTGGCGCGGTCGGTGAACTCGTGCCAGGTCAGCGAAAACTGGCCTTCATCAGTGGCCGCGGTGTAGTCCTGTTTAACATCGACGGCACGATCCACGCGATCGACGACTCGTGTCCCCACCAGGGAGCCTCGGTCGCAAATGGCCATCTCGACGGATGTGTGCTGAGCTGCCCGGCGCATGGCCTGCGCTTCGACCTGCGCACCGGTTGCATGCCGGGACCAGGCGGGTTGAGCCTGGCGACTTTCCCGGTACGCGCTATCGACGGAAAGCTGTTCGTTAGCCTCGAAGATCCCGCTGCCGTTCCCGCGCAGGCAACGGCATGCAATGCAGCGCTGTGATCCGGGCCGCGCGCGAACATGGAGTCATTCCGGGGAACAAGGATCCGAGGTTCGCTGATGCAGCAACCGCTGGTTGCGTCGCTGCTCATGTTCTTTGACGACCGGGTTGCGAAGTGGTGGAAGCCGGACGCAGTGGTGTTCGTCGAATCGGTTCCGCTCGGCGCGATGGGCAAGGTGCTCAAAAATCAGTCACGGGATCAGTGCGGCGATTACTACCAGTCGGCCTGACACACCGACGAGGCAACAACACAGTTTCATTCTCGCAATAAGCCATAAATCAGCCGGGGCCACCCGGCGCGCCTCACACCTGGAGGAGACACAATGAAATTCAAGTCAGGCAGCCTGGCAGTGCTGATAGTTTTTTCTGCGACCGCCCATGCGCAGTCGTCGATTACGCTCTACGGCGTACTCGACAGTGGGCTCCTCTATCAAAGCACCTCGGCCGCGACGTTTCTGCCGAACGCGCCGAACCTGGGGCATGTTTATCAACTCAAGGACGGCGGCATCTATTCGAGCTACTGGGGGCTGAAGGGGAGCGAAGACATCGGCAGCGGATACAAGATCACGTTCAGGCTGCAAGGCACGTTCAACACCACGAACGGCAAGTTCGGGCTGTCCGACACGCCGGGCGCGACCGCACTCTTCAATCAGTATGCGACGCTTGGGGCAACCGGCCCGTTTGGCACCCTCGACGCCGGCCGGCAGATCGTCCCGATGATCTACGCGATGGCGGAGACTGACGTACGCGGTGCACAGTATTTCGGCAGCATTCTGACTGCGTGGTTGGGAATCAATCAGGCGGCCGGCTGGCCCGGCACCAGCACGAACGCTCCAATCGGCGCCCTGTATGACAGCAACGCGCTGGTCTACAGTTCGCCAAAATTCTATGGCACGACGCTCGCACTCGAGTACGCGCCGGGCGGAGTCGCGGGGCAGTTTCAGGGCGGCACGCGCGAGTCGGCTGTGCTCAAGTATTCGAACTACGGCCTGAACCTGTCTGCGGTGTACTACAACGGACATGACACCAATCCGTTCCCGCTGACCTATCCGGCGGCGCCGGTTGCGCCTGCGACAGGCCAGAGCAACAATCGCTTCTACTATTTCGGTGCGATGTATACGATTCGCGGATTTTCGGTATCTGCCTCGTACGCTATTGCCAGAAATCCGGCGAAGAGCAACAGCGTCGACTTCGAAATGGCGTCGGGCGGCCTCGGCTACCAGTTCAATCCGAGCTTCAGGATCACGTCAGGCTACTACTACCTGAAAGATCGAAATAATTCCGCGAATCACTCGAGCGAATTCGCAGTAGGTGCGGAGTACAACCTGTCCCTGAGAACCAGGGCGTACGCGCAGGTGGGGTATGTCAACAACAAGGGGACGATGAACCAGACGATCGTCTATGGAGCCCCAGTTGCGCCGGGCGTCTCCACCACTGCGGCTATGGTCGGCATTCGTCATAGCTTCTGATTCCGTCACTTTCACGAACCGGAGTAATCCATGAAAACGATTAACGCACTCGAGTTGGCAATCGCCGCATGGTTCGTTGTCGCGTCCACGACGGCGTGGTCCCAGACTGGTGACGCAGCCAGTGCACCCGCCGGTGCGCAGAGTGCGTCTGCAATGACCGCATCGGGCACTGTGGCGTCCAAGGGCAGGAAAGCGGACCGCGCCCTGCGCCGCAGAGTCTATGCCGCCATTGGGAAGAACAAGGGAATCAGCGCCGGAGACATCAGTATCACAGCGAAAGACGGTGCGGTGAAACTGAATGGCACGGTCACGGAAGCTGGCCAGATCGGCGAGGCCGAGGTGATCGCCAGAAGCGTTCCCGGAGTGACGTCGGTGACCAACAGGCTATCGGTGAAAAAACCGTTTGGCGGCACGTAAGCCGCCGTATTCGAGCATGGAACATCGAGCATGGCGAGGCCGAAGACCACTGGTCACGCCGACTGCTACCCATTAGTGGCGACGCGCGATTGGGCGGCCTTGCGCAGCCGCTGTCTCTTTCCGAGTCTGAAGCAGACACTCAAATGGCCTGGGTTGCATCTCGCCCGGCGTCTCTAACTGGGCCGACTTATGCCTGATGCGGTCGGCCTCGAACGACTCTGAGCGGTCCTTCAGACTCGCCGAAACGGATATTCGACGCGAGCCTATGTATGGCAGCGTTACCGCGTTAAACAATACAAAACATCGGGACAGTCTTCTTCGTTTCTATTTCCATCACTGTATGCGATGGCAACGAACCCATGCTGCTCATAAATCGCAGCGGCATCGTGGTTCATTTGGAACGTGTAGAGTTGGAGCTTCCCATCGGTCTGCCGGACACGTCGATCGCATATCGATCCACGACGAACACTCAATCCGCCCGCAGGCAGACAATTGCCTACGTCCATGCACGTCGTGGAAATAATGTCTCCGCTCGATCAGAGTCCCTGACCGTCTCTCAAGATAGCTTCTCCCGTGCGAGGATTCGTCAGCGTGACGTTCTCGAGCGCCTTGATTCGCCACTCGCCAGCCTGCCGTGTCAGCACCGCGAGGATCAGCGTGTCGACAGCGTGCGACCCCGCCGGATGGGCCGCGCCAACCGTGAGCCGGCTCCAGAAGTGCATGACCGTCGCATCGTCACCGATCGCGATCACGTCGATCAGTTCGTTCTCCAGCGTGGAATCGCTGTAGATGGTTGCGTGGATGGGTGCATGCAGCTTGATAATCGCCTCGACGCCGCGTACGTAGTGCCCGAACCGGTTTACGAATGTCGCATCTTCGTGGAACAGTGCTCCGAGGGACTCCATGTCGTGACTGTTCCAGGCGGTCTGAAACGCGTGGGGCGCGTCTTCCGGTTGTCTCATTTGAATCATTTGAATTCTCGCAAGTGTCTACATTGGGCCGCCCGACATCCGCATCGGGTACTCGCTGTGGGGCGCCCAAAGCGAATTCTGCCTCACACGGCATGTCGGTTCATGGCGGGGCGCTACCTGTCGGTAATCAGCAGCACGCGAGTCGCAGCACCGCGCGACATACAGCCCGGCAGATAATTGTAATTACCGCTCTGGCTTCAGCCCCTCATTCTCCAAACGCTATGGACGTAGCACCTTTAAAGGATGCCGTCAATGGACGTTAGTGTCCCGCATGCAACGCTGAAACGTTCTTATCTCACCGATTTCGTTTTGCCTGGCATTTCGATCACATAATCCGGCACACCTCCCCGACGCCGACATAAGTAGAAAACAATGAACATGCAAGGTCATCCACCACTTTCCCGTAGTTTCTTCGGTTTCCTGATCGTCATCTTCGTCAGCGGTGTGCTTGCTGCATGCAGCGGCTCGGTCGATTCGAACACAGCGAAGCCTGCAACAACTCCAGCGGCAACCTATCGCGTCACAGGTACTGCGGCCTACGGCCGTCCGGTTGTCAGTCGGACCGTTCAGGCAGTAGATTCGACAGGTCGACTGTGCGCGCAAGCGACGACGTCGAGCAACGGTTCCTATACGATGGATACGAGCCGTTGCGCAGCAGGCGCAGCCGCCTTCTCGGTCGAGGGATACACCATACCCTCCGGTGTTTCGCTGATGGCCGTTGCCGTTCCTGTGCAGGGAACGCCCGTGATCAACGGCGTCGTCAATATCGATCCGCTGACGACCCTGATTGCCTACGCCTCCGCCGGCATGGTGACAAGCACCCCGGCCCCGGCTACCGCGGCGCAAGCGCTGGCCTTGCTGTCCAAAGTGACGAGCGCGCAATACCAGCGGGCGCGGTCGGACGTGCTGACGGCATCCTTGCTGCTGCTTCTGCAGAACACTTACGGTGTGCAGACGAGTGGATTCTCGGCAGGAGCCACGTCATTCGCCGCCGATGGTCAAGGCATCGATGCCTTCTTCGACGCCTATCCCTTAACGGCGCCGACCTCCGCGAGCGTGCAGATTGCGCCAGCGTCGGGCGCAGGGCTATCGGTTCGTGTTTCGTTGCCGACTACCCCGACCACGGGCTCGACCGGTTCAGGCGGTTCGACGGTAACCTCCAACGTTAGCTTCACGGTGGGCGGTCAGGTCTCCGGGCTATCGGGCGGCCCGATGACGTTGCTGCTCAATGGAGCCAATGCGTTGGTCGTGCCGGCCAACGGCGCCTTCAGATTCTCGACGCCGATCGCGAGCGCCTACACGGTCAGCGTGGGCAGTCAGCCTGCCGGCCAGACCTGCAGCGTGGGTCAGGGCACCGGCGTGGCCGCCACAGCCAACATAACCAATGTGGTTGTGAGTTGCTCGGCCAACAGCTACACCGTGGGCGCCAACGTTTCTGGTCTGGCGGGCGGGGCGCAGGTCGTGCTCCAGAACAACGGCGGCGATGCCACCACCGTCAGCAGCAATGGCAACGTCACCTTCGCCGGGCGAATCGCCTACAACGGCAGCTACAACGTCAGCGTCGCGACGCAGCCCAGCGGGCAGACGTGTACGGTTTCGAATGGCAGCGCCAGCGGTGTGTCCGCCAACGTCACTAATGTGAACGTCGTTTGCGCCATCGAAACTTACACCATCAGCGGCAGCGTGACGGATCTCAGCGGTACGCTCGTGCTGCAGAACAACGGCGCTGACTCGACCACCATCGCCAGCAACGGCAGTTTCTCCTTTGCCACGCCTGTGGCGTATGGCGGGAACTACAACGTGACGGTCGGCACCCAACCGACCAATCAGACATGCACTGTCACGAATGGTAGCGCCGGCGGTGTCACGGCTAACGTGAGCAACGTTGCGGTCCAATGCGTGGTAACGAGCCGGCCAATCTATATGTATGTGCCCGACTATAACAACGGGCAAATCCTGGGCTACACGATCGACACCGTCACAGGGGCACAGTCGACCATTCCGGGCAGCCCCTTTGCAGCCGGCGCGCAGGACCGCTGGATCACTGTGGACGCTAGCGGCACCTATGCTTTCGTTCCGAGTGAGAGTGCGAACACCCTGTCGGTGTATGGCATCAATCACAGCACAGGCGCATTGACGCAACTTCCGGGCAGTCCTTATCCGGTTGGCGCCACCCCGAATTCCGTCACCGTGAACCCGGCCGGCACACTGGTCTTTATTCCCAATGCAAACAGCAATACGGTTTCGGTTTTTAGCATCAACCGTAGCACGGGCGCGCTGACCCCAGTGCCCGGCAGCCCATTCGCAACAGACTCGGTACCGACCAAGGTGGCGATCAATCCGGCCGGTACCTTCGCTTTCGTGGCGGATCAGAACGGAACGGCGATTTCTGTCTATAGCATCGACGCAAGCACGGGCGCTTTGACACCGGTGGCCGGCAGCCCGTTTTCCAATGGCGGGAATCAGCCTATGGGCATCACGACCGATCCGTCAGGGACTCACGTGTACGCCACCAATGCTCAAGGCAACGTGACAGGCTTCAGCATCGATCAATCGACGGGAGTCCTGACCGCCATCGCTGGAAGTCCGTTTGCGATGGGCTACGCGTATCAGGATGGCGCATCGATGAACACCGCCTTCAATGCCTCAGGCACGCTTGCCTTCGTGGCGACCGGCCAGGACGGCGCTGTTTTAAGCTATAGCGTTGACGCCACCTCGGGTGCACTGACGCAGATTGCCGGCGATATCGATACGGTTGGCGGCGGCGGTGCTGTCTTTGTCACGCTCGATCCAACAGGCACGTTGCTGTTCGAGGCAAATTTCATCCACATCACCGTGGGTATCAAGCAGATCAATCAGACCACCGGTGCGTTGACCGATATTCCTGGTAGCCCGTTCGGGGTCGGCGCGCGGCCTTACGATATCGCGATCGTGCAGCCTTGACGGCGTCGTGCGATAGACAAACATTGACGGCGGTTCTCTCGTTCCTGATCTGAAAGGTGTTCTGGAAGAGCAATATCAATGCCATGTATTCGATGAGTGTCTTTCCGGCCATGTGAAAAATTTGGGCGGTCACCGATTTAATCTTTGCGCAAACGCCAGTCATCGACAAATATGTATGAGTCAGACTGGCTCTTGCGTGAGGCCGATGACGGCAGCTTTCTCGCCGGGCATCGCGACATTGCCGGGGTCTATTTCGCTCATGGCAACAGTAACCTTGACGTAGACGGTCTTGTCACCAATGCGGCGGCAACGGCCTACGTCCTGACTCGCACCGGCAAACTGAATCTCGATGCGTATTCCGGCGGCGCGTACTGGACACACTACGGCCCGACCGGCTGGTACGTCGACGCAGCGTTTCAGGGCACGTCCTATCAGGGCGAGGCGACCACGCAATCCGCCCGGTTGCCGACCACGGGCAATGGTTTCGTCACGTCGGTGGAAGCCGGTTACCCCGTACCGTTGCCGCTCGGACCGGGTTTTGTGCTGGAACCGCAGATCCAGGTCATCGACGATGTTCAGCGCGGATGAGGTGCCATTGGAAGAAGAAGCTACGCGGCTGGAATTCGCGGCCGGTGTCACGGCGAAGATGAGCCTGTGTCTGAGCTTCTATGCCCAGGCGGGCTACCAAGTTCGCGGTGGGCGGCTCGGACGGAGGGGGCGGCGTCAGGGCGTGCAGGGCGATCTGGGCCTTCGGTACGCCTGGTGATTCTGTGTTGTTTGCGATCGGTCAGCATCGAGGCACCTCATGATTGATCCGCCGGCCACGAACGGCCGGTGAGGGCAGCTAGACGTTCAATGTCGGCGAACGCCCAGCCGCAACAACCTCGAGCGCGGCTGTTCGACGTGGCGTGATCTTACCGGAATATGTCATTCACGCCGCTAGCTGATCGTGCATGAGACCCGGACAATGCGTTGCAACCCTACACGCAGAAGGAGATTCACATGTCCCCGGTCTCGACCGTTCCACCCGCCGACAGCGCTGCCGCACTCGCTCACTTCAGTACCCTGTTGTCGTTCGAAACCGATTGCGCCGATGTGCAAGCCGCACTCGAAAGTGCCGATCCGCTTTCCGTCGACTTCGTATTGCTCGACGTGCGTAGTCCCGCACTTTTCGCACGCGGCCACGTGCCGGGCGCAGTGAACCTTCTGCACGGCAAGATCGTGGCGTCGAAGCTTGCCGGGTATTCGCCCGATACGCTCTTCGTCACTTACTGCGCGGGCCCTCACTGTAACGGCGCGACGCGTGCCGCAATCAAACTTGCCCAATTAGGCCGCCCGGTCAAGGTAATGATCGGCGGCGTTACCGGCTGGCTCGACGAGGGTTTCCAGCTAGCTACCGGCAACGAAAAAAAATGATCTATGACGCGGCCAGGTGAGGCAGGTTGAATCAGTCAATGCGAAACACGGCGCGACGACAGATCCTTTCGCGGTCTTTCGCATTTCTCTCACCTGTATTGCGCATGGATATCAGGAGCTTTTCGTTGTGGCGTTATGCTGCAGGCGGGGTAGGTGGCGGAATCATCAATCTCCGGTAACATCACGCCATGCACAATCATCTCGTCGTTGCGCTTGCTTACGACCGGCTCTGCACCTTCGAATTCGGCTGTGTGACCGAGCTATTCGCGCTCGATCGTCCCGAACTCGGCGTGGACTGGTATCGCTTCGCGGTCTGCGCAAGCGAACCGGGCCCGATTCGCGCGGCGGGAGGCGTGACCCTCGCCGCGCCTTACACGCTCAGGTTGCTGGAGCGCGCCGACACGATCGTCATTCCCGGCTGGCGCGACGCCGACGAAGTGCCACCCAAACCGCTGCTGAAGAAGATTCGCGCGGCTTACGAGCGCGGCGCGCGCCTCTGTTCGATCTGCTCCGGCGTATTTGTTCTCGCGGCTGCGGGGGTGCTCGACGGCAAGACCGTCACCACACATTGGCGCTACGCCGACAAATTGCAGCAGCGCTATCCGCAATTGAGCGTGCAGCCGGACGCGCTCTATGTCGACGAAGGGCGGATCATCACGTCGGCGGGTTCGGCGGCGGGGCTCGACATGCTGTTGCATCTGGTGAGGCGCGATCACGGCAGCGCGGTCGCGAACCGGGTCGCGCAGCGGCTCGTGGTGCCGCCGCATCGCGAGGGCGGGCAGGCGCAGTTCGTGCCGCGCCCCATGCCGCAGGACGAAAGCGGGCGTCTGTCCAGACTGATGGACTGGGTGCGCGGTCATCCTGCCTTGCCGCACACCTTGCGTTCGCTCGCCGAGCGCGCGGCGATGAGTCCACGCACATTGCAGCGGCAGTTTCACGACGCCACCGGCTTGGCGCCTTATGAGTGGCTCGTGCGCGAGCGTGTGGCCATTGCGCGCGAACTGCTCGAAGCGCAGGCGCTGCTGCCGATGGCGCGCGTCGCGGAACTGGCGGGATTCGGTTCCGAGGAATCGTTGCGGCGGCATTTCCGGCGCATTGCGTTGACGAGTCCGGCCGCGTATCGCAAGAAGTTCGGCGCGCGGGAAACGGCTTAGCACCGCGTTGCGCCGGGTGAATGGGTTCGCTCGTTCGGCGTCTTTCGGCCATGCTCGCGAACAGGCGCCGCGCCCCTGTCCACGCCTCGGCTGCGGCGCTTATCATGTAGCAGTCTTACACGTCGATGCCTTGTCAGAAAGCGCTTCCCGCCCACCCGCTCTGAGAAAAACGCTCGCCATGCAAAATATCCTCGACTACCCGGCGCTCGTGTTCATCGTGTCCTTTGTACTGATGTGGATGTCTGCCCGTCTCGGCGCCGCGCTTCTGCGGCGTTTCAGAAAAATCGAGGACGAGGCCCGCGAGGACTTCAGCGTGATTCAGGCCGCTACGCTGACGTTGCTTGCGTTGATCATCGGTTTCACTTTTTCGATGGCGGTGGGGCGTTACGACCAGCGCAAGAATTACGAGGAAGAAGAGGCGAACGCGATCGGCACCGAATACGTTCGCGCGGACCTGTTGCCGGCGGCAGACGCGGCGGCGGTGCGCGGCCTGCTGAAAAACTACCTCGATGAGCGCGTGCTGTTCTATACCACGCGCGACGCGCAGGAACTGGCGAAGGTCAACGCCGAGACCGAGCGCCTGCAGGGCGCAATGTGGTCTACTGTGAGACAGGCGGCCGCCGCGCAGCCCACGCCGGTCGTCGCGCTCGCCGTTTCAGGAATGAACGATGTGCTCAATACGCAGGGCTATACCCAGGCAGCGTGGTGGAATCGCATTCCGTACGCGGCCTGGGCGCTCATGGCGTTGATCGCAATGGGCGCCAATCTGCTGGTCGGCTACGGCGCGCGCGCATTGAAAGCGGGAGCGGGATTGCTGCTGATCGTACCGCTGGTGGTGTCGTTATCGTTCACGCTGATTGCCGACATAGACAGCCCACGCGGCGGCGTGATTCGCGTGAAGCCGCTCAATCTGCACGCGCTGGCGGATTCCATGCGTTCGCATTGAACGATGGTCGAGCCGCACTCAGCCGCATATTCAGGGGAAACTCATGTTCGATGTCGCCAGGACCATCGCCAGTTTCAACGCAGGGCGCGATCCCGAGCGGCTTGCGATGAAATACAAGGCCATGCGCACTTCGCCGTTCGTGTTTTTGCGCGGCACCTGCCACCTGTTTTACGAACGCCTGCCGCGCGACAAGACGCTCGACGACGCGCCGCCGGTATGGATCTGCGGCGACATGCATCTGGAAAATTTCGGCAGCTACAAGGCCGATAATCGCCTGATCTACTTCGATAACAACGATTTCGACGAAGCCTGCCTCGCGCCGAATCTCTACGAACTGGTGCGTCTGCTGACGAGTGTGCTGGTCGGCGCGAGCGATCTCAAGCTGAGCCGCGCGCAGGCGCTGGCGTTGTGCCACACCGCTCTGGAAGCGTATGGCGCCGCGCTCGCGGACGGCAAATCGCGCTGGATCGAGGAGGAAACCGCGACGGGTATGGTCCGCGATCTGTTCGTCGCACTCGCCAGCCGCACACGGGTTGCACATCTGGACCGGCGCACCACGCTCAAAGGCAAGACCCGCACGCTGAAAGTGGACGGCAAGAAAGCGCTGGCGGTCGGCGACACCCAGCGTGCCGCGGTCACCCAATTCATGCTGAAGTTCGCCGCGGGCGAGCCCAATCCCGACTTCTTCCGTATTCTCGACGTCGCGCGGCGGATTGCCGGCACGGGGAGTCTCGGCGTGGACCGCTATGTGATTCTCGTCGAGGGTAAAGGCTCGCCGGACGGCAACTATCTGATCGATCTGAAAGAAGCGCTGCCTTCGTCCGTCACACCGCACCTGAGTACGCCGCAACCGGCCTGGCAGACGGAAGCGCAGCGCGTGGTGGAAATTCAGCGGCGTAATCAGGCGGTCTCGCAGGCATTCCTGCATGCTGTCGAATTCAATCAGCGATCCTATGTGTTGCGCAGTCTGCAGCCTTCGGAAGACCGCGTGGCGTTGAGCGACTGGGACGGCAAGCTGCCGCGTCTCGAAGAGGTGGTCAACAACATGGCCGGGTTGAGCGCGTGGGCGCATCTGCGCAGCGGCGGCCGGCAGAAATCGTCGATCGCCGATGAGTTGATCGCGTTCGGCAATCGCCGCGACTGGCAGTTGCCGTTGGTCGACATCGCGATGCAATGCGAGGCCCAGGTGGCGGCAGACTGGAAAGCATATTGCGATGCCTACGACAGCGGCGAGTTCAACCTGACCGCCACCACCAGGCCTTGAGCTTCATCACGCCGGGCGCATGACATCGCGCCCGGTGCGCTTCCGGCGCGTTGGCAGTGCCGCCCGCAAGAGGCCCGCAAGAGGCCCACCATGCGCGGCGCATCGTGACGCCGCGCGTGCCAGCGCCGCTCCAGACAAACCCTGATTGCTGCGTTGAAGCCGCCGCTGCTATCGTTCGCTGGTCGTTGTGGAAGCGCTTCCACTTCAGCCTCAGATCGGGCTGTGCAGGACTTTCGCCGTACCCGGTTCAACCACCCAGGAGAATCCGTGGCAAACGACGCATCCGCTGTATCCGACGCTCTCTCTCCCCATTCCCAATCGTTCGCCGATCCTTTCACGCCGTCCGCGGACTCGTCGTTGTGGCGCAAGAACTTTCTGCTCGGCGCGGCCACGGCTTCGTATCAGATCGAAGGCGCGGTGAACGAAGACGGCCGTCTGCCGTCCATCTGGGACACCTTCTCGGCAATACCCGGCAAGGTGCTGGCCGGCGACAGCGGTGCCGTGGCCTGTGATCACTATCATCGCTGGGAAGCGGACGTCGACATGCTGGCCGGGCTCGGTCTCGAAGGCTACCGGCTCTCCATTGCCTGGCCGCGCGTGATGGATACGGCCGGCGTGCCGAACCGCAAAGGGCTCGAGTTCTACAAGCGCCTGCTGGCACGGCTCAAGGAGAAGGGCATCGCGACCTTCGTCACGCTGTATCACTGGGACTTGCCGCAGCATCTGGAAGATCGCGGCGGCTGGCTCAACCGCGATACCGCATACCGTTTCGCCGATTACGCCGACCTCATGAGTCGCGAACTGGCCGGCAGCGTGGACGGGTGGATGACGCTGAACGAACCCTGGTGCTCGGCGTATCTCGGCTACGGCAACGGCCATCACGCGCCTGGGCTTGCCGACGCGCGCTATGCCACGCAGGCCATGCATCATTTGCTGCTGGCGCACGGTCTCGCCATGCCGGTGCTGCGCGCCAACGATCCGGCTTCGCAGAAGGGCATCGTCGCCAACATTGGACGCGGCACGGCCAACAGCGAGAGCGCCGCCGATCGGCGCGCGGCGCATCTGTTCGAGGTGCAGCACAACGCATGGATTCTCGATCCGCTGCTCGAAGGCCGCTACCCGCAGGATCTGTTCGACCTGTGGCCCGGCACCGAGCCGCTGGTGCTGGGCGGCGATATGCAAACCATTGCCGCGCCGCTGGACTTTCTCGGCATGAACTACTATTTCCGCACCAATGTCGCGAGCGACGGTGCGCATGGTTTCAGGGAAGTGCCGCTCGAAGGCGTGGAGCGCACGCAGATGGGTTGGGAAGTGTATCCGGACGGCTTGCGCGATCTGCTGATCGGCTTCAAGGCCACGTACCGGAATCTGCCACCGATCTACATCACCGAAAACGGTATGGCTTCGGATGACAAGGTGATCGACGGCCGGGTGGATGACATTCAACGCATTTCGTTTCTGAAGCGCCATCTTGCCGCGGTCGATGAAGCGATCAAGGCAGGCGTGGAGATTCGCGGTTATTTTCTCTGGTCGCTGATGGATAACTTCGAGTGGGCGTTCGGGTACGAGCGGCGCTTTGGTGTCGTGCACGTGGATTACGCGACTCAGAAACGCACGGTTAAACACAGTGCCGAATTGGTGTCGAAATTCCTGAAGGAGCGCAAGGCACGAAGGGAGTAGCAGAGGAGGATGGTTGGGATGTCGGGTTGAGACAAGGATGCTGGGCCTGGTGCAACTATCGATATGCTTTGCATGGGATGGGAGACAAAATGAATCGTAGAAAAATGGTCTTGCGAGGCATAGTTGCGGCACTGGCGTTGTACGGCGTCGTCGCGCATGCGGAGCCTTTGAAGGCCAACGTGATTCACTGGTGGACCTCGGGCGGCGAGTCGGCCGCGATTCGCCAGTTCGCCGATGCGTATAACAAGGCCGGCGGCCAGTGGGTCGACAACGCGGTGGCGGGCGCGGATCAGGCGCGCTCCACGGCGATCAACCGGATCGTCGGCGGCGATCCGCCCACGGCCGCGCAGTTCAATACGTCCAAGCAATTTCACGATCTGATCGATCAGGGCTTGCTGAACAACGTCGACGAGGTCGCGGCGAAAGAGAACTGGAACGCCGTGTTCCCGCAGTCGATTCTCGACAGCATCAAGGTGAAGGGGCATTACTACGCGGCGCCCGTCGACATCCACATGCCGGCCTGGTTCTTCTACTCGAAGCCGGTGTTCCAGAAAGCGGGTATCACCGCCGAGCCGAAGAGCTACGACGAATTCATCGCCGATCTCGGCAAGCTCAAAGCCGCGGGCGTGATTCCGCTCGCGCTCGGCGGCCAGCCCTGGCAGGAGAAAATCACGTTCGACGCGGTGCTGGCGGACGTGGGCGGTGCCGATCTGTATCTGAAGGTGTATCGCGATCACGACATGAATGCGGTGAAGTCGGATGCGTTCAAGAAAGTGCTGGCGTCGTTCAAACGTCTGCACGATTTCGTCGATGCCGGCTCGCCTGGCCGTAACTGGAACGACGCCACCGCGCTCGTGATCTCCGGCAAAGCGGGCGTGCAGATCATGGGCGACTGGGCCAAGGGCGAATTCTCGGCGGCCAACCAGAGTGCGGGTAAAGATTTTGGCTGCTTCCCGGGTTTCGGTCCGCATTCGCCGTATCTGGTCGCGGGCGACGTGTTCGTGTTCCCGAAAACGGACAACCCCACCACGATCAAGGCGCAGAATCTGCTTGCCACGGTAATGACCTCGCCGGCCGCGCAAGTCGCATTCAGCGCGAAGAAAGGCTCGATTCCGATTCGTCCCGACGTGGACGCCAGCAGTCTCGACATCTGCGCGAAGGAGGGCATTGCGATCATGAAAGACAAGTCGCGTCAGTTGCCGAATCCGGAAATGCTGCTCTCGCCTGACACGCAGGGCGCGTTGATCGACGTCATCACCAACTTCTGGAACAAGAACCAGTCGGTCGACGACGCGCAGAAGGCGTTTGCCAGTGCGTTGAAGAGCTAGGTGCGCCCCATGCACGCGCTCAAGCTGCCGGCCACCGGATCGAAGGCAAGGAGAGCAAGGCTGAAAAAGCCGCTCAAAAAGCGCTTTCCGTTCGCGGTGTGGCTGGCGCTGCTGCCGATGGTCCTGACAGTCGTGTTCGCCTATTTCGGCACGATGCTGTGGACCGCGCGCGTGTCGCTCAGCAATTCGCGCACGTTTCCTTCCGGCGATTTCGCGGGCTTCACGCAATACGCGCGGCTTTTCAATAACGACCGGTGGCTGCTGTCGCTGCAGAACATCGTGATCTACGGCGTGTGCTTCATCGTGGCGTGCATGGTGATCGGTCTGCTGCTGGCGATTTTCATCGATCAGCGCGTGGTCGCGGAAGGCGCATTGCGCACGGTGTTTCTCTATCCGTACGCGATGTCGTTCGTGGCGACGGGGCTCGTGTGGCAGTGGATCCTGAACCCGGAACTGGGCGCGCAGGCCGTGCTGCACAAGCTCGGTTTTGCGCACGCGCGCTTCGACTGGATCGTCGATCAGGACTGGGTGATCTATACGATCGTGATCGCGACGGTATGGCAGGCTTCGGGTCTGGTGATGGCGTTATTGCTCGCGGGCCTGCGCGGTATCGACGACGAACTGTGGAAGGCCGCGCGTATCGACGGCATTCCGCGCTGGCGGGTCTACGTGAGCATCGTCGTGCCGATGCTCGGACCGTCGATCTCCACCGCCTTCGTGCTGCTGTTCGTGATGGTCGTGAAGCTCTACGACGCCGTGGTCGCGATGACGCAAGGCGGCCCCGGCACGGCGAGCGAAGTGCCGGCGAAGTTCATCATGGACTATCTGTTCGGCCGCGCCAATATCGGGCTCGCGTCGGCGGCGTCGATCGTGTTGCTGGCCACGGTGCTGGCGATCCTCGCACCGTTCTTCTATGCCCGCAGCCGTGCGGCGAGTCGCCGGGAGGTGTGATGAATACGCTCAGTCCACCGCTCAAGGGCGGCGCGCCGCGCCGCGCGTCGTTCACTCCGGCGCGTCTCGGCATCTACGCATTTCTGCTGACGGCGGCGCTGTTCTTCCTGCTGCCGCTGTATGTGATGCTCGTCACCTCGGTCAAACCGATGAGCGAGATCCGTTTGGGCAATCTGCTGGCATTCCCCACGCATTTCACGCTCAGCGCGTGGAGCACCGCGTGGCAGTCCGCCTGCACCGGGCTCGATTGCAACGGCATTCAGGTCGGTTTCTGGAACTCGGTGCGCATTGTCGTGCCAAGCACGATCCTGTCGATCGCGATCGGCGCGGTGAACGGCTATGCGCTGTCGTTCTGGCGGCCACGCGGCGCCGGCCTGCTGTTCGGCGTGCTGCTGATGGGCGCGTTCATCCCCGTGCAGGTGATGGTTTATCCGCTCGTGCGCATGCTGGCGAGCGTGCATCTGTTCAGTTCGTTGCCGGGTATCGTGGTGATCCACACCATCTTCGGCATGCCGGTCATGACGCTGCTGTTTCGCAACTACTACGTGTCGGTTCCGCAGGAACTGTTCAAGGCGGCGCGCATCGACGGCGGCGGCTTCTGGCGTATCTTTCTGCAACTGATGCTGCCCATGTCCACACCGATCATCGTGGTGGCGGTCATCATGCAGGTGACGGGCATCTGGAACGACTTCATTCTCGGCCTCGTGTTCGCCGGCACCAGGAACCTGCCGATGACAGTGCAACTGAACAACATCATCAATACGACGACCGGCGAACGCCTCTATAACGTCAACATGGCGGCGACCATTCTGACTTCGATGGTGCCGCTCGCGGTCTACTTCGTTTCGGGCCGCTGGTTCGTGCGCGGTATTGCATCTGGCGCCGTCAAGGGATAGGGCAATGGCAAACGTGGCTAATCCGGTAAACGTGATGGCAACTCCGGTCGCAAGCGCTGCAGACGCAGCGGACGTGGCAGACATGGCGAACAGTCCCGCCGCGGCACACGCAGCGGCCCTCGCGAATCCGGCCAACGTCGCCGTGCGCAATCTGACCATCCGGCTGGGCGCGAACACGGTGATCGAAAACCTCGACCTCGACGTGCGGGCAGGTGAATTCGTCGTGCTGCTCGGACCTTCGGGCTGCGGCAAATCCACCTTGCTGCACAGCATTGCCGGATTGATCGACGTAACCGGCGGCAGCATCGAGATCGCCGGTGAAGACATGACCTGGGCCGACCCGAAAGACCGGCGCATTGCGCTGGTGTTCCAGTCCTATGCGCTCTATCCGACCATGAGCGTGGAGCGCAATCTGTCGTTCGCGCTGCGCATCAACGGCACACCGAAAGCGGAGATTGCGCGGCGCGTGGCGCGGGCCTCCGAAATGTTGCAACTCGGGCCGCTGCTCAAGCGCAAACCGGCGCAACTTTCGGGTGGTCAACGGCAGCGGGTGGCGATCGGCCGGGCGATCGTGCGCGAAGCCGACGTGTTCCTGTTCGACGAACCGCTGTCGAACCTCGACGCCAAATTGCGCACCGAACTGCGCCGCGAACTCAAGCAACTGCATCAACGTCTGGGCGCGACGATGATTTACGTCACGCACGATCAGGTCGAGGCAATGACGCTCGCCACCCGCATGGCGGTGATGCGCGGCGGCGTGATCCAGCAGTTCGGCACGCCCGCCGAAGTCTACGCGCGCCCCGACAACCTGTTCGTCGCAACCTTTCTGGGCACGCCCGCGATGAACCTGCTCAAGGGCACGCTCGAAGCGCGCGACGGCGCGCTGCATTTCTGCGCAGGACATTGGCAGCTCGACGTGTCGAATTACCCGTTCAGGACCACGCCGGCCAATGCGTCGCCGTGCGTGCTCGGCGTGCGGGCTGAAGACGTGCGGGTGGGCGAGGGCGCGAGCGGGCGCGCAAAAGTTTCGCTGGTGGAGCCAATGGGCAACCACCGCGTTATCTGGCTCGACTATCATGGAGAGCAGGTCGCGTCGATCGACCAGACGAAAACGCCGTTGGCGGTGGGGGACACCGTGGCGTTCTCGTTCGACGGCACACATGTCTCTCTGTTCGACGAAGCAAACGGCCATCGTTTGTAGCGCCGCCACGCGGCGTCGCTCGAAATACAACATGCCTGACGGAGAACCGCGTGGCAACACTCAAGGATGTCGCGGCACTGGCCGGCGTGGGCATGTCGACTGCCTCGCGCGCCATTTCCGGTAAAGGCCCCATCTCGGCGGATGCGGCCGCCCGCGTGAAGGCGGCCGTCGAGCAGTTGAACTTTCGTCCGTCTTCCATCGGCCGGGCAATGGCGACGCAGTCGCTCGGCATGGTCGGCATTTTCGTGCCGACGTTCTTCGGCTCCTACTACGGCACGATTCTCAAGCAGACCGACACCGAACTGCGCGCGGTGCGCCGTCATGTGGTGGTGGCGACCGGTTGCGGAGAAGTGTCGCCGCGCGAACAGGCTATCGAGGCGGTGCGCTTTCTGATCGGCCGCGATTGCGATGGCGTGGTGGTGATCAGCCACGATCTGCACGACGAGGATCTGATCATGCTGCACCGTATGCACCCGAAAATGGTGTTCCTGAACCGCGCGTTCGATCAGCTGCCGGAGGCGTCGTTCTGCGCCGACCATCACCGTGGCGGCGAGCTGGCGGCGCGCACGCTGCTCGATCACGGGCACCGCGAGATCGCGGTGATTTCCGGCCCTTTCACCGCATCGGACAACCAGACGCGTCTGCAAGGCTTCTTTGCCGAACTCGCCCGCGAGGGCATTGCGCGCGACGAGGTCACGCTGATCGAATCGGACTTCTCGCCGGAAGGCGGCTACGCCGCCGCGCAGAAGTTGCTCGATACGAAACGCCGCTTCACCGGCGTGTTCTGCGCGAACGATACGATGGCCGTGAGCGCGCTGGCGCGTTTTCACCAGGCGGGCATTGCGATTCCCGACGAGGTGTCAGTGATCGGTTACGACGACGATTACTCCGCTGCGTACGCCGCGCCCGGACTCACGTCGGTGCATATTCCCACCGCCGAGCTGACGCAGAACGCCGTGCGCTGGCTGCTCAACCAGTGCTACCGGACCACGTGGGAGATTTTCCGCGAGTTTCCGGTCAGCGTGACGATGCGCGAGTCGGTGGGGCCGGCGCCGGGTGTGGCGGCGGCCGCGATCGAAGCGGTACGTTTGAGCCCCACGCCCTAGCGGGATCCGGCGAGGTGGCTTGAACCCCACGCCCTGGCGAGATCTCACGCGGTGGCAAACCGCTGCGCGGTTGCCGTTGCTGTTGCCCTTGCCGCTCGCGGCAACGGCTCAGGTGCCGCTGTGCAGCGACTGCTCGTAGCGCAGGCGCGCTTCTTCGTCGAGCCGCGTGTCTTCCAGTTCCTGGAGCACGGCTTCGAGATCGATCGGCGTGGTGTCCGCTTCGACGTGGCCGGTCAACACGGCGTCGACATGCAACGCGCCCGCCTCGTAGAGCGCCCAGATTTCCTTGCCGTAGCTGGTGTCGAGCAGCCCCGGCGCGAAACGGCCGAAATACGTGGCGAGGTTGTTGACGTCGCGCTCGAGCATGGCGGGCGCTTCGAGATTACCGGCGGCGTCCACCGCTTGCGGCAGGTCGATGATGACCGGGCCGTCGGCGGCAAGCAGAATGTTGTATTCGGACAGGTCGCCGTGAATCATGCCGGCGCACAGCATGCGCACCACCTGGTTCAACAGCAGCGCATGCAATTCGAGCGCGCGTGCCTCGGTCATTTCGACGTCGTTCAGACGCGGCGCGACGTTGCCCTGAGCGTCGGTCACCAGTTCCATCAGCAACACGCCGTCGGTGCAGATGAAAGGCTGCGGCACACGTACGCCCGCGTTGGCGAGTTGGAATAAGGCGTCGACCTCGGCGTTCTGCCAGGCCTGTTCCTGTACTTCGCGGCCGTAGCGGCTGCCTTTTTCCATGGCGCGCTGCTGGCGGCTGTTCTTGACCTTGCGGCCCTCGCGATAGGACGCGGCCTGACGGAAACTGCGCTGTTTGGCGTCCTTGTACACTTTCGCGCAGCGTGTGGCTTCGCCGCTGCGCACCACGTAGACGGTAGCTTCCTTGCCGCTCATCAACTGTGAGATGACTTCGTCGATCAGGCCTTCTTCGACCAGCGGGAGTAGACGTTTCGGCGTTTTCATGCGACCGCCGATGGGCGATGGGCAACGCGGCAGCGATAAGCGGCCGGCTGCGAGGGCGGGTGGTGCGGGATTCGGATCATGCCGGATTATACGGGGAGAGCGCGGAGAGCATGGAAACAGCCCTTGCGTGGGCCGCAAATGCGGTCAGATCACCCCTGAATAATGCAACGCGTGCTCGCGCGAGTAGAAGCGTCCGTCTAATTGCGAGATAGCGCTGTGTGCGGTCGACATGCGACTGGCGAGAGGCGGAAGGGCTCGCAAGCGTTTGCGTATCGGAGCGCGTAGTGGAACATACGGTTTCCTACGCTTTATGCCGCATTTTCTGCCGGCATTTAGCGCTATACGACCGCTGCCGCTCGTGAGATTGTTGTAGCCGTCGATACACTGATTTGCCGTTTTCCCTCATTCAATTCGCATGCCGATCGCTTAAACTTGCTGGTAACAATATGTTACGGGGTGCGAGATGTTGGCCGTGTTCTTCATCGCCTGCCCGATCTGCATCGCCGCGTTGTTTGGTTTCGCGCGGCACGTCGATCCGGTGACGGGACAATTCAAGCGTTGAATCCGCCAGTTGGGTGTTTTCCGCAGCGCCGCCGGCCGTGCGCTGCGGTGTGCTGTTTTCGTGAGCCGGTCCGGCTATAAGTCTTGCCTTTGAGTGCCGAGTCGCGGCACGATGCGCGATAACCTGAGATTAGGGCAGTATCGCGTATGCGGGATTTTCTGACGAGTATCACGGCGCGTGCCGGCGTGCTGAAGGGCATCCTTCCTCTGAATCATGCAGCGGCGGCGCGCGATGCGCTGGCCGGCGTGCAGCTTGCGTCGATGGATATTCCGCAAGTGCTGGGCTATGCGCGCATTGCCGGCATGCCGGCCGTGACGGGCCTGTACACCGTTTTTCTGCCGCTGATCGCCTTTGCATTCTTCGGCGCCTCGCGGCACCTCGTCGTGGCCGCCGATTCCGCGACCGCCACCATTTTCGCGAGCCGGCTTTCCAGCATGGCGCCAGCGTCCAGCGCCGAATATGCCGCGCTCGCCGCGATGGTCGCCTTGCTGACCGCCGCGTTGCTACTCGTCGCACGGATTTTCAAACTGGGTTTTCTGGCCGACTTCCTGTCGCGTACCGTGCTGGTGGGTTTTCTCGCCGGGGTCGGCGTGCAGGTCGGCATCAGCATGCTGGGCGACATGTCCGGCGTGCCCGGTCGTGCCTCGCGCAGCGTCGATCAACTCATGCTGGTGGTGCGCGAAACGGCGCAGATACATTGGCCGACGCTTGCCATTTCACTGCTGGTGGTCGGCGCCACGCTCGCTTTCAAACGCATCAAGCCACGCCTGCCGGTGCCGTTGATCGCGGTGGTGGCGGGTATCGCCGCGAGCGATCTCTACCATTTTTCGGCCCACGGGATTGCCGTACTCGGCCCGGTGGCGGGCGGATTGCCGCCGCTGCGCATGCCGCAGGTGACATGGCAGCAGGTGCTCGATCTGCTGCCTGTCGCGGCTTCGTGCTTCGTGATGATCGTGGCGCAAAGCGCCGCCGCGAGTCGCGTGTTCGCCGAGCGTTATCACGAATCGGTCGATACCAACGCCGATCTGCTGGGAATCGCCGCGGCGAACGCGGCGGCCGCATTTTCAGGCGCGTTCGTGGTGAACGGCAGCCCGACGCAAACCGCGATGGCGGATCTCGCCGGCACGCGCAGTCAGTTCGCGCAATTGGTGTTCGCGGCAGTGGTGGTCGCGGTGCTGCTGTTCTTCAGCCGATTCCTGCAGTATCTGCCGCACTGCATTCTCGCCAGCATCGTGTTTACGATCGCCATCGGCCTGATCAATCTGCGGAGCTTGTTTGCGATTCGCCGCGAAAGCCCCGGCGAATTCGCGCTGGCCGTGTTCACTGCGGCGGCGGTGGTGCTGATCGGCGTCGAGCACGGCATCCTGGTGGCGGTGGCGCTATCGCTGCTGCGCCACGTACGGCACAGCTACCGTCCGCATA
Source organism: Paraburkholderia dioscoreae (assembly GCF_902459535.1). Classification (NCBI taxonomy): domain Bacteria; kingdom Pseudomonadati; phylum Pseudomonadota; class Betaproteobacteria; order Burkholderiales; family Burkholderiaceae; genus Paraburkholderia; species Paraburkholderia dioscoreae. The sequence goes on from NZ_LR699554.1 coordinate 1,088,805, forward strand.
CCATGATTCTCGTCCCCGGCGACAACGGCGTTTGGGTTCCCGAGCCCGCCGTGCCCGGCATGCAGACCACGCCGGGCCTGATCGTTTATCGCTTCGGCGCCGATCTGTTTTACGCGAACGACCACTTTTTCGTCGACGACGCCCGTCGCCTGATCGACCAGGCGCCCACCAAAGTGCGTTGTTTCGTGATCGACGCGAGCGCGATCACCGATATCGACTATTCGGCGGCGCGCTCGGTCGGCGAGTTGTGCGCGGCATTGAAGCACGCCGGCATCGAGGTGTTCTTTGCGCGTGTGAACCGGTATTTGCGCTCGGACATGGACCGGCACGGCATCACACCGATCATCGACGCAAGTTGCATTTTCAACACCTTGCACGAGGCGCTGCGCGCGGCCGGCGTGGTGAATCCGACCGGCACCTGAAGAGCCGCGTAAGCGCAAGCGTTGTGCGGACCTGTGGCGCGTTTTAGCGTTGCGGTTCTTCGTGAGCGAAGAAATAACCGATAAAGAAGCATGCGCCCGCGACGGCTGCGCCCAGCACGGCCACCGTATAAGCGAGCGCCGTGCCGTGCCAGAGGCCGTCGAACCACTGATGCAACTGCGCCATCAGCACCGCCGCATTGCCGCCGATGCGTTGCAATTCGATCTGATAGCGTGGATCGGCCACGCTGTACATGGAGACCGCACTGTCCGGCGGCGGCGCCATGGCGTAGATGATCACTGCCGCGATCAAACCGGTCACGAATGCCGCCACACCCGCCAGATAGAACCGCTTTTGTCGGGTCGAGCGTTGCGCCGCCGGGTTCACTTCATTACCGCCGCTCATCGTGTTCGCTTCTCCGCTTCAGTCGTCACGGCGATCATGCTCACGCGCCCGCCGCCATGCCGATGCAATCGGCGAGCCCGCCCGCCACAGCCTGCCGGCTATGCCGTGGACGCTGCACGAGCCCGATCTCCCGCTGAAAAGCCGCTTCACCGAGTTCGAGCGCGGCGACGCTGGCGGGCCACTTGCCGAGTCCCGCGCTATTCGGAATCAGCGCTACGCCGATGCCGCGCGCGACCAGTTGCACGATGCCCTGCAATTCGTCCAGTTCGATCACGTCGTGCACGTTCAGCCGCGAACGCCGTAGAAAGCGATCGACCAGCCTGCCGCCGAACGAGGTGCGATCGTAGCGGATAAACGGCTCGCTGCGCAGCAGTTCGCGCCATGACCGCGCATTACCCTTGCCGCGCGCGAGCACTTTGGGCACGAGCAGCACGAACGGCTCGGCGACGAGCGTGCGCCATTCGAGTTCGGACGGCAGCGCGAACGGCGGTTTGATGATGACGGCCAGATCCAGTTCGCCGGAATCCACCTGCCCCAGCAAGCCCAGCGACACACCGGGCACGACGCGAATTCGCCAGCCGGGCCGGTCGTTGCGAAAGCGCGCCAGCGCATCGGCGAGAAACGACACCTGCGCGGACGCAATGGCGCCTACCCGCAGCATGCCGCTTTCCGCCGCGACCGCGCCGCGTTCGGAGAGCCGGGCGTATAGCGTCATCATCTCTTCGGCGAGCGCGAGCGTTTCGCGGCCGGCGTCGTTGAGCGTGGCGGAGCGGCCGGTACGGTCGAACAGCGCAAAGCCGAGTTCTTCTTCGAGCCGCTGCATCTGCGCGCTCACGGCGGATTGCGTGAGGCCGATTCGTGCGCCGGCGCCGGAAAACGTGCCGTACTGGCATACGGCAATGAAAGTCTTGAGTTCGCTCAGCATGATCGATTGATCGATTTTGGTGTTGGTCAGATCAAATATATATCGTTTTTTACGATTTTTAGTCATGGCTAAACTTGGCCTCACGCGTGTGGCCCGGAGTGCCTGCGCGTTCAACCTAATTCCAATCAGCGAGTTTCCCCATCATGAGCGTTGCCGACACCGTCTTGCCGCCGTTCCACCTGGCATTTCCTGTTCATAGCCTTGCCGCCGCGCGCGAGTTTTACGGCGAGCTGCTGGGCTGTCCGGAAGGGCGCAGTTCGGACGCGTGGGTCGATTTCAATTTCTACGGCCACCAGATCGTCGCCCATCTTGCGCCTGAAGAAGCCGGCCACCGTCAAACCAGCAAGGTCGACGGCGACGCCGTGCCGGTCCGCCATTTCGGCGCGGTGCTTTCCATGCCGCAATGGCAGGCCGCCGCCGACAAGCTGCAGAAAGCGGGCATCGATTTCATCATCGAGCCGCACGTGCGTTTCAAGGGCGAAGTCGGCGAGCAGGCCACCATGTTCTTCCTCGATCCGTCGGGCAATGCGCTGGAATTCAAGGCGTTTGCCGACATGTCGTCGTTGTTTGCCAAGTGACGCCGGCGACTCGCGGTCGCGCCGCAATAAACACCGGAACCGCTTTTGCCGAACATGTCGGCAATATGGCAATTACGCGGTGATCGACTAAGCTTTCAACAAGCGCGAAGTATTTGCTTTGCGCAAATCAATCTGTGCGATGTCCCGCGATGCCTTCGCGGGACCTGGCATTGAGCAACACCTCAACCTCGGCTATCTTCAGCCATCAAACGTTTGCTTTTCGGCAAACCGCAGCGCAGTTCAGGTGCCCACTTTCCTTACATTGGCCTTCCTGACAATCCCGCCATTTTCGCGCCATGCAGGCGTTGGTGCTATCGATCTAGCATAGGCGCTGATTCCCCCACCCCTTACCTGCATTCTCTCGGGCACGTTTCATGTGGATCGTCAACGTTGCGCTTAAACGGCCATACACGTTCATCGTGATGGCCATTCTGATTTTGCTGGCGACGCCATTCGTACTGTTGACCACACCGGTCGACGTGCTGCCGGAAATCAATATTCCGGTGGTCAGTATCATCTGGACCTACACGGGCTTGTCGGCTCAGGACATGGCCAACCGCATCACGTCGGTGAACGAGCGCAGTCTGACCACCACGGTCAACGACATCGAACACATCGAATCGCAATCGCTCGCGGGCATTACGATCCTGAAGGTGTTTTTGCAGCCGACGGCGAACATCCAGAGCGCCATCGCGCAAACGGTGGCCGTCGAGCAGGCGCAGTTGAAGCAGATGCCGCCAGGTGCCACCCCGCCGCTGGTGATCAGCTACTCGGCCTCCAGCATTCCGGTGATCCAGCTCGGTCTGTCGAGTCCGAAGCTTTCCGAGCAGGCGCTCAACGACACGGCGCTGAACTTTCTGCGTCCGCAGCTCGTGACGATTCCGGGCGCGGCGGTGCCATACCCTTATGGCGGCAAATCGCGGCTGATCTCCGTCGATCTGGACACGCGCGCGCTGCTTGCAAAAGGCCTGACACCCTCCGACGTGGTGAGCGCGTTCAACGCGCAAAACCTGATCCTGCCGACCGGCACGGCGAAGATCGGGCCGAAGGAATACACGATCAACATGAACGGCTCGCCCGCCACGGTGGAAGGGCTCAACGATATTCCGGTCCGCACGCTCAACGGCGCCACGACGTATCTGCGCGAAGTCGCGCACGTGCGCGACGGTTACTCGCCGCAGACCAACATCGTGCGGCAGGACGGCCATCGCGGCGTGCTGATGTCGGTGCTCAAGAACGGCAGTGCATCGACGCTCTCGATCGTCGATTCGCTGCGTGGGCTGCTGCCGGCTGCGCAAGCGGCGCTGCCGCCGGATCTGAAGATCACGCCGCTATTCGATCAGTCGGTGTTCGTGAAAGCGGCAGTGCAGGGCGTGGTGCGCGAGGCGCTGGTGGCCGCCGCGCTGACCGCCGCGATGATTCTGCTGTTTCTCGGCAACTGGCGCAGCACCTGCATCATCGCGATCTCGATTCCGCTGTCGATCCTGTCGTCGCTGATCGCGCTTCACGCGCTCGGGCAGACGATCAACATCATGACGCTCGGCGGTCTCGCCCTCGCGGTCGGGATTCTGGTGGACGATGCCACGGTCACGATCGAGAACATCGAACGGCATCTGCACATGGGCACGAATCTGCACGATGCGATTCTCGACGGCGCGGGCGAAATCGCGATTCCCGCGCTGGTGTCCACACTCTGTATCTGTATCGTGTTCGTGCCGATGTTCTTCCTGACCGGCGTGGCGCGCTATCTGTTCGTGCCGCTCGCCGAAGCGGTGGTGTTCGCGATGCTGGCTTCGTACGTTCTGTCGCGCACGCTGGTACCGACCCTCGCGATGCTGCTGATGGGGCACGCCCACAAGCCGAAGCCGGGCGCGAAGCCGAATCTGTTCATGCGCCTCTATCACCGCTTCGATCGCGGTTTCGAGAGCATGCGTGCCGCCTACATCATGATTCTCAGCAGCGTGCTGGTGCGCCGCGGCATGTTCGGCAGCGTGTTCCTCGGCTTCTGCGTGGTGTCGATGGGCCTGATTTTCGTGCTCGGCGAAGACTTCTTTCCAAGCGTGGATGCCGGCGACATTCGCCTGCACATGCGCGCGCCGACCGGCACCCGTATCGAGGAAACCGCGCGTCTGGCCGACGAAGTCGAAAACGTGATCCGCGAGGTCGTGCCCGCGAACGAACTCGGCACGATTCTCGACAACCTCGGTTTGCCCTATAGCGGCATCAATCTCTCGTATAGCAATGCGGGCACGATCGGCACGCTCGACGGCGAGATTCAGGTGGCGCTCAAAGAAGACCACAAGCCGTCGCAAATCTACATGGACAAACTGCGCGCCATCCTGCCGCAGCGATTTCCGGGCGTCGAGTTCTTCTTTCAGCCGGCCGACATCGTCACGCAGATTCTCAACTTCGGCTTGCCCGCCGCGGTGGACGTGCAGATTTCCGGGGCGAATCAGGAGGGTAACTTCGACGTCGCGCGCAAACTGCTGAAACAGGTGCGCCAGATTCCCGGCACGGTGGATACGCACATCCAGCAGAAACTGGACGAACCGGCGATCAATCTGCAGATGGATCGCACGCGGTTGCAGCAACTCAATCTGAGTGCGAGCAACGTGGCGCAAAACGTGCTCATTTCCCTGTCGGGCAGTTCGCAGACGTCGCCGGGTTTCTGGTTCAACAACAGGAACGGCGTGGAATACAGCGTGGCCGTGCAGACGCCGCAGTATCAGGTGTCGTCGATCGATGAACTGTTGCGCACGCCGGTATCGGGTTCGGCCAACGGGCCGACGCAATTGCTCGGCAACCTCGTGCGGGTCTCGCCGCAAACCCAGTTCGCGGAAGTCACGCACTACAACATCAGGCCGGTGATCGACCTGTACGTGAGCGTCGAGAAGCGCGATCTGGGCAGCGTGGCGAACCAGGTCGACAAGCTCGTGGACAACATGCGCGCGTCGCTGCCGCGCGGCAGCCAGATCACCGTGCGCGGCCAGGTGCAGACCATGCGCAGTTCGTTCTTCGGTCTGGGAGTCGGCGTGGCGATGGCGATCGTGCTGGTGTATCTGTTGATCGTGGTGAATTTCCAGTCGTGGGTCGATCCGCTGATTATCGTCAGCGCGTTGCCCGCGGCACTCGCGGGCATTGTGTGGATGCTGTTCCTGACCGGCACGCATCTGAGCGTGCCGGCCTTGACCGGCGCGATCATGACGATGGGCGTGGCCACCGCCAACAGTATTCTGATGGTGGCGTTCGCGCGCCAGCGGCTTTCCGCCGGTGCACCGCCGTTGACCGCCGCGCTCGAAGCCGGTGCAAGCCGGATCAGGCCGGTGCTGATGACCGCCTTCGCGATGATCATCGGCATGATTCCGATGGCGCTCGGTCTCGGCGAAGGCGCCGAGCAGAATGCGCCGCTTGGCCGCGCGGTGATCGGCGGATTGCTGTTCGCCACGGTGTCCACGCTGTTTTTCGTGCCCCTCGTGTTCGCGGCCATTCACACCCGCCTCGCACGCCGCCACCGCGACGACGGTGACGATGGTGGCGCGAATCACACGGGTTCCGACGGCGACGGCCACGACGGCCCCGCGCCGGACCACGGCGGCGCCGCCAGGCCCGCGTAAAGTTAATTGACGGCTGACCGAGATAGCTGACTGAGATGACCGAAAAAACTCACGCATCGCTAGCGATTCCCTCGCGAGAGACCGAAGGCGGCCACGCCTTGCCGCCGCGCCATCGCGAATGGAAGCGCGCCAAAATTGCCGTCTGGATCGTGCTGGCGCTGCTCGCCGTCGGCGCGTTGCGCACGGTGATCGCGAACGTAATGCAAAACCGTTCGGTGGCGGAGACAACGAAGCAGAACGCCACGCAGTACGTGAACGTGGTGAGCCCGACACAGGCCGAAGGCGGCGGCAATACGTTGCTGCCGGGTACGCTGCGCGGTTACGTCGAATCGCCGATCTACGCGCGCTCCACGGGTTATCTGCTGCACTGGTACGCGGATATCGGCACGCGTGTCAAACAGGGGCAACTGCTCGCCGATCTGGATACGCCGGAAATCGATCAGGAACTCGCGCAGGCCCTGGCGCAGCGCCAGCAAACCAGTTCGAGCCTCGGCCTCGCCAAAAGCTCGCTGGAACGCTGGCAGCAACTGCGTCAGCGCGATGCGGTCTCGCAACAGGAGCTCGACGAACGCCAGAGCACTTATACGCAGGACGTCGCGAATCTCGCCGCGGCCGACGCCAACGTCAAACGCCTGCAGCAACTCGAATCGTTCAAGCGCATCGTCGCGCCGTTCGCGGGTGTGGTCACGCAGCGCAATGTGGATGTGGGCGACCTGATCGACGCGGGCAGCGGCACGAGCCGCGCGCTGTTCGCGCTCGCGCAGTCGGACCCGCTGCGCGTTTATGTGCAATTGCCGCAGGCGTACGCGCAAAACGTGTCGGTCGGACAGAAGGTGGTGGTCACGCAGGCGGAACTGCCGGGCCAGCAATTCCACGGCACGATCACGCACATTTCCGGCGCGATCGACGTGCCCACCCGTTCGCTGCAGATCGAAGTGACGCTGCCTAATCCGGACGACAAGCTGCGCCCGGGTGCATACGTACAGGTCGCGGTGCCGGCAGTCGCACACGCGCAATTGATGGTGCCGGGCAACGCGCTGCTGTTCCGCGCCGAAGGTCCGCGCGTTGCGGTGGTCGACGCGAACGGCAACGTGCAGTTGCATAAGATCGTCATCGCGCGGGATCTCGGACAGCAGCTCGAGATCGAAAGCGGGGTCGAGGCGAGCGACAGGATCATCATCAACCCGAGCGATTCGATCGCGGACGGCGATCATGTGCAGATCCAGCAACCGCAGGCCAACGGCAAGGGGGCGTCGTGAAGCTCGTGGCCACGAGGCGCGCGATAACGACGCTCGCGAGCACGGCGCTGCTGGCCGCGTGCACGGTCGGACCCAACTATCAGCGGCCGCAGGCCGAGGTGCCGCCCACGTGGCAAACCGATTCGTACTGGCGCGTGGCCGTGCCGTCCCATGCGCCGATCTCGCCAGACTGGTGGAGCGCGTTCGGCGACTCGACGCTCGGCGCGCTGGAAAGCCAGGCGCTCGCGCAGAATCAGACGCTGGTAGCGGCCAGCGCGCACTATGAACAGGCTAGAGCCACGCTCGCGAACAGCCGCGCTCAGCAGATTCCCGAAGTCGATCTCGGCGCGCAGGGATCGCGCTTCCGGATTTCGCAGAACCGTCCGCAGACCAATTACGGCACGCCGACCACCTCGACGGTGCAGAACAACGTGCAGCTCGGCCCCACCATCAACTACGACACCGATCTATTCGGCCGGATACGTCGGGAGGTGGAAGGCTCGGTGGCCTCCGCGCAGCAATCGGCGGATGACCTCGCCAACGCGCGGCTCGTTCTCACCACGGATCTCGCCACTGACTACTTTTCGCTGCGCGAACTCGATGCCGAGATCGACGTGCTGAATCAGTCGGTGATACTGCAGCAGAAGGCGCTCGATTACGTCACGACGGAACATGATCTCGGCTCGGTGTCGGGACTCGACGTGCTGCAGCAGAAATCGCTGCTCGACTCGACCCGCGTGCAGGCGCAACTGCTTCTGAATCAGCGGGCGCAGTTCGAGCATGCGATCGCCGCGCTCGTCGGCGTGCCGGCGCCGCAGTTTTCGATCGCGCCCAAGGTGGTCAATGTCCAGGTGCCGTCGATTCCGCTCGGTGTGCCCAGCGACGTGTTGCAACGGCGGCCGGATATCGCTTCGGCGGAGCGCGCAATGGCCGCGGCGAATGCGCAGATCGGCGTCGCCAAGGCGGCGTTTTTCCCGAGTCTGACGCTGGCGCCGAGCATCGGTTGGGAAAGCACGCAGTTCGCCAGCCTGTTGAGCGCGCCCACGCTGATGTGGACGCTCGGCGCGGCGGTCGGCCAGGTGTTGTTCGACGGCGGCCGCCGCGCGGCCAACGTGCAGTTCGCGAGCGAAGGCTACAAGGCCACCGAGGCGAACTACCGCCAGACCGTGCTCACCGCGTTCCAGCAGGTGCAGGACGGCATTACCGGACTCTCCGTGCTGGACGGCGCGGCGAAACAGTCGCGCGAAGCCGTCACGGATGCGCAGCATCTGCTCGCGCTTGCCAACGACCGCTATTCGGGCGGCCTCGTCGCTTACCTCGACGTCATCACCGCGCAGCAGTCGCTGCTGACCAGCGAGCGCCAGGACGTGCAGATTCACGGCCAGCAGATGACGCTCTCGGTATCGCTCGTGAAAGCGCTCGGCGGCGGCTGGGATGTCGGCACGGACATGCCGGACATGTCGAAGAACGCGCAGCCCGGCGACACGAAGGAGGCGATGGCTCCCGCGCGGTGAGCCGGTGGATCGTGCAGCAGCCGGGACGCAAGGTGAAAACGAGGCGTTTCGTATAATGTAGAGACAAGGGGACGCGCATGAAATTGCTGATTGTTGAAGACGAGCACAAGGTGGTGGACTACCTGCGCTCCGGTTTGACAGAGCAGGGCTGGGTCGTCGACGTCGCGCTCGACGGCGAGGAAGGCATGCACCTGGCCACCGAATTCGATTACGACGTGATCGTCCTCGACGTGATGCTGCCCAAACGCGACGGCTTCAGCGTGCTGAAGGCGCTGCGCATGCGCAAATCGACACCGGTCATCATGCTCACCGCGCGCGATCATGTGAACGACCGCGTGCGCGGTCTGCGCGAAGGAGCCGACGACTACCTCACCAAACCCTTTTCGTTCCTCGAACTGGTCGAACGCTTGCACGCGCTGGCGCGGCGCACCCGTTCACAGGAGTCGACGCTGATTTCCGTCGGCGATCTGTTCGTCGATCTGATCGGCCGGCGCGCGACTCGCGACGGCGTGCGCCTCGACCTGACCGCCAAGGAATTCCAGCTGCTCAGCGTGCTGGCGCGCCGCCAAGGCGACATTCTGTCGAAGACCGCGATTACCGAACTCGTGTGGGACGTCAATTTCGACAGTCATACGAATGTGGTCGAGACGGCGATCAAACGACTGCGCGCCAAACTGGACGGCCCGTTCCCCTCCAAGCTGCTGCACACCGTGCGCGGCATGGGTTACGTGCTCGAAGTGCGCGAGGAGGCGGAGCAGTCATGAACCGCTCGATCGCCCGGCGCCTCGCGTTGATGTTCGCGTTCGTCGCGCTGTTCGTCTTCACGCTGGTCGGCACCGGACTTTTTCTGGTGCTGCGCACGCAACTCGAACACCATCTGCGCGAGTCGCTCGACGATCGCACGCAGATCGCGCGCATCATCGTCTATCACGCCGTGACGCCGGAAAAGTGGCGCATGGCGCGTGAAAAGCTCACCGACATGACGCCGCACGACGGCAGCACGGTCTATGCGGTGTCGAGCACCGATCCATATTTTCATTACGGCAAGCCGGTCGAAGGTTCGGTGGTGACGAGCTGGCCGGGCGGTTACACGCGCGTGACGCCGGCCGACGGCGGCCAGGACATGCTGACCTCGACGGTGATAATTCCGGCTTACGCCGCGCGTCCGCCGGTGCAATTGCAGGTGGCCGCGAGCTATTCGCCCAATGTGCGCACCATGCGCGTGTTCGGCTCGGCGCTTGCCGCGTTGTCGGCGCTGGGCAGTCTCGCCGTACTGTTGCTCAGTTACTCGGTGACGCGGCTCGGCCTCGCGCCGCTCACGCGTCTCACGCGCGACGCTTCTGCCGTGAGCCCGAACAACCGCTCACAGCGCCTGAACACAGCCTCGCTGCCGCTCGAACTGAACGACCTGGCGAATTCCTTCAACGGTGCGCTCGAGCGGCTGGACGGCGCATATGGCCGCCTCGAATCGTTCAATGCGGATGTGGCGCATGAACTGCGCACGCCGGTGACGATTCTGATCGGCCAGACCGAAGTGGCATTGACGCGCAATCGTTCGGTCGACGATCTGCGCCACACGTTGCAATCGAACCTGGAGGAGTTCGAGCGCATGCGGGCGATCATCAACGACATGCTGTTCCTCGCCCGTGCCGACCAGGGCGAGCGGGCAACCGGCCTCGTCGAAGTGTCGCTGGCCGCGGAAGTCGAGCATACGCTGGAGTTTCTGGAGATTCCGCTCGAAGAAGCGCGGGTGCGCGCGCAATTGCGCGGCGACGCCGTGGCGCGCGTGAACCGCTCGCTGTTCGGCCGTGCCTGCACGAATCTGTTGATGAACGCGATCCAGCATTGCGAGCCGGGTGCGGAAATCAACGTGACGATCGTGTGTGAAGAGGATCAGGTACGCGTCGCGGTGGCCAACCCCGGCGCACCGATCTCGCCGGACGTGCTCGAACATCTGTTCGACCGGTTCTATCGCGCGGAGGTTTCGCGCACGAACAGCCGCGAAAACCACGGGCTGGGTCTGGCGATCGTGAAAGCGATTGCGGAGATGCATCGCGGCACGGTGTCGGCGCAAAGCGCGCACGGTATCAACACCTTCGCGTTTTCAGTCGCCGCGTTGCCGATGGAAGCCGGCCTGCGGGCGGCGCGTCCGAATGCAGGCGCGACGGCTGAGGGGGTGGATTATTCGTCGCTGGCGAAGGGCAAGTCGGCCTGAACCGGCAGCCGCCGTTGCGGCGGCTGCGCGTTGGCCGGCGTCAACGCGCTGACGCGCACGCCGAGAAGCCGCAGCTTGCGGTTCAGTTCCACTCTGCGCAGGCATTCGGTTGCCGCGCGCCGGATCTCGGCGGCGTCCGCGGTTGGCGTGTCCAGCGTCAAGTCGCGCGTGACGGTGCGGAAATCGTCGTAGCGCAGTTTGATACCGACGGTGCGCCCCACGTAGCCCTTGCGTACCAGATCCTCCGCCACCCGCACGCACAAGCCGGTAAACGAACTGGATAGCGCCGGCCGGTCGTGACGTGGATGCAGATCGCGTTCGAAGGTCGTCTCGCGGCTCATCGACTTGGGCTCCGATTCGACCACCACCGGCCGCTCGTCGTAGCCTTGCGCGATCTGCATGAGCCACGCCGAATAACTGCGCCCGAAGTGGTCCTGCAACAGCCCCGCGTCCGCCGCCGCCAGATCGCCGACCGTGGCGAGTCCGAGCGCGGTCAGCTTTTCCGCGGCCTTCGGCCCGATGCCATTGACCTTGCGCACCGGCAGCGGCCAGACGCGCAGCGGCACGTCGGCCGGGGTGAGGATCGTGAGGCCGTTGGGTTTGTCGAGTTCGGAGCCGATTTTCGCGAGCAGCTTGTTCGGCGCCACGCAAATGGAGCAGGTGAGTCCGGTGGCCTGATTGACCGCCTGTTTGATGCGCGCAGCGATCTCGCGCGGCTCGCCCGGCAACTCGGTCAGATCGATATAGATTTCGTCGATGCCGCGGTCTTCGATCCGGTCCGTGAACGTGGCGACGGCCGCCTTGAACAGACGCGAGTAGTGGCGATACGAGTCGAAGTCGGTGGGCAGCAGGATGGCGTCCGGCGCGAGCATGGCGGCCTTCATCATACCCATGGCCGAGAACACGCCGAGCGCGCGGGCTTCGTAAGTGGAGGTGGTCACCACGCCGCGGCCCGCGTAATCGCGCAGTTTCGCGAAGCGGCGGGTGCCGTCTTCGAGTATTTGCGGCACGCCGTTGCGGCCGCCGCCGATCACCACCGCCTGGCCACGCAGTTCCGGATAACGCAGGAGCTCGACGGACGCGTAGAACGCGTCCATGTCGAGGTGCGCGATGCGGCGGCTTGCAGAACTCATGGGAGGGCGAAAACGGATGACGACAACGGCCAAACCGTAATAGTACCTTGCTCCGCCCTGGCAAGGGCCGCCCGGAAACGGCAGCCCGCTTCACGCAGGCCTGAAAAGGCCGGCGCTTACTGCTTGATGCCTTCGGCCTGAATATGCAGCGTGGTCTGCATCTTGAAGCCGTAAGTCTTGCCGAAGTCGACGCCGAAGTCATCGCGATTGAACGTCGCGGTCGATTCCGTGCCGCACACTTCACGCTTGAGCATCGGGTTGACAAAGCACTTGAACGACTCGATCTTCAGATTGACCGGCTTGGTGATGCCGTGCATCGTCAGCGTGCCGATCACTTCCACCGGCTTGTCGCCGTCGAAGCGGATCTGCGTGCCCTTGTAGGTCGCGCTCGGGTACTTGGCAACGTCGAAGAACTTGTCCGTGACCAGTTCCGCGTCGAGCTTGTCGTTGCCGATATCCACCGAGCTCATGTCGATCGTCACGTCCACCGTGCCGGTCTTCGCCGCGCGATCCAGCACCACGGTGCCGCTGCTCTTCTTGAACTTGCCGCGCCAGATCGAAATGCCGCCGAAGTGGTCGGTTTCGAAGCTCGGGTAGGTGTGCGTCGGGTCGAGCTGGTACGTGTCAGCTGCCGAGGCGTTGAACGACAATACGGCGGCCAGCGCGCCTGCGGCGAGCAAAATGTTTTTCTTCAAGGTGTTCTCCAGGTTTCAGAAAGTGCTGCGACGCTTCGGTTCGGATTATTTCTTCGAAGCGACGAGGTGAAATTTGATGACGACTTCGTCGGCGACTACCGACGTGTCTTTCCATTCGCCGGTGCCTACGTCGAATTGCGAGCGCCTGATCGGCAACGAGCCGTCGAAGGTTTGCAGGGCGCCCTGGCTGGCAATGGTGACCGGCACCACGACGGTTTGCGACTTGCCCTTGATGGTGAGCTTGCCGGTGATCTTGTACTGATTGCCGCCCGCCGGCGCGATCGCGCTGGAGACGAAGGTCGCGGCCGGGTACGCGGCGCTGTCGAACCATTCCTTGCCCTGGGCCTGCTTGTTGTAGTCGTCGGCACCGAGGTCGTAGCTGCCCGTGTCGATCGACACATTGGCGCTGCCGGAGGTCGGTTTGGCCGGATCGAAATTCAGTTGCGCCGAGAACTTCCTGAACTGGCCGTCGACGGGCACGTTCATCTGCTTCGTGGTGGCAATGACGGTGCTCTTGCTGGTGTCGACATCGGCGTGTGCGAAGCTTGCGCCGAACAGCGAGAAGGCCGCGATGCCGGCAAGCGTCACACGGTGAGCGGAGAGGTAAAAGTTTGATTTCATGGTGATACGCATCCTATCGAACCCGCGTGCGTTGATTGCGCACCGCGGGGAATTAGATTGCCAACAGGCTGTTGCCAATCGCCTGCTGTCCGTCTGCTATGTAGGGGTGACCCTCCCGTCACCCGCCCCTGACCCGCGCTTTACGCGTGTTACTTGAGGAATGGAACCATCCGCGCGAGCAGGCCGTCGCGGTCGAGAAACTGGTGCTTGAGCGCCGCCGCCACATGCATCGCCACGAGTGCGAGCAACGTGTAGTTGAGCAGCACGTGAACGGTGCGCAGAGTTGCCTTGAGCGCCTGATCCGGGCCGATGAAGGTGGGCAGCGGCACGATGCCGAGATACACCACCTGAATGCCGGCGGCGGAGCTATAGAAGTAGCCGGACAGCGGAATCGCCAGCATCAGCACGTATAGCACGGCGTGCACGAGATGGGCGGCGGCCTTCTGCCACACGGGCGTGGCGCTGTCGAGCGGCGGCGCGCGGTGGGTGGCACGCCACAGCACGCGGGCCACCGCGAGCACGAACACAGTCACGCCGATCCACTTGTGCCAGGAGAAATACTTCAGCTTGGTGGGCGTGAAGCCGGGAATATCGGTCATGATCCAGCCGATATAGAAGCCGCAGATCATCAACGCGGCGATCAGCCAGTGCAAGGTAATCGCGGCGCCGTGATAGCGGTCTGAACGGGCAGGGCGGGATGTCATGGTTTCGTGCTCGTGGGTCGCCGGCCATTGCCGGCGAATGCAGATCAAATGCGGATAGTAGGGATGCCAATGAAAACTGAATAGGCGTGCAGAAGAGAACACATTGTTGTATCGGTGACGCTAATGTCGCTGGAATAAAACGGCGCCGCGGCCGTAACGGGGCCGCGAGGTCGTCCACTGTGGTAATTTGCCGCCTGAACCGCCAGGAGAGTTGGGAACCATGAACAGAATCGACAACAACCACATCGCGCCCGGCGCGGATTTTCTGCGGCACGAAACGGCGCCTGCCGCAGCCGGGGTGGAAGGCTACATGGAGCATGACGCGGCTGTCTACCGCACCTTGCTCGAATCGACCAAAGCGATTCCTTGGAAGATCGAATGGGCGACCATGGAGTTCGCCTATATCGGTCCGCAGATCGAAGCCCTGCTGGGCTGGGCGCCATCGAGCTGGAAAAACGTGCAGGACTGGGCGGCGCGCATGCATCCGGACGACCGTGACAAGGTGGTCGAATTCTGCGTCGCGCAATCGAAGGCGGGCAGCGATCACGAAGCGGACTATCGCGCGTTGACGAGCCGGGGCGAATACGTGTGGCTGCGCGACGTGGTGCATGTGGTGCGCGACGCGAATGGCGAAGTCCAATCGCTGGTCGGCTTCATGTTCGATATCAGCGAACGCAAGAAGGCCGAGGAAAAAGTAGCCGCGCTGCAACGCGAACTGGAGGCGCTGTCGTTCAAGGACGGACTGACGGGCGTCGGCAATCGCCGCGCGTTCGACACCACGCTGCAACGCGAATGGGCCGCAGCCTTGCGTCATGCGGCGCCGCTCTCGTTGATCATGGTCGATATCGACTTCTTCAAGTCCTACAACGATTACTACGGCCACGTACAAGGCGACGAGTGTCTGAAACGGGTTGCCGGCGTGCTGGGCAGCGCCGTGCGGCCGGGCGACTGTGTAGGCCGGTTCGGCGGCGAAGAGTTCGCGCTGATCCTGCCGAACACCGGCGCCGACGCCGCCCGCCAGGTGGCCGAGCGTTGCCGCGACCGGATTGCAGCCGAGGAGATCGCGCATGAACGCTCGCCGTTCCGGCAGACGGTGACCGCCAGCTTCGGCGTCGGCACGACGATTCCGGCGCAGGCGGACGATCCGGTGGCCTTCGTCAATCTGGTGGATACGCAGCTCTACCGTGCGAAGGACAACGGGCGCGACTGCATTGCGGCGGTGAACCGGGCGGCATGAAGCGCGAGCCGCGGCATGGTCTCAGGCGCGCAATGTGCTAATTGAGCGCCTGCTGCCGGTGCATGTCGCGGCGCGTGAGGCGAGGCGCGGAACCCCGTGCTCGCGCTCAATCAAAAATCCAGGGTCAAGTGTGTGAATTCGATTTTTCTGTCTTGGGGTATCGCCGCCGTCGCCACGGCGGGCGTCATCACCCGGCCGTTCAAATGGCCCGAGGCCGTCTGGGCCGTGGCCGGCGCGGTGCTGCTGGTGTCGCTCGGCCTGTTGCCCGTGCATCTGGCGATCGAGGCGATCGGCAAGGGCACCGACGTCTATCTGTTTCTCTTCGGCATGATGCTGCTGTCGGAAGTGGGCCGCCGTGAAGGCCTGTTCGACTGGGTGGCCGTGCTCGCGGTCAACCACGCCCAGGGCTCGCCGCGCAAGCTCTTCCTGCTCGTCTATCTGGTCGGCGTGGTGATCACCGCTTTTCTGTCGAACGACGCCACCGCCGTCGTTCTCACGCCGGCCGTGTTCGCCGCCGCCAGAAAGGCGAAGACGGATCCGTTGCCGTTGCTGTTCGTTTGTGCGTTCATTGCCAATGCGGCGAGCTTCGTGCTGCCAATTTCGAATCCGGCGAACATCGTGCTGTACGGCAATCACACGCCCGCGCTCGGCGCCTGGCTGCTGCGCTTCACGCTGCCGTCGCTGCTGTCGATCATCGCCACTTACGTGATGTTGCGCTGGACCCAGCGCGAGGCGCTGGCCGGCACCTGCGAGGCGAATCTCGAAGCGCTCGAACTGTCGTCGAGCGGGCGCGTGGCGCTCGCGGGCATCGCGGTCACGGCTGCCGTGCTGTTGACGGTCTCCGCATTCGACATTGCGCTTGGCCTGCCCACCGCGATACTCGGCGCACTGACCGCGCTGATCGTGCTGATTCTGGAGCGCAAATCGCCGCTGCTGATGATCCGCGAGATCTCATGGAGCGTGCTGCCGCTGGTCGCCGCGCTCTTCGTGCTCGTCGAGATGCTCGATCATACCGGCGTCATCACGGCGCTGGCCCATCTGACGCAGCGCGCCGCACAACATAACGAACTGGCCGCGGCGGGCTGGGCCGGCAGCATCATCGCGATCGGCAGCAATCTGATGAACAACCTGCCGGCCGGTTTGATTGCCAGTTCGACCGTGTTGCAGGCACACAGTCCGGAGCGCGTGATCGACGCGCTTCTGATCGGCGTCGATCTGGGTCCGAACCTGTCGATTACCGGTTCACTGGCAACGATTCTCTGGCTCAGCGCGATTCGCCGCGAGGGCGAAGACGTGAGCTTCATGAAGTTTCTGAAGGTGGGGTCGCTGGTCATGCTGCCGGCGCTCGTGCTCGCGCTCGGCGCGCGGATTCTGACCGGCTGAACAGCGCACGCGGGGTTTGAACGCGGCGCCGCAGGTTCGAATACGCGGCGTCATGGCCGCGTGCCGCTGGCACGCAGCGGCGCTTTGGCACGCATGGCTTCCTCCGCTTCTTTCAGCAGGCGCAATATCTCCGCGAGCCGTGCGACGCGCGCGCGTTGTGTCGGCATCAACGAGGGCCGCGCCAGCCCGCGCAGACGATTGTGCCAATAGGACAGCGGAATACGATCGGTGTTGGAGATCGCCACGAATACGCGTTCCAGGTGGGCGATCTCCCTGTCTATTTCCTGATGGTTCATCTGATGTTTTCCGAAGAGTCGTCACGAACAACGTCGAGCAAGGGCCGTTCCGCATTCGTCGGGACGAATCGCGCGCGCGTTTCCTTTTCCCTTTCCCTTTCCTTTTCCTCTTCCTCGATAACCGGGCGGGCGGCCGCTTTATTCCCGGCGACTCCACATTCCTCACAACAACGGGAATTCACCAGGCATTGCTGGCGACAGCATGTTCTATGCTGGTTCCACAGTCTTTTTCCGTAATCAGGACGTAATCAATCCATCGGATGCACGCATTGCCGGCACGCGCGACGCCGCATGGATGAGACTCGTGACATAGGTCGACATGATTCTGACGTTGCCTTGGCGCGGGGCTTCGCGAAGAATTCGGCCTGTTTTACCGGAACGGATCGCGGCAAACGGCAAGCGACGCCCGGTGGCTCGATCGAAGGAGTCAGTCATGAAGAAGTTGCTCGCTATCGTGCTGCTGTGCTGCGCAGCCACCGTCACGTTCGCCCAAACCGCCGCGCCTCAAGGTGCTCGAGGTGCTCAAGGCACTCCTGGCACTCAAGGCGCTCCAGGCGGCAATCCGCAGCGCATGGCGCGCATGGTGCAGCAGTTGCAAACGCGCTTTGCGAACGCCAACACTACGCACGACGGCAAGCTCACGAAGGATCA
This sequence comes from Paraburkholderia dioscoreae, assembly GCF_902459535.1. Lineage (NCBI taxonomy): Bacteria > Pseudomonadati > Pseudomonadota > Betaproteobacteria > Burkholderiales > Burkholderiaceae > Paraburkholderia > Paraburkholderia dioscoreae. The sequence goes on from NZ_LR699554.1 coordinate 1,106,434, forward strand.
GGCCGCCGCCGGCATGCCGATGGTGGCCAGACATTTCGACGAGATCGATACGCAGAAGGCGGGCTACATCACCTTGCCGCAGATCGAAGCGTTCATGCAGCAACGCGCGGCGGCACACTGAACCGCGCGGGCCTTGGCGCGACGATGGAGCCGCCGCGCGGCGCGGCGTGTGCCGCTCGCGCGCGAGCCGTCCTGCCGAACCAAACGCTGTTTCAAGGAGCTTTCGCATGGACCGTCCCGCGAAAATCATCGTGCTCGACGACGAAGTCGAATTGCGCAACATGCTGCAGCGTTTCCTGCGTGGTCACGGTTTCGACGTGAGAGTCGCCGAGGACGGCAAGCGTCTCGACCGCTATCTGGAACGCGAGCCTTTCGATCTGCTGGTGCTCGATCTGATGATCGGCGAAGAGGACGGCCTCGCCATTTGCGCCCGCCTGCGCGAGCAGGGCCAGACCTTGCCGATCCTGATGCTGACCGCGAAGGGCGATCCGCTCGACAAGGTGGTAGGCCTCGAAACCGGCGCCGACGACTATCTCGCCAAACCGTTCCTGCCGCGCGAACTGGTGGCGCGCATCAACGCGCTGCTGCGCCGCCAGAAGATGGCTTCGGGCGACGTTACGGTGACCTCGCAAAGCGTGCGCTTCGGCGATTTCTCGCTGGATGTCGGCAAGCAGCAGCTTTCGCGCGCTGGGGAGTTGCTGGACATTCACTCGGCGCAGATGTTGCTGCTGATCGCGCTCGCGTCTTCGCCGAACCGGCCGGTGAGCCGCGACAATCTGCTGGCGCGCGCGCGGGGCCGCGATCACGATGCGCTCGATCGCAGTATCGACGTGCAGGTGCTGCGGCTCAGACAGATAATCGAGGACGATCCGTCCAAACCGCGCTTCATCAAAACCGTGTGGGGCGTGGGCTACATGCTGGCCGCGGACGTCGACTCATGACGCGCTCGCTGCTGCAAAGAGCGCTGCCGAGAACACTGCTGGCGCGCAATATCGCGCTGCTGATCGCGCTCGTGATGCTAAGCCAGATGTGCGTGCTCGGTGTGCTGCTGCACTATGTGCAGCGGCCTCGCGTGGAGCGCGCCGCAGCCGTCTTCGCCACTTATGTGAGCACGCTCGACAACCTGCTGGCAGCTACGCCGCCCAAAGCTCGCAGCGAATTGACGGCGCGCCTCGACGCGCGCGCGCAGGTTCCGGCCGAAGCCTTCGAGGCGCCGCCGCGGACTTTCATGCGCGGCTATCGCCTCTACCAGCGCAGCATGTTTCTCGACAGCCTGCGCGCGCATCTGCCGGCCGATATGCCGGCACTATGGCAAACCGTGGACGGCCAGCGCCTGTGGATCCGGATGCACGCGCCGGCCGATGCACCAAACGCACCGTACTGGATCGCGCTGCCGGTTCCCGAGGACGCGCAGGGCAGCGGACTCGACGCCGCAATCCTGCTCTCTCTCGGACTGGGCGCATTGGCGGCGTTGACCGGCTATCTGATCCAGCGCCACCTGAACCAGCCGCTTCAGGAGTTGACGCGCGCGGCGCGCCGCGTGAGCGCCGGAGAAATGCCCGCGCCACTGCCGACCGACGGTCCCACCGAAATCGCCGCCGTGAGCGGCGCCTTCAATCAGATGACACAAGCGTTACAGCAGGCCGAGGCGTCGCGTGCATTGATGCTGGCCGGCATCTCGCACGACATCCGCACGCCGCTCACCAAACTGCGGCTTTCAATGGCGATGGCAATGCCGAACGGCAGCGACAGCAGCTTTGTGGTGGCCGCCGAGTCCTATCTGGATCAGATCGAAACGATCCTGCAGCAGTTCATGGATTACGCCGGCAGCGGCGAGCGCGAGCAACGGGAGCCGGGCGATCTGAATGCGCTGATCGAACGGCTCGCGGGCGATTTCGCGGGGCTCGGGCACGGGTTCGAGCTCTCTCTCGCGAACTTGCCGGCCGTGTCTTACCGGCCGATCAGCATGATGCGGCTTCTGATGAATCTGATGCAGAACGCGATCGTGTACGGCGGCACGGGACTGGCGGTGCGAAGCTGGGCGACCGCTGATTCGGTGATCGTCGCGGTCGGCGATCGCGGCAAAGGCCTTTCGGCGCAGGAGCTGGAGCAACTGAAGGCGCCGTTCCAGCGCGGCCGCAATGCGCGCTCGCATAGCGGCGGCACCGGCTTGGGGCTGGCGATCGTCGAGCGGATCGCGCGGCTGCACGGCGGCAGCCTGCAGTTTCATGCGCGCGAGGGTGGCGGGCTGGAGGTGTGGGTGGTGTTGCCGCTCAGTGGCTCGATGCGTTAGAGGAGGGCGGCGTGCCATGCAGGGTTCGGCTAATGCAATCTGCGGGGCGTCGGGCCGTCAAAAGGCTTACACGGTCTCGCCGCCGCCGCGCGCCGTTCCTTCATTTCCGATCCAGCCAGGCGTCCAGCCCGACCCGGAACGCGACACCTGCGATCACTGGCACCGTCAGCATGAGGATGATGCCGAAGTTCGGAATCTGGTCGCCATAGGTGAGCGGACCGTACAGCACAACGGTCGCCACGATCGCGAAGACCAGGGCGCCGATGGCCACCATCAGAAGATTGCGCGCCGCAATGGGCATCGCCTTGCGCTGGGCCTTTCCCGGCGTGGTGCTGGCAGCGGGGACTTTGTCGTGTTGGGCGGGCATGATGGGTCTCGTGACGATAGGAAAAGCAGCGTGAGCGGCGACGGTGAACGGACTCCGCTGAAGACGCTCGATGGGCATCATACCAGGGCACGTGCGTTCCGCGCATTTCAGGCCGCGCCGACCACCAGGCCGGGCGCTACGATCGCCGGCAGGAGTGCGGCGATCGCGCCGAACCGGTAGTCTCGTTGATGCAGGAACACGCCTGACATCAATATAAACCGCATTACCGGCAGCAGGATAAAAAGCGCGATGCCGACGGTTGCGGCAAGCACTGCAGTCTCGATCTCGCCGCGCAGCCAGCAGGCGGAGCAAGCGTTCCTTACGAGGTCAGCGCCGAAGGAATCCGCTCGGCAACAGGACTGGCCGCCTGGAAAGCGAACCGGCGAACCAGGCAGATCACCAGCGCGCCGGCGACCAGTCCCGACAACACGTCGGCAAGATAATGGCCGCCCTGCGTGAGCGTCGAAACGATCATGAAAGCGTTCAACGCAATCGCGATGGGAAAAACATAACCGGCGTGACGCAATGCATACGCGAAGCAGAGCGCAAGAATCGTATGCAGCGATGGAAAAGAAACCAGTCCCTGCACGAATAACAGATTCAGTTCTCGCGCCTGGCCGGTTCTGAAAAGGGCGAAGTCAGACACGGTCGAGGCCGTGCCGGGATCGTGAATGCCGAAATGCACGAATGCGCTTTCAGCCGGGAAAGGCACGGAAATCAATATCACCAGCGTAGCCGACACCATGAACTGCACGACGAACTCCGCATAGTCCTGCGTATTGCGGGTGATCGCGAGAATGACCGGCACGACGAACAGCTGACAGGCGCCGGACGCATAGGCCCAGCCGAGTGCCTGGTGCAGCCACGGGTGCGCCAGAACCCACCGGTAGGTATCGGACCAGTGGAATCCGAGCGCGGCGTCGGCGGCGATGAATGCATGGGTTGCCAGCGGGAAATTCGTCGCCACGCACAGGTACTGAAACACGATACAGACCTTGCTGAACGTGGCCAGAACGGTGATCCACAGGAACACGTCGAGCACGTTCCGATAGAAGATCGATCGGCTAACGTCTTTGTACGGTATGCGTGAGAGTATCCAAAGCACGCCGCTGATCGCGACCAGGCCGCAAGTGAGCGCGATGGTCAGCATGACGCCGCCGCGGGCGAGTCGAAAGCCGATACGGGCCGCCCATATGCTGTCGATCAGCATCAGGAGGAATGTGAAGCGCCAGGCTGCCCAGTAAAGTGCGCGTATCTGTTTTGGCATAAGTCCCCCGCATTTCTTTTTTCCGCATTATGCCTGCGATATTAATGCCAAGATGCGCGGTTCGCCGTCGCAAACCCGAAGCGGGGATGAAGTCAATTATCAGGCCGGATTTGCGGCATGCAATGTTGCCCGCGCATCATTGCCGAGAATCTTCGTCAAGCTCAGCGCGTTAGGTTGCCATACGATCTTCCAGGCAGTTAATCTATACACCGACGACCGGTTGAATCCGCCACCCTGAGCGGCCCTTCCCATTCCCCCCGAAGCAGCCGGTCGCTCATCTCGCGCTTGCTATGTGAGATTCAACCCGCCGTCCGATAGCAGAATTTCTCCGGTCAGGTAGTCCGAAGCGACCAGCATCGCGACGGCTTGAGCAATATCTTCGGGACTCGCTGAGCGGCGCATTGGGGCCCGTGTTTTCCACAGATCTCGCGCTTGCGTCCAGTCTGCGGTCAATGGCGTGTCCACCAATCCGGGAGCAACACCATTTACTCGAATATCGGGTCCAAGGGATAGTGCCAGCAAACGGGTCATGTGGTTGAGGGCAGCCTTAGCGGCCGAGTACGGAATTGACGCGCCCTTAGGCCGAACACCTGCATGGGAACTGATGTTGATCACGCTACCAGGGCGGCCTCGCCGAGCTGCTTCACGTAAGGCTGGTTCCGCTTCAGCTATCAAACGAAACGGGGCGATTACGTTGACCTCGTGCAGCTCTTGCCAAATAGCTGGTGTAGCTGCGGCCAGATTCGCATGGGGGATAACACGGCTGATCCCGGCATTGTTGATGAGCACGTCGAGTCGCCCCCAAGCCGCAACAGCTTCGCGGATAAGTCGCACTCTGTCCATGTCTTCGGCTAAATCGGCCTGTATGTAGATTGCGGAACCGAGTTCACGGGCCATCGCTTGCCCTGTTTCCGCCGAACTACGCGAATGCAAGACAACAGCGAATCCGTCACTTGAGAGCCGCCGAGCGATGGCAGCGCCGATGCCGGAAGTTGAACCAGTGACAAGAGCCACAGGACGCTGAATGGTCATAGACACTTCGATTGGTTTAAAGACCGCCTGATTGTCACCAATCTCGGACAGGCTGTCCAATGACCGATCGTGGCCGAACACAGTCCGATACTGACTGCTCAGATTATCCACCAGAAGTCGACTCGCGTCGGACCGTAGCCGACCCACTGCTGCCCCGACCCATCACCCTGCTGTAGGGCAGGCAGCAACGGTGCAACTGCCGCTCCTAACGATGCCTCCCCGGGAAGTCCTCGGCCACCTCGGCCGTTCGCGACAGCCGGACACTTGAGCGCGCCTGATAGTTACTTCAGTCGAAAAAATTCGGGCAATGCCCCGGTCCATATCTGAATATCGTTTCCTTTTCAACGCATGGAGCAATCCAGTACCACGACTATCCATGCCACCGATGTCCCTTCCCCGGGAAATCCCTCCCTTATGATTCCCGCTGAATGGGAATTGTATTTTTGAAATTCGAGAATGATCTGGCATTCTGAGTTCTGTTTGGATCTTGGGTGGCGTGATCGTGAACGTGGAACAGGGAGTGACAGGGGCCGAACGGGTGTTGCTGGTGCTGGCCGCGCTCGCCAGTCATGGCAAGGCGATGTCAGTCAAAGATCTGCTAGCCGTGACCGGGCTTGCGCAAAGCACGCTGTACCGGCAGATTGCGCTGCTCAAGCGTTGGGGTTTCGTCGCCGAAAATGCCGGGTATTACGCGCCTGGTCCGATCAGCTTGCAACTCGCGCTTGGCTTCGATGTGAATTCGCTGCTCGTCGAAGCGAGCCGCAGTGAGATGCAGCAGCTCGCGCGCGCGTCGCAGGAAAGCATTGGCCTCGTGGTCGCGGTCAGGCACCAGGTGATGTGCCTCGAGATGGTCGACAGCCAGCATTCGTTGCGCTGCTCGTTCGAGAAAGGCCGCGCCGTCCCGCTCAAGGCGGGCGCCTCCGCGAAATCCCTATTGGCATTCATGGCAGACAGGGCACGCGTCGAAGTGCTCGACGGCCTGTTCGACAATGACCCCGCCGGCCGTGCCGCGATTGAAGCAGAACTTCAACAGATTCGAGCCCAAGGCTATGCCGTTAGCGACAGCGAAGTCGACCCGGGCGTGTGGGGCGTCAGCGCCCCGATCTTTCATCACAGTGGACGCGGCGCCGGCAGCAGCGCGTCGATCACGTTGATGGCGCCATCAACGCGCGCCATCGGACGGGAAAGCCAATTCATCGACGGGACGCTACGTACGGCCCGCGCCATTTCCGAGCATATGCAAACCGATTAGCGGGACGAAGCTTTTCAATTTCATCCTTCAATTCGGTTCCCGAATCAACCGCATGACTTGATAGAACCACAAGGAGCCTACCCCATGAAGCTGCAACGACTGTTGTCCCTTGCATGTGTCACGTTCGCCGTGACGTTTGGCGGATTTTCCGGCGCGGCGTCAGCACAAACGCCGGATGTGCTGAACGTCGCCACCGACGCCACTTTCCCGCCGATGGAGTACACCGAGAACGGCGCGCGCACCGGCTTCGACGTCGACCTCATGAATGCGCTCGCGAAAGCGATGGGCAAACGCGTGCAATGGACCGACATTGACTTCAAAGGGCTGATTCCAGGTCTGATCGCGCATCGTTTCGACGCTGCGATCTCTGCCATCTACATTACCGACGAACGCGCGAAAGTAGTCGACTTCACCGATTCGTACTACGCGGGCGGGCTTGCCGTGCTGGTCAAAAGCGATTCGCCGATCAAGACGGTGGCCGATCTGAACGGCAAGAAAGTCTCGGTCCAGGTGGGCACGAAGTCGGTGAACTTCCTGCGCGATAACTTCCCGCAGATCAATCGCGTCGAGGTCGAGAAGAACCAGGAAATGTTCGATCTGGTGGGCATCGGCCGTGCCGACGCTGCCGTGACGGGTAAGCCGGCTGCGTATCAGGTTGCGAAAACGCGCACCGGCTTCCGCGTACTCGACAAAACGCTGACAACCGAAGCCTACGGCATCGCGGTGCGCAAAGACGAGCCGCAGTTGAAGGCAGCTTTCAACACCGCGCTCGCCAGGATCAAGGCTGACGGCACGTATGCGGCGATCGTCAAGAAGTGGTTCGGCGCGAGTGCGCAATAAACGGCCGGGCAAACGAAATGGAACTTGATTTCTCGCCGGTGATTGCCGGCTGGCCAGACATCATGCGAGGCACGTTGGTGACGGTCGAAGTGACCGCCGCCTCGCTCGCGCTCAGTTGCGTGCTTGGCCTGTTGATCGGCATCGGCCGGCTGACGCCGAAGCGGCGCATGGTGTACGGCTTCTGCACCGCGTACCTGACGTTCTTCCGCGGCACGCCGTTGCTGGTGCAACTCTTCCTGCTGTTCTTCGGCCTCCCGCAATTCGGCATTCTGCTACCGGCGTTTGTGTGCGGCATGCTCGGGCTCGGTCTGTATTCGGCGGCTTATGTATCGGAGATCGTGCGCGGCGCGATTCAGTCAGTCGATCGCGGGCAGATGGAAGCGGCGCGTTCGATCGGCATGTCGTCGGGGCAGGCGATGCGCGCGATCATTCTTCCGCAGGCCATCGTGCGGATGATCCCGCCGCTCGGCAACGAATTCATCGCGCTGATCAAGAACTCGGCGCTGGTGTCGCTGCTGACAATCGACGATCTGATGCATGAAGGCCAGAAGATCATCAGCGTGTCGTATCGTTCGCTCGAAGTGTATCTCGCTATCGCGCTGGTGTATCTCGTGTTGACGCAAGCGACCAATTACGCGCTGCATCGCGTCGAACGTCGTTTGCGTGCTGGAGGAATGGTGCAATGAATACCGTGGCCAAAGTCAGTGAGCCTATCGTCAGCATTCGCGGGCTGACCAAATCGTTCGGCTCGCATACCGTGCTCAACGGCATCGATTTTGATATCCAGCCGCAGCAGGTCGTGGTGGTGATCGGGCCGAGCGGCTCGGGCAAGAGTACATTTCTACGTTGCTGTAATGGACTCGAACAGGCAGAAGGCGGCACGATCGACATTTGTGGGCATCGGCTAGTCGACGAGGGCGAGATGCTCAAAGAGCGTCCGCTGAATGCGCTGCGCACCGAAGTCGGCATGGTGTTTCAGTCGTTCAATCTATTTCCGCACCTGTCGGTGCTGCATAACATCACCGTGGGGCCGCGCATGTTGCGTGGCGCCAGCAAGGCGCAGGCCGAAGCGGCTGCGATCGCGTTGCTGGAGAAAGTCGGACTCGCACACAAGGCGCATGTGATGCCGGCGAGCCTGTCGGGCGGTCAGAAGCAACGGGTTGCGATTGCTCGCGCGCTAGCGATGCAGCCGCGGGTGATGCTGTTCGATGAGCCCACATCCGCCCTCGATCCCGAACTGGTCGGCGAAGTGCTGCAAGTGATGAAACTGCTCGCGAGCGAAGGCATGACGATGGTGGTCGTCACACACGAAATGGGCTTCGCGAAGGAAGTCGCCGATGTCGTGGTAGTGATGGACGGCGGTGTGATCGTCGAAGCGGGGCCGCCCGCAGAGATTTTCTCTGCGCCATCACAGCCGCGCACACGCGCATTCCTGCAGGCGGTGTTGTCACGCGCATGAGAGTCCCATTCAATGACAAGGCGTGGGCAGGCCGTTCCGACGACGGCGAGGCCGGCGACACGCGGCGTGTTTTCAATCAGGTGACGCCGTTCGGTAGCGCGGTGCGGGTGCAGCACGATGCGCCGGTGATCGTGGGTTTCAGCTCCGATGAAGGCGTGCGCCGCAATCAAGGCCGGATCGGCGCGGCGCATGCACCGATGGAATTGCGCCGCGTGCTGGCGGGCTTGCCGGCCAAAACGGCAATGGCGGCACTGGCCGACGCCGGCGACGTGGTGTGCGACGACGGCGACCTCGAAGCCGCGCAGGCGGAACTGGCCGACGTGGTCAGTGAGGTGCTGGCGAGTGGCGGACGCCCGTTGGTGTTGGGCGGCGGCCATGAGGTCGCGTGGGGCACATATAGCGGTTTGCGGCTGCACCAGCAGCGTGAAGCCGAGAGTGAAGCCACACTGCTCATATCGCGCAAGCTGCTGATCATCAACTTCGACGCTCACTTCGATTTGCGTCAGAAGCGGCCCGCGAATTCCGGCACGCCGTTCGATCAGATCGCGCTTGACTGTGCGGAACGAGGGGTGCCGTTCAATTATGCGTGCTTCGGCATCAGCGATCTCAGCAATACAGCCTCGCTGTTCGCCCATGCGGAGCGACTCGGCGTGCACTACGTGTTCGACGTCGATATGCAGGAAACGCAACTGCCGCAGCGTCTGAGTGAGCTTCAGAAGTTGCTGGACGCGGCGGACGACGTCTATCTGACGATCGATCTCGACGTGTTGCCGGCCGCCACGGCGCCGGGTGTGTCGGCGCCCGCTGCGCTGGGCGTACCGCTATCGGTGATCGAAGCGATGGCGCTGCGCGTGCGGGCTTCGGGCAAGCTGCGCGTGGCGGATATCGCGGAGTACAACCCGATGTTCGATCAGGACAGGCGCACCGCGAGAGCGGCCGCGCGGCTGGCGTACCGGTTGCTTTGAATCATGCCATCAAGCCTACCGTATCGCGTGAGTTGAACGTGAAGCCCTCGGGCGTGCGTTCGGACCACAACTGCGCATTGCTCGCCGAAGGCATCGCGTAGTAAGCCGAATCGACTTCGACCAGCGGGAACTGCGACGCGTAAAAGTGCAGACGTGCTTCGGCGCTGCTGCTGCCGCGCGGATAAAAGCGCTTGCAGGCAACCAGCGTCCTGTCGGTCCAGCCTGCGGTGCCGCATCGAATGTTCATCGGCGAACTCGGGTGGAAGGTGTCGCGTCGGCGGGCCAGGACGCCGCTTCGGTTATGCCGGTCAATGTCCGGCAACGCAGGCCCGCGTCGCCCGCTCAGGACAGCGACAATTGTAGGTCACAACGCCGGCCCGGTGTCAGATCACCACAGGCCCGAATCCTGCTCATACCGCTTGTTCGCGTGCGCCACCGGGCGCATCGTGGGGCTCGGCACCACGCACAATTCGAACGTCGATCAACGCGGACCACACAATGGCGAAGAAAAACCTTACACGAAACAAGCTGCCCAAACCGGACGCGCGCCAGGCGCTTCTGGTTACGCGCCGCAATGCGAGAATGGCGCGCTCGGCGCATGCGTATGTACGCGGCAATACCAGCAAGTTCTACGAATGGCTGGATGGCATTGAAGGCCATGCGTTACCGGAGGGGCCGGCCATCTGGATCTGCGGCGATTGCCACACCGGCAATCTCGGACCCGTGGCAGACGCGCAAGGGCGCGTCGAGATCCAGATCCGCGATCTGGATCAGACCGTGATCGGCAATCCGGCCCATGACCTGATTCGCCTCGGCCTGTCGCTGGCGACAGCCGCGCGCGGGTCGGACCTGCCGGGCGTGACGACCGTCAGCATGATGGAAGCGCTGGCGGAGGGCTACGAACTCGCCTTCGACGAAGCGGCGGGCAACGCCGACATCCGCGCGGAAAAGCCCGAGGCGGTGCGGGTGGTCATGAAGGAAGCGGTGCGCCGGTCGTGGCGTCATCTGGCCGAGGAGCGTATCGAGGATCTCGAGCCGAGCATTCCGCTCGGCCCGCGCTTCTGGCCGCTGGCGAAGAGCGAGCGGCGCGAGATCGAATCGCTGTTCGAGAAGGGCTCGCTGGCGCGGCTCGCCACGGTGCTGCGCGGCGTCGGCGACGAGGCCGACGTGGAAGTGCTCGACGCCGCTTACTGGGTGAAAGGATGCAGCTCGCTCGGCCGGTTGCGCTATGCGGTACTGCTTGACATCGACGGCGCCGCGGCGGAAGGCGATGACCTGTGCCTGATGGATATCAAGGAAGCCGTGCAGGCCGCCGCGCCGCGCTATGCCGGCGTGCGGATGCCGCGCGATAACGCCGAACGGGTGGTGGAGGGCGCGCGGCATCTGTCGCCGTCGCTCGGCGAGCGGATGCGGGCGGCGCGGCTCGCGGATCGCGCCGTCGTGATTCGCGAACTGCTGCCGCAGGACATGAAGCTGACAATCGAGCAACTGACCCGCGACGAAGCCACCAAGGCGGCGCGCTTCCTGGCGATGGTGGTCGGCCGGGCGCATGCGCGGCAAATGGATAGCGCCGAGCGCAAGGCCTGGCTCACCGAACTGCGCAGAAACCGTTCGAAGACCCTCGACGCGCCAGGGTGGCTATGGAAAGGCATCGTGGAACTGGTGAGCAGCCACGCCGCCGGCTATCTGGAACATTGCCGGCGATACGCGACCGGGCGCGATAGCGGCTGACGCGTTGTGCTTCTGCCCGCGGCGGCAACCTGAGCCGGGGCGCCGCCGGTGCCCCGCACCCGAACGTCAGTTCGACAACGACAGATAAGGCGAAGTGAGCGGCGCGGGCGGGAACGGCTGCAAGCCCGTCTGCTTGCTGAAGCTGTACCTCACATAAACCGCCGCGAGCCACTCGCGATATTCATAAGCATTGCCGAGCGAAGCAGTCGCTCCGAACGCCAGTTGCGGCGCCAGTTGATATTCGCCCACCGCGCTGAGCGAATACGACACGCCGGTTTTGCTCTGGCCCGGATACACCGCGCCGCCATCGACTCCGGTGCCGACGAAACCCGCATTCGCCGCCGCCGAACTCTGTCGGTTGGAACCGTCGTTGAGCGGGAAGTAGTTCGACGAATCCTGGCGGTAGTGCTGCACGCCGATCGAGCCTTTCACGTCGTACGTGAACGCGCCGTTGCGGCCGGTCCATTCGACCGGCAAGTTCAGGATCACGTATTGTTGCGGGCTGAAATAGCCGCCCTGGCCATACGTGAAGTACGACAGGTTCTTGTCGTAGCGCATCAGCGTGGTATTCACGCCGACAGTGAGGGTCTGGTCGGCGTCTTTCAGCAGGCGCGTATAGACCCCGCCGCCGCCCTTGACGGCGGTATTGCTCGGCACGTTGGTGCCGTCGAAATACTGGAACGCCGCGTTCACATACAGGCCGCTCGTGCCGTCGTCCCATGCGAGGCTGCCGAGACCGCCGTTCGAGGTGACGCCGCCCCATTCGAGACCGGAACCGGCATCGCGCGCGCCGGCGTAGGACAACAAACTGTCGGTGACCGCGCGCCGTGCAATGGCGAGCGAATACGACACCTTGTCGGTGATGCCGCCGTTGTACTGCGCGCCGCCCACGATGTTGGTCTCGCGGAAACCGATCGGCGTCACGCCGATATCGCCGCTGAGCTGGCGACCTTCATAGCCGACTGAGAGACCCACGCCGCTCGCCGTCTGGCTGCCATAGGTGTTGTTGCCCGCGATAGCCGCGGTTTCCGACGTGCTGTTCGACAGGCCGGAGCCGAAGCGCGCGAGCGTGGAGACGTTGCCGGCGGCGCTGCCGGCATCTAGCGTGACAGGTGTTGCCGTGACGACGACGTGGCCGTTGCCCGCCCTGATGCGCCCCTGGATCGGCGCTTCGATATCCGTGAGGTTGGACAGGCCGTCCTCGCCGCTGCGGTTACGGAATACGATGCCGCCGGAGATCGAGCTCGACTGCTCGCGATTGACCTGCGCCAGTTCTTCGGCGACGCCGAGCGTTTGCGCGCTTGCCACGTTCGAGGGCGCATACGTGTTGCCGTTGCCGCCGCCGTTCGCGCCCGGTTGCGCCGGATAGTACGGTTGCGCATAACCGGTGGGCGGCTGCGGAATGTACGGCTGCTGTTGTGCGTAATAGCCCGGATACGAGCCTTGATTCGCGTAGCCCTGCTGCTGCGGCGGATACGGTTGATAAGGTTGCTGCGGGTAGCCCTGCTGTTGCTGCTGCGCATACGCCGGCTGGCCGTAGTAAGCCTGCTGTTGCTGCGGATAGCCTTGCTGCTGCCCATACGGCGCCTGCGCATAGGCGGGCGCGTTGCGACTGTTCTTCGACGCGCTTTGCTTCTTGCCGGCCGGACGTTTCGTGCTCGCGCCAGGTGCGCCATAAGGCTGCTGTTGCATCGAGCCGGCGTTGGCTTGCGCTTCGCGCGCGGCCGGCGACATCGGCCAGGGCGTGGCGGCATAGCCATCCGGCGCACCGTATTGCGCCTGCTGCGGATAGGGTGCTTGCGCTTGCGGATAAGGCGCCTGCTGCGGATAAGCCGGGTTGTATTGCGGAGCCTGCTGCATCGGCGGCATCTGCGCCTGCGGTTGCATCGACGGCTGGCCCTGGCCGGGATAGGGCTGCAACGGCGCGCCCGACTGGCTCGATCCGTAGGCTTCCTGACCATAGCCGCCCGAGTCGGCGCCCTGACGCGGCGCGTTATACGGAAGGGCGGCGGGCGCGCGGTTCGGCGCGTAAGGCTGCGCGGGCGCCGTATAAGGCGCGACGTAAGGCGCGGGTTGCGTAGGCGGCGGATAGTTCGGCACGGTCTGTGTCGGCAAGGAAGACTGCGAATACGGAAGCGAGGCGCGCGCGGCATTGTAGCTGCCGCCCGCAAGCGCGGCGTTGTCGGCGTCGGTCGGCGTGACCGTGGCGGTCTTGCCCTCGAAAGGATTGGTGCCCGGCAGCGGTGTCGCGCCGATCCGGCGCATCGCCACTTCCCAGCCGCGCGGCACGTTGCTCGCCGGGTTGCGCGGGGCGTTGGCCATCAGCGGCGTGTTGGCGGCCACGAGCGAACGTTGCAGATAAGTCGACGCGAGCGACAGTTTACCCTCCGCGCGATACATGCGGCCGACCGTGGCGAGCACGCCGGGATCGCCGGGGGCCGCGTTCAAGGCCTGCGTGGCGAGCGACTCGGCGTAGCTGAACTGTTTCGCGCCGGCCGCGGCGGAAATCGTCGCCTGCAGCAGGTTTAGATCGTCGGGCTTGCGTTGCAGCGCGACGCGATAGCTGGTCACCGCGTTGCGATCGTCGCCGGCGGTCGAATAGAGCCGGCCAAGCGCCGCTTGCAGATCGGGATTGTCGGGCATGGCCGCGAGCCACGGCGCGATCACGTCGTAGGCGCCGGCGAGGTCGCCGCGCTGACGCACCGCGTCGCATTGCTTGATGACGATGCCGAGATTCAAATTGCCGAAGTCGGTGCGTTGCTGCGGCGTCAATTGCATCGACGCGAGCCGGCGCATCACCATGCCGAGTTCGGCTTCCTGCTGGGTGGCCGACAGAATGCCCGCGTATTGCAGCAGCAGATCGGTGTTGCCGGGCGCCGCGTTCATGGCGGCGCGCACGAGTCCTAGCGCGCGGTTCGGGTCGCCGGCCTGCTGGTAAGCGGCGGCGATCACGCCGATCAGTTCGGGACTGTTGCCCGCAACCGGCTCCGCCGCGTGCAGCGTGGCGAGCGCCTGTTGCGTCTGGCCGGTGCGCGCCATCCGCGTGGCGAGATCGGCTTGCTGATGCACCCACAAGCGGTGCTGCAAAGTGGTCATCGCGTCGGTGCGCTGCGCGACCGGAATGCGGTCCAGTTGCGCGAGACCCGTCGACCAGTCCTGCGTTTCCGCCGACAGCAACGCGCTCGCGTACAGCGCGTCGGTCATGTCGGGATGCGCGGCGAGCAGGCCGTCCATCATGCTGCGCGCATTGGCGACCGCGCCCTGGCGCACGTAGATGCGCGCGAGGTCGAGACGCAGCCACGGGTCGTCGGGCGTGTTCAGCAGCGCGTCTTCGAAGAGGCTGCGCGCGCTGCCGAGATCGCCGCGCGCTTCGGCCGCGCGCGCCTGCGCCGCCTGCGCTTCGCCACGCAGACGGTTGATGCCGCCGGCCTTCGACTGCTGTTCGGTGTTCAACTGATTGGCGAACTGCAGCGCCTCGTCGCCACGGCCTTGCGCGGCGAGCGCGCCGACCAGGCCGCGCACCGCGTCGGGATTGTCGGCCTGACGGCGCAGCGCCATGCGGTACGCCTGCTCGGCGCCGACCGGGTCGCCGTTGGCGAGCAGCATTTCGCCGAGCAGGACCTGCGCAGTGACGTCGGACGGATTCAGCGCGATCGCGCGCTCGAACAGCGACTTCGCCTTCGCGAACTCGCCGTTGCTGCGCGCGCCGATCGCGTCGCTCGTATAGGTCCAGTAGGTCGCGCTGTCGAGCGCGGTTTTCCAGCGCGCCGGATTGCCGTTGCGCGACGCGCGCTCCAGATCGTTGCGGGCTTCGGCGAAACGCTCCTGCTTCAATGCGGCGATGCCCATGCCGCCGAGCGCGTCGGCGTCGTTCGGGCTGGTGGCCAGCACGGAGGAAAACTTCGCGCGCGCCGTTGCCACGTCGTTGCGATCGAGCGCGGCGAAGCCGTCGGCGATGGTGCGGCCGCGCGCGTCGACCGCGGCGTTTTCCTGCGCGCGAGTGCGGGCCGTGCTGTCCTGCTGCACCATCGAATCGAAGCGCGCCTTGACCGCGGCGTCGTCCGTCGCGGTTTGCAGATAGGCCTGATAGAGCGCGGCGTCGGAGGGTCGCGCGTCCAGCCACAAGAGCGCCTGACGCCAGCTCTTTTTCGCCGACGCGCCCACCGTGCTGTCACCCGCGAGTTTTTGCAGCCGCGCAATGCCGTCGCGGCGCGTCACGTCGCGATAGGTCAGATGCTGCGCGTAGGCGAGGGCGTAACGCGGGTCGTCGGGGTTGTCGCGCGCGAGCTGTTCGAGGCCGCGGCGCGCCTGGTCCCAGCCCTGCGGCGTGGCGGAGAGCGCCTGGTAGTATTCGAGCTGCAATTCGGGCGTGGCCGGTTTGCCGTTCAACGCACGCTGATATTCCTGCACGGCGCTCGCGCTCTGGCCGCTTTGCGCGAGCCGCCGCGCGTCGTTCACGCTCTGGTCGCGCAGGCTCGATTCGCCGAGGCGCCGGCCGAGTTCATCCAGATTCGGATAGTTCGGCGCGACCGCCTTCAGGCGAGCCAGATATTGCTGCGCGCCTGCGCCGTCTTTCCGGTCGGCGAGCACCATGCCCATGCCGAAGAGCGCATCCGGTTGTTTGGGATCGATCCGCAGCACTTTCTGCCACGCCTGCTCGGCGAGGTCGCCGCGCTGATGCGATTGCCAGTACTTGCCCTGATCGATCAGCACGTTCAGCGGATCTTTCGACGCCTGCGCCAACGCATCGGGCGAAGCCGTCGCTACGCAACAGACGGCCGTGAGACTCAGCGCGAGGCGCAATGACAACGCGAGGGCGCTCAATCGCATGCGTTTCTCCAGCTCGGCACGAGACGTCCGGCTTCGTCGAAACGATAGCGGCCGTCGATAAAACCCGTGCCGAACAAGCCCAGCACACGATCGTAGTAAACCGGTTCGCGGCCCGGCACGGCGGCGTCGAGCGCGGCCAGATGCGTGCGCGCGAGGCCGAGGCCGTGCTCGTCGCCGAGCGCCTTGAAGTACGGCGCGAGCGCGCCCCAGTAGCTGAGCGGTCCTTCGCCGCTGGCCGCGCCGGTGGTCGCAGAAACCTTCTCGGGCGGAATGCCGGTTTGCGCGACGCGCGCGCGCATGCCGCCGAGCGCCGCGAGCCACGGTTTGGCGAGCGGATCGGCGGGCGAGGCGAGACCGGCCCACAGATAGACGCGGATCGCGTCGTAGCTGCCGGTGTCGCCGTTTTTCGGATCGACCACGAACTGGCCGTTTTGCCAGGCTGCCCAGTCCGGCGCGAAGCCTTGCGGCGCGGTGGTCCTGATCAGCCTGTAGGCGCTGTCGGCGAGCTTGCCCCACGGACCGTTCGGCATCTCGTGTGCGAGCGCGCGCAATACCGGCAGCGGCAGATAGCTCGGATTAAGGCGCGTCACGCCGCCGTTTTTGAAGCCTTGCGGTCCGGGCAGCAGCATCGGCCCGACGCCCGGCAACGTGGTCATTTCCTGCCGCGCGATCTGCGCGGCCAGCGCTTCGCCCAGTTGCGTATAACCCGCTTCGTGCCACAGGCGGCCCGCTTGCAGCAGATCGTAGGCGATCCACAGGTCGGAGTCGGACGCGGAATTCGGATCGAGCACGCCGTATGAGCCGTCTGCTTTTCTGCCCCATTGCCACGACGGCAGCCGCATATTCTGCGCGTCGAACTGATTGCCCGCGAGATTGGTGCGGGTCCAGCCGAGCAGCCGGTCGAAGGTCGCGCGGTCGTTCGCGACCAGCGCGAAGAAGAGCGCGTACGACTGGCCTTCGGAGGTGGTTTGCTGCGTCGGCGTGGAGTAGTCGATCACGCGGCCGTCGGCCTGCACGAAGCGTTCGACGAACGCGCGGTAGCCGCTCCAGTCGCCGCAGGCGCCGGGCGCAGCGGTAGTCTGCGCCACTTTGACCATATTGCCGAAACTCGCCGTCGCCGCCAGCCCGAGCGTCAGCGCCACGCCGATTGTCTTGTTGATTCGAACCCGCATATCAGTCCTGTCAGTCCTTCAGGCGGCGCGCGGCGATCGAGCGCAGCGTCCGGTAGAACAGCCCCGCGATGATCAGCGCGGCGAGCACGCCGCCCAGCATCAACAGCAGCGGATGCGACGACAGCGCCCAGCGCAGATACTCCTGCGGCGACAGGTGGCCGACGTAATACGCATCGCCGTTCGAGGTGATGGTCACGGTGCGGCCGTGGATCACGGCCATCGCGCCTTGAATCCGCGGCAGCACGTCCGCGTCGAGGAGCGCGGCGGACAGGTCGGCGTCCGACTGGCCCGCCGCGCTCACCAGCGCGACGGCGCTGCGGTTCTTGTGCAGCGGCGACTCGAAACCGGTCAGCAGCGCGTCGCCGTTCGAACTCACCAGCGTGAGATCGGCGCGTGCGGGCGTGCGCTCGACGCCGCGTTCGCCATGCCACCAGTCTTCGAGCTTGAAGACGATGTCGGAGAGCTGGAAGGTGCGCGAATCGCCGTCGCTGGAGAACGGCATCGACTTGGCCCAGCGCTGCAGCAGCGGTTGCTTGCCCGGCGCGCCGAAAATCAGCAGGTCCTTGTCGGCGAACTTGTCGGCGTCGTCGGCGGTGCCGAGCGTCACGCCCGTCACCGGATAGCCGGTGGAGGTGCCCATGCGGCCCATCGTCAGCAGATACAGGCTGTAGTCGCTCGAATCGGCGTCGTTCGGCAGGATCACGGCGGTCTCGGAGAGGTCCGCCATGCGTGTGAACGGGAAGCCGCTATTGGCGAACGCGGCCAGATCGGGCAACGCCATATAGTGCGGGAACGACGAGAGGTCGATAGTCGAGTTCGGATCGATCGCGCCGACCACGTTGTCGAGCAGACGTCCATGACATTCGCCGGCGTTCGGAATGTCGTAGTAGAAGTGCAGGCGCACCTGGGTGCGCGGCGTCAGCAGCAGCGGCGGAATATGGATGGTGCGGCGCGCTTCGGCCGTCCTGTCCGGCAACACCTGGCCGAAATAATGGCTCAGCTCGAACACCGAGGCGGACTCGGCCGGAATCGGCAGCGCCTGCACGAAGCCGTTGTTCACGCTCACGTTGAGCGAAGAACGGTCGCGCAGCGGACGCACCGTGTAGCGGTAGCGCAGATCGATCGGCGCGCCCTTGGTGTGCCACATGAACAGATCGGGCGGCACGCGCAGATTCACGTGCACAGCGTCGGCGTCGTAACCGGACATGGTCAGATCGCGCGGATCGGCGAGCTCGCCGAAACGTACCGGGCGGTTGGTGGGCAGCCAGTTCGGTGCGTCGTAAGGCTCGCGCGGCGCGAGTTCGTTCAGCTGCGTGATCGTCGCGCTCTGGCCCGTCAGGGTGTTCTGGCCGATGCCGAGCGACTTCGCGGCGGTTTTCAGTTCCGCCTCGGTGCGCCCGAGCACGAGCAGCAGCTTGCCGCGCGCCGGCGCGTCGCGATCGACCACCGCGATGGTCGGCCCGGAGATCGCCGGAATGTTGACGCCGGCCGGGCGTTGATCCGAAGTGGCGAACACGACGGCATTGCCCGACAGCGGCGCATTGTCCAGTTGCGCCGGAAACACCGCGCCGCGATAACCGGCGAGCGCGCCGAACCACGACGCCACGATGCCGCCCGCTTCGAGCGTGCCGTTGCCCGGCTTTTGCGGGAACACGAACGGCAACTCGAGACGGCGCACGTCGCGGCGGTCGAAGAACGGCTGCGGCAACGCCGCCAGATCCGGCTTGCTGGCGAGCGACGCATAAGTCAGATCGAGCGAACTGGCATTGCTGACGGTGGCCCACAGCGCGGAGTTCGCCGGGTCTTCGCAACTCGTCGTGTAATGGCCGATCAACTGCACGTTCAGATGGTTGAACTCGGTGATGAAGCGCGGATCGATCGAGACGTCGCGCGCTACCAGCATGCCGGCCTGTTCGTGCGGCACGGGTAGGGTGGCGGCGACTTCGCCGTTCACCAGCACCTTGAGCTGCGAGATATTCGAAAGCAGCGCGGGCGAGTAGCTGTACACCAGATGCAGGACCGCGCCCGTCACCACTTCGTCGCCGCGCACGGAGAAGGCCACGCCGTTCTGGCCGTCGGTGCCGCGCAATTGCAGCGGGTCGAGCGCGCCGAGGTCGGCGAAGGTCAGCGTCTGACGGCGGCCGCCCGGCACCAGCGTGCCCGGCTCGGCGGTGGTCGGCGTCCTGATGCCCAACGCTTTCACCGACGACGCGGCGAGCGCCGGCGTCGGCGTTGCCAGTTGCGGCTGCGCGATCGCGTTCGGGTCGTAGGGCACGGCCGGGCTCGGCGCGGGCACGCTGCCCACGCCCGTCGCCACCTGGGCGGGTGCCGCGCTCTGGGCGGCGCCCGCCGCACCGGCGCCGCTGACCGCTGCCACGACTTCGGCCGCCGAGGCCAGCGGCGCAGCCAACGCCGTCTGCAACGCGAGCCAGCATGCGAGGCCGCGCATCAACCGTTGCGAGTTGCGGTGTCCATTGCGGCGCCCTTGCAATCCGGTCCCACTGCGCTCGTGATTCGAGCGTTCGATGTTGTCCTTCCCCATCCGGTTGCGCATAGATCAGTCTTTCGTTTTTAGCTTCTTGACGTCCATCGGACGGCTTTTCATCGAACTGCGAAGGTCGGCATAGAGATGCTCGAACAGACCCGCAATGCCGCGTGCGCCGACCGTCAACACATGCGACAGGCCGCGCAGCGGCGTGTCCTGCTGCCGTCCTTCCGCCCAGCCGGTCCAGGCGTCGGCGCGTGCAAAGGTGGTCTTGACGAACTCGTACTCCTGCTCGCGCGTCATGGTGGAGAAGCGCAGACCCACGCGGCCCGGTGCGGTGAAGCCGACCGTTGCGGGGAACGCGTATTCCTCGTCGCCGCGAAACAGCGAGACGGTCACGCGTTCGTGCATCGGCACCTGGATCGAGGCGGGCAGCGCCACGCCGACGCCGCCTTCCGAGTAGTCGATGGTTTCGCAGGCGAGCGTGCGGCCGGTCGAGAATTTGAGCATCACGGGCATCTGCATCGCCACGCGGTGCACCGCGCGAATCTGCCGGCGCTCGCTCGCGGCGGCCACGCTCGCGCCGAGAATCAGCATGTTGTAGGTGGTCCAGCCGAGATTGAGGATGGTGGTCTGCACCACGCTGCGAATGTGCCAGTTGAAATAGATATGCACGACGCCCACGCAGAAGCCGATCAGGTTCAGCAACAGCAGGAACAGATACGGCCGCGAGATGGCCCAGTCGAAGTAGTTCTTCTCGATCTGGCCGCCCTTGGCCGTCACGTTGAACTTGCCGAGCTTCGGGTTGATCAGCGCGAGCAGGGTCGGCGCGGTGATGTACGAAGCCAGCACGGATTCGTACACTTCGGCCCAGAACGAATGGCGGAACGAGCGCTGCATGCGCGAGTTGGTGATGCTCGCGTGCATCATGTGCGGCAGCGCGTAGATCGCGATGGTGCCGGCGGCCGCTTCGATCACGTGCGCGCCGAAGAACAGATACGACAGCGGCGCGGTCAGGAACACCAGACGCGGAATGCCGTAGAAGAAGTGCATCATCGCGTTCAGATAGCACAGCCGCTGGCCGATTTTCAGACCCTTGCCGGTGAGCGGATTGTCGATCCGGAAAATCTGCGTCATGCCGCGCGCCCAGCGAATCCGCTGGCCGATGTGGCCGGAGAGACTTTCCGTGGCGAGTCCCGCGGCTTGCGGAATCGCCAGATACGCGGTGGTGTAGCCGAGGCGGTGCAGCTTGAGGGCAGTGTGCGCGTCTTCGGTCACGGTTTCGACCGCAATGCCGCCGATCTCCTCGACCATGGTCCGCCGCAGCAACGCGCACGAGCCGCAGAAGAACGTGGCGTTCCACAGGTCGTTGCCGTCCTGCACGAGACCGTAGAACAGTTCGCCTTCGTTCGGCACCTTGCGGAACGTGCCGAGATTGCGCTCGAACGGATCGGCGGAGAAGAAGTGGTGCGGCGTTTGCAGCATCGACAGCAGCTTGTCGCGCAGGAACCAGCCGAGGCCGATCTGCAGGAACGAGCGGGTCGGAATGTGATCGCAATCGAAAATCGCGAGGTATTCGCCACTGGTGATCTTCAGCGCTTCGTTGATGTTGCCGGCTTTCGCGTGGCGGTTGTGCGTGCGGATCGTCCAGTTGACGCCGACCTCTTCGCAGAACGCCTTGAACTCGGGGCGGCGGCCGTCGTCGAGCACATGGATCGAGATCTTCTCGGCCGGATAGTCGAGCGCGAGCGCGGCGTAGATGGTCGGCTTCACCACCGAGAGCGGCTCGTTGTAGGTCGGAATGAACACGTCGACGGTCGGCCATTCGTCGCGCGAGGCGGGCAGCGGCATCGGCGTGCGCTTGAGCGGCCAGGCGGTCTGAAAGTAGCCGAGCATCAGCACGACGGTCGAATAGAGTTCAGCGGACACCAGCAGCAAACCCCAGCAGGCGTCGAGCGGATGCTCCCAATAAGTCGTCGCGGTCAGCCGCCAGTACATGTAGCGGCCCGAGGTGAGCACGGACAGCATGATCATCACCATCGTCGCGTACCGGCCTTGCAGGCGGCGGAACATGAGCGCGGTGACGAAGCAGCAGGTCGCGAACGTCAACTGTTCATAGAACGCGAGCGGCACCGTGAACACGAAGTACAGCATCACCAGTGCGAACAGCGTGACGAGTCCGGTGACGATGCGGCTGTTCCAGAAGCGCGCGTCGACGAAGCGTTCGAGCCGCGACGGCTCGGCGGGCTCGAGCCCCGGCGTTGAACTCGTGCTCATGCCACGTTCCTCGGCGAGACGGCGATGGCATCGACCGCCGTCATCAGCCACGTGCCGCATGCGCGGAAATCGGCGGCGGCCTGGCTGAGCGGATCGTAGTGAATCAGCGTCGTGTCGCAGGCGAGCGCTTCGCTCACGCCTTCGTCCAGATGGATCACACCCGGAAACAGCTTGGCGCCGAGCATCTGGCGCAGCACTTTGAGGACGTCTTTGGTCAACTGGCGCGACTGGTCGATCTGGTTGACCACGTAGCCTTCGCCGCCGAACTCGGCGCGCGGCGCCGCGTGGGCCTCGATCAGCCGCTCCATTTGCGGAATCGCGGCGTACGAGGCGGCGTCGGCGAGCACCACGTTCAGCGCGAAGGTGGCCGCGCACAAGGCCGTGCGCACATAGGCGGACGAACCTGGCGGCGTGTCGATGATCACGATGTCGGACGTTTCGAGATGCAGGTTCTGCAACGACTGCGCGAGCCAGCGCGGCTCCTGGTCGATATACGCTTCGAAGCGGCGGCAGTCGTCTTCGAGCAATGCGCCATAGGGCAGCACGGTCACGCCGTCCACGCCGTCGAACATCACGCTCTGCCACGGGTCGCCCGTCAGCGTGGCGCGCGACAAACCGTCGATGCTGTCGAGCGGCACGCCGAAGTGCAGGCGCAGCGCGTTCTGCGGGTCCAGGTCGAGCGCAATCACACGCCGGCCGCTCGCGGCCAGCACGGAAGCGAGATTGGCGGCGAGGGTGGTCTTGCCGACCCCGCCTTTGGCGGACACCACCGCGATGACTTTCATGAGCGACGAGGGCCGTTGATCAGCCACGAGTTGGAGGTGCGGGGCGTGGCGGCGGGTGCAATACCGGCTGGTGCGGCGGCCGTTTGGGCGGGTGTGCCGCGCAGACGGTCGAAGATGGTTTGCAACGGCGCCGGTTCGCCGCCGGCTGCAGCGGGTTGCGGCGGGGCGGTTTCGGGCTGCGGCGCGAACAGCTTGCCGAGAATCGAAGCGGGTTGCGATGGCGGCGCGGCGGCTGTGCCCGGCACCGACGGCATTGAAGTCATTAAGGGCGCCGATGGCGCTGTCGTATAAGCGCGTGCGGGTGCTGGGGCTTGTGCCCAATTGGGAGCGGCGGCCGGAATCGTTGGGGTGGCCGGCGTACGCAAGGCAATAGCGGGAGGCACGGAAGCAGCCGGTGCGGCTTGCACGGTCGCGGGCGCCACGGCATCCACTTCCGCAGCCACGCTTGCAGCTTGCAGCGCCGCTTGGTCTTTCGATTCGAGCGCGCGAAAGCGCGAAGCGCCCGTCGGCACCGTAGCCGGCGCGGCCACAGGCACCGGCGGAATGTCCCGCCGATGCGAACGGGTGAATAACGGCGCCTTCGCGCGCGTCACGGAGGCTGCGTCTTTCGCCGTGGTGTCCCGGCGATCGACGGCCACCGGCGACCCCGCCGCCGGCGCCTGAGGTCTGGCCTCGCGACGCTGCCCGATCGCGGGAATCGCGGGCTGGGTCAGATCGAGCATGACTAATAGTGGCCAACGGGTGCGCGCCGAACGCGCCTCGTTTTCGCGGCCGATTTCCTGATACGCGTTGGCGTCGCCGCCAAAGTGATCGAAAAGTTTTTCGATATCGCTCGATGAACTCATTGTGCCGCCGTCTTGTTCATGACTAGCCTTGCCCCGATCTCAACTTGTGTTCGCGGCGCCAAAACACGGGTACGGTTTGTCCCGCTACTTCACGCGCACCGGTCTGGCGCGTTCTCCACTTCGTGTTGCTGCCTGTGCTGCTGCTTCCATACGCTGTGCGTCCCGATCAGGCAGGATGACGCCCCAGACGAAACTCGATGGCAGTGTCCTCGCTATACCCGCTCGTTTGCGCCACCGACAAACCTTGCGCGCCCAATGCACTCAGCCAGGTCTGATACACGCCTTCGAGAAACGCCGGCGTCCATGCGAGCGCCGTGCCGCCGAATGCCTGCAACGGCGCGCAATAGTGAACGATGCGCAGCGACTCGGGTTCGTCGGCCAGTTCGACGTAGCCCCAATCCATGTCATGCCAATACAGGTTCAAGGTGCGCGCGAGTTCGGCCGTCGAGTCGCAGGCGGGCAGCGGATGCGCCGCCGCAAAGCGGCTGCCTACGCGGTGCATCAGTTGGCGCAGTTCGTCGCGACCGATCTGTGCTTCGAATTCGCTTGCCAAAGCGGTGAGCATGCCGCGCCATTGCGGCGAGATTTGACGTTCGAGCAGGTAATCGAGAATTGGGACCATGTTTTCCAGGAGATGGCCATTGCGTCGAGCCATTTGACAGCCGGCCGCTCACGGCCGAATGCAAAGAAAAGTGTGTTCGGGAGTTCGGGCATTGTGTTCGGCCCAGCGTACTTTTGTCAGGCTGTCCAGTCTGTTCACCACACTTCGAAGCAGTCTACTTAAGACATTAAGATTTAACCACTCTCGATTCGCCTGCGTATACGCGG
The DNA here is from genome assembly GCF_902459535.1 of Paraburkholderia dioscoreae. Taxonomy (NCBI): domain Bacteria; kingdom Pseudomonadati; phylum Pseudomonadota; class Betaproteobacteria; order Burkholderiales; family Burkholderiaceae; genus Paraburkholderia; species Paraburkholderia dioscoreae. Next base: position 1,130,862 of record NZ_LR699554.1, read on the forward strand.
AGTCGAGGGTGGCGGATGCAGATCGATTACGTAACTTTTGCCGCTTGAATCGGTTGTTCGCCCCGCTATCGTGGATGCGCCGCTAACAATGCGGCCGTCATGGTTGCATTAACGGCCGGTTTGGTCGTTGATTTAACTCTTTTCTTTTCGTGATAAACGCAACGTTGCGCGACCACGTGGCCGCTTCGCATTTTCCCGGGCGGGCATTCTTTTCGAATCTTTCGATTGCCTTGCGCACCCCAACTTTCGCTCGCGCCCGTTAAGCTTGCGCACTTGCATCGGGTCGCGCGCGAAACGCGTGCGTGGCACATTGGTATGATGCTGTTCGATAATTCGCCGCAATGTTCAATCCACTCAGCATTCTTCTGGTCACCGTTCTGTCGAGCGTCATGGCAATCGCCGTGCTCGGCTCGTTGTGGCGCGCGGCGATTCCCGGCGTCGGCTACTGGGTGTCGGCCAACGCCGTGGCGATCGTCGCATTGCTCGCTTTCTCGCTGCAAGGCCATGCGTCGCAGTGGTTGACCTTCGTGGCGTCCAATGTGCTGATGGCCGCTTCGCTGCTGCTGGTGGTCGAAGGCTGTTTGCGTTTTCTGGGGCGCCGCGCGCGGCCCTGGCCGGCCTACGTGGGCCTTGTCGCGGTGCTGGTCGGCATTTCGTACTGGACCTTTGCCGCGCCCGACTTCAATGCGCGGGTCGCACTGGTGTCGGCGTTTCACGCGAGCCTTTATGTCGTGCTCGCCGTGCTCATGCTGCGCGGGCGTCCTTCGAACCGGCCACGCTACAGTTATTACTTCCTCGCGGTGGCGGCGCTGCTGCTGTTCGCCGGGAACACGTCGCGCGGGCTTATGTACGGCTTCGGCTGGCTGATGCAGACCGGGCTGCTGCAGGTCTCGCCTTCCAACGTGATATTTCTCGCGCTCGGCATTCTTGCGCCGCTGTGTCTGTCAATCGGCGTGGTGATGCTGGCCCACGACCGCCTCGCCGAACGGCTCGAACGGCTTGCCAATATCGACGACCTGACGGGCGCGCTGTCGCGCCGCGCGTTCCTGGCGGCCGGCGACGTGTTGCTGAACGCATCGCGGCAAACCCGTTCGCCGCTAACGATGGCGATCATCGACATCGACTCGTTCAAGGCGGTCAACGACAACTACGGTCACGCCGCGGGCGACCAGGTACTGAGCCACTTCGCCACGTTCGTCGCACGCAACCTGCGGACCGGAGACGTGTTCGGCCGGCTGGGCGGCGAGGAATTCGGCGTGCTGTGCCCGGCCACCACCACCGCCGAGGCGGTGAGCCTGCTCGACCGCCTGCGGATCCGCCTCGCGTCGACCGCGCCGAACGGCTTGCCGCGCGGGCTGCGCTACACCTTCAGTGTCGGCGTGGACCAGCTTCGGCGCGACGAATCGCTGGCCCAGTTGATGGCGCGTGCCGACGGCGCGCTCTATGTGGCCAAGGCGTCGGGCCGCAATCGGGTGATGGCGGCTTGAGGCAAAACGGCCTGTAAAGAAAGATTCTCTGTCCGATTTGTACGGAAGGCATAAATATTTGTCGGATATTGGCCGATAAACATTGGCAGAGTAACCGGAACCAGCCTGGTATCTATCGATATGCTTTCCAACTCAACGCAGCACCCGTCGGATTCCGGTTTGCGCGATCGCTTTCACGTGCGTTCGCTCGAACACCAGCGTCCGCTTTCCACGGTAACGATGGCGTTTACCGTGGTCGCGTTCCTGTGCTTCATCGGGGCGCGCAACCTGGTGGATGGCCCGGCTGCGCCGCTCGAGTACCGGCTCGGATGTGCACTGGTGCTCGCGCTGCTCGTGCTGGCGATTCCGCGCGCAAGGTCGACGTGGGTGTTCGGGCTGATCGGCGTTGCTTACTCGCAGGTACTGGTGGCGGGCCTCGCGCTGAACATTGCCGGTGTCGCGCAACCGCTGCTGTGGGTGCTGCCCGCGATGGTCGTGATACCGGTTTGCGCCGCGCCGCTGTGGCTCACGCCCATGCATTTCGTCGCCGGCAGCGCGCTGTTTTATGCCACGGCGTACGCGTTGCTGTTCGGCGAGCCGTTGACGCACGATGTGGAGATCGTCGTGTGGATGTGGGTCGTGGCGATCGGCGTGCCGACTTCCGCCGTGTTTCATTTCGGCTTCTACCGGTTTCGCCGCAACCACTTTCTGCTCGAAAGCCAGCTTGCGCAACTCGCGGCTACCGACCCGCTGACCGGCCTGCAAAACCGCCGTTCGTTCGTCAAGCATGCTGAGCGCCGCCTCGACACTCTCGCGCCGGAGACGCGGATCAGCGCGATCTTTCTCGACATCGACAACTTCAAATCCCTGAACGACCGCTTCGGCCATGCGGTCGGCGACCACGCGCTCTACGAGGTGGCCCACGCGTTGATGGAAGAGGCCTCCGCGGACGACAGCGTGAGCCGGATCGGCGGCGAGGAATTCGCGCTGCTGCTGTGCGACGGGCTCACCGGCGCGCTTCATCTGGCCGAACGGTTGCGCCTCGCGATCGCCGCGATCGAACGGCCGGACGGCCAGTTGACCGCGAGCTTCGGCGTGGCCGAGCACCGCAGCGGCGAAAGCATCATGATGCTGCTCGATCGCGCCGACGAAGCCTTGCTGCGCGCCAAGCACTCCGGCAGAAACCGCGTGTGCGCCGAGCGTCCGCTGCCGCGCGATGCGTTGCAACTGCTTGTCGACGACGGAGCCGGCGAGGGTGGGGCGGCGGTGCGGCGGCATCGCTGGGAGGATTACTACCTGACCTCGCATTTCCAGCCGCTCTACAGCCTGTCGCATCAGAAGCAGGTGGGATTCGAGGCCTTGCTGCGCGGCGAGCAGGGCGACGGCGCGCTGGTGCCGCCCGCGGTTCTGTTCGCGCCGAAGCCTTCCAGCGACGAAGGCGCGCTCGACCGCGCGAGTCACGCCGTGCATCTGGCCAATGCGCGCGGGTCGCTGCCGGACCACGCGTGGCTCTTCCTCAACATTCTGCCGGCCACGTTCATCGCCGAAGGTTATGCGGATCAACTGGCAAAGCTCGTGCGGGCCGTGGGGCTCGAGCCGGAACGGGTGATTCTGGAGATTCTCGAATCGCACGGCGGCAGTGTGGACGACATGTCGCGGGCGGCGGCGTTGTACCGCGAGCACGGCTTTCTGATCGCCGTCGACGATTTCGGCGCCGGTCAGTCGAATCTCGACCGGCTGTTGCGGATTCGCCCGGACCTCGTCAAGCTCGACGGCGAACTGATTCGCGCGACGAGTCACGGCACCGAGCAACCTATTCTTCCGAAGCTCGTTTCGCTGCTGCATCAGGCGGGCATGCTGGTGGTCGTCGAAGGCGTGGAGACCACCGAGGAACTGATTCTCGCCGTGGAATCCAATGTGGATTTCGCGCAGGGTTATCTGCTGGGCCGGCCGGCTGCGGAGATTGCGCCGCCCGAGTCGGTGCATCAGCGCATCGACGATGCTTTCGATGTCATCGCGCATGGCCGCGCGCATCAGCATGCGTTGTTCGAATCCGAAGTGGAGCCTTACCGCGCAGCCTTGCGGCTTGCCGCCGACGCATTGCTGGCCGGCGTCGCCAAGGAAGAGGCGTTTGCGTCTCTCGCAAGGTTCGATCGCTGCATCAGCTGTTTCATTCTCGACGACTCAGGCAGGCAGATCGGCCACGAGGTGCCGGGGCCGGCCTGGAGCAGTGAAGGCGCCTCGCTGCAGCCTGTGGCGAATCCGCGCGATGCGCGCTGGGATCATCGTCCGTATTTCCGCAATGCGGTGTTGTTGCCGGGCGTGGCGGTGGCGAGTAATCCTTACCTTTCGCTGGCGAGCGGCAGGCCGTGTATCGCGGTGACGCTGGCGGCGCAATTTGCCGCCGAGCGTTGCGTGATCGGGGTGGAGCTGGATTGGTCGGCGTTGGGACTGCCGTGGCCTGCGGGGGAGTAGGGTTTTTTCTCACGCCGCAGGCTCGCGTGTTTCTGTCCGGCAGATTCGTTCAATACCCGCCTTTGGGCGAGGTCGCCATTGCTGGCGTCTGTTTATACGACGCCGCCAGATCTGCCGCCGCACGGCTCAGCAAACCCGTGTCCGTACCGACCGCGACAAAGGTGGCGCCCGCTTCGAGATAGTCGGCGGCAATCGCCGGATCGGGCGCGAGCACGCCTGCGGCTTTGCCCGCGCTTCGCGCGATCCGGATGCCGTTGCGAATCGCTTCACGCACGCTGGCATCGCCGGGTTTGCCCAGCAGGCCCATCGAGGCGCTCAGATCCGCCGGACCGAAGAACACGCCGTCGACGCCATCCACTGCCGCAATTTCCGGCAAGTTCTCCATGCCCTGCACGGATTCCACCTGCACCAGCACGCACAACTCATCTGCCGCCGTGCCCAGATAATCCGGTATCCGGTTCCAGCGCGATGCGCGTGCCAACGCACTGCCCACGCCGCGAATGCCCTGGGGCGGATAGCGTGTGGCCGCGACCGCATCGGCCGCCTGTTCGGCCGTGTCGATCATCGGCAGCAAGAGGGTTTGGGCGCCGATGTCGAGCAACTGCTTGATCAACGCTGCGTCGCTGCGCACCGGCCGTACCACCGGATGCGATGCATATGCGGCCACCGCCTGCAATTGGGCCAGCGTGCTGCGCACGTCGTTCGGCGCATGCTCGTTGTCGATCAGCAGCCAGTCGAAACCGGCGGTGGCCAGCAACTCGGTCACATACGCGTCGGCGAGCGCGGCCCATAGGCCGAATTGCGGTTTGCCTTCGGCCAGCGCGCGCTTGAAATGGTTTTGCGGTAGAGACATGTTGGTCGACTCAAATGAAGTTCAGGCCGATTCCGCCCAGCGGACCATAGTCGACATGAAAGGTGTCGCCTGCCCGCGCGGGAATAGGGCTGGTGAACGAACCGCTCAGGATCACGTCGTTCGCGTTGAGCATTTCGTCGTACGGAGCGATCTTGTTGGCGAGCCAGGCCACGCCTGTGGCCGGATGATTCAATACCGCCGCCGCGAGTCCGCTTTCTTCCACCGCGCCGTTCCTGTAAAGCAGCGCGCCGACCCAGCGCAGATCGACATCCAGCGGACGCACGGGACGGCCGCCCAGCACGATGCCCGCATTCGCCGCAAAGTCCGAGATCGTGTCGTAGACCTTGCGCGGCGCTCGGGTTTCGCGGTCGAACTGTTCGATGCGCGCGTCGATGATTTCCACGGCCGGCGTTACGTAGGCGGTCGCGTCCAGCACGTCGAACAGCGTTACGCCAGGGCCTTTCAGCGGCCTGCTCAGCACGAACGCCAGTTCCACTTCCACGCGCGGCGCAATGAAGCGGTCCGCGCGTATGTCCTGGCCGTTTTCGATGAACATGCTGTCGAGCAGCGGCGCGTAGTCGGGTTCGTCGATCTGCGACGAGCGCTGCATGGCGCGCGACGTGAGGCCGATTTTGCGGCCCTTGATCACGTGGCCTTCGGCGAGTTTCAGTTTCACCCACTCGCGCTGGATCGCGTAACCGTCCTGTACGGTCATCTGCGGATAGGCGGCGGAGAAGTGGCGCAATTGAGTACGCGTTTTCTCGGCATGGTCGAGTTGTGCCGCAAGGTCGCGGATAGTCTGTTCGTCTAGCATGGTGGATTCTCGATGAGCCGCTATTCGGCCTTCAGGCGCGCGTGCAGGTTGTTGTGTTTCCACGTACCGGCTTCGCTGAATTCATTGATCTCCAGCGACAACGCCAGGCCGTGCTGTTCGAATTCAGCGGCGAAGTGCTGTTTGATCAGCGCGAACAACGCTTCGCCGGTGGCCTTTTTCACGGCTTCCGGGCGGCCTGCGCCGATCTTCAGGTTCGCGTGCAGAAATGCAGCGTCGGTGCGTCCGTCGGCGATGCAGTACTGCTCGCAGCGCAACGCGCGCACGCGGATGCCACCGAGCGGATAGACGCGCTGTTCGCCTTCGTTGCCACTTTCGCGCTGCGCGTCGAGGCAATGCGCGAGCGCGTTGCACAGTTGTCCGATGCTTTCCGCGCCGGCGAGATTGGCGCTGTATTCGAGTGTCAGATGCGGCACAGTGAACTCCTTCGTTGCAACTCAAACGGGCAGGGGCGTAACCGGAAAGATCGCGTTGATCTGGCCAGTGCCCGAACTGCCGAAGTACGGCGTGACGACCTCCACCTTGCCCTCGTAACGATCCCAGCCGAGCGCGCCGAGCAGCATGGCGGTGTCGTGCATGCCGCCTTCGCCCCAGCATTTCTCGTTGTAAAGCGGCAGCATTTCACAGAAGGTCTTCCAGTCGCCGGCTTCCCACAACTCGACCACCTTGCGGTCCATCTGTTCGAGAAACGGATTCCACACCTTGTGCATGAACTGTTCGGCCGTGCCGTTGTTGGCGAAGTGATGACTCAGCGACCCGCTCGCCAGAATCGCGACGGTGCCCTCGTAACGTTCCTCGATCGCCTTGCGCACCGCGAGGCCGAAGCGCACGCTCGTGTCGAGGTCATGCCACACGCACCAGCCCGCTACCGAGACGGCCTTGAAATGCTGATCCGCGTTCATGTAGCGCATCGGCACCAGCGTGCCGTATTCGAGTTCGAGCGTGGTCTCGCTGTGCGCGCGGCTCTTTACGCCCATTTCGTTGGCGACTTCCGCGATCAGATTACCGAGTCCGACATTGCCCGGATACGCGTACGGCATGTTCTTGATGAAATGCGGCAACTCGTTGCTCGTATAGATACCTTCGAACTTCGGCGCGCAATTGATATGGTATTCGCTGTTCACCAGCCAATGCACGTCGAACACGACGATCGTATCCACGCCCAGTTCGCGGCAACGCCGGCCGATTTCATGATGACCGTCGATCGCGGGTTGACGGCAGCCCTTATGCGGACCGTCGAGCTCGGACAGATATAACGACGGGACGTGAGTCACTTTTGCTGCCAACGCGAGTTTGCCCATCGCGGTCTCCCATGCAGGATAATTGCTATTTGGTATGGCCTGTTCCGCGCGATGCATCACGCCCACGCGCACAAAACATCCGCGCCTCAAACGCCCCAGCGCGGAATGTGATGCGAGCCGAGCGACACACAAACGTTCTTCGGTTCGAGGAACACTTCGTAGCTCCACGTACCACCTTCGCGACCCACGCCGGATGACTTGGTGCCGCCGAACGGCTGGCGCAGATCGCGCACGTTCTGGCTGTTGACAAAGCACATGCCCGCTTCGACGGCGGCGGCAACGCGCAGCGCGCGGCCCGTGTTCTCGGTCCAGATGTAGCTCGACAGGCCGTAGGAGATGTCGTTGGCGAGCTTGATCGCGTCGGCTTCGTCGTCGAACGGAATCAGGCAGGCGACCGGGCCGAAGATTTCTTCCTGCGCGATACGCATGCGGTTGTCGACATCGACGAACACGGTGGGCTGGACGAAGTTGCCTTTGCGCAGCGCGTCGGGCAACGCGGGCAGATCGAGGCCGCCGCACGCGAGCGCCGCGCCTTCTTTCGGGCCCAGTTCGATATAGCTGCGCACTTTCGCCAGATGGCCCTGGCTGATCATGGGGCCGACAATGGTGTTGTCGGACAGCGGATCGCCCACGCTCAAACGCTTCGCACGCTCGACGAAACGCTCGGCAAAGCGCGCGTAAATGCCCCGTTGCACGAGAATGCGCGAACCCGCCGTGCAGCGTTCACCATTGTTCGAGAAGATCATGAACACGGCGGCGTCGAGTGCGCGTTCGAAGTCGGCGTCGTCGAAAATCACGAACGGCGACTTGCCGCCGAGTTCCATCGAAAACTTCTTCAGCCCCGCGGTTTGCACGATACGGTTGCCGGTCGCCGTCGAACCGGTGAACGACACGGCATGCACGTCCGGATGCGCGACCAGCGGTTCGCCGGTTTCTTTGCCGAAGCCGTGCACCACGTTCAGCACGCCGGCGGGAATGCCGGCTTCGAGCGCGAGATTGCCGAGCATCGCGGCGGTGAGCGGCGACAGTTCGCTCATCTTCAACACGGCCGTATTGCCGAATGCGAGACAGGGCGCCACCTTCCAGGTCGCCGTCATGAACGGCACGTTCCACGGCGAGATCAGCGCGCAGACGCCGACCGGATGAAACAGCGTGTAGTTCAGATGCGTATCGGTCGGATACGTATGGCCGTCGACACGCGTGCACATTTCGGCGAAGTAGCTGAAGTTGTCGGCGGCGCGCGGCACGAGTTGCTTGCGCGTCTGCGAGATCGTCTGACCGGTGTCCTTCGTTTCGGTCTCCGAGATTTCCGGCACATTCTTCGCAATCAATTCGCCGAGCTTGCGGACCAGCTTCGCGCGTTCCACGGCTGGCCTGGCGGCCCATGCGGGAAACGCGTCTTTGGCGGCGCGCACGGCGGCGTCCACTTCTTCCGCACCGCCGCGGGCTACTTCAGCGAGTACCTCTTGCGTGGCCGGATTGACGGTTTCGAAGTAGTCTTTCGCGGCGCCTGATTTGCCGTTGATCAGATGGTCGATTCGCATTGGCTTGTTGTCCCATGTAAAGCAGTCGATCAGGCGCGGCCGAAGTCCGCGTCTGACGCAATCGTATTGACGAGACGGCCAAGGCCGTCGATTTCGCAGACCACTTCGTCGCCCGCATTGACATTGACGATGCCCTCCGGCGTGCCGGTCAGGATCACGTCGCCGGGCGCGAGGGTCATGAAACTGCTCAGGTATTCGATCAACGCCGGAATATCGGTGACGAGGTCGCGCGTATTGCCGTGTTGCTGACGCGTGCCGTTCACGAACGTGCGCAACTCCAGTTGCGTGACGTCTCCGATATCCGCTGCGTCGACGAACCAGGGGCCGAGCACTGTGCCGCCATCGCGATTCTTCACGCGCAGGTTGGGGCGGTAATAGTTTTCGAGGTAGTCGCGAATCGCGTAGTCGTTGGCGATCATATAGCCGGCCACATGCTGCATGGCGTTTTCGCGGGTGACGTTACGCGCGGTTTGCCCGATCACGACCGCGAGTTCGCACTCGTAGTGCATGAAGGTGACGTCGACGGGGCGGCGCGTCACGCCGCGATGACCCAGCACCGTGCGCGGTCCCTTGAGAAACACGAGCGGCTCTTCCTGTTTGCCGAACTGCAATTCCTTCGCATGCTCGGCGTAGTTCAAGCCGAGCGCGAAGATCGTGCCGACTTCGATCGGGGCAAGCCAGACCACTTCATGCTCGCCGCGCACGCGGCCATCGGCGAGACGCACGCCATTGGTGTCGGGATAGGCTTCGTGAATCGCGCCCGCATACGCAACACGGCCGCGCATCATGGCTGTTCTCCCTCTTGTTCTTCGGCACCGACGAACGACACCGTAAGCGGCGGCATTGCGCCGATCGACAACGTGGCCGAGTCGCCGATATGCGCGACGGGCGAACCATGCGGCACGCCGAGCGTGATGACGTCGCCCGCGCCGAGCGTCATGAAGTCGGTTACGTCCGTGAGCAGTTGCGCCACATTCCGTACCGACGACGCGGTGCTCGCGCTGAAAGTCGCGCCCCCGTTAAGCGAAACCTCGATCTGCAGATCATCCGGCGCGGGAATATGACGCGCTGCAACCACGGCCGGCCCAACGACGCAGAAACCGTCGCGCGCCCGGAATCGTACCGACGGCCGGTACACGCTCGCATGCGGCACGCTGAGATCGGCAACCAGCGTATAGCCGGCAATGTAGTGCAACGCCTGCTCCACGCCGACACGTGTTGCGGTGCGGCCAATCACGATGCCGAGCGACGCGCCGATTTCTACGCCCAACGCATTGTCCGGCACCACGACACGCGCGCGATGTCCGGCGAGCGTATTGCGCGGCTTCAGATAGAGCACCGGCGCTTTCGGCGGCGCTTTATAGGGTGCGGCGTGCATCGCATCGCCCAACGCCGCGAGCGCGGCTCGGTCGTTCAGCAAGGTGCCGTAGACCGCGCCGCTAACCGGTGCGCGGCATGCCATGCCGCGTGCGAGCAGCGCGGCCGCGCTGCTCGCATCCACGTCGCGGGGCAGCGCCTCGCCTTCGGGATGCAGCAGATGATCGGCAAGTGCAAACATAAATGACCTGTCTCTTGTCAAAAACACTAACATGTTAGTAGTATTGCGCTTGATATCATCCAGGGTCAATAGTCTGTCGGCTGATCGCGGGTTTTCCCTTAAGCTTCCACGGCTGGTTTCAATTCAACTTCCACTATGTCCGCTTCCGCTTCGACCCGAGTTTTGCACCGCAACCTGCCAATGTTGTTGCTGCGCGCCAGAGAAAAAATGATGGAGCGTTTTCGTCCATTGATTACCGCGCATGGATTGACCGAGCAGCAGTGGCGCGTGATTCGCGCGCTAAATGAACACGGCCCGATGGAGCCGCGCCATATCTCCGATATCTGCACGATTTCGAGCCCGAGCATGGCCGGCGTGCTCGCGCGCATGGAGAGCATGGAACTGGTGACCAAGGAGCGATTCGCCGAAGATCAGCGGCGCGTGCTGGTGTCGCTCACGGGCACGAGCCTGGAATTGGTGCGCGTGATTTCCAAAGACCTCGAGGCGCATTACCGCGAGTTGGAGCGCAAGGTGGGGCCGGAGATCGTCGAGCGCGTATATCGCGCCGTGGACGATCTGCTGGCCGGTCTGGAGGAAGAAGAGGAGTGAAGTAAGGCCTGGCGTTTGCGCGCGGGTTTACCAACCGTGAAAACGTCTCCATTCCACGCTGTCGCCGTCCGGCGTCACCGCGTGGTATTCGGGAAACTGCGCGCCGGTGGCGCACGCATGATTCGGCAGGACGCGCAGTTTCATGCCGATCGGGAAGCGTTGCGTGATGTCTTCGCCGGTGTGTGCGTGTTCTGCCGTCGCAGAGAGAATGCCGTGTTCCTGATTGGCGGCGCTTATTACATAGCCGGGCAGCGGCGTGCCGTTCAGCAGACATGGCTGGCCGTAGCCGAAATCGTGCGACTGCTTCGAGGTGCCGCGATCACGGCTCATTGCCATCCAGCCCGCGTCGAGAATGGCCCAGCCCTTGTCCGCCTGATGGCCGATCACCGTGGCGAGCACGCTGAGCGCGATATCGTCGAGCGCGCATACGCCGACGTTATGCATGACGAGATCGAACAGCACGTACACTCCCGCGCGCACTTCCGTGACGCCTTCCAGTTGCGTAGCCGCAAGAGCGGTCGGCGTCGAGCCGACGCTGACCGCCGGGCACGCAATGCCGGCCTCGCGCAGCCGCTGTGCCGCGCGGACGCAGCCCGCGCGTTCCTGTTCCGCCAGCGCGGCGAGCGCCTCGGGCGTATCCAGTTCGTAGCTGGAGCCGGCATGGGTCATCACGCCGCCCACCTTCACGCCGTTCTCGTGCAGAATCCGGCCGACTTCGAGCAAGGTGTCCTGTTCCGGTGTGATGCCTGAGCGGTGTCCGTCCGTGTCCACTTCGATCCATACCTCGAAGGTTTGGCCGTGCTGGTCGCTGAATGCGGCAATGGCGGCTGCGGCGTTCGGGTTATCCACCACGAGCTTCAGATCGCAGCCCTGGCGGCGCAGCGCGAGCGCTCTCGGCAGCTTCGACGGAGCCATGCTGACGGCGTAAAGAATGTCTTCGGCGCCCGCGGCAAAGAATGCCTCCGCCTCCTTCAACGTCGAAACAGTAATGCCGCGCGCGCCTGCGGCGATCTGCGCGCGGACCACGTCGATGCATTTGGTGGTTTTCACGTGTGGACGAAACGCGACGCCGAGCGCGTTCATATGCCCCTGCATTCGCGCGATGTTCTTCTGCATGCGGGCGATATCGATTAACGCGGCGGGGGTTTCGATCTGGTCGAGTTTCATGCTTTCACCGGGAAAATGGAGTCATGCGCGGTCGCGCCGGTTCACGCCGAAGCGGGCGAGCCATGCAACGAGCGAGTCGAGCGTCGGCGCTTCGATCTCGGGCGGCTGTGCGCCGGTTACGAGCGGCAGGCCGACGCGGTTGTGCCAGTAGGTCCGCAAGCCGACGGCGGCAGTGCCGAACATATCGTGGCTGGAGCCCGCCACGAACGCGGCTTCATGGGCCGCTATGCCGAGTTTTTGCAGGGCGAGACGGTAGGGTAGCGGATCCGGTTTGTACATGCCGGCTTCTTCGGCGGTGACGATTGCGTTCCAGCGAACCGGGAGGAGATTCGCCGCCTGTGTGCCGAGGCGCGCCGAGCAGTTGGTGACGACGGCCAGCTTGCAATGCGGCGCGAGCGTTTGCAATGCATCGACGGCACCACTCCACGGCGCGAGGTTCAGCCAGTCCGCTTCGAGCGCAAGCGCCGCGGATTCGGGCAGCCCGACTTGTGCGGCGGCTTCGCGCACCAGTTGTTCATACGCGAGGTACTTGCCGCAGCCGTAGGTCAGCCGCAGATAAGCGGCGCGCCATGCGCGGCCCGCCTGTTCGGAACCGGCGGCGCGATTCCATGAGCTCCATGAGTCGAGCAGGGCGGTCAGCAGGTCGAACAGGACCGCTTTGGGATAGGCGGCGGGCACGGAAGCGAGGGTCATGATCAGGCCGGCAGTAGACGGTGAACTGATTATAAAGTTCGATTGGCGCGGCAACGTTCAAATGGACTAACTCATGGATTCAGTCGGACTGAATGATTGATTCGTGATTTCGCGCAACGCGTGTTGACACTCATCGCCGCCAGGGTGGTTGCGGCCTGAATCTGCTCTGCAAATACTGCATGAAATGGCGGGTGCGCGCCGGCAGGCCGGTCCGCTGATGCGTGAGGGCGATGACGTCGGCTGCGGGCGCTCTCCATTCCGGCAGCAAACGGATGAGCTTGCCCTTCGCGAGGTCGTCGGCCACGTCCCATTCGGAACGCAGGATCACGCCGCGGCCTTCGCAGGCCCACTGGCGGATCACGTCGCCGTCATTGCAGCTCAGGCGGGAAGACACACGCACGCTGCGGCGCGTACGTCCTTTGCTGAACTGCCACAGCGAAACATCTTCGTTATTCTCGCGCAGCACGATGCAGGGTAATTTGCTCAACTCATCCGGAGACTCCGGCGCGCCGGTTCGCTTGATCAATGCAGGCGCTGCGCAGACGAACCGCGCGTTCGGTGCAATCGTGTAGCCGACCAGGTTCGACACCGGCAGTTCGCCGATATGCACGACGATATCGAAACGGTCCGTGGTCTCGGTCAAAGGCCGGTCGGATAGCGTGAGCGCGATATCGATATCCGGATTCTGCTGCTGGAACGCGGCAATCGCTGGAGCGAGATGTCGCCGTCCGAACCCCAGCGGCGCGTTGATTTTTAGCGTACCGACGAGTCCGCCGCGGCGCATCTGCAAATCCTCGAACAGCGCGTCGAACTGCTGGACGAGCTTTGCCCCCCGTTCGCACAGCAGCGTGCCTTCTTCGGTGAATTGCAGGCGGCGCGCGGTGCGGTTCACCAGTTGCGCGCCCAGTTTCTTTTCCAGTTGTTGAAGACGCTGCGTGACCGCGGAGGGCGACAACCCCAGCTTTCGCGCGGCGGCGATCAGGCTCCCGCTTTCGCGCAGCGTCAACAGGAAGCGGATATCGGCCGAATCGTTCATGGCAGCAACGTTTGAGTGCGGAAGTCTGGCAGCTTAAAGTGTTTGCATGTGCGGTTCCAGTCCGGTCCGGCGCGCGTGGCGGCCAACGCAGCCTGGTTGGCAAGGTAAAGTGATGCTTCTGTTACTCGACCGTCAGCGCGGTCCGCCAAAGCGTGCGCTTGCGCTGAATTCCCGTTGTTTTTCATTTGAAAGAGAAGTCCACATGCCGTTGTCTAATGGGCCGTCGAATGGTCTGTCGAACGATGCCGCGCAGCACCGCGCCTTGAAACAGGCAGTGTTTCTGCATACGGGCTGGCGTAGTGCGGGAACGTGGGTCTGGTCGCGTTTGCGCGAACTCGATACCGTGACCGCTTTCTATGAGCCGCTCAGCAATGTGCTCGCGGAGTTGAGTCTTGCCGACGTTTCCGCGTCGCGTCCCACGCTTACTTCTGGACACCCGCCGCTCGCCGCGCCGTATTTCGAGGAATATAGACCGTTCCTGCAGGAAGGTGTGCGCGGTGTGGCCGGCTATCAAAGGCGTTTCAGTCTCGATCGCTTTGCTAAGGTGCCGGACGCGGAATTCCCGCAATTACAGGCCTATTTACGCAATCTGTGCGAGCGCACCGCCGCACAAGGCAGCGTGCCGGTCTTCAAGTTTTGCCGTTCATCGGGCCGGCTGCCGTGGCTGCGGGCGGCTTTTCCGCAGGCGATGCATGTGGGCGTGTTGCGCAATCCGGCGTCGCAGTTTGCTTCGGGGTGGCTGCTCAGCCGGCAATGGAGCAATCCGTTTTTCGTGGCGGCTCCGTTTCGCGTGCTGGGGCTGAATCAGGCGGATCCGCTGGTCAGGCAGGCTATCGACACATGCGGCGCGCGCTTGCCGCCCGCCGCGCCTGCTTCGGAGGACGCATATGCAATGGCGTGCGAGCACTATGCGCGCACGGCGGAAGGCAATAACGCGTATCGGGCATTCATCGCGTTGTGGATTCTTTGCGCGTTGCGTATGGCGGATGGCGTCGATCTGTTGATCGACATCGACCGGCTCGGAGCGTCGCGCGATTACGCGCAGGCGTTAAGCACCGCATTCGAAACGCAAAGCGGTTTGTCGCCCGACTTCAGCAGCGCGCGCGATCTGGTCGAAGAAACGCGTGGCAGCGCGGCACGCATGAGCGGAATCGACGGACGGGCCATGCGCACGGTACATTCCGCCGCGCTCAAATTCCTCAAGGCGCACGGTGGTGCCGACGCTGCCTTTGTGGAAGTGATCCGGCAGAAGATGGTGCTCGCCAACGAATTGACCGACACATGGCGTTGAGCATTCGTCGCGAGATTGATGCGGTGAAGCCTCGCGGATGTTTTCATGGCACGGCCCTGCAGTGGCGGAGCCGGCGGCGCAGGCGGCATGACGTCGATGGGCCGGCCACCGCGTTCAGGGCCTGGTCCGGGATCGATGCCTCCGCAGGTCGGACGAGACCCACGCGCCAATACAGTTGCCGCACAAAAAACAATACAGTGAGGCGCGGTTTTATTTGGCTGTATCGGGAGTATGACCGGCGCCGTCGATACAGTTGGCAAGTCTCGACGGAGCCTGTCGACGAGCGGTTCGCCGCTCCGGCGCGGTGCGACGTAGCCTGATTTTTGCCTATGGCCCGGTGGTGACACGCCGCGCTTGATCCCGAACACGAGGTAAGGACATGAATGTAGTGAACGAACAAGCAAAGCTGTCGGTGCAGCAGTTGGGCCACTATATCGGCGGCGCGCCGGCCGCGCCGACCAGCGGCCGCTTCAAGGACGTGTTCAATCCCGCCACCGGCAAAGTCACCGGCTCGGTCGCCCTCGCTTCGGTCGAGGAAGTGGACGCGGCAGTGCAGGTCGCCAAGGCCGCCTTTTCTGCCTGGAGCGAAACCGCGCCGCTCAAGCGCGCACGCATTCTGTTCAGGTTCAAGGAATTGCTCAACCAGCATCACGACGAACTGGCGATGCTGATCACGCGTGAACATGGCAAGGTGTTTACGGACGCACAAGGCGAAGTGGTGCGCGGCATCGAAGTGGTCGAATTCGCGTGCGGCATTCCGAACCTGCTCAAGACCGATTTCACCGACCAGATCGGCGGCGGCATCGACAACTGGAATCTGCGTCAGGCGCTCGGTGTGGTCGCGGGCATTACGCCGTTCAACTTCCCGGTCATGGTGCCGATGTGGATGTTCCCGGTTGCGCTCGCCTGCGGGAACACGTTCGTGCTGAAACCGTCGGAGCGTGATCCGTCGGCGTCGCTGCGGATTGCCGAATTGCTGAAGGAAGCCGGTCTGCCCGACGGCGTGTTCAATGTCGTCAACGGCGACAAGGTGGCCGTCGATGCGCTGATCGATCACCCGGACGTCGCGGCGCTGTCGTTCGTGGGGTCCACGCCGATCGCCGAATACATTCACACGGAGGCGTCGAAGCGCGGCAAACGCGTGCAGGCGCTCGGCGGCGCGAAAAATCACCTGGTGGTGATGCCGGACGCCGATCTGGACCAGGCGGTCGACGCGCTGATCGGCGCAGCCTACGGTTCGGCGGGCGAGCGCTGCATGGCGATCTCGGTCGCGGTGGCGGTCGGCAACGTGGCCGACAAACTGATCGAGAAACTGGCGCCGCGCGTCAAATCGCTCGTGATCAAGAACGGCGAAAATCTCGACGCCGAAATGGGGCCGCTGGTTACCGCCGAACATAAGGCCAAGGTGGCCGGTTATATCGCGTCGGGCGAGGCGGAAGGCGCGAAGCTGATTGTCGACGGCCGCGTGCATCCGGTGGCAGACGAAGAAGGCTTCTTTATCGGCGGTACGCTGTTCGACAATGTCGGCACGGAAATGAAGATCTACAAGGAAGAGATCTTCGGCCCGGTGCTGGCAGTAGTGCGGGTGCCCGATTTCGCGAGCGCCGTGGAGTTGATCAACGCGCACGAGTTCGGTAACGGCGTGTCGCTGTTCACGTCGGATGGCGGGGTGGCGCGGGCGTTCGGCCGGCAGATTCAGGTGGGTATGGTCGGCATCAACGTGCCGATTCCGGTGCCGATGGCATGGCATTCGTTCGGCGGCTGGAAACGTTCGCTGTTCGGCGACCATCACGCTTACGGCGAAGAGGGCGTGCGCTTCTATACGCGCTACAAGAGCATCATGCAGCGCTGGCCGGATAGCATCGCCAAAGGCGCTGAATTTACAATGCCGGTGGCGAAGTAGGCCGGCAGGCAAGTCAGTTGTAATCAGAAAAGCCGCGCCTGAACCAGGCGCGGCTTTTTCACATTCCCCCCGGCAACGGCTCTCTAAACACTCGAAGAGGAATCTTCTTCCACTTCGCTGAGAACGGCGTTCTGCACTGCGACAGCGGGACTGACATAAGCAGGCGCCTGGCGTGGCTCGTCGATGCTGTAGCGCAAACGCCCCGCCTCGATATACACGCGCAACCGCCGGTATTTCACGAGGTAGAGCAAGCCGACAACCGCCGCCGCGAACCCCGATGCCGCGCCCACACCCAGCGCCCAACGCGGACCGAAACGGTCTGCGACCCAACCCACCACCGGCGCGCCGAGCGGCGTACCGCCCAATGCGATGGCCAGCAGAATCGCGATCACCCGCCCGCGCATGACGGGCTCGGTGGAAAGCTGCACGAGACTGTTGGTCGAGGTATTGAAGGTCTGCGTTGCCACGCCGATCACCATCAGCGCAATGCCGAACAGCACGGAGTTCGGCATCAGCGAGGCCGCGGTGCAGCCTACGCCGAACACGGCCGCCGCAATGAGCAGCAGCGCCATGCGCGGTTTCGCCCGACGCGCGGCGAGCAGCGCGCCAGTGACGGAGCCGATCGCCATGGTCGAGCTCAATACACCGTATTCGCCCGCGCCCGCGTGAAACGCGGTAACCGACATCGTCGAGATGAAGATCGGGAAATTCAGGCCGAACGTGCCGATCAGGAACAGCATCAGCAATGCGGCCTTCAGATCGGGACGCGTCCACACGTACTTGAAACCTTCGACGAAACTGCCGCGCGTGCGCACCGCCCGAGGCTTCAGATGCAGTTCGCTCACACGCAGCATGCGCAGCGAACCGAGTACCGCGACGAACGAAAGCGCGTTGATGAGAAACACCCAGCCGGTGCCCACCGAGGCGATCAGCAACCCCGCGACCGCAGGCCCGATCATGCGCGCCGCGTTGAACGAGGTGGAATTCAGCGCGACCGCGTTTGACAGGTCATGCTCGCCGACCAGGTCCGACACGAAAGTCTGACGCGCCGGCGAATCAAAGGCGGTGACGCAGCCGAGCAGTCCCGCGAATACATAGACGTGCCACAACTGCACGAGCCCGGTGACGGTGAGAATGCCCAGGCACAGCGCGAGAGAACCCATGCCCGCCTGGGTCGCGAACAGCAGCTTGCGACGGTTGAAGTGATCGGCGGCATAACCGGTCAGCGGCAACAGCAGCATTTGCGGGCCGAACTGCAACGACATGACGATACCCACCGAGGTCGCATTGTGATGCGTGAGCTCGGTGAGCACGAGCCAATCCTGCGCCGTGCGTTGCATCCACGTACCGACGTTGGAGACGATCGCGCCGCTCGCCCAGACCCGGTAGTTGAAATTGCTCAGCGAACGGAAAGTGCCGATCACCGGACTGTTCCCACCTGGAGGATTCGCGCGGCGCGCAAGCTGCGGCGCATGTGCAAACTCAGGCTCATGCGTGCGAGCGTTCGAGCAGATCGAGGACTTCCTGGGTGGTGCCGGTTTCGCCGAGGCGCGGGAAGATGCGCGTGATGCTGTTGATGTGAGCGTCCGCATTGCGATCGGTCATGGCGTCGACGACGAGCGTCACGTTCAGGCCGAGTTCGTGTGCATAGCGCGCGGTGGATTCGACGCCGATGCTGGTCGCCACGCCCACGAGCACCACTTGCGTGACGCCTTGCTCGCGCAGGTACGCTTCGAGATCGGTATTCGTGAACGCGCCCCAGGTGCGCTTGGTGACCCGATGATCGGACGGTTGCGCGTTCAGTTCGGGCACCAGATCCGCGAATCCGGCGGGGAAGTCGCCCGTGTTGCGCACCTCCTGCGTGCGGCCCGGTGCGCCGCCGGTCACGTTGACGAGCACCACGGGCAGGCCGTGGCGGCGAAACGCCTCCGCGAGAACGGCCGAGCGCTCGACGACTTCGCCGGTGGAATGCGCGGTGGGCAGCGCGACAATGCCTTGCTGCAAATCGACGACGATGAGTGCGGTCTTTGCGTCGAGTGTGGTGAGTGCCATGAAGTACTCCTGGAGTTACGAGTCGATGAGGCGTTTGAGCAGTTCGACGCCGATAACGAGCTGTTTTTGCTCGGCCGCCGAGAAGCGCGTCTGAATGGTGCGAAACAGCCAGTCTTCGCGTGCCGCGCGGCTTGCCTTCACCTTCTTGCGAAAGGCGGGCGTGAGGGAGAGAACCGTTTGCCGGCCGTCGTTCGGATCGGGAGTGCCGCTCACCAGCCCGGCGGCTCTCAGCGCCGAAAGCGTCTCGCCCATGGACTGCGGACGCATGCCATGAGCACGCGCGAGCGCAGTGACCGTTGCCGGACCTTCACGCTCCAGCAAGCCGAGAACCTGCACCTGCGAAGGCGTGAAATCGCCTACGTGCGACTCCTCGCGCAAACGGCGGCGCAGTTTGCCGACCAGCACGCGCAAGTCTTCCGCCACGATATGCAAGGCGTCAGGATCCACCGGTGCATCTTGCTTGGTCATGTCTGGATAACTATGAAGGCTACCTACGAAGGCTACCTTCGTATCAGGTTGACGTCAAGTTGGGGAAGGCGTGATGCCAACGGTTCGGGACGAGGCGAAACGTACCGTCGCCGCCGTATCAATCGAGCATGTAAGCGGCACCATGGTCAGGGTTTTCCCGGAAGATCGCGGGTATGGCGTCATCCGTAATCAAATGTCAGTAGAATGCGGCCCAGCCGATCTTTGACGATTTAAGGCCGGGTTCGCGCATGATCACATTAGACCGGCAGCCATCGGTTAGCGGCAGGTCTAAGCGTGATGCGTTCCCCACAATCAGCGTGGCTGCTATCCTGAGGGACAGGCTTGCCATACTCGCTCACGAACAGCCGTTTCGCACGCTTATGGCCCCGCAGTTCCATTCCGCCTGGCCTTCCTGGCCTCTGGCGACCTGCCGATCCGCCCGACATGGAAAATAGCCAACGCGCTTCCGCTACAGCGCCCCGCGACGCCGGCTTCTTGCCGGTGCTCGCCGCCTTGATCGCGCTTGCCGTGTTTCTGATCGATGCGCTGACACCGCTCGACGTCGCAGTCGCCGTGTTTTACGTAATAGTGGTGCTGCTGGTTGCTTCAAGCGGCAACCGCTCGTTCACGATCGCCGCCGCGTGGGGATGTGTGGCGCTGACGTTGCTCGGGTTTCTGATTTCCCACGCCGAGTCCTGGCCGGGCGGCGCGGTTGCGCGCTGTGTGGTGA
The DNA here is from genome assembly GCF_902459535.1 of Paraburkholderia dioscoreae. Taxonomy (NCBI): domain Bacteria; kingdom Pseudomonadati; phylum Pseudomonadota; class Betaproteobacteria; order Burkholderiales; family Burkholderiaceae; genus Paraburkholderia; species Paraburkholderia dioscoreae. The sequence goes on from NZ_LR699554.1 coordinate 1,150,819, forward strand.
GCCTGCTGGCGATCGCCACCACGTCGGTTCTGGCATTGAGAAACCAGGCCGCGACGACGATGTTGCAGGAGCAGGTCGAACTGCTCAATCTCACGCACGACGCGATCATCGTCCATGACATGAACGACCGGATCACGTTCTGGAATCACGGGGCGCAGGCGCTGTACGGCTGGAGTGCGCAACAGGCGCTCGGCCAGTCGATCGACGACCTGACGCAGACATCGTTTCCTGTCCCGTACGATGAAGTTCGCGGCGAACTGCTGCGCACGAATTACTGGCACGGAGAGTTGCGGCGCGTACGGCACGACGGCAGCGCCGTCGTGATTTCGAGCCGCGCGGCCTTGTGGCGCGATGCAAAGGGCGACCCTCGGGCTGTTCTCGTGACCAACAACGACATTACCGCGCGCAAGGAGATGGAAGCCGAACTCGAGCGTCAGCAGCAGGAGTTGCGCGCAACCATCGACGCGATTCCCGGCATGGTCTGGCATTCGTCGAGCGACGGGCGCCTCACGTTTATCAACCGCCGCTGGAACGACATGGGCGTGACGCTCGGAGATGACGTGGACGTCTGGTCGACGGTCGTGCACCCGTCCGATCTGCCGCGGATGCAGCGCGACTGGCAGGCCGCGATCGCGGCGGGTGTCGCGTTCGAAAACGTATCGCGACTCCGCACCAGTGCCGGCGTGTACCGCTGGATGCACATCGGGGCCGAACCGTTGCGCGACGCCGGGGGCGCGATTCGCCGCTGGTACGGCGTGAATACCGACATCGAGGAGCGCAAGCAGGCGGAGCAGGCGCTCGAGCGCAGCGAGGCGTTCCTGCTCGATGCCCAGCGTTTGAGCCGGACCGGCAGCATGGCCGTACGTTTTCCCGAAGGCATGATGTGGTGGTCCGACGAGTCCTACCGCATTTTCGGATACACGCGGGAGGTCGAGCCGTCGGTCAAGGCTATCCTGGCGCGCACTCATCCCGACGATCTCGCACTCGTTCGTCGGGTCTATGAACGGGCCGCCGCCGGCGAGCCGCAGATCGATGTCGAACACCGGCTCGTGATGCCGGACGGCGGCGTGAAATATCTGCACTGCGTTGCCCACGCGGCAGCGTCGAAGTCTGCCGCCGGCGAGTATGTCGGCGCGCTGATGGATATCACGGATACCCGGCTCGCGCAGGACGCGCTTGCGCGCTCCACCGCCGAACTCGCCCACGTGACGCGGGTTACGATGCTCGGCGAACTGGCCGCGTCGATTGCACACGAGGTGACGCAGCCGATCGCGGCGATCATGACTTGCGGCGGCGCCGCGTTGCGCTGGATGGACCGTGCCCCGCCGGACCTGAACGCAGCGGCGAAGTCGGTCACTCAGATCGTCAGGGACGCGCAGCGCGCGGACGCCGTGATCCAGCGGATCCGTTCAATGGCAAAAAAATGCGACCGTATTCCGGTTAAAGTCGATCTGAACGGGATTGTGGGCGAGACGGTCGAGCTGTTGCGGTACGAACTCGATCGCTACCGCGTTGACGTGCAGATCGACCTTGCGACACCGTCGCCCACTGCGTACTGCGATCGCGTCCAATTGCAGCAGGTCATCATCAACCTTATTATGAACGGCGCGCAGGCCATGACAGAGGTGCCCCAGCCGCGAAGGCTGCGGATTGCCACACGCCGGTTCGACGCAGAACAGGCGCATCTGATCGTGCAGGATTCGGGCACGGGTATCAGCGAGGAAAACGCCAGCCGTCTGTTCGACACGTTCTTTACGACTAAGGCAGGGGGCATCGGCATGGGCTTGTCGATCTGCCGGTCGATCGTCGAGGCGCACGGCGGTCGTATCTGGGCTGAATCGCCGGAAGCGGGCGGCGCGGTAGTGCAGTTCATCCTGCCGGTTGATGAAGGGAGATCTCATGAACAGTCATACGCATGACAACGCCGGTGACGACGAGGAACGCACGATGGTCTATGTCGTGGACGACGACGAGTCGATGCGCGATGCCCTTGGTCTGCTGCTGCAATCGGTCGGACTGGGCGTCGTCACCTTTGCTTCCGCGCACGAATTTCTCTCCTATGAGATGCCGGACGTGCCGAGCTGCCTGATCCTCGATGTTCGTCTCAAAGGACAAAGCGGGTTCGCGGTGCAGGAACAGATCGCCGCGAGCCAACTGGGGCTGCCCATCGTCTTCATGACCGCGCACGGCGACATCGCGATGTCGGTTAAAGCAATGAAGGCCGGTGCCAAGGATTTTCTTGCCAAGCCGTTTCGTGACCAGGACATGCTGGACGCTGTCGCACATGCGCTGGCAGGCGACGCAGAGCGGCGCGATGCCCTCCGGTCCGTGGAGGATCTGCGCCGTTGCTACGAATCGCTGACACCGCGCGAGCGCGAAGTCATGGCGTTTGTCGCGTCCGGGCTGATGAACAAACAGATTGCCGGCGAAATGGGCCTGAGCGAGATCACCGTGAAGATTCACCGCGGCCAGGCAATGCGGAAAATGGCCGCGCGTTCGCTCGCCGACTTCGTGCTGAAGGCGGAAGCGCTGGGCGTCAAGTTGCCACAAAGCGCCGCCGCGCCGGCGCGCGGATCGCGTACCTGAACCCAGGGTGCGTGACGAAACGCTGCTGGCGCATCGTTTCCGCAGTCCCGATGGTTATCGGGCCTATACCTGCGTATGAGTGGTCCGCCGCTTCTGCTCAAGAAAGCGCTGCTAGCGCATTCCATTCCACCGATTCGTTCCGGCAAGCTCTGGCGGCCGGCGCCGCCGGTCGCGACCGCAAACCGCCCGCGCACGCCGTGCGCATCGCGCCGATCCCCCTGGCCGTGCCTCTTCGGCTCGCGGCGAAGAACTAAACCTGGAGATGGGTTGATCCAACCATTGGTCACTACGGGCAACCGTATGTAGGGCTGGTTCGACGATTTTCCGTGCGATACCTTGGAGTCATCGCGGCGCCCTGTAACCGGGCACTGCCTCACCACTCCGCTGGATGACCCCGATCATGATCAGCTCGTCGACTTTGCATCCCGAACCCGCTGCGGATGTTATCCCGGATGTCATCCAGCAGACGAGGCGGATCAACCCGATCGGCATGGAGCCTCAATGGCGCGCTCCGCACGAGGAACCCGCGGGTGGACGCCAGCGGAGCCCTATTCTCGTGTCGCGCTGGACCCGCACCGATATTCGGTCGCTGGAGGTCAGCAACCCGGGTAGCGCCGCGCACCACTGCATCGCGATGAACCTCAAGTGCACGTCGCTCTCCTTTGCTCATGCCGGCAGGATGCTCGTTCACGGACGGGTGACCGCGGGAGCCGTACAGATCACGGCACCGGAGGTGCCGTGCAGCGCCGTGTTCGAATCGCCCGGCGACGTGCTGCACCTGTTCGTTGCGCAGCCGGTGCTGGGCGAATGCTTCGAAGACATGTTCGGCCGCCCGCATGCGGGCGACATTCGTATCGACAATCCCAGGCTCGCGCACGATCCCGCGCTCGAACGTCTTGGCCAGGCACTTGCCGTGTCGCAATCGGACGACGCCGCGCTCGGCAAGGTCTTTACCGACAGCGTCAGTCTCGCGATCGTTTCGCGCGTGATCGCGCGGCACTTTACGGCTGGGCAACGGCAGAGCCGTGAAGCGAATGCACTACCGTCCTGGCGCCTCACGCGCGCGATCGAATACGTGGACGCGCATCTGTCCGAACCGATCGGGCTCGAGGACATTGCCAACAGCACGGGTTTGACCCGCATGCATTTCGCGTCGCAGTTCCGCCGGGCCACCGGCATGCGCCCGCACGAATACCTGTTGCGCCGGCGAATCGAACACGCGCAGCACCTTCTGCTTACGTCGAAACATAACGTGCTCGACGTTGCCCTGAGCTGCGGTTTCCTAACCCAGGCTCACTTTACGACGGTCTTCAAGCGCCTGGTTGGAGAGACGCCTCATTGCTGGCGAATGAAGGCGAACGTCGATCGGTAAGCAGATTCATGCGTCTCTGAAAGTGAGCGGAATATGCCTGCGGCGGCCGAAGGCGGCGCACGGTGGTTGTATCCGCAACGTGCAGTGAGAGCTTCTCGCTGATCAACCGGACTATCTGAAAGAGGAGTGCGACCATGTTGGCGGAAACGAATTTTACCGATCCGTGGATACAGACCCTTGATTTGCTCGCCGAGTTGTCCGGAGACAAAGCCTCCAGGATCAAGGAAGCGGCTTTGGCGGACGCACGCAACGCACGCGAGGGTTGCCGCTTGCTGCTCAGGACGCAACGCTTTGGCGCACAGGTGCGCGTGATCGACCGCCCGACGCCTTCGACCGCGACCATTGAATGGCGTGATTCGACGCACTGTTGCTATGGCGATCAGGTTTGGCACGCGAGCCGCGCACGTGTGGCAGGTGTCTGTGCAATGAGCGGCCGTGCAATACGGCCGGGGGATGCGATATACAAGCCGCGCCCGTGCCGGCCAGCGCCGCTAAACCTGGGTGCGATGATTCTTGGCGTCGTGCTCGATGATGCTTTTACGCCTGACCGGTAGTTGGCTTGCGGCACTCACGTTACTGTATTCACGCTGGCGCGGCTGCCTGACATACGCTTGGCCATCCGGTCGTATGGGGAAGTCATACCTAAGTGTGATACCCGAATGAAGGCCCGTATTGCGGGCCTTCCGAAGTCCGCCAAAGGTGGTCTTCAACCGCGAGAATGTCAGCGGGGCGAGCGCGGCGGCGGGCACTGCATCCCTATAGATGATGGTTTCGCGGCAAATTCCCGGCTAGTATGGTTCTTGCCTGCTACGGATCCATTTCTGTTCCGGTGGATGCGTCAGGCGCGATGAGCTTCATAAGGCAGTAAATATCGCGCCGGATATTCTTTTCTGTTACTACGTCGGCGCATCTGGAGTATTGGCAGCTATGAGCTTTGTTTGTATCGTCGACGATGACGCCTCTGTACGAAACGGTGTCGGTGACCTTCTCAACGCAGTGGGTTACACGACCGTGGCATTTTCATCGGGAGAGGAATTCCTCGCCTCGTCGGCAGTCGACGAGGCATTGTGTGTTTTGCTCGACCTCAAGATGCAAGGCATGCAAGGCCTCGATGTGCAACGCCAGCTCAATGCGGAACACAGGAGCATTCCCATTGTGCTCATGTCGGCGCATGGCGACGAAGACACGGTTCGGTGGGGAATCCAGCACGGGGCAGTCGCGTTTTTACGCAAACCGTTTGCGGAAGATGTGCTGCTCGATTCGATAGTGCTTGCCATCGGTCGGAAGGGTGGGGCGAATTGAGGGGGCAGGGGATTTCACACACCGGCCTCCGATAGCGTATCGGGCGCTCGTCCTATCATGAACTCTCATGAAAACGCGGCGCTTTAGCGCCGCGTTGTTCCATCATTCGACCGCGGTTCGCGCGGCGCTCATTCAGCTTACGCTTCTTTCCAGCCGCGACCGCACGCGAGCACGCTACTGCTGCGCATGCGTCGCGGCATCTTCGATGACAGCCGCAACTTCTTTCGGACGGGATTCGTAAACCGAATGGCTCGCGCCGGGAATCACGGTGGTGTGGCTATGCGCGCGCGCGTAGTACCAGCGCTCCAGGTCCGGGTTGATGATTTTGTCATTAGCGGCGACGATGCCCCAGCTTGGCTTCGTGGTCCATGCGGCAACGGTCATCGGCGTCGAAAAGACTTTCGCGGCCGTCAGGATCTGCGAATGCGACTCGAATTGGGCTTGCTTGAGCGGCAGATCAGCAGCGAAGTCTTTCGGGAAATCCACCGGGTTCAGATATGTGTAGCCGTCGTCGGTCTTCCTGATTGCGCCCGGCTGCTTCGACGTGTAACTGGGCATGCCTTTGCCCAGCGTGCCTTCATCTTCTCCGACGGCCGGAGCATGCGCCGCGACGTACACCAGCCCTACGACATTCGGATGCACACCGGCTTCCGTGATGATCGAACCGCCATAGCTGTGCGCCACCAGGATCGTCGGACCGTTTTGCAGGTCGAGAACACGTTTGGTCGCGGCCACGTCGTCTTCGAGTGAGGTCAGCGGCTCCTGCACGAGGCTGACGTGGTAGCCGTCTTTGGTCAGGATGTCATAGACCGGTTTCCAACCGGACCCGTCCACCCATGCACCATGCACCAGTACAATATTTTTGACGGGGGTGCTTTGGGGCTGGGCATCCTGCGCCAGCGCGCCGGTCGACGCAAGAAGACAAGCTGACATTGACAAGGCCGACACGACGAAAGGCATAAATCTCATGTGAAACTCCGGTATTCGGTAAAGAGAGAGAAGATGTTGGTGGAATGAGGTTGCGAGAAGGACTTCGGAATGAAGCGGGGTTCCGTGCAGGACAGTGACGGCACGGAACCCGAAATGCTTCGCTTAGCTACCGAAGTAGAGGTTGCAGAAGCTGACGGGACCGACGCAGGTCGAATGCATCGCCGTTCTCGCCGGTGCGCCTGACGACGAGGTGCCGTGCTGCGCCACGCCGCCGTACGCTTGCGTAGCCTGTTGCTGGTTGTCCTGGGCAGCGATTTTTGCTTCGGCAGCCTGAATATCGGCCGGGTAGTCGATGTCGTTGGCTTGCGATGGATCGTAGCCGGCCTTTTCGACCTTGACGAGATCGGCACGAACTTCTGCGCGCGTCACGGGACCATTCGATTGTGCGAAGCTGATAGCCGGAGCGGCCAACGTACCGGCGGCAAGGGCGAGACAAACGAGAACCTTCTTCATGATTGATACTCCTTCGATTGAGTGTAATGACTTGACGGGCAATGGATACGGCTCGACCGCGAGGCGGCGATGCCAAGTGCGCCCATAGCTGCACGGCGCACTGCATTGCTTTGCTGCCGACCGTGTATTACCAGTATCGAGGAGGCGGGTTCGGGCCGTTTCCCGGATCAAACGAAGGTTTCCGGAATGCACGACGGCGCTCTGACGGTGTCAATAGCGGGGCGCGTCGTTGAGAACAACCATCAGCACAAACTGACGAAACGCCCCATGCAATACGCTCCAGCCATCACTTTCCGGTTTGCCGAGCCGCACGACGCGAACGCGATCCGCACGATCGAATTCGAAGCGGGCCAGCGTTTTGTCAGCGTCGGCATGGCGGGAATTGCTGATGCGCCGCCGATGGAACCGGAACTCGTCGGCCGCAAGATAACGGCGCGGGAGATCATCGTTGCCGTAGATACTGACGGAAAGTGCGCTGGCTTCGTGATGTTCGAGCAGCAACCCGCGCGCCTCTACGTGCAGGAGCTCGATGTGCTCACGTCGCACGCCGGGCGGCGTATCGGCGCGGCGCTCATCGAGCAGGTCGCACACCTTGCCCGCGCGCGACGACTCACGCAACTCATCCTGTCGACGTTTCGCGAGGTGCCCTGGAATGCGCCGTACTATCGGCGGATCGGGTTTCGCGATATCGAAGAAGCCGAACTCGACGCGACGTTGCTGGCGCGGCGCGATGCGCATATTGCGCGAGGACTCGATGAATCGAAGCGCGTTTTCATGCGGCGCGATCTGGCATGATGGGTGAGATGTGAGGTGTCCACACTATGTCCAGGCGTAAAAAAACGCGGCAGGTGTGATCGGAACGAATCATTCCTGTCACATCTGCCGCGCGGTTTTTTTCAGCGCACTGCCATGCATTGGCCGCTTTATCCCGCAGCCTAACCTCCGCCGGCTCTCCGCATGGCTTGGCTTTTTTCAGCCTGTTTCGACGCTTACTCCACGCGCTTATTCCACAGTTTCCAGCGTCGGATAATCCACATAGCCGGTTTCACCGCGTGCGTAATAGGTTGCCGGGTTCGGCTTGTTCAACGGCGCATTCGTGGCGAAGCGGCGTACCAGATCCGGATTCGCAATGAACAGCTGACCCCAGGCCACCGCATCTGCGTCACCCGCGTCGAGCACCTGTTGCGCGGTTTCCGTGGTGAACTTTTCGTTGGCGATGTACGGGCCGCCGAATGCTTTCTTCAGTTGCGGGCCGAGACGGTCGTCGCCGAGCGCTTCACGTGCGGCAATGAATGCGATCTTGCGCTTGCCGAGCTCGCGAGCCACATAACTGAAGGTGCCGGCCGGATCGGAATCGCCCATGGTGTGCGCGTCGCGGCGCGGCGCGAGGTGTACGCCGACACGGTTCGCGCCCCACACGTCGATGCAGGCGTCGGTGACTTCGAGCAGCAGACGGGCGCGGTTTTCGATCGGGCCGCCGTAGGCGTCGGTACGTTTGTTGGTGCTGTCCTGCAGGAACTGGTCGAGCAGATAGCCGTTGGCGCCGTGCACTTCGACGCCGTCGAAGCCTGCTGCCTTGGCGTTTTCCGCGCCTTTGCGGAATGCTTCGACCACGCCGGCGATTTCATCGAGTTCCAGTGCGCGCGGCGTCACATAGGCACGCTCCGGACGCACCAGGCTCACGTGGCCTTGTGCGGCGATCGCGCTCGGCGCGACCGGCAGTTCGCCGTTCAGGAACAGCGGGTCGGAAATACGGCCCACGTGCCACAGTTGCAGAAAAATCCTGCCGCCGGCCGCATGCACGGCGCTCGTCACGAGCTTCCAGCCTTCAACCTGCTCCTGCGACCAGATGCCCGGCGTGTCGGCATAGCCCACGCCTTGCGGCGTCACCGAGGTCGCCTCGCTGATGATCAGCCCGGCCGTTGCGCGTTCAGCGTAGTACTTCGCCATCAGCGCGTTCGGCACACGGATTTCTCCGGCGCGCTGGCGTGTGAGCGGCGCCATGACGATGCGGTTCGGCAGCGTGATGTCACCAATTTGCAGCGGATCGAAAAGAGTCGGCATAAGAGTTCACCTTTGACGGCGGGCGCGCGGCCCGAGCCTGAAAAAAGACTGCATGATGAAAGAAGCGCGGCGATGCGGATCAAGCGCCTAGAGCCTGGTATTCATGTGCTCGAGGAACGCCTGGATGACCGGCTCATTGCGTTTGAAAAACACCCATTGACCGACCCGCTTCGACGTGACGAGCCCCGCGCGCTGCAAAGCCGCAAGGTGCGCCGACACGGTTGACTGCGACAGGCCGCAGTGCGCATCGATCCGGCCCGCGCACACACCGTGATCGAGCGGCAGCTCCTGGTCGGCGAAATGCGCGTACGGCTCGCGCAGCCAGCCGAGAATCTCCCGGCGAACCGGGTTGGCAAGCGCTTTGTGAATCGCGTCGATATCGAGCGTCATGGGGTTGGTTTCAAGGTCTTCAACAACAGGCAGGCGTGGCGCCGGTCCGCGCGCTCAAGCCTGCATCGTTACAGGGCGAATTATATATCGTATTTTTACGATATGCGCGAAGGCACTACGGTCTATGAGGGTGATAGATGCAGACGCGCGATTCGAAGCCCCGTCCACCGCCCACGTGCAATCGCGCGGGCCGCGTTCCACTGCACCGCCGTAACAGGGGTTATCTGCCGAGCTTGCTCAGGTAGAGTTGCGCCGCCCGCAGGACGTGCCGTTCCGCGAGCATGGCAGCCAGCGCCGCGTCGCCCGACTGCACTGCGCGCAGAATGGCCGCGTGTTCTTCCCACGTCATGCGTATTTCCTCGTCATTCGAGTTGACGAACAGCATGCGCGTGCGATCGCGCAGCGAACGCATCAGATCGGTGAGCATGGAGTTGGCGCCGGCCGCGTAGAGCAGATCGTGGAAGCGCGCATTGAGGTCGAGCAGCCCGGCGGTTTCGCCCTTGTTCACCCTGGCTTTGCCCTCGTCGAGCACCTGCTCGATTTTTGCGGCCAGCTCCGGCGTGCAGTGCTCCGCGGCGAGGCGGGCGTTCAGGCCTTCCAGCGTGGCGCGGATCTGCACCATTTCGCGCGCGGAAGACGGTTCGAGCGACGCGACCACCGCGCCATGACGCGGCCGCACTTCGACCAGGCCTTCCGCCGCCAGCGCCCGCAGCGCTTCGCGCACCGGCACGCGGGACACGTTCAGGTCTTCGGCAATGCGTCCTTCCACGAGCCGGTCGCCCGGTGCGTAAGCGCCCGACGTGATGGATTCACGGATGCGGACGAGCACGAGTTCAGACAGTTGCTGGTGCTGAATCGGAGCAGATCGCGCCTGCTTGCCTGCGAGGGCCGGCGAATCCGGTTGGCTACTCATTGTTTCTCCATGCACTGGGCGTCGCCGGCGGCGCCAGCGGATAAGGCATTTTAACCCAGGGACGGAACGTTGTAGACAGTACACGTCATACCACTGTCAGGCTGGATGACGCCTCGCGCCATCCGCCGGACGATCCGCGGCGAAAGTCCGCGGCGGATCGATGCCTGTGTGGGCCGCCGAAGTACGGCGCCTCGTCGGCCAACCGGTATCCGACATTGACGGCGACGATGCCCTGATCGGCGACCCAGTGGCACACGTGGTCGTAGATTTTGCCATTCACGCGTCCATCGCTTCGGGCGGTGCGCCGGACGGCTCCACGGCGGAACCGGCCTTCACCATGACACGCTCACGTCGCCCTTGACGAACGTCTGGCACGCCATGCGATAGCCCGCCTCAAGTTCTTCCGCGCTGAGATGGCGTTTTTCTTTGGCTTTTACGGCGTCCGTATTTTCGCGTCCCTGCTCGACCTTGCATTTGCAGGTGCCGCAGAGTCCGCCGCCGCATTTGAACGGAATGCCGCCGTGCTCGCGCAACGACACGCGCAGCAGGTTGCTGTCGGGCGGCGCTTGCACGGTTTTGCCGCCGTTCGTGATGAAAGTGACCTGAATCATGAGGTAAACCTGTTTCAAGAGGCGCTGGCCGGCGCGTCGAGCGGCACGATCTGCGCGTCGGCGTGGCTCGCGCCCGCGAGATCGGACATGGATTGGAAAGCCGCTTCGCGCGTGTCGAAGTGGTCGAAGAATTTGGTCGGCACGAGATTGACGTTGGCGGGCGTGCCTTCGTCGACGATCTTCACGCGCGTCTCGCATTGCAGCGCGGCGATCGTGAAAGTGGCGACGTGGCGACCGTCGTAGCGATAAACGTACGACTCCAGCGGTTGCAGACCGTCAGTGGCTTCGCTGCGGTACTGGCCGGGCTTGCTGGTGAGAATGATGTACATGGGCGATCGTTGAAGTCAGGCGGGTGACGTGCCGTCAGGCGGCGTGTCGTTCTGGGCGAGTTCGATGTCGTGATCGATCCACAACTGGCAGGCGAGGCGATAGCCTTGCGTCAAACGTTCGCCCAGTTGCTTGCGCTCCTTCCAGTTCGGTTCCGGCAGATACTCGCCGCCGCTGATAACGACGCACGCGCACTGCGAGCATTTGCCCATGCCGCACTCGTAACGCAGGTGCGGATAGGGAAACTGCCGGATGCCGGCGCGCACCACCAGATTGGTGTTGTCCTTGACCGAGTCGCGGTACGTCTCGCCGTTCTTGTGAAAGACCACGTTGGGCATTGCTTTCTCCTTGCCCGCGCTACCGCTGTAAGGCGATAGGCGAGGCTTACACATAAAAAGTACATCGTATACAATTAAACCGGCAATCGATGCCTTCGGATCGACAGGTCGCCGCGGTTCGGCCCGCTGGAAGGACGGTCAAACTGCTCAAGGAAGTGACCTACCATCGGCGAACTATCCAAAATAGTATACCGTATACTTTAACTCAGGCGTCAAGTTGCCAGTTTCCACGGGCGTTGTCCAACGGTCGCGGCGGCCGGCGTCCCTTTCATTCTTTCAGGAGTGGTTTCCGATGATTCATCTCACCGACCAGCAGATCGACGCACTGATCGGCTTTGACGAAGCGATCCCCGCGCTCGACACCGCGTTCCGCGCGTTCGCGCGCGGCGACGCCGCGGTGCAGCGGCGCGTGCGCACCGAGGCCGGCGGCGTGAAGCTGTCCACGCTCGGCGCCGTCGTGCCGGAACTAGGCGTGGCGGGCGCCAAGGTGTATTCGACCATTGCGGGGCGCTTCAACTTTTCGATCATCCTTTTTTCCACCGACGACGGCCGGCCGCTCGCTACGCTCGAAGCGAACGCGATCACCCGTTTGCGCACGGCGGCGACGACAGTGCTGGCGCTGCGGGCGCTGGCTAAACCTGGCGCGCGCTCCGTTGCGTTGTTCGGCACCGGCGTGCAAGGGCGCGCCCACGCCCATGCGCTTGCGGCGTTCACGTCGCTCGGAGACTTCCGGATCGTCGGACTGGAGGGAACGGCTGAACTTGCCGCCGAACTGAATCGCACTTATGCGCAGCGCGGCGTCGAAGCGCGTCCCGCCAGCGCGGAGGATGCCCTTGACGGCGCGGACGTCGTCGTCACGGCAACCCGTGCGACCGGCGCGCTGTTCGACGGCCATCTGCTGTCGCCCGGCGCGACGATCGCGGCGATCGGATCGAGTCTGCCGCACGCGCGCGAGCTCGACGATACGACGGTGTCACGCGCGTCGCGGATCGTGGTGGAGTTGCGCGAGCAGGCGCGCGAGGAAGCGGGCGATCTGGTGCAGAGCGCGGCGGGCACGTTCGCCTGGGACGATGTGCTGGAACTGGGCGCGGTGCTCGAAGGCTTCGCCGTGGGCCGCCGCGACGACAGCGACATCGTGCTGTACAAGGCGGTCGGCATCGGCTTGCAGGACGTCGCGCTGGCCGCGCTGGCCTACGCGCGCGCGACCGCCCGGAGCGCCGCACCGGGCGTTGCTTCAACGTTGGCGTGACACCTATGAACGTCTCCCGTGAGCTGGCCGTCCCGGCCGTTTCCGGCGCGCCGCGCACGTTCCGGCAGTCGCTGCTCGCCATGCTCGGGCTGTCCACGGTCGTGATGATGGTCGCCATCGACCAGACCGTGGTCGGCACCGCGCTGCCGACCATCGTCGCCGAACTGGATGGTTTTGATCTGTACGCGTGGGTTGCGACAGCCTATCTGCTGACTTCGGTCATCACCGTGCCGATCTTCGGACGGCTGGGCGATCGGCTTGGCCGCAAGCCGCTGGTCGTCACGGCGATCGTGCTGTTCACGCTGGCCTCCGTGCTGTGCGGCGTGGCCGGCAGCATGACGCAGCTCGTGGTGTTTCGCGCGTTGCAAGGCATTGGCGGCGGCATGCTGGTCGGCACCTGCTTTGCGTCGATTCCCGATCTGTTTCCCGATCCGGTGGTGCGCCTGCGCTGGCAGGTTCTGTTCTCGAGCGCATTCGGGGTGGCCAATGCGCTCGGGCCGTCGCTCGGCGGTTTTCTGAGTCAGCACTATGGCTGGCGCTCGGCGTTTCTCGTCAATCTGCCGGTGGGACTGGCGAGCCTGCTGCTGGTGAGCCGCTATCTGCCGCGCATCGTGCCGCCGCGCGGCGCGGCGCTCCGACCCGACTGGCGCGGTGCGCTGCTGATCGCGATTTCGCTGGGCGCCTCGCAGATGCTGGTCGAGTCGTTATCGGACGGTGCATCGCTGTGGCGCATCGCGTTACTCGCGGCAGTCGCGGCGGGCGCGGTCGTGCTGCTTCTGCGCGAGGAAGCGCGCGCCGCGGATCCGGTTTTGCCTCTGCCCCTGCTGCGCGGGCGCGCGATCGGCACCTTGCTCGGTCTGTCCGCGTTGCTGGGCGTCGCCATGTTCGCACTGCTGTTCTACGTGCCGTTGCTGCTGCAAGGCGGCCTCGGGATGTCGGCCAGCGCGGCGGGTGTCTCGATCACGCCGTTCGTCACGTTCATCACCGTGGGTACGATCGCCAATACGCGGATCGTCACCCGGCTCAAGCGGCCGAACGTCATGCTGTATGCCGGCTTTGCGCTGCTCGGCGCGGCATGTGCGGGGCTTTACGCCACCGGCGACCGCCACGGCGCCGGCTTCATCGTATCGATGCTGGCGGCCGGCCTCGGTATCGGCTTCGTGATGCCGAATCTCACTGTGTTCGCGCAGCAGGTAGCGGGCAAGACGCATCTGGGCATTGCCACGGCGATGATCCAGTCGGCGCGCATGGTGGGCGGCATGCTTGGCACGGCGATCGCGGGCAGCGTCGTGCGCGCGCTGTATCGCGCTGACGCGGCGCCGCTGCTCGATGCTGCGTCGCCGGGCGCGCGCGAAGCATGGGGCGCGGCGCTGCTCGATCCGCAGTCGCTGCTCGATCCGGCACAGGGCGCGGCCATCGTCGCGCATGCACACGCGGCCGGCGTCGCCGCCGGGCCGCTCATGCTTGCCGCACGCCATGCGCTCGCTGCATCGGTCGAACATGCATTCATCGTGATTGCGGGATTGATGGTCGTGGCGTGCGTGGTTGTCGCGCGCTTGCCGCTGATCGAACTGGTTGCCAGAGGAGAGAAGGGCGCCGGCAACGGACGTGCCGGTCAAGGCGGATGAATTGCCGGTGCGGCGCGCTCCGCTGAAACCGGCGCGCGCCGCCGCCCGTCAACCTTGTTGCGCCTGCCGCCGCATGAGCAGGTGGCCAAGAAGCGGCACCAGCACGGCGACCGCCACGCTGACCAGAAATCCCGCATCGATGCCGAACTGCGCGACCGCCGTGCCGCCGCCAATCTGCTGCAACGCGTTATCGACGTGGCGATCGGCCTGCACCATGTCGCCCGCGACCCAGCCGAGCAGCGCCGCGCCCACGTAGGTCAGCGCAGGCACACGCTGCAGAAGCACGATCATCGCGTTGCTGCCGAAAGCGATGACAGGTGCGCCGACCGCGAGACCCACGAACACATAGAACAGCCGCGATGCTTCCGGCAGCGTTTGCGCGATGGCTGCCGTGGCGAGCGCGTTGTCGAGACTCATCGCGAAGTCGGCGCAGACGATCGTGAGAACCGCGCGCCACAGCGCCGAGGCGGCGTGCGTGGTCTCCTCGTCGTCCTGATGCCGGAGCATCTGCACGCCGATCCATACCAGCAGCGCGGCGGCGATCACGTGCATGTACGGCACGGCGAGCACCGCGCCGATCACGCCGATCAGCAGCAGCCGCAGCACGATGCCGAGGACCGTGCCGAGCATGATGCCGATGCGCCGCTGGCGCGGCGCCAGCGAGCGGCAGGCCATTGCGATGGCGATTGCGTTGTCGCCGCCTAGCAGCACATTGAAGAACACGATTTGCAGAACGGCCCAGCCGTCGTGAGCGAGCGGGGCCGGCAAGCCGGGGAACGTCATCGGAAAAGTGTTCCTTCAACTGATCGCAATCGCGACGACAGTGGCCGCGATCAGGCCGCAAACGACCGGCAGGAAAAGCGCGCGCACGGCTTCGAGCACGGGAACCCGGGCGAAACCGGTCACCGCGATCAGCGAGGACCACGCGATGAGCGTGCCGCCACCCGTCCACACCGCGCCCATCTGGCCGATCGCCGCGAGCGTGGCCGCGGGCATGTGCGCCATCGGCGCGAGCGCGCCTGCGAGCGAACCCGTGAGCGGCAGTCCCGCGAAACCCGAACCGTCGATGCCGGTCACCATGCCGGTCAGCAATACCCCGAACGACACGAACACCGGGCTTTGCGGAATGAACTGGCTGCATGCCTGGACCAGTTCGAACAGCAGCGAGGGCACATGCTGGCCCGGCGCAATGCCGAGAATCGTGCCCGCCGTGCTGCTGTCGCCCACGAAAAAGAAGCCCGCGATCGGCAGCACTGCGCCCATCGCCTTGAAGGCGAACACGAGGCCGTCGATGATGTGTTCCGCCGTGCGGTCGAGAAAGCCGCGGCGTCCGTTCGACAGCGTGGTCAGCATCATCAGGATCGCGGCCATGCCGCCGATCAGCGCGGCTGCGTCGCCGCCGCGGATCGCGTCCGCGCCGATGATCTGCGGACGGGTCATGACGACCACCACGGCGAGAAACGCGAGCGGCGTGACGATCGAGAAGATTTTGGACCACATTTCCTGGCGCGACATCGCAGCGCCGCTCATCATGCCGGGCATGGCCAGCGCCGCGCCACCGCCTGCCGATGCGAGCGCCGGTTGCGGCTCGTTCAGGAGTCCGCCGCTCGTGCTGCGAGCCAGTTCGGCCTTGGCGAAGCTGCCCTGGTGCAGTTGCGCCTCGGTCTCTGCCGCGCCCGGTTCGCCTTGCGCTTCCCATGCGATCAGATTGGCCGTGCCGGGCTTGCGCACGCTGCGCCGCACGGTCAGGAACCACGTCATGCCGAGCGCCACCACGCCCGCCACGACCGAAAGCAGAAAGGCCATGTTGGCGACAGCCAGCATATCGGTGCCGGCGGCCTTCGCGCTGATGCCGGGCGCGACCTTGATCACGTAATCCGACGAAAGCGCCATGCCCTGGCCGGCAATCGCGATGGCGGCCGCCGCGCCGAGCGGCGAGAGGCCCGCGTAGATCGCGGCGGGAATCAGGATGGCGCCGACCAGCGGCACGGCCGGCGTCGGCCAGAAGAACAGCGAGATCAGGTAGGTGATCAACGCGAGGATAAAGAACGCCACGTGACCATTGACCATGATCCGCTTGAACGGACGGACCATGCGCACGTCGGCGCCGATTTCGCGCAGGCCGTTGAGCAGCGCGGTCATCAGCGCGATCACGAGAAAAATGTTGAACAGTTCGTGCGCGGCCGTCAGGCTGCCCATGAAAATGGCCTGCAGGCCCGTCAGCAGTTTGCCCGACGAGGCGACGGCCACCGCGAAGGTAGCAAGAATCGCGGGGACGACGACATTGGCCCGGAAAATCATTGTCGCGATGATGGCAACCACACCTATCAAATAACAGTAATGGGCCGGCGTAAGTGACGAAAGGAGGTGCATGGGGGGGAACCTCAGTGTGTAAGAGGGATAAGAGTGGTTGTTTCGGTATACTATGTGCAGCTTGATGCGTGTCAAAAAAGCAGGACGTCTTTTTTCGTGGTGCGGAACGGAAAATCATCCGGAATCGGCCGGTAATCGATTTGGATGACTAAATGAATCTGTCCCTGCTTGCTGCCGTTTTCGTGTTTTTCGTGTTGTTATGCCGGCGCGCTACGACAACCCGGCACCGGCCGCCATGCCCGGCGGCCGGTGCCGTTCAGGCCTGCACGTCCGACGTGGCCTGCTGGAACGTGAAGCCGTCGGCGTAGAAATAACGGGCGCTGACGCCGAGTTCGGCGAACGCGCGCTTGGCCGAGGCGATCATGTCGGGCGAACCGCACGCATAGACCGCGTGCTCGGACAGGTCGGGAAACTGCGCACTGACCGCCTGTTGTACGTACCCTCTCGCGCCGGTCCACGAAGCACCCGCTCGCGACAACACCGGCGTGTAGTCGAAATCGTCGTGCTGCGCGGCGAGCGCCGCGAGCGTGTCATGCAGATACAGGTCTTGTGGCGTGCGTCCGCCCCAGAACAGTGCAATCGGCGGACGGTCCGCATCCGCGAGCAGTTCGCCCAGCATCGCGTAGAGCGGTGCGATGCCGGTGCCGGTCGCGATCATCACGATCGGGCGGTAGTCCTCTTCGTGATAGCCGAAGCCGCCGAGCGGCAATTCCACGTCGAGCGTGTCGCCTACCGCGAGCGTTGCGAGGCGCCCGTCGGTGAAATAGCCGCCTTCGATCCTGCGAATGTGGAACGCGACCGTCGCCTCGTTCGGAGACGAGGCCATCGAAAAGCTGCGCACTCCAGCTTCGCCGAGATGCACATGCATGTATTGCCCCGGCCGGAAAGCGATGCGCTCCTGTCCGTCGATGGCAAGCGTGAGCTTGACCACGCGGTCGGCGGCGTGTTCGAGCGCAACGACCGACGCGCTGTGCCTCGCCGCCGGCACCGGCGAGGCGAGCGGCCGGTCCGTGCTGACGACGAGCGCCGAGGCGGCGCGTGCCTGGCACGCCAACGCATAGCCTTCTGCCGTCTCCTGTTCGGAGAGTCCCGGCGGCATCTCGTCGTAGCGCACGGCGCCGCTCAGCAGCTTGACGCGGCAGGTGCCGCACGCGCCGAAACAGCATTCGGAAGGCAACATCACACCGGCGCGCACGGCGGCGTCGAGCACGGTCTCGCCGTCGGCGGCGTCGAACGTGCATCCTTCCTCGAGCCAGGTTACCTGATGATTCACGGCTGCACCTCCGCGCCAGTTACAGCTTGATATCGCTTTGAACGAGAACCTCGCGGCCCGACTCGCGCAGCAGGTCGCGCAGCGCGGCGAGACCGGCGAGGCCCGCGGCGGTGTCCTGCTCGCCGTTGCCGCCGCTCAGACCGATGCCGCCTACCACCTCGTTGTCGACCACGATCGGAAAGCCGCCGACGAACACGGCGAACTTGCCGTCAAAGCTCCATTGAATGCCGAAGGCTTCGTTGCCGGGCAGCGCGGGGCCGTTCGGCGCCGTGTTGAACAGATGTGTCGAGCGCTTGTGGCCCGCCGCGGTGAACGCCTTGTTCCATGCGATTTGCGGACCGGTGACGCGGCCGCCGTCCATGCGTTCCATGGCGAGCGGAAAACCGCCTTCGTCCGTGATGCAGATGGTTTCGAGCACACCGATTTCCTGCGACCGGGCAATGGCCGCGGCGATCATGTGACGCGCTTCGGCCAGTTCGAGTTTGAAGAAAGGTTTCATGAGAGGCAAAGACGAATGAGTGGATCCGGTGGCGTCAGACGCCGCGATAGACGGTCTTGGTTTGCAGATAGAACTCGAGGCCGTCCCGCCCCGACTCGCGGAACGTGGCCGTGCTCGAACGCTTCAGTCCGCCGAACGGCGCGTTCACGAGATTGCCGGTAGTGGTGCGGTTGATCTTCACCGTGCCGGCTTCGATGTCGCCGGCGAAGCGTTCCATCAGCGCGGCGTCGCGCGTGACGAGCGCGGCCGAGAGGCCGTATTCGGTGTCGTTGGCCACGGCGATCGCATCGGCGTAATCGGCTACGTCGATCACCGCGATCACGGGGCCGAAAATTTCCTCGCGTGCGATCCGCGCATGGCGCGGTACGTCGACGAACACGGTGGGCTGAACGTAATAGCCGTGCGCGAATTCGCCGTCGGTCAACTGCCCGCCGCCGGCCGCGAGCTTCGCTTCGCCTTTGCCGGTCTCGATGTACGCGAGCACCGTGCGCAACTGGCCGGCCGTGGCAAGCGGGCCAATCTGCGCGTCCGCCGACATGCCGTTGCCGATTTTCAGCGTGAGAGTCTTCTCGACCAGTTGCGCGACGAACGCCGCCTTGGCCTGCGGTGTGACGAGCACGCGGCTCGTGCCGGTGCATGCCTGGCCGCTCAGCGAAAAGCCGCCTTTGATGGTCAGATCGACCGCGAGAGGCACGTCGCTTTCTTCCAGCACGATCAGCGGATTCTTACCGCCGAGCTCCATCTGCGTGCGCGTGGACAGCGAAGCGGCGCGATGGATCTGCTCGCCCGCGGCGGTCGAGCCGGTGAACGAAATGGCGCGGATTGCCGGCGATTCGATGATCGCCGGGCCGACCTCGCCGGCCTTGCCGGTGACGAAGTTCAGGACGCCTCGCGGCAGGCCGGCTTCGACCAATGCTTCAGTGAGGCGCAACCCGGCAAGCGGCGCGTCCGACGACGGCTTGAATACGACCGTATTGCCGCACACGAGCGCGGGCGCGATCTTGCGCGCGGGAATCGAGACCGGGAAATTCCACGGACTGATCACGGTGACGACGCCGAGCGGTTCGCGCAAGGTGTAGACGCTCATCTTCGGGTCGTCGTTCGGGAAGGTCTCGCCGCCGAACGATTGCGCTTCGATCGCGTAGTAGCGCAGCGTCTGCGCCGCGCGCATGAATTCGTCGCGTGCGAGCGTGCGCGGCTTGCCTTCCTCGCGGGTGAGTTCGTCGCCGAAACGCCCGGCGTGCTGTTCGAGGTAGTCGGCCGCTTTCAGCAGATATTGCGCGCGGGCCGTCACCGACAGCTTTTTCCAGCCCGCGAAAGCGGTCGATGCCGCGTTGACGGCGGCTGTCGCGTCCGCTGCGTTCGACGCCTGAAAGCGGCCGACGAGGTCGCGCGTATCGGCGGGATTGAGGTTGTCGAAGGTGAGGCCGGACAGGCTGGCGCACCATTCGCCGTCGATATGATTGGAATAGATGGGAGCGTTCGTCATGACTGTTGCGTCCTGCAATTGGGAAAACCAGCTCATCTGAAGCGATGCGGCCGTTGCGGTCCGGCGGATGGATTCATCCGCCGGTTGCCCACGGCCCGTGGCCCATGAGAATCGTCCGGACGCGGCCCGCGCCCGGACGATCGAACCCGTCAGGCTGCGAGGCCCAGTTCCGGCAGCGGGATTTCCTTTTCCACGTAGTCGTAATAGAGCGCGGTGGTGTAGAGCAGACGCATCTGCGCTCCCACTTCGCAGATCTTCAGGCAACGCTGCTGCAGTTCCGGCGTCGTCGCGTGTTCGAGCACGATCTGGTAGCCGCGCTCGCCGTGGATCTCGTCGGACACGATGTGCAGGTCGAAGAACTCCACTTCCTCGTCCGTGAATTTGTACTTCTCGCGCAGCGTCGGCGTCTGCTTGCGGTAGATCGACGGCACCTGCGATTCGAGACCCACCACCAGCGCGGCAACCGCGACGACCGGGTCTTCACGCATTGCCACCGAATAGCACCAGCCTTGCAGGCCGCGCGTGGTGGGCGACATGTTGTCCGGATCGGTGACGCGGGCGCGCGTTGTGCCGCATGCTTCCGCGAAGCGGATCAGCAGGTCCGTGTGACGGTCGCCGCCGATCTCTTCTTCGTACATGTTGGCGAGCACGAAGTCTTTCGCCTCGGTCATGTGCTCCGGCATGCGGGCGTACAGATAACCCAGGTAGTCCGCGAACGGACCGACGTAGTGGTAATGGTTCTCGGCCCAGCGCGCCAGATGCGCGCGGCTCAGCTTGCCACTCGCCCAGGCGATGCTGAACGGCGCCTGATTGGCGCTTTTGCCTTTGATCGCTTGTTCCAGTGCGCCGCGGAACGCGTCGCGGCTCATCAGTTCGGCCATGAAAAACTCCTTGTTCGTGAAGATGGGACATTGGTCCAAATGCGCGTGGCGCGCATTTCGGTACACTGTATACTGTTTATATCGCGACGCCAACCCTTTGCAAACGGTTCGCGGCTAGAACGCGTGGCGCAGGCCGATGCCGGCCGCAGCCTGATTCTGCGTGTTCGACGCCGAGATGAACTGCGTGACCTGGGCGACCAGGCCGGCGGTCATTGCGTGCTGATAAGTGGCGAACGCGTAGACCTGCGTGCGCTTGGACAGCGCGTATTGCGCGATCGCGTTGTACTGGATGTAGCGGGGATCGCTGCTGGTGGCGTCGACCGTGCCGTCCGTGTAGGTCACGCCAAGGCCGGCGGAGAGCGCTGGACCGAACGAGTACAGGCCGTTCACTTCGTAGTTCATGAAGTGCACGTTCTGCCCTTCGAAGCCCTGCTTGTAGGTCGTGCTGGTAATGTCCGCGCTGGCCTTCAGTCCGCCGAACCGGTACGACGCGCCGCCGCCGACCGTCAGGAAAGAGTGCGCGGCAAGCGCGTAGGCGCCGTCGGCGGAATTGGTGTCTTTCCAGAACGTGCCCGGCGACAGATTGCCCGGCTGCCGCGCATAGGTGGCGCCGAAGCCGACGTAGAGCGGTCCTTGCGCGTAGCTGCCGCCCACGCTCCACATGCTGTTCTCGCCGAAGCTGCCGGCCACGCCGCCAAAGCTGTACATCGCGCTGCCGGTGAAACCGCCGTAGCTGTTCTGGTAGCGCACCGCGTTGTTGACGCGCACGCCGCGGTTGGTCAGATCCATGTCGCCGGGGTGTTCCATGTACACGGACCAGTCGGCGGCGGTGAGTTGCGCCACGTAGTCGACCATCGACTCGTACTGGCGGCCCATCGTCAACTGACCCCAGCGGTCGTTGGCAAGCCCCACGTACGCCTGGCGGCCGAACAGCAGGCCACCCTGACCGAGCGAGCCGTCGGTCACGTCGAAACCGTTCTCGAGCCGGAAGATGGCCTTGGTGCCGCCGCCCAGGTCTTCCGAGCCGAGAAAGCCGACCCGGCTGCCGCGCGTCGTACCGCTGGAAGCGGCGACGGTGCTGCCGCCGCCTTGATTGTTGACATAGCCGAGGGACGTGTCGATCAGGCCGTACAGTGTGACGCTGCCTTGGGCATGGACTGCACCGGCCCAGGCGAGGCAGCCGAGCGTGGCGGCTGTAGAGAGCGATTTCTTCATCGTAGTCAATTATGTAAGGGCCGGCTGCGGGCGCGGCACGAGTTGGGGAGAGAGATGTTTGATGCGGAACAAAGTATGCGGTATACAAAAATATCGGCAACTTTTTTTTCGTGTCTGTTCCGGGGCGGGTAATGAGTCGCTTTCTCTGCCGCCGCTGCGCGCATCACGCCGCATCTTTTACGAGAACCTCGCACTATTTACGCTGCGTTTACGCGGCTTCTCCTACGATCCAGGGCGCGGAAGTCCGTTGCGGGAGGCACCGTCATGGATCTGGTTTACATCATCGCAATCGTTGCGTTCAGCGCCCTGGCCGCCGCTTTCGTAGCAGGCTGCGACAAGCTTCGCCGCGCGCCCGGAGGCCGTCCATGACTACCTGGATGACGTGGCTCGCGGCCGCCTCGACGCTGATTCTGTTCGTCTACCTCGTGTATGCGTTATTGCGCGCGGAGGCACTCGAATGAACTTCAATAACCTGTTTCAGCCCGGCGTTTATATCGTCGTGCTGATCGCGCTCGCGATTCCGCTCGGCCGTTACATGACGGCGGTACTCGACGGCTCGTCGATCGTGGTGCGCCGCATTGGACGCCCGCTCGAAGCGGTGGTCTACAAGCTCGCCGGTGTGAATTCCGAGGCGGAGATGTCGTGGAAGCACTATGCGCTGGCCGTGCTGATGTTCAACACGCTCGGCGTGCTCGCGGTGTATGGCTTCCTGCGCGTACAGCAATGGCTGCCCGCCAATCCGCAGGGCTTCGGCCCGATGACGCCGGACGCCGCATTCAACACGGCGATCAGTTTCGTGACCAACACGAACTGGCAGGACTACACGCCGGAATCCACCGTCAGCTATCTGACGCAGATGGCCGCGCTGACGGTGCAAAACTTCCTGTCGGCGGCAACCGGCATCGCTGTCGTCGTCGCCTTGATCCGCGGCTTTGCCCGCCATACCACGGCGACGATCGGCAACTTCTATGTCGATCTGACGCGCATCACGCTGTATATCCTCGCGCCGCTCGCGACGGTGATCGCGCTGGTGTTCATCAGCCAGGGCGTGATCCAGAACTTCAAATCATACGAAGACGTGCCGACGCTGCAGGTCACGACCTATCAGACGCCGAACACCGACGCCCAGGGTAATCCCGTCAAGGATGCCAAGGGCAATCCGGTCATGGTGGACAACAAGGCCGACAAACAGACCATCGCAATGGGCCCGGTGGCGTCGCAGGAAGCGATCAAGATGCTCGGCACGAACGGCGGCGGTTTCTTCAACGCCAATTCGGCGCATCCCTATGAGAACCCGACACCGTTCGCCAATTTCGTGCAGATGATTGCGATGCTGGTGATTCCGGCTGCGCTGTGCCTGGTGTTTGGCCGGATGGTGGGCGACCAGCGTCAGGGCTATGCGGTACTCGCCGCGATGACGATTGCGTTCGCGGTGGCGTGTTGGGGCGAGATTTCGTCGGAGCAGAGCGGCAACCCGCTGTATGCGACGCTGCACGTCGATCAAAGCGCGTCGGCCACGCAAACCGGCGGCAACATGGAAGGCAAGGAAACCCGCTTCGGCATCGCGCAATCGGGCATCTTCACGGTCGCGACCACGGCGGCTTCGTGCGGCGCCGTGCTCAATACGCATGATTCGCTCACGCCGATGGGCGGCTTCGTTCCGCTGCTGCTGATCGAGCTCGGTGAAGTGATTTTTGGCGGCGTCGGCTCGGGTCTCTACGGCATGCTCGTGTTCGCCTTGCTGGCGGTGTTCGTGGCCGGCCTGATGATCGGGCGAACGCCGGAATACATCGGCAAGAAGATCGAGTCGTACGAGATGAAGATGGTGTCGATCGCTGTGCTGCTGACACCGCTGCTCGTGCTGGTCGGCGCGTCGGTCGGCGTGCTGAGCGCTGCCGGCACAGCGGGTATCGCCAATCCGGGGCCGCACGGTTTCTCCGAGATTCTGTATGCCTACAGTTCGGCGGCCAACAACAACGGCAGCGCGTTTGCCGGGCTGTCCGTGAATACGCCGTTCTACAACTCCACGCTGGCGATCGCCATGTGGTTCGGCCGTTTCGGCTCGATCGTGCCGGTGCTGGCGATCGCCGGATCGCTTGCCGCCAAGAAGCGTATCTCCGCGACCGCCGGCACCTTGCCAACGCACGGGCCGCTGTTCGTCGTGCTGCTGCTCGGCACGGTCGTACTGGTCGGCGCGCTGACCTACGTGCCGGCGCTCGCGCTCGGCCCGGTCGTCGAGCATCTGATCATGGTCGCGGGACATTGACTGAGAGGACAGCATGAGCAACGGACTTCAACCGCCGGTTCATCAGCCCGGCAACATCGGTCAGGCACGCAATGCCGCACGCTCGATGTTCGACCCCGCGATTGCCCGGCCGGCTCTCGTCGATTCGTTCAGGAAGCTCGCACCGCGGCACCAGTTGCGCAACCCGGTGATGTTTTGCGTCTACGTCGGCAGCATTCTGACGACCGTGCTCTGGATCGCCGCGCTCGGCGGCCAGGCCGAGGCGGCCGCCGGGTTCATTCTCGCCATCGCGTTGTGGCTGTGGTTCACGGTGCTGTTCGCCAACTTCGCGGAAGCGCTGGCCGAGGGGCGCTCGAAAGCGCAGGCGGCGTCGCTGCGCGGCGCGAAGCGCGACGTGATGGCGAAGAAGCTGCAGGACACCCACCCCAAGTCGCCGATCCGCGTCACGACGGCGACCGATCTGCGTAAAGGCGACATCGTGCTGGTGGAAAGCGGCGACGTGATCCCGGCGGACGGCGAAGTGATCGAAGGCGTGGCATCGGTCGACGAATCGGCGATCACGGGCGAATCCGCGCCCGTGATCCGCGAGTCGGGCGGCGACTTTTCGTCGGTGACGGGCGGCACGCGCGTGCTGTCGGACTGGATCGTGGTGCGGGTCAGCGTGAATCCCGGCGAGGCGTTTCTCGACCGGATGATCGCGATGGTGGAAGGCGCGAAGCGTCAGAAGACGCCGAATGAAATCGCCCTGACCATTTTGCTGGTCGCGCTGACGCTCGTGCTGCTGTTCGCCACGGCGACGTTGCTGCCGTTCTCGATGTTCTCGGTCGAAGCCGCGAAAGCGGGCCACGTGGTGACGATTACCGCGCTGGTCGCGCTGCTGGTGTGCCTGATCCCGACCACCATCGGCGGCTTGCTGTCGGCGATCGGCGTGGCCGGCATGAGCCGCATGATGCAGGCCAATGTGATCGCCACGTCAGGCCGCGCGGTGGAAGCGGCCGGCGACGTCGACGTGCTGCTGCTCGACAAGACCGGCACTATCACGCTCGGCAACCGTCAGGCGTCGGCTTTCACGCCGGCACCCGGCATTAGCGAGGAAATGCTCGCCGATGCCGCGCAGCTCTCGTCGCTCGCCGACGAAACGCCGGAAGGCCGCAGCATCGTCGTGCTGGCAAAGCAACGCTTCAATATCCGCGAACGCGATATGCACGCGCTGCAGGCCACCTTTCTTGCGTTCAGCGCGCAGTCGCGCATGAGCGGTGTGGATTTGCCCGACCGTCAGATCCGCAAAGGCGCGGCGGATGCGATCAGGAATTACGTCGAAGCGCACGGCGGCCGCTTTCCGCCTGAGTTGACCGCGGCGGTGACGGACATCGCGCGGCGCGGCAGCACGCCGCTCGTGGTCGCGCAGCAAAGCTCGGCCGAGAGCGGGGCGCGCTGCATGGGCGTGATCGAGTTGAAGGACATCGTGAAGGGCGGCATCAAGGAACGTTTCGCCGAACTGCGCAAGATGGGCATCAAGACCATCATGGTGACGGGCGACAACCGGCTGACCGCCGCGGCGATTGCCGCCGAAGCGGGGGTGGACGATTTCCTCGCGGAAGTGACGCCCGAGGCGAAGCTGTCGACGATTCGCACGCACCAGGCCGAAGGGCGCCTCGTGGCGATGACCGGCGACGGCACCAACGACGCCCCGGCGCTCGCCCAGGCCGACGTCGCGGTGGCGATGAACACCGGCACGCAGGCCGCGAAAGAAGCGGGCAACATGGTCGACCTCGATTCGAATCCGACCAAGCTGATCGAGATCGTCGAGATCGGCAAGCAGATGCTGATGACGCGTGGCTCGCTCACCACGTTCTCGATTGCCAACGACGTCGCCAAATATTTCGCCATCATCCCGGCGGCATTTGCGACCACCTATCCGCAACTGCGCGTGCTCGACGTGATGCATCTGAGTTCGCCTTCGTCGGCGATTCTGTCGGCGGTGATTTTCAACGCGCTGATTATCGTGGCGCTGATTCCGCTGGCCCTCAAGGGCGTGAAGTACCGGCCGCTCGGCGCTGCGTCGCTGCTGCGCCGCAATCTGCTGATTTACGGACTCGGCGGAATTCTGCTGCCGTTTCCGTTCATCAAGCTGATCGATCTGGTGCTGAACGTGTTCGGCTGGGTTTGACACTAAACAGAGCACATCATGAAAACGCTGATTCGCCCGGTATTCGTCCTTTTCATCCTGATGACCGTGATTACCGGGGTGGTCTATCCCGTCGTCGTGACGGGCCTGGGTCGCGCCGCCTTCGCGGCGCAGGCCAACGGCAGTCTGATCGAGAAGAATGGCAAGCCGGTCGGCTCCGAACTGATCGGCCAGCAGTTCGACGCGCCGTATTATTTCTGGGGACGCCTGTCGGCCACCAGCCCGATGCCGTACAACGCACAGAGTTCGGGTGGTTCGAACCTCGGTCCGACCAACCCCGCGCTCGCCGACGAAATCAAAGGCCGTCTCGATGCATTGAAAGCCGCGGGCAACGACATGTCGCAACCGGTGCCGGTGGATCTGGTGACGTCCTCGGGCAGCGGACTCGACCCGCAGATCAGCCCGGCCGCCGCAGCCTATCAGGCGGCGCGCGTGGCGAAAGCCCGCAGCTTGCCGTTCGATCAGGTGGCCAATCTGATAGCCGCCAATACGTCGGGGCGGCAGTTCGGTATTTTTGGCGAGGCGCGCGTGAACGTGCTGAAGCTCAACCTCGCGCTGGACGATCTCAAGCCCATGCATTGACGTCTCGCGCTCGCGGTCTTTATGAGCGATCCCACCATAACAGTCGTTGTGATCGACGATGACAAAACCATACGCCGTTTCATTCGCACGCACCTCGAAGCGGACGGGATGAGCGTCTTCGATGCGCAAACCGGTGCGCAAGGCCTCGCGCAAGCCGCAACACGGCTCGCGGATCTCGTCATCATCGATCCTGCCTTGACGGATAGAGAGGGCATCGACGTGATCCGGGAGTTGCGCGGCTGGTCTGCGATGCCGGTGATCGTACTGTCGGCGCGTAGCCGCGAGGAAGACAAGGTCGCCGCGCTCGACGCCGGCGCCGACGACTACCTGACCAAACCGTTTGGATTGCCGGAGCTCGGAGCACGGATTCGAGCCCATTTGCGCAGGCAGATTGCTGGCGGGCGGGTCGGTTCGCCGGAGGTCCGTTTCGGGCTGGTGACGGTCGATCTCGCTGAGCGGCGAGTGCTGCGCGACAGCCGTGTCGTTCATCTCAGTCCTACCGAATACCGGCTCCTCGCGGCGCTGGTGCGTCGCCCGGGGCACGTATTGACGCACGAGCAACTGCTCGGCGAAGTATGGGGCCCGTTGCAAATCAATAACCACCACTATCTGCGGATCTACATGGGGCATCTGCGCCACAAGCTCGAACGCGATCCGGCGCGCCCGGAGCACATCGTTACCGAGTCTGGCGTTGGCTACCGGCTGGTCGGCGTGCGTTGAATTTCACGGAATATTTATGCGGGCTGCTGCAATCGTTTCGCGCTCTTTACGACGTGATCCGTATAGTGGGGGGCTGCTTTTTTACTGACATGCCATGACACCGACAAGATCCGCCCTGATATTCAGGGGACTGTGCAAGGTCGTCGCCATCGTTTTCGTCACCAATCAGGTGCTCACGACGCTCTTCACTTACGCCGCCCAGCAACTCGACTCCGCGCTGCCACCCGAAGCTATCTGGATCTTCAGCTGTTTGACGTGCGGGTTGATCACGCTATGGCTGCAGTCCGACGCGCGGCGCGCATTCGGCTTCGCGCGCGAGAAGGGCTTTGTGACAACGGGCGGCGAGGGCAAGCAGGATTTGCAGATCGCCGGGGACTGCCCCAGGCGCTGGCTCGTGATCCTGCATATCGAACTGAATCCTGCTGCGATAGGGGCCTGAGCGCATCGCCGTGGTCAACGAAAAGGTCTCGTACTTTTTACACGGCGTTAATACGGCATTAGCTAAGCTCAAGGTACAAACTGACCGATACCCAGGATTTCCCGATGATACGAATGCTGATCCCTGTCCTCGACCATAGCGGTGCCGTCGAGGCCGCGCGCTACGCCGCGTTCATGTTTCTCGAGCGCGGCGTAACGGAGGTCGAACTACTGGAAGTCCTCGAACCGGTTGGCGAAGGGCGGGCGGCAGCCTTCCACTCGCGTGGTTTCCTCGTGCGCCACGAGAAGCAGGTCATGCTGAAGGCGTTGATCGACGCCCGCACGATTCTCGAAGAAGCCGGCGTGCCCTACCGCTGGAAACGGGTTTTCGGCCACCGCACGAAAGCGATTGCCGAGTACGCGGCCACGACCCGGCCCGACGTGATGGTGATCGACGCCAGCCATATGGGTTTCTTTCGCAGGCTGGCCATGCTGGCGTCGCTGGCAAGGCAAACGGTCACGCCGGTGACGATGGTTCACTGAGTCGGATGATCCGGCGAACGCACTGAATCAGACGATACCGCCGAGTTTTCCGCCCGCCCGATTCGCGAGTATGTACTGCAGTTTGTCGAGCGATAACGGCTTGGTGAGGTGATAGTCGAAACCCGCGGCCAGGGCCCGCGACTTGTCGGATTCCGCCGCATAGCCGGTCAGCGCCACGAGCATGACGTCGTCGAGCCCGCTGTCGGCTCTCACCGCATGGGCGACGTCGAAGCCGTCCATATCCGGCATGCCCACGTCGATAATGGCGACTTCGGGCAAATTCTCCCTGATCAGCCGGACCGCTTCGCGCCCGCTGTCGCACATCGTGACCTGATGTCCTTCGAGTTCCATCAGGATACCCAGGGACTGCAACGCGTCCGCATTGTCGTCCACGAGCAGCAGACGTACAGGCCCGAGACCGGCAGACGGCGGAGTCTCGGCCTTTGGCTGCAACTCGTCGCCCGAGCGCAAGATCGGCAACTTCAACGTAACCGACGTGCCTTTGCCGGTTCCTTCGCTGCGCAGGGAAATCGTGCCGTCGTGCAGTTCGACCATTCGCTTGGCGACGGCGAGACCGATTCCCAAGCCGCCCTCGGCCCGGGCATTACCGCGTGCCGACTGGGCGAAGAGGTCGAAGACGCGTGGCTGGATGGAACTGTCGATGCCAATCCCGTTGTCCTTCACCTCGATGACGACTACCTCCTTGCGCTCCGGTTCCTGCCCGTCCCCGGCGACTCTGACGGCGAGTTCGATCGTGCCGCCGATTGGCGTGTACTTCGCGGCATTGGAAAGAAGGTTGCCAAGCACCTGGCTCAGTCTGACGTGATCCGCCCGCACCGGCACCGGCGTCTCGAGGCCGGTCAGCGTGAGCGAATGCCGCCGCGACTGTATGTGATGCTTCACGGCGGTGACGGCATCGAACGCGATCTCGTTGAGCGAAGTATCGCTGTGCTTGATGGCGAGCTTGCCGTGCTTCAACCGCGCGGCGTCGAGCAGGTCGTCGACCAGGGTTCGCAGATGCCGCATCTGCCGCTGCGCGATGGTCAGAACCTCGACCGCCCTCGCGTTGTCCGCGCACAATTGCTTGGCGGCGCCGACCGCGCTGTCGATCGGAGCCATCGGGTTTCGCAGTTCGTGCCCGAGCATGGCGATGAACTCGCTATGCCGGCGCTCGCTTTCCTCGCCCGTGTCCCGGGTATTGACGGTGGTCAGCGCAGCACCCGCGGAGACGGCGAGGTTCGAGAGTAGACGCACGTCTTCGAGATCGAAGCGGCGCGCCGAGGTGTGCGACATTACCCATATCGCGCCCACGAAGCCGTTGTCGGTCGGGATCGGCACGACCAGACCTTCGGCAATCTCCACACCGGGAAACCGCAAGCCGGGAAAGTGGTCTTGCGGCCGAACGAATAATTGCGGTGCTGCAGATTCCAGTGCCAGCCGGCACGGACATTCGTTCCATGCGGTTGTTTTACCTTGCAAGCCGACGCACGAGCCTGCCACCGCCAGCCAGCGAAACTGCCTGTCCGGATCCGCGCCTTCGACGAGACTGATGCCGGAACTGCCCGCATTGCAAAGCGACAGCGCGGCGTCTGCGATTTCCTGCAAAAGCCGTTCGCGCGATCCCGATTGTGCCCGCGCGAGCCTCAGCAGAATGCCGTTTTCAGCGGCATGATCCGCAGGCCTCGCCGGACGCAAGCCGAGTTCGTCCGTGTGGGCGGGTTTGCTATTGCTTTCCATGACATCGAGTCGCGCTGAGAAAGAGTGAGGGTGAATTGCTGCAATGAGAGCGGCTGTAGAAAGTCCGTTGGCATGCCGGAAGAGATCTCGCTATAACAGAACCTCGCCGTGTACGGTCTGATGGTTTGCGTGATCGACGCCTTGAAGATTGTACGAGGCTTTAGCGAGGAGTGCGCGTGGGTCCGTATTCAACTCATCGCGGTAGCGGGCGCATAAGCGGCAAAGATTCATTCTTACTGGCAAAAAATGCAAACCCGGTATCCGTTGCCGGTATCTACGCTACGCGGGCCTCGTCGTGGCGGCGCAATCGGTATTGGAACCGTGTGTTGTCCTTGCGGAGCGGGAGACCAACCCGTGGGGCATGGATTTTGCAGAAGGGAACGGGCCAACCTTCTGGAGCCGGTTATGCCTACCAAGTCTGTTGCACCCTCGACAACCGACGAACTCGACACCGTTCCGGACACATCGAGCCCCGCCTATGCAGGTCGTCATCCGGTAACGCAGCTATTCGACAGATTCGCGAGCCTCGTTACGCGGTGGGCCGGTTCGCCCGCGGCGTTCTGTCTTGCCGTGTTGACGGTCATTGCATGGATCGTCACGGGGCCCATTTTTCATTATTCCGACGGATGGCAACTGGTCATCAACACCGGCACCACGATCGTCACTTTTCTGATGGTGTTCCTGATTCAGCAGAGTCAGAACAAGGATAGCGTTGCGTTGCACCTGAAACTCAATGAGCTGCTTTCCTCGCATCGGGCCGCGGACAATCATCTCATCGGCATTGAAGACGCGTCGGAAGAAGAACTGCGCAGGCTGGCGGCGGCTTACCTGCGGCTGTCCACGAAGCCTGACGCCGAGCCTACTTCAGGCATGCCGACTTAAGGCGACACCTGCCGTTGGCCCATCTTCCGAGGGTCGCCAAGCTCGCTGTCGGACCAGCCGCCGCCCAGATCGCCGATCAGCGACGCGGCATCGAGCAGCCGCGTTTGCTGCACGTTCAAGGCCGTCTGCTGAAGATTCAACTGAGTGGCTTGCGCCGTCGCAACGGTCGTGAAGTCGACCGTGCCCGCCTGATATTCATTGCGCGCGATTTCGGTGCCGCGCGTCGCGTCGCGCACCGCGCGCTCCAGAACCTCGGCTTGCTGCGCGAGAATACGCAAGCCGGCGAGGTCGTTCTCCACGCCCTGGAATGCCGTCAGAACCGTGCCGCGATAATTGGCGAGGGCCGCGTCGTAAGAGGCTTTTGCCGCGTCGACCTGCGCGCTGCGCTGCCCGCCGTCGAAAAGCGTCTCGCTCGCCTGGCCGCCCAACGACCAGACATAATTGGCGATGTGCAGCAGGCCCGCCAACGGCGACTGCGTGAAGCCATCCAGCGCCGATAGAGAAATCGTCGGGTAATACGCTGCGACGGCCACGCCGATCGCGGCATTCTGCGCGGCCATCTGGCGCTCGGCGGCGGCAATATCGGGCCGGCGCTGCAATAGCGTGGACGGTAGGCTGACCGGAACGGACGGCAACGTGGGCAGCGTGGTATTCGTGGGTACGTCCAGTGCTTCCGGATTCCTGCCGACCAGCACGGCGATCGCATGAACGTATTGAGCACGCGCGACGCCCAGTGCAATCAGACTCGATTGGGCCGACTCCAGTTGCGTCTGCGCGCTCACCAGATCGGAAGGCGGCACGGTGCCGGCCTTGTCCTGCTCGGCGACCACACGCAACGATTGCTCGAACGCATCCACGGTATGAGTGAGCAGGTCGATATTCGCATCCGTTACGCGCAGATCGATCACCGCGTTCGCCAGCGCGATCTGCTCGGAGAGCGTGGCGTTGGCGAGCGTCGCCTGGCTCGCCTGCGCCGTGGCTGCGCTTTGCTCGATGTCGCGGCGCACGAGACCCCACAAGTCGGGCGCCCAGCTCGCGTTGGCTTCGAGCGAGCCGGCGTTGTTGATGCGCTGGAAGCTGCTCGCGCCCCCTCCGCCGGCCAGCAGGCTGCTGCTCAGATTGCCTGTAGCCGAACGTTCACGGGTGGCCGATCCGTTTATGCCAATGGTCGGGAACAGCGCGCTGCGCGCGAGCCGCACTTCGGCCAGTGCCTGCTGGTAGTTCGCATAGTCCTGGCGCACGGTCTGGTTCGACACCGAGACGAGCGGCTCGAGCTCATCGAGGAGCGGGTCGTTGAAGGCCGTCCACCAGTCTCCTTTCGGGCGCTCGGCGGCGGGCTGCGCCTCGATCCAGCCAGGCAGTTCCTTCCACGCGGCGGGCGTGGCGACGGGCGGGCGATGGTAGTCGGGGCCGACCATGCAGCCGCCCGTCAACACAGCCGATAACGCCAGCAATGCGCCGGCCAGTCTGGTGGGGAAGATCGTCTTCATCATGCGCTCGTGTCCGGTGCGTCGTCGCGGCGATTCCACGGCAGGCGCGCTGACCATCTCGCGAGCCGCGCGCGCAGCCGGTCGAGGTACAGGTAGATCACCGGCGTCGTGTACAACGTGAAAACCTGGCTCACGAGCAGGCCGCCCATGACCGTTACGCCGAGCGGCTGGCGCAGCGACGCGCCCTGGCCGATGCCGATCGCAAGCGGCACCGCGCCCAGCACGGCGGCTGCGGTCGTCATCATGATCGGGCGCAGCCGCACCACCGCGGCCTGGTGAATCGCATCGCGCGCATTCAGGCCTTCCTCGCGTTGCAGCTGGATCGCGACGTCGACCATCATGATGCCGTTTTTCTTGACGATACCGATCAGCAGAATGATGCCGATCATCGCGATCACCGAAAAGGGCGTGCCGAAGATCAGCAACGCGAGCGTCGCGCCGATGCCCGCCGACGGCAGCGTGGACAGGATCGTGAGCGGGTGCACCGTATTCTCGTACAGCACGCCGAGCACGATATAGACGACGACCAGCGCGGCGAGAATCAGCAGCGGCACGGCGCCCATCGACTGCGCATAGGCTTGCGCGGCGCCCGCGAACGCGCCATGCACCGAAGCGGGCATGCCGATGTCGCGCTCGGCCTGCGCAATGAGCTGGCCGGCCTCGCTCAGCGATCCGCCGGCCGGCAGATTGAACGAGATGGTGCCGGCCACGAGCCCGCTCTGATGGTTCACCTGGGTCGCGGTGTGGCTGTTCGAGAAGGTCATCATCGCGGCAAGCGGCACCATCGTTTCGGCTGCGGTGCTATCCGCGCTGCCGCTGGAATTGCCGCCCTTGCTGTTCGAGATGCTGTTGGTCTGCTGGTTCGCTTCGGCGTCGGCGTTCAGGGAGTTCGTATTCGCGCTGGTGCTCGACGCGCTGCTCACGGCCATCGCCTGCTGCACGGCTTTGACGGTGGCGCTGGACATCTGCGTCTGCTGCGTGCCGCTCGGGTTGCCGGCGGACGTGCTGAGGAAAATCTGGTTGAGCGCCTGCGGATATTGCCAGTAGGCGGGTGCAACCTCCATCACGACAAAGTACTGATTGAGCGGGTTGTAGATGGTCGACACGGTGCGCTGTCCGAACGCGTCGTACAGCACGTTGTCGATCTGGTTCGGCTGGAAGCCGTAGCGCGTGGCGGTCGCGCGGTTGAAGTTCACATAGGTCTGCAAGCCGTTCTGCTGCAGATCCGAATTCACGTCCTCCAGTTTTGCACGGTATTTGCCGAGTTCGGTGACGAGTTTCGGCACCCAGGTGAAGAGCGCGTTCGCATCGTCGCTGGAGAGGGTGTACTGGTATTCGGCCGCGGCCTGGCGCCCGCCGATCTGCAGATCCTGCTGCGCCTGCAGGAAGAGCCGGGCGCCCGAGACGGCATTGAGTTTGGGGCGTAGCCGGTTGACCACCTCGGTGGCCGACAGATGGCGTTGCGCGAGCGGTTTCAGTTCGATGAACACATTGGCCGTGTTCAGTGCGCGCCCCCCGGTGAAACCCGCCACCGACGCCACCGCCGGATCCTGCTTCACGATTGCCTGCAATTGCGCGAGCTTCTTTTCCATGGCGTTGAACGAGACGCTCTGGTCGGCGATGATCTGGCCGATCAGGATGCCGGTGTCCTGCTCCGGAAAGAACGTCCCGGGCAGCAGCCGGACCAGGAACACGTTGAGCACGAGCAGGCCGATCAGCAGCAGGACGACCGCGAGCGCATGGTCGAGCGCCGCCGCCAGCGAGCGCGCATAGGCCTGTTTGAAGCGCTCGAACTGAGCCTCGACCCAATACGCCCAGCGCGACTGCAGATGCATCGTGCGCTCGCGGCTGAGCAGGTAGGCGCACATGACCGGCGTGATGGTCAGCGAAATGAGCAGAGACAGCAGGATCGCAATCGAGAGCGTGACAGCGAACTCGTGAAACAGCAGCCCGACAATGCCCGGCATCAGCAGGATTGGCAGAAACACCGCGATCAGCGAGAGGCTCATCGAGATCACCGTGAAGCCGACCTCGGCGCTGCCGCGCAGCGCGGCTTCCTTCGGATCGAGACCGGCTTCGAGATGCCGCACGATGTTCTCCAGCACCACCACGGCGTCGTCGACCACGAAGCCGGTGCCGATCGTCAGCGCCATCAGCGAGAGATTGTCGATGCTATAGCCGAGCAGATACATCGGTCCGAACGAGCCGACGATCGAGAGCGGCAGCGCGACCGCCGGAATCAGCGTGGCGCGCGGCGACAGCAGGAACACGAACACCACGCCCACCACCAGCAGCACCGCGATGAACAGTGTGCGCTCGGTGTCGGCCACCGAAGCGCGCACCGACTCTGAGCGGTCGATGGCAACGTTCACGTGGATCGCGCTCGGCAACGCGGCTTCGATGATCGGCAGGCGCGAGCGGATCTGCTCGACCGTCTGCACCACGTTGCTGCCCGGCGTCGGATAGACGATCACGAGCACCGCCGACTTGCCGTTGTAGAGTCCGGCGTTGCGGATGTTCTCGTTCGAATCGCGCACCTGAGCGACATCGCGCAGCAGGACGGGTGCGCCGTCGCGATAGGCGATCACCACGTCGCGATACGGCGCGGCCTTGCTGATCTGATCGTTCGACGTGACCACATAGCGCTGCTCGCCCTGGTCGATGTGGCCTTTCGCGCTATTCGCGTTCGCCGCGCCGATCGCGGCGCGCACGTCTTCCAGGCCGATGCCGTAGCTGTTCAGCTTGCCCGGTTCCAACTCGACGCGCACCGACGGCAACGCGCCGCCGCCCAGCGTGATCTGCCCGACGCCGTCGACCTGCGACAACTGCTGCTGGATCACCGAATCGGCGGAGTCGTAGAGCTGCGCTTTGGTCAGCGTGTCGGAGGTCAGCGCGAGCACCATGATCGGTGCGCCGGCCGGGTTGTACTGGCGATACGTCGGGTTGCTGCGCAGCGTGGTCGGCAGATCGGCGCGCGCGGCCTGGATGGCGGCCTGTACGTCGCGCGCCGCGCCGTTGATATCGCGGTTCAGACCGAACACGACGATGATCATCGACGAGCCAACGTAACTGATCGAGGTCAGCTGGTTCACGTCGGCGATGGTGGCGAGGCGCCGCTCCAGCGGCTCGGAGACGGTCGCGGCCATGGTTTCCGGGCTCGCGCCCGCCATGTTCGCCTGCAGCGCGATTACCGGAAACGCGATGTTAGGCAGCGGCGCAACCGGCAGCCGGAAATACGCGAGCGCGCCGGAAATCAGGATCGCGATCGCCAGCAGCGCGGTCGCCACCGGGCGTCGGATGAACAGCGCCGAGATGTTCACGGCGTGTTCTCCGGCGGCGCGGCGGCGCCCTCACTCGCGGCGCGGCGCCGGCTGTTCACGCGCTGCGCGAGGCGGTCGAAGAACAGATAGATCACCGGCGTCGTGAACAGCGTCAGCACCTGGCTCACCATCAGCCCGCCGATGATCGCGAGACCGAGCGGCCGGCGCAGTTCAGAGCCGGTGCCGGTGCCGAGCAGCATGGGCAGCGCGCCGAGCATGGCCGCGAGCGTGGTCATCAGGATCGGCCGGAAGCGCAGCAGCGACGCTTCGAAGATCGCTTCGCGCGCCGGCTTGCCGTGCACGCGCTCCGCTTCGAGCGCGAAGTCGACCATCATGATCGCGTTCTTCTTGACGATGCCGATCAGCAGCACGATGCCGATAATGCCGATCACGTCGAGGTCGCTGCCCGCGATCATCAACGCGAGCAGGGCGCCGATGCCGGCCGAGGGCAGCGTCGAGAGGATCGTCACCGGGTGAATGTAGCTTTCGTACAGCACGCCGAGCACGATATACACGGCGACCAGCGCGGCGATCAGCAGATACACCTCGCTCGAGAGCGAGTCTTCGAACGCCTGTGCCGCGCCCTGGAACGAGGTCGTGATCGACGGCGGCAGTTCCACCGCGCGCTCGGCGTCGCGGATCTGCGCGACGGCGGCGCTGAGCGACGCGTCCTGCGCGAGGTTGAACGAGATTGTCACCGACGGGAACTGCGCGAGATGGCTGATCATCAGCGGCGACTGCGTGATGCTGATCTTCGCGATGCCCGACAGCGGCACCTGGCCGCTGCTGCTGGTCTGGCTCGGCAGATACAGATTGCCGATCGACTGCACCGTAGGCAGCGTTTCGGGCTTCGCCACCAGAATCACGCGGTACTGGTCGGACTGCTGGAAGATGGTCGAGACGATGCGCTGGCCGAGCGCGTCGTACAGCGCGTTGTCGATCGTGGCCGCGGTGATGCCGTAGCGCGCGGCAAGCTGGCGGTTGACTTCGACGTTCACGCTCAGGCCGTTGGTGTTCAGGTCGCTCGTGACGTCCGTGATCGACGAAATCTGCTTCATGCGCGCGATCAATGCCGGCACGTACTGGTTGAAGGCCTGCTGGTTCGGCCCGCGCAGCACGAAGTTGTACTGGTTGCGCGAAACCGAGGTGTCGAGCGTCAGATCCTGCTCGGGTTGCAGATACAGGCGAATGCCGGGCACCTCGGCGACTTCCTGCTGGATCCTACGGCCGATTTCCTCGGCGGTGACCGAGCGGTCGTCGCGCGGGCGCAGATTGATCAGGAAGCGGCCGTTGTTCAGCGTCGGATTGGTCCCGTCGATGCCGACATAGGAAGTGAGCGACACCACGTCGGGATCCTTCAGAATCGCGTCGGCGAGGGCGCTTTGACGCCGGACCATCGCCGTGTACGAAACCGAGTTGTCGGCCACGCTGATACCCTGGATCACGCCCACGTCCTGCACCGGGAACAGGCCCTTCGGAATCACGATGTACAGGATCGCCGTGAGCGCGACGGTGATGAGCGCGACCGCCAGCGTCAGCATCTGGTGATCGAGCACCCAGTTCAGACCACGCTCGTAAGCCGCGAGCGTCCTGTCGAACAGGCCTTCGCTGAAGCGCTCGAAACGGCTCGGATGGCGTTGCGCCTGCGCGCGCAACAGACGCGCGCACAGCATCGGCACCACGGTCAGCGAGACCACCGCCGAAATCACGATCGTCACCGCGAGCGTGATCGCGAATTCGCTGAAAAGCCGGCCGATCACGCCGCCCATGAACAGCAGCGGGATCAGCACCGCGATCAGCGAGACCGTCAGCGAGAGGATCGTGAAGCCGATCTGCCCGGCGCCTTCGAGCGCGGCTTCGAGAGGCGTCTTGCCTTCCTCCAGATAGCGCACGATGTTCTCGATCATCACGATCGAATCGTCGACGACGAAACCCGTTGCGATGATCAGCGCCATCAGCGAGAGGTTGTCGATCGAATAGTTGAGCTGGTACATCACGGCGAGCGTGCCGATCAGCGACACCGGCACGGAGATGCTCGGAATGATGGTGGCGGGCACGTTGCGCAGGAACACGAAAATTACCAGCACGACCAGCACGACCGAGAGCACCAGTTCGAATGCGGCGTCCGAGACCGACGAGCGGATCACGCCGGTGGTGTTCGCCACGACCGTCACCTGCAGGCCGGCAGGCAGCGTCGATTCGAGCGCCGGCAACTGCTTCATGATCTGATCGACAGTGGCGATCACGTTCGCACCCGGCTGACGCTGCACGTTCAGCACGATAGCCGGCGTGCGGTTGTACCACGCGCCGCGCTCTACATCCTGCGCCGCCTGGCTCACGCGCGCGACGTCGCGCAGATAGACCGGCGCGCCGTTCTGATAGGCGATCACGGTGGCCAGATAGTCTTGCGGGTCTACGATCTGGTCGTTGGCGTTGATCGTGTAGTCGAGCTCCGGACCGTCGAAATTGCCTTTCGGCTGGCTGACGTTGACGTTGGCGAGCAGGGTGCGCAGATCGTCGAGATTCAGGCCGTAGGCTGCGAGCTTCTGCGGATCGGCTTCGACGCGCACGGCCGGCACGTTGCCGCCGGCCGTCGTGACGAGACCGACGCCCGGCACTTCCGAGATCTTGGTGGCGAGACGATTGTTGGCGGCGTCCTGCAACTGCGTCAGCGACATGGACTTCGACGTGACCGCGAGCGTGAGGATCGGCTGATCGGCCGGGTTGACCTTCGCGTAAGTCGGCGGCGCGGGCAGGCCGGTCGGCAGAAAGCTGTTGGCGGCGTTGATCGCCTGCTGCACGTTCTGTTCGGCAATGTCCAGATTCAGCGAGAGATCGAATTGCAGCGTGATTACCGACGCGCCTTCCGAACTGTACGAGACCATCTGCTGCAAGCCCGGAATCTCGCCGAGCTGGACCTCGAGCGGCGCGGTGACGGTGGTCGCCATCACGTTCGGGCTGGCACCGGGGTAGAAGGTCTGGACCTGGATGGTCGGGTAGTCGACGTCGGGCAGCGAAGATACCGGCAGGAAGCGCACCGCGACCAGCCCGACGAGCACGAGCGCGACCATCAGCAGCGACGTCGCCACGGGTCTGAGGATGAACAGACGGGAGAAGTTCATCGACGGGCCGGCGGACTACGAAGCCACGGAAGCCGCGCCGGGCGCGGACGCCGCCCGCGTGGGGCTGGCAGCGGGCTCGGGCGGCGGCGCCAGCGGCGCGGCAGCCGAAGAAGCGCCCGCCGCTCCCGCAGCCGGCCGGGTCGCGGATGCCTTGATCTTCACGCCGTCGCTCAGGCGGTCCATGCCGTCGGTGACGACCACGTTGCCGGCGGCGAGCCCCGACGTGATCACCGTATGCTGGCCGTCGCCCGGTCCCAGCGTGACCTTGCGCACCGACACCGTATTGTCGGCGTTGACCAGATAGACGTAGTCGCCGGGCGCGCCGCTCTGCACCGCGGGAGTCGGCACCAGCACCGCGTTCTGCAGCGTGTCGACCAGCAGCTTGACATTGACGAACTCGTTGGGGAAGAGCGCCTCGTCCTCATTGGCGAAAGTGGCGCGCAACGTGACCGTGCCGGTCGCGGTCGCCATCTGGTTGTTGATCGCGTACAGCGTGCCGGTCGCGAGTTGCCGGGAATTGTCGCTGCTGAACACCGTGACGGGCAGTTGCGCGCCGGAGTTGGTGCGCCTAAGCACTTTGCCGAGAGCGGTTTGCGGCACCGTGAATTCGACCGTGGTCGGTTTCATCGTCGTGATGACCGCAATGCCCGGCTGACTCGACGCGGTGACGTAGTTGCCCGGATCGACGAGGCGCAGCCCGACCCGTCCCGACACCGGCGCGGTGATGTGGCAATAGATCAGATCGAGCTCGAATTGCGCGACGTTGGCTTCGTCGGCCTTGACCGCCGCTTCGTCCTGCTGGACGAGAAACTGCTGATCCGCATAGGTCTGCTCGGCGATCGACTTGCGTTCGTTGAGTTGCGTAAAGCGCGCGAGATCGGCGCGGGCCTGGGCGAGCGCCGCCTTGTCCCTGGCGAGTTGCGCCTCGGCCTGGCGCTTGCTGATTTCAAACTGGCGCGGGTCGATTTGCGCGAGAAATTGCCCTTTCTGGACGTCCTGCCCTTCGCGGTAGCCGACGGCGGTCAGATAGCCGCTCAACTGCGGCAATACCGTCACCGTGGCGACGGGCGTCACCGTGCCCAACTCGCTCAGCGTTTCCGGCATGGGTCCGGTGGTCGCGGCGGCGACCGTCACGACCTGGGGCGCCACGCCGGGCTTGGGCGACTTCGAGCGCAGCAGCCGGAAGGCCACCAGCGCGATCAGCGCCAGCACCACGACCGCCAGCACGACGCGGCCTCGCCGCCCACGCTTGACCGGGATTGACGGCGCTTCGCTCATGAGGGTCTCCCGCCAGCCCGGTTGCGTCCGGCGAGCGTCGTCCATGAACGGCTGGGCCAATTGCTATTGAAGAGCGCCATGCGAACTCCCAGGAGGGGCATCGCCGTTGCCGGCGACAGGAATCCAGACAATCAGTAGCAGAGTCTATCCGACTCTGGCGCTTATTCTCGCGAGATCGGCTGGAGGGGGGTTTCGGTTTGTTACGGCCGACCGGTCCGGCCGCCGCGCCGTGCCGAGGTGTAACGGCGTAATCTCGCGCAACACAATCGCGGGCCTGAATGCCTGGCCGGCGTTGATTCATATTGGATAAGTGGCTGAGGCCGGGTGGTGCTTCCCCCTTTTTCCGCTAGCGCGATACCATATACTTCCAGATTCCAACCGGTCCGGCGGTTGCCTCGGCAAGCCGTTTCTTATCTTCTGCGAAGTGGGCTCCAATCACTTTCGACACGCTGGGAATGCGATGAGTGACACCATGCAGGCGCCGTTTTCCATTCTCTTCGTCGACGACGACGAGATGTCGCGCAACCACTTCGCGCGGGCCATGAACGCCGATTACAACGTGCACGTCGCCCAGTGCGCGGACGAGGCCATGACCGTGCTGGGCAAACACGGCGCGGAGATTGCGGTACTGGTTACGGACTTTCGCATGCCGGGCGGCGATGGCGACGAACTGCTGCGCCAGGTGGCGCTGGAATATCCGCAGATCGTGCGCATTCTCGTGACCGCCTACGCCGACAAGGACATGCTGCTGCAAACGGTCAATACGGGCGACGTGTTCCGCATCCTCGAAAAGCCGCTGCGAACGGACATGGTGCGCGAGGCCCTGCAACTGGCGAGCGCGCGCTACACGGAGCGGGAAACGCGTCAGCAGAGGCTGCTGGCAATGGACGAAACGCTGGCTTTCCTCGCCCACGAACTGAATACGCCGCTCGCAACCATCTCGCTGTTCGCGCGCTCCGTCGAGAACGACGTGGCCGCGCAATACGATCCGGAGCGCCAGCGGGAGATCGGCCTCGCGGCAACCTCGATGCTGAACAACGCGCAGTATTGCCTGACGCTGATCTCGTCTTTCTGGGCAACGGTGCACAAGAGCGGCGGCCAGCAGTCCGCGTCGGGCGGCGCCACGCGCGCGGTCAGAGCCACCCGTTTGATCGCCACGCTGCTCGACACATATCCGTTCGTCGCGTTGCAGCGCGACTGGATCAAGGTCGAGGTGGAAGGAGATTTCGTCGTGCATGCCATGCCCAACTGCGTGGCGCTCGTGCTGTCTTCGCTGCTGTCCAACGCACTGCGCGCGCTCGACGGCAGAAGCGCGCCTTCGTTGCGCCTCGAGGTCGCGGCTTTCCCCGAGCACGAGATCCGCATTCGCGACAATGGGCCGGGGATCGCGCCGGAGATAAGAGCGCGCCTGCTGCAGGATCCGGTTACCACTTACTCCGGCGCCGGCGGCCACGGCATGGGCATGATCTTTTGCAACCGCATCATGCAATCTTTCGGCGGATGCCTGCGGATCGAATCGACGGTCGGCGCGGGCACCACGGTGACGATGGGCTTTCCCGGTTCCAACGGCCGCGTGCACACTGCGGGCGACGAAGAGCCGTCCGACACTCAACTGGCCTCGCGATAAGATCGAATGGCCGTCATGGCCATTCATCGCTCAGGAGATCGCGATGTTCGCGGCGTGCGCTGGCTGAAGCGAAATACGCCTGCAGCGCGTCGGTCGAACGCTCGCTCAAGGTGCCGATGCGCGTGAGCCAGTCGGCTTCCGCGGGCCATTCGTCTTCCACCAGCCGCGCATAAATCTGCCGCACGAACTGATGCAGCGCTCTTGCGCCGATGTTGCCGCTGACGCCGAGCAGAAGGTGCAGCGCGCCTTGCGTCGATTCGAGGTCGACGGCCGCGACACTGGCGCCGAGCCGCGTCACCAGCAGGCGAATCTGCTCGATGCCTTTGAGGAACGATTCGTCGAGCAGATCGAGCGACACCAGTTCTTCGAGGTGCTTCTCGTCGAGCAGCGTGCTTTCCGTCATGACGGGAGGCTTGCCGGCCAGCGTGGCCGCCGGCACTGGTAATGAACCGGTCTCCGCCGGAACAATGCCGCCGCGTTGCCGTGCGAACTGCCGCGCGAGGCACGCATAGAGCGAGCCGCCTTGCAGGGGTTTTATCATGACTTCGTTC
This sequence comes from Paraburkholderia dioscoreae, assembly GCF_902459535.1. Taxonomy (NCBI): domain Bacteria; kingdom Pseudomonadati; phylum Pseudomonadota; class Betaproteobacteria; order Burkholderiales; family Burkholderiaceae; genus Paraburkholderia; species Paraburkholderia dioscoreae. The sequence continues at coordinate 1,193,474 of NZ_LR699554.1, forward strand.
ATGCCCGCGGCGAGACACGTCTGGACTGCCTTGATGTCCGACTGGCTGGTCAAGGCAATGATCGGCACGGTGGCATACGAGTCGGCGCGGGCACGAATCAGCGCGGTCGTTTCCACGCCGCCCATGCCCGGCATATTCATATCCATGATGATGGCGTCGATCACGCCGTCGCCCTGCAGGTGCGCAAGAACAGCCTGCCCATGCTCGGCTTCGACCACGCTCGCGCCGCATCGCTCCAGATAGCCTTTGGCGACCAGTCGGCTGTACGTGTCGTCGTCCGCGACCAGGATCGATTTGCCGGAGAACGCGTCGGATGTCTGGTTCAGATGGTGCCGGTTGCCGCTTTCGAACAGCGTCTGCAAAGACGTGATCAATTCGAGCACGCTGCAGGATTTGCTGATGATTTCATCCATGCCGGCTCGCCGGGCGAGCAACCGCACCACCGTGCCGGGCTCCGCGGTGTAAGCGGCAATCAGCACGTTCCAGCTCGGATCGCCGTGACCGGCGCGAATTCTCTCGGTGGTCCTGTAGCCGTCCAGAACCGGCATGTTGATGTCCATCAACACGAGGTCGTAGGGAACCGACTCGCGCAGCACGGTCAACGCGATCGCGCCGTTTTCCGCCTCGCTCACGTGTGCGCCCACTTGCGCCAATGCACGGGAGGCTCGCGCGCGCTGACCGGCGTCGTCGTCCACGATGAGAATGCGTTTGCCCTTGAAGAAGGGCGCGGCGTGTTCCAGGATACGACGCTCGTAGTCCGCGATTTCGCTCTTCGGAACCACGGGAAATTGCAGCGTGAATTCCGTGAATGTCGCGAGTTCCGAGCGGCAGGTGATGCTGCCGCCGAAGGCGTGCATCGCACGCTGGCAGTAGGCGAGTCCCAGCCCTGTCCCAGCCGAATTGCCCGTCGTCCGGAAGGGCTCGAACAGGTGCGGTAGCATGTCGGGCGCGATGCCGGGACCGGTGTCGCGAACCACGACCGACTGTTGTTCGATCGTCAGCGTGAGCGTGGCCGCCGGGTGCGTGGCGATGTGATGCAGCGCGTTCTTGATCAGGTTGAACAGGGTGAACAGATAGACGGTTTCATCCACCTTGAAGGTGAAGTCTTCCCGTACCACAAGCCTGACCTTGTCGCGTTCTTTTTCGTCGCCGAAGCCGTATTCTTCCAGCGCCTTGCGCGTGGTGCCCGCCGCGCTCAGATAGCTCAGGCAATCCGGGCGAATGGGTTTCGCACTGACCTCGTCCAGCGTCATGGCAATGATGCGCAGGCCGCGCTCGATCGACAATTGCCCATGCGCGAGATGTCGATAGAGCGCCGCGGCGTCTTCGCGCGGCAACGCCGGCGACTGGTTGGACTCCCCTGTCGAAGGCAGTACTTCTTCCACGCGGTCCAGCACATACCGCAACTGGCTGAGCGGATTGCGCATTTCATGGGCGATCGAACCCGCGAGCGCCTGCAACGCGCGGTTCTTTTCCACGAAGATGCGTCCTTTGCTGATCGCATGGCTGAAGGCCATGCTGCACAGAACGACGACCGGCAGCAAGGCCAGATTCGACTGATCGGCCGCAGTCACGACAATCGGAACCGGGGAGCTGAGCACCGCGGCCAGGGCGCCGGAAAACACGCCAATGCCGATGCAGCCCATCAGTAAAAGCGGATTGTCGATGCACAGCGCCAGAATGAAAATCATCATGACCTCGGTCATCATCCACATGGTGGAGAATGAATTTCTGATCGCGAGGAAAGTGCAAACGAATGGCAATACGTAGATCAGGCAGCAATGCCAGTAAATCAGCAGGTAATGGTTGAACCGCTTTGGCCAATGCGCTTGGAAAATCAATGGAATGCAGACGAGCGCCGCACTCAATCGAAGGGCGAGGTTGTCGTAAGGCTGTGGCAGGACATAGGTCCACACTACATAGTAGATGGGGTGGCACAGGAGGCCCAGTGCGCCGCCCCAACGTATTGCAAACCGGCTTCGTTCCAGCACGTCCCGCATGCTCTCGCGCGGCATTCCCATCGGGCCTCCAGTGAAATCTACGAACTCATCAATTCCTGCTTGCCGCGAAGTTGCGCATCCAGCGTGATCGGCGAGCCGTTTTTCCCATGAAATGGGCCGACCGCAAAACCGTACTTTTTCAGCAAACTGTGCGTGTAGGAGACGGACCACACGGGCGGACTGCCGATGATGAAGTCGGACGCAATGCCTTCCTGCCAGGCGGAGTAACCTTCGGCGAAACAGGTGTAGCAATCGCGTGTGGTCGGCAGCCGGAACGGGAAGGTGGTGTTGAGTCCGGCAGGGCCACGGGCGAAGCACTCAATATATAGCGTATGACCGCGCGACGCGAGTTCAGCCTCGACGCTCGCGGCCCGGGGATGCGAGTCGTCGATCCAGAACTGCGCGCGCCTGAGGTCGGCCGCCGTGAGGTAGGGCACGCTGGTGCTGCTCGCCAGAATGGCGCCATCGAAGTCCGGCAATGGGGTGTTCGGACTGAACGTGTGTACCGAAACCCGGGTTTTGCCGAGCAGATCCGACGCCATCAACTCTTTGGCTTGCTCCGTGAGCAGGTTCACCTTGTCCGGCAGATCGATCAGAACGAGCTCGCGCGGTGCGTCCTTGTAGAGCGCGTATTTGGCCACCGTCGTGCCGAGCCGGCCGGCGGCGCCGAATAACGCCAGTTTTGTCTTGCCGAATTCGAGGTCGAGTTCATTGCAGCAGTGCATGGCCCAGTCTTTCAGCATGGCGGCGGTGGCGGCATGGCCCGTGGTGATATGCGGCGGCCTGGTGTCGCGCGGCAGCGCCCCGTAGTTGCACGCATAAGGCGTGGAGGCGCCCATTGCCACCATGTTCAAACCCGCCTGCCTTGCCAGCTCCAGGGCCGGGAAGAATTGCGTTTCGCGGAATCGCTTGATGCCGCGCGGGCTTCCAAGCCACAACTCGAGAGGAACCGGACAGGCAATATTGGCCCCGATGATCTGGGATCCCGAATAGATCGGCGATGCAATGAAAGGCTTCGTTCTCCAAAGCTCTTCTTCAAATGACGCGTTTCTATGCTTCACATTATGAAATGAAAACGAAAGCGTATCCCAGTCGGTAGCGTGAAATAAAAACCCGACTCCGCCTTGACCGGCGGGCAGATTATCCCGGATCTCTTCCGGGCTGATGGTGTGTTTGAGTGCCAAAGGGGCACTATTTTGAAGGTGGCCAACGCTGATTTGCTCGTCGGCATAGGTCAATACTTCGGCGTGAATAGAAGTTCTCATTTGATTTCCCTTAGGTTGAGCTCGCGCCGGAGAATCAGCGCGACAGTCGACCGACACGATTGATGGCCAACCCTTCAACTCTAGAGAAAACTGGTGCTGTGTGCCCGTCTGTTGGTTCGCATTGCCTGGAATGACGTTTTTTAACCAGGCGTGTTAGCAGATTAAAATCTTTCCAGTGGAATCATTTGATGGTGGAATTCCCGCCCTCTGTGCGGGAATTCGATGCCGGCGTTATGCCTGCCCGGCGGTGTATTGCGCCGGATACCACGATGTGAATTTGATCGCGGCGATCAGCGCGATCACTGATGCAATGACGCCCGTTGAATGGAGCGGCGCCGGCGCATAGGCCATTGCGATATCGGCCAGTACCAGGATGGCGAATGCGCCAGCCCATGCCGCACTGATCACGTAGTTGACATGGAGGAAATGCGCGCTGTTCCAATGCTCGCGATCGACGGTTTCGCGTGCGTATTGCAGCGTGAATGGCTGGCGCAATGCGATCGTGGCGAGAACGATCAGCGTGAGCCCCGTGTCGACACGCAGGCGCACCGCGGCGATGGACCATTGCACGTCGCTCGTCAGCGCATAGACGGCCAACGCGCCGAATAGCAGAACGGTGCCGACTTCCAGCAGCTTGACGTGGCGAGTCGGGCTCACGAAGTCGCGCAGCAGCAGTACGGCGGCGACGAGCGCACCGGCAATCAGTCCTGCCGGCGAACCGGCAACGCGTTCAATCACTGCAAAGGCGATGAACGGGGCAAATGTCAGCAAGAAATTCATTGTGAACTCCAGAGTGGTGAGATCTTCGCCTCGGGTTGGATGCTGAGCGCGCGCTTCGCGAAAGGCGGAGACGGAGGCGTTCATGTGAGGTGAAAACGTCAATATGTTTACAGTGGAAAGATTGTGCTTAAATTTTGGGCGCGAGTCAAGCGGAAATATCGAAGTGGGTCGGCGTGGCGGCGCATACGGTGATCCACGCAGCGGCCCGGTCCGGATTGATAAATGCCCGCCGCGCCGGCTCGGCTTATCCACAGAAATTGTTCATATCCTTGTGGACAAGTCCTGGCCAAGCGGGCTAACTGATTGAGCGCAGAGCGATTTCTTCGTCGTAACAGCGAATGCGCTCACTCCACCGGCGAGGCAAGCAGCGACACCGGCACACCGTGGCAACTCACCCGGGCGACGATCGCCGCGTCGAGGCCGGCACTGGATCTGGCGTGTGCATCGAACGAGGTCATCTCCCGGTCGACCCGCAGAATGTTGATCGGCCACGATGCCCGGGACAGCCGTTCGCGCGCGAAAGCGCCCACCCACAGCGGTTGGGTGGAGGTGCCTGTCTCCACCGCGTAACCGCTGGGCCAGAAGCGCAGCACGTCGCGCTCATCGCGTGTGCTGCCCGGACGCATGAAGACCAGCGACGACGGCACGCCGTTGTTCAGCTTCGGCAACACCGGCAGCGACACCGCCGCGACGTTGGGCGAGGCGAGCGAGAGCAGGCTGTGCGCCGATACGTCCGTTCCCTCGACCCAGCCCTGAGCGCGCAACTGGCCGCGGATCGAATCGAGGTTCGACGCCCACTGCAGCGTGAGCGGCTCCTTGCGGTCGCCGCCCATATCCGAGCGGTAGCAGGGCAGACGCTTCCACGTGGAGAGCGTCCATTGCGCCTGCGTGACCAGCACGGGCGGTGGGCGCAGCGCGGTATCCGGCAGCGGCGCGGGCATGGCGACGGCGAGTTGCACGCCCACACTGACCAGCATGACCAGCAGCACCACCACGGGCATGAACGTGCGCTCGGGCGGCGCCTCCGGGTGCCGCCAGATGGCTGTCAACGCAACGATCGCCACCCAGATGTACGCGAGCGCGGCGCCGCCGATCGCATCGGACACCCAGTACCTGCCGAAGTACAGTCCCGCGAGCGCGACCACGATCACCACGATCGTGCTCGCGGCCGCCACCAGCACACCTTCGAGCATGCCGACCCGGCGCGCCAGCAGGAACGCGAGGAAGCCGTACACGATGACGGTCGCGGCGACGTGATTGCTTGGAAACACATAGGCGCCGACCATCAGCTCGTTAGGCGGCGCGCGGTGCATCGCGAATTGCAGCACGAAGATCAGCAATTGGGAGAACACGACCGCGGCGAGCCAGTAACCGATGGTGCGCCAGCGCCGTTCGAGCAGCATCCACACGACGACCGTCACGATCAGCGCCATGAGCGTCATGTTGCTGCCGAGCGTCGACAGACCCGCGAGAACCGTATCGCTCCAGGGCGTGCGTACCGAGCGCAGGAAGTGATAGACGGAGAGGTCCACTTGCGTCAGCGGATCGCCGCTGATGACGTCGTCGAGTACGCCGAAAAACAGCGCGCCGGATACGAGCACGACCAGCGACGTCAGCAGGATGCTGCTGGCGTCCGGCGTCTGCGGGTCGAGCATCTTGCGCGCGAAACGGCCGAACGGCCCAGGGTGGCGGCAGGCCCAGCTTCCCACTTGGCGGCCGGCGGCGCTCGACCACGCATTGGCGTGCGAGAGCAGAACCCGCGCGGCGCGAAAACTCAACCAGACAATGCCCACCAGCAGCGCGATGATGACGACGAGCCGGAACGACACCGCGCCCGCCAGCAACACCGAGGCGCCGAATATCATGCCCGGCAGGATATGGGCGGGCGCCCAGATCAGCGCCGACAGCACGTTCATGCCGTAGAAACGCAGCGGCGGCATGCCGAGCATACCCGCCACCACCGGCACGATGGCCCGCAACGGACCGATGAAGCGCGCCAGAACGACGCTCTTGGCGCCATGTTTGCGGAAGAAGCGGTGGCCTGCTTCGAGCACTTCGGGATGTTTGCAGAACGGCCAGAACTGGATGATCCGGTGCTTGTAGCGGCTGCCGAGCCAGAAGCTCATGCCGTCGCCGGCGATTGCCCCCGCGATTGCCCACGCGAATACCCAGCCGAGGCTGAGCGAGCCGGTGCCGGTCAGCGCGCCGGCAAGGAACATCGCGGTGCTGCCCGGAATGAAGGTGCCGATAACGGCGATGGCCTCCAGAAAGGCCGCAAGGAAAATGACCGTGAGTGTCCAGCCCGGGTGGCCGGCCAGCAGATGCAGGAGGTGAACGTAGACGTGCTCCATCGTGCGCGATCGGCCGCTTCTGGCGTAACGATTGATCATAACGCGCACGGCAGCCGTCTTATTCCTTTTTGGAAACCGGCATGTGGTGAAACCGGCCGCGGATTCGCGAAGCGCTCAGCGAATCGCCGGAG